>JANPKD010000042.1:0-145350 GCA_031425835.1 Chitinophagales bacterium
ATCGCAGAGTACAACATCAAAAGTTTTTTATTTAAATTTTTTTAAGCCCTCTTCTCCATCAAATGCTTCTTCAATTTTATACCCTTCAAACGTGAGTATTTCTGTCAGGGTTTTTCTAATTGCCTTTTCATCGTCTATTATCAGTATTGTAGCCATAGCCTTTTGTTGAGTGGGCAAAGTAAACGAAAAGGATAGAAACGGGTAGTAGGAAAGATTGGGGCCTTAAGATTGCCGGTGCTGGAATAGTGGCACTTTGATTTGATGGAATTTTTTGTACGTCGGATGTTGCGCCGAAAGATGGTTTACCGGCAGGCGAGGTAGAGCAAAAAAAAAGGCCGGATAGAAATCCAGCCTCGTGTAAAATCCAATATCCTATGAAAAACCGAGTCAAAGATGTAGGTTAAATTTCGGATTTCAAAACTTATTTTAAAAAAAATTTTCTTGGGGTGAGTCAGTGAGAATGAGTGTGTTGCAACAGTTAAGAACAGTGCGGCACTAATCCTTCAGCTGTCAACAAAAGTTGCCTCAACTGTTGAACAGTTATTTTTTCTGGTACATTACTTCTTTAACAAGCTTCACTGTACGGGGCACATCCGGCAGTGCCGCTGCTACCAAATTTGGGGCATAATGTAATGGAGCATCGGCCGCGGTAATGCGGCGGATAGGTGCATCTAAATAATCGAAGCCCTCTTTTTGTATGCGGTAAGTTATTTCAGATGATATGGATGCAAACGGCCATTGCTCTTCTACAATCACCAGGCGGTTTGTCTTTTTTACGCTTTCTAAAATCGTCATCCAATCCAATGGGCGAATGGTTCTTAAATCAATTACCTCGGCACTGATACCTTCTTTCTCCAGTTCCGCTGCTGCACCTAAGGCAACCTTCATCATTTTGTTGAACGAGACAATGGTAACATCGGTACCCGATTTTTTTATATCGGCCTTGCCTAATGGTATGTAATATTCTTCCGCAGGCACATCCCCTTTGTCGCCATACATTACTTCACTTTCCATAAAAATCACCGGGTCTTCTTCGTAGCGAATGGCTTGCTTTAATAAACCTTTTGCATCGTAACCATTACTTACAGAAACTACTTTAAGGCCGGGTATGTTGGCAAATAATGATTCGAAAGAGGTGGAGTGCTGTGCACCCAACTGACCGGCAGAACCATTTGGTCCGCGCAAAACTATAGGACAAGTAATTTGCCCACCACTCATTGCCAGCATCTTAGAGGCGGTGTTGAGAATTTGATCTAAAGCCAGCACGGCAAAATTCCAGGTCATAAATTCTACAACTGGGCGCAAACCATTTTGTGCTGCGCCAACTGCTACTGCTGTAAACCCAAGCTCAGAAATGGGCGTATCAATCACCCTGCGCGGGCCAAACTCGGCCAGCATTCCCTGGCTTACTTTATAGGCACCATTGTATTCAGCTACTTCTTCGCCCATTAAAAAAACACGGTCATCGCGGCGCATTTCTTCGTTCATTGCTTCACGTATGGCTTCTCTAATGGGAATTTGTCTCATGGTATTTATCTGAATTTAGCTCTTCCCGCAAGTTGGGGATTTTAGGTGGGCAAATTTAGCGGAGCAGGTGCATAAAACCTAAAATGGTTGATTGCAGAAATGAAATTTACTTTAGGCAGGCTTTACCCATGTTGTAAAGCGCTGTATCATTTTTTAAAAACTGTAAGCTAACGGGCGATGAATACCTGGTCTGTAATTTTTGCAACATGCAAATGCAGTATGGTTTTGCTTTTGCAGCATCCATATTTTTTTCTGCACCACTAATACAACCGCCTAAAAATTCTTGTTTGTTTTTGTCCGTCCAGCCCTGTTTGCATGCCATGGCCATACAAACCGTGAGTATGAGGGCTAATGTTTTTTTAATAGATTGAAACAGCATGGCTTTATTTATTGACAAAGTTGTGTGGCCGCAATTTTGCTATTGTCGGTTATGGATACTACCCAGGTTATAGGATTGGCCGCCGGCATACTTACAGCAAGCTCCATGCTACCCCAGATTATTAAAACGCTTAAAGAAAAAAAAGCTGATGAGGTATCGCTCAAAATGCTCCTTGTGTTACTCACTGGCATTGCCTTGTGGATTTATTATGGCATTCAGAAAAAGGATCTGCCGATTATTGCTACCAACGTTTTTTCGATGCTGGTAAATATTACGATGCTGGTTTTAAGAATTAAATATCGCCGATAAAAAAAGGTTGGTGGATGACTACTCAATGGTTCGTAAGCATACGGAGGTAATGGACTTTCCGTTGGCCTGTTGAATCTAATGAAGCTGCCCGGTGTAAAAAATACAACGGCGTATATAAATTTCAATCGATGAGCGAAAAATTAAACCAACTCTATCACCATGGCACTTGCTCCACCACCACCATTACAAATTCCGGCTGCACCAAACTTTCCACTATTTTGTTTTAGCACATTAATTAGCGTCACAATAATCCTGGCACCGCTGCAGCCGAGGGGGTGGCCAATTGAAACCGCACCACCGTGTACATTTACTTTTGCGGGATCGAGGTTCATTTTTTTTGTATTGACGATGCCAACAACACTGAAGGCTTCATTCAGTTCAACAAAATCAATTTCACTCATTTGCAGGCCCGCCTTTTTTACCGCAAGTGGTACAGCAATACTTGGTGTTGTTGTAAATTGTATGGGCTCCTGCTCCGCGTCGGCATAGCTTCTGATTATAGCCAAGGGTTTTATTCCTAACTCTTTTGCTCTGTGGCTGCTCATTAATACAACCGCCGCCGCACCATCATTCATGGTACTGGCATTGGCAGCAGTTACCGTCCCTTCTGTGCCAAAAGCCGGTTTTAGCGAAGCAATTTTATCAAACTTTACATTCCACGGTTCTTCGTCTTTTGCAAATACAATGGGCTCTCCTTTTTTTGAAGGAATTTCAATAGATACAATTTCATCATTGAATTTACCAGCATTCCAGGCTGCCTGGCTTCGTTGGTAACTTTCAATTGCAAAGGCATCCTGTTCCCCGCGGCTAATCACATTTTGTGTTGCGCAAAAATCGGCGGCATTGCCCATGGCAGTGTTGGAGTAACAGTCGGTCAGCCCATCTTTTGCCAGACCGTCAATCATGGAAGTGTTGCCGTACTTATTGCCCCACCTTAAATTTTGAACATAAAATGGCACGGCACTCATGTTTTCCATGCCGCCTGCAACTACAATATCTGCATCGCCCAACAAAATACTTTGGGCACCTTGTGCAATTGCTTTCATTCCGCTTGCGCAAACTTTATTTACCGTAGTGCAAACAACATTATCGGGCAGGCCCGCATGTTTTGCTGCCTGGCGTGCAGGTGCCTGGCCAAGGTTTGCCTGTATTACGCAGCCCATTAAAACTTCGTCCACCATTCCAGGTTGTATGCCGGCTCGCTCAACTGCAGCTTTAATAGCAAGGGCGCCCAGCTTTGTGGCCGGTATATCTTTTAACGAACCACCAAAACTGCCAATGGGTGTACGCACGGCAGATACGATGTAAACTTCTTTATTCATGAGCAATTTTTAGGGCGCAAAGATAGCGTTGTATATTGGCAGAGATTCACGCACCAGGGCTTAAAAGTTTTGTTGAAGCTAGGTTTGTTTTTAGGTTAGCCTCAACCCTACGGCTGAACCAGGCATCACTACCAATAACCCGCATGCATTTTGCCTTGGAAACACATTCCATAGTTCATCATTCCTTCAACTTAATTTTAGAAAAAATTATTTTTTGAACAAGCAACATTTTACAATCATCATTATCGGTGGCGGCCCTATTGGTATAGCCTGCGCATTGGAGGCCAAGAAAAAAGGAATTGATTACCTGGTGATAGAAAAGGGACCATTGGTTAATTCAATTTATCATTACCCGGTCAACATGACTTTTTTCTCCACCTCTGAAAGGCTGGAAATTGGCGGGGTACCATTTGTTTCAAACAATGCAAAACCAACAAGGGCCGAGGCATTGGAATACTACCGGAGGGTTGCTGCCGACAATTCCATCAACATTCATTTGTTCGAAAAGGTTACTCATGCAGCACGGATTGAAAACGTCGGAAACAAATCAAAATCAACCTTTGAAGTAACCACCGCAAAAGCCAGGTATACCGCCAACAACATAGTTATTGCCACAGGTTTCTACGACATTCCTTATTTGCTAAATGTACCCGGCGAAGATTTACCCAAAGTATCACACTACTATCGCGACCCTCATTTTTATGCTTTTCAAAAACTGGTTATTGTGGGCAGTCAAAACTCAGCGGTAGATGCGGCGCTGGAAACCTGGCGGAAAGGTGCCGAGGTAACAATGGTGATGAGGGGCAATGAAATTGGACAACGCGTAAAATATTGGGTACGGCCCGATATTGAAAATCGCATTAAGGAAGGCTCGATAAAAGCATTTTACCAATCATCTGTAAAAGCCATTAGAGAATTGGAAGTGGATATAGACACCCCCGGCGGAACGATGACAATTGCAAACGACTGGGTATTAGCCTTAACTGGCTATCAGCCCAATTTATCTTTTTTACGAAACTGTGGAATTGTGCTGGCAGAGGATCAAATTAAAAAGCCTCAGTACAGCGAGGATACCCATGAAACTTCGGAAAAGAATATTTTCCTGGCAGGCGTTATTTGTGGCGGTATGAACACGCACCGGCTGTTTATAGAAAACTCAAGAGAACATGCTACAAAAATAATTGAGCACATTGCACAAAATTTCCACAACGGTTAAGCACCAACCGCCAACAATAAAAAAACATAACCAGGATTTACTCTTCGGGTTTGTTACTTACGAAAGAAAGCTTCGCAAAATCGGAACCTGCGAATATTTTGGCCAGGTTGATATCGCTCGTTTTTTGATAAGCAGCGAGGTTAGTTTGCGTAACGATACGCCAAAAATTTTTCGCTTTTAGATCATTGTAGTCTCTACCCTGTACAATAATTCCGCGAACTGGATTTCGTTTCTTTAACTCGAAGCGAATGATCTTTCCTTGTGGAATGGCTTCTCGTGCCAGCCAGGCATCAATTTGTTCTACTGTCATAGCGGACTAAGGTAAGGGTTTACGTCTTTTGAAAATTTGAGTAAATGTTAAAAAACAAGTCGCTATTCAGCCACTTCCAAAAATTCTAATCGTGGCTTAGGTTTTTTACTGAAACATAGTCGCTTGTTTTTAGAATGGTGAGTAGTAGCTCCCGGGGTAAATTATTTTATTTCAAAAAGTACGGGCTTATTTATCAACTCGTAGTTTTCATTCATTTGGCTGGCATTAACAAAACGGGTGGCTCCCTTGTTGGTATAGCCCGCTGCCTCGTGTATATGTCCAAATAAATGCACCTTGGGATTTACGTCTTTTACTTTTACCAACAGATCTTTACAACCAACGTGTTGCTCACGTGCGGTCTGATCCAGAATTCCGAACGGAGGCCCATGCGTTATTAATAGTTGAGTAGAAGGTGGAATTAAATTCCAATGTTTACGGATGTCCTCTCCCCTTGCCCGATTAAAGGCCCAATTAAAAAACTTAGGAGTAATGGGTGAACCCCAGAGATTTATTCCTCCTATTTCCACCCCCGAATCGTTGAGGTAGTGAATACCGGGCGGAATCATGGCTTCAATTTGTTTTGCTTTTGCCTTTTCAAAAAAGAAGTCGTGGTTGCCGGCAATAAATATTTTGTGTTCGAAATTGAGTTTTGAAAACCAGTCGAGAAAATCTTCCACCTCGTGCACTTCGCCACGGTACGACACATCACCGGCATGAACAACCGCGTCGCCCTTTGGCAACTTTATTAGCCGGTGCTTTGCATGTGTATCGGCTATAGCTACAAATTTCAAAATAATTACTCTTTTTAAAAAACGAAGCCGCTCTTCAAAAGACCGGCCGTAGAATTCAACAAAAATGATTCTATTTTTTAGAACTGCATTTTAAATATCGCAGCAAAACATGGTCCTGTGAAATTGAAAGCCGGATAGAGGCAGCACTCTTTTAATGCAAGGTAGTTTACTCAAACTCGTATACCGGAATTCCAGCGTCACTTGGACTCAAGCCATGGAGGAAGTCATTAACCTTTGCTCCCACAACTCGGTTCTTTTTTTCTTTTTCTTGTCTAAGAGTTTCATTACCCCCGCAGCAATCAATCCGCCGGCTACATAAAGCCCAATGGTCATCAACTTCATTTCCACTGTTCTTCCACTGTATTTTGACTGTAACCCTAAAGGTTGTGGCAGCAACACGGCACCAACACCCGCGGCTAAGCCAAGCACCGCGCCTTTCAGCAAAGCATTTTCTTTTTTGCCAATGCCTGCAAAACTGTAAAATATGGCGTTGCTTAATAAATCGCCGGTGAGAGAGAGCGTATACAATTTTCGTTCAGAAGGGGTATCGGCACCAACTGCTTTCATACCTTTCCTAAGTGCGTTCATCCCCAGCAAATCTAACCGGGGTGCATTGGGCACAATTCTTTTTACTGCCTCGTGTATTAATGTTACAGCGGCTGCCCCGGCAACCCCGCCTTCTAATGCATAAATTCCTTTCATAAAATACTTTTTAGAATTGGACAACAAGAGTTATAAAAAATCAATGCCAGCGCAATTAAGGGCCGATTTGCTAATTGAAGAAAAAAATTGCGGAAAAATGTTGCCAATAATTGTGATTGTGGCCAACACGCAAAGGGTTAGGCAATACGGCTTCGGTTTTATTTAATAACTACAGTGCCTATTTTTTTTGTCAATTGCATTTCCAAACCTTTTAAATGTACATGAGTTAAAAAAAGTGTTGACTGATTATCGGGCGAAGCCCTTTCCATATCAGCCTGATTTTCTAAAAGCATGCGTTTAATTTTCCGGAGTTTTAGATAACCAATTGCACTTTCCACTTGTTCCTTTGTATTATCGCGTTGCATGTTTAAGTAGCCCATCAACTCTTCTTCGTTACCGGGGCGTAGTGCATTGATAAAACTTTTGTAATCCTGCTCAAACAATTGTTTTTGATAACCGGTTGACTGACTTAATTCTTTTTTCCAAAAAACGCTCTCCTCGTGTGGAAAATTTAGCAGCGATACGGCAAGGGTGCTGAGTTCCTGGTTGGGATGGTAAACAAATAAATTTTTCTCGGGCTTTTTATGGTCGTGAAGCATTTGCCTGCATTCAATTATAAACTGCAGCACAAGCTGGTTATCAAATAAATCATCTTCCGGCATTTCGGAAAGAATAAATTCGGCAACCATTTGGTCGGCCTCCCAAATTTTTGCGCCGTGTTCAAGCAACACTCTTACAATTTCCCGCTCCTGCAACTCGTCTTTAAAAAGCAGGTTGAAAGAGTGGTCGCTGAATTCAGTTTCAGTAGCTGTTTTCGCATTTTCTTCGTGCTGCCTCGCTTCATCGTCCCGATAGCTATCGGGAGACAATTTTTTTTCCTGTAGCGATATGCGGTTGCGAATAAATTTATTTACGAGGTTCGTAAATCCACCTTCGTCAATATTTAAAAGCTGGGCACTTTGCCTGATGTAATCCTGTTGCCTTGTAAAATCTTCGGTCTTGTCAATTTTAGAAAGCGTTTCGGCAATCTGGTTAACCACTTCCGATTTTTTACTTGCATCACCACCAGCATCTTTTAATGAAACCTCGATTTGGAAGAGAATGAAATCTTTTTTGTTTTGTTGAATGAAGTTTTTAAAAGCACTTGCCCCAATTTTTTTTACGTAACTGTCGGGGTCTTCCTTATCAGGTATTAAAACGAGTTTCACATTCAGGCTTTCTTCCAGGGCCATATCTAACCCACGCATAGCCGCTTTTACACCGGCCGCATCACCATCATAAATAATGGTGAGGTTTTTTGTGTATTTTTTTATCAGCCGCAACTGATCCTGCGTAAGCGAAGTTCCCCCGCTGGCCACAACATTTTCAATACCGGCCTGGTGTAAAGAAACTACATCAGTATAACCCTCAACCAACAAACATTCATTGGCTTTATCTATCGCATGCCGCGCAAAGTAAGTGCCGTATAAAATTTTGCTTTTTACATAGAGTTCGTTCTCCGGGGTATTGATATATTTCGGCGCTTTGTCATTTGCCTTTATCAATCTTGCACCAAAGCCAATTATTTTTCCAGAGTTATTGTGGATGGGAAAAATAATTCTGTCGCGATAATTATCAGTCCACAAACCGTTCCGTTCTACTGCAAGGCCAGCCTTCTGTAAAATTTCTATGTTGTATTGTTTAGCCGTGGCTTCTTTTACCAAAGCATCTTTTACATCCGGCGCATATCCTATACCAAAATGCCTGATGATTTTTTCATCAAAACCACGTTCTTCCAAATAACTTAAGCCAATGTTTTTTCCCGCTTCGGTTTCAAATAATTGTTGTGCAAAATAGTTTTGCGCAAAGGCATTGATGATGTAGAGGCTTTCGGACGTTTGCAGTTCTAACTTTTTTTCGGGCGAAACTGCTGATTCTTCAATTTCAATATTGTACCTGTTGGCCAACCAACGTAATGCATCGGGGTAGGTAAATTTTTCATGCTCCATTAAAAATGAAATAGAGTTGCCACTACGGCCACAACCAAAACATTTAAAAATTTCTTTCGCTGGCGACACAGTGAATGAAGGCGTTCGCTCATTATGAAATGGACATAGCCCAAGGTAGTTGGCGCCGCGGCGTTTTAGTTTTACAAAACTGCCCACCACGTCGAGCACTTCAATGCGTGATAAAATTTGCTGTATAGTATTTTGACTGATCAAGGCGGCAAATATAAGAGAAGACACCTGGGAATAAGATGAAAATTGGCCTGGCGTTTTTTGGTTTGTCACATGCCAAAAAAATGCCGGAGAAAAATAATTTACGGTAATTCGGCCAGAAAAAAATCTTTCTTTTTGATTGAAAGCAAAGTAAATTTATTATACCATCCAACACCCGGGCAATTGAAGAGGAAGCAAACTATTTTATCATCTTTAAAACTTCATCCCATGGTTCAAACAGACATCTCACAGCTCTCAGCTGAGTGCACGGAATGGCGGCAAATTTTACGCAATTACCGCGAACAATTTCAAGACTGCAAAAAAGTGCTTCAGCAAACATGCAAAAAAGATCTCCCCAAAAATCTTCTCCTGGACGTAGAACACTTCGACAATCAGTTTCACATTCAACTCATCAACATCCACGACCTCAAACAATCCATCAAGGCACACGACCGAACGATTCAATTTGAAAAAGACAACATTTCTGAAACCAGCTATGTAATTCACGAAACGCTTCTAAACGAGTTTTTAAGTCTTGAAAACACGTTGCAGGAACTGCGTAGTGAATTCAACGCATTTGTGAACAAAACCTCTTGAACTTAATTATAAAAAACAGGTTTCTTATTGCATAAATTTTATGCAGCGGAAATACTATTGCCTCACCAAAAAAATAATTTTATG
Source organism: Chitinophagales bacterium (assembly GCA_031425835.1). Taxonomy (GTDB): domain Bacteria; phylum Bacteroidota; class Bacteroidia; order Chitinophagales; family Chitinophagaceae; genus Flavisolibacter. The sequence continues at coordinate 9,436 of JANPKD010000042.1, forward strand.
GCAGACTTTGATACTTCACACGTAAAAAATATTGTTTTGCTTGGCCATGCCGGCTCGGGCAAAACAACATTAGCGGAGTGCATGCTTTACGAAGCAGGACTAATAAGCCGCCGCGGAACCATTTATGAAAACAATACTGTTGGAGATTATCATGCCCTGGAACAGGAAAGAGGTAATTCGATTTTTTCAAAACTGATGCATACAAAATGGCGAGGCTACAAGATTAATATTTTAGATACCCCCGGCTACGATGATTTTGTTGGCGAAGTATTATCGGCCCTCAGAGTGGCCGATACAGGAGTGATGCTTGTAAATGCCGCCATGGGTGTTGAAGTAGGTACCGATATTATTTGGGAGTACACCGAGAAGTTCAAAACCCCAATGATTATAGCCGTAAACAAATTAGATGACGACCAGGCCGATTTTGATAAGGCAGTGCGGCAGGCTAAGGATCATTTTGGAAATAACGTAACGGTGGTGCAATATCCCCGGCAACAGGGTGCGGGTTTTCATGAAATAATTGATGTGCTACGGATGATCATGTATAAATTTAAAGACACCGGCGGCAAGCCAGAAAAAGTTGCCATACCCGATGATGAAAAAGAAAGAGCCGAAACCTTGCACAAGGAATTAGTAGAAGCTATTGCCAGCAACGATGAAAGCCTGATGGAAAAATATTTCGACCAGGGTGAGCTAAACGAGGATGAAATGAAAGCAGGCTTAAAAAAAGCAATGATCAACCACGATTTGTTTCCACTTTTTTGCTTAAGTGCCGAAAGAAATATGGGCAGTGGAAGGCTGATGGGTTTTATTGACAACGTGTGCCCCAGTGCCAACGAAATGCCGTCACAAAAAACCATTGATGGTAGCCTTTTATCCTGTGAGGCAAATGGCCCTGCATGCATTTTTGTTTATAAAACGATCTCCGAACCGCACGTTGGGGATTTATCCTTCTTTAAGGTTTTTTCGGGTACAATTAAAACAGGGATGGAGCTGGTGAATGAGTCGAATGGCAACGTGGAAAAAATCAACCAGCTTTTTTTATTGGAGGGAAATAAAAGACTGCCCGTGCACGAACTGGTGGCCGGAGACATTGGTGCCACATTAAAATTGCGCAATACGCATGTGAATAACACGCTGCACACGAAGGGTAAAAACTTTGAGCTTCCGCCAATTTCCTTTCCCACATCTAACGTTACGGTGGCTATAGAACCAATTAACAAGGGAGAAGAAGAAAAATTATCACTGGCACTGCACCAGTTAAGAGAAGAGGATCCAACACTGATTGTTGAGGTATCATCGGAACTAAAACAAACCTTGATACATAGCCAGGGCGATATGCATTTAGCAGTAGCCAAATGGAAAATTGAAAACCAGCAAAAAGTGCCGGTAAAATTTGCAAAGCCCCGCATACCCTACCGCGAAACCATCCGCAGGGTTTCGGAAGCAAATTACCGCCACAAAAAGCAATCGGGTGGTGCCGGCCAGTTTGGCGAAGTATTTATGCGCATTGAACCCTATTATGAAGGGATGCCAGAGCCTGCGGGACTGAACGTGAGGGGTAGAGAAGTTCAGGAACTTGATTGGGGAGGCAAAATGGTTTTTTATAACTGTATTGTTGGCGGGGCAATTGACACACGTTTTCTTCCTTCTATATTAAAAGGCATAATGGAAAAAATGCACGAAGGTCCATTGACCGGTTCGTACGTGCGGGACGTGAGGGTATGTGTGTATGATGGAAAGATGCATGCGGTTGACTCCAATGATATTTCATTTAAGATAGCGGGTATCATGGCATTTAAACAGGCATTTCAACAAGCCGATCCGCAGGTGCTGGAGCCAATTTATTCGGTGGAAGTTTTATGCCCCGAGGATATTACCGGTTCGGTAATGGGCGACTTGCAAAGCCGTAGAGGAATGGTGGAAGGCATGGATTCGGAAGGTCATTTTCAAAAGATAATTGCAAAAGTGCCACTTGCCGAAATGCATGATTTCTCGTCATCGCTCAGATCTATAACACAGGGGCGTGCAAAATTCAAAATGAAATTTGATTCTTACCAGCCAATGAGCCATGAGTTGCAAAAACGGCTCACCGAGGAATACAACAAATCTTCAGTAGAACAATTAGCATAACTGAAACAATCTCATAAAACACTTAGCTATCCAACGCTTTAAATACCAGGGTGGCTAAGTGTTTTTTAATATTTGGGCGAAAAAAAACCCCGTCCTTGTATTTTTCTCGAATTTCTTATTACTTTGAATGCAGAAATAACCATCATTTTTAAAATCTACTACCTATGCATGCCTATTTTCGTAACCACCAGCTATACCTGGCTGAAAGATCTGAATGGCTTGACCGCCACGTAACCAAAACAAGTAAACGAGCCCTTATGAAAATTGAAAGCTGGAAATTAATTGCTCAATCCGGCGATCAGGATAATCAATTAAGGCTTGTTGAAAAATTAGTAAAAGATTCTTTACTCACTGCCATCCCCAGTAAAAGTGTTTTACACAAAGAAGGATTTTATCTTTCCAATCTTAAAAACTAATCACTCAAATAAAAAACCTCTCTAACCGGGAGGTTTTTTCCTTTTTGAAGACCGGCACAAAAAAAGAGGACCAACGGGTCCTCCTCTTAATAAAATGTAAACCAGCATCAGGCGGTAACCAACTTGCCCTTCCTTTTGCTAATAACTGGTTCTTCCAATAAAATTTCCTGAAATTCCAACGCATTTCTTTTAAAAGAAACGGCATGCCATACATGATCCAACGAAACCAACTCGGCACTTTCGTAGTCTGCATTGGAAAGTTTGTCCCAGCTTCCCTCCCTGTTGAGGTCTGTCGTAATTTTTGAAGTAAGCTTAGGATAAGCTACCCAAAGCCGCGATTCATCCTTTAGCGCCGGCATAATATCATCCAAAATACAATTCAATTGGTTTTCGCTTACGGCAAACACAAGTGCAAAATCAATTTTCCTGGCTCTGAGCAAAGGAGTGAGATTTTTTGCGAAGGAAAGTTTGTTGAACTGTTTTTCGATTGAAGAAGGCAGGCCCTGGATAAGGACATTCTTTTCGTTGCTGATCTGAAGTTTTTCTAAAATTGTTTGTGACATACAGGTAAATCTGTTTTTTTAAACTTGTGAAGTTGTAAAAAGGCTTCAAACAAACAGGCATGCAAAAGTAGGACATTATAGCCTGTTAGCCAAAGCAATAGAAAGAAAAAGCCCGTCACGGATGAAGTAACGGGCCATAATTGGTAAACTTTATGATTGTTATCGCCGTGGCTTGTAGTATTTCAAAGCCTCTGGCATATATTTTTCCAATTGCTCTATCCGTTTGCCTTCAGACGGGTGAGTACTCATAAACTCCGGCGGCTTCTGCCCTTCACTTAAACTTTCCATCCTCCTCCAAAGTGTTATTGCCTCCCTGGGATTGTATCCTGCCATGGCAGAAAATATCAGTCCGTATCTGTCAGATTCCAATTCCTGCTTTCTTGAAAACGGAAGCAAAACACCTACCTGGCTTCCAATACCAAAGGCTTGCATAAATAAATTTTGAGTAGAAGCTGGTTTATTGGCTAAAGCAACTGATAGTCCGGCACCTAAGCCCTGGGCCGCCATACCCTGGCTCATTCTTTCATTACCGTGCTGGAAAATGGCATGTGCAATTTCATGTCCCATTACAACTGCAAGTGCAGCTTCGTTTTTTGTAACGGGAAGCAGTCCCGTGTAAACAACAACTTTACCCCCAGGCATACACCAGGCATTAACCGCTTTATCATTCACCAGGTTAAACTCCCACTGGTAGCCTTCTAAAATATTTGATAGATTCTGTTGCTTATAATACTGGGTAACGGCGTTGGCCACTCTCTGCCCCACTCTTCTAACCATTTCCGCATCACGGTCGGCCGACGGACTGACTCTTTTATTCTCTGACAAAAATTGGCTGTATTGTTGATTTGCCATTGCCTGGAGCTCTTGTTCCGAAACTAATTTAAACTGCTTTCGCCCCGTAACCGGGTTTGTAGAACAAGCAACAACCGTGGCTGCTATGAAAAGGAAAGCTGTAATTTTTTTCATCGTCGTGCGTTTTTTATTGAAGTTCAATGATTATACCAAATTAGAAAATGGTAGATAAAGATTGAAATACAACGATTAACGACAGGATGTTAAGATTTGTTATCGGCTTTGTGGCGGCGGTCGCGGTGTTTGAGGATAGGCACCTTGTTTTCGTTGCCTTTTAGAAGCCGGCCAATGTTTTTTTGATGCGTTAGTAACACTAACATGGCAACTGTTAGGGCAAACACCCGGTATAGTTTTTCGGGCTCGTTAAAAATTACCAGGATAAAAATTGGAAATGCAATGCTGGCTAAAATTGAACTGAGCGACACCCAGCGGGTAAGATAAAGGACAAGGATAAAAACTCCTACACAACAAATGGCTACGTTGGGCTGAATGCCCAGCACCATCCCAAAAAGCGTAGCGACTCCTTTGCCTCCTCTAAAATCGGCCCATACTGGAAATATATGTCCTAACACAGCGGCGAGGCCAAGTCCCAGTTGAAGATTTACCAGATAAATGTCGTTCTCAAATGCGTGCGGGAGAAAATAAACAAGTTTTACAGCTACAATGGCCTTCAGCATATCGATAACCATTACGAACGTGCCCCATTTTGCGCCCAGTAAACGATAACTGTTGGTAGCACCGGAGTTGCCACTACCATAATCCCGAATATCAAAACCAAAGAAAATTTTGCTGACCCAAACAGCGGTAGGTATGCTGCCTAAAAAATACGCCAGAGCAATTACGAGAATTTCATTCATAGAACATTGTGGTTGAAGCAGCAGCGAAAATAATGTAAATACCCCAAATTTTATACAGCAGTAACATTCAGTTGTTCGTTAGTTAACAAAGAGTAGTGATATCCAGTTGTCCTTCTGTTTTTGATTGATGAATTGTAAAGCCAGGCTCTGGCAAGCCATTGTAACTTCATTTTCATCGTTCTGTAACAGGCCACTGAATAATATTTTTCCCCCGGAATTTAGAATACCGTTTAGTGATGGCAGATATTCCAGTATCACATTTTTGTTGATGTTGGCAAGGACAATGTCAAAAGTGGCGGAGGGTAAATTGGTTGTTTGTTGCAGTTCTATTCTGTTACAGCAATTTCGTACTACATTTTCAAAGGCATTTTTTACACTCCACTCATCAACGTCGATTGCCTGGATATTTTCTGCACCCAATTTTTCAGCGAGGATGGCAAGTATGCCGGTGCCCGTACCAAAATCAAAAACGGTTTTTCCAGCAAAATCCATATTCTTCATTTGCTCAATCATCATGAAAGTAGTGGCATGATGCCCGGTGCCAAAACTCATTTTGGGAGTAATGATAATTTCGTGGGTTACGTTTTCGATGGGCGTGTGAAACTCGGCCCTGATGCCACAAAAATCACCCACCACCACTGGCTGGAAATTTTTTTCCCACTCTGCATTCCAGTTTTTTTCGGCGATTGTTTCTACGGTGTTGGTGTCGTTTATCAGTAAACTGTTCAATTGTGAAGCTGGATAATTATCGTCATTAAAATAGGCAAGCAAGGTGGTATCGGTTTGTTCAAAACCGGTTGCACCCAAATCAATTAATTGACTGATTAAAATTTCCTGCCTCTTTTCGTTGGCCTCAACGGTAACCAAGATTGTGTTCACTGTATCAATTTAAAAAGGGCTGTCTCAACTTTCGGTAAGACAGCCCTCGACAAGAACTAAAAAAAATTATTGCTGACTGCCTTCACTACCTGGCTCCTGCTGTGGATTGATTTGTCTTTTTTCAAATTTTGGCCGGTCTTCTTCCCTCCTTTCATCCCTTCTCGGCTCGTTGCGGTAACCACCGCCTCCGCCGCCGTCCCTTCTACCACCGTCGTCTCTACGTCCGCCATCCTCTCTTCTTCCGCCGCCATCGTTGCTCATTCCTTCAGGCTTGGGCATTAAAATCTTTCTCGACAACTTGAACTTACCGGTCTTAGGATCGGTACCAGTCAATTTTACCTTTATCTTTTCGCCTTCGCTGAGTACACCTTCCAAGGTTTCCAAACGCTTCCAGCTCACTTCTGAAATGTGCAGCAAACCTTGTTTGCCGGGTAAAAATTCAACAAATGCGCCGTAGGGCATTATTGATTTTACGGTTGCCTCATATTCATCTCCTTCATTGGGTACGGCAACTATACCATTTACCCAGGCCAATGCTCTTTCAACTCCTTCTTTTACGTTTCCAAAAATGCTCACCTCGCCCTGGTTATTTTTTTCTTCAAGGTTGATGGTCGTTCCTGTTTCGCGCTGAATTTCCTGGATGATTTTTCCACCTGGCCCTATCACAGCGCCTATAAATTCGCGGTCTATGTAAATCTTCACCATTCTTGGTGCGTGTTCTTTAACATCGGCACGAGCGGCGGGCACGCAACTGTACATAGCATCTAAAATGTGCAGGCGTCCACGGCGGGCCTGTTCCAAGGCCTGGCGCATCACTTCAATGGGCAACCCGTCCACTTTAATGTCCATCTGTATTCCACAGATGCCTTCGCGGGTGCCGGTCACTTTAAAATCCATATCGCCCAAATGGTCTTCATCACCCAAAATATCGGTAAGTACGGCAAATTGTCCTTCTTTAGAAATGAGCCCCATAGCAACTCCGGCTACGTGTTTTGGAACGGGAATGCCCGCATCCATCAATGCCAACGAACCGGCACAAACAGTAGCCATGGATGATGAACCGTTACTTTCCAATACATCGCTCACAACCCTAACCGTGTACGCAAAATCTCCTGCGGGCATCATTTGTTTCAACGACCGCTCGGCAAGTTTACCATGCCCAATTTCTCTACGGCTTGCGCCTCTTAAAAACTTAACCTCACCAGTTGAAAACGGGGGGAAATTATAATGCAAATAAAATTTTGAATCAACCGATTTGCCGGCACTTTCAATCAGCAATTCATCTAACGGCGTGCCCAAAGTAACTGTTGTAAGCGATTGAGTTTCACCCCTTGTAAACAATGCCGATCCGTGTGGCGTTGGTAATACATCTATCTCCATATCAAGCGGACGAACATCTTCCAGAGCTCTTCCATCCAACCGGATTTTATCTTTCAACATCATATCCCGCACTACATCGTACTGCAGATCGGAGAGATATTTTTTTACAAATTTTTGAGATGCCTCCGGCAATTTCTCTTCTTCGGGTAAGTTTGCCTCCTGCCTAAGGGTTTCAATTATTTCTTCTCTTATTGCATCATATGCTTCTTTGCGGGCCGACTTTTTTACGTTAGCTCTTGCCAGTTCATCCATTTTTGCCGTACCTAGTTCATACACCCTTTGTTTAATTGCTTCGTTCTGATCGGGTTTTGGGTAGTCGCGTTTTTCAGTAACCCCTACCATTTCACGCAATTCCAGCTGCGCATTTATCTGAATTTTAATGGCATCGTGCGCCAACTGCAACGCTTCAAGCAAATCTTCCTCACTGCATTCTTTTGCCTCTCCTTCCACCATCATAATATTTTTTTCGGTGGCGGCGATGATAAAATTCAGTTCGGCTCTTTCTATTTCGGTACGTGTTGGATTGATCTTAAACTTGCCATCAATGCGGGCAACACGAACCTCAGAGATAACTTCCTGGATTGGAATTGTGGATACGGCCAGTGCCGCCGAAGCTGCCAAACAGGCCATTGCATCGGGCATTACTTCTTCATCGCTCGAAATAAGGGTTACAATCACCTGCACCTCGCATAAATAATCCTCGGGAAAAAGCGGGCGAAGGGCACGGTCAATTAACCGTGAAGTAAGAATTTCATAATCATTAAGGCGTGCTTCTCTCTTAAAAAACGAGCCGGGTATGCGGCCGGCGGAAGCAAATTTTTCCATGTAGTCAACCGATAGCGGGAAAAAATCCTGGCCGTCTTTCGGTTTTTCCGTTGCGCAAACGGTAGCAAGAATAATGCTGTTGCCCGAACGAACGGTAACCGAGCCATCGGCCTGGCGGGCAAGCCGTCCGGTTTCAATTGTTATTTCGCGGCCATCGCCAATATTGAACGTTTTTGAAATTTTTTGTGATAACATAATTTGAATTTGAGCTGTTGTGGTTTGGTAAAAAATAGGACGGCATAAAAGCCAAAACCCAACCTGAGTGAGTTGGGAGGTAGCTTATAATGGTGCTTAATCTTATTTTCTGATTCCTAATTTTTCGATCAGTTCGCGGTAGCCCTGAATGTTGTGCCGCTGCATGTAGTTTAAAAGGCGGCGACGGCGGCCCACTAACTTCATTAATCCACGGTGGGTGGAAAAATCTTTTTTGTTGAGCTGAAGGTGAGCGGCAATTTGTGCCATGCGTTCTGTAATCAACGCAATTTGACCTTCAATTGAACCGGTGTTTGTTTCGGAACCGCCGAAGCTGGCGAAGATTCCTGCTTTTTTTTCTTTTGTTAATGGCATCTTTGACGTTTTAAGCTGACACCCGAATTAGATGTCGTTGTTGTTTACATATTTTGGCCGCGAAGGTAAGGGAAAATGCCTTTTGAGCAAAAGGTGAATTTGAGGTTTAGGAAGTGGTTAGGATTATTTTTACCAAATGGATCAACCTTCTATTTCTGCTCACACAAAATCAATCCTTGGCCTTCACCTCCCTACCGATCCACGTTGGGTAAACCTTACTCAAAAATCCTTACAGGAAATTTTAACCGATCATGCCTATTGCGAACAAAAAGCCGCTCTCTCCTGCATCTCTTTAATTCAACGATACAGCCGTAAAGAAAAATTGGTAACTGAGTTGGCGCCCATCGTTACCGAAGAGTGGGGCCACTTTAGACTGGTGTTGGGCGAGTTGCAAAAACGTGGATTAACATTGGGCAACCAACGAAAAGATGAATATGTAAATGCACTGGTGCAGTTTTGCCAGAAAGGTGGAGCGGAAGATGGCCGGTTGCTTGACCAACTACTGCTGATGGCAATGATAGAGGCCCGTAGTTGCGAACGTTTTAAAAGATTGAGTGAGGGACTGGACGATGCTTACCTGCGCAATTTTTACCGGCGGTTTATGGAAAGCGAAGCAGGCCACTATACTTTGTTTATTGAACTTGCCGAAACTTATATTGACAAAGAAAAAGTGAGGCTACGCTGGAACAAGTGGCTGCAATTTGAAGCAGGTGTAATAAACAATTTAGAGGTTCGTGGCGATCGTTTACATTGATTAATTTCCCCCATCATTTTTATTAAACCAAAATTATGCAAAGAAGAGACTTTGTAAAAAACACTGCTATTGCCTATACCGGCATGGCGTTTATGCCCAGCTTTTCAATTTTAAAAAGTAAAGAGAAAATAAAATTGGGTGTTATTGGCACCGGCCTTCGCGGTCAAAATCATATTGAAAATGCGCTGCGGCGTAGAGATGTGGAATTGACTGCCATTTGCGATGTGGATGAACGCATGTTGGAAATGACTTTGAGCCTGTTTAAAAAAATGAACAAGCCGGCACCCAAAATTTTTAAGGGCGATGATTATGCCTGGCGAAGATTATTGGAGCTCAAAGAAATTGACGGGGTTATTATTGCCACCCCCTGGGAGTGGCATGCACAAATGTGTGTTGAAAGTTTAGATGCTAAAAAATATGTCGGTACCGAAGTAGTGTTGGGCATCACACTGGAAGATCATTGGAACGTGGTGAAGGCTTGTGAAAGAAACAATGGCCACCTGATGATGTTAGAAAACGTTTGTTACCGACGCGATGTAATGGCCATACTCAACATGGTGCGTCAAAATATTTTTGGCGAATTAATTCACCTGCAGGCAGGTTACCAACACGATTTGCGGGGGGTTAAGTTCAACAACGGAATTGACCCCTACAACAGCGGTGTGGAGTTTGGCGACAAAGGTTTTTCGGAAGCCCGGTGGCGTACCAATCACTCTGTTCATCGCAACGGCGATTTATATCCCACACATGGCATTGGCCCAATTGCCGAAATGCTAAACATCAATTACGGTAATCGTTTCGTGTCGTTAACTTCCTACTCAAGTAAAGCAAAAGGGCTGCATCAATACGTGGTGAATAAAGGTGGGGCCAATCACCCAAATGCCAATGTAAATTTTAAGTTGGGCGATGTGGTAACAACCATGATAAGAACTGTAAATGGCGAAACAATAATGTTGCAACACGATACCAATTTACCACGACCGTATTCATTGGGTTTCAGAGTGCAGGGCACAAAAGGTTTGTGGATGGATGTAAATAAGTCAATTTATCTGGAAGGACAATCTACAAAGGCGCATCAATGGGAGGAAGCCAAACCCTACCTCGACAAATACGATCATCCATTATGGAAACGATGGAGTATGGAAACAGAAAACGCGGGCCATGGAGGCATGGATTTTTTTGTGCTGCACGCATTTATCGAATCAATAAAAAACAAAACCAACACGCCAATGGATGTGTATGATGCTGCCGCCTGGAGTGCAATCACACCTTTAAGCGAAACCAGCATTGAAATGGGCAATCAAACGGTTGACTTCCCCGACTTTACCGGCGGTAAATGGATGTACCGAAAAAATAATTTTGCACAGACCGATGCGTATTGACGAAGAGCTGCAAAAAGTAAGTGAAGCATTTGGGTTGCACCACGCAACGGCCGAGGTATTGGGCAATGGACTGATTCACCAAACCTACAAGGTTTGCACTGCCGAAAAATGCATAGTGCTTCAGCAAATCAATACGTCCATTTTTAAAAACCCTGCGGTGCTCATTCACAATTACAAAATAGTTTTTGAGGAAATGAACGTCCACCCCATACCGGCAATGGTGGCCAATGTCGACGGAGGTTTTTTATGGGTCGATGAGAATAACCAATACTGGAGGGGCACTGAGTACATGACGGGCACCTACTCCCCTTCTGTAATAAAAAACGAGCAGCAGGCATTTACCACCGCTAATGCGTTTGCATTGTTTACACAGAACTTAAAAAACATTGTACCCGAAAAATTACAGCCGGCAATAAAAGATTTTCACAACCTCGGATGGCGTTACCTGCAGTTTGAAACCGCATTGGAAAATGCTAAGGAAGACAGGACAGAAAAAGCAGCAGGCATCATCGCCAATATTTTTGAAAGGAAACACCTTGTGCGTTTTTATGAACGACTGTCAAACAACATCCGATTTACCAAACGCATTTTGCACCACGATTGTAAAATCAGCAATATTCTTTTTGCCGACAAAGATGACAGTGTTGTTTGCGTGGTTGACCTCGACACCGTTATGCCGGGTTATTTTTTCTCGGACCTGGGTGACATGATTCGCACCATTGCAGGCATGGAAAATGAAGAAAGCACGGAGTGGAAAAATATTGACATAGATGCCCGGTTGTATGAAGCGGTGTTGAACGGTTATTTATCAGGGCTTGAATTAACGCAAATAGAAAATGAAAATATCCATCACGCTGGTTTGTTGATGATTTACATGCAGGCCATGCGGTTTGTTACCGATTATTTGAGGGGGGATATTTACTACGGAATAAAACACCCGGGGCATAATTACAACCGGGCCCACAACCAAATTATTTTATTGCAGCGGTTAGAAAAGTTTTTGTTGAAAAACTACAACTACAACTGCCGGAAGTAATCAAGTTCTTTGGTAAGATCAAGAGAAGGATTTTGTGTTTGAAGTTTTTCAGTTCGTTCAAAAAAAGTTTGTAAAAAAGTTTTGTGTGCGACTGTTGATGGGTTAAATGGTTTGTGTTGGTATGCTCCCAGTATTGCATAAACCTCCTCCATCAGCAATTTTGTTTTTTCATTCATACAGGCATCCACAAATTTTTCCCACACATACTGCGTTGCATAATAATTTGGGTGCACCAGGTCTTCGGAGTAAAAACGATAATCACGCAAATCATCCAATACAATTTCGTAAGCGGGAAAATAATACAGGTGGCTGTGTGTATCTACCAACTGATGCACTGCCTGCACCAACACGGCCTTACTCCTTGTGTTTTCGACAACACCTTCCCGCACATGGCGCACAGGGCTAATTGTAAAAATTATTTGCAAAGCAGGATTGAAAACTAATAATCGTTTAATCACGGCTTCAAGTACCTGCTGCACATTTTCCGGCTCCATCAATTTTCTAACGAACCAATCAGCAGGTGCCTTGTGGTTGTTGGCTGCAACATTTCCTTCTGTAGCGTTAGTGGCTTTGTTGGTAAAAATGTAGGTCCAGGCCGAGCCAAGTGTAATCATCAGCACATTGGCCTGCTTTAAAAACTTATGCGCCTGTCTTGTTGAAGCATTGATTTTTGTAAGTGCGTTTTCGATGGTTAAATCAGAAAAGCGGGAGTGATGCTTCCAGCTATGCCAGCCTTCGTTCAAGGAAAATAAATCTTTCTCAGAAAATTCTTTATCGTCGATGTAATCCTGCAAAGCATCTGCAACACTCACCGGGTTAAATAAAATTCCATTGGGGTTAAGTAGCGTATTGAATTTGTAGCTGCTTAGTTTGGTGCCAATGTTTTCAGTAAAGCAACTACCCATCAGCAAAAGTTTGTGCTGATGATTAATTGGGTGTGGCAGTTTTTTTATAGCGAAGTCGAGATGAAATTTCATTTTTTTATCGCACGAATTTTGAAAACAGGAATTTGGAACACGAATTTAAAGCACGAATCACACGTATCGGGAAGCTTCATTACACCCCGGAGATTTTGAAACCCGCAATTACAAAACGGAGGATTTTAAACACTCAAACAAAAATTTCTGCAGCCAGTTGCAAACTCCCTTGCAAAGCATCTTTATCTAAGCCGGCAATTAAAAATTTTTCTTCCAAGTACTCAATTATGTTTTCGGTGTTCATATTGCCTACCAAATCATCGCCGGCCATTGGGCATCCGCCAATGCCTTTTAGTGCGCCGTCAATTCTTTTGCAACCGGAATTAATTGCAGCTTCTAATTTTACTTCCCGGTTTGCAGCGGTAGAGTGAAGGTGCACACCAAATTCCGTTCGCGGATATTTTGGAATAACGGTTTGCAGGGCAAAAGAGATTTGTTTAGGTGTTGCTACGCCAACCGTATCAGCTAAAGAAATAATTTTTATCTCCCGCCTTACCATCTCATCCGTCCAATGCAGTAAAATTTCGTCGCTGTATTCATCGCCATATGGATTGCCAAAGCCCATACTCAAATAAATTACAAGTTGCTTATTATTTTTCAAACACAAATCTTGTATCGCTTCTACCCGGTCCAAACTTTCTTTAATGCTACTGTTGGTATTACGGTGCTGAAATGTTTCGGAAATAGAAAAAGGAAAACCCAGGTAAGTTATCTGTTCGTACTCCACCGCTTCCTGAGCACCTCTACCATTTGCTACAATAGCCAACAACTTTGACCTTGAATCCTGGACCTTTAAATTCCTGACTACTTCTTTCGTATCGGCCATTTGCGGTATGGCTTTGGGCGAAACAAAACTTCCAAAATCAATGGTATCAAACCCCACCTGCAATAAAGAGTTGATGTAGGCGATTTTTTTTTCGGTGGGAATAAAATGCGGCCATCCCTGCATGGCATCTCGGGGACATTCAATGATTTTAATTTCTGGGGAATTCATTCGCACGAAAATAACGGCTTATTATTTTGCTGCCGAAAGAACCCTGTTACGAATACGATTAAAAAAACGGCTCCGCTCTTTTTCGCCGACGCTACTTAATTGTGTAGATTTTTTGATGATGTTTTGCAGGGCATCGTATATGTGGGCATTAAAATTTTCATCACGGGTTGAAATATAATTGATAACACTGTGATTTAGAAATGTAAGTTTTAAATCATCGAGAACCGCTAGCACGGTGTTATCACCCAATATTAATTCGTTGTTGAAAAAATGGAAGGGGGCGGCGTTGGATAACGGCGTTCCACCAACTTTAAACTTCAAGCCCCTGTCGGCCTGTATTTCAATATGGTCAATCAATTTGATAACCGAGGCGTACAAATCCTGCCAGTCATTTTCCGTTTCAAAACAGTTTGCTTCCCTGTAAAATTCAACTTGCCTGATGGTGCTGTTGATGCTTTCTACATTCCAGATTTCGGTGGTAGGTATTTGATTGTACAGGTCAACGATCTTTGATCCGAGTTCCACGTGCAAGGGTTCGATGCTTTTCAGTGAAAATTTTTTGCCTTTTAGTTCGTCGTAATGCAAAATGGATTTTCGCCAAAAAAACGATTTAAACGTTGCCAATTCAGGAACATAAAACTGCTGCATCATCGGTATGTCCTTGGCTAAATAGTAAACATGTTTGTTTTTAAAACTGTTCAGGAATTGTAACTGTTGCACGGTATGCTCCATCCAACTTTCAAATACATGCACCGATTCATTGGCCAGCTTACCAGAAAAAATAAATGAGTCCGATTCCAGGTGAAGGAATTTATCAATTGATAATTTAAAATGCTTTGCCAGCGTGGCCATTTCGTCAATAGAGATGGGTTTTTCATTTCTTATCCTCCTATAGGCGCTGTCGTTGCTAATGTTCAGCAGTTCGGCCACCTCATCCACCATTGAGAAATGTGGGGGCAAAACCTTTTTTATGTGCTGAAAAAAAGACTGCTGAATGGTCAATGTTTCCACCGATTAAAGTTTGGCAATTAATAATAATGGTTAAAAAGCTTTTTGCGGTTTTTGAGGAGATGGCTTAAAGATAGAATGATTTATTGCAAAAAATCAATTTGTAAATGCCTCCATTGTACCACCCTAAACAATAACCGCAAATAACATTTCAGCACGACCACAAACCGATTATGCTTTGCTTTTGTACGGGTATAGCTTCGGTTTTCAAACTTTTTCAAAATGAAAAGATTAATACTCCCACTGCTAATTGTTGTAAATGCAGGTCACTTGTATGCTCAACAAGATTCAATACAAATTAATAGCCAAAACGCCAACGCCAGCAAACTGAAAATGGCTGACTTAACTACTCAGAATAAAACTGTTTATGAAGTTCAGATAGAACAAAAGTCGGGCAAAAAAGGCAAAGGATATCTCACCAACTTAACCGATGATGAGATAACCTATGTAAACGAAAAGGTAGTGTTTGGCGCAAAAAATTCTAACATAAATACCGTGAATTACGCCGACATAAACAGTATAACTATTAAAAGAAAAGGAGCGGACCGCCAAGGTTATTATATAGGCCTGGGTATTGGCGCAGTTGTAGGATTAATTATGGGCAGTTCAAGCGGAGATGATGACCCAAATGGATGGTTTGCGTATTCTGCGGGTGATAAAGCAATGATGACTGGACTTACAGTGGGTGCGGTAGGCGGCATTATTGGTTTTATCGTGGGTAGAGCTGCTAAAACAACATTTGTTATCGGTGGCAAAAAAGAAAACCACAAGCAAATGAAATTCGATGTGCTGCAAAAGATATATGCACCTCTGCCAACTACAGCCAATTAGGTTCCGAAATTATTCCTCTTAGCAACTAATCGTTCGCGGTTTTTTTATTAGCTCCATTTCTTAATAATCATCAAATCAAAAAAATGAAAAAACTACTACTCTACATGTTCATCCTTTCAAACACAGAATTTTTAAAAGCACAAGAAGACACGGTTAAGACCACAGTGCAAGCCGGAAATTCAACACAAATAATTCCTAGCGATTCCCTGCCGAAAAAATATAATGGCTACAAAGTTCAATTAAAACAGAATTCGGGAAAATATGGAAAGGGATATCTCACAAATGTTACAGATGTAGAACTGCATTACAGTAATAAAAACAACGCGTTTGGCGAAACTGGAAACGATGTAAAAAAGGTGATGTACGAAGATCTGGACTACATAGCTATAAACAGAACCGGGGCAGCGCTTACAGGAGCATTCATTGGTTTGGGTATTGGATTAACAATGGGTATCGTTGGGAGTTCAGGTGGTGAGGGAACGGGCAACTTCAGTAACGTTGGCCCTGGCTCAGGAGCCATTGTTTTAGCCGGTGCGTTGTTGGGTACCCTGTCAGGTGCTGTACTTGGTGCAATTACGGATGAGTTATTCAAAAAAAGATTTAATATCACGGGCAATCATGAAAAGTATAAACAAATGAAACAGGATGTGCTGCAAAAAGTTTACGGCAAGCAGGCAGCAGGTGCTACTGCCTACTAACACACAAAAACTTTCTATAATCTTCATTCATTCAAAACCAACTGGGCCTTGCATATGTACAGGAATAGATTCGGTTTTCAAACTTTTCCAAAATGAAAAAATTATTACTCTGCATGTTGATCCTTCTAAACACAGGATTTTTAAATGCACAGGACTCAGTTAAATCAGTAAAGCACACCACCATTTCACGTTATCTATTTACACCTTTTTTGTTTGCTAAGAAAAAAGCTTTGTATAAAATTCAATTGCAGGAAATGTCGGGGAACACTGCTGAAGGTTTCTTCACTAACATTACTGATGATGAAGTGTTTTATTCAAGGGAAAAAACTGAGTTTGGATCATCGGCTACGAGTGTAAAGAAGGTAAACTATGCTGATTTGGACGTTGTAGAAGTTCAAAAAAAAGATGCGGTAGCTATTAGTACGCTCACGGGCTTTGGTGTAGGAGCATTTGTAAGTTCTGTTTTTGGCTATTTAAGTTATAGTGGTAACTCGTCTGATAATCCGTTGGAAGGTCTTGCAGCCTTTGACAAAGCGGGAAAATTTGGACTGTATGGCGGCATAGCGGGTGGTATCATTGGGCTTGCCATTGGCATAGCATCAAAACAAACCTTTACACTAGGTGGCAAAAAAGAAAACTACAAGCAAATGAAATTCGATGTGCTTGAAAAAATTTATGGTTCGCAACCGGCTACGGCCAATTGATGGAGCAGGGAGTTTATCCGCAACTTTTCTATTGCATTCAAACTATTATCCAACAAAAAAATAAAAAAATGAAAAAATTATTACCCGGCATGTTCCTGCTTGTATTTGCAGGTGTTATTAATGCACAACAGGACTCAGTTAATACAGGTACAAAGGAAGCTTACACGGTAAAATCAATTAGCCCTGATTCGATGGCAAAGAAAAGAATTATCTACAAAATTGAATTGTGGGAAATGAACGGAAAATTCAACAAAGGATATCTGGCAAATATTACAGATGAAGAAGTGCTTTACATGAATGAACGAGGAATGTTCGGTACATCCACAAAAAATCAAACCGCTGTTGGCTATCGGGTGGTAAAAAAGATATGGCTTCAACGAAACAATGGCGCCGGAAGAGGTGCTTTAAAAGGCTTTTTGATTGGTGCAGGTGTTGGGTTGTTTGCTGGTGCTATTGCAGGTATGGCTGGCTCAGGTTCAAGTAGTTCATCTTTTCAAATTGAAATTCCTTTTGGCCAGGCAATACTTGGAGGGATGGCCTTTGGGGAAGGAATAGGTGGCATTTTAGGCCTTTTCTTCGGAGGCACTTCGCAAAAAACTTTTAAGCTAAACCGCAATAAAGAAAAGCATAGCCAAATGAAAGTTGAAGTGCTGCAAAAAATTTACGGCCAGCAACTAAACCCACAAACCTCAAATTAACTGCGCCTAGTTTCCAGTGAGGAAAACAATACCACTCTTATTTAATCACAGCCATAAAATCAAAAATCATGAAACAGAAAATTACACTCCTGCTTTTGGCAACAGTTATCGTTGCAAATGCGTTCGGTCAAAAACCTGCAATCGGAATTAGTGCCGGCCTTACATCCTCATTATGGAAAGCTACCGTTGATGATGAAACGGAAACGCTCGGCTCGCGTATTGGTTTTACCGCTGGCATTGTTTCCGCAATCCCCATTTCTTCTAACTTTAGTTTTATGCCTGCTTTGAATTATGTACAAAAAGGATTTAAAGAAACAATGGATGACGTTAAGGTTGAAGCAACCTTAAATTACCTCGAACTGCCTCTAAATTTTGTTTACAACCGCGATGGATTTTTTGTTGGCGCGGGTCCGGCAATATCATTGGGCCTATCGGGAAAAGGTAGAACCACATTTAATGGGCAGACAGATGAAGAAGATGTGAAGTTTGGCAGTGGAGATGATGAATTGAAAGGCACAGAATTCACTGCTAATCTTTTAACAGGCTACCAGTTTAAAAATGGGGTTTTGGTTTCACTGAACTATAGTCTGGGCCTATCAAATGTTTGGAATGGCGATGATGGTGGAAAATTAACCAATCGCTATTTTGGATTTAGAATTGGCTACATGTTTATGAAAAAGAAATAGCCCTGTAATTGATGACAGCAAAATGCCAGCTCAAAAAAAGAAGCTGGCATTTTGATTTCCACTGAAAAATCTGAATCACCTTAACATTAAATCTTCTTGCAAAAAAATTTACAAATCAAACTTTATGCCCTGCGCCAATGGCAAACTGTTACTGTAGTTAATGGTGTTGGTTTGCCGGCGCATATACACCCGCCAGGCATCGCTTCCACTTTCGCGGCCACCACCTGTTTCTTTTTCGCCACCAAAAGCGCCGCCAATTTCGGCGCCAGATGTACCGATGTTTACGTTGGCTATTCCACAATCACTTCCGGTTTGCGAAAGAAAACTTTCAGCTTCACGCAAATTCAACGTCATTATAGAAGATGATAAACCCTGCGGCACACCATTTTGAATGGCAATGGCTTCGTCGAGTGTTTTATATTTCATGAGGTATAAGATGGGTGCGAATGTTTCTTGTTGCACCACCTCATAATTTGGTTGTACTTCGGCAACGGCTGGCCGAACATAACAGCCACTTTCATAACCATCGCCTTGCAGAGCACCACCATCAACAATAAATTTCCCACCTTCGGTTTTACATTTTTCAATTGCGCCTTCATACATTTCAACTGCCCCTTTATCAATCAGCGGACCAACATGTATATTTTCATCAAGCGGGTTACCAATGCGTAATTGTTTGTAAGCATTTACCAATTTGTTTTTAAAATCATCGTATACATCCTCATGAATAATTAATCTACGAGTGCTTG
The DNA here is from genome assembly GCA_031425835.1 of Chitinophagales bacterium. Lineage (GTDB taxonomy): Bacteria > Bacteroidota > Bacteroidia > Chitinophagales > Chitinophagaceae > Flavisolibacter. The sequence continues at coordinate 28,425 of JANPKD010000042.1, forward strand.
TGCATCTTTGTCCTGCTGTGCCCACCGCACCAAACACACAACCAACCAGCGCAATATCCAGGTCGGCATCCTTCGAAATAATAATGGCATTGTTGCCGCCTAATTCAAGCAGCGACTTTCCAAGCCTGGCACCCACCGCGGCACCAACAGCTTTTCCCATTCTTGTTGATCCCGTTGCGGAAACCAATGGAATTCTTTTATCGTTAGCAATGCGTTCGCCCAAATCTCTCTCGCCAATTACTACATTACTCACGCCTTCGGGCACACCGTTTTTATTAAACACTTCGGCAATAATATTTTGGCAGGCAACAGCACATAGTGGTGTTTTTTCCGATGGCTTCCAAATACAAACATCACCGCAAACCCAGGCCAGTGCAGCGTTCCAGCTCCATACAGCAACCGGGAAATTAAACGCCGATATCACCCCTACAATTCCCAACGGATGCCACTGCTCATACATTCTGTGCCCGGGTCGTTCGCTATGCATGGTAAGCCCATGCAACTGCCGCGACAACCCAACCGCAAAATCGCAGATGTCGATCATCTCCTGCACTTCACCATAACCTTCCTGCAAACTTTTTCCCATTTCGTACGAAACCAATTTGCCAAGAGGTTCTTTTTGTTTGCGCAAGGCTTCACCAAATTGCCGCACCACTTCGCCACGTTTTGGTGCCGGCCATAACCGCCATTCATTAAAAGCTTTTTGTGCAGTGGCTATAACCTGTTCGTATTCTTCATTGCTGGTGGCTACTACCGCTGCAAGTTTTTTTCCATCAACGGGAGAAAAAGAAGTTAGTGAAACACTACCCGTATTCATCCAGTTTTTACCTGTTGCCGTGCCGGCGTTATTATCAGCGATGCCTAATTGTTTCAAAACGTTTTGCATAGTTGTTATTTAGATAAAGATATTTTTATTCCGCCCATCAGCCACCGGCCAGGCATTTGTGCTCCTAATAAGTCGGAGTAACTTTTGTCTAACAAATTATCGGCCTGCACATAGGCGCTTAACATTTTTTGCATCAAATACACCTCTGCTTTTGCGTTGAGCAAAAAATAATTTCCCGATTGTTTTGCTAAAGCAGCATTGGCACTGGTTTGTGGGGTACGTTCTTTATACAGTCCGTTTATGCCCAAGGCAAATTTTTGCAACCGGTATTGAATTGCAAAGTTGGTTAGATAGCGGGCATGAGAGTTAATATAAAAAGATGGTGTGGCGGAGCTGCTTTTGCTGTTGAGGTATACAAAGCCAACGCTGGCCCACAGTTCTTTTCTATCGGCCCATGTTTTAGTGTATTGAAAATCGGCTTCGAGGCCCCGTGTTTTTACAGTGGAAATATTTTTTGCTAATGCGTAGGTACCAGTGCTCACCAAATTTATTTGCCTCGGCATATCGGCGTAGGCAGTGGTAACATAGTCGATCAAATCGGTGTGATTGCGCTGAAAATAACTGGTTGCGATTTTTAGATTTTTGGCAATGAAATAATCTGCACCAGCCTCAAAGCTGAACGACTTTTCGGCCTGTAAATCGGGATTGCCTATGCGGCCACTTGTTACTAAGGTCTTATTATAGTTGTTGAATCGTTCGGTAAAGTCTGCGTCTCTAATAGTTTTGCCTGCGCTTGCTCTTAGTTGCAATTGATTGATGCGGTAGGAAATATTTGCCTGCGGTATCAACTCCCAACCTGCCCTTTCATTCCACTCAGCACGCATGGCCGGCGATAAAAAAAAGTTTTCGCCAAACCGTTGATTTAAAATTAAAAAGCCAGCCGCCTGTTTTATGTTATGGTTACCCCTATCGTTTGACGCAATATTTTTATTGATGAACTGTGCACCGGCCGTTAATGAATTTTGATTATTAAACCGCCATTCATTGGTTAACAAAGCCTGCCACATTTTGCTCTTGCTTCGGTTGGGTACACCAATAGAATTAAAGCTGTACTTGTCATCAAGCGCCTTATACCCTGCAATCAACCTCGTGGTTGATTTATCGTTTGTATGAATCAACTGCAACTGGTTCCAAAAAGTTTTTACCCTTTCAGCGGCTGTATCGGAGGTAAAAGTGGTGTAGAAGTTTTGCGCTGCAAATCTTCGGTCGTCGTAAGATGAGCGTAACGCCACCTGCAACTTGTCGTTAAGGAAATGAGCAAAAGAAACGGAAGCAGTATGATTATTAAAAAACCCCTTTGTACCTCTTTGTTGCTGGCCTGAGGCATTGTTAGAAAGAACCCCTGCACCAACTGAAGATTTTCCATTGGAGGCAAAGCCACCGGCATTGACATTAAACAATCCGTACCCGCCACCTGCCGCCTGTGCCGTCATACTGCGTGAAGTGATATTTCTTTTTGCAGAAAATGTTTTTGTTATTATTTGCACTACACCGCCAACGGCTTCGGAGCCATAAACAGCAGAAGCAGCTCCTTTCAAAATTTCAATGCGTTCAATTTCGGCGGGCGATATGGGAGTATAAGAACTGAAATGCCCTGAGTTTGGGTCATTTAACCGTACACCATCGAGTATCACCAACACCTGCTGAAACGTGCCACCCCGTAAAACAAAATCGCTTTGCGCACCCATCGGGCCGCGGGCCTGTACTTCCATACCCGGCAGGTAGCGTAACAAATCGTCTATGGAGTTCACCGGCAGTTTTGAAAACATCTCGCCTTTAATAACAAAAATATTTCTGCCTGTTTTTGAGATTTTCTGTGGCGACAGCGATGCGGAGATGGTAACAGGATCAAGTTCATTTTCCTGCGCAAATACAATTGTGTTTACTGCACAAACAAAACCTAACATAAACAGCTTGCGAAAAAACATGGTTGCAATTTGCCGGCAAAAATAAGGGAGTAAAAATGATCTTAGTACGACTCAGCCTCGCCCGGGAAATCATTGCTTTTAACATCAGCAATGTATTGTTGCACCGCCGCTGTAGCCAATTGATGAACGTTTAAGTATTGCCGTAAAAACCGTGGTTTAAATTCTGTGTTGATACCCAGCATGTCGTGCATGACCAACACCTGCCCATCACAATATTTGCCCGCGCCAATGCCAATGGTTGGTATCGATAGTTGCTCCGAAACTTCTTTTGCCAGCGCGGCCGGAATTTTTTCAAGCACCAACCCAAAGCAACCTGCTTCTTCCAACAATTTTGCATCAGCTTTTAATTTGGTTGCTTCTACTTCGGTTTTTGCACGCACGTTGTATGTGCCAAATTTGTAAATGGATTGCGGCGTTAATCCCAAATGCGCCATTACCGGAATGCCGGCGCCAATTATTCTTTTTATTGAATCAAGCACCTCTGCGCCACCTTCTAATTTAATAGCATGCGCACCTGTTTCTTTCATTATGCGAATGGCGGAGGCCAACGCTATATCGCTGTTGGACTGGTAATATCCAAATGGAAGATCAACTACAACCAAACAGCGTTTTGCACCCCTTATAACAGATGAGGCATGATAGATCATTTGATCGAGTGTAATGGGCAGGGTGGTTTCGTGGCCGGCCATCACATTCGATGCCGAGTCGCCCACGAGGATTACATCAATGCCTGCGGCATCAATGATTGAAGCGAACGAAAAATCGTAAGCGGTGAGCATCGAAATTTTTTGTTTCGATGCTTTCATTTTTTGCAGTGTGTTTGTTGTGATGCGCTTTACTTCGGGAGCGTTGGCACTCATTGTTGAAATTTGGCGGGCAAGTTAGGCAAATGGTTTTATGCTAAAAGAGTTTTAAAATAAACAATACTTCAGGTAGCCACACCTTTCTTCACCTGTTCGTACAAAATATGAATCAGTCCATCAGCCAGGCCAATTTTTGGTACATAAATTTCTTCTGTTTCGGCCCAGCGCATGACGTTGATGTAAATGAGTAATGCCGGGACTATTACGTCGGCCCTGTCTTCACGCAAATGATAAGTGGAGATGCGTTGCGCCAGCGAAATGCTGCTGAATTCTTTGTAGTAGTTGCGCAATAATTCAAGATTCAACGGCTTACCTTCCTTGCGCTTGGAAAGAGAGAATATTTTGTTGATGTTGCCACCCGAACCTATGGCGGTTATATGGTGGTAGCCGCTGGTTTTTGTGCGAATAAAATTGCGCATATCGTCCCAGGTTTTTTCAGTAACCTGGTTTTTTAATAACCTGATGGTACCGATATTAAATGACTGTTTCGAAACCAGTTTCCCATCGCTAAAAAAAGTAAGCTCGGTGCTGCCACCACCAACGTCGATGTATAAATACGATTCCTGGCTGTTTAAATTCTCGGCAACATGGTTTTCGTAGATATAGGCCGCTTCGTCCTCGCCGGTAATTACACGCAACGAAATACCGGTTTCGGTTTTTATTCTTTCCAAAATTTCTTTTGCATTGGTTGCATCCCGCATGGCCGACGTAGCGGCGGTAATTAAATGTTTTGCTTCATACACATCAATCAAATGTTTGTATGCGTGTATCGTTTTGATAAACATCTGAATTTTTTCTTCCGATATTTCTCCGGTTTCAAAAACGTCAAATCCTAACCGCAATGGCACGCGTACCAGCGTAATTTTTACAAACTCAGGCCGGGCTTCTGCTGTTTCAATCACATCAGTAATGAGTAACCGTGCGGCGTTGCTTCCTATATCAATGGCTGCTAACTTCAATTGGTGTTTCTATTTTTTGTTTTAGATAATTATATGTTTCAACCTGCGAACGTACTTTTTTTGCTTCGTTCGTTACATACTCGTTTGATAAAGAATTATTCAGTGTACGGCTTTTCACATTATCGGCTAATTGAATTGTAATGATGTCCTTCAATTCTTTTTTTATTCTTTCATCAAAAATGGGGCAACTCGCTTCAACCCTGTGCTCCAGGTTACGCACCATCCAGTCGGCCGAGGAAATAAATGTTTTATCATTTCCCTCTGCATGGAATATCCAAACCCGTGCATGTTCCAGGTACTCGTCAACCACGCTAATTGAATTGATAGGAATGTCGTAACGGTCGTTTTCGGTGTACATGCAAAAAATACCCCGCACAATTAAATTAATTTGTACGCCGGCTTTTGCTGCCGCGTATAATTCAGCAATAATTTCTTCATCGGATAAAGAATTCATTTTGGCGGTAATAATCGCTGGCTTGTTTTTTTGCGCGGCTTTTACTTCGGCTTTAATGAGTTTCAACACTTCCTTTTTTGCAAAAGAAGGGCTGGGCAAAATTGCAGTGCAGGCTTTTAGAAAGTGAATGCCTGTTTTGTAATGTTCTATGTAATTGAATATGCGGTTGGCATCGGCCATGATAGTTTTGTTGCTGGTAAGCAGGCAATGGTCGGCATAAACCCGCGCCGTTGATTCATTTAAATTTCCTGTACTTACAAATCCATATTGCACAATACGGTCGTTCATCCGCTTACGAATAACACAAATTTTTGCATGCACTTTCATGTTAGGGATGCCAATTAAAACCTTCACTCCTTCATCTTCAAGGCGCACCTTCCATGCAAGGTTGGCTTCTTCATCGAACCGTGCACGTAGCTCAAGCATTACCGTTACCTGTTTTCCATTACGTACTGCGTTGATCAATGCATTCACCACTTTACTTTGACTGGCCATGCGGTAGGCTGTAATTTTTATGGAGGTAACCGCAGGGTCGATGGCCGCTTCTCTTAAAAGATCAATTACCGCGTTAAAGGAATGATAGGGAAAATGCAGCATTACATCGCGGCGCATTACTACATCGGTCACCCGGTTTTCAATAAGCAATGGATGATCGAAAGGTTTGCGGGCTTTGTTCGGTTCTTTAAAAACCGATTTTGGAAAACTCATGAACTCCCGAAAATTATGAATACGGCCACCTGGTATAATGTTGTCTCTTTTTGATAGGTTGAATTTCCGGATGAGGTATTCAAGCAGCCCTGCATCCATTTCTTTATCGTATATAAAACGTACCGGCTTCCCTTTTCTCCTATTCTTTAAACCCCTCTCAATTTTTTGGATGAGGTTTGTTGAAATGTCGTTATCAATATCAATTTCCGCATCTCTGGTAACTTTAAAAACACCTGACTGGTACCGGTTGTATCCAAAATAATTAAAGATGTCGGGGAGGTTAAAACGAATAACATCCTCAACAAGTATAATGTGGTGTTCACCGGGAGGTGAGGGCAGAAGCACAAACCGATTCATGACTCTTGTGGGTACTTCTATAATTGAGTACATTCTTTTCAACGCACTCTCTTCTTTCCACATAACCACGCCGAGGTAAATTGATTTATCGCGGAGGTAGGGCAGTTCCGGTATGCTCTCAATCATTAGTGGAATAATGTTGGAACTCACTTCCTCCTCATAATACCGATTAATAAATTGCTGCTGATCGGGGTTAAGTTCATTTTCGGTAACCAGGAAAATTTTTTGGCTGCGCATTTCCGTAAGTATGCTTTCCCATATCCGGTTGAATTCGCTTTGCTGATTCAGCACCGTCATTTGAATTTCTTCGAGAATCGCATCGGGGTTTGTTTCCAAATGCATTTTCGCCTTATTACCGTACTCAAACATGCGTTTGAGTGTGGCAACTCTTACACGAAAAAATTCATCGAGATTATTGGAAAAGATTCCAAGGAAGCGAATACGTTCCCGGAGTGGCACCGAAACGTCGGCCGCCTCCTGCAAAACCCTTGCGTTAAAAGAAAGCCAGCTAATATCCCGGGGAATGAACTTACGTTTTGTTGTTGCCATGCAAATGTTTTCGTTTCGGCCTAAATATATGCAACATCCGTGCTTCAATTTTTAAGGGCAGGCGGATTTAGTTTATAATAACATATGGGTAAGGGTTACGAAAAAAACCGGGCCAGGGCGGCAATCTAATCTTTAAGAAAGTGGAGGATCTTCATTTGAATGCGGCTCCTTCACTAAGGTTTTGCGCTTTTTATTATGATGAGAAAACAATGCAAAACAAATTAGCCCCACCACAACGGAAATAATTGTTTGTACCGACCATAGCAGCCAGCCAAGTGCGTTGCCAATTGTACTTTCATCAATACCATACAAACCAATTAATTTGGCAACAAGCAGCGGGTATGCGCCAATACCACCCGGCGTAAGCACCATACCGACGCTGCCAATCGCCAACGTAGTAAGTCCACCGCCTATACCTAAATGTGCTGTTTCCTGCAATGCGTATATGCCGATGGTTGTACTTGCCAGGTACAATACCCATATAAGTGTGGAATGAAAAATAAAAAGCCCTTTGTGTTTTATAAACCGAATACTGCTTAATCCTTGCAATATCCCCCTGATAACATTCTTAATTTTTGCAACGGCGTCAATATGTCCAAATTTTTTTAAGCCGACATAGAGCAGTAGAAAAAATAAAATGATCCCTATTACTCCCAAAATAATTTTTTGCACAGACGCCTTACCACTGCCGTCTGTAAAAAAATTACCGAAGGCATTCATTACAAAATCGCCAATTACGTGGCCCTGAAAAATGAGTGCGAGTACAAAAACAATTATAAGCGAAACGAGATCAACCGCCCGTTCCATAACTATTGTGCCTACCAGGCGGTCGGCTCTTACATTTTCGTAACGGGAAAGCAATGTGCATTTTACTACTTCACCAAGCCGGGGTACGCCGGCATTCACCAGGTAGCCAATCATCACCACTGCAAATGTGTTAAAAGTACTTGGGTTGTAACCCAACGGCTCCATAAGTATTTTCCAGCGAATGGCCCGGCTGTAATGGCTTAAGAGCAATGTTCCAACTACCGGTAAAATTAACCAGTGCCGGGCCCTTTGCACGGCACCTTTTATCTCCAGCCAATGCCTATGGTCTATGTTTTTAACAGAGAGCCAAACAAAAAATAACCCCAGTGCAAGGAAAAATGAATATTGAAGTAATGTGGCAATGGGTTTTTTCATAAGTGCCGAAGGTAGTATTTGATGGAGAGAAAATGAATCGCCAAAAGTTGAAACACGGTAATTGAAATTGTGGTTGTTGCCAGCAATAATCATTAGCAATTTTAGTAAATCAATTCAACAGGAGGTTGTCTATAAGCCTTATGTTATTTAGAGTTGCGGCTGACAATGCAACCAATGATTCCGTTTTATTTTCTGCAACAGATAAATCTTTCACATTGGCAATTTCCAAATAATCGACTTTGAACCCTGACGCTTCCAGCTGTTTTGTGGCCTTCAATTTCAAGGCTTCAAAATTTTGGTTGTTGATGTTGCTTTTTACAAACTCCAATGTTTTAAAAATCTGGCCCGCCTTTTTTCGTTCTGCTGCATTCAGTCGCAGATTGCGGCTACTCATAGCCAAGCCATCACTTTCCCTGATAGTTGGAGCAATCTGAAGTTGAATCCTATTTTCCAGGTGCAGTAGCGTGAGTAGTTTTTTGATAACCATACATTGTTGAAAATCTTTTTGACCCAGATACAAATTATCCGGTTGCACTATTTGCAACAGTCGGTCAACAACCTGGCACACTCCCTGAAAATGACCGGGCCGGTATTGACCTTCTAAAATTTTTTCGATGCGGCCTAATTCATACACTTTGCTTTGAGTCGTCGCCGGGTAAATCTCCGCTCCGTCGGGGATAAAAACTACATCACAGCCGCTCTTAATAAGCAGTTCAATATCTTTCTCTACAGTGATTGGATAGTTTTGAAAATCGGAAGCATTATTGAATTGAGTTGGGTTGACGAATATGCTGCAGACGGATAAAGTATTGAATTTTTTCGACTCTTGTATTAATGATAAATGACCAACATGGAGGGCGCCCATCGTTGGCACAAAGCCAATAAGTTGTTGTCGTTTTTTCTGCTGAACCAAGTAGTTAGTAAGGCGTTCAGCGTTTTTAAAAATCATCATAATTATTCACCACAATCGCAATGACTGTTTTCGTTTAACAAGAAATGGCTACCTTCGCCAACCTTTTTTAGGGCTTAAAACGGTAACAATGTCAGCAAAGAAAAGAATTTTATTCATAGCCAATGAAATGTCGCCATATCTGGAACTGACTGAATTTTCAGAAGTGGTGAACAAGCTGGCAATCAAATCAAATGATACCGGGTTTGAGGTGCGCTGCATCATGCCGCGTTTCGGCGCCATTAACGAACGGAGGCACAGGCTACACGAAGTGGTTCGGCTTTCTGGCATAAATGTATCGGTTGATAACGAGGATTTTCCTCTGCAAATAAAAGTAGCTTCATTACCCAATGCAAGGTTGCAGGTATATTTTTTAGACAACGAAGATTTATTTAAGCGGAAACACATTTTTACTGACGACAGTGAAAAGTGGTTTGATGACAACGGCCTCCGCACCGTATTTTTTTGTAAGGGTGCATTAGAAACTGTAAAAAAATTTGGATGGCCTCCCGACATTATTCATTGCAGCGGCTGGATGACTGGTTTGATACCAGCTTACCTAAAGACAGTTTATAAAAGGGAGCCGGTATTCGCACACAGTAAAATTATATTCACAATCGGTCAAACAACATTCAAAGAAAAGCTTGGCGCCGATTTTATTCAAAAGGCATTGATACATCCCACCATCAAAGAAAAAGACCTGGAGGTTTTTAAGGATGCTAACAACTTAGCCATGCTGCGTGGCGGCGCAACCTATGCCGACGCAATTACTTTTGGCGCAGAAAAAATTGACAAAAAACTTGCTGAAGAATTTTCGAAAGTGAAAGGCAAAAAAACACTGCCGTATAATGGAGAGTCTGATTTAACAGACTATTTACAACTCTATGGCGACCTTGCGGGCAAGTAATTTTTTTTCATTCTGCATTAATATTCATCTGTGAAGAAGCACCTTCCTGTTTTTTTCTTGGGCTCTATTTTATTTTCAATCGGTTTTTTTTCCTGCACAAAAATTAATGACTCAACCCGCCTTGGTGGAGATCTGATACCCGCCGTTGACAACGTTACTACCTTCGATACCTCGTTAACGCTTAGCACTGATAACAGGAGTAATTTAAATGCAGATAGTTTGGGCTTTAACGATGATGTTGCCATTGGCTATATTACTGATCCTGAATTTGGAACCACAACAGCCAACGCCTATTTCAGTGTCAATCTTTTGTCCTACGGTAAATATCCTTTTATCGCAAAAAGAGATTCAGTTACTGTGGACTCCGTAGTGTTGTCACTCTCCTATCGTGGTGTATATGGCGACAGCACTTCAACCCAAGGAATAACTGTTTATGAAATTCCGCAAAACGCTAATTTTAGCGACACTGCGTTTTACAAATTCAATGGCAGCGATATTGCTGTTTCAAATACATTGGGTACAAAGAGTTTTAAAGCAAGCGAATTAGACGATTCGATTTTAGTGAAGACGATGCCTGATACTGTTGTAAGAAAGACTGCGAATGTTTTGCGTGTGCTGATTGATGCTTCTCTTGGAACCCGTTTAAAAAATCTTGATTCAGCCGGACTATCAAACGATACTTTACTAAAAAAACAATTTAAAGGCTTTGGCATTCGTGCAAGCGCTACCGGTAACTCTTTATCTTATTTTAATTTAGTCGATGCCTCAAAGTCGAAGTTGATTATTTATTACCGGGCAAAAATAAATGGCCGCGACAGCGCCACCACCACAGAACTTTATCATTCGCCAATCTATCCTCCCGGCAGCAGTGCCATTTCATTTACGCCCCCCAACTTTAGAAACGGACAGGCAAATATTGTTAAACGTGTTCCTGCTGCGGGCTTTGCCTCTAACCTTGCCACGACTATAGATCCTGTGATTTATTTACAGAGTACACCTGGTTCAATTACATCAATCAGCATTCCTGGTTTGAGTACTCTGGGCAATAAGATTATTCACCGGGCAGAATTACTTATAAACAGGGTTTCTACTTCTCCAACGTTTACACCACCGGGCCTGCTCTTCCTCGATCATTTTAGGAAAGACACTGGATTTACTTTTCATACCGATATGCCGCTGGATCAAAACCTAACGTACGACCCGTTTGGTTTTGGAGGAATTTTGAAGTCGAACGATACTTATAGTTTTAATATTACGAGGTATGTACAGGGCATAGTTACCCGCAACGAGCCAAATGATACATTGCGCCTTTACGCACCATTAACCGCTATAGTTTTCGACAAAAACATTAATAAGAGAATAGGGCTGCCCATTCTCTCGCAGGTAGCCAAAGGCAGGGTGATCATTGCCGGTGGCAATCATCCCGACCCGGCAAAGCGGATGCGTCTTCGAATAATTTATTCCAACCTATAAACAGTCAACATCGGGTGCTATATTTGCACCCGATTTAGTTTTTACCATCACCAAATTTGCATTTATTCATGCCGTATTTATTTACATCCGAAAGCGTATCTGAAGGCCACCCCGATAAAGTTGCCGACCAGATATCAGATGCCCTCATTGATAACTTTCTTGCCTTTGATCCTAACTCAAAAGTTGCCTGCGAAACTTTGGTAACCACCGGCCAGGTGGTACTTGCCGGCGAAGTAAAATCAAAAGCTTATTTAGATGTTCAGGAAATTGCCCGCGAGGTAATACGCAAAATTGGCTACACGAAAAGCGAGTACATGTTCGAAGCCAACTCGTGCGGCATTTTTTCGGCTATACACGAGCAGTCGGCGGATATTAACCAGGGCGTCGACAAAAAGAAAAAAGAAGAACAAGGTGCCGGCGACCAGGGAATGATGTTTGGTTATGCCACCAATGAAACAGACGATTACATGCCCCTGGCACTAGACCTTGCGCATAAATTATTGCAAGAACTGGCGGCTGTAAGAAGGGAGAATAAGGCAATCAAATACTTAAGACCTGATGCTAAAAGCCAGGTTACACTAGAGTATGATGACAATAACCAGCCCGTTCGCATCGATGCCATTGTTATTTCGACGCAGCACGATGATTTTGATTCGGAAACAAAAATGCTGGCGCAGATAAAAAAAGACATTATTAATATTTTGATTCCACGTGTGAAATCGAAATACAAGAAATACGCAAAGCTTTTTAATAACGATATAAAATACCACATTAACCCCACCGGCAAATTTGTAATCGGCGGGCCGCACGGCGATACCGGGTTAACCGGACGTAAAATTATTGTGGATACCTACGGTGGTAAAGGTGCCCATGGTGGTGGTGCATTTAGCGGTAAAGACCCCTCAAAAGTTGACCGGTCGGCGGCATACGCAACACGCCATATTGCCAAAAACCTTGTAGCAGCGGGGTTGTGCAGCGAGGTGTTGGTACAAGTTTCTTACGCCATTGGTGTGGCACAGCCAACAAGCATCAACGTAAACAGCTACGGCACCAGTACCGTGGAAATGAGTGATGGTGAACTAAGTAAAATTGTTGAAGGCATATTTGATATGCGTCCCTACTTTATTGAGCAACGATTAAAATTGCGTAACCCTATTTACAGCGAAACAGCAGCGTATGGACACATGGGCCGCAAGAGTGAAGTGGTAACAAAAGAGTTTACACAACCGGGTGGTAAAACCATCAAAAAGAAAGTGGAATTATTTACCTGGGAAAAATTAGACTATGTTTCAAAAGTGAAAAAAGCTTTTGGGTTAAAATAAAACTCTGACCTTTCAAAAAAGGCTGGCAAAAACCAGCCTTTTTTTTTCCGAACAAAACCGAAAGTCGAATAAAAGACCTACATTAGTATAAATTTTGACCATGATACTCGAAGAACCCGCAGTCGCGTATGAACGCCTTAGCCCCCTAAAAAGGGTAGAAGCGCTAAAGGGAAAAGCGAAAGTGATACCCGTGTATCAATGGAGCAGCTACGCTAAAATTGATGCTATTAAAAATGGTATCTCCAAGGAAGAACTCGAATCGCTAAAGAATCAATCCGGCCTTGATTACGATACCCTTGCAATTATTTTGAACGTTGCAAAAGCAACCCTGCACAACAAAAAAGGCAAAGCCAAATTTGATCAATACATCAGTGAAAGGATTTTTTTGCTGGCAGATGTTTATTCGTATGGCTACAAGGTTTTTGAACAGAAAGAAAAATTCAACCAGTGGATGAAAACAGATAACCGCTCGTTAGGCAATATAAAGCCCCTATCCCTTTTAGACACTATGTACGGCGTAGAGGAAATAAAACACCTGATTGGCCGTATAGAATACGGAGTATACAGCTAATGAACGTTTACCATGTTGGCAGCCAAAAATATGCCTCGCAGCTTACAGGTGAAGGTGCAAAACTGCATGGCGGCAGGTGGAATACCATTGGATCCGCCTGCATATATACCTCGGAAAGTATTGCGCTTTGCGTATTAGAATTTGCAGCGAATGTCAGCGTTGATCTTATGCCGCCATCGCTTGCTATAACCGTTCTTTTTATTCCGGAACAGAGCTGGAAAGAATTTTCGGGTAAAGAATTACCTGCTAACTGGCAGCATACGCCGGCACCAACAGAAACAACATTATTTGGGAGCGCATTTTTAAACAACGCCAAATACCTGGTACTAAAAGTTCCTTCAGCCATTATACCATTGGAGTATAATTACATCATCAATCCATTGCATGCCGATTTTAAAAAAGTAAAGCTTAAAGAAGTTCACCCCTTTACCTTTGACAGCAGAATAAAACAATAACTACTTGAAGCAATTTAGATCACCGCAACGGCCCAAAAAAAACACCATGGTTATTGGGCGCAAGGCAGTACTGGACGCGTTATTATCAGGCACCCCGCTTGATAGAATTTATTTTGACACAAAAGCCATCGGTGTCACCATCAGTCAAATAAGAAATGAAGCAGCAAAAATTAATGTGCCTGTGAACTATGTGCCGGTGGAAAAATTAAATGGTTTTAATGCCGGTGTGCATGAAGGTTGCATTGCCCTGCTATCTAAAGTTCGATACTACGATTTGCAGCAGGTAATTTCATGGGTGATTGAAAAAGGCGAGGTGCCGCTGTTTTTAATTCTGGATGGCATAACTGACATTAGAAATATAGGAGGCATAGCAAGAACCGCTTATTGCTGCGGTGTTAATGCCATCATCATTCCCGATAAAGGTGTTGGTATGCTTAACGAAGATGCCATCGCAACCTCGGCAGGGGCATTAGAAAAGATTACCGTGTGCAGAGTGAACAGCCTGATGAAAACCGTTGATGAACTTCACCTCAACGGTGTAAAGGTTTTTGCGAGTGAGATGACCGCCAGGTCAACCGTTACACAAATGAATTTTACTGAACCCACAGCCATCGTTATGGGTAGCGAGGAGAAAGGAATTTACCCCGCGTTGTTAAAAGTATGCGACGAAAAATTTAAAATTCCCATGCACGGTGGATTTGAATCACTAAACGTGTCGGTAGCCACCGGGATGATTTTGTACGAAGTAATGCGGCAAAGGCAATTTGTTGAAATTTTATCATGATCCGGCAGCGGTTTGTTTCACCAAAATAAGAAACATAAATTCTTAGCCTTCCATCATTTTTTCACATCTCCCTTGCAACTGTAGCATTAATTTTACCTACTCTAAAAACGTAAAATATACGCACATGATTAACTTGAAGAAATCCGTACTCACGGGCCTTGTTGCTGTTATTTCTCTCTCTGCAGTTGCACAGGCAAGTATTAAGGAAAGTAAAAATGGCTGGCATCTAAAAGACAGGCAGCAAGGTTATTACGGAATTAGTTTGGATAAGGCTTATCAATTAGTGAAAGGCAAGAAAAGCCAAAGGGTTATTGTTGCTGTTATTGATTCGGGCATTGACACCACGCATGAAGACCTTAAACCCATACTTTGGACCAACAGTAAAGAAACCCCTGGCAATGGTATAGATGATGACGGAAATGGCTACGTAGATGATGTGCATGGCTGGAATTTTTTGGGTGGTCGTGATGGCAGAAATGTGAAGGAAGATTCGTACGAAGCCGCAAGGTTTTACCACATGTACAAAACTAAATTTGAGAACCTCACAGATGCCTCTACTTTAAATTCAGCAGATCAAAAATTATACAAAGACTGGTTGCGGGCAAAAACGGATATTACCAAGGACATTGACCCCAAGGAAACAATGTTCATTAAAAAGCTCATTCCCACTTTCAGAAAAGGTGACTCTGTAATTCGTGCCGATCTGAAGAAGCAGGAATACAATGGCAATGATTTAAAGGATTATAAAGCCACCAACCCCGATGCCGTTGTTGTGCGGACATTAATACTCAACATAAGCAAAGGAAACAACGATAACTACGAAATTACCAACCAGCAAATTTTGG
Source organism: Chitinophagales bacterium (assembly GCA_031425835.1). Lineage (GTDB taxonomy): Bacteria > Bacteroidota > Bacteroidia > Chitinophagales > Chitinophagaceae > Flavisolibacter. The sequence goes on from JANPKD010000042.1 coordinate 43,617, forward strand.
AAGAGATTGAAGGAAAGTTGCGTAAAACAGAAAGCATTGACGCACCACCCAAAGATTTTCGTGGAAGTATTGTAAAGGATAACGAAGCCGATATCAATGACCGGTTTTATGGTAACAACGACGTTATGGCCAACACACCCTTTCATGGCACGCACGTTTCGGGCATAATTGGTGCCGTTCGCAATAACGGTAAAGGCATAGATGGCATTGCAGATAACGTTCGCATTATGAGCATCAGAGCTGTGCCCGATGGCGATGAACATGATAAGGACATTGCGCTTGCCATTAGGTATGCGGTGGACAACGGTGCTAAAATCATCAACATGAGTTTTGGAAAATATTATTCGCCACAAAAAATGTGGGTTGACGACGCAGTGAAGTACGCTGAAAGCAAAGGCGTATTGCTAGTTGCCGCAGCCGGCAATGAAGGATTTTTAGTTGACTCGATGCCGCACTATCCCGCCCCGATTTTTAACGATGCCAAAAAGGCTGGTAATTGGATTATGGTTGGCGCCAGCGGCGATCCTTCGAATGGTGGAATTGTTGCCGATTTTTCAAACTACGGTAAAGGCGAGGTGGATTTGTTTGCACCCGGTGTAAATATTTATTCTACCATACCCGGTGGCAATACTTACGGTAATGCTTCCGGTACCAGTATGGCCTCGCCTGTTACGGCCGGTGTAGCCGCATTCATCATGCAATATTACCCTTCTCTTACCGCTGCGCAGGTGAAGTATGTATTGGAGAAAAGTGCTGTTGCGCCGTCTGTAAAAGGCTCACTTCCTAAAACTGATGAGGAAGTTACACTTTCGGAAATTAGTAAAAGTGGTGGATTGGTGAATGCATATGAAGCAGCAAAACTTGCCGAAATACTCATTTCAAAAAAACCTGCACCCCTAAACACAAAAATGAAAGTTAAGCAGACCAAAAAAGCTTAATTGCAATTATCAATAACTTTAGCCCTTCGCCAAACGAAGGGCTTTTTTTATTTGTTTGATAAACTAACTTTTATGAACAACGTTGATCTTTTAAGAGTACCATCTTTCTATCATAATTACATTAAACAGGTAGCAGAAGCGGATATGACAAAAGCCTTTCAACAACACCTGGTTGAACTGCGTGCCTTGCTCATTAATATACCGGCTGAAAAATGGGCTTACCGGTATGCCGGGGGCAAGTGGAGTATAAAGGAAATGGTGCAGCATATTATTGATGCAGACAGAATTTTTTGTTACAGGGCTTTGCGTTTTGCAAGAAAAGACAAAACAGAGTTACCTGGCTTTGATGAAGAAAGTTTTGCCGCTGCGTCGAACGCGGACACAAGAACGAAGGAAGACTTGATTGATGAATTATCCACTGTACAAAAATCGGCCGCTTTGCTATTTTCATCTTTTAACGAAGACCAGTTAAATCAAACCGGTACCGCCAATGGTAGCGAGGTATATGTTGCGGCCATTGGTTTCATCATCATTGGGCATACGCTGCACCATAAAAGCATTTTGCTGCAGAGGTATTTGTCTTAATTAATCACTACATTAAAACCGACGGGTAAAATTTTGAGTAAACCTTCTGCGTTTCTCCTCCCAGTTATTGTGTTTTCGCAATTTGCCGGCACCTCTTTGTGGTTTGTTGGCAATGCCATTATTAGTGGCATGCATACAGAGGCATCATCAGGTCATGCTGATATCACTACAGTTGTTCAATTTGGATTTATTACAGGCACTTTGATTTTTTCTCTTCTTACAGTCGCCGATCGCTTTACTCCTTCCAAAGTTTTTTTTATTTCGTCGTTGATGGCCGCGTCGTTTAACTTGTTGATCATTTGGTTTGCAAGCGACGTGTTTATTTTTCCGGCAATGCGTTTTGCTACAGGCTTTTTTCTTGCAGGCATTTATCCTGTAGGCATGAAAATAGCAGCGGACTTCTTTCCGCAAAAATTAGGAAAAGCCTTGGGCTATCTTGTAGGCGCATTGGTTTTAGGCACAGCATTTCCGCATTTGCTGCGTTCTCAATTACAGCTGGCCGACTGGAAACTCGTAGTAATATTTACGTCTGCAATTGCGGCGGCCGGTGGATTAATGATATTACTGGCGGTACCAAATACCCGTAAAAGAACTCCCTTCGCAACAATACAATGGCGCACATCAATTCAAGTTTTTAACTCGCCCAAATTCCGTGCGGTGGCCTTTGGCTATTTTGGGCACATGTGGGAACTGTATGCATTTTGGGCCTGCCTCCCCATTGTTATTTCTTTGTACAATCATTACAATGGCGTACAATTAGATGTTCCTTTTTGGAGTTTTTCAATTATTGCGGCCGGGAGTGTAGGGTGTGTGATCGGGGGCTATGTATCGCAAATAGCGGGCAGCAAAAAAGTTGCTTTTTATTCGCTGTTGTTATCCGGCATTTGTTGTGTAACAGCTCCTTTTGTATTTAAGTTGCCACAGCAAATTTTTGTTTTGTTTTTTTTATTTTGGGGTCTAACCGTCACGGCCGACTCACCGCAGTTTTCATCACTCGTAGCCCAAACTGCTAATGAAAAAGGACGAGGAACTGCGCTAACAATAGTCACTTGTATTGGTTTTTCAATTACCATTCTTAGCATCCAGATTTTAAAAATTTTGATGGCACCTTACGCGGAGTACGCACTTTTACTGCTTGCGTTGGGGCCTGTATTTGGCCTGTATGCTTTAGTAAAAAACAACATTGCGAAAAAGTTTGCGGCCGAGGTTTAAGCAAAGTCAACAAAACATAAAAAACTATTTCGCCACTTTGTTATACCAGTGAAACTATTGGTGTATTTTGAGTAAATAACAAGTAACATTTTTATGAAAACATACCTTTGCCTCCTTGCGGTTTCAATATGTGTAGCAGCTTGCAATTCCAACTCGGGTACCAATGTAAGAAGCACCTCCCCTGCTCCGCCGGTTATGAATGTAAACACCAGTGCGCCCATTACAAACGCACCACCCTCTCCGCAAACAACAGGGGCTGCAACGCCAGCAACAGCGGTTGTGGACGATAAAAAACCAATAAGTACAAGCCTGCCAGTTCAGGAAAATAAGTCAGCAAAACTTATGCTGAACCCCGCACATGGCTTGCCCGGCCACCGTTGCGACTTAGCTGTTGGCGCAGCCCTGAACAGTGTCCCCGCAGCCAAGCCTGTTGCTGGCACCCAACCCGTAGCCGCTGCTACAACGCCTGCACCTGTGGTTACAACATCGCCGGTTGCCGCCCCTACTGCCCAACCTGCAGGAGTGAAACCAAAACTCAATCCGGCACATGGGCTTCCGTTTCACGACTGTGCTATTGAAGTAGGCAAACCTTTAAAGAATTGATCGGAATGTTTTTAGGAGTGGCCGCCTTGAGTTGGCCATGGTGACCGTGAGTTGTTCGCCAGTCATGAGCAAAGTCTTCAACTTCTTTCTTTCGACTACTGCGTCAATATTTAATGATGGTAATCGTCCGTCGTTCCTGCTGCTGCCATGCTTCAACCAAATAAACACCAGGCCGTAAGTCACCTCCAAAAATAAAACGCTGCGAGGTTGTGCCTTTCATCGTTTTTAAGAGTCGCCCGTTCTCGTCTAATATTTTTAATTCAATTTTTGAATTGCGCTCGCTGCCTGCAATAACCACCGTAAAATGATGCTTGCTTGGGTTGGGCATAACTTTTATGACAAACCAGTCTGTAACCGATTCATCCGTTCGCATTTTAGCCGCGGCCTGCAGATCGTCAATAATAATTTTTCCCGTGGCCTTGCTAATGTTTGCGTTTTCCGGGTCTCCCAGGTCAACAAAAAAATGCTCACGGGATTCAGGCTTTTTATCAGCAACAATATTTACCGAAATGGATTTTTCGGTTTCACCAGCATTGAATTGCAAGTTGCCCTTAGCTAATTTATAATCATGGCCCTGCATGGCCGACCCATTATTTGTGCTGTAGTTGATCGATACAATTTGTGTTGATGGGTGTGAAAGACTAACTTTTAAAACTGCTGCGCCGATCGCCTCCTGCACCGTGGTATCGTTGATGAAAAGATCAGGTAGTAGAACAGCGCAGTAATTAGTACATGCAGGGGGCAACGTAAACCCGGGCGATAATGGTGCGGCGAGAATTTCAACAACAGTTTCATTTGAACCGATGGGTTTTATTACACCAATTTGCGCCTGCACCTCAAACGCAGAAAATAACCCAATTGAGAACAATAAAGTTTTCATTGCAATGGTTTTTAGTTTGCTGCATTGGTGGCCCGGTTAAATGAAACGGTATTTCCCGTTGCCAGGTCGGTGACGTCTATAATATTGTAATCAAACCAAACCTGGTGAAAAAGGCTTTGACAGTTTTTACACTCTGGGGCCAGGTAAGAGAAGTGATTAACGGTGACATCTTTCAATAATATCTTGTAAAAGAGCGTATTGCCGTTGTCGTAAAACTCAAATTGTACTTCAGGTAAATGAGTGCCGGTGAGCGAAAATTTCCAAAGCTGATTAGTTGAAAAACTATTTTGCTTTTTGATTTTTGCAAATTCAAAACTTGTTTTTCCAACACTACCTCCCCCACCACCCCCTGCACCCGAAGTAAGAACGGTATCACTTACTTCAAAAGCTAAAATGCTTTCACCACCTGCAGGATAACCGGTCATGGAGGGAATTTTCATTTTGATGTTTTGGCCAATGGCCGTGTGGCCGACGATAATGAAGGATGTAATTATCAGCAGACTAAATTGTTTGAAAATTTTTTTTGAAATGCCAGGCATAAAATGATTTTTTAAAAGTGATTAAACCAATACCGGGATATGGGAGAACGATTTTCTTCTGGCTTTTAAAAGTTGGATTTACCAGTTTGCGAGGGTTCGGTGGGAGCAGGAAAAATGTAATTGCATTTTTAGAGGATACATCATAAACAAGAACGCTTAGTCCATTTGTAACAAGATGATAAGATGCGATTAGATTTATTAAAAGTAGCAAAAAATGTGCAGCGGTATTTCAACCACTGCACATATTAAAGTTCAAAATTTTACAATCCCTATAGTTTTAGAAGTTTTATAATCTCCCGTTGCTTCCCCTGTACGACCTCAGTGAAATAGATTCCCGGTGCGAGTCTATCTCCAATAGATAGCCATTTTCCTGCAACCGCATTTCTGGTTTCAACTACTTGCCCTGCACTGTTATAAATACGAAGGTGAATAGCTGTATTAGCATCTGCACTGTTCACAAAAAGTCCGAAGTTTTGTGTACTTGGATTTGGCTGTACATTAATGGTTAAGCCGCTTACCACTTCTGTTTCTCCCACCAAAATTTCATTTGGCCTTGCAGTAACGGCGTTGCTATGATTAACAACAACGGTTAAAGTTTTAGTGGAAGTATTATTGCAGCCATCGTTTGCTTTGATAGTAATGGTGTAAATTCTTCCCGTGCCGTTGCCTGCCCTTTCTGCTCGCAATTTTACTAAATGGTTGGTTACAATTTCCCAATCGGGTCCTGTATCACCATCACCTGTTCCATTTATTGGTTCATTGCTAGTAACACTCAATGAAGTAGTTGCTGTTGCGCAATTATCAGCAACATTGTAATTCACTACCACGTCTTTCATTTTATGACTTGCAGGCCACAAAGAGGTAAGGCTGGTTGATGCGTTGGTAATAATCGGCGCCTGGTCATCGTTCACTGTAATTACCTGCTGACAACTTGCACTATTGCCCGATGCATCGGTGGCTTTGTACGTTCTTGTAAGTGTGTACTTGTTGGCGCAGGTTTGATTGGTTATGACATCACCTTCGTGCGTTATAGTAACTGGACAATTGTCTGTAACTGTAACAGAAGTATTATTGGCTGCAGCAACATCGGCTGCACAACTAACCGTAATGTTTGGTGAACAGGTGATCACCGGAACTGTATTGTCAATTACAGTAACTGTTGCAGTGCAAGTTGCTGTGGCTCCATAAATATCAGCTACCGTTAACGTAACTGCATTAGAGCCAAGATTCGAACAATTAAAACTGCTTTTACTAAGGCTATACGTAAGTGCATCGCCATCTAGGTCGGTGCTGCCATTATTGATATCAGAAGAAATGATGGATGCTTGCCCGGTTGCATTTAAATAAACAGTTGCATTTTTACAATTAGCAACCGGCGGATGGTTTAAGGTAACCTGGTATTGGGCAAAACCATCATCAGGTTCAGTATCAGATCCACCACCGGAAACATTACCGGTTTCACGTATGCCATTTAAATAGCTGCCACCGCCACCACCGCCATTTATAAACCCACCGCCGCCACCACCAGAATAGCCACCGCCACCTCCACCAGTGCCGACTGCCACTCCACCACCGCCATAACCAAAGCCGCCATTCTTTAAACTGAAGGTTGCAAAAACCAGAGATGTTTGATTTTCCTTGGTTCCACCGTAGCCTCCATGATCAAATCCGGCAGGCTTTCCTGCGCCTCCTTCGCCAAATTCAGCTTCTTCCAATTCTTGCTCATCAAGTGTTATGTCAATAATATCAACATAATTAAGCAGACCACTTCCTTTCGTAAATCGTCCGCCACCGCCAGCTCCCATTGGATTTATTGCAACTACACCAACATTTCTGCCCCCGCCGTTGCCGCCAACACCACCAGTACCATAGTCGCCTACAAGACCATGTCCATTTGCTCCATTTTCGCTTTGTTCTCCAGCGCCGCCGTTATCGCCAAGACCAACAGCTATATTTGAAATAACACCTTGGTAAGCACCGCCGCCACCGCCAGCTACGCCAAGCAATGTAAAAGTGGTGGTGCCAGGAGCTCTGAAAAGTACTGCAGTTCCACCACCACCACCACCATATTCCGAGCCTGTTCCCGCGTTTGAAGCGATTCCAATGTTGTCAATACCTGTTTGGCCTTTGCCACCAATTATAAATCGAACAGTAGAACCAAGAGGAATTTTTCCAGGGCCGGTTCCAATAAGAAAAGTACAATTGACTACTGCGCCATTACCACCACCTGATGAATAAGTACCCACTGTTTCAAACCCAAGAATTGGAACATATTCACCCATGTTAAGTTTGGCTGCCCCACCATCGGCCCCAGACAGGGAAAAACGGATTTTAGTGATTAGTGGATTGTTTGGAATAACTAAATCCTGAAAGCTTCCGGTATAATCTACTCCATGTTGCTGTCCATCGGCATTTATTTGCGCAGCGGGTTTATTTAATGTTGACAGCAACAAAATAACTGAGGCGAGGAAATAGAATTTCTTGGTATAAGCACTCCGAAGGCTTACCAAAAAGTTGATTTTTAAAAACATGGAACTTGCCATGCGCAGTTTCTTTGTCATAACCAAAAGTTTTAAAAGTTTACATTAAAAAGGAGGAAAGAGATCAATAAGATTTTCATGGGAAAGATGTTTCTTGCCAAAGAAATTTGAACTGTGAAAAGTGCAATCAGCAAAAAAATTCTTTGATAAATTTCAATTGCAAAAAAGAAGAAATCAATACCTCAATGGGGTAAAATATTTCTGCCGTCAATAAATTTTTTGAATTGCTGCAATCAAAATGCAGTTTGAATTATTACACCGAAAACATTTTCAGGCAATGCCCTGCTGAATAGCTTTTGTAATGGCCTCGCTGCGGCTGGCAACGTGTAGTTTTTTGTAGATATGCTTTACATGGGTACGCACCGTTTCGTAACTGATAAAAATTTTTAGCGCAATATCGGGGTAGTTCTCTCCTTTCACCATCAACTGCAAAATTTCCATTTCTCTGTCGCTGAGCTTGTAGTTGGTTGTATTAGGCGAAACCAGGATGACATTTTTATGCGCAAAAAAACCAAGTATTTTTTTTGCAACACCGCCGCTGATGGGTGCACCACCCCGATAAACATCGGTGATGGCTTCGAGGTATTTATGCGGCGGGTCGGTTTTTAAAATATAACCAGAGGCACCGGCGCAAAGTGCGGCAAATATTTTTTCGTTGTCGTTAAAAACGGTCTGAATCAAAATTTTTATAGTGGGAAATTTTTCGCAAACCATTTGAGTTACTTCAATACCATTTAAGCCGGGCATTTCTATATCCATCAATACTACATCCGCTTGGCTACGGCGCATATCCATTTCCCAACGGTTGCCATCGGTAAACACACCGCAACAATTAAAGCCTGGCGTACCATTAATAATTGCCTGCAGTGCCTCTCTCAAAAGTTTGTTGTCTTCAAATATGGCTACGCGTATTTCTTCCATTTACTCAAAGATTTGCAGTTTTTGCTTGTTAACCAATACCCCATCAGGTGATTTTACAAATTAGAGAAACATCTGTGCCTTTACCCGGTGTGGATTTTAATGAAAATGTTCCGTTTATTTTTTCTGCTCTTTCCTTCATACTCAATAAACCATTTCCTTTTTTTACATGAGCGACATCGAATCCTTTGCCGTTATCGCAAACAGAGAACACTATTTTATTTTGCACCTCTTTCATTGTTAATTCGATAAGGCTGGCGTTGCTGTATTTTACAGCATTGTTAATGGCTTCTTTACAAAACAGGTAAATATTCCTCCGGGTTTGTACAGGCAATTCCACCTCACTCAGTTTTTCACCAACGTCAATTTTCACTGCAATGTTCTTAATGGCTGCCATATTATCCACGTACTCTTCCAACCTTTCCATTAATTTTTCCAGGGAATCTTTTTCGGGGTTAACTAACCACACAATGTCGTTTAACTTGTTTACCATTTCACCCGCGGAGTGTTGCATGCTAGTTAGCGATCGTTCTATTTCCTCGTTTTTCCCGTCCTTAATTTGATTCCTGGTAATGTGGCTATACATGGCAATTCCACTTAGTGTTGAGCCTAATTCATCGTGCAATTCACGGCTGATGCGCAAACGTTCGTTGAGCACATCCCGCTGGGTTTGCATTTTTTTTCTATGGGTGTAGCGGTGAACACCAAAGCCACCTAAAACCAGTATTGCTGCAATGCCTGCATACGCCAATTTTTTTTGCTGGCTTTCTTTTGAGGTAAGTAATTTTTGATAAGCAGCTTCTGTTTCCAGCAGTTTCAATTTGGTCTGGCTCTTTTCGTTTTCTTTTTTTTCATTGTCTAGGCTCAATGTTTTTTTACTAGCATCTAGTTTGTTTATTTCATTTTGTTTTGAAACGAGAATGAACTGATTTGTTTTCTGTTGAGATTCTAATTGCTGTTGTTGTAACTGTTGCGTATTTAACTGTAAGAGATAGTTATTGGCTTCACTTTCTTTTTGCAAAATTTTGATCTCCTGTTCTTTTTTGGCGGTTTCGTACCGGGTAACAATTTCTATAACATTTTTTTGTTTTTGCGCCAATAGAAAAGAATCTTTTAGCAGAGAATAATTTCTGTAATACTGCAAGGCGGAGTCGGGCCGGCCTAACTTTTCAAATGCTTTTGAAAGCAAACGATTGACTTCCATTTCATCAAATACATGTCTTAATTCATGCGCTAATCTCGCGGCTGTCTGCAGGTGCAGGATGGCGCTGCTGTAGTTAGTGTTCTCAAATTCGGCCATGCCCAAAAGCAGTGCAAGGTCTTTCAATTCGCTGCCGGCTGCTCTTACTTCTCCAATTTTGTTATTAGCCTGCTGTAGATAATGGAGAGACTTTGAATAATGTTTTTGCCCGAAGGCCAGCCTTCCCCTCATTCTGTTCAAAGCCATCTCACCCCACGCATCGTTGATTGATGCATTCATTAATTCAAACTCTTTTATCACGGAATCGGCACGGTTAAAATCGTTTAGCAACATGAGCACCGTTGCGTAATGTTCCAGAATTATTCGGGTTGCAATCTTGTCGTTAGCCGGGCTGCGTTTATGTAGTCCGTACCGCAGAAATTTATAAGCATTTTGAAGGTCGCCCTGGCTTAAGTAACACTTCCCAACCTCGGAGGCTGCTTCGCTTACTCGTTTATGATCATTCAATTGCTCGGCTAACGCCAGTGCCCGTACGTAGTAGTACGCGGCACTGTCTATTTCAGCAGTTTTTTCGTATGTGCGAGCCAATAAAAAGTTGGCTCTGAATGAACCATTAAAATCTTTTGCCACAGCCAGATAACGAATAGCTATCCAGTAATTTTTCCTCGAAACCTCTACTTTCTTTTGAGCAAACTGACATGTAGCTAATTGCCAATGTGCTCTCCCTAAAATTCCGACGTCGGTGTGGCGAGTGAAAATTTCAATAGCCTTTAAAACATTTTGTTCCGACTCTTCGTTTCTGCCCCGGTAAAGTAAAGCCATACCAAGTGCTAAATGATATTTACCAATCCCGCCTTCGTAGGTTATGGGCATGCTCACCTCCTTAATCTTGTTGGCATAAAAAATTCCTGAGTCAACTTTTAAGCGGTCGGAATACCGGGTTGACAGCGCAAAATATGCATCCACTTTTTTCACAGATGTCGTTGCCTGCGTCAAGGCTTCGTGCAGTTGAAGTAGTGAAGACTGAGCATGCATTAGATAGTTTGCCAGGAGGCAGAAGAGTGAGAAGAAAAAATGTTTATAAAATCCATTTGCGTGCATGCCAACTCCCAAAATTTTTCAACATTGAAATTAGAACAGCATTCACAGGCAGGAATACCACAATGGGTGATTGAAAGAAAGATTAAAGTACAAAATGTTTACCTGCCGGGGCAAAAAAAAACCATTCCTTTAAGGAATGGCTTCTTTTAGTTATTCAGCGATCAAAATGTTTTTACCGCTGGTTTGCCGTTGGCAATATTCTTCTGGTTAACGATATCATTGATCACTTTTACGGCCTGGTCAACATATACATCTTTACCCAGGTTGGTGAGCCATTGTTTATACCGCTCGGTTTTATCTTTATCAGCCGAAACATAGCGGCTTTCGTCCTGCTTTAAATACGAAACGTTGAGTGCGTTTTTCATTTTCACCAATCGCTCTATTTCCTTCGCTGCCTCCCGGTTGGCCTTCTGTTCTTTTCTAAATTGTGCCAGCTGCAAGGAGTATTCTTTGTCATCGTTTTTAGCAAGCAAATCAGTTCTTTGTTTTATCATGTTAAACACAGAATCGGCTGCAACCCTTGCGTTGGCCAAATTTTTTACGGTTTGTAAATTGTAGCCGGGCTGCCATACCGAATAATTTGCTTTGGCGATTTCATCCCAGGGTAATGCGTCAGGGTTGTCTCTTTCGCGGAACTTTAGATACTCGTAATAGTCAGGGACAATTACATCTGGTACTACACCTTTCAATTGCGTTGAACCACCGTTTATGCGATAAAATTTTTGAAGTGTGAGTTTTAATGAACCCAGTTCTGAATCGCCCGACATAATGTTCTGTGGATCTAAGCCTATTGGACGTTGTACTGTTCCTTTACCATAAGTAGAAGTGGAGCCAATGATAACGCCACGGCCATAATCCTGTATGGCGGCGGCAAAAATTTCTGAAGCCGAAGCACTAAACTCGTTCACCATTACTGCAAGTGGCCCATCATATAAAACGCCACCATCTTTATCCCGCTGCACCTGTGGTGCACCCTCTCTATCCTTTACCTGCACAATAGGGCCCTGGTCTATAAACAAACCCGCAATTTGTACTACGTCGTAAAGCGAACCACCGCCATTGTTGCGCAGGTCGAGCACAATGCCATCTACGCCTTCATCTTTTAATTTTTTTACCTCCCTGGCTACATCCAAATAACTTCTGTGCGGGTCGCTCGGGTCGCCAAAGTTTGCGTAGAATTCAGGCAAGAAAATATAACCTGTTTTCGAAGTACCCTGGTTAACAACCGCACTCCTAACATAACTTTCGTCCTGTTCAATCTTTTCTCTTATTAAGGTCAGAGCCTTAAGCGAACCATCTTTCTTTCTTAAAGTAATTCTTACTTCAGTGCCTTTTTTACCGCGAATAACTTTTACAGCATCCGTTACATCAAAACCTGTAAGTTCAACCGCGGTAGCACTGCCCTCACCAACCTTCACAATTATATCGCCCACTTCAACTTCACCCGATTTTTTTGCGGGGCCGCCGGGTAGCACCGATGCTATTTTAATATTGCCTTCTTCATAAACAAGTTGTGCACCGATACCATAAAAAGAACCGCTTAACTGTTCATCAAAATATCTTTTGTCAACGGGAGGAAAAAATTCAGTGTATGGGTCCATCATGTTGGTGATGGTGTTGACAAACACAGCAAATTTTTCATCATCATTAAACTTCAAGCGGTAACGTTCAAAAATCCTGTCCATGGTAACCTTTACTTTTTCACGGGCCTCTTTTTCCAACTCAACATCGGTTTTTACAACAAAACCTTCCTTGCCTTTATTGCTTTCTCTTGCGTCAAGTAAATCGGTATACCGCTGCAGTGAGAGATACTTAAGGCGTTTGCGCCAGCTCTCTTTCTGTTGGCTTGCATTAGTGGGAAAGGCGGTAACTTTTGGGTTGTTGCTAAAACTCTCAGCTACGGTAAAATCAAAAGGTTTTGCAAGAATTTCTTTGTACATCGCGGCCGCTTCCGTTGCTCTTCTATTAAAAACTTTACTGGCCTCCAAAAAAAACTTAACGGGTGCGCCTTTTATCTCATCATCAATTGTTGCAGAAAAATTTTGCAGGGCAGCTATGTCTTCTTTGAGGAAAATATTTTTATCAGCATCGAGTTCTTCAAAATACTTATTGTACACTTTTTTTGAAAACTCATCATTAATGTCTTTGGGATTGTAGTGGCCCTGCGTCAAAATTTCACCAACCATCTGCAAAATTTTTTCGTAACGGGAGGGAGGGGTTTTTGTACCGGAGTTTCCCATAGTATTGAAAGCAAAGAACACACCTGCAATGAGGAGTACTAATAATATTGGAAGTCTTTTCATATCTAACATGTATTTTATTGCCTTTGGCATAGAGTCAAATTTAGGCCAAATAAAATGCTTAGTGTAATTCATCTTTCTGTTTAACAAACGTTTTTGACCGGTGGAAGAAATTGATGTATGAGCGATTGTTGAACACCTGTTTCATTTCTTTCTATCCTTTCATGCAAAACCAAATCCATTTTAATGAGGAAAAAACAAGACCAAAGTTTTTTTTGGGTCAGGAACAAAAGTCTTGATCAATTCATTATTTTTGCCACCTCCATGAAAATTGGAAAATACGGTGATTGTAGCTCAGTTGGTTAGAGCACTAGATTGTGGTTCTAGGGGTCGCCGGTTCGAACCCGGTCATTCACCCTCGCCCTCCATCGCTTCTGCAATGGGGGGCTTTTTATTTATCAAAGCAACGATTGCCTGCACAGAGCCGAATGGACATGTCTCTACTCATTCATACATGAACTTTTGATTCATCCACCAAACAGGCAACACCTCCTGCTACTATCGTTGCAATTCACAGGCAAGGATTTTGTCTTCGATTAGCCCTGCAACTAAAACTTTTTTGTGAACTCTTCTGTCACTATCGCTTTTTTTTCTTAAACATAACACCGCAGTTCTACCATTGATACCGTGTTAATGCCTTTTATACTGTTTAGGGTTAATTAAGGTTAACAACATTTAGTCACGCAACAGTCAAACTTTACCTTTGCCGCGCACAAATAATTTTACATGAGAAAAGTATTAGCCCTAACTCTCCTAATTGCATTATTTCAAACGTCCATTGCCCAGTTTCCCGGAGGCGGAGGGCAACGACCAGGAGGTCCGGCACCAACCGGCAGATTATATGGTAAGATAGTTGACGCGGCAAACAAAGGTATAGAAGCGGTATCTGTTACATTGGTATCCACCAGGATGGACTCCGTTACCAAACAACCAAAGGAAGTAATTACAGGTGGTATGCTAACTTCCGGGGCAGGCGATTTCGCTATTGAAAATGTTCCCCTCTTCGGCAAATACAAACTCAGGGTTACCGGTATAGGATATCAGCAGTATGAGACACCGGTTGCGTTCCAAATGCCCAATCGAAATGGAGCTGGCACCGATCCTTCGGCAATGCTTGGGGCTTTAGATAAAGACCTTGGAAATATAAAGCTCCTGATTGATGAAAAACAATTGGGCGGAGTTACGGTTACTGCAACCAAACCTTTGTTGCAATTGGGTATCGACAGAAAAATTTTCAACGTTGACAGAAACATTACCACCACCGGCGGAACGGCTGTTGATGTTATGCGTAACGTGCCCTCTATTAATGTAGATGTGGATGGTAATGTAACATTAAGGAACAACGCACCACAAATTTTTGTTGATGGAAGACCCACCAATTTAACCCTGGAGCAAATACCGGCCGATGCTATTGAGAGTGTTGAAATCATTACAAACCCTTCGGCAAAATTCGACGCATCGGGCGGGCAGTCGGGCATTTTAAACATTGTAATGAAAAAGAACCGTAGGGTTGGTTACAGTGGTAATGTGCGTATTAACGCTGATAGCAGGGGCCGGGTAGGCGGTGGGGGCGATATAAATTTGCGCCAGAACAAACTAAACTTTTTTGTTGCGGGCAATTACTTTCAACGCAAATCAATAAGTGAAGGTTTTACTACAAGAAAAACTTTTAGAGCCGACAGAACAGAAAATTTTTTACAGGACGATAGTTCAATTTCTGTGGGAGCCTTTGGATTTGGCCGCGCCGGGTTTGATTATTTCATTGACAACCGCAACACTATTACCCTGAACGGAACATTAAGCGGCGGCAAGTTTTCGCCAACAGCCATGAGCGATATTTTAAGCGATACAACTTATAGCGGCTTCACCCGAAGTGGTTTTCAGCAGCGTGGTACTTCTTCGGAAAATATTTTCAGAAACAGTGGATTGCAAATGAGTTTTAAACATTTGTTTCCAAAAGCCGGGCACGAGTTAACTGCGGATGTAACATGGAACAGGGGGAGTAATGAAAACACCGCCAATATTAATACCGCTTTCTTTGCATTGCCCTCCAGGTCATTTCTTAAAGACTCAACCCAGTTGCAGTTGGGTAGCGGCGAAAACAAAAATCTGATTCTGCAAACAGATTATACAAAGCCTTTGTCCGATAATTCGAAAATTGAATTTGGCGCAAGGGCCTCCATCAGAGATGTGAGCAGCCGTAACCAGTTTTATAAAAAGAATGTGGAGAACGGTTTATTTTTTCCAAGCGGCAATAATGTTTTGTACAATTCAAGTGATAGAGTTTATGCCGCCTACACCACTTTTTCTAACCGTATAAAAAACTTCGGCTACCAATTGGGGTTGCGTGTTGAAAGCTCTGACTACTCTGGCGATTTGCTTACCACCAAAGAAACCTTCAACATCAAGTTTCCTTTCAGCTTTTTTCCATCTGTTTTTATCAGTCAGAAGATTAGCGATAATGATGAACTACAATTCAATTATAGCCGCCGCGTAAACAGGCCAAACTTTTTTCAGTTGCTGCCGTTTATTGATTCGAGCGATTTGTTGAATGTGAGCGTTGGTAACCCCGGCCTAAATCCGGAATTTACCAACTCTTTGGAAGCGTCTTATTCAAAGCTTTTTCAAAATCGCGACAACCTTTTGTTCTCGGTGTACTTTAAAAACACAACCGATTTAATCACCCGTTTTCAAACCATTGACCCATCAATCAGCAAAGAAGGCATTGTAAATACTTACATAAACGCCAACCGCAGTTTTGTTACCGGATTGGAAGTTACCGCACGCAATAAAATTTCCAAGTGGTGGGATATGACTTCCAATGTCAATCTTTTTACAGGCCGCATTGATGTAGCCGGACAGCCAAGAGCTGAAATGTTCCCCTCGTACTTTATTAAGTTGAACAACAGTTTTAAGTTGCCGAAAAATTTTACGTTTCAATTGTCGGGTGAGTACCAGTCGAAAATTGTTTCATCGCCCGGTGGCGGACGTGGTGGCGGAGGCGGCGGGCCGTTTGGTGGCGGTGGCATGTTTGGCGGAGGCAACACGGCATCGCAAGGTTTTATACGCCCCAATTATGGAGTGGATGCAGCGTTGCGGTTTGAATTTTTGAAAAACAGGGTGGCTTCACTTTCCTTGAATGTGAATGATATTTTTAGAACCAGACTGTATGATGCGTTTTCGCAGTCATCTTTCTTCGAACAAAATATTCAACGCCGCCGCGACCCACAAGTATTCCGTCTGAATTTCAACTTTCGTTTTGGAAAATTTGATGCTAATTTGTTTAAAAGAAGAAATACGAAAGCCGAAGGTAATGTCGATACCGGCGGTGGTAACTTGTAATCATTCAGCTAAGCATATAGAAGCTCTCTTTTTAAGAGAGCTTTTTTGTTTTATTGAAACTACTTTTGACGACTATGAAAAAATTAGGAGTCATTGGTTATGGTAAGGCTGGACGCCTTCATGCCAACAGTATTGTCGGCAAAACAACCGTTGCTGCTATTTGTGATGTTGATTTCGAAAGAGCAACAAATGCTGCTGAAATATTTCAGTGCAATGCTTACCCCTCCGCCGATGTAATGTTGCTAACAGAAAAGAATTTGGATGCGGTAATTATTGCAACACCTAACGGACTGCATGCCGAACACTGCATAAAAGCACTGCAGGCAGATGTTGATGTAATTTGCGAAGGCCCGGTTTGTTTAACGGCCGCTGCCATCTGGCAGATTATTGAAACCGCTAAATTTTGCAGAAAAAATGTTTGGGTAATTGATCGAAATTTTTCCACCCAAACAATATTGTTGGAAAATGAAGTAGCCTCCGGCGGAAAAATAACCGGCTTTTATTTGCAGGGTCGGTACCAGCAGCAGGCTGATGACTGGACAAATAGCTTGTTTCCCGGTGGAGGTATTTTCTATACGCAGCTTTATCCTTCGTTTGACAGGCTCATTAAATTGTTGGGACCAATAGAAACCGTGAAAGGTTTTGCTGACAGCACCGAACAATATTTTGAATGGCAGGGCGAGGTGAATTTAGTAATGGCAGCGGGTGTAGTTGGAAGTATTAATTGGAGTAATAAAAACAGTGACGACCAGTTACAAATTTTCACTGAAAACAGAACATTTTTATTTGGCCTAAACCAAATAGCATCTGATGCACCCATCACAAACACCGAAGAACTAAATGGCAAAAATATTTACCAGTCGCTTTTGGGAACGCCGTTGACCAGACTACCAGCACATTTGCTCACCATTGGGGCGATTGAAAAAATTTACAAAAACATCCGCCCTGTTTTATCTTCAAACCATTGAAGCAAATTTATTTTACGGTTACCAACGATCTCAGTTACGATCAACGCATGCACCGCATTTGCGGAACGCTTGCATCGGCTGGTTATACCGTTACTTTGATTGGGCGAAAAATGAAAGGCTCAAAGCCACTGCAAAAAAAATCATTCGGTCTAAAAAGAATCATCTGCTTTTTTAATAAAGGATTTGCGTTTTATGCCGAGTACAATACCCGCCTTTTTTTGTACCTGCTCACAAAAAAAATAGATTGTATTTGCGCAATTGACCTGGATACCATATTGCCCTGCCTATTTATTTCTCAAATAAAAAAGACAGCCAGGGTATATGATGCGCATGAGTATTTTACCGAATTAAAAGAGGTGCATACCCGCCCTGTTGTTCAGAAATTTTGGCTGGCCGTTGAAAAATTTGCCCTCCCGAAATTTAAAAATGGATACACTGTAAGCGATGGCCTGGCACAGGCATTCCTTAAAAAATACCAGCGCAATTTTATTGTCATCCGTAACCTTCCGGTACTTGTTGATCAAAACCCTGTTGAAAAGAAAGAAAAGGTTTTGTTTTACGGTGGTGCTGTAAATGAAGGAAGAGGCTTTGAATTTTTAATACCTGCATTGAAAAAAATACCTTACCGCTTACTCATTGCCGGCGATGGAAATTTTATGACTCAGCTTAAATCACTCATTCTAAAAAGCGGTGTGGAGGATAAAATTGATTTGAAAGGAATGCAAACACCAACCCAACTGCGTCGGCTTGCACAACAGTGCTTCGTTGGTATTGCATTGGCCGAAAAAGAAGGATTGAACCAGCTGATGGCGTTACCCAATAAATTTTTTGAGTACATGCATGCAGGCCTCCCGCAGGTTGCCATGAATTATCCCGAATATGCGCAGGTAAATGATAATTATGCGGTAGCGGTACTGATTGATACGCTTGAGCCGGAAGTGATTGCCTCCACCGTTAACCAACTAATGGATGATGTGGTTTTATTGGAGACACTTACTGCCAATTGCGTCCGCGCAAAAAAAGTTTATTGCTGGCAAAACGAAGAACAAAAACTAATTGAGTTTTACAATCAAATTTTACCGGTTGGCTGATTACCTGCACATAGTTTGTTTAGATGCCCCTGCCCCACCCAACTATGGTGGTGCTATTGACATGTATTATAAAATCAAAGCCCTGGCGGCAAGCGGAAAAAAAATCATCCTACATTATTTTGATTACAGGGCTAATAGAAATGCGGATGAACTGCAGGCGATTTGTATCGCAATCAATAGGTACCATCGCAAAAGTTTTTTTCAATCCCTGTCATTTAACCAACCATACATTATTGCTTCCCGCAGCAATAAGCAACTCATAAAAAAACTGAATGAAGATGATCATCCAATTTTGCTGGAAGGTTTACACTGTGCCGGTGTCATCCCTCAAATAAAAAACCCCTCCCGCATTGTACTGCGCATGCATAACAACGAAACAATTTACTATCGTCATCTTGCCGCTGCCGAAAAAAATATTTTCAAGAAAATATTCTTTGCAAGAGAAGCCAGGCTGCTAAATAAGTTCCAACACAGCATGAAAAAAAATATTTCACTTGCTGTTCTCTCAGTGCTGGACTGCGATGTTTTTAAAACCGAATATGGTTTTACAAAAACAACTTTGATCCCTTGTTTTTTACCCTGGCAAAAGATAATGTCGCAAGAAGGCAACGGCGATTTTTGTTTGTATCATGGAAATATGCAGGTAGCCGAAAACGAAGCGGCGGCCTTGTGGCTTATTGCAAATGTGTTCGGCCAAGGTAACACCCGTTTTATTATAGCCGGAAATGGCATTTCAAAAAAAATCGAGAAAGCAGTTCAGTCAATCGCAACCGTTAGCCTTGTAAATAATCCTCAGCAGGAAATCCTTGAAAATTTAATCAGCACTGCACAGGTAAACATACTGCCCTCGTTAAACAATACCGGAGTTAAACTAAAATTGCTGCATGCAATGTTTAACGGGAGGTTTTGCGTTACCAACAACAATGGAATAGAAGGAAGTGCAATTGATGGGGGTGTTTCCATTGCCGATAAACCCGCTGAATATGTACGTTTGATAAGCCAGCTGCTGGCCAAACAATTTACAAACAATGAAATTAAAGAAAGAAAGTACTTAGAAGCTTATTACAATAACAGCACCAACGCACAAAAACTTAGTGCACTATGGTAGCATTGTCCATCACCTTACCACTTTCTGTTTTTACCATGCGTGCCGGAAATTTTTGAATAACAATATAATCATGCGTAGCCATTACAACTGCGGTGCCATAATCCCTTGCAATATGAATGAGGAGGTTCATTATTTCGTCAGATGTTTCGGGGTCGAGATTGCCGGTAGGTTCGTCGGCCAAAATTAATTTGGGCGAATTAAGTAAAGCCCGTGCTATATCCACACGTTGTTGTTCGCCGCCACTCATTTCAAAAGGCATTTTAAAACCTTTGGACCGCAGGCCCACTTTATCAAGCACATCGTTGATTTTTTCATTCATCAGCTTCTCATCCTTCCAGCCAATTGCCCGTAAAACAAACTTCAGGTTTTCATTTACGTTACGGTCTGTAAGCAATTGAAAATCCTGGAACACAACGCCCATATTTCTTCGCAGGTACGGCACGGTTTTCCAGGTTAATTTTCTCAGGTCGTACCCAACCACTGTTGCATCACCCTGGGTTAAGGTAAGCTCGCCGTACAGGGTTTTTAAAAGACTTGATTTGCCGGTACCGGTTTTGCCCACCAGGTAAACAAATTCGCCTTTGTGTACCTTGATGTTTACATCCTCCAAAATAAGATTATCGCCCTGGTAAATATTTGCGTGCCTGATGTCAATGATTGTTTCGGCCATCCGTTTTTTTGTTTGTTGCAAAATAACGTAAGAATGAAGAAGGGGATTGCAAATATTTTTCTACAACTAAAAAAATAGTTGTACAACTAAAATATTAGTTATAGCTTGCTTCTTCAATTTAATGCAGCATGAAAATTCTTACAAAAGCCGAAGAGCAGGTAATGCAGGCAGTGTGGAAAATTAAGGAAGGTTTTATCCGCGATATTATGGATGCGTTACCACCGCCAAAGCCACACCAAAATACTACGGCAACCATTTTAAAAATTTTAGTAGAGAAAGAATTTGTAGGGATAACCGTTTTCGGCAGGCAACACCAATACCATGCACTGGTAAGCAAGGATGCATATTCTAAGGCCAGCATTAAAACTTTAGTGAAAGGATATTTCGGTGGATCGTTCAGCGAGGCCGTTTCGTTTATGGTGAAGGAAAACAGCATTAGCCTTGAAGATTTGGAAACTCTTTTACTGCAACTTAAAAAAGCAAAAAAATGATTGCATTATTTTATTACCTGCTGAAAGTAATTGTGTGTTCAGGAGTATTGTTTGCCTACTATTATCTGGCATTGCGCAATAAACGTTTTCATCAGTGGAACCGCTTTTATCTACTGGCGGCTGTGGTTTTGTCAACCAGCATTCCTTTATTGCAGTTCACCTTCACAAGAGAAAAAGAAGAGCCGCTACAGGCAATTGAAATGATTGGTGTTGTACAATCGGCCGATATTTTTATTGACGAAATTTCAACGCGGCCAACCGGACTGTTTTCTTCTGGTGAGCTGGTAGCAACGGGATATCTATTATGCTCACTTGTGTTGCTCTCAACTCTACTTCTTTCAATTTTCAGGATTATAATGTTGCTGAAAAGCCATCAGAAAAAGAAAATTGCTTCCATCACTTTTATTGAGACAAAGGGCATAAAGGGGACACCATTTTCCTTTCTGCATTATATTTTCTGGAACAGCGCTATTGACGTAAACTCCTCCGAAGGCCGGCAAATATTTCAACACGAGTTGGTACATGTAAACGAAAAACACACCCTTGACAAACTGTTTTTACAACTCACTCTTTCGGTGTTTTGGCTCAACCCATTTTTTTGGTTGATGCGCAGAGAACTGCGCATGATTCATGAATTTATTGCCGATCAGAAATCGGTACATGACAAAGACAGTTCAAAACTCGCTGCCATGATTTTGCAAACCGCCTATCCCGGACATTTTAATGGCATCAGCAACGCATTTTTTCAATCATCCATAAAAAGAAGACTCCTTATGCTTACAAAAAATCAGAACCCGAAATTTAGCTACATCAGTCGCTTGCTGGCGGTGCCAATTATGGCAATAACGATAATGGCATTTACATTTAAAACGCAGCAGGTTGAAACGGTGTCAGCCAACAACATTTCGCCCATTACCGTGGTGATTGATGCAGGGCATGGCAGGATGGATAATGGACAGTACAATGGGGCAAGGGCAGGTGAAGTTTACGAGGACCAGATTACACTAGCCATTGCAAAAAAGATTGAAGAGCTGAATAAAAACGAGGCGATTAAAATTGTTCTGACAAGAAGTACAGAGGCAACTACCGAGCTGGCCAAAAGAGTTGACGTTGCCGCCAAAGAAGGTGCGGGATTATTTCTTTCGGTACATGTGGGTGCCAATGAAGCCAACCGAGACCTATCCGGGATGGAAGTGTATGTAAGTAGTAAAAACACAGGCCAAAATTTACAGAGTGAATTGTTTGGTTCGGCCTTGGTTAACGAACTTCAATCTGTTTACAAAACCAATCCCGAGCTTATAAAACGCCAAACCGGCGTTTGGGTGATAGATAAAAATGTTTGTCCGGCGGTATTAATCGAATGCGGCTACCTTACTAATGCAGCCGATCTTAAGTTTATTTCCAACACCGATAACCAGGAGATAGTTGCCCGCAAGATTTTAAATGCTATCGAGCGGTTTGCAAATGGTAGAACGGGTGTGCAACGCACAATCATAACTGACACGGTTCCGGCAAAGAAAAAAACTACAGACGCTAACGCAGCCATTAAACCGGAAACCAAAAAGATAAAATCGGTTGACGTTATAAAACCAGAAGCGCAGATTGTTATTACCTACGAGGATGGCACAATTGAGAAACTGACAGAAACGGAAGCAAGAAAAAAAGGTTTGCTTAAAAAAGAAGACAAGGCGTCCGTGGTTGAGGTGAGGGGTTTTCAGTTAAAACCACTTTATTATGTTGATGGAAAAGAATTCACTGGTGAGTTAAATGATATTCACCCTGATAACATTGAGTCGGTAAATGTTTTAAAAAATAAACCCGCTACTGACAAATATGGTGACAAGGGGAAGAACGGTGTGGTTGAAATAACATTAAAAAAGAAACTGCACACGACCGGCTCCACTACTTCACAACTTGAAAGTATAAAAGCAAGCAATAAAACAACGGACAGTAAAACCGCGAACACTACTATTTTCGACGCTGCGGAAATTCCGCCTTCAGTGAACCGGGCTGAATGGGTAAGTTTTTTGGAAAATAATGTACAGTCTGTAGTGGAGGATTTAGCTAAAAATGGAGCACCGGTTGGACAACATACAATGGAGCTGAAATTTGTGGTTGAGTTAAACGGCTCGCTGTCGAATATTGAGGTGTTAACGCCTAAATTTCCAAAAGTTCACGACCGGCTTCTTGCCCTGATGCAACAGTCGCCTAAATGGAAACCAGCACAGCAAAACGGAAAAGAAGTAATAGCTTATCATATTCAACCAATAACTTTTGTTATCAGCGATTAGGCCTCCGCTTGCCGTAGTCACTATAATGGGTTAAGAGGCGCTAATAAAAAAAGTTCCGCTCGTCTAAAGATAGCTGTAGCCCGCTACCCTCCTCCACCCTACCCACCACCTGTGCATCAATTCCAAACTCTTTTGCAATGCCAATCATTCGATCGGCATTTTTTTCCGGCGTATAAATTTCCATCCGGCAGCCCATGTTAAACACCTGGTACATTTCTTTGTCGTCGGCACCGCTTGCCTGTTGAATGATGTTGAAAATTTCGGGTGGCGTAAACAAATTGTCCTTTATAATTTTTAAACCCTGCGGCATATACTTCATGCACTTGGTTTGGCCGCCGCCACTGCTATGTATCAGGCCATGCACTTCATCAAAACATTCCGTCAATATTTTTTTCAATACCGGCGCAAAAGTTCTTGTTGGCGAAAGAATAAGTTTGCCAATGTTGGTTCGAAATTCTTCACCCCTAAACTGGATGTTGATATCGTCCGCCATCCGATGTTTTCCAATGTATACAACATCATCGCTTAAACTGCTTTCAAAACTTTCCGGAAAATGCTGTGCATAATATTTAGACAGTACGTCGTGCCTTGCACTGGTTAACCCATTACTGCCAATGCCGCTGTTGTATTCCGTTTCGTAACTTGATTTTCCGTAACTGGCAAGGCCAACAATTACATCACCTGCTTTTATTTTTTCGTTGGTAATTATTTTATCCTTCTGCCAACGAGCGGTCATCGTTCCGTTTACAGCTACGGTGCGTACCACATCACCAACATCTGCGGTTTCGCCACCCATAAAAGCAATACCCACATCCAGATTGTTCATCTTATCGAAAAATTCCTGGGTGCCTTCAATTAACTGTTTAAGCACTTCGCCGGGTATAAGGTTTTTATTTCTGTCGATTGAAGAAGAATAAAGCAGGCGGTTGTAAATACCAACACAAAGCAAATCATCAAGGTTCATAACAATAGCATCCTGCGCAATGCCCCGCCAAACCGTTGTGTCGCCGGTTTCCTTCCAATACAAATAGGCCAGAATACTTTTAGTGCCTGCACCATCGGCATGCATCACATTCACCCACGCTTCATCGCCTCCGAGAATGTCTTTATCAATTTTACAAAATGCCTTTGGAAAAATTCCTTTATCAAGATTTTTTGTGGCGGCATGCACTTCTTCCTTCTGTGCCGATACGCCTCGCTTTGCATACAATGACATGAGGCAAATATAGTTTGGAGTTTGCTTGCCCCCCATAGCTTTCCGCTAGAGTAAAAATTTATGCCCCCAGACAGGCGAAGTCGGAGGTTGGAGTTTGGGTTTAGATTTTTGGTGTGCCCGCCATGGCTTACGAGGTTGTTAGCGTTATGGAGAATAAGTGAGCAAGGGTATGCAGCATGGGCTCAGCGTTACGTAAGCCGCAGCATTTTTGTAAAAGGCCTTTGCCCAACCACTTGATTGCTCATTTCATTTACATCATTCAACAACTCATGTGCTTTGTCATTTTTGGCCGGCAGTTATGCTTCTATCATTGCATTGCAAAACAATTTTAGCAAATCAAAAAAACAATTTCATCACCTTAACCATCAGTTATCATGAAAAAGATTTTAGTGGCAGCAGCTGCCTTAACAATTATGTTCGCCTCATGTAAAAAAGAAGATTCCGTTCAACCAACTCCCACGCCATTACCAACTAACCCTACCACCAAACTGCTCAAAAAAATTACGCAAACCGAAGCAGGGATCACTACCATTTACAACTTAACCTACGATGCATCCAAAAGACTAACATCGGTAAAAAGCACCAACAACATTGAAACGATTGACTTTACCTACAATGCAACAGGCGATGTAATAAAAGTGGTGCAGGTTGACAATGATTTTAGAAACATTTACAACTACACTTATGCCAATGGCGTACCTGTTGGTGGCACATTTAAAAGCTGGGAGCTTACTGCCGGCGAACCCGATCATTTGCATGAAGATGATGTACTTACGTACACCGTAGCAAACAACCAGGTTACAAAAATTAAACTGGAAATGCTTCAAATGGGCGAAACCGTAAATTTTGATTTAAGTTATACCAACGGAAACGTTACAAAAATTGAATCAACAGGTGGCCTGCTGCCTTATTCGGCAACCTTTAGTTACGGTACAAAAAAGCAACCAGCACCAAAGGTGTTTAATTACGCGATGGACGACGCAGGCTTCTTTCTTCAATTTTTTGCGAAGAACGAAGTGACTAAGGTTCAAATTGATTTGCCGGGTAACCAGGCTGATATTACGGTGAACACTCAATACACTTACGATGCAGCAGGCTACCCCCTCACATCAACTTCCGATGGCACAGTTTTAAAATACGAGTACGAATAATAGCGCTATCAAAAACAGGAAGAAAGAAGTTTAGAAACAAAATTTTCCCGGGCAGTTGAAATATGTTGCCACGCCAGTCATCAGATAAATACAGGCTTTATTCTAACATTAAGCACGTCGTGGTCAATAAATAAAAATCCCCTCCAAAAAGAGGGGATGTTTATTTCAGGCGTAGAAAAATTAATTTTTTCGTTTCATCGGACGGACGCCTTCTGGTTTTTGCAAGGATTGGATAAAAGTTTCATTAGGGATTAGGATTTCAAAACGGGCTTTTTACGGATGTTGGATCTTGGCTTTTCAGGTTTTGGATTTGGTTTGGTTTTCTTAGGATTTTTGGTTGCGACATTTCGCTCGCTTTGTGATACAAATGTAGGTTGCACATGCATCCTGTACAATGGCAGTTACACCCTATTTGAACGTTATGGTATTTACTCTATGACAGGTATTTTGTACAACTACTCGTCCGCAACTTTACCTGCAATCCACACGGAGGTTTACGAGAAATTAGGCTGATCGTGTTTGATAGTTTGGCAGGCTCCTTTTTTTACAATTAAAAAACATCGCGGGTAAGGGTAAGTCGTAATCCTCCACTTTGCAGATAAAGGCCACCGGTGCCTACCGGCTTCAAGGGAATTGTGAAATATGGCTCTATACTCAGTTGGCCAATTCTATTGATACTTTTTGAGTACCCGCCCGAAAGATTGAGCGCCGCAAATAAATGTGTGTATGCAGTGTTGTATTTACGATTATGAATTACAGTGCGGTTACTTTGCTGGTAATAATAACCCAGGTCGTAATCCTCCGATTTCATAAAGTAGGAGGATGTACCTAACGCTACAACCCACTGATGGCGATTTTGTTTTTTAAATGTATAACGCAATTGTATTGGCAGTTCCCACATCCTGCAAAATCCTTCGGCCGAAGTAATGGATGTATTGGGCGGTAAATAAAGTTTACGTGTGCTGAAGTACGCTCCTTCGGTGTAATAAAACTTTCTGCTAAGGTTAATGCCCGATTCTACACTCCACCTATCCGCAAACCGGTAGCCTAACACAATTCCAACATTATATCCTGCACTTTTTACTTTCTGAAATTTTATGGTGTTGGCCTCAACTGCAGCCAATAATCCTGCGTAAAACTTTTTAGAATTATTTTTTGCATCGGCAATCGTATGCACCTGCGGTGTTACTATAGTTTTATGGGATGCAATGGCTGAAAGTGAAAAACCGGGATACCGTAGGCTGCTTTCAATACGCGTTGTTTTAAAATTTTTACTTGTACCGTTTAGGGGTGTAGATTGAACTTTTTTGGTTTGACTTAAATTACCCCCTGCAGGAACATTGGTATACTTGCTGATTTGCCCCTTGGTTATTGTTCTCGGTTTATCCCCAAAAACAAGCTTTGCCTTTTTGTTTTGAACACCAGGTTTGCCACCGGCTTCAACGGTCTTTACTAGTGTGGCAGAAGTGTTTTTATCAGCCGGATGCGGTTGGTTCATATTGGCTTCTGTACGGTCAGGAATGATATCCTCTGTGGGGAGGGTAACATCCGCTGCGTCATTGGCAGTCCTGCTTTCTTCAATGGTTTGTGATGTTGCCTTTTTTTTATTGCCAGCCCCTCCATCTTCTTCCTGTGTTTGCAAATAATAATTACCAATAACAGCAAAAGGAATTAACAGCAGAAGTAAAAAAAACCGTCTCCGTTTTTTCACGGGCTCCTGCAAATTTGTTGCTGCCATGGCCTCCTGAACTTTTTTCCAGTCGGCTCCATCAGTTTGTAGCGGATAGTCTTCCGCGGCTTTTTTAAACAAATCGTCCATATCGTGGTTTACAAGCTGCATACATTCAGGTATTCATCATTCAGTTTTAAATTTTTTTGTAGAATAGCCCTTCCTTTTGATAAATTAGATTTGGATGTGCCCACTGAAATGCCCAGCGCCTGGCTAATTTGCAAATGCGAAAACCCGTCTATCACGTATAAATTAAAAACCGCCCGGTAACCCGGTGGCAACTTTTTTATTTCCTGGATAATTTCTTTATAAAGTAAGCCGTTGTCAGAAGCACTACTGCGATCATTTATCCAAATACTTTCCGACAGCTCTCCTATCTCGGGCAGAAAATTATTTTTTCGCAACTGGTCAATTGCAGTGTTTACAATGATAGTGCGCATCCATCCCATCAACATCATTTCCACATTTTGATGGGGAGCAAAATGAAATTTTGAAAAGCTGCGAAAAATTTTTACAAACCCGTCATTGACTACATCTACTGCTTTGTCGTAGCGATATATGTAACGAAAAGAAATTTTCAGGCAATAGCCATAGTATCGCTCGTAAAGGCGTTTCTGCTCCTTCTCCTCGTTGCGGATGCAGCCGTCAATAATAGTGTGCAGTGGATCCAATTGTACAGGCTTAGTAGTTAATACGCTATCAAATGGCTGATGGTTGCCGGGGTGCTGTGGAGTAAATTTAAAAAATCATCCCATACAAGGGTTGCAATGTTTTGCCCGCACAAAAAAGTGGTCACACGAATAACAAGCTACAACCCCGCACATCTGCATTATCTAACCGGCCCAATACTTCAAACTTTCCATCACTGCAGTATCTTCCTGCATCGGCTGTGGCAATAAAACTGCAAGAATATAGATTAGCCAGGTCGATTACATTTATAGCACCGCTGCTATTGGCCTTCGGCGGTAGCAGCGTAAGTGCGTCCGATTCGTCGCGTAAAATCATTTTCATCCACGCGGGTGGGGAAAAATTACCGTTTACAGCGTAGGCCTGCGATAGCAATTCGGTCATCCCATATTCCGAATGAATTTCCTTCACACCAAAGCCATTTTGCAAGGCGATGTTTAGTTCCATACGTGTCAGTTCCTCTTTTCGGCCCTTCATGCCACCGGTATCCATAATAGTGGTGTGCTTTAGTTGCATTGGATAGGTTTCTACAAAATCAAGAAGGGCATAACTCACGCCAATTAAAATTGTTTTTTGTCCGGCGGTCTCCAATTTTTTTATTGTTTGCTGAAGCGCAGAAAAATCATCCAGGTAAAAACCGCTTTGGGGGTGTCCCGAACTATTTATGAGCGATTGAACCATGTATACCAGCGAGGAGCCGCTTCGTTCGAGGTACGAAGGCAACAAGCCGAGCACACAATGATTTTTAATGTTGCCATAAAATTGCTGAAAGCAGGCTTTAAAACTTTTTTGATATAAACTCACCGACGCTACGTAATGCCTGCTGGTAGTCGCCATAGTGGTGCCGCTACTTTCAAAAATTACCTCGGGCTTTCTATCGCCGCAAATAACCTTGTGTGTTTTAAAGAAAGAAATGGGGAGAAACGGAATGTCGGCCAGCTCAGTAACCAGGTGCGGCGGCCTGTTGATAGCCAAACAAAATTGCTGATAGACCGGGTTGTTAGCAAATTGAAAATGATAAACCTCGAGGGCAATAGAATTGAATGTTTCGTCGTTGGTGATGGAAAATACCCCTTGTTCCAGTAGTAGTGTTTTAGGTAGTTCCCGGTTCATGCTGTAAATTTGGAGACTTGATTAATTATGAAAAAAATTTTTGCTTTTAGCTTGTTGATTGTTGCCCTGGCTGCCTGCAACAAAGATAAATTTCAAACCAAGCCGCAGATTAAAATAAAATCGCAGAGCAGTGAAGTTGTTGGGCCAAATACTTTTTTGCGAGTGGTGCTGGAATTTACAGATAAGGAAGGCGATCTGGAATTAGACAGTGCCATTGTTTTGCGAAAGCAGCGGTTGAACAAAAGGGTGGTTACCCCTACACTGAGAGATGTTGTTTATTTAGAGTTGCCGCAATTTCCAAATAACAATTTGGGCGAAATAGAGTTAGATCTTGATTATCAGAATCACCTGATTTCGGCTCAAACGCCGCCTAATATTCCGGGCACCAATCCTCAACGAAAAGAATCGGATACACTGCGGTTGAAATTTGTTTTAAAGGACAAGGCAGGAAATGTTAGCGATACAGCGGAAACCAACGTGATAGTATTACGCAATTAATTTGTTAGTTCCATTTCTAAAAAAAGCCTTTCACTTTCTTATATTTAGCTCGCTCTTTATTGCCTTTTGCGCTGTAGCAATGGTGTATCAAACTACATTGCTTTTTGAACTTGATCTTCCTCCCGCTCTTTACCTGTTTGTAGCTTCAGGCACTCTGTGTAGCTATAATTTTCACTGGTATCTCACGCCGCCCGGTGGTACAGTTTCAACCAAAAATTATTGGAGCCTGCACAACAAGCCTTTGCACCTGCTTCTGTTTTTTATTGGTTTGGCGCTGAACTGCCTTTGTTGTTTTCTACTGCTACAACATTGGCCATGGCTTCTTGTATCCGCCTTTTTTACCTTTCTGTACTCCGCGCCAAAAATTCCGCATCCTGTTTTTCAAAGCCTCCAAAAGATTGCGGTAGGTAAAACGGTTTTTCTTGCCTTTGCCTGGATGCATGTAACCACACTCTTGCCGATGGTGATGATAAATGAAAATTTTACCAATGCTCAAATCATCTTCGCGTTAAACCGGTTCTTTTTTATTTATGCCATCTGCGTGTTGTTCGATTTCCGCGACCGGCAACAGGATAACCAAGCAGGTATTCGTTCGCTCATTACACAATTGCCGGAGCAAGGTGTTGATCGTATTTTCTGGGGCTCCTTATTGGTAAGCATTGCAAGTACATTTTTATTGCTTAATTATTTTACCACCCAGGTAGTGCTGGCTTTGTTGGTGCCCATAATGCTGCTAGCCCTGTTATACTCATCGTCTAAAAAAAACTTCTCGCACCTGCGGTATTATTTTGTTTTAGATGGATTGATGATGTTATCGGCTCCATTGGTTGTTTTAGCTAAATTTGCCCGATAATTTTTAAGCATGGCAAAAGCGGCAAAGAAAAAACCCTCCATTTTGACGACCGAGTCGATGAATTTTTTTAGAAACTACATTAATACTCCCTCACCTGTGGGCTTTGAATATACCGGGCAAAAACTCTGGATGGAATATGTAAAACCCTACGTTGATGAAACCTTTACCGATGCTTACGGCACGGCGGTGGGTGTAATCAATCCTTCTCACCCATTTAAAGTTGTAATTGAAGCCCACGTTGATGAAATAAGCTGGTTTGTAAACTACATCAACAACGAAGGCCTGATGTACTTAAAACGAAACGGCGGGGTCGATCACCAGATTGCACCCGGACAACGAGTAGTGATTCATGGAAAAAAAGGTGCTGTGAAAGCCGTTTTTGGCTGGCCCGCAATACATACCCGAATTAGCAATGCCGATAAGGAGCCTGTTGCAAAAGTTGAAAATCTTTTTCTGGATTGCGGTGCCAGGTCGAAAAAAGAAATTGAAGATTTGGGCATACGCGTGGGTGCCGTGGTTACCTACCAAGATGGTTTTGATGAACTGGCTTACGACTACTATATCGGCCGTGCGTTTGATAATCGCATAGGGGGTTTTATGATTGCCGAAGTGGCCCGCTTGATGCAGAATGCAAAAAAGAAATTGCCATTTGGTTTATACATTGTAAATGCGGTGCAGGAGGAAATTGGTTTACGCGGTGCCGAAATGATTGCCCGCAGAATAAAACCAAACGTGGCCATTATTACCGATGTAACACACGATACCTCCACGCCAATGATCAACAAAGTAATTGAAGGCGAAACAAGTTGTGGCAAAGGTCCTTCACTTTCTTATGGGCCAGCCGTGCATAACAAGCTTTTACAGTTGGTGGAAGATGTGGCGGAGAAAGCAAACATACCCGTGCAGTTGCGGGCTGTTTCCAGGAGCACGGGTACCGACACCGATTCGTTTGCTTACGCAAATGATGGCTGTCCTTCGGTGCTTATTTCTATTCCTCTTCGCTACATGCATACCACCGTTGAAATGTTGCACCGTAGCGATATTGAGGAAACCATTCGGCTCATGTACGAAACGCTTTTAACTTTAACGCCCAAAACAAATCTCAGTTATTTTAAATGATTTTTTATTTTCTATACCTCGATCCGGGAGCAGGCAGTTATTTGGTGCAGGCAATAATTGCCGCTGCGTTGGGTGTTGCGTTTTTCTTTCGAAATATTCGTTTGTACCTCACACACTGGTGGTACAAACTGTTCAAAAAAAAATCTAAACTGCCCTGATGCCAGCCATCGTTCAGCATCCATCTTCGTACCGCGACCCTGCGGGATTTTTATTTTACAGCGATGGTGTTTTGTACAGGCAGGTAAACAAAATTTTTGCCGGCGATTTTTTACAGTTTACAGAAGGTGGCTTGTACCAGCAATTGGTACAAACTAATTTGCTCATTCCACACCAGGTTGTTAACCTAAATTTTACCCTCAGCAAAAACTGGCACCAAACAGTACAGCCCGAAATCATTCCGTTTATTTCATTCCCATACGAGTGGAGTTTTGATATGCTGAAAGATGCAGCCCTGCTCACCCTGCGACTGGCGCAGGAGGCAATGAATTTTGGTATGATGTTGAAAGACGCGTCGGCATACAACATTCAGCTCCACAAGGGCAAAATGATTTTTATTGATTCGCTTTCATTTGAAGCCTGGAATGAAACAAAACCATGGATTGCCTACCGCCAGTTTTGCCAACAGTTTTTAGGGCCACTTGCGGTGATGCACTACCATCAAACCGCTATGCAAACCTTGCTACTCGCCTATCCCGATGGTGTGCCGGTTGAGGTAGCCGCAAAACTTTTACCCTGGCGAAGCAAACTGCATTTGCATACGTACCTGCACCTGCATCTGCATTCCAAGATGGCAACTAAAAAAAATAACAGGGAGGACAGTAGGGAACATTTTTCAGCAGGTAAAATGAAAAACCTGTTACAAAGTTTAATCCAGGCAGTGCAGTCGTACCAGCTTGGGGCAACAAGCGGCGTCTGGTCGGGGTATTACAACGAAGCGCTGCAACGCGATGATTATGTAGCACAGAAAAAAGAGATTATTGCTGCATGGCTCAGTCAATTGCAAATAAAAACGGCTATAGACATTGGTGCCAACGAAGGCAATTTTTCATTGTTGCTCGCCGAAAAAAACATTGAAGTTATTGCAGCCGATTTTGATCACTACTCCATCAACAGGTTGTATGCGCAGGTAAAAGCCAGGGGCATAAAAAACATTCTTCCGCTGGTGATGGATTTCACTTCACCCTCTCCTGCCATTGGCGTAAACAACCAGGAGCGGGAAAGTTTTTTAAACCGCACAAAGGTTGATCTGGTATTGGCACTGGCGGTAGTACACCATCTGGCCATCGGCAAAAATGTTTCGTTTGATAGTGTTGCGGCAATGTTTAGTAAACTAGGGGGGCAATTGATTGTAGAATTCATACCAAAGACCGATGAAAAAATACAATTGATGTTGCAACAGAAAAAAGATTTGTATGAATGGTATAGTCTTGAAAATTTTATGGCTGCGTTTGAAAAATATTTTACAGTAACTACCTATCAAAAAGTTGGTGGCACCGAACGAATTTTATTTTTAATGGCTGCACATGAGGCATAAATTTTCTTTACCTGCTACCGGAGAATATTTTCTTTTGTTGCTGCCGTTGTTTTTTGTTTTCCACGGCTTTAACCAAAACCGGGCGGTAGTTGATGCGGCTGACGCCATTAGCTTATTGCTTATCTATTTGTTGCTTACCGCGATTGTTTGTTTGTTTGGTGTATTCATTTTTAAGAACTGGCGCAAAGCAACGATCTTCTCGCTTTGTGTCATGGCATTCTATTTTTTCTTTGGTGCGGTGCACGATATGGTTAAAGACTTGTTTGGAAATCTTATCCTTACCCGCTACGTTTTTATTTTGCCTGGCGTTGTTGTTTGCACCATCCTGTTGATTTTATTTTTGAAAAAAACGGCACGAAAGTTTAACCGCCTGGTGCGGTTTACGAATGTTTTGCTGTTGGTATTGATAACCGTTGAAGGGTTTGCTGTTTTTAATGGTAGTGCACCGAATACCAGCACCGTAAAAACTAATACAGGCGACCTCACTGTATGCGATACCTGTACAAAACCCGACATCTATTTAATTGTAGCCGATGAATATGCCGGCAACACGCAATTGAAAGAACAACTTGGTTTTGACAATAGTGCTTTTATTGCCGCACTGCGCCAGCGGGGCTTTTATATTGACACCAATTCAAGAAGCAACTATAATTCAACGCCTTACTGCATGGCCTCGCAATTTCAAATGAATTACCTCGTTGGCATTGAAGGCCGCAAGGGAAACAAAGATGATTTGAATGCCTGCTACACCATTATCAACCACAATCCATTTACTGCTTATCTTAAAAAAAACGGGTACGCCATTCACAACCTTTCGGTGTTTACGGTTCATGATCAAAAACCCCCAACTACGTCAATGTTTTTAACCGTTGGTAAAAACGCAATTGATGCACATACGTTTTATGGCCGCCTCAACCGCGATATAAGATTCAACACGGTTACCCGGTTTAAAATAAATTGGGAAATGAAACGATTTGCAAAAGCTGAATTGGCAAAAATTGAATCCACCCTGCAAAAAACGGAGGCAGTACCAGCTACCGCGTCTGCAAAACCACGCCTTGTTTACACACACGTAATGCTGCCGCACTTCCCTTATTTTCTCGACAGTGCCGGCAATATGAATGATTTGCAAATGCTGGCCGAAGAAAGCTGGGGCAGGCAAAAAGAATACATTGGCTATTTGCAATACAGCAACAACAGATTTTTACAATTGATTGATGCTATCTTACTGCAATCGAAAAAACCACCTGTGATTATTTTTTTGGGCGATCATGGTTTCAGGCATTTTACAGTTACACCGGCAACAGAAAAATATTTGTTTGCAAACATGAGTGCCGTGTATTTGCCCGGGGGAGATTACAATCAATATTATCAAGGCGCCAGTACGGTAAACCAATTCAGAATCTTGCTGAACACAATATTTCAGCAAAAACTTTCAATGCTAAAAGATTCGACAAGCTACCTTCCCTGACAATAATCAGTATTTTAGTTTTATGCTTACTACCACCAACATACTTGTCTTAGCCCCACACACCGACGATGGTGAACTAGGTTGCGGTGCCAGCATTGGTAAATACATAGCCGCCGGAAAAAGTGTTACCTACATAGCATTTTCTACCTGCTCGCAATCGCTGCCTAAAAATCTTTCAGCTAACACTTTAGCCGAGGAATGCAAAGCCGCAACCACGGCATTGGGTATTCATCACCTGCACCTTTTTGATTTTGAAGTGCGACGATTACTGTTTCACCGCCAGGAAATTTTGGAAGAACTAATCAAGCTCAATAAAGAACTACAACCACAAACTGTGTTTTTACCGGCGGAGCATGATGTGCACCAGGATCACCAGGTTATATATGCCGAAGGAATGAGAGCATTTAAAAACTGCAACATTCTGGGTTACGAGTTGACATGGAATAACACACGTTTTCAACCAAATTATTTTGAAAAAATAACCGAAGCGCATTTGCAACAGAAACAAAAGGCTTTAAAGCATTACCATTCGCAGCAGGAACGCGGCTATATGAGCGATGATTTTATTGCGGCGTTGGCAAAAGTTCGGGGCATACAATGCGGCGCTCCATTAGCCGAAGCATTTGAATTGTACCGGGGGATAAATTAAACTATAAAGGACTGATTAATTTTTGCACACTAACCGAAATGCCCAACTGGTTGTAAGCAATGTTGCTTGCGTAGGCCGATCGTGCAAATTGCACTTCCAGCTTATTGAATTTTAAACGAAGGCCAGTAGAAAAACCCGCAAGGCCATTACCGCCACCAGGCAGTTGCAACTCGGTTCGGCGCAAATGATTGTAACCAACAGCAACTTCTAAATGAGGGCCTAAATAAATGTGCGTAGCTATTACAAAATGCAAAAACAATTTTGGCAAAAAAGCATTGTTAGCACTGGTGCCATTGTCGTTATTGAACAAAGTGTCGTTGTATAAAATATTGAAGCGGTGGATGCTTTGCGCAGTAACCGAAAAACCAAGTGGGGCCTTTGCCAGGCGTTTTGTAAACCCAAGCTGCATATCAAATGGCAGGTCTTCTTTTTCACCGGCATAAGTTTTTAATTGCAGCCCCATGTTTTTTGCCAGAAAGGAAATAGAAAATTGCGCTGTGGTATCATCATACAACACACCTGCATCCACCGCAATTGCATTTGATGAATATTGTGCGTAGCCGGAATGAATGAATTTGATGGTGGCGCCATAACTCCATTTCTGCAAATATTTTTTTGCGGCTGACAATTGCACAGCAAAATCTACCGGGCGAAAATTGCCACTTACATTTCCTGAGGCATCAGTTTGCGGAGTGCTGCCGTAATCGATAAAAAACACTCCGGTGCCGAATGTGGTATTGCTTTTTGTATGGTAATATGCACCACCGGCACTGTATGCTTTTATGCCACCCGGCAAGCCGTTAAAAGAAAGATTTATTTGCCCATGAAGATTGTTCTTCAACAACGAAGGATTGTTCAGCGCAACCCCCACCTCATTATTGTGGTAAGATGTATTAACCCCGCCGGTTGCGGTGAGTGTTGGCGTTGCAGGAAGTTTCAAAAAATTATATGCGGCGTTACCACCCAAGGTTTGGGCTACACAAATGGTGCAGTATAAAATAAAAATTATGGTGACTGAAAAACGCAAATTTTTGTTTAAAGGGTAAATGTAAATAAGCAAGTGCAATCAAATGTTTATTGAAGGGAGGTCTGTAAAATTAGCTGCGGTTTGTGGAGACACAAACCGCAGCTGCTAAAATTGCGTGGCGCAAACCCCATCTTAATCCAATCAATCAACCAGCGCCATTTCTATCACCTGGTTCATGGTTCGTACATAATGAAACTTCAACCCTTTAATGTAATCGGGATTTATTTCCTGCACATCTTTTTCATTTTGCCAGCAAAGAATTATCTCACGCAAACCAGCCCTTTTTGCAGCAAGCATTTTTTCTTTTATGCCGCCCACAGGTAGTACTTGCCCACGTAAAGTAATTTCTCCCGTCATACCTAAATAGGCCTTAATTTTTTTACCGGTAAATACAGAGGCCAACGCTGTTATCATAGTAACACCCGCACTTGGCCCGTCCTTGGGAACAGCACCTTCGGGTACGTGAATGTGCACGGTTTTTTTCTCGAACAATTTTGGATCAATGCCATATTTTTTTGCATTGGCTGCTAAATACGACAAAGCAGTAATGGCACTTTCCTTCATTACATTACCCAAATTCCCGGTAAGTCGTAAATCAGCTTTGCCATCACTGAGCGACGCTTCAATAAATAAAATATCGCCGCCTACATACGTGTATGCCAGGCCTACTGCCACACCGGGTATCCCCGCCGATTTATAAATTTCATTGCTGTACTTAGAACGGCCAAGAATTTTTTCAACGTCGTCAATCGTTAACACCGGCACTACTTTTCCTGTTGATACCAATTGCCTTGCAAGGTTGCGCATGATGGATGCTAACTGGCGGTCTAATTCCCGCACACCACTTTCACGGGTATAGTCCTGGATAATTTTTTCTAACACTTTATCGCCGATTTTTACTTTAGTTGATTTTAAACCGTGCGCCTCTTTTTGCTTTGGCAAAAGATGTTGTTTGGCGATTTCAATTTTTTCTTCCACCGCGTACCCACTCAATTCAATTATTTCCAACCGGTCGCGTAAGGCGGGTTGTATGGTTTGCAAGTTATTTGCTGTGGCAATAAAAAGCACCTTGCTCAAATCGTATTCACTCTCTAAATAATTGTCGTAAAAAGTATTGTTTTGTTCGGGGTCTAAAACTTCGAGCAATGCACTGCTTGGATCGCCCCGAAAATCGGAGGCTACTTTATCAATTTCATCCAATATCATCACCGGGTTTGATGATTTTATTTTGCGAATGTTTTGAATGATGCGACCGGGCATAGCACCAATATAAGTTTTACGGTGGCCACGTATTTCACTTTCATCATGAATACCACCCAAACTAAGCCGCACATATTTACGGCCAATGGCACTGGCAATACTGCGGCCCAAAGAGGTTTTACCAACACCGGGCGGACCGTAAAAACAAAGTATGGGGCTTTTCATGTCGCCCTTTAATTTTAGCACCGCCAAATACT
Source organism: Chitinophagales bacterium (assembly GCA_031425835.1). GTDB lineage: Bacteria > Bacteroidota > Bacteroidia > Chitinophagales > Chitinophagaceae > Flavisolibacter. The sequence goes on from JANPKD010000042.1 coordinate 80,899, forward strand.
CTAAAATTCTTTCTTTAATTTTTTCCATGCCGTAGTGGTCGTGGTCTAAAATTTCTTTTGCCTTCTCCAGGTCGTACACATCTTCGGTGTAATCAAGCCAGGGCAGGTCAAGCAACAAATCAAGGTGATTGTACACCACCGAATAGTCGGGAGTGCTGGGGTGCATACGTTCAAGTTTTTCTATGCCTTTTTTAAAAGCATCCCTTGTAGCATCGGGCCATTTTTTGGTTTCTGATCTTTTCTGTAGTTCTTTAATTTCCCTCTCATTGGGTTCGCCACCCAGCTCTTCCTTGATGCTTTTTAATTGCTGTTGTAAAAAATAATCTCTCTGCTGTTTATCAATTTCAACACGGGTTTTATTGGTCACTTTGTTTTTCAGTTCTGCAAACTGAAATTCTTTTTGCAGAAATTCCATCAGCAAATGTGCCCGCTCCCGCAGGTGATTCATTTTAAGCAGCTGCTGTTTTTCTTTTATGTCAATGGTAAGATTGCTCGACACAAAATGTATGAGGAACGTGGGGTTTTCAATATTGCGCAGTATCACCGAAGCTTCGGTAGGTATGTTGGGCGAAAGAGAAATAATTTCCGTGGCCAGTTCTTTTATATTATCAACGTAGGCGGCAAAGTCGGTATCCTTCGGTGCTTCTTCTTCTTCAATCAGTTCAACGTTGGCTTTGAAGTATGGCTCTTCCGTTACAATATTTTTTATAATAAACCTTGCCTTGCCCTGGATAATGATGGTGGTGCCACCATCGGGCATTTTAATTTGTTTAATAATTTTGGCTATGGTGCCCACTTCTTCCAAATCGGCCACCGCCGGGTCTTCAATATTGCTGTCTTTTTGCGCTACCACACCAATTAATTTGTTGGCTTTGTAGGCATCGGCAACGGCCTTAATACTTTTATCTCGGCCAACAGTTATTGGCAGTACAACGCCGGGAAATAAAACCGTGTTGCGCAGCGGCAGCAACGACAACTCATCGGGCACCACAATCTTTTCATTCACATCAGCATCGCCATCGTTCAACGGAATAATGGGCAGAAAATCCATTTCCTCTTCTGTCTTCGTATTAAAATTCACTCAAAATATTTTAGGTAAAGCCTCGTTGGCAAAGGGGGCAAATTTACGTAAGGAATGTGGGTGGGCAATGGTTCGGAATTTTAAAAAAAAAGACCTATAACTGCAAAGTGCAATTATCTTGACAGGCCAGCCGGCAAAATTTCTAATTAAACCAAACCGCATAACCCTGTCTTCTTAAATCCCAGGCAAGTTTTTCTTCCGTGCGTAGTGCCTGCTGCCTGTTCATTGGTTTGGCGTTGATATGTTCGTATAAACTCGGGCGCAGGTAGCGGCCATACTTCTCAACAATGTTTGCCGAAAGTTTGTGGCCTTTTTTATTTCTGTAACCAGTTTTGTGTTGTTGTAATCTTTCCTGTGGCGACTTACTCGTCATACCTACATAAAGACATTCCAGCACACCATTAAATTGAGGGTTGGCCAGGCGAAACTGGTTGTTTTCTGTAAATACCCGCTTTGATAATTCAACTACATAAACATTGTACGTCACTGTTTGCAAAAGTTATTTATTGAGTGGTGTACTTCCCGTTCGAACATAAATACATTGCTAATCCGTAGCAATATTTCCTTCCCTGACATGAGACCGCATTTATTGGGTACGCTATTTGACCCTTACGTTTAAATAAAATTATGTCTTCAAAAAACAAAAAACAGTTTGGCGTTTGGATGGATTCGCAAAAAGCCACCGTCATTGGGAGAGAAAATGTTGACAGTGGTGACTTTGCGGTACTTGGCCGGGCTAAGAACTCAGGCGGCGGCAGCAATTCAAGCGAGCATGCCGGAAACAACAGCGAAAAGAATGTAACCAGCAAATTTTTTAAGGAGATAAATGCTTTTATGCAGAATGTTGATGAAATACATGTAACAGGTACGGGACAAGTGCAGGAGCAGTTTATCAACTATATGGCAGAAACGCCCCAATATAAAAATGTGGTGGCAAATGAAAGCACCTCGAATGAAATGAGCGATGAAAAATTAGTGGAGTTTATTGCAGCCAGGTTTAAGTAAATAATTATGAACTCCAGGTAAAAGCTGCTGTAACCGGCAGCTTTACTTTTTACGTTTTTTTATGCGGCAATAAGCTCCTTTAACAAATGTTGCTGTGTTTCCATAAAAACCTGGTCGGTTTCTTCTTCTGTAAATAAATGTGTCAATATTTTTAATTGCACACTGCCAATTAATTCGTTCTTTATTATGGCCTGGTTGTCTTTCATCATTTCCCGGCTTATAAAAGTCCTATTCAGTATCCAGTTGTAGTCGGCAAAATATTTACCCAGCGCTACACCATCTTTACACAGGCCAAATGTTTCCCCCTTGGGTGATTTGTGGGCAAGCTGGTATTGAAAGTACCCACTGGAATTAAAAAATACTTTTACCGTTTCTATTGGGCTGGTGATGTTTAAATGCATCCGCTCATTGTACCGGGTGAAAAAATGACCGGTAAATTCTTCCATCATGCCTGTTTCCTGGCAGTGGCGAAAAACCTTTAAGCCCCAACGATCGTAGTAATAAACTAAAAGACAAAAGGCAATAGCGTCTAACCCGGTAAACTTCTTATCAATAGGGGATTTTCTTACAAAAACGAGCCAGGTATTTTTAGCCGCTGTTTTGATGGGATATACTTTGGGATAGGTTGCCGCTTTATCTATTTTACGTTTTTTTCTTTCTCTTACATATTCCTGAAACAATCTTTCTTTTGTTGAACGTTCAAGTTTGGAAATATCGTTCAATATTTCGGCGGTCATTTCTTTTTGGTTCATGGATTCTACTAGCATGAATACAAATTAATTAACCTGTTTTGAAAAGTCAAGGGGGCCAACCATGTTTTTTCAAACGCGTTTGTAAACGTGCCTGATGCCACATTGTGTTCGGCGGCTTATTAATGTGTAAGAACCTTATTTAGATCAACACCTTTTCCAAGCACAGGTTTAAAAATATCACCCTCGGCTTTTAATCTTTCTATTGCATTCTTTATGTTGAAGTCTTTCATCTTTAAACCCTTTTTTACTTCATGCCAATGCAGCGGCATAGATACAGTGGCTCCGGGTTTTGGCCGTAACGAATACGGGGCAGCCAATGTAGCCTTTGGCCTGTTTTGCAAATAATCCACGTATAGTTTGCCTCCTCTTTTATTGATCATTCGTTCTATACTCGTGAGGTCGGGTAAAATATGGTTTACCTGCGTGGCGATCACCTTTCCAAACAACTGGCATTGATCGTAATTGTATTTAGCCCCCAGCGGTATGTAGATATGAATGCCCGTAGAACCCGAGGTTTTTACGTAGCAGTCAACACCCATGTTGTCCAGCACCTCTTTTGTTACCAGTGCAGCTTCAATCACCTGGTCGAAAGTATTTTTCGCCGAAGGATCCAAATCAATCAGACACCAGTCGGGAAAATCTTCTTGATCAATAGTGCTGTTCCATGGGTTCATTTCAATTGCACCCAAATTGGCCATGTAAAGAATGGCTGCTTCATCTTGCGGCACCAAAAAATTTTTATGTTCACCCTCTGATGTGGTGTATGGTTGCATCTGTATCCACGATGGTGCGGTGGCCGTTACATCCTTATGATAAAAACTTTTTCCGTCAATGCCATTGGGATACCGGTTGAGTGATTGCGGGCGGTTTTTTAAGTAGGGCAAAATATACGGGGCCACCTGGTAATAATAGTTCAGCATGTCCCGCTTAGTATATCTTTCTTTGGGCCAGTATATTTTACTCAGGTTGGTAAATTTCAGGTCGTGCCCGTTTATTTTTTTCACCTGCGTTTCATCGGTAGGGTTCAGTAAGGACTTACGTTGATCGCCAGCCGATTTTTTAACGGCTCGGGTCACGGCTTTTTCTTTCCCTACATCTTTCGCATTTTTATCGGTTCGCATACCCTCGAACGAGGGATGCCGCATTACACCTTCATCGGTAAGCTCGGCATAGCTTACTTCGCAAACCAATTGCGGTTTTAACCAGGTAACTGCTGCCCTTGGCGGGTTGTGTTGAAACCTTGATGGTTTGTTTACATCGGGGGCTTCGGTAAATGGTACCACGGTTGTTGTAAGCCCCTGCATTTGCGCAAAGATTTTTTTTTGCATGGCGGCATCAAAACCGGTTCCAATCTTTCCCATGTAATGCAGTTTGCCTTTTTCAAACACACCTACCAGCAACGAACTAAATGTTTTTGATGACCCCTCATTTTTTGTGTAGCCGCCGATAACTACTTCATGGCGTTTATTTGCTTTGATTTTTAGCCAGTTGTTACTGCGGTTACCTTCGATGTATTTGCTGTTCTCCTTTTTCGCCATAATGCCCTCCATCCCCATCTTATGTGCAACAGCTAAAAACTCGGTAGCCGTTGTTTCAAAAGTTTGGCTCAGCCTGACAATTTCATTTTGCGGCAAACTGTTTTTCAATATTTCTCTCCTTTCCAGCAGGCTTAGTTGTTTTAAATCGAACCCATCGAGGTACAAGACGTCAAACACAAAATAAACGAGCTCACCATCCGCCTCGCTACGCCAATTTTGTAACGCACCAAAATGCGCCACCCCTTTTTCATCCAACACGCATACCTCACCATCAACAATCACATTCGATTTCCATTTTTTTAATGCGGTAACAACAGGATAAAATTTTTCATTAAAAGGTTTATTGTTTCGGGATATTAATTGCACCGTCCCTTTATTTATCATGGCTACTGCCCTGTACCCATCCCATTTAATTTCGTACAACCAACCTGCTTCATCAAAAGGTTTATCAACCAACGTTGCCAGCATGGGCGTAAAGGTTTTAGGGAAGGCTGCTTTTACACCGGGTGATTGTATTTTTTTCATACACCATAAACATTAAATATTGTACCAACCCCCCATGGCATGCCGTTTGAAATGACCGGTATGCAGATGGACAACGTGCAGAAAAATTCCGTGTTACGCATTGGTACCAGCAACATTACCTTGCCAGGGAACAAAACCAGTTTTCCACCTGCCTTTCAACTAAAAAGCAGGTTGCATTATTATGCCAGTATTTTTAATTCGGTAGAAATAAACAGTTGTTTTTACCGCACACCTTTGCTTTCCACTACCGAAAAATGGATGATGGACGTGCCCGACGATTTTACATTTACACTGAAGCTGAGTAAGGCAGTTACCCACACAAAAGAAGTTGAAACCAACCTGGCGGCCCTGGAAAAATTCATGCACTCGGCCGGGGGCATAAGCCAAAAAAAGGGTTGCCTGCTGATACAATTTCCAGGCAGCATTACATTGGAGCATTTTGAAAAAGTGGAGCGCATACTGCACCATCTACATCAGTTTGATGGCGGTAACGAATGGAAAAAAGCCTTGGAGTTTAGAAATGAAAGCTGGTACGCAGGCGAAACCTTTGAAATGCTGAACGAGTTTGGAGCCACCATGGTTTTGCACGATCACCCAAAAGCGAAAATATTTGTGCCTCAAACAAAGGCGGAGTTTATTTACCTGCGTTTTCATGGCCCTAATGGCAATTACAGGGACAGCTACACGGATGATTTTTTGAAAGCACAAGCCGCGACGATACGTGGCTGGTTGCGGGCAGGCTTAGATGTGTATACCTATTTCAATAATACGGCAGGAGATGCTTTTAAGAATGCAGTCGATTTAAGAAGGTTGGTAAATGAAAATGGGTAACTGCCAAGCCTGGCTACTTTACTTTTTACAAGCAGGGTTGTTCGTCAGTCAGTGAGCTTTACTTTCTACTCCTAATATTTACAAACTGCAGCGGCACTTCTTTTATTTTGCTTTCGAGTGCTATGATAATTTCGTTGAGGGCTGCGGCAATTTGTTTCGGATCGCCGGTAGTAATATCTCCTTCCAGTATCTTCCAGGTAATGGGCTTCTTTGTTTTTGCTCTTTCCAGCATGGGTCTGTTGCTCTGCAGAATTATATACCGCTCACCACCAACAACTTTAAATTGTTCCAACGACTCGCCCCGGTATATTTCAACTACCTGCATCCTGAATTTTTTACGATCCACCACCACCGTTATGGTAAAGTCGGCCTCCATTAGCTGAACAAGGTTTTAGCGTTGCCCGAAATGCCATCTTCATCGTATAGGAATGGTTTAGTGGGTTCATCGGTTCCAACAAAATCCTTGCTCACGGTATAAGCCTCCATTTCTTCGGCAGGATATTGATAGGTAGCCAGCTGCAAAATTTCCTCTTCGGTTAAATCATCAAAAATCCACCGCTCGGCCAACTCATTTGTAAATATTACCGGCATTCTTTTTTTCGAATTGTGAATGGTTTGCATCAAAGAATTCGCGGCCGTAGTAACAATAGAAAAGGTTTCTTTCACTTCACCGGTTTCCGCATCACGCCAGGGTTTGTAAATGCCTGCCATAAAAAAAACCTCTTTGTTTTTTGGTTTAATAAAATGCGGAATAGTATAGGGTTGTTTTAGTGGTTTACCTCTTTTGCCCATCTCAACTATATGCTTCGACTCGTAAAAACCCCAGCTCATAACCAGGCAGCGGCCATTGAGTGCTGCTTCTCTAAATATTTTGCCGGGGAGTAACAATTCTTCGCCCATAGCATTTAGCGTGGTAGTGCCAGCTACATAAATTCCCTTTTCATCTACATAACCATTGCGCCAGTCTTTTACTTTTTGCCGGGTGTCTAATTTTTTACCGCGCCAGGTATCAGGTATAAACCCCCACTCCATTTCTACCTTTTCAAAATCAAATTTTCCAATTGGTTTTATTACGGGCCAGTCTTCATAATCAAAACCTTTATGTACAGCCTTGCCTTTTTGTAAAGCAGTCACCTGCTTCTCCAAATTTTTCAATCGTAGAAATTCATTGTAGCTAACCTTACGGCCATTGTAATAACACATGGGGTGTGGTGTTTTTTTGGAGGGTGAAAAGTAGTAACAAATGAATCGTAGATTACTTCTCACCTGCCATCTTCATCACAATTTTCCATTCCTCTTTTTTCACCGGCTGCACCGATAGCCGACTGATGCGCAACAATGCCATTTCATTCAACCGGCCATCGGCTTTTATCTGTTGCATGGTTACCGGTTTCTTTAATTTTTTTACCGCTTTTAAATTCACAGCCACCCAGGCTTCATCGGTGGTTGTTGGATCCTGGTAGGCTTCCTTCACCACTTTTGCTATGCCCACTATTTCCAAACCTTCGTTGCTGTGATAGAAAAAAACTTCGTCGCCCTTTTTCATTGCACGCAAATGCAGGCGGGCAGCATAGTTGCGTATGCCATCCCAAAAAGTTGTTCCATCCTTTTCAAAGTTTTGCCAACTGTATTTTTCCGGTTCCGATTTTACTAGCCAGTACTGCATAAGAGTTATGGTTTATTATTTACGATTTTAGCTGCGAGCTGCGAGACGGCAAACATATGCCGGACTATAGGTTTCGTAGCTCAAGGCTCAAGGCTTACAGCTCATAGCTTCTTTCCTCTGCAAGATTAGAAAATTCCTGTTCGATAAATCTGGAATACTACTGCTTGCGTAATTTATCCCATTAACCCTCAACAGAAATAAAAAAAAGAAAATCGAATGAAAAAGATTACAGCGTCCTTATTCTTATTTGCTGCGCTAATTGTTTGCAGCAATATTAATGCACAGGAAAAAATGAAAGTGAAAGATGGCAAAATGAAAGTGAAAGGTTCGTCGGTTATGGTAGGCGGCGCTGCCATGTATCCCACAAAAAACATTGTTGAAAATGCCGTGAACTCTAAAGACCATACTACCCTTGTTGCTGCTGTAAAAGCTGCAGGCCTGGTTGAAACTTTGCAGGGCGCAGGGCCATTTACCGTGTTTGCCCCAACCAATGCTGCATTTGAAAAATTACCCGCAGGCACTGTTGAAACCTTAGTAAAACCCGAAAACAAAACAATGCTCACCGGCATTCTTACTTACCATGTAGTAGCTGGTAGGTTAGATGCTAAGGAACTAATGAAATGGATTAAAAAAGGAAAAGGCACTGCCGAACTTACAACCGTTGCCGGAGGCAAATTATTGGTAATGCAAAAGGCCGATGGCTTGTGGGTGACAGATGAAACCGGAGCTACCGCAAAAATTACTATCAGTAATGTACACCAAAGCAATGGCGTTATTCATGTGATTGATAGCGTATTGATGCCAAAATAAACCTAACCCCCGACCTCCCGTTGAAGCGGGACGGGCCCTCTCCAACAAAGTTGGAGAGGGGAGTATTCACAGAGCCTCATAAAAGTTTTTACTTTATAAAATTCGCACGCATCTAAAGAATAACTGTACCCGTATATAAACTTGTACAAATTGTGCAGGGCAAGCAGCCGGTTTCAAGCAATTGAAGGTGGCTGTTTTTTTATAACCTAAAATTCCATGTAACAGAAGGCAATACGGGGAATAAAGACACCTGCTGTGCCTGCACTTTTAAGGTGCCGTTGTACGGGCTGCCACTCTGGTCAAAATAAATAAAATAGGGATTCATGCGGTTGTACACGTTGTAAATACTGAACACCCAAAAACTGCTGAACTTTTTATTTTTTTTCTGCGGTGTGTACGTTGCCGATAGGTCGAGGCGATGATAGGCAGGCAGGCGGTATTTGTTGATATCGCTGTATTCCTGTGTAAGCACATTGTTTACTACATAAAAACTTTCGGGGAGCGATGTAGCATTACCGGTGGCATAAATAAATATGCTGCCGATCTTCCATTTTGGTGTAAGATCGTAGGTAGCTACAACCGACAAATCGTTTCGCCTGTCAAATTTTGCCGGGTATTTTTCGCCGCTGTTTATTTGTGCGAATTTTCTCCACGTCCACGACAAGGTATATCCAATCCACCCCGTCAATCTTCCTCTTGTTCTATTAATAAAAAATTCTGAACCATAACTCCACCCCCTGCCAAACACAAATTCCTGTTCCACATCTCGCAGCGATGGAGAATAACCTTCGCGATACTCAATCTGGTTTTGCATGTTTTTGTAGTACACTTCCACTGATGTTTCAAAAATGTTGTTCGCAAAATTTTTAAAAACACCTGCGGCATACAACCAGCTTTTTTGTGGCTGCACGTTCACTGTACTCGGCACCCATAAGTCGGTCGGCAAAGTAGTGCCGGCATTACTTACCAAATGTATAAACTGCAAGTTGCGGGTAACAGACGCTTTGATGGAAGTGCTTTCGTTTAACCCGTACCGTACCGTCAGCCGTGGTTCCAAACCGTTGTAGTTAATTATTCGGCTTCCACTTTCATAAACCGTGCTGTCAATAACGTTTTGATTGGCATCCCGCACAAACTTTGTGTATGGGCCCACTTGTGTAAAGCCAGTAAACCTTAGCCCGGCATTTACAGTAAGTTTATTGTTCACGGTCCAGTCGTCCTGCAAATACAAAGCGGTTTCCCATCCATATTTTACATCATCGTTGTTAGGTTTAAAAATGATGGAGTCCTGCCGCCCCGATGCTACATTGGGTGTAAACTTGTGGTAAGTGGCCGCCGCACCAAATTTTATTTTATGGTTGCCGGTTGGGTAATAATCGAAATCGGTTTTAGCAGTCACGTCTCTGATACCGGATGCCAGATTGATTTCAAAATTATTTTGCGCCGCGCCAAAACTAAAATTGTAATCGTTGTACACAAGTGTTGTATTGGCAAAAAGTTTCCGGTTAAAAACATGGTTCCATCTTAAAGTGCCGGTGCTGTTGCCCCAGGGTATATCGGCACGAAAGGATAATTTTTTATCGCGGTAATTAAAAACATCGCGGCCAAAATAGCCACTCAAAAAAATGCGGTCCTTATCCGAAAAACGGTAGTTGAATTTTGCATTCAAATCGTAGAAATAATAGCCCGAGCCATACGCGTTTGCTTCCTTTTTTATAAAGGGTTTTGCAAGCACATCAATATAGGTTCTTCGTGCAGATACAATAAACGAAGCCTTTTCTTTTACAATCGGACCTTGTATTGAAACACGAGATGCAATCAAACCTATACCACCTTCAACCTGGAATTTGTTGCTGTTGCCATCCTTCATGGTTACATCAAGCACCGAAGAAAGGCGGCCACCATATTGTGCCGGCATACCACCTTTTATGAGCGAAGTATTTTTTATGGCATCTGAATTAAAAATAGAAAAGAATCCAAACAGATGACCGCTGTTATACACCACAGCATCATCAAGCATAATTAAATTTTGATCGGGACCGCCGCCACGCACATAAAATCCGGCATTGCCCTCTCCCGCTTTTTGTACACCGGGCAGTAGTTGAATGGCTTTTAAAATATCTACCTCACCAAAAATTGCAGGTATGTTTTTTATCTGGCCAATGGACAGATCAATCTTTCCCATTTGCGCACTCCGCACATTTTCATCTCGTTTGCGGCTATAGACCAGCACTTCGTTTAAAGCAGTGGATTTAGAAACCAAAAAAATATTCTTCTCAAGGTTTTGATTTAATGTAATGGCAAATGAATTGGCCTGGTAAGAAACATGGGAAACGGTAATGTTTTGTGGCCCTTCATCTACAGTAATGGAATAGAACCCATAGGCATTGCTGTTAACGGTTTTGCCATTTACAGAAATACTGGCGGCGATGATTGATTCCCCGGTGGCGGTATCGCGTACATAACCATTTACAGTAAACTTTGACTGAGCAAATACAGTTGCGGAAAATAAAAGAAAAAGGAAAAAAAATGTAACAGCCGATTTTTTCATTTGGTACCAGTATAGTTAACTTCTGTTTTTGTGGTGCCGCAATGAAGCATGCCCGATTTGTAACGCGGATGATGTAAACCTAAATATGGATTACGAATTTCGGGAGCGGCGCTTATCCAGGTGGCTGTTTCCTCATCATTAAAAGCCATGGGGCATTCCTGCAAAAAAAGTTTTTGGTTATCGTATTTTATGAACTGTAAAAATTGTGCAAGGTTTTCGGATGCGGTGTGGAAACGGCGACGGGCGCCTTCCAGGTTTGAGGCCGTTGAGATGTTATGTATGTCGCTTGTCAACCCCGCCAAATACTGTGCAGCTTCTTTTTGTTGGCTATCATTTTCAAATTTTGCACCGCTTATATCTACCTCCTTCAATTGTTTTACAATGTTTGTTGCCATGGATGAAATTGATGACGAATCCCATTGTACAAGCGCCTCGGTAAGTTGGTAATAACCGGATAATGCAGAATCAATAGCCGCGTTAAATGAAGCGCTGTGCTTACTTGCAGCAGTTGGCGGATTATTTAGCGGGGCAGATTTGTTGCCGGACTCCTTGCAGCCCAGCAGCACAAAACCCACGACTACCCACGTAACAAAGGCTGATTTCATTAACAACATTTCCGCAAAAATAAAGGTTGATGCGGAGGCTTTAATATTAATTCACCGGCGGTTTCCATCTATTTACATTTCATTTCATTTTTCTTCAGCAAATTTGCGGGCTTATTTAGCCCTTTAATTTCAACACAGTTATGTTAGCAGGTTTACAAAATGTTACTTTCGAATTCGGTGCCCGTGCAATAGTTGAAGAGGCCACCTGGCATATTCACCCCAACGAACGCATTGGTTTAATTGGTTACAATGGCACCGGAAAATCGACCCTGCTTAAATTACTGGCCGGCGAATATTCACCTTCCGCAGGTACTATTGAAAGAAGCCGCAACACCAGCATTGGTTATTTACACCAGGATTTATTGAGTTTTGAAACCAGCGAATCGATACTTGAAGTGGCTATGCATGCTTTTGATAAAGCAAAGGCCATAGAGAAAGAACTGGCCAAAATGGTTGAGGAACTGGAAAAAAATTCGACCGAGGAATTACTTGATGCCTATAGCCATAAACTACACGATTTTGAGGAAGCCGGTGGTTATGTGATGGAACATAAAACCGAAGAAATTTTACAGGGCCTGGGCTTTGAGAACAACGCCTTACAAAGACCATATAAAGAGTTTAGTGGTGGTTGGAGAATGCGTGTGTTGCTTGCGAAAATGATTTTGCAGCAACCCGATTTACTCTTGCTTGATGAACCTACCAACCACCTTGACTTACCATCCATTGAGTGGCTGGAAAAATATTTGACACATTACCAGGGCTCTGTTGTAATTGTTAGTCACGATAAATATTTTTTGAACCGCATGGTTACAAAAATTGTTGAAGTATACCAGCAGCATCTCAATATTTACAATGGCAATTTTGATTATTACGAAAAAGAAAAAGCCATTCGTATTGAAATGCAGCAGAAGGCTTTCGAAAACCAGCAAGACTACATTCGGCAAAACGAAAGACTGGTAGAACGTTTTAGGGCGAAGGCAAGTAAGGCCGCCATGGCGCAGAGCATCATGAAAAAGCTTGACAAGCTTGAGCGTATTGAGGACGCAGAAATTGAAAGGCCAAACATCAGGATAAATTTTAGGGTTGATAAAGTACCCGGGCGGGTGTTGGTGGAATTGAAACATGTGAAAAAAGCATTTGGCGAAAACGTGATTGTAGAAAATGCATCGGCCGAAATTGACCGTGGCGATAAAATTGCGTTGATTGGCGCCAATGGAAAAGGTAAGTCTACATTGCTGCGCATTATTGCCGGCGTTGAGCCATACGATAAAGGCGAAAGAAAATGGGGCCACAACGTTGATGAAAGTTTTTATGCGCAACACCAGTTGGAAGCATTAAACATCAACAATACCATTTTGGATGAAATGAAAGAATGCGGCAGCCAGATGAATGAACTGGAATTGCGCGGCCTGCTTGGTTGTTTTTTATTCAGCGGCGATGACAGCGATAAAAAAATAAAAATTTTAAGTGGTGGCGAAAAAGCAAGAGTGGCCCTGGCTAAAACCATTGTAAGCAAAGCCAATTTTTTAATGCTTGACGAACCAACCAACCACTTAGACATGCACAGCTGCGACCTGCTGATTGATGCCCTCAACAAATACCAGGGTACTATGATTTTGGTAAGCCACGACCGGCATTTTATTTCAAAGACGGCAAATAAAATTTGGGAGATTGTTGACCACGAGATAAAAGAATTTAAGGGTGGATACGAGGAATGGGTGGCATGGAAGGAAAGAATGGCTTTGAACAGTTCAAAGTCTAAAGTTGAATCCCGAGGCTTCGGGACAAAGTCTGAGGTTCAAGGGTCAAAGACCGAAGAAAAACCCAAAGCCACTGCTCAGGCTCCGCAGGTAAAACAAGTAGCAGCTACAACTCAATCACCTAATTCGGCATTACAAAAAGAGTTACAAAACAGCCAGCGAAAATTGCTGCAGGCCGAAAAAACTTTGTCTGAATTAAAAACAAAAAAAGCCGAACTGGAAGCCATGCTTGCCGAGCCGGATACTTACTCAAACCCCGAAAGTTTTAAAAAAACCGAGGCGGCTTACAAAGATGTTGAACAGAAATTGAAACCTGCCACCGCCGCTTACGAAAGTTTGCTGGAAAGGATAATGGAATTGGAAGAAGAGTTGGGGGGTTGATGAGAATCCCGAGATTCCCAAGTTATTTTTCCGGTAATACTACTTTTACTTAGTTTGGCTGCTCACTTACAAAGCAACCCACGGCATCCCCGGAGGCGGTAGCTCTATGGCTTTCGATTATTTTGGACAATACAAACACATGTAAATTTTTATTTTGGTAGACGTAGGAAATAACCTCTGTCTGAATGGTCAGGCGTTGAAAGTTTCCAAAATTGCCCACACGAAAGACACTCATAAATTTGGTAGCCAATGTCTTTCCAGGCTGTGTTCACAAATTTGCCCATTCTAATACTTCTGTCATTGGCAATTTTCTTTGTCAATTCCAAGTCAAACTCTTCAAAGTCTGTCTGTTTCCGGAAAGATTTTATTTCGTCATTAAAACATTCGTCACACATAGCTTGTCAGTTGTTATCGTCAGCAAGGTTTTAGGATTGATTGCAATTCTGTTTGGCGCAATCCGATGACAATGAAAGATAAAGCGTATGAATGCTTTAGTGTTTCTACTGTCTTTTGGTTTGAGTGCACTTACCTTCAAACTTAGGTTGGTGCTCAGCGAGAAATGGTATTTTGTTTGTCGGCCATCACACAAAAGTGTAGTACCTGATTACACCAACGTGCGTCCCTCGCTCAGATAATTGTAGAGCAAAAGCTGAGCTTCCCGAAACAATTAACTTTCGTAACTTCTATTTCAAATTGTCTTTGTTATGAAATGGCTGCTTATTGTAATTGCTGCTTTTGCAACCGCATTATTTTTTTCTTTTCAATTCCGCCCCCCTCCTTCGCAGAATATAAAGCAGGTAAAACTAACAACCGTTAGCTGCAATCCCAATTGGGAGTTGCTTGCCCAAAGACTTAACGAATCGGATATTCCCCCCATGCCCGGCGCAGGCAACTATCATTGGAAGATTAACACCGCAAATGACAGTGCCCAATTTTATTTTAACCAGGGCATCAATATGTACTATGGCTTTCACATTATAGAGTCAATGGCCTCTTTTAAAAAAGCAACAAAGCTCGATAGCAACAATGCCATGGTTTACTGGGCGCAGGCCCTGGCTTACGGGCCCAACATCAATGATGTGGGTTATGCTGCATCGCCGTTGGCTTATGCTGCAGCGCAAAAAGCAATTGCTCTCTCCACATCCGCATCGCCTTTCGAACAAGCATTGATCAATGCAATGGTAAAAAGATACTCATTAGACACAACCGTGAGTAGGGAAAAACTCAACCAGGATTATGTTGAGGATTTGAAAAAAATTCATGAACAATTTTCTTCTAACGCAGATGGTGCTGCGCTTTATGCCGATGCCATGATGCTGCAACATCCCTGGGATCTTTGGAACAATGATGGCACACCTAAAGCATGGACGCCAACAATAAGAGCGGTATTGGAAAAACTGTTGAAACTTAGCCCGCAGCATCCCGGCGCCAATCACTATTACATTCATGTAATGGAAGCCTCACCCTATGCCGCTCTTGCCTTGCCAAGTGCCAACAGGTTGGGTAGCCTCACTCCGGGCTTGTCACACATGGTGCACATGCCCTCGCACATTTATTTACGTACAGGGCAATACAATAAAGGAAGCCAGGTAAACACTGAAGCCATCGCCAGCTTTAAAAACTATGTTTCTCTATTTGCTCCCGCCAATGAAAATGCATTTTTATACCAGTGGCACAATCTTCATATGCAGGCCAATTGCGGGTTAATGGCAGGGCGTTATCAATACAGTTACCAGACAGCTGTGGAATTGCAAAACCTCGTTGACACATCGCTGCTTTCCATGGCGGCACCAGTGGGTTCGTACATTCAATACCTGCACATGACGCCGACGTTAATTAATGTTCATTTTGGCAAATGGAATGAAATCTTGAAAAGCACTCAACCTGCATCTCATCATGCTTATGCAAATGTCCTGTATCACTTTGCAAGAGGAATGGCTTATGCTGCACAGGATAAACTTCAGGAGGCTGTCAATGAAAAAACTCAAATGGAAACCGCTATGAATAATCAAAGCCTTTCCATTCCCATGTCTCCTTTTTCTCCCGCTGTGGATGCAGCTACCGTTGCGGCACATTTATTAGACGGCTTTATTGAACTGGGGCGGAAAAATGAAAAAGCGGCGGAAATCTATTTCAGAAACGCGGTGGAAGTCGAAATGAAATTAGTGTATAACGAACCGCGGGACTGGTTATTGAACGCAAGGCAATACCTGGGGAACTTTTATTTAAAAATGTCGAAGTGGAGTAAAGCTGAAAAAATATTTACGGACGACATGCAGTCGAATAACAGAAACATCTGGTCGGTGTACGGTCTGCAGATGGCACTTGAGAAACAAAGAAGAAAAGAAGCAAAAGCTTATAGTGAGGTATTGAAAAAATTAAAACAAGACAAAGATGTGTCAGATAAACCATCTCTGTTTTAAACCTCATACAGCTTTATAAAATCCCTGTCCAAATAGCGGTTTAATTTTCTCGTGGAATTAAATAAAAGCGGCTGCTGAAGGGTTTCTGAAATAAGAGGGCGATTATAAGAATAGCAGCCTTAACACTTACCGTCGACAGAAACTATCCTTTACGCCACTTCCTTTTTAACGGTAGAAAGCAGAAAACCTTTGGTTTTTCCTCAAAGTTATTTTTTAGAAGTAGCGGCAAAGTGTTTTCGATATCATTCATCATTAGACAAGTAATAATCACCTCTGCTCCATTGTGAAGGATTATCTTAAAATACCGATGAAAGGCAAATGAGTAAACACCCGTATGTCTGCCGAACGATACGCAAAATTGTAGTTGTTTTATGTCATCGAATGCAAATTCAACACTTGTCGTTGCGTTGCTATACGATACTATCCTGGTATTTAGATCCACTAACAACTCACACCCGGAGTCATGTCGCAAATATTGGAAGTGGAGCATCAATGTTGGCAAAGCTTGAACACATAAGATCATTAAAAAGAGAAGGTATGCCCCGCTGTAGGAAAGATTCTGAAGAATGTAATTATTTACTAAAACAATCAATATTTGAGAAGAAACCAAATGCAATAAAACTAGCAATTGCTGTTTCAAGGTTACTCTATATTTTTTCATTCAACCAAATTAATCCCATCGGCACCGCTACAAAATCATAGGAGGCCTTGACGGCAATGAATCGAACTTTAGGTTTAGGAATGTGCTCAGCTTTAAATTGGAGCAAGAAGTTTTTAGGTTGCGTGGATTGCGTGGGCCAAAGTCTATACGGGAGCGGAGTGGAATTAGCCGAACCTCAGCATCAGGCCTCCCTCATTTTTATAAAATCACTCACCAAATAGCTGATCAATTTTCCAGTACCATCATCCGTTTTTCCATTATGCAGTCGCGAGGCACCTTCGCAAATATGCAGGTAGGCGGCTTTTACATGCGCAGCACAAAGGTTAATGTACTGCCTTGCCATCAATGGCGTAATGCCCGTGGGAGTAACAGCACTGCTTAACACATCCTGCACCGCATCGAGGTCGAGTTCAACTCCGGCATAATTGTCGTCGGTAAATTGAATGGCGTGCGACACTGCCTGGCGAAAGGTGCGTTTTTCGTGAATGAAAATGTCTTCGTAGGTAATGCAATCAAAAAAGGGATTGTTTACAATATCCATCCAAACATTTTGTGGCAGATAATTTTCGTGAATGCCCACGACGCAGTATTTCTGCAGGTAGCCATCATCTTCGGCATACCTAAAACCGTTACCACTGTGGCGGCCTTCGGCGGGGCGGTAGTCGGTATGTGCATCAAGGTTAATGCAATTTATATTGGGCAACGCAATTTGTTGTAGTTGGTGCAAACCCTTGGCAGCTCCTTTAATCAATGGATACGCATTGTTATGCCCTCCACCAATTACAATAGGAATTTTTCCGGCGGCAACAATCATTTTTACCATTGCCTCCACTTCATCATCAATTGCGCTCACCGCATGGCGGTAAGCTTCTGTTTTTTCCTGTTCGTTGCCGGCATTTTTATCAATAAGGAATTGTATGTCGCCAAAATCGAAGTGGCCAATAACGGCCACGTTGCTTCCTTCAAAAAAATCGCTGCTTTGAATATTCAGGAACGATTGCAGAAACGGAATCCAAACGGTACTGGTACCACCTGTGCCGCCATTGGCACGCACACCAATATCTTCGGGCACACCAATCACCACGTACTTCGACGACAGCATTTTTATTGATTCAACAATAGCATCATTATCGTTCAACACCTTTACCCGCTCACCCAATTTGGTTTCAAACCTTCGTATGGAAACCAATGAAAGAATGTCCTGTTTACTGTACGTTTTAAAATGAGCAAGCTGCGTAGATGTTTGTTTCTTCTCGATTGATGTTTGCATAAAAAATAAATTCTTTGACAAGTACCTGGTTGCGGAAAAATTCCGTTGCTAAATGTAATGAGTTTTATGATTGCCCAAATCTTAAGAACTCAGGGATTGGTTCGGACGTACGAACACTACTCCCCTCTCCAACTCTGTTGGAGAGAGGTTGTCCCGCCTAAACTGGAGGTTGGGGGTAAGGTTCTTTCTCCTCGTATCAAAACCTCATCAATCAAATTACTTCCAAACGAATATGGAAGGTAGGCAACTGATGGAATTTTTTTAGTGACGATGATATTCGCTAGTTTTCCTTTGGTAATGGAGCCTACTTTGTGTTGCAGTTCCATGGCATACGCACCATTAATGGTTGCAGCGTTAATGGCTTCCTCAGGGGTCATGCGCATTTGAATGCAGCTCAGTGCCACTACAAAATTCATATTGCCCGACGGGGATGAGCCGGGGTTATAATCTGATGCCAATGCAATGGCGCAGTTGGCGTCAATTAATTTACGGGCTGGTTGGTAAGGCATTCGTAAAAAAAACGCGGCGGTTGGCAGCAGCGTTCCTATCGTTGTTGATTGTGCTAATAATTTTATTGCTGCATCATCCATAGCTTCTAAATGGTCAACCGAAACGGCATTTAGTTTTACGCCAACCTGCACCCCACCAGATACTTGCAGTTGATTAGCATGAATCTTTGGCTTTAATCCAACCGCTTTTCCGGCATTGCAAATTTTCTCGGTTTCCTCAACTGTGTAAAAGCCGTCCTCACAAAACACATCAATGTAATCGGCTAAATTTTCTTTGGTAATGATGGGCAACATTTCTTCGATGATCAGGCGAATGTATTCTTCCCTGTTGTTTTTAAATTCGGCGGGAAAGCTATGTGCGCCAAGGAAAGTTGCCTTTACAGGAATGGCGCATTTTTCTTTTAGCTTTTTAATTACCCGCAGCATTTTTATTTCGCCATCAACCGAGAGACCATAACCACTTTTTATTTCTATGGCACCCGTGCCCAAAGCAATTGATTCCTGAATGCGGTTGTATGACTGAATAAATAATTCATCTTGCGATGTGCCATTTATTTTTTTTGCTGAGTTAAGAATCCCACCACCCCTCGCTGCAATCTCGGCATAACTCATCCCGTTTATTTTATCCCGAAATTCATCCTCGCGGCTGCCGGCAAAAACAGTGTGTGTGTGACTGTCGCACCAGCACGGAAGTACTAATTTGCCGGCTGCATTAATATGATTTTTAAAGTCGGCAGGTTTAGATTGCAGCATTTGCATTTCGCCATAACCGGCAATCAACCCATTTTCTATAATTAGATATGCGTTGTTGATTGTGGGTAGATGCCTAAGGTTTTTTCCGCGAAGCAATTCCTGTTCTTCTCGTGTGCCAACCAATGTTTGAATGTTGCTAATGAGTGTTGTCATGGCAGGGCTAAAGTAGCACTGTTTGCTATGCGGGAAAAAAAATGCGTTTATGTCGTCATTGTCAATAAAATAAACTTGTTCATTAACTGCATTTACAATTGGTTCTTAATTGGCCCTGGATTTGGGCTAAAGCCCTGGAAAATTTAAAGCACTTGTGATCCCTGCCTTAAAAGGCAGGGCAATAAAAAAACCGCGGCAAATGCTCACGGTTTTATTGATTAAGGGCGGACAACTTTTAATAAGGCAGGATATGTGTGTGTACGTTTCCGTTAGGCCCCGTCCAAGACAATTTAAAATAGAAAGCGTTAGCGCCGGGGCAAACGGTTGGAAGACCTGCTGCGTTCAGGCCAAAAGTTACAGTTGCAGTTATGCCATGCCGCGTATGCTGCACCGC
Source organism: Chitinophagales bacterium (assembly GCA_031425835.1). Taxonomy (GTDB): domain Bacteria; phylum Bacteroidota; class Bacteroidia; order Chitinophagales; family Chitinophagaceae; genus Flavisolibacter. The sequence continues at coordinate 100,567 of JANPKD010000042.1, forward strand.
ACCCGATGTAATCCTAAATCCGCAATCCTGTTTAATTACTATGGGCGATGTTATAGAAGTTGTAAACGCACGGCTGAAACGATCAGAACCCCACTCGGCAATACCTGTTTGTCCGTTAGCACTGTGCATACCGGTTATTGTAAGTATGGCTCCACCACTAAATGTAAAATCTCTTTTACGGGCCACCTGCCACATACGTTGCGTGGCGTTTGCAAATGTTATTGACATGTTGCTGCTGGTGAGTGTATGTGTAATGGGCGATGAAATAGCAAGGTTCTTCAGCAATCCGCCGGTTACGTTTGTCAGTGTATGAGTACCACTGATGGCAATGCTTTTGTTATCGGCTTTGCGGGTAACAACAAGATTTTGATAAGTAACACTGATGCTTGCGCCTGCATCTTTCCACTTGGTACCGAGGGCCATTGTAATTAAAACAGAGCCCTGGCGTGTATGGGTATGCGCACAGTTATCGCCACTGTACGTTATCATAATTCTTTTGAGCTGATTGGCCGTGTCGGCAACCACAGTGGCGCCACATATACCTGCTGTTTGCGAAACTTTTGCGCCTGCAAAATCTGCATTGGCTTCAAGTGTACCGGTGAACTCAGTGGTAACCGCGTCCATTTCGTTTGATACGGTCGACTGATCATCGGAATGGGTGTTCATTTCCATTTCCGTGGGTTCATCGGTGTTTTTGCTTGTTTCTTTTTTACATGATGTGAAAGCTACGGCTGTGGTAAATGCCACTAAGGCAAAGAGGCGGAGATTAAGTTGCATAGGGGGAAATTTTAGTTTTTCGGTTTAATGTGGGTGATAGATATGTGCCCCACAAAAAAGTTTAAAGGATGTTGTTTTTATTTTTTTGAAATACTGTCAATGATAATAATAAATGTTTTGAAAAACAAGTGAGCGAGGTAGTTAGCTAAGTGGATTTACTGTTCGGTTGTCGTGTTTTCCCGCGGCTGAATCAGATCCCAGAGATTGCCATAGATATCTTTAAACACGGCAACCGTTCCATAACTTTCTTCAACTGGTTCCCGCACGAAAATTACCTGGTTTGCTTTCAGCTCATTGTAATAAATCCAAAAATCGTCGGTGTGTAAAAACAAAAACACCCTGCCGCCGGACTGGTTGCCAATAAAATTTTTTTGTTCTTCTGTTGCCGCTTTGGCCAACAGTAATGAACAGCCGTTGGCAATGGAAGGCGACACAACCACCCACCGTTTTGTTTCACTCAGTTGTGTGTCTTCAACCAAAAGAAAACCGAGCTGATTGATGTAGTAATCAATGGCTTCTTCGTAGTCGTTTACTACGATGGCAACGTGTGCAAGTGTTCGCATAATTTTTTTGTTTTGTTGTTCGACCTCACCCCCTCCCGAAGTTTCGGGACCCTCTCCCAAGCAGAGGGCTAAGCGACCATCGCCACAAGAATCTTTCTACAATCTGGATTTAAAATCGAGGTTATGTTCTGCTGCAGTTTCTTTTGCAATTGTATAACCGGCATCGGCATGACGAATGACACCCATACCAGGGTCGTTGCGCAATACTCGGCTCAACCGTTGTGCGGCTTCTTCTGTTCCATCGGCAACTATCACCATGCACTCTTGTATGCTGTAACCGATATCTACACCCCCTCCATGATGAAGACTAACCCAACTGGCACCGCCAGCCGTATTAACCAACGCATTTAATATCGGCCAGTCGGCCACTGCATCACTGCCATCTAACATTGATTCAGTTTCGCGGTTGGGCGATGCTACCGAACCGGTATCTAGATGATCGCGGCCAATAACAATTGGTGCCTTTACTTTTCCGGTTCTCACTAAATCATTAAATGCCAGCCCTGCTTTTTCTCTTTCGCCCTGGCCCAGCCAGCAAATGCGTGCGGGCAACCCCTGGAAAGCAATTTTTTCTTTTGCCAGTTTCAGCCAGCGTTGCAGCCCTTCGTTTTGCGGAAACATGTTTGCAATTACTTCATCTGTGGCGGCAATATCCGCAGCATCGCCACTTAGTGCGGCCCATCTAAATGGGCCTTTGCCTTCGCAAAAAAGCGGGCGGATGTATGCCGGAACAAAACCTGGGAAATCGAAGGCGTTTTGTAATCCTTTTTCTTTGGCTCTTGCACGAATGTTGTTTCCATAATCGAAAGTGATGGCCCCAAGCTTTTGTAATTGGAGCATTAACTCAACATGATGATACATTGAGCTGTATGCAAGATCCGTATAGGCATGCGGGTTTTCTTCTCTTAACAATTTTGCTTCGTTGCACGAAATTTGGTGTGGCCAATATCCAATTAACGGATCGTGTGCCGAAGTTTGATCGGTGAGTGTGTCGGGAATAATATTCCTTTCCACCATTCTTTCGAGCAAGTGAACTGCGTTGCCAAATACGCCAATGCTCTTGCTCTCTCCAGCCAATTTATATTTTATTGCAGCATCAATGGCACCATCAATACTTGTCCTTTTTTCATCGAGGTATTTTGTTTCAATTCTTTTATCAATACGCCATTCTTCCACTTCTGCAATTAAGGCCACGCCGCCGTTCATGGTTATAGCAAGTGGTTGTGCGCCGCCCATTCCGCCCAAACCTGCCGTTACGTTTAGTGTACCCTTCAGCGTTCCGTTAAAATGTTTATCAGCAATAGCAGCGTATGTTTCATAAGTACCCTGCACTATTCCCTGCGAGCCGATGTAGATCCAACTGCCGGCCGTCATTTGCCCATACATCATCAATCCTTTTTTTTCCAGTTCATCAAAATGCTGCCAGTTGGCCCAGTTAGGTACCAGTTGCGAATTTGAAAGAAGTACCCGTGGCGCATTGGTGTGTGTTTTTAAAATGCCAACAGGCTTCCCACTTTGCACTAATAAGGTTTCGTCGTTTTCTAAAATTTTTAAAGCTGCAATAATATCGTCTAAGGCTTGAAAATTTCGAGCGGCTTTACCTCTTCCTCCATACACGATTAATTCATCGGGGCGTTCAGCTACGTCGGGGTCAAGGTTGTTGAGCAACATGCGTAATGCAGCTTCCTGTATCCATCCTTTGCAATTCAGCTTGCTTCCCGTTGGTGTCTTGTATTTTATGGGATCGTATTGTGAAGAAGGCATTGAAAAAGATTTGCTGCTAAAGTATTACTCAAAACTCATTTCCTTCCATCTCTACATGTAATCCTTGTGCGTGTTTTTTTAAACACGCATTTGAGGGATCGGACGGATTAGTATGGATTTTTTTATTTCGTAAAATCCAGATCGTTTAACACTGCTTTAAAATTACCCAACAAATTCGGATACCAATCCACAGTTCTGCGCAGCAGAAAAAAATCCTTTCCATCCATTCATTCGTGTCCTCCGTGTTCAAAAACGCAGCGCATAGACTACCTAACCGCTTTGCGCACTTCTTTTTACAACCCCATTCATTATTACCTTCGCTGCCATGCAGGTGCATAGTTCAGTTGAAAATCTTCCGGCCTTTACCCGTTCGGTTATTACCATTGGCACATTCGACGGGGTGCATACGGGTCATCAAAAAATTATCCAGGCACTTGTATCGGAAGCGCAGATAGTAAATGGCGAATCTGTCATTATCACCTTCCATCCGCATCCGCGCAAAATTATCAATCCAAACCACCGGCTTGAGTTACTAACAACACTGGAAGAAAAAATTGAAATACTTTCCACCGCAGGCATTCACCATCTGGTTGTTGTTCCCTTCACCGTTTCCTTTGCCGAACAAGCAGCAGAGGCATACCTTAAAGATTTTTTAATCAACAAATTTCATCCGCGCAGCATCATCATTGGTTACGATCATCACTTTGGAAAAAACCGCGAGGGCAATTTTCAATTCCTTGAACAGAATGTCGCAACCTATCAATATCAGCTCATTGAAATTCCGGTATTGGTTTTAGACGAAATTTCGGTGAGCTCCACAAAAATCCGGCAGGCCATCCAGCAAAGCCACGTAGAAAAAGCCAATGAACTTTTGGGTTATTCATTTTTCTTTTCCGGTATCGTTACACCGGGAGATCAATTGGGCAGAACGTTAGGCTATCCTACCGCCAACCTTGAGTATGTTGATGATGACAAAATAGAACTCGGTCATGGCGTATACGCGGTGTATGTAATAATCAACGGTGTACAAAAAAAGGGCATGCTGAGTATTGGCAACCGACCCACATTAACGGGTTCGGGTAAAAAAGTTGAGGTAAATATTTTCGAGTGGGAGCAGGAAATTTATGGTGCCACTATAAAAATTATTGTTGCGCATTTTTTGCGTGCACAGGAAAAATATGAATCTCTTGAAGCCTTAACGCTACAGTTGCATAAAGACGAAGAAGCGAGTCTCAAACTTTTGTGACAAAATAATGATTCAACTAAATCCAATTCGTAAAATTCCCCCCCGAAGGCGTAGTTGTAATACCTTGCAGGTTTTTAAAATTTCCCCGGTGTTGGGACGGAGTTATTATCTCAGTGGTGTATTGAATTCGTGTAATTCGTGCATTTCAATTCGTGTACTTCCTCTTTAAAGATTCGTGTAATCTAAGCAGCAATCATCTTCACAACCATTTCTTTTAGCAATTCAGTATCGCCGGTTGCTGCATCGTTTACACCTAGCATACGCAAGTTGTATTCGTACAAAAGCAGCAAGATATTTTCAACTTCCTGCTGGCTAAAACGCACTGCTGTTTGAATGTAATCTTTCACAAAAAACGGCGCTATACCTGCGGCGGCGGCAATGGCTTTTTCATCGCGGCTGTTCACCGCATATATCACTATCACTTTACTAAAGTAGCCGTACAAAGATGGAAATATTAATTGCAACGGTGCAGCCTTAGGGTTTGAAGCAAAATATTGTACAATGCGCATGGCCTTATACATATCCTTGGAACCAATGGCCTGTTGTAACTCAAAAACATTAAACTCCTTGCTGATGCCAACAAATTGTTCGATGTCATCTTCGGTAATTTCAGTGCGGTTGTTTAAATTTAACGACAGCTTTTCTATTTCATTATTCAACCGGTTCAAGTCGTTACCAATATGATCGAGGAGTAAATACAGTGCCTTGTTTGAAATGGCAAATCCTTTTGCTTTAACCAGGCTGCTTGTCCAATCGGGTAGTTCTCTGTCGTATAATTTTTTAGCTGTAAAGTGAACAGCCTTGTCCTTCAACATTTTTGACAGCCGAGTACGTCCATCGAGTTTTTTGTTTTTATACGCAACAAAAAATATGGTTGAAGCCAACGGCTTTTCAACATATGCCTCCAGCTTTTCAACATCTCTCATACTCTGCGCCTCTTTCAGTATCACTACCTGTTTTTCGCCAAACATTGGATAGCGACGACAGGCATTCATTACGTCGGCCCATGCGGCATCTCTACCATAAAACACGGTCAGGTTAAAACCCGCTTCAGCCGCTGTTAAAATTCCATGTTCAGCGTAAGCAATTATACGGTCGATAAAAAAATCTTCCTCACCTTCAAGCCAATACACGGGTTTGAACTGCTTCTGTTTTAAATCATTTACTATCTTTTCGGCTGACATTGTGATTAGCTGGGGGAAATGGTTGAAAATGTTTCTGGCATGGTTTTAGGACTTATGCGGAAAATTCAAAACTAAGGCTTCAGATTAATCAATAAAAATCAAATATCGTTCACAAAAAATCCTTCAAAATGGCAAACACAAATTATCCTTCGGCAGAAAACCAACCCAATCAAACCCGCCCGGTAAAGGCAGGAAACAATAACACAAAGAATATTTTGATTGGTATTTTGGCAGTAGGCCTTTTAGGCACCTGGGCCTATTTATTAAAAGATAAAAATGAGTCGGCGCAAACCATTCAGGTTAAAACCGCTGAAAGCGCTACCGCGGTAACTGCTAAGGACTCGGTTCAGTTTTTATACAACGAATCATTAACGAGGCTTGATTCACTCACCGGAAACAACAACAATTTAAGCGGGCAATTGAGCGATCGTCAGTCGGAGATTACCAAGCTGAAAAATCAGATCAACCGCATTATGAATGACAAGAATGCAACCGCGGCTGATTATGCACGGGCCAAGAGATTAATAGGCGAATTGAACGGAAAAATCGGCAATCTTGAAATGGAAGTTGCAAGGCTTAGTGGCGAAAACCAGCAGTTAGCTGCGAACAATACCCAGCTTACTTCGGAAAGAGATGTACTACAAACCAACCTGCAAACAACTACTTCTGAAAAAGAAGAGCTAGCAAAAACAGTTGATGTCGCTTCTACATTCTCTGCAGCAAACATTCAAATTACCCCTGTACAGGAAAAGAAAAACGGCAAGGAAAAAATTACTGAAACGGCCAAGCGTGTAAATAAATTAGTTGTTTCATTTGATGTTGAAAATCGTGTGGCCCGTTCAGGCCCGGCCGATATGTATGTAATTGTTACCGGCCCTGATGGCAAAGTAATTAACGATCCAAACCTGGGTTCGGGTAACCTGGTTACAAGGACGGAAGGCGACAAACCTTTTACTTTTAAAACAACAATTGACTACGAGCAGGGAAGCCGCAAAACTGTTCAGGTTCCATTGCGTCAAAGTGCTTTTCAAACTGGTAATTACAAGATTGAAATTTATCAGAACGGATTTAAGATTGCTGAAGGAACAAGAACTTTGAAGAAGGGTGGATTGTTCGGATAATTGATTTCCCTTTGATTATAGATATAAACACGTCCCGCTCAAAAAGCGGGACGTTTTTAGTTTGCGCCTCGTTGTTACGTTGCGGGCAGCCACGACGATCAGATTGATCGCTGCCCACCCGATGTGTTTTAAATAGTCAACGCATATCCTAACCCAACACCTCATACGCCACCAGCGGTTTGTTCTTATTTTTCAGGTTCACCTCTCCCACCCTCCGGCATTCAAACTTGTTTTTTATTTTCTGCCAGGCTTTTTCATTAATAAAAATTTGCCCTGCCTGAGCAGCATCCTGCAATCGCTGTGCGGTGTTTACCACATCACCAATTACCGTGTAGTCAAGCCTGCGTAAACTGGCCGAGCCAATGTTGCCGCTAACCATTTCGCCGCTATTGATGCCAATTGAAACCTTGGGATGAAAATGAAGGTCATGATCTTCGTCGGGCAGTTTATCAATGGTGCGCCGCACACTAATGGCTGTTTGCACTGCTCGTTCCAAATGGTTGTCGCCACGAAAAACGGCCATCACCGCATCGCCAATAAATTTATCTACTTGCCCATCGTTACCCAAAATCTCTTTTACCATTACGTCAAAATACTTGTTCAGCAGGTGCACCACCCTGTCAGCAGGTTCGGTTTCGGTAATGGAAGTAAAACTGCAAATGTCAATGAATAAAACAGTGGCGTCAATCGTTTCGTTGTTCATTAATTCTGTTTCAAATTCTTCGCGGTTCATAAAATTTAAAACAGTTTCATCAACATACATTTTCAAAATATTGTTTTCCTTCAGTGCCTGTATTGTTTTTTTTAACTGAAGTACATGCGCCAGGGTTTTTTCGATGGTCAGTTCCAGGTCGGTAAAATTCACGGGCTTGCATATAAAATCAAAAGCACCACGGTTCATGGCAATTCTAATATTTTCCATGTCGCTGTAAGCCGATACCATTACTGTTTTTATCAATGGCGACACCTCGGTTAGCCTCGTCAACAGTGTTAGTCCATCCATCACCGGCATATTGATATCGCTGAGCACAATGTCAACATCGGGGTTATGCCCCAGGCTATCCAACGCCTCGTTGCCATTGAGGGCAAATAAAAAAACGTACCTGTTTTCGCGTATCTGTTTCCTGAATCGTTGTCTGATCAGTACTTCCAGGTCCGCTTCATCGTCTGCAACTAAAATCTTAACCATCAGTTCAAAGTTTGAAGTTTTTCCCGCAGCAAAGTAAAATCAAGTGGCTTGGTTAAAAAATCATCGGCGCCCAATTGCACAGCACTGCTTTTCATTTCCGGATCGCCATACGCCGTTATCATCATCACCACTGGTGGCGGGGTTTTGTACTGGGCTTTTATTTTCGAGAGCAGTTCCAGCCCCGTCATGCCCGGCATGTTTATGTCGCTGAGTATAAGCACCGCCTCGTGGTCATGTTTACTTAAATAGTGTAGTGCTTCGTTACCCGAATGTGCAAACACAAATTCCATGGTTTGTTGCCTTATGTCTTTTCTAAACTTTTGCTCAAAAAGCGTTTGTACATCCGGCTCATCATCAACAACTAAAATTTTCATTTCGGTGGTTTTATAATGTTTATCAAAAAATTTTAACCGCGTTAATTTTCCCAACTTAATTGCTACTATTAAACTTAAGTTGCATCGCACTCTTGTACGTTCTTATCGTTATTCAGTAAATCGTTCTTTGGTGACAGCTGCGACTTCGCATTTCATCATTCCCCGTCCGTACCGCCATGGGCGGGTTTGTTCTTCTGGTCTACATTCCTTGTTCACTCTTTCAATTCCTACAAACCCAAATGCTCCTTCCAGTACGGATTTAAAAAAATGTTTCCGGGATCCATTTGTTTGCGGAGCACATTAAATTGTTCAAACTTAGGATACCTGTTTTGCAAATACGTGGCACCTTGCGGGCTATCGGCTGGCGGCAAATATTTACCCCAATGGCAGCGATATTCAAAAGGTGAAAAATGTGTCCAGAACCTTTGATAAAAGTCGTGCGGGTTGGCGTCGTTTTTTGCAAACCAAAAGATATCTAACCTGATTACATCCGTTCCATACGACGCATTCAACCAAAAATTACTTTTTTTTGCCGAATAAATTTCAATACAGAAAGTACCGGCATTTACAGGGTCGGTGTAAAACTGTTGTAGCGAAATCATTACCTCCTGTGCCCTGTTCAATGGTATCCACAATTCGCTGAACCAAACTTCAAAAAGCTTATCACTTATCCTGTTGTCCATTGGTATTCCCTTCCAGCTGATGTCTTTAAAAGTTTGCACGCCGGGGGCGGCAAAAACTTTTAGCAGGGCTTTCAGGAACCAATCGTCGGCTTTTGCGAATGCTTCGGCAATATCGTGTTGCTGTCCTGGTGTACGCCCAAACCAACGCTGCCAGAGTTTTTCGGCAAAGTTGGTACCGTTGTTTAAAAATTTAAAAATCTCACCCGAAACGGCAGATGAAATATTGGGCGAACCATCAATAAACGGAACTTCCTGATAAGGTTTTGGTACAAAAGTTTTCCAATCGGCAGCGCTTTCTCTATTAGCTTTCCACAACACAATTTTATCGGCACCGGGTTGGGGCCACCAGTAAAAACGGGTGTAATCCGTATTGGTAAAAAATTGTTCGAGCGAAGGTTTGCCATCGCTGCCATCGCCAAACAAAGCTATTTCGCAATCGGCGGTACCGGTTGTTGTTTCGGTGCCTGCAATGTTGAAACCTGGTTCGCATTGCAAAGTAAATTCAACCACTATACCCATTACACCAAGGTGCGCATAGCCAATACCCCAGAATGGATCATCTGCTTCCGTATCGGCCGGACGCTGAAATGTTTTATCCACCACCCCGTTGCCATCATGGAACAGAATACGCACGGCGGTAATGGCATCATCGAAAGCATACTTAACCGACCCACCAGATGAACCAGTAGCGGTAAACCCTCCCATTGTCTGGTGAATGATGCCGCCCATGTCGGGAATGTTCCAGCCGGGTGGCGTATCCCTGGTACCTGCGGGCGTTAAAGGGTCGAGCTGAAAAAGCAGTGAATTGTCTTCAGTTGATACACCGGTTGGATCGAAGGGATCCAGGCCCAGGTGGCACCCCGCCTGTACCGTTACGGTGCCCTTGCTCCAGTCGAGTGCAGTTATTTTATTTAGGTAGGTGAGCATTACATGCATCAAGGTCTCATCTTTTTCCTGGTCGGGCACCATGGGGAAAGAATGGCCGGCACCGCGCATTACTATTGTTTTGCCACTGCTCTTTGCCTGTTCAATTAGTCCCTTTGTTTCTTCAATGCTTTCGGGTAGAAAATACTCCGTGCTATTGATCATAAACGTTTGCATAAACTAAGTTTTGGTTATTGGTAATTGAATGATAAATGTTGCGTATTCGCCTTCCTTAGATTCTACTTTCATTTCGCCCCCATGGCCTTTGGTAATTATTTCGTAACTCAACGACAGGCCAAGGCCGGTGCCTTCACCAGTAGGCTTAGTTGTAAAAAACGGTTGAAAAATTTTGTCAACCGCCTTTTGCGGAACACCATTGCCGTTATCAGTTACTTCTATCTGAATGATATTTTCGAGCTTTTGTGTACGCACATTTACCATGGGAACAAAATCGCCATTGAGCACTTTCTTTTTATCATTAACCGCGTAAAATGCATTGTTGAAAAGATTGAGCAACACCCTGCCCAGGTCCTGCGGCAGTACCGGAACCTTACCAATACGGTCATCAAAATTTGTTTTAAAACCGGCGTTGAACGATTTGTCTTTTGCACGCAAGCCATGGTAACTCAGGTGCAAAAATTCATCTGCCAGGCCGTTGATATCGGTTGGTTCTTTTATACTGTTGCCCGTGCGTGAATGCTGCAACATATTTTTTACAATGCCATCGGCCCGCCGCCCGTGGTGACTAATTTTTTCAAGATTCTTTTTTATGTCGGCCGCCAATACTTGTACTTCGGCATTATTTCCATTAGCCAATTCTTCTGTCATTTCATCAACCAGTTCATTGCTTACTTCAGCAAAGTTGTTTACGAAGTTTAGCGGGTTCTGAATTTCATGCGCAATGCCGGCGGTTAGTTCGCCCAGCGACGCCATTTTTTCTTTTTGAACCAACTGCGCCTGCGTGGCCTGCAGGTTTTCCATGGCGGCCAATAGCTCTTTGTTAGTTGACTGTAGTTGGTTTGTTCTTTCCTGCACGGTATTCTCCAGCACAACTTTCTGTTCCGTAATCAGCTTTTCATTTGCTTCTAATGACCGGAGCACCTGCAACTGCGCCTGCTGTTTCTCTTTTTTATAAATGTTGATGCGGTTGGCAAGCGCCATGGAAAGCAATAGTGCTTCAATGGCCGAGCCTATCTGCAGGGAGTTTACCGTGATGGCATTGTAGGGAAGTATGTCGAAATCCTTCAAAATAAAAACAATAACGCTTAACAATAAAAGCGACCAGGCAATCAGGAAAAATTTTGCGGGGCGATAATTTTTATGCAGCGTTTGCCAGGCCGCTCCAAAAAAAGAAAGCACCAGCAGCAATGAAATAATATTAACCGCAATCGAGCCCCAAAAAAAGTTTTTGGTTAGTATCAATCCAATGATCACAGCATAGGCAGCTAAGAGAATGAGAAAGAAACGGTGGTATAGGGGAGTGTGTTTTTTTGTATTTAAAAATGTGGAGGCAAATAAAATTCCGGTTATGCCCACCAGCGATGAGATAATGTCTTCGTACTGATTTAACCATGGCGAGGATGGCCAGAAATATTTAAACGCATAACCATTGATAGATGCATTGAGCAGGGCCATAAAAAAAATATAGGCCACATAATAGAGGTACGAAACATCGCGAAGCGAAAAATAAATAAAGAGGTTATACAAAATCATCAGCAGCATAAAGCCGTAATAAATGCCCTCGAGCAGGTTGCGGTTATTGCTCTCATGGTAATAGGCCTGCAGGGTACCAACGGTTAAAGGAAACTGTGTGCCCCGGTAGTGTTGCACCCGTATGTAAATGGTAGTGCTTTGGCCGTTAGCAACCCCTAGCGGAAAAATGTAATCGGAATTTTGCAAAGGCCGCTGGCTAAAGTTTTGCCAACTACCCGAGTGAATTACCGAGACAGGTTTGCCCGCCTGCCACTCATAAACCTTTATATCGCTGATGGCCGTGTTGCCAATTTGCAATAATAACTTTTCCCCCGTACGGTTTTGTAATTCAAGCCGCATCCAAAATGCGGAAGGCGAAAGACCAAAATTGACGAAGGGCTTATTAAAAGGTTGAAACAAATCCGCCTCCGTACTGCTGCTTATCTGCTCAAAACTTTTAGCACCGGTGGAATCTTCTAAGTAAAAAATATGGTGCGCAATATTTGTAAGCTCGTCGCGGTTGGTAATAACCGTAGCAGGCTGCCGGGCCATTGCTCCAGGGCAACTGAATAAAAACAGAACCAACCAATAGCAAAAGAAAAAGCCGACCGCATTTTTTTTCATCGCTCGCAACAATTAGAATAAAGTTTTGGTAGGAGATGCCGGTTTTGTGTAGTTACGGGTTCAATTGCAGCAAAAGATACCGATAAATTTTATCTGGCTTTGGGTTAAGTTTCAATTTTTAATTGATGCCATAACCCTGCTTCCTTTTACATTTGCCGCATGTTAAAAATTGGTATCCTGGGCGGCGGACAGTTAGGGAGAATGTTATTGCAGGCGGCGGCTAATTACGATGTGGAAACGCATATTCTTGAAAACGATGAACATTGCCCTGCTGCACATCTCTGCCGGTATTTTACAAAAGGAAGCATCAGGGATTTTGAAACCGTTTACAGCTTTGGCAAGGGCCTTGATGCCATTACCATTGAAATAGAAAATGTAAATATTGAAGCCCTGGAAAAATTAGAAGCTGATGGTGTAAAGGTTTATCCCTCCACATCAGTACTCCGCATCATCACTAATAAAATAAAACAGAAGCAGTATTACGCCGAGCATAGTATACCTACAGCTGCCTTTGCGGTACTGCAATCAAAAAGCGAAATAGCACTACACCCCCAGTTAATACCGGGCGTACAAAAATTAGCTACGGGTGGTTACGATGGTAAAGGGGTACAAATAATTGAAAAACTTTCCGAAACGGAAAATGCTTTTGATGCACCAAGCATACTGGAAAAAAAGGTTGCTATTAAAAAAGAATTGGCGGTGATTATTGCTGTTGATCAAAATGGCAAACCCGCTATTTACCCACCGGTAGAAATGGTTTTTAATAAAGATTTTAACCTGCTCGACTACCAGCTTTGCCCCGCTGGCATTACCGATAAAGTATTGTGGAAAGCCGAAGCTATTGCTATGACCGTTGTACGCAACTTTAATTCGGCGGGATTATTTGCGGTAGAATTATTTGTTGACGCTGCCGACAATGTTTTTGTAAACGAAATAGCACCGCGGGTACACAACAGTGGTCACCATACAATTGAAGCCCACTATTCATCACAATTTGACATGCTGTGGCGGGTAATGCTCGGCTATCCGTTGGGCAATACCAAACACATTCTTCCATCTATCATGGTAAATGTAATTGGCGGTGAGGGCCACAGCGGGAAAGTGCAGTATGAGGGCCTAAAGGAAGTACTACAAATTGATAATGCCTTTTTGCATTTATATGGAAAAGCAGAAACAAGACCGGGCCGAAAAATGGGCCATGTAACCATTTTGAGTAGTGAGCGGCAGGATTTGATTCACAAGGCAAATAAAATTAAGCAGGTGCTTTTTGTGCAGGCGGAGCAATCATAAACACTTGCAGCAGGCAGGCCAAAATATTCCCGGGGCTTTAGTGCCTGGGTTATGTACATCGAAACAAAACGTCGCTTTTACAATTGCATTCTTTTTCAAAACCATTGCATCATACCATTCATCACAACCACACCGTTAATTAAGGTTAACAGAAACCTCAATCATCAAACTTTACGTCCATTTTTCTTTACAAACGGGCTACTTTTGATTCTTTCATCAACCGAATTACAAGTGAAATTTTCTTCTTTCTTTTTTCTTTCCGCCTTCCTCATTTTCATTTCCATCTTTTCCTTTTCATGCAGCAGTAAAAGAAAAGAGGAGGCACAGGCACAACAAAAAGCAGGTGGCAACCGGCCACCCACGCCAACTGTTGATGCTTTTGTTGTACAAACACAAACCGTAAGTGAAACACTTGAGGTGCCGGGTACCATCGTTTCGGAAGATGCTACGGAAATTCACCCCGAGGTATCGGGCCGCATAGTAAATCTCAATGTGCGGGAAGGAAATTTTGTTAGCCGCGGGGCGGTACTTGCTAAATTGTACGATGGCGATTTGCAGGCACAGAAAAGAAAGCTGCAGGTGCAGTTGCTAATAGCACAGCAAACCCAAAACCGCCACGAGCAGTTGGTAAAAATTGGCGGCATTAGTAAGGAGGATTATGCCGCTACCGGATTGCAGGTAAGTAACCTTCGGGCCGATCTCGATATTATTAATACTTCCATTGCCAAAACAGTTATCCGTGCACCTTTCAGTGGCAAACTTGGGTTAAAAGATATAAGCACCGGTGCTTACGTAACACCTCAATCGGTTATTGCATCCCTTCAAAAAACCACCGATCTTAAAATAGATTTTAACCTGCCGGAAAAATATGCACCACAAATAAAAAAAGGCCAGTTCATCAATTTCACTATTGAAGGAAGCGAACGTAATTACAGCGCTGTTATTTCGGCAACCGACGCGGGCATTAGTCAAACCACCCGCTCGTTGCTGATACGAGCCGAAGTGAAAGGTGATGTGGCCGGGCTTACACCAGGCAATTTTGCCAAAGTGATTATTCGGTTCGACCCCGATGTAAATGCGTTACTCATTCCATCGCAGGCCATCATTCCGCAGGCAAGGGGTAAACGAGTGATTTTGTATAAGGGCGGCAATGCAGCGTTTACCAATGTGGAAACCGGCGTTCGTGATTCATCTATGATACAAATTGTAAACGGGTTAACAAAAGGCGACACTGTTGTTATTACGGGCCTGTTAACCGTAAAACCCAACGGGCCAATTAAATTGGGTAAAATAATAACCGCCAAAACCATTAGCCCTGCAGTCAGCCAAAAAAGTTGAAATCCTATCTGAAAAAAGCAACCAACTCAACGGCTTTAGACTAAGCATTTGAAACGCAACGGCAATAAGTAGTGTAGGTAAAAACTGCCTGCATTAAAACAGTTGTTAGTTGTAATAAAAAATTGAAACCTTGAACATAAGTGAACTTTCATTACGACGGCCGGTTTTAGCCATTGTTCTTAACCTACTGATTGTAGTGTTTGGGATAATTGGATTTAAGTTTTTAGGTGTGCGGGATTATCCTGCTATTGACCCTCCCAACATTTCCGTGCGTACATCCTACCCTGGCGCCAACCCCGATATTGTAGAATCGCAAATTACCGAGCCACTTGAAAAAGCAATCAATGGTATTGCGGGAATTAAAAACATTACCTCATCAAGCAACGCGGGCAGCAGCAACATAAATGTTGAATTTGATTTGAGTGTTGATTTAGAAGCCGCTGCTAACGACGTGCGTGATAAAGTATCGCAGGCTGCCCGTTCGCTGCCAACCGACTTAGATTCACCACCCGTAGTTTCAAAAGCCGATGCGGCATCGGAATCCATTATTTCGATGACGGTGCAAAGCATGACCAAAAACCAGTTGGAACTTACTGAGTGGGCTAACAACGTTTTGGTTGAACGGGTGCAAACTATTCCCGGTGTGAGTGGCATTCAAATTTGGGGCGAAAAAAGATACGCCATGCGTATTTGGTTCAACCCCGAAAAATTATCGGCATATACTTTAACGCCACTCGATGTGCAAAATGCGTTAATGCGTGAGAACATTGAATTACCCTCCGGAAAAATTTCGGGCAACGCCACCGAACTTTCTGTTAGAACATTCGGCCGGTTGAATACCGAGGAAGAGTTCAGCAACGTAATAGTAAAAAACGTAAACGGCACCGAAATAAAAGTGAAGGATATTGGAGAAGCTGTACTTGGGCCGGAGAACGAAGAATCGCAAATGCGGGAGAGCGGCATACCCATGATTGGCCTTGCCCTGATACCACAACCAGGATCCAACTATGTAGCTATCTCCGATGAATTTTACAAACGGTACGAGCAGCTGAAAACCGAAATGCCGCAGGATATCAAGCTGAATATAGCAATGGACCAAACCAGGTTTATTAAACGATCCATTTCTGAGGTGCAGGAAACCTTACTCATTTCACTGGTGCTGGTTATCCTTATTATTTTTCTTTTCTTTCGCGACTGGATGATCGCCATCCGGCCGCTCATTGATATTCCCGTATCGCTCATTGGCGCATTCTTTATTATGTACCTCTGCGGATTTACCATTAACGTACTCACTTTGCTGGCTATAGTTTTAGCAACGGGGTTAGTGGTTGATGATGGCATTGTGGTAACGGAAAATATTTATAAAAGAATGGAACGCGGCATGAACAAATGGCAAGCCGCCAAGGAAGGCTCGAAAGAAATTTATTTTGCCGTAATCGCCACCTCTATCACCCTTGCCGTAGTATTTCTACCCATTGTTTTTTTAGAAGGATTTGTGGGCAGGCTGTTTCGCGAATTTGGAATTGTAGTGGCCGGGGCCGTACTTATTTCTGCCTTTGTATCGCTTACGCTTACGCCGGTACTCAACGTAAAAATGAGTAGTAAAAATGTACACAAACACTCCTGGTTTTATAACAAAACCGAGCCATTTTTTCGCTGGATGGAAGACGGCTACAAAAACAGCCTCTCCAGGTTCATGCATGTAAAATGGATAGCTTTCATCATTGTAATTATTTGCGGAGGTGTTATTGTATTGATTGGAAAAGACATTCCATCCGAGCTGGCACCAATGGAAGACCGCAGCCAGTTTCGCATTTCGTTAAGTGCCCCCGAAGGCACGGCTTATGATTACATGGATAATTATGTAGAGAAGGTTACCAACTTTGTACTTGATTCGGTACCCGAGAAAAAAACGGTTATCGCAATGACGGCGCCGGGCTTTATCAATGGCGCATCCAATTCGGGCTTTGTGCGTTTAACCCTCACCGATCCACATGAAAGAAACCGTTCGCAAAAAGAAATAGTGGCGATGGTTAATCGCAATCTCTCAAAATTTAATGAAGGAAGAGCGTTTGCTATTGAAGAACAAACCATTTCTGTTAGCCGGCGCGGCGGGCAGCCCGTACAATTTGTTATTCAAAACAACAACTTTGATAAGCTGGCGCAGGTGTTGCCAAAGATTTTGGAACGAGCTGGTAACAGCCCGGTGTTGCAAGGTGTGGATGCCGATTTAAAATTCAACAAACCAGAATTGCGGGTAAATGTTGACCGGTTAAAAGCAAGTGAACTGGCGGTGAGCATACAGGATGTTTCGCAAACATTGCAGCTTGCACTGAGTAACAGGCGCATGGGTTATTTTACCAAAGAAGGAAAACAATATGGTGTGTACGGCCAGGTAATACGCAGCGACAGGGATGACCCCACCGATTTAAAAACCCTGTTTGTACGTAACACCCGTGGCGAAATGATTTCGCTCGACAACCTGGTGAGTTTTGAAGAGGCCACCAGCCCCTCCACCATTTACCATTTCAATCGGTTTAAATCAGCAACTATTTCGGCCAACCTGGCGCCGGGCAAAACCATTGGTGATGGCATTGAGGTAATGCAAAATATTGCCGCGGAAGAACTGGATGAAACCTACAACACATCGCTTGCCGGCAGCAGCCGCGATTTCCAGGAAAGCACCAGTAATATTGGCTTTGCCTTTTTTCTTGCACTGGGATTAATTTTTCTGATTCTGGCCGCGCAGTTCGAGAGTTTTATCGATCCGTTTATCATTATGGTAACCGTGCCTTTGGCAATAGCAGGTGCCGTACTATCGCTGTGGGTTTTTGATCTTACGTTTAATATTTTTTCGCAGATAGGAATGATTATGCTCATTGGCCTTGTTACAAAAAACGGTATTCTGATTGTTGAATTTGCCAATCAAAACCGGCTGCAGGGCATGAGCAAGGCGGATGCTGTAATATTTGCCGCCACACAACGCCTGCGGCCCATTTTAATGACCAGCCTTGCCATGGCATTAGGTGCATTACCAATTGCCCTTTCTTTGGGGGCAGCGGCCACAAGCCGCATTCCCTTAGGCATAGTGTTGGTGGGGGGCATATTGTTTTCGCTAATACTTACCTTGTTTGTAATACCTGCCATGTACGCTTTTCTTTCCTCGAAAAAGAAAAGAAATGAACTGGAACTAATGGAGGAAAAAGAAAAAGAAAATGCTAAAGCACAATTGATACATTGATGAAACGAAAGTTAATAGCAGCCGCCCTTGTTTTTTTTATCGGCACCAACATAAATGCGCAGCAACCTCTTTCGATTAACGAAGTAATTGCGCTGTCGCTGCAAAACAATTACGATATACAGTTAACAAGAAGCGATTCTTTACTCACCGCTTTGGATTTGGCTTACGCCAATTACAGTTTGCTGCCCCGCCTTAACGCCAATGGCGGCTACTTAATAAACAGTGGCAACCGCAACGAAATAAGAGGTAATGGTGACAAAGGCCAGGGAAAAATCAGCACCAATAATTTGACGGCATCGCTCAATTTAAACTGGACGTTGTACGATGGGCTGCGCATGTTTATTGCCCGCGACAGGTTGCGCAGTTTGGTAGGCCTGAGCGAACTGCAGATCAAAAACCAGATTATTAATACGGTAGCTGATGTAATGCTGGTGTATTACAATATTGTGCGGCAGGAACAGCAGCAACGGGCCATTGAAGAACAGATAGCACTTAGCTCAGAACGACTGCAACTGGCGCAGTACAAATTTGAAGTAGGCACAGGTGTAAAACCCGATGTGTTGCAGGCCCAAATTGATTTGAATGCACAACGGTCGGCGCAGCTGACGCAACAAACAAACATCCAAAAATTAAAAGAGCAATTAAACCAATTGCTGGTATTGCCATTAAACAACAACTTTTTAATTGCCGACACCAACATCGCCATCAACAGGAGTTACACACTCGATTCAATCAACAGCAATGTAACAACAACAAACACGGAGTTATTAATCGCCCAAAAAAGCTTAGACATAGCAGCGCTTGATCTGCGATTAAGAAGAGCCGAACGACTGCCGGTTGTTGAATTCAATTCGGCTTACAATTTTAATAGAACCACCAATAACGCCATTGTAAACCCAGTTCAGCAAAACCAGCTTTTGCAAATACGCGGTTTGAATTATGGTGTTACCGCAAGCATTCCCATATTCAATGGTTTTACCAACAAACGTTTGATAAAGGTTGCCGAGCTAAACATAGAGTCGCAAAAACTTTTGTACGACCGCAGTTTTGCATTGATCAATACAAACCTTGCCAATTCGTTCAGAGACTACCAACTATACCTGCAGGTGGTATCGTTGGAAGAAGAAAACATAAAACTGGTGCGTGAAAATTTGTACATAGCCCGGGAACGTTACCGGCTTGGGGTTACCACGTTTTTAGAAATGCGCATAGCCGAACAAAGCTTAGCCGATGCCGCATTCAGATTGATACAGGCGAGGTATAATGCAAAAATTGCGGAGATTGAATTGCAGCGGTTGCGGGGAGAGATTGTTAGGTAGTTGAACTTTGAAGTTTGGGGTTTTGCTTCTTAAAATTTTAGTTCTTCCAAATGGTTAGTGGAACTGGACGGAAGAAAACTTGCGTAAAGAATGAATTAGTACTGCACACAACTTCTTACGTTTATGCGGATAACGAAACAAAAATGCTCTGTGTGCTTACCCGAAATCTAAATCAAAGCGATTCAAAAAGTCAAAAAAATAAAGACAGGTAACAAATGGAAAGCAAACTCCAAACACCAAACGCCAAACTCCAAACCTTCGTCGGCATCATCATGGGTAGCGATAGCGACATGAATGTAATGCAACCCGCTGCTGAGATACTGACGCAGTTTGGTATTGCGTTCGAGCTAACAATTGTGTCGGCACATCGCACCCCGGAGCGTATGTTTAATTATGCGCAAACAGCAAAGGCACGGGGAATAAAAGTGATTATTGCAGGTGCTGGCGGGGCTGCGCATTTGCCTGGCATGGTTGCTTCTATTACTACACTCCCCGTAATCGGCGTTCCGGTAAAATCGAGCAATTCAATTGACGGATGGGATTCAATTTTGTCCATTTTACAAATGCCGGCCGGCGTGCCCGTGGCAACGGTGGCATTGAACGGAGCAAAAAATGCTGGCATTTTAGCCGCGCAGATAATTGGCACTTTTAATGAAGTGGTTGCGAAAAAAATGGACGCCTACAAACAACAATTGACAGATGAAGTTGACAAAAAAATTAAAACAATTTCTTCCGCTGGCTGGCCTAACCGTTTTGATGATGGCCTGTAGCAGGCAACCTGCTGCCAGCTTACTACACACCAAACAAATCGATTTTCCCTCCGCATCAGCCATAGAATTTTACAATAACAAGGTGTATGTATTTGGCGATGATGCTACCTACTTTGTTGTTCTAAATAGTGACTATACAATTTTTGACACCCTGCATTATTTGAACGATTCCATGGTTCGAATTCCAAAAAGCCGAAAGCCTGATATTGAATCGGCGGCAATTGTAGGAAGCAGTGGAGGTAATACCGTAATGGCATTTAGCTCGGGTAGTACACCACAGCGCAACTTTGTTTTCGAGATGCAGGCAGACAAACCATTTGCGTTTAGTTACAATGCCTTCCCGCATGAACTGCTTACAAAAAATTTAGCCCCACTACCCGAAATAAATTTAGAAGGTGCTACAAAAATTGGAACCCGGTGGGTATTTTCAAACAGGGCAAATACTACTAACCGCTTCAACCATTTAATTATTTGCGATAGCTTACCCTGGGTAGAAAATTCGCGACCACCCATTTTGCAAAAACTGATTTTAGATGAAACCGGCGTTACCGGCGTTTCGGGTTTGTATTATTTAAAAGAGAAAGACATCTTGTTTTTCACCGCCTCGGAAGAGGCAACACCCAATGCAGTACTGGATGGTGCTATTGGTGATAGCCATATTGGATGGATAACGAACTACTCGTTACAAATAAAAAAATTAGAAATTGCTCCCTCGGTTATGTTGAATTTGTCGAAAATGGATACTGCGTTTAAAGGACAGAAAATTGAATCGCTTACCATGGAAAGTTTTTTAAACAATGAAGTTATTTTTCACCTTGCGGCTGATAATGATGATGGGAGTAGCGGCATGTTTAAGGTGAGGGTGAGGTTGTGACAATCACGAACTTCTGTTCCATCGCCAACGAATGTTCGTACAATTCATCAACAAAACCGCTCCCCCACTTTGCATAAAAGCCGCCAAGGTTTTCGGCTCTTTCCTGCAAACCATTTCCAGGAAATAAATGCGATTTTATTCTATTCAGTGCAATTATGTGGTCACGCAGATTTCTTATTTCCGCACGCATCATCTTTTTCTCCAGCGCCTCAAATGTTTTTAACGAGCGGGCTTGCAAAGCCTGAACATGATGTATCAGCGTCTTATCAATTTCACCAACCTGCAGGCTTAGCGCTTCAAACACTTTCTCCATTTTTTCGCAGTTGACATCAACTGAAAGGTTTTTAGTAGTTACAGTTGCAACAAACAATTTCGATAATTCAACGTCTGTTTTGAAAAAATCGGTTACACGCAAACCCAATTTGGCTATTCTGTTACCCCATTTTTTTTCTACCACTAAAAAAGAATTACGCAAAACCAAAACCGGAAACACCACTCCGTACCGTGTAAATAAATCTTTCAACTGCAGCCAGTACGCCAACTCTCCACCCCCACCAATAAAAACTATGTTGGGCAAAATTGTTTCCTGAAAAAGACCCCGTAAAATAACATTCGGACTAAACCGCTCCGGGTGCATTTCCAATTCATCACGCAACCGGGTTTCATCAAAACTGAGGTTGATATTAATTACCTGCCACCGGTCGCCAATTTTTTCAATTCTTTCTCTAACATCATCCTTCAAATAAAAAAGATTTATGGCCCTGGGGTGCGCCTGAACATTATAGTGAGCTGTAAAATTTTGATTGGTTGTTGTCACAACCTGCGAAGGCAGGCCATCGAAAAGGTCGTCGGTAAATACTTTTTTCATTTG
Organism: Chitinophagales bacterium; assembly: GCA_031425835.1. Lineage (GTDB taxonomy): Bacteria > Bacteroidota > Bacteroidia > Chitinophagales > Chitinophagaceae > Flavisolibacter. Next base: position 122,411 of record JANPKD010000042.1, read on the forward strand.
TTGTTTCAATGCCGCATCATCGGCAATTAAAACGATCAAACCCCATTTGCCAAACAAACCATTTACTATTTCAAATGTTGCCTGCTGTATAGTACTGCCCCTACGATAGCACTGTTTTAGCATTTCAATCCATTCGTTACCAAATTCAGAAACACCCAACTGATTTTTTAATTCATCAATCAAAGCAATCATGGCATCGTCAATCACCATCCGACCAACTGCACCCTTTTGTTTGGTTTGCCATACATATCGTTTTCCATCAACAGTAAAATGGTTTAGCTCTTCAATGTCCGCATCCTCCGACCCCATGTAAAACACCGGAACAAAATGCATATCCGGAATTTCTTTTGAAAGCTTTTCTGCCAGTTTGATGGTGTGCAGAATTTTATAAATAAAGTACAATGGCCCTGTAAATAAATTGGGCTGATGTGCAGTGGTAATGGTGAATGTTTTGTTTGATGACAAGGCCCCAATATTTTTTTGCACCGGGCCCGAAGCAGGTATGTCTTTGTATTGACGCGACAAAGCATCCACCAATGCCGGCCTGTTTAAAACCTGCTGTTGTTTTTGCTCAATGGCTGATTTGATTCCCTCTATTGTTGGTGGGTGCGCATAAAAATTTTGCAGCTGAGGGCTCGCCTGCAAATAGTCAATTACAATTTTCGAGAAGGAGTTGGTTTGGTTGTAGTCAATAATTTCCGCTGCAAACATGGCCAAAAATAGGGCAAGTAATTGTTTGTTGTAAGGAGATTTTGGTAATGGCATCAGCAAAAAAATGACCTTCTGGCTCAACAACGGTATGTGGCAACAATTCATGAACGGGTTTAAACAATTGGTACAACCTACCCTTTTGCTGTTGTGCAACGCAATCTACTTTCACGGTTCAAAAAATTTTGCCATGAAACACATACTCATCCTGCTGGTCTTTTTCGCACCCATTGCATCAAACGCACAATTTGGCAGCCTGCTGAATAAAGCAAAAAGTAAGGTGCAGCAGCGGGCCGACAGTAAGGTTGACAAAGCAATGGATGCCGGTTTGGACAAGGCCGAGGGGAAATCGGGTACACCTGGTACAACGGTTGCAAAGCAGGAAGATACCGTGGCACCCGAACAAACACCTGGCCTTGTAAGCTTTTCAAAATTTGATTTTGTGCCGGGCGAAAAAATTATTTATGCCGAAGATTTTCTGACGGAGCAATTAGGCGAGTTGCCGCTCAACTGGAACACAAGTGGCAAAGCCGAATTAGTGACACTCAATTCAATACCCGCCCGGTGGCTGAAAATTTATCAAAATGCACTTTACCTAACCGCCAATAAGGACAGCTTCTCAAAAAACTTTACCATAGAATTTGATGCGGTTTTACAACTGAAACCAAACGGCTGGCTGTACCCCGAATTTATTTTCGGCTTTTTATCAACCGGTACCGAACCAACCACTGACAACAGTTTTTTACGTGAGTGGAATAAAAACGCCGCCGTAAAAACACGGGTTGATTTAGGCGAAGGTGGCAACACCAGAACCCGGGTGGAAAGTTACGTGGAAGGCAAAAAAATATTTTATTCGGAAGCGCAAAACCTGGCTGCTCTCGAAAAAACATACAATACTGTAACACACGTTTCCATACAGGTTCAGGGCAAGCGGTTACGCATTTGGTTTAACAACGAAAAGAAATTTGACCTGCCGATGTTGGTACCAGAAGGGCACACATTTAACCAGCTATTTTTTAATGTTGCTCCATCAAATTATAAAGACGATATGCTTGGCTTTTACATTGGCAATATAAAAATTGCCACGGGCAAACCAGATGCACGACATAAGCTGATTGAAGAAGGAAAATTTTCAACTACCGGAATTTTATTCGACCATGCCAGCGCTGTTATCCGTCCCGAATCGTACGGTGTGCTAAAGGAAATTTCTTTGGTACTCAACGATAATGCAAGTGTAAAAATTAAAGTAACGGGCCATACCAGCAATGATGGCGATGATACCGCCAACATGCAACTGAGTAAGCAAAGAGCAGCCGCGGTGAAAGAGTTTTTAGTAAAAGAATTTTCGATTGATGCAGCAAGAGTTGAAACCGATGGCAGCGGCGAAACAAAACCTGTAGCCGACAACAAAACAAAAGAAGGCAAGGCACAGAATAGACGGGTGGAATTTACCAGGTTGTAATCCAGCGGAACTGTTTTTCCAGGTGTGCCTTTCCTATGTAGCTATTGTGTTCTATGTGGTTCAATAAACAAATGGTTTGATGGTGGAACAAGAAGCCAGGCAACGGCTTTTAAAAGAAGTAGTGGAATTCGAAACCGCATCTTTGCCAAATGTTCACCTTCAACAAAAATTATTTTGTAGTGGCCATTGTGCTATTGTTGCTTGAAATTGTGATTGCGGTCTTTGTTCACGATCGCATTGTAAGGCCATACGCAGGAGATTTGCTGGTAGTAATTTTGATATACTGCTTTTGTAAAAGTTTTTTAAACACGCCTGTTTTGCCTACGGCGATTGCTGTTTTGTTTTTTGCTTTTTTTATTGAGTTGCTGCAGTCTTTAAACTTCGTAAAATTTATTGGGCTCGAAGATTCAAAATTAGCCAACACCACTTTTGGATACTCGTTCGAGTGGCTTGACATGGTTGCATATACGTTGGGCATTGCAATAGTATTGATTGTTGAACGCGTCACAAAACACAAGCAGTAAACTATCCGCAAACATTTTATTGACCAATACTTGCCTGCAGCGCACCACCAATTATACCACCCATGCCAATGCGTACACCAAAAACATTCCCGGGTTGCGACTGGTACGCCGTAACAAAATCAACCCTGAAAATTTTGAGGATATTTTCTATGCCGGCAAAAACCTCCACGTAATAATTATTGCGGTTTACATAAAAGGTATTTGTGCCACCAACCAAATGCCATTTCAAACGGTTGAACAGTGGTATTTTATTCGTGAGCAGTCCATTAAAATGGTGCTCGGCATGTAACACGGCATACAGGTTTTCAATGTTGCTATACCGGTAGTATGGTGCCAGTTGAAAAGAGTTGAGGTACTGACTGCTGAAGAGCGTTTGGTTACCATTAAAATGCTGAAAGTCGGGTATGTCGACACGAGTCGAATGTAAAAAGCCACCTACACTAATCCGGTAGTGAAAAGCACCGGCGATTTTAAAATTCATTTCATCAAACATGGATAGACGCCACTTGTCAAAATCGGCTACCGAACCAAAAACAGACCGAAGACCCTTGGTATAATTCAGTTGAAAAGTTGGTGCGTCAGAGCCCACGGCCATCTTGGTATGTGGAAACTGAATGTAGCGCTGGCCGGGTTGATAAGAAAGCGTAAGACCGGCAACAAAAGCCTTGTGTTTTTCAAATGCAACGGCAGCCAGCTCATAAGGATGATTGGGAAGCAACGTTTTGCCTTTTTTGAAAAAAGCAAAATCGGTAGTGTTGTTCAGTGGAATCCTATTTTCGTAAGTAGCACTAATGTTCCATTGCAAACCGTTCTCAAAACGGTTGTTATAAGTTACCGAGCCAAAAATATTTTCGTACAGCTTTATGTAATTCCTCCTTTCTAGCAAGGTGTAAAAAGTGTTTACCATTGGGTGAATGGGATTTTCCCTGTTGAATTGCGATACCCTTTTACCACCGGCTATTTGTAAAAACCGGTTGCGATAGCTATCCCTTTTAGAACGAAGCGTTAGCGACAGGTGCGAATTAAAATGTTTGTTGCTTATGCCATACCGCGACTGCCATTCCAGAAAATAATTCAGGGCTCCCTTTCGTGGCCGCACATTCAACTCCTGGTTTACGTTTATTGCCAATCCTTCCACCGTATTATATTCAAGCCGCGGCAGCAGCGGTTTTAATTGATAGTTAGAAAATGCTTTGGCCGAATAAAATGAACGACGCACACCGCCAACAAAAAACTGTTTTAACTCAATGGGTTTTTGTTTGCGACGCAGCGAATCGATATTACTCCGGCTGTACATCGAATCCCGGAACGCCTTGCTCATGCTGTCTTTCACAATAAAATCTTTTTTCTCATCGGGCTCCAACGCCACGGGCCGCATGCCGTTCCAGTAACTACTGTCGCGTTTATTGAAGGCCGTATCATACGTCATAAATGTGCGGGTAAATGTTTTTTTACCAAAGCCCGGGTTGAGATTATAATTGGTGTACACGTTGAGAAAATTACCAGTGATATCGAAGCCAAAAAAGTTGGCCGCCACATACAACACCTGGTTTTGTGTACGCCAAACATTAGCAGTAATGGCGGCATGTAGCTGGGTTATTTTAATGGTATCAATCAGTTCCAGCTGGTAGTCTTTTGTAGTTGTTAACTCCAGGCTATGTATGCGCCACTCCCCATCAACAATTTGTATGTAGCCATTAAACAAGGGTTCAAATTTGCGACGCGGTGTAACCCTGATGCGGTTGATCATTTTATCGCCTTCAAAAAAATTGCCCTCGAACTTGTACTTATAAAAATGCAGAGCACCATCGGCAATCGGCGATACAAATCCACGCGGATTTAGCCTGTTGTCGAAAACCGAAACGTTGTTTGTGTAAAAATTGATAAAGAAAGGAAAACTTAATCCATAACCACCACCACTTTCTCTTGAGGAAATAACATCGTACTTAATTTTGTTGGGCTGCTGAAACGAAACTTTTGTTTGCGACTCGGATAAAAAAAGAATGCCTTTGCCAGCCGAATCAACACCCCCGTTTTGCATATCATCCTTATCAATTTTTTGCCCAAAAATTTTATCGGGCATGGCACGGGAGCGCATTAATCCCTTGATATAAACGTCAACCGAAAATGAGTCAACCTGCTTGTTATAAAAATCTCTTCGCTTAATTGTTTCTCTTATCATTTGCAGGGCGGGGTCTTCTCCCACCTTAATCACTACCTCCTGCATATTGAGTTCCTGGATAACAAGTTGAAAATGCACAACTACATTTTCTGCTGTAACGGTCAGTTCTTTTTCCTGAGATTTATAACCAATGTGCTGGCAAATGATGGTGTATTTGCCGGGCGATAATTCGATGGAGTATTTGCCGAAACTATTGGCAACATTGCCCTTCGAACTTCCTTTGACGATGATGGAAGCAAAGGAAAGCGGTTGCCCTTTTTCATTGGATACTACACCCGAAACTATGCCGGCGTGTGCATGAACAATTGAGAAGAAAAATAAAGCGCAGCAAAAAATTTGTCTCATAATTGGTGGAGTGAGCAGCGAAAATAAGGACCTCACCCCTAACCCCCGTCCGTACCGGCACGGGCGGGCCTCTCCATCGAAGATGGGGAGGGGGGTTAGTTTAACCACGACTCCGATAAATAGACCCGTGGAAGAAAAGATTTTTTGGAAAAATAAAGTCCAAAAGAAAAATAATTTTTGGAAACCGGAACTATCGCCGCCGGCGTTTTTCTTTATGCAAGGCACTGCCCGTCATTGCAGCAAAACCACCAACAAGGCCACCAACTAATGCAGTTACAAAAACAAGTAAAATGGAGGAACCACCGAGCGGCAAAAGTTTTGCTATTTGGTGCGAGAGAAAATTATCATTCTTTACATCTATAACGGTGGCATACAAAGCCCACATAATAAAGATGCCCGCAAAGCCAGCCAAAAATCCTGCACCAATATTTTGTTTCATTAACAGGGCAACCAAAAATGCAACAATGGCAATACTCCACCACGGTAAAAACATGCCGGCTAAAAAAGCAAAGGCCGCGGTTAACAAAGTGGCTAATAAAAATTTCATGGTGTTTGTATCAGGAGTTAGTAAAAGTAATTTTTGCAATGATTCGTTTATCGGTGGTTTCGGTTTCTTTCATCAACCACAGCTCATAATATTTTCCGGTGGCCCAGTCGTTAATAAAATTATCGTAGTACTTGCTGCCTGGGTTACCGGCCTGCCCACCGGGATAAATACCAAAGGCTTTTACCGGCGATGATAGCTCAACAACCATTCGCCAGCTTGGCCCGTGCGTAGTGGTAATGGCATTTATTGTATTGCTCCAGCCGCCCACTTGTAAACCCTGCCGGCCAAACGGAAGCAACGCATCTTTCAGCAAATGCAGTACGCCAGGATTTTTATGTTTGGCCCATGCAAGCCCGGTTTTACTCTCTTCGTCATCTAAATATTTTGCCGCCAGGTGCAATGCTTTTGTAACCTGTTGCTGAATGGTTTCTTTTTCAGTGGTAGTTACATCATCAACAAAAAGCATGGCCGAGTCTTTTAACAATATTTCAAGCAAGGTTTGTTCATCGGGCAACACGGTTTTTTGTTTTACTGTAGCTAGTTCATCTTTCCATATTACGGTCTCCAAACTATCCCACCAGGTTTGGTAAACGGTTGGCGCCACAGCCGTTGCATCGCAGTTAAAATTCCATTTGCGTAAAAGGTTTACGTAGTTTTCTTCGCTGCGGCTAAGCCCTGATGTTTGTACATATTTTAAAAGTAACGGCACGGCGCCTGCAGCAAAAGGTGAGTAAACGTTTTGTTGCAGCTGCATCATATCCTGCGGAGTGATGTTTTGCATTTGCGAAAGATTACGGTCAACCGCAATGCCTCTTGCGTTGATATAATTGCCGGGAATAAAATATGGATACGTAGAATCGACCGGGCGTTGATTGGCACTTTGTATAAAGCCACTGGCCGGGTTGATTACATGCGGATTCTCGGCCTGCGGAATAAAGCCCTGCCACATGTACGATGAGTCTTCGCCGGGCATGATGTACTTACCCTGCCCCTGCCACCGCGCCGGAAATTTTGCCTGTTGCCACAAAGCAATATCACCGGTGGCCGACGCAAAAACCATGTTTTGTCCCGGTGTTGAAAAATCTTTTATTGCCGCCTCATAATCCTGGTATGTTTTTGCACGATTTAACTGCAGCCACATTAATCCTTCGTTCGATGCATCGTGTGCCGTCCACCGCAAAGCAACTCCCTTTCCGTTCAATCCTTCGCTGGTAAAACTTTCATCGTACATAACAGGGCCAAAAACCGTGTAGGCAACCGTGTCGTAAAAATCAGCGGCACCTTTTATTTTAATGGTGTCAATTCTCAACTGTGTTTCTTTCCATGCACTGTCGAACCAGTACTCTTTTTTAGAGGCATCTTTAAAACGAATGGCGTAATAGTCCTTCACATCGCGTTGGGCATTGGTAAAACCGAAAGCAACGTTTTCATTAAAGCCAATGATCACCGAATTGGTACCGGGGAATGTGGCACCATATACACTCATGGTAGGTGTGGTTAATTGCATTTCGTACCAAATGGAAGGCAGCGATAATTCGAGATGTGGATCGTTGCAAAGTATGGGCGAACCGCTGGCAGTTTTTGCGCCGCCAACCACCCAGTTATTGCTGCCATTTTTTCTATTGGGTTTGTATTTTTCAACTGCTGGTGTTGGTTTTGTTTCAATGCCGAAATAAACCGAATCGGCTGTAGCAGGTTTTACCGGCACAATACCAGGTGGCGCAAACGCAGTGCCTTTTGGGATGATCGGCACCAATGAATCGGGCACCTGCGGGTAGAGCATTTGCATGATGGAGTCGGGGAACACTGTGCGTTCATTTGTAAACTCCAGGTCACGATCGTAACCCGCTAATGTTTTACTCATCATTTTTAAAAACAGGGCCGATTTAAAATTACTCCATGGTTCTGGTGCATAACCTAATAATTTGTACTCAAGTGGCAGGGTACTTTTTGTAACAGTGTTGATGTAGGCATTTACACCCGCAGTGTATGCATCACCTGCCGATTTTGTTTGGGCATTGGCCTCAACTTCTTTCAATGCATTTTCGGCAGCCCATACCATACCCAGTCTTCTTTGCTCCCGATCGTAGCGAAGAAAACGCGGATCGTTACCCATTTTTTCGGAAACACGGCCGGCAGCTGCAAGCACCTGGAACTCCATTTGCCAAAGGCGATATTTTGCGTGCAGGTAACCCTGAACAAAATAAATGTCTTCATCATTTTGAGCAAACACGTGTGGCACTAAGCGGTCGTCCATATACACATCAACCTTGCCTTTTAAACCCGGCATAGAAAGTTGTTCGTTGTTGTTTGCACTGGCGGGTTCGGCGTTTTGCCAAAAGCCCTGTTGCGGACTAAGAAAGCGGCCCATTGCAGGTGTGCTGCCCCAACGATTATCTAACAGAAAAATAAGAGTTGCAGTAATTACGAGGCCAATAACAAATGGTATGATGCGCATAAGCAGTAAATAGAGGCGGGAAGATAGAAAAAATGTTTGTGGTTTTTTTGGTTGGTAGTTTTCCGAGAATAAGTGGAACAAAAATGTTGCGGAGATTGTTGTGTATTTTAGTTGCTTTATAAAAAAGGATGGAGGTCATGCTATGAGGCAGGTTAGAATGATAGCCTTTTACACTTGCATAATTGTGCATGTGTTTTCGTGTGTTGAGGAAAAGGTGCAACCATATCCAACATCATATTCAAATCATTTCACGCACTCTTATACTTCGATAGCGGGCACCTGGATATATAGCTTCCCGTTTTACAGCAGCGAATTGATAATTAGTGACAAGGGGTTTTTCAAATTTCACGATCAGGGCTGCACTGGGCATGGATACTCTGAGGGTTCGTGGACGATGGAGGATGGCGAATTGATACTAACAAGTTTTGACAAATTTAAAAAGCAGATTGAGCCAATTTCGATTTCAGTTCAAACGACTCCTCCAAATCCCAAAACTATCATGAGAAAAACATCAAGAGGACAGTATGAGTTGAAACTGGCCGACTGGATAGGTAATAGAACCGTTTCCATAAAATGGCCCGACACGTCAAATGTTTACTTTGATCGATTGTCTCACAAGCTAAGAGGCGACACGTTGTATCAGTTAGACCAGCCGCACATCTTCACTGGAACTAAATTTCATCGAGTGAAAAACAATGGCTTTTAATAACACTATTTCAATTTAACAGATTTACAGCAAGCGGTTGGGCCATACAGCTGCCCTACTGACCGCAAACGCCGCGTTGACTTATTTTGACAATTTAAAATTTAGCACCCTAAAAGCAATGGTGGCTGTGCTTACCTAGCGTATTTTAGCGAGAACAAGGCAGTAGCTGCAATCACAAAATGACAAAACCTGATTTCGAGAAATTCGTTGACAAAACCCTCGATGAAATATTTCTCTTCGCAGAAATATACACAAAAAGAATTGACTTGAATGAAAGAGAATTTCAATGGCTCATAAAGGATTCCCCTGTTGTAACAGAGAGACGAGAAATCATCAGTGCCATAACTTCAGTAGTTTTTATTGCCCCTGATAAAATCTATCCTTGCGTGGACTTACAAATAATGGAGGTAAAAGATAAAACGATAGTACTGAAAGCTTGGTTTGCAAACTATGAACCACGGCCATTTGGGAAAGGCTGGAGTAACAGGCCGGGGCCTTTTATCTATGTAATCAATCAGACAATAATTCACCCTGCAGTAAACACAAACAGCAAAGCTTTTTTGGATACCTTAAAAGACAAAGGTCTGTTGCATCAATACTGATAAATAATCCTACAGTTCCTTCACTTAATATCCACAGCACATCATTAACCGAGCACACAGCGATACATAAAACCCCAATGTTGAATTTCAAGGCTCCCACACAAATCATCGGCGTAAACCCATTTGTTTTTGTACCAGTTAAAATACTGTAACAAATTTTCAAACAAGCAGGAAAGGACAAAGGGCACATTCCCATAACCGGAACAATCAATAACAAACCTTACAGGGAAACCTTGGTAAAGTACAGTGGAGCATGGCGACTTTATATCAACACAACCATGCTCAAAGATTCTCCAAAACACTTGCGAGAAACGGTTGAACTCACCGTGCGGTTCGACGCCGACAGTAGAGAAGTTTCACCGCCGGAAAAATTTGTAAAAGCACTAGCTCAAAACAGAGAAGCCAAAACCATTTTTCAGCGGTTGCCACCGTCGAGAAAATTAGAAATGGTGAAATACCTGGTGCGTTTAAAAACCGAAGAAGCGTTAGACAAGAACATTAAAAGAGCCATCAATTGTTTGTTAGGTAAAGAACGATTTATTGGCAGGAGCGAGCCATAATTTACATTGGTTGGTATGAATAGTGCAGCCGTGTACGCAACTACCCCACCCTTTCGTCACTCAAAAAAAATGGCTCATCACCCCGACTACAACAATTGCGGCCGCAACCCTCTTTAATTTATATCCGCCAACTCCTGCCTCACCATAACACAAATCGTCGTCCCTTTTCCAATTTCGCTTTCAATGCTTAATCGTCCATTTATTGAAGCCACCCGCTCCCGTATAGTTGTTAACCCCCACTTGTACTTTTGCTCATTTATTTCAAAGCCCTTCCCATCATCAGCTATACAAAGCCGAACTTCATCATCAACACCATCAATAGATATTTTTACGTTGCTGGCCTGTGCATGTGTCAGCACATTGCTAAGTGCTTCCTGGCAAATGCGAAAAAAATCGAGTTTGGTTTCTTTTGATAAATGTGCCTCATCATAATTGTTTTCGAACACACAGTTAATGCCATTTAAAATGGAGAAATCCTTGCACAGCCACTCAATGGTATCGTGCAACCCAAGGTCATCCAACATATTGGGGCTAATGGAAAATGAAATTTTGCGCATGGTATTAACCAGCACATTGGTAACAGCCAAAGCATGTTCGAGCCTGCTTTTTGCAGCTGCCGTCAACCCGGTTTCGTTATCGTTCACCCAGGCAATATCGAGCTTGGCAACAGATGCCAATTGCGCCAACTCTTCATGCAATTCAATGGCAATGTATTTTTTGTCTTTTTCTAAATGCTCCTTAAAATGAGTAGCCAGACTTTTGAATTTCTTATACTTTTCTTCAACTTCCTTTTCTATTATTTTTTTTTCAGTGACCTCTTTTGCAATAGCAAAAACCACTTCTTTCTCGGCAAAATAAATGGAGGTCCACTGCAGCCAAATGAAATTTCCGCTTTTGGTGCGGTACCGGTTTTGAAAGTTGATGAGTGCCTTTCCGTTGAGTAATTCGGCACGGGTGCTGGCGGTTAAAGCTTTGTCTTCGGGGTGAATGAATGAGGCGATGGGTGTGGCAAATAATTCTTCCTCGGTATATCCCAATTTTTCAAGGACGGCAGGATTTACTTTTTTAAAATAGCCGGCCTTATTTGCAATGCACACCAAATCAGGTGTCATCTCGAAGAACGGAAACATGTCGAAGCCTGCGTTTTTCAAATCATCCATAGCGGATGAATGTACTCAAATATTTTATTGGAATTACAGCATAAGATTTAACCCCTAGGCCCATTTTTCCGGTACAAAAAATTTCAATCTTTGCACCTACACATTTACACTTACCCGCTTTATCTTTAGTAACCCGGCCTGTGCAAAATACCCGCTCCTCTATCTACTAAAACTTTTTACCTTAAACTAACTGTCATGCATTTGCTGCAAATTGACTTTACCAAAGTTCCGGTTTGGATCATCATTGTTGTGCTCATCGTTTTTATTGCCCTGCTGGCCATTGCCATTATAACCGGCAGAGAAGTAAGTTTCTGGCCACCTAAAATTGGAAGCAAACCGGAAAAAGGTAAAGAAGAATTGCCCGTGCCAATTGTGGTAACCTACCCCGACCAGCCTATAGTTGGCGTAGACAAGTTTTTGAATGAGGCCATACAGGTGGAGTCGATACGCAAACAAACGCTTGACCTGATAAATGAATTGAAACATTTGAAAACAAGTAAAAGTTCACTTTTCCAGGAAGCCATTTCAATTGATTTTAGTGAGTTTTTGAGCGAGGTAAAAAACTGGACACGTTCGAGTGTAAAAATTCAGGGCAGTGAAAATGATAACTTCCTGATTAAACTTTACAGGAGTGCAAACCAGTCGGTTTTTTCTACCTGCATCATGGATTATTTCGATGCCTGGAAAAGTGATTTTGGAAAAAAGCTTTTAGAAGCGCATAAAAACAACAAGCAGTGTAAAACAACCAGGATTTTTATTTTTCATGCAGAAGAAGACATTACCGAGGAGGCGAAAGCAATGATTAGAAAACAACGGGACTATGATGTGATACCCATGATTCTGGTTGATGAACTAAATGAAGTAAACGACTTTACCATCATTGACCAAGGCGAGGTAATTGGCTTAACCAACGAAATGAAATTCGGAAAACGATTAACCACCTGGTATTTCGAAGAAGAGAATCAAACAAAACGGTTTTTAAACCTGGAAGAAATTTTATTGAATAAAGCAATGCCTGTGACCTGATAAGTAAAGTGGATGATGAGTGAACAACTATTTATTCCTTAATCATTCTTCCCCCCCAACATCGGCACAAAAGAAAAACGATCAAATACATTTTCCTCAACGGTGCCATCGGCCAGTTTTATCAATCTTTTCATCACCTGCACATCGCCGCTGCCCACCGGTATTACCATCATACCACCGGTTTTTAATTGGGCTATTAATTTTTGTGGTATTTCCGGTGCAGCTGCGGTAATCAATACGCGGTCAAATGGTGCATAGGTTGGCAGGCCCTCATAGCCATCGCCATAAAAAAATTTTATACCCGGATATTTTTTAAGATGCTCAAATTTTTTGTTGTTGTCAAAGAGTTTTTTTTGCCGCTCTATCGTAAATACCTGCACACCCATTTCGGCCAACACGGTTGCCTGGTACGCACTGCCGGTACCAATCTCCAACACCTTCATAAATGGTTTTAGTTCCAGCAACTGTGTTTGGTAAGCAACGGTGTAGGGTTGCGATATAGTTTGGCCCTCCGCGATAGGAAATGCTTTGTCTTCATAAGCTACTTCATCGAAAGCCGAATCGAGAAAAAAATGCCGCGGAATTTTTTCAATAGCAGCCAGTACTTTTTCATTTGTTATTCCTTTCCCCCGCACCACATCAACCAATTTTTTGCGCAATCCTTTGTGGCGATAGCTGTCTTCGGTTAGTCTCATGCGGCAAATATAATTTTTGAAACCTGGCTTTTCGTAAAAATGCTTTGTGCTATTTTTAAGCATGTTGTTTACACATTTGATGCTTGCGTTTTTTTGGGTTGCGTATTGTGTTTTACACAGCCTGCTGGCAAGTGTACGGGTGAAACAAAAAATACAAAATGCCTTTCCTAAAAAGTTTCAATACTACCGCATCAGTTATGTTGCATTTGCATTTGTGAGTTTAGTGGCAATTGTTCTTTACCAGGTAAAACTGCATACGATTTTAGTTTTTGCCGTCAACACCCTGGTGTTTTATACAGGGTTGGCCCTGGCAATTGGTGGTGGTTTGCTGATGGCGGTTTGCATTAAAAAATATTTTGTAAACCTGAGCGGCTTGCGCAGTTTATTTAAAAGCGATGCCGGGCAGCAGTTAATTATTACTGGTGTTCACCGCTACATGCGTCATCCACTTTACCTGGGTACATTCGCCGCCATTTGGGGTGTGTTTTTGATGACGCAGTTGTTAACCCTTGCTATTGCCAACACCATTATAACAGGCTATACTATTTATGCAATAAAATGGGAAGAAGAAAAATTGATTGACCTGTTTGGCGACGATTACAAATTGTACCAGGCTCGGGTACCAAAACTTTTTCCGAGGTTGAAACTCAATTACAACTAAGGTTCACTGAACGCCTAAATAAACTGATTGAGCGAAGTGTGAGGGCATAAAAAATATGGAAGGCTTTCTTTGTGCTCCTAACTGCTTTTGACCGAATTGTAAATAATTAAGTCCATCCGCCTAAAAAGAAGAAGTGCTCCCAACCAGGGCACTTTTCTGTTTTGGGAATTACAGCAATTTTCTTGCAGGCATTACACGAATTCATTCGCAGGCATTACAGGTTTGTGCTTACCTGCCCTTCATCAGGAAAGCTTCATGTCCTCGATAATAGTTTTTATTTTTTCCTGTGCTCTCTGCTGAGTTGTTTCAAACTCGTCAATGGAGTTCAGGGGCATATTTACACTGAAATAAAATTTTATTTTAGGCTCGGTACCAGACGGCCTTGCACTGATCTTGCTTCCATCTTCCAATAAAAACTGCAGCACGTTCGATTTTGGTAAAGCAATATCTTTTGTCGCACCAGTCAACAAATCGGTCGCCACTCTTTTTTCATAGTCCAGCAGTTGCACAACTTTTGATCCGCCTAATTCCTTTGGTGGCTGTGCACGAAACTCTTCCATCATTTCAGCAATTTCCTGCTGCCCGTTCATGCCCTTTTTTGTAATAGAAATGAGGTCTTCCTTGTAATAACCGTATTGCCGATAAAGTTGCAGTAGTTTTTCAAAGAGCGTTCGGCCTTTATCTTTTTCATACGCTGCCATTTCGCACAAAAGCGCCACCGCCGATACGGCGTCCTTATCCCTGATTTTCGACCCAATCATCAAGCCATAACTTTCCTCACCTCCCACTACATAATTTTCTTTTCCCTCTTTTTCTTTTATCAACTCTGCTATCCATTTAAACCCGGTGAGCACACTATAGCAGGTAACGTTATTTGCTTTGGCAATAGCATCAATCATTTCGGTGGTAACAATGGTTTTTATCACCATGTCGTTCGGTTGGGCCAATCCCTTTTCCCGCCGGCTTTCAATCATGTAATTAAATGCCAGCACCGCGGTTTGGTTGCCATTCATCAACACCCAATTTCCTTTGTTGTCTTTTACGCCAATGCCAACACGGTCGGCATCAGGGTCGGTGCCCAATAAAATATCCGCATCAAGGTGGGCCGCTTCTTTTAAGCCAATGCTCATTGCCTCACTTTCCTCGGGATTGGGATAAACTACTGTTGGAAAATTTCCATCGGGTGTGGCCTGTGCTTCTACAATATGTACGTTCTCAAACCCAAATGCTTCCAATACCTGTGGCACTAATTTTATACCCGTTCCATGAATGGGTGTGTAAACAATTTTTAAATCTTTCTGCCGCTGTATCACCTCGGGGTATACACTTAATTCCTTTACGCTTTTTATGTAAGCCTCATCCAGCTCCTGCCCCACAAGCACAATATTGTTATCGCCCCCACTCCATTTTACTTCGTGCAGGTCAAGTATCTTTTCTACTTCTTTTATTACATTTTTATCGTGCGGCGGCACCAACTGCCCGCCATCATCCCAATAAGCTTTGTACCCGTTGTACTCTTTGGGGTTATGCGATGCGGTAACCACCACCCCACCCTGGCAACCCAAATGCCGAATAGTAAATGATAGTTCCGGCGTGGGGCGCAGCGCTTCAAATAAAAAAACTTTAATGCCATTGGCTGCAAAAACATGCGCCGCCGTTTCTGCAAAAAAGCGACTGTTGTTACGGCTGTCGTGTGCAATGGCAACTTTTACTTCGCCATCAAAACTATCGTTCAAATAATTTGCATAACCCTGTGTGGCCATGCCAACGGTGTATTTATTCATCCTGTTGGTACCAATGCCCATAAGCCCACGCAAACCACCTGTGCCAAATTCCAAACTGCGGTAAAATGCATCAGCAACATCATCGGGATTGTCTCTTTGCATTTGTTTTATTTCGTTCTTCACCTCTTCATCGTAAGCACCGGTTAACCATTTATTAATGCTCTCCTGGATTACTGAACTCATTTTGGTTTAGTTTAAAAGTTTGCGTTGCTTTTCAAATCCATGCGAAGTTAAGTGTACGTACATTTGAACGGTGAGAAAATGGATAACCAGTTTTTTGTTTTTTACTCCCTTGCTGGCTATTGCGCAAAATGATTTTCCTGTTGCACAGAAAGATACCGCAGAGCAACAGCTAAAATTCAACTACAATAATAGAAAATGGCTGGCCGCAGGTAGTAGCATTGCGGCTTACGGCGGCTCGGTGTTTTTTTTAAATGAAGCCTGGTATAAAGATTATCCACGTAGATCATTTCACACTTTTAATGATTCCGGCGAATGGATGCAAATGGACAAAATGGGACATGCCTGGACGGCTTACCATGCCAGCCGGCTTAGCACTAATTTGTGGCGATGGGCAGGTGTAAATAAAAACAACTCTGTGTTATTGGGCACGGGCAGTTCGCTTTTGTACCTGTTTACTATTGAATACCTGGATGGCCGCTCGGCACAATGGGGCTGGAGTTGGGCCGACGGTGGTACCAATTTATTTGGTGCCTTGTTATTTGCCGGACAGGAACTGGGTTGGGAAAAACAGAAAATAAGCCTCAAATTTTCAACCCATTTTAAATCGTACGATGATGCTATTCTGGAGGCAAGATCAAAATCGTTGTTTGGAAAAAACCTGCCACAAAGAATTTTAAAAGACTACAATGCGCAAACCTATTGGTTGAGTGCCAACATCAAATCTTTTTTGCCGAAAAGTAAACTGCCCGAATGGTTGAACATAGCAGTTGGTTACGGTGCCGAAGGTATGTTTGGCGGATACGAAAATGTAGCGACAGATAAAAACGGCGCAATCATTTTTGATAGAAAAGATATACCTCGATACCGGCAGTGGTACTTATCGCCGGATATTGATTTCACTAAAATAAAAACCAAAAGCGCATTCTTAAAATCGTTGTTTTCGGTTGCTAATGTTTTAAAGATTCCGGCACCTGCTTTGCAATTTTCGCAGGGAAAGTTTGGTTTGAGGGCACTGGTATTTTAAATGGTGAATGGTGAGTGGTATGTTGTGAATACCTTGAAGGAGTGTATAACTGCAAGTTTAAATCGCTTCTTGTTTTTGAGATTTGGCCATTTATAATTTGCCATTACCCCTTGGCCCGCGCAAAGCGCCGTGATTGCGGGTTAAGATTGTTTAATGCCTGCCTTCCGCGGGCAAGTACTCACCACTCACAATTCACCACTCACCACTCGCCCCGTCAATGCAACCAGGCTCCCAAAATTTTTTTCCCGTCTGTTTTTACAGTGATATGCTCCTGCAGCGTGGTTGCAATGGAAAGCCCCGCATAATCGGTTTGCACCGGGAATAGCTTATGGCTACGCTCTACTAACACCAGTGTCTGAATTTTTTTAGGCGAGTTATTTAAAAAAGGTTTGAGCGCATACAGCATGGTTTTGCCGGTGTTGGCCACATCATCAACCACCAATACAACTTTGTTATTAAAATTGGTAGATGGACTAAGCAATACCTCAGCAGGTTCTTTTTTATCGAGCTGTATTTGGGTGTAGCTGGTAGCGAGTGAACCGATTTTTTCTAATTCTTCAAGCAAACATTTTGCAAGCACTTCGCCATTGCCACTGATGCCGGCGACAATTAGTTCAGACTCTTCAGCATTCATTTCCGCAACCTGCAGTGCCAGCCGACGCAATTTTCTTTGTATCGAGACTTCGTCAAGAACGCAATTTTTTGTTTGTGCCGCGGGTTCCATTTTTGCTACTATTTTTACAAAGGTTACAACAACAAATCTATATGCAGTTAGTGCAACAAATTTTATTCATTGTTTTAGTAGGTGCGGCTATCTTTCTTTTTGTAAAAAAAGCAAAATTTATTTCGCGTAATATTCATTTGGGTAGAGATGAAAAAATAGAACCCAGCCCGCAACGTTGGAAAAACTTGTTGTTTATGGCCTTTGGTCAAAAGCGCATGTTCGACAAACCTTTTGTTGCTCTTTTGCACTTTGCCGTTTATGCCGGTTTCATCATTATCAACATCGAAATTCTTGAAATTATTCTTGATGGAATTTTAGGAACACATCGTCTCTTTGCTCCTTACCTCGGCAGTTTTTACGGCTTTGTTATCAACTTTTTTGAAGTATTGGCATTTTTGGTTTTAGCCGCCTGCGTTATTTTTTTGATCAGACGAAACATTACCAAAGTGCCCCGCCTGAACATGGGCGAACTATCGGGCTGGCCACGCAGCGATGCCAACTACATACTGGTTTTTGAAATTGTGCTGATGACTTTATTCCTTACAATGAACGCAGCCGATAGAGGTTTACAATTGCGCGGCCATGGCCATTACGGTGAGGTGCAGACCGGCAACTTTTTTATATCGGGCTTTATTACACCAATGTTTCAAAATTTTAG
This sequence comes from Chitinophagales bacterium, assembly GCA_031425835.1. Taxonomy (GTDB): domain Bacteria; phylum Bacteroidota; class Bacteroidia; order Chitinophagales; family Chitinophagaceae; genus Flavisolibacter. Next base: position 140,420 of record JANPKD010000042.1, read on the forward strand.
TACAACAGCATTGGTTGGTATTGAACGCACCGCCTGGTGGCTGCACATTGCGGGCATTTTTGTTTTTTTAAATTACCTGCCGTATTCAAAACACCTGCATGTAATTCTTGCTTTTCCGAACACTTATTTTGCACGGGTAGATGCGCAGGGTGTGATGCAGAACATGCCCGAAATTCAACAGGAGGTTTTGTATGCCATGCAGCCGGAAACCGTTTCTGCAGATGCGACAAGTGAACACAAAAAATTTGGCGCTAAAGATGTACAGGATTTGAGTTGGAAAAATTTGATGGATGCCTACGCCTGTACCGAGTGTGGAAGATGTACTGAAGCCTGCCCTGCGAACCAAACGGGTAAAAAATTGTCGCCCCGAAAAATAATGATGGACACCCGCGACCGCCTTGAGGAAGTGGGCTACAACATTGATAAAAACGGAAGCTTTGCCGATGACGGTAAAACTTTGTTGCACAATTTTATTACCCCCGAAGAATTATGGGCCTGCACAAGCTGCCAGGCCTGTGTTCAGGTTTGTCCGGTGCTTATTCATCCACTGAGTATTATTAACCAGTTAAAAAGATACCTGGCATTGGAAGAAAGTAATCAGCCCACGGAATGGAACGGTATGTACAGCAACATTGAAAACAATTTTGCACCGTGGAAATTTTCACCTGACGACAGGGACAAATGGGCCGAAGAAATGAATGCGGGTGGCTGACGAACACAAAAACCACCAAGGGTATTTTTCAAGATTTTATTCGAAGCAAAAGAGCCGCTTTAGGGGTGAAATTACTAAGTATAATCAGGCCTCCAATTTGTGATACTTACTTTGCATTTTATTTTGGCCAAACTTATCTTGCACGTCAATTAACTGCAAAATCCCTATGAACCTCCTTAAAAAAATAATTACAGTTGCCCCTTTGCCCAAGCTCAACAAGCGGGAGGCGATTGACGGCGGCTTATTCTTTCTTATTTGCCTGATGATTATTGTTTACAAACTCAATAAAACGTAAGGCCGCCAAACCCCTCTTTCAACCCCTCCCGTAATAATACCTGCAGCTTTACTGCTTGTAGTAATTTTAGTAAAACAAAATTTATGCAGGCATATAACTGGAGCAATTTCGTGCTGCGGGTACCTGTTCAGGCAGCGACAGAAAAAATTTTTTTAGCATTTACCACAAGACAGGGCATAGAATCGTGGTTTTTAAGAGAATCAGTTTTTACCCGGCAAGGAAAAAATTTAGGTGACGCTGAAACGGTAAACACAGGTGATGAGTACAACTGGAGATGGTTTGGCTGGGATGATGAAGTTGTTGAACAGGGCAAAATTTTAGATACCAATCTCAAAGATTTTTTCGCATTTAGTTTTGGCAAGGCTGGCAATGTTTCCATCCGCATTTCAACGGAAGAAGATATTTCGATGGTCACCTTGCAACAAACCGAAATACCCACTGATGAAGAATCAATTACCAAATTTCATTTGGGCTGCATGCAGGGCTGGTTGTTTTATCTAACCAATTTAAAATCGATTTTAGAAGGCGGTATTGATTTAAGAAACAGGAACGTGGATTTAAAAAACGTAATCAATTCTTAAGCATGCAAATACCACAATTTCCGTTTGAAATAATTGCCTGGGCAAGCATTGCAAAAGAAGAACACAAAGGTGAAACAGGCACCGCTCATTGGCAGGTGATGAATGTTGGAAATATACGTGTGCGGAAACTAACTTATTCACCAGGTTACAAAGCCGACCACTGGTGTAAAAAAGGACACATTATTCACTGCCTTGAAGGCGACATGCAAACAGAGTTAAATGATGGCAGGATTATGCCGTTAAAAACCGGCGAAACCTATGTTGTTGGGGATGATTGTGAAGCCCACCGCACAGCAACGAAAAATGGTTGCGTTTTGTTTGTGGTTGACTAAAGAATTCCTGACTCGCCAAACTGGGATAGCGCAAATCAATTGTTCTCCATTTCGTCTAACTGTTCTTCAAACTTTTTTTCTAATTCTTCGGGGTGTGCTAACTGGTGTTGCACATTTTTTTTGCGCAGCATTTTAATTAACTGTAGTAATGCAGTGAGCGCAAATATGCTACCTATCACCCAGTTCAAAATATTTTGGTTGTTGGTTATGCGGTCGGCAATAAGTTTACCCCCAAAAATAAAAACGCAGTTACCCAGCAATGTGCCAATGCCTATGCCGATAATATAAATGTTGTAGAAATTGTTTTGTGGCAGCAGTATTTTTTTAGTGAACAACACTGTACTCCAGCCAAACCAAAACGGGATTTGCACGGGGTTGATGGCACTCATCAGCAACCCCAATAGAAAAGGGTGAAGCGAATTATTTAAAATTGGATTTTGGTGCACACCCGGATGGATTGCGGTGTAAAAACTTGAGGCGGCTAGTGCGGTTACAATCAGCAGCGTTAACCACTCCAGCATTTTTAATATGGTTTGCTGCCGGCGCACCCAGTCCATTGCCACCAATGAAATACGTACATAAATTACTTCGGCCACCAACGCTCCTGCCGCAAACAAAAGCGCTGCCGCCACGCCGCTGTTTATGCCAATTTGCATTGCTGCGATATTTAAAGTACCCAGCGGCAAGGTGCCCAGAAACGAAATGAACAAGCCGGTAACAAAAACGCGGAGCAAAACTTTCATGAAAAAACTTGTGGTGCCGAAAATAATCTTTTTACAAAGCGACTATACGGGTATGTCGTTGTCTAATTTTTCAAGTAAGGCCAAATGTTGTTTAGCCTGGCGCAGAAACAAAAGCCCCTTTTTATACGGCCAGTACTTTATTCCCTGTGCATTGTTGTATGCCGAAATTTGATACAACACTTTCCAATGTTTTAAAAATTCACGAAGTGCTGCAAACCAGGTGTAGCCAGAATGGTAAACGTGATTGGGCTCGGCACCGCTGCCATTGTATTCGAGGATTGAAAAATTTTTGCCGCTTTTCAAATCTTCAATTGAGTTGCACTTGATGTCGTAACGGCCATAATAAAATTGTGCGGGCTTACTAAGGCCATCAAAAACGGCAAGTAACTGGTCGTCGATTAACTGATTTAGGTTGGTAAATTTTGCGCCGCGACTGAGATTTGCTGCATAGGTTAGAACAAAGCGCTCGTTTGCCGGGATAATTGTCTGCACGTGCTCCTGGTACTTTGTCTGCATTTCAAGGAGGCGGTGTTTTGCCAGGGGATGTGCCTGCATTAACTCAAGTAACGTTTTACGACCATCACCCATTACTTCCATCAGGTCTTTTTGAATAAAGCCGGTGATAACACCTGTTGGTTTTGCAGGATGGCGATAATAAAAAACACTCACCTCCAACGGGTACGAAACCAAATCCTGCAGCATGTACTCAATTGAAATTTGTCGGTGGTAGGTTTTCAGTTCTTCTTCGTTGTCAATTTTTCTGAACAACAGCCCCTTCATACCCACATCGGGTTTTACTATAAAAGGATATTGAAAATTATTTTGACTGGCCAACTGTACTACATGCTCAAACGTTAATTGTGGTTGAATAAAAACCGTTTTGGGATAGGTATGTACTGGCAGTAACTCATACATTTCTTTTTTACCTTCTCCCTCAAAACCACCAAATGTTATTGTTGGATTAGAGGGTGTAAAAAACCAAAGCGACTTTGCCCGAAGGCAGTACCAAATCCAAACCGGCATGATGGGTGCGTACTTCAACCAAAAAGGCCACAGCTCCCAATTAATCCATTTTTCATTCAGCAATTTTTGTTTCATACAATTGTGCCAAAAATAAGACTGATTTAAAAAGATATTCCGCGTCTGCTCAGATATTCCATATCTACGGAGATATGGAATATCTATACGGACGCCAAGCCTTATTTTTGGGCCGAAGAAAACACACAATATGCAGGTACGCACCATGGCCGATTTTTTAGCAAGTGGCGAAACACCGGAAATTTTATTTTGGGTTGGCTGCGCCGGAAGCTTTGACCAAAGGGCACAAAAAATTACAAAAGCTTTTGCCACCATTTTAAATAAGGTCAACATCAGTTTTGCCATTTTGGGCAAAGAAGAAATGTGCACCGGCGATCCGGCACGCAGGGCAGGCAATGAATTTTTATTCCAGATGATGGCCTACCAAAATATTCAGGTGCTCAACAATTACAATATCAAAAAAATTGTAACCACCTGCCCGCACTGCTTCAACGTTTTTAAAAACGAGTACCCTGTGTTGGGTGGCAATTACGAGGTGGTGCATCATACAACATTTTTACAGGGCTTAATTGATGAAGGAAAAATAAAACTGAGTGATGGCGGGACCTTTAAAGGAAAAAAGATTACGTACCACGACAGTTGTTATTTGGGCCGCGCAAATGATATTTACGAGGCTCCCAGAAAAGTTTTGGAAGCCCTTGATGCCGAGCTGGTTGAAATGAAACGTTGTGGAAAAAATGGCTTGTGTTGCGGGGCTGGTGGTGCACAAATGTTTAAAGAAGAAGAGAGGGGAAACAAAAGGGTGAATTGGGAAAGAGCCGAAGAAGCCATCGGAACGGGCTCGCAAATAATTGCAGCGGCCTGCCCATTTTGCAACACCATGCTAACAGATGGCGTAAAAGGTGCAGAAAAAGAAGGCGATGTACAGGTGCTTGATGTGGCGGAGATTGTGGCGAGGAGTATGTGACGGAAGTAAGAGGTAAAAGGTACGACGTAGGAAGTAAGAATGTGTCAATGCCTAAAAAACGTTGACCGTTTTCAAATTGGTTTTTGTGTATTTGTTTTTTCATTTTACGTAAAAATAATTACAGTGCTTTTTGAAGTGTTGATTTGGGTGCTTTCAGAATCTTCATACCTGAGTGAATCGTAAAATCAATACTTCAAAAAGCGCAAGCCGCCGGCAGGCTTAGTTGCTCATAACCTGCCGGAGTTTTTCTATTTAAGGACCTA
>JANPKD010000043.1:0-52881 GCA_031425835.1 Chitinophagales bacterium
ACGGGTGGTCATGTCTAAACCAAAAGAATGCTTTTCGGCACCAACCACCAACACGTTTTTATACATGCCTCCGCGAATAAACTGATCGGCTACGCTGAGCGCATAAATAAAACCGCTGCACTGGTTGCGTACATCCAATGCACCAATTTCCTTCATACCCATTGCCCTTTGCAGCAGTACGCCGCAACCCGGAAAATAATAGTCGGGCGATATGGTTGCAAATACAATGAAGTCAATATCGGCAGCGGTAATACCCGCTCTTTCTATCGCAATTTTCGCCGCCTCCGCGCCCATGGTGGTGGTTGTTTCACCGAGGCGTTTCGCAAACCTTCGTTCCTTTATTCCGGTGCGTTCCTGTATCCATTCATCGCTGGTATCCATAAATTTTTTGAGGTCGTTATTGGTAATTACATTTTCCGGAACATACATTCCAATACCTGCTATATAAGATTGGGGCATAACATTTTCATTTCAATAAAAATAAAGCTTTCGGGTTTGACAGTGGATGGGTTTGAAAAGATGTACGGCAACGAAAATTAAAATTTGAAAATAATCACCAAACTTTTCAATACTAAATGCCCAACTGAAATCGGCATAGCAATAGTTTTATTTTCCTACTTTTAATTTACGTAATTGTAACCATGTCATTTGTTTCCATTACCAGGCTTCGTTTGCGTTCACCATTTTTGTTGCTGCCATTTATGTGGCATGCAATGCGATCATCTAATCAAATACAAAAAGCGCAGGGATTTATTAAAGGAAAAACTTTGATGGAAGCAAAACTCACGTTCTGGACTATGAGTATATGGAACGATGAATTAGCTATGCGAGCTTATAGAAACACAGAAGCACATAAATTGGCAATGCCAAAGTTGCAATTCTGGTGCGACGAAGCTTCTGTTGTGCATTGGGAACTGGAAGACGAAATATTTCCAGGCTGGCCGCAGGCACATGAAAGAATGGTGAAGCTTGGTAGGCTTTCCAAAGTAAAGCGTCCATCTTTAACCCACTCGTTGCACCAGATTGCCACACCACACTATCCTTCCAAAACAGAACGTATATTGTTGCCAAAGAAATAGAGATGGCAGAATCAATTCAACCACTTGGAAGAAACAGTTTTGGCAACACTGCAAATACTGGCAACGTATTATCGCACACAGAGGCATTGCAGTTATTAAACGACTGGGTTCGAAATGAACGCCTGCGCCTGCACATGAAGCAGGTAGCCGCGGTAATGCAAGCATGGGCTTTGGAGAAAGAACATCTTTCTCAGGACGAAGCATACAAATGGTGGCTGGCCGGTTTGCTGCACGATGCAGACTGGGAAAAATTTCCGAACGATCATTGCCGCATTATTATTGAAGAATTAGAAAGCCGCAATATTGATGCTTCCATCATTCAATGTATTGCCAGCCACGGACCAAAACATTTTGGCGTGGAGCCGCAAAGCAAAATGGATAAAATGATTTATGCCTTCGACGAACTTTCCGGCTTTATTCATGCTGCCGCATTAATACGCCCCACCCGTTACGAAGGCATGGAGGTAAAAAGTATTTTAAAAAAATTAAAAACCCCATCATTCGCCGCGCAGGTAAGCAGGGATGATATTGACGATGCGTTAAGTAGAATTGAAACGCCCCTGGAAGAGTTAGTGGGGTTTGTGATAGAGAAACAGAAGGTGGTGGAGTAACGATATTTAAACCCCCAATTACTTCTTCAACCACACTGCTTCAATCTCCACACTTACCGGCTTTGCAAATGGTGACGCAGCAAATCTTATCTCCAGCTTTTCAATTTCATTTGCATCAAATGCCCTGGTGGAAGCCGATGTAAAATACAGCGGCAAAAAACCCGGGTAAGGCCGCGGCAACAGCAGCATTGAATCTTTCACCAACTGCGAAAGAGGAATTTCAAATTCCCTAAATTCCTTTTCAAGTTTTATTCCTGCTGCAAAAGCCTGTGCATCGGTTGTAATCAATGAAATTTTTGCCGTGGCTTCTTCGGCCGACCTTGCCCTAACCACCAATTTTGTGAATGAGGAAAGCTCTTCTCTCCTGCCACTCAACCTATTGGCAAAAAATAATTGCCAGCCCATTGTTTGATTGGCAGCAGGTTTATTCATTGCTGTTTTTAAAATCAATTGTTCGGGTTTATCGGCGGTAATGTATTCCACCAAATTATTGCGCCAGTCGGTATTGTACACCATCACATTGCTTTTGTCGGTGGTAGCATTAAATAATTGAAGAGGGGCTTGCGGAGCGGCAACAAAAATTTGCCAGCTTTCATTTCGGTATTCATCCCAACTATACGGGTTGCCTTGGTAACCACCGGGAAAAGTAAAAAATTCTTTGTTGGTTTTTTGTACGATGATGCGGTAGTTGGTAAGGCCAGGTGTAACAATATCTGCGGGAACATCGGCTGTAAAATTGTAAACGGCATTGTTGGTCATTGCTATCGTTTTCCATTTGCTTGATGAGTTGCGCAACTCTACTGAAACTTTGTCTATGGAATCAATGCCTATGATTTTTGCGGATAACGAAAATGTTTTGTTTGCCGAGACTTCTAACTGTAGTTGATGCACAACTGTTGGTTGAATTGTAGTGGAAGCCGGAGCAAAAAATTTTACGCCACCAACATCAAGGATGCTGTGAAAGCCCTCAATATTTTTTTTGAAGATGTTGTAAACGCCGGGCCGAATTAAAACTTTATTGTCAACCGAAGTGGTGGAAAAATTGTTGCCATCATTTACACCCTCTATGTCGAAGTCATTTTCTAAACCGGGTAATAAAAGTTCAATTAAATTTTGCCGCCATAAAATTTTTACTACTTCTTTTTTGGGCGATGCTTTTGCAAAAACATCGGAAACTGCAATGGCATCGGGCATTACTTCTAATCGCCAAATACCATCACTTATCTTATCTAAAAAATAAGCGCCGCTTCCTTCGTATTTAACAACGCCCGAACTACCAACACCTGCAACGTATTTCAACTTCGAAATGTTTTTTGGTTGGGTAGAAGTTGAAGCCGTGTAATAAAATTCTTCGTTGCTATTCATTTCCGCCAACCCATTTTTATAACTCAGCCGAAACACATCAAACAAAGTATCGGCCGGGTAAGCACCATAAGTTTTGTTGCGCGGCAGGATATGAAAAACTTTAGAAGCAATTAATAAACTGATGGCTTTTGCAGGCGTGTACGCTAAATTCAAAAAATGGGTTTGGTACTCGGTGTTGGCATGTGCGGTGTACATGGGGTCGTAAGCAAATTGTGTGGCCCATTGAAATCCCGCTGTTCTATAACTGCGTGCCATAGCCGGGTACATAATGGGTTGCATCACGTCGGCGGCATCAAATTCATAAACCATTTTTGCACGGTTGTTAAATGCGGCAATCGTATCGGCAAAAGGAATTTTGTATAAATCTACATGCGGTAAAAAATTGCCTTTTTGTTCGTGGCCCGCAACTAAGCCGGTTGGGTACCATTGAAAACTATGTCCGTCAACTTTGGCTTTTACTACTGCATCGGCATAGGTTGGCGATTCGGAAATGTTGTAAAAAACCGGCTTCGTCCACCCCGTACTTTTTACTGCAGCAGTTAAACGGTTAACGTATTCTGTTGTTTTTTCTTTGGGCCCCGAATGATGTGGTTCGTTGTTTATTTCCATAGCAATCACATCGGCATCGGCTGTGTAAGTAAGTTTGGTGTATGGATTTACATGGTTAAAAAACTGGCGTAAATAATTTTCCTGTGCTTTGATAGGCGCTTCTAAAACCACCGAAGGCCCTTTGCCATACACCGATGAAAAGCCGTTCGTTTTTTCATCTTTTTCGGGATACCCATTGCCCCAAAAAGCAATAGGGGTGATTAAAATTTTGATGTTGTATTCTTTCAGTTTTTTGATGAGGTAATCAAACAGGAGCAGGTGTTCGTTGTTCAATAAATTTCCCAGCGAGTCGGTTATCTCCACGTCCCACACATGTACACGAAAGGCATCCAAACCCAATCGGGCCATGTGGTGCACATCGGCGTCAATGGCTTTTTCCAAGTCAACATTTAAGGCTTTATGTGAGCGATAGCCGTAGGCAAAAGGCACGGTATAATTCACTCCAAAAAAGGCCGCATCTTTTTTATTTTTTGAAAAACGCAACACGCCGTTGGCATCAACGTAAACTAGGTTTTTGTTTACCTGCTTCTGCGCAAAAATGTTTGACGTAATAATTAGAAATGCAAGAAGGATAACTGTGTTTTTCATAAAGCTGTGGCTTGAATCATCAGAAAAGAATTTGGAAACCAAGGTTTGAAGTAGCAGTTACTGAAACGCATTTAATGCAATAGTTGGCTTGCCTCCATTATCAAACGCACCCAATGTATATCCCTGCCAGTTGCCGTAAGCCTGCGGCTCCCAGTATAAAACGCCGAGACCTTTGTTATTAGCAACCAATTTTGTTTTTGTAATTAAATCAGTGATAAAGGAATTTGCCGCATCGGGCTGGTCCCAACTCATACCCACTTCCACCACCATTACTTCTTTGTTGTAGCGGGCAACCATGCCGTTCATGTTAGCCAGGCATTGCGCATTTAAGGTAGCCCAATTAGCTGCTGTTGGGTACAGCGACATACCAATAACATCCCACTTTCCACCATTGTTTTTCAGGCCATCGAAGTTCCAGCGAAACAATGTGTTGTCCCACCCGTTTGAAACATGTACAATGACTTTTGCATTTGGAAACACGGCCTTCACCGCATCGTAACCGGTAGCGGTAAGTTGTGCATAGTTGCTCATGTTCACTGATGCTTTTCCTTCGGGCCACAGCAATCCATTATTCGTTTCGTTACCCACCTGCACCCAGTCGGGTCGTACGCCGGCGTCTTTTAGTGCGGTCAAAACTTCGGTTGTATGATTAGCCAATGATGTTTTTAATGTTGCAAAATCCTGCGCCGCCCAGGCTGCGGGTTTTGTTTGCTGGCCGGGGTCGGCCCAGGTATCGCTGTAGTGAAAATCAATCATAATGCGCAGCCCTAAATTTTTAGCACGTACTGCTTTTGCCACCACATCAGCTTTCCCATTCCAACCGTTTGCAGGGTTCACCCATACACGCAATCGAATGGTGTTCATGCCCAAACTTTTTAAAAGCAACATCGCTTCCTGCTCCACGCCACTGCTGTTGTAAAATTTTTTTCCGGCAGCTTCCATTTGTGTTAGCCAGCCCACATCGGCTCCTTTGGCAAAAACAAATGTTTGTGGAACTGGGTCAATTATAATGGGATCCACGAGATTGGTGCCGGAATTTTTTTTACAGGCAAAAAAACCGCAGGCAAAAAACAAGAAGAAGATAAATATAGCCCGGTGCTTTGTTGCCATAATTTGTTTGTTGAAAAACTCTGCTGATGAATGATGACCTAAAAAAACTATACCCTTTCAAATGTAGTTTGAATGGTTTGAAGTGTGGAGAAAGAAATGGATTTAACGGGAGTATTTAATGGGTGGCCTTGTGTTGGAGGAAACCATTAGAAAGGCCATTGTAAAATGAAATTTTTTATGCGGCCAGAAAATGGTACTAACTTTAAAAAAGCTCTTTTTTATCACTTCAAATTTTTTGTATGAACTATCTAAAACGTTTGGAGCATTGGGGAGATACCCATCACTCAAAATGGATGGACATAGTGCGTGTTGCACTCGGTATTTTTCTTTGTATGAAAGGTGTTGAATTTGCTCAGAACATGAGCGATATGATGAGCCTTATGAAGAACATGCCCTTCGGTTCATTCATGCTTGTATTATTCAGTCACTTTATCATTGCGGCGCACATAATGGGTGGTGTACTTATTACCTTGGGCATGCTTACCCGTTTTGCCTGTCTTATTCAAATTCCCATTTTATTAGGGGCTATAATTTTTATGAGCAGTTCGGGTGAGTTATTGAAACCTTTTTCCGAAATATTGATTGCCCTACTGGTACTTGTAGCATTGATTTACTTTTTAATCATTGGCAGTGGCCCATGGAGTTGGGATGCGTTATCGGAGAAGGAGAAGTAAACAGACCGACGGACTCTACTTAGAAATTTTAAGCCGCTGTTTGCACCGGGCACCGCGTCTACTTGTTTTTTGGCGCCCGCCATCACGCAATATTCCAAACCTCATTACCTCTTATTAGTTTATCCAAATCAGCTACTTTTTTTTCTTTGGCAAAATCAATTTGTGCTTTCATTTTGTCTTCGTAAACCGGCCGGTCGTTTTCATAAAAAACGCCAAACGGCCGCGGCAGGTGTCCTTCAATTGTTGGGTCGTCGAACATGCGGGTTAATATCTGCGCCTTGTACAAATCTGCTTCGTCGTGCACCCACAAATCATCGGCATTTGAGCCTTCATTTAATTCAACAACTACGGGTTTAAAACCATCCAGCTTGATGCCTTTGTTACGGGTGGCGCCAAAAATCAACGGCTGCCCGTTTTCTAAAAACAGTGCCTGGTCGGCCTTTGAACTTTTTTCGGTGAACTCTTCAAAAGCCCCATCATTAAAAATATTGCAATTCTGATAGATTTCTAAAAACGAAGCACCCTTGTGCGCATGCGTACGCAACAACATGCTTTGTAAATGTTTGGGGTCCCGGTCCATGCTTCGTGCAATAAAACTTGCATCGGCACCAAGCGCAAGTGCGAGTGGATTAAAGGGATGATCTATACTCCCATACGGAGTGGACTTGGTAACCTTGTTTACTTCAGAGGTGGGTGAATACTGTCCTTTGGTTAATCCATAAATCTGGTTGTTGAACAGCAGGATGTTTACATCAAAATTGCGGCGCAGCAAATGAATGGTATGGTTGCCACCAATACTTAAACTATCACCATCGCCGGTAACAATCCAAACGCTGAGGTCGGGGCGGGCAGCTTTTAATCCGCTGGCAATTGCCGTGGCCCTGCCATGAATGGAATGCATGCCATAAACGTTCATGTAATATGGAAAGCGGGAGGAACAACCAATGCCGGAAATGATGGCAAAGTTTTCTTTGGGTATGCCCAGCGTGGGCATTATTTTTTGCACCTGGGCCAATATTGAATAGTCGCCGCAACCCGGGCACCAGCGTACTTCCTGGTCGGTGGCAAAATCTTTGGGCGTTAAAACTGCTGCTGCAACTGCCATAAACTTTTTTTTCTTTGAAAGCAAAGATACCAGAATGTGCTGCCATGTTCAAAACCAAACTATACTGGTCTGTTAGCTGGCACCTAAATGAAAACCCACGCAGCCGTGACAGGCTTTATGTACAGGCATAAACTGATGGTTTTCCCAATACCTTTACCGCCATTAACTTCAAAAAACTAAAGAAATACATTGTATGCAATACAGAAGAATGGGAAAATCGGGGCTGCAGCTGAGCGTTCTATCTTTTGGTAGCTGGATAACTTTTCATAAACAGATTGACGATTTAGTTTCTGATGAACTGATGGGAATTGCCTACGAACACGGGATCAATTTTTTTGACAATGCCGAAGTATATGCCGCAGGCGAAAGCGAAAAAATAATGGGCCGGGTACTACGTAAAAAAAATTGGGACCGCACTTCCTACACTTTAAGCAGCAAAGCTTTTTTTGGCTGGCGCGGCAAAGAAAATAAACCCAACCAGGCAGGCCTTAGCCGCAAACATTTAATTGAAGCATGTAATGAAGCCCTGCAACGTTTACAAACCGATTACTTAGATTTATTTTTTTGTCACCGCCCCGATAAAGGTGTACCCATTGAAGAGGTAGTATGGGCCATGAACCACCTGATGCAGCAGGGAAAAATTTTGTACTGGGGTACCAGTGAATGGAGCGGGGTTGAAATTATGGAGGCACATCGCATTGCTGCACAACTACATTTAATAGGGCCCTCGGTTGAGCAACCACAATACAATATGTTGCACCGCGAAAAAATGGAAAAAGAATTCCTGCAGATTTTTAAAGGTGTAGGTATGGGAACAACCATATGGAGCCCATTGGCATCGGGATTATTAACCGGTAAATACAACAATGGCATACCCGCCGGCAGCCGCCTGGCATTAGAAGGTTTTGACTGGTTGAAAAATCAATTGATGATTGACGAGAAATTATCGGCAGTAAAAAAACTTGAAACGCTGGCGAAAGAATTAGGCACATCGCTGGCAACATTATCAATAGCCTGGTGCATTAGCAACCCCAATGTTACCACTGCCATTTTAGGCGCAACAAAAAAAGAACAGCTAATTGAAAATTTAAAAGCAGTTGAAATACTGCCGCAATTAACCGCAGAGGTTTTACAAAAAATTGATGCCACAATTGGCAACAAACCATTGCAGCCGGAATATTAAATCGCGAAACTGCCGAAGGGTTAAGTGGGTTAAGTATTGGCTAGTTTTTTTACTGTGCTTGATGAGGAGTGCGGCGGCATCAACTATCTTTCACTAATTCTTTTATTGCCATTAGTCAACAACGCTACAATTAAAATAAAATGGAAACAGAAATAACAGCCCAGGCAAACAATAAAAATTTAGCCGGCAAAACGGTTTTGATAACTGGCGGCAGCCGCGGCATAGGCAAAGCCATTGCCGAACGATTAGCAAAAGCCGGATGCAATATTGCCATTGCGGCAAAAACCACCGAGCCTCACCCAAAGCTGGAAGGCACTATTTACACCGCGGCAAGCGACATTGAAAAATTTGGTGTAAAAGCATTGGCATTGCAATGCGATATAAGAAGTGAAGAACAAATTGCGGACGCGGTAAAAAAAACGGTTGAAACCTTTGGCGGCATTGATATTTTAATAAACAATGCCAGCGCCATTAACCTTACACCAACCGAACAAACCGAACCAAAGCGTTTTGATTTAATGCACGACATACAGATACGCGGAACATTTTTTATGTGCCGTGCCTGCATACCATTTTTGAAAAAAAGCAACAATGCCCACATTCTTAATTTATCTCCCCCCATAAATCTTAATCCCAAATGGTTTGCACAACACCTGGCCTACACCATGAGCAAGTATGGAATGAGTATGATTGTTCTGGGATTGGCAGAAGAGCTAAAAAAAGATAAGATTGCCGCCAATGCTTTGTGGCCCCGTACAACTATTGCTACCGCTGCAGTGCAAAATTTATTGGGCGGCGATTTTTTAATGCAGATGAGCCGCACACCCGATATTGTTGCCGAGGCGGCGTACCATATTTTAAAACAATCTGCAGCCGAATGCACCGGTAATTTTTTTATTGATGAAGAGGTGCTGGTAAAGGAAGGCCTAACCAATTTTGAAGATTACGCTGTGAATAAAGAACAGAAATTAATGACGGATATTTTTTTGGACTAAGAGAGGAGCTGGTAGTTTTAGCTTCCTTTTTTGACAAGGGAGAAAAGAGAAAAGGAGGATACCGAGAATATTTTTTTCTTCTACTGCTTACTCGGGGTAAGGCTCACTTTGAAGAATACCGATCATCTTTTTGCCACAGTTTCCACCAATTCTCAGAGAGTGGGCCTGCCACAATAAGCATAAAATTTTCCTTCATTGAAAAGCCGAGGTATTTACCCCTTACACACATAATCGAATACAAACAAACCGCGATCAGGAGAAAGCTCGACAATCTACCACTAATCAAGATGGCCAATATTAAGCAGGCTAGCATCATAACAACGAAACTGTTTCTTGTCATAAAGAGAACTTTTATTTTGCAAGATAGAATAAAGGAAAAGCGCCAAGGTATTGTTTTGCGTACACAGTTTTGTAATTATTAGAGTTCTGGCGGTTGCCTCCCCCTTACTTTTTAAAGTCGTCGTCAGCTCTATTTTTTTGGACTAAGAGTGAAATTGTTGATCGCGGGTTTATTTTTTTACAACGAGAAAAGGAGAAAAAGAGAGATGCTGTAGCACCTCTTTTTCTTATTTTCTCTTTTGCCTCTCTCTTAGCTAAACAATTTTGTAGTTATTAAAGTCAAAGGGCCGCCGGCCTGTTATTTTTTCAACAGCGTTCTTCAATTTTTCTTTTGGTTTGAGTTTGTTGTAGCTAAGGTCGTAATCAAAATTCCAGTTCATTTGCGCAATGCGCTGCTGCATAATTTTTGGATGCGTGCCGGTGAATTTTTTTAAAGCATCTATCTGCCCATAATCAAAACTGCCGGTGTAAATGCGTTGCGGATTGTGTTGCAAAGCTTCGGGGCCATCGTACAAACTACCGAGGTTGCATTGTTTAGCCCACATTACTTCGGGCTCACGCACCCAGCCATAATGATGCATGTATGCCTGCAATGGTTTTACCCGCAGTTTTTCATTTGCACCTTTTCTAAAACCCTGTGCGTCTTTAAAAGAAAAAATGTTTTTCTTGTTCCGAACAACCCTTATCTCCTTTCTATACCAGGCCGATGAGGCGCCTACATAATCGAACGATCCATAGAAATGCAGGTAGTTAAATAAAAGGCCATCCACCATTTCATCATCTCTCCATTTTTGCATGGCCGTATGTATTTCGTTATAGCCATCTTCGTGCAACACCTCATCGCCCTGTATATAAAAACACCAGTCGGCGTCATCGGAAATTGACTTGAGTGCTTTGTTGGTTTCATCGGCCAGGATCTGACCACCCTCTGTTAGTGTATCATCCCAAACTGTATCAATGATTTTTATTTTTGAATCAATGGAGGCAACCAACTCTCTTGTACCATCTGTTGAATTACCAACCGCCACCACCACCTCATTGCAAAGCGGTAGTATAGATTGCAGCGCTTCAACAATTGGGTATTGAAATTTGATTGCGTTGCGGATGAATGAAAAGCCGGTTACTTTCATTGGTTTGAGTTGACAAGTTTACAAGTTCACAACCCCGAAGCTTCGGGGCACAGTTTCGTGAAGAAACTTTAAACTTTCGACTTTGAACTTTCCTCCTCCCACTTCTCCGGCCGCATTTGCGGAAACAATAAAACATCCTGTATAGAAGGTTGGTTGGTGAGCAACATACAAAGCCGGTCAATACCAAATCCAATACCCGAGGTTGGTGGCATGCCGTATTCCAACGCACGCAAAAAATCGTAGTCAATAAACATGGCTTCTTCATCGCCGCGGGCCATTAACGCCACCTGGTCTTCAAAACGTTTGCGCTGGTCAATGGGATCGTTTAATTCGGTATAGGCATTGGCAATTTCTTTTCCGTTTATAATGAGTTCAAAACGCTCAACGAGCCCCAGTATGCTGCGGTGCTTTTTTGTAAGCGGACTCATTTCAACCGGGTAATCGATAATAAAAGTTGGCTGCACATAATGGTGCTCGCATTTACCGCCGAAAATTTCATCAATTAATTTGCCATGGCCCATGGTAGCATCGGCAGGTATATGCAATTGCCGGCACACATCACGTAATTGTTCCTCGTTCATTTGGCTAACGTCTATGCCCGTGTGTTCTTTAATGGCATCGTAAATAGAAATACGCTTATACGGCGCGGCAAAAGAAATTTGTTTATCACCAACGGTTACTTCGGCGTTGCCAGTTACATCAACCGCCGCTTTTTCCAAAAGGCGTTCGGTTGTTTCCATCATCCACAAATAATCTTTGTAGGCAGTGTAAAATTCTAAAATGGTAAACTCGGGGTTGTGGGTTCTGTCCATTCCTTCGTTTCTAAAATTGCGACTGAATTCGTACACCCAGTCAAAGCCGCCAACAATCAGTCGTTTTAAATAAAGTTCGTTGGCCACACGCAAATAAAACGGCACATCCAATGCGTTGTGGTGCGTAATAAATGGTTTAGCCGCGGCACCACCGGGAATGGATTGCAATACTGGAGTATCAACCTCCAAGGCGCCGTGGCCGTTTAAAAATTCGCGAATGGAGTTGACCAGTTTTGTACGTTTTAAAAACGTTTCTTTTATAGTTGGGTTGATGATTAAATCCGCATAGCGCTGGCGGTATTTAAATTCGGGGTCGGTAACGGCGTCAAAAGTTTGACCATCCATTTCTTTTACAACCGGCAGTGGTCGTAACGATTTTGTAAGCAGCGTCAACTCTTTTACATGCACCGAAATTTCGCCCATCTTGGTGCGAAACGCAAAACCCTTTATGCCGATTATATCGCCGATGTCCAATAACCTTTTCCAAACTACATCGTATTGTGAGCTGTCTTCACCATTCACCAAATCGTCTTTACGTACATATAGTTGTATGCGGCCGGTCGAATCCTGCAACACCGCAAACGATGCCTTGCCCATATCCCGCACACTCATAATGCGGCCTGCCAAACAAACATTGGCAAATGCATCTTTCTCATCGTCATTAAAAGCGGCTTTAATGGCTGTTGAAAAATGCGTAACAGGATACAATGGGGCGGGATAAGGATCGATACCCAGCTTTTGTAATTCGACTAATTTTTCTCTCCTGATTATTTCCTGTTCTGATAGATGCAGCATACTTTTTTACTTGTTGCGCAAAAGTAATGGTGTGGCGGCAATTGAGAGAAAGAGGCATACCTGGCTTTGCAGACAATCAGGGCTTTGAACCAAGCCCACCAATTTCTGGCCTGCATTTTGAAAACCTTATGTAAACAAAACAATGAAACGATTCCTCCTGGCACTGACCTTATCATGCGGCTTTCTTTCGTGCGACACACTTTCCAACCTGCCTATTTCAACCGGCATTACGCAGGCCGAAGCGGGGCAGGGCATTAAAGAAGCACTTGATTTTGGAGTAGGAAGGGGCATAGGCTTTCTGAATAAAGAAGATGGTTTTTTTGGCAGCCAGGCATACAAATTATTTTTGCCCGCCGAAGCACAGAAGATTGAAAACACGTTGCGAACCGTGGGTTTGGGCTCGTTGGTTGACAGGGCCGTTTTGCAAATTAACCGTGCTGCTGAAGATGCCGTGGGTTATGCCCGCCCGATTTTTGGCGATGCCATCAGGCAAATGACGATTACCGATGCCATCAACATTGTGCGTGGCCCGCAGGATGCAGCAACACAATACTTTCGCGAAAGAACCACGCAATCGTTGATAGCGGCGTTTAGCCCCATCATTAAACAATCGCTCGATAAATTCAGCGCAACCAAGTATTACACCGAAATGATAAACACCTACAACGCTTTTCCAACAACCATAAATAAATTAAACCCCGACCTCCCCTCGTATGTTGTTGATAAGGCGGTGACAGCATTGTTTGACCAGGTGGCGCAGGAAGAAGCCAACATTCGGGCAAACCCTGTAGCAAGAACCACGGCCATTTTGAAAAAGGTTTTTGGTTGGGCGGCAAGGTAGGGTCATGACATAGTATCACGTCATTGCATAAAGCCTTGGGCATGACCGGCAATGTATTTTCCGAACAATCAATTATTCGATGGGGTAATAAACAATTTATGACACTTTATTAAACGATGCCATCAGCATAACCTGCAATATTTTTTCAGATTCAATCTTCGATTTGCATCGCCTCACTTTATTTTTTCCGTGCTTAGGCCATGCTATGGCATGGCCCTCCGTATATTTAAAAATGGGTTTCATCAATTCAACTGTCGACCTTACGCAGCTACCAGCTGCTGAAACATTATCATTCCAATCACTTCAAAAAAATTACCGCAACGTATTGCTCATTGAATGGGCCATTGTAACAACAACATTACTGTTGGCCGCGGTTGCTTTTTATTTTATTAGCCAGGAAAAAAAATCATCCTATCATTTGCTGATAGCCGGTGCCGTAGTTATCATCAGCAGTGTTTATTTTTTATTTCAGCAAAAGGCATTTCCCCTGGCTGGCTATGCTGTTAGAGATTTTGATGTTTGTTATAAAAGTGGGTGGCTTACCAGGAGTTTGCGCATTATTCCTTTTAACCGCATACAAAACTGCACTGTGCAAAGTGGGCCGCTTGAAAGAAAGTATGGCGTTGCCTCATTAATCATTTACACGGCGGGTTCGGATGGTGGCGATGTAAAAATTCCGGGATTGCTGCAACAGGATGCAGATAGCCTGCGACAATTTATCCTTATCAAAATTCAAAAAGAAGATGAAGGAATTTAACTGGAGCAAACCACAACGGCAACCGGTGGCCGGGCTGGCCGTGGTGTTTGTAAAAACAGTTTTTACGATGCTTAAGCAGTTTTGGCCATTGATAGTACTGCTGATTTTTAAGGGGTCAAACGAAAAGCCCGATCAAAACAATTGGCTTGAGTGGGTACTTCCCGGTTTTCTTTTATTATCACTGGTATGGGCGGTTATAAAGTTTTGGTTTTTTCAGTTTTATATTGACGATAAAAACCTGGTGGTAAAAAGTGGGCTGATAAAAAAACAAACACAAGTTATTCCCCTGCAAAAAATTCAAACTGTAAATATTGACCAGGGGCCAGTGCACCAGTTGCTCAACATTGTAAAACTTTCTATCGATACTGCAGGTTCATCAAAGACAGAATTAACCATTGATGCACTAAACAAAACAATGGCAACAGCGTTAAGGCAGCAACTATTATCGCAAAAAGAAAATGCCCCCGAAGAGGAGCAACCATCAACCGCGGCACAACTGCCGTTAATACAACTACACACGAAAGATTTATTGAAGCTCAGCCTCTCTGCCAATCACATTGAAGCGTTTTTTATTTTGCTTTCGGTGGCCATTGGCTTGTGGGATAACCTGCAGCAAATTAACCAGAACATATTTGCCGACATGGCCGATTTGTTACCCGGCTTGCAAATTTATCCAATTGTTTTTCTGACAATTTCCATTCTAATCATCACGATTATATTTTCAACAGCAAAAATATTTTTCAGATATTACAATTTCCGTGTGGTGCCAACGGGCAGTGGTTTACATATGCAATCGGGGTTAACGCACATTAAAGAACGCATCGTGGGGTTTAAAAAAATTCAATACACTTCGTGGCGGGCAAGCTGGCTGCGCAAGTTGTTGGGGATATGGTTATTTGAATATCATGTGGCGGGCAGCAACGCCGACAGAAAGGACAACAGGAAAATTGAAATACCAATTACACAACAGCAGTTCATCGCTCCCCTGTTGCACAACTACTATACCCTGCCGAACATTACGTCCGAAAATGGAATACGCATTCACCCATCTTACATTGGCCGAAAATTTTTGGTACTGGGGTTTATACCAGCCATCATCATTTTTTTGGCGCTATGGTTTTTTGCAGGTGTTGTAGCCTGGTGGGCAGTGTTGCTGCCGGTTTTGGTTGGTGTGTTATCGGGCAGTACACAAAAAAAATTTCGGTTATGGGCTTTGAATGATGTGGCGTTTGTAAAGAGAGGGCAGTTAGGGGAAGAACGCATTCTGTTGCAATGGCAAAAGTTACAGTCGGTGCGGATAAACCAATCAATTTTTCAAAGAAAAAAAAACCTGGCAACCGTGCATATCTACACCGCTGGCGGCACGGTTGTGTTTCCATTCATTCCGGTAGAAGCCGCCCATGAAATTTGTAATTATGCTTTGTATAAAACCGAAACAGCCACGCAGGGATGGATGTAAAATTTTCTCAGGCCGGATTTCCTTTTGAGGAGGTCATGCTGTGTCATGACCCTACGTCGCCAAAAAAATCAACATAAAAAAATCGGCTGATTGCCCGTTCGCTACCGCGGAATTACATTTTCAACAACGGTCACAAAATTATCCTCAACCTATCTTTGCTACTTATTTTAATCTTTGATCTTGAGTCTTTGCAATTTTTGCTATTGTCTTGCGCCTTGAGCCTTTTGTCTTGAGCTTTTTGTTTTGACTCTTTAAACCTTTACACTATGCCTGGTTTTGAACTATGGAGCGATGCCGAAAGAAAAGAAGTGAGTGATGTACTACACACAGGAGTGCTTATGCGCTATGGGTTTGATGCTGCACGCAATAATGTATGGAAGGCGAAAGAATTGGAGCAGGAAATATGCAACCGCTTTGGTTGTGCGCACGCACATGTTTTGTCAAGTGGCACCGCGGCGTTAACCACAGCGCTTGCCGCATTGGGTGTAGGCAGCGGCCATGAAGTGATTATGCCCTGCTTTACGTTTGTTGCCAGCTTCGAGGCAGTGCTTAGTGTTGGTGCCATTCCGGTTCTGGTTGATGTGGATGATACCATGACGCTCAACCCCGCTGCTGTTGCAAAAGCCATAACGCCAAAAACAAAATGCATTATGACCGTGCACATGTGCGGCAGCATGGCCGATATGGATTCCCTGCTTGCTATTTGTAAAACACACAACTTGCTTTTGCTTGAAGATGCCTGCCAAAGTATTGGCGGCACCTATAATGGCAAATGCTTAGGTACTATTGGCGATGCCGGAACTTTTTCGTTTGACTATGTAAAAACAATTACTTGTGGCGAAGGGGGTGTGGTAATGACAAATAATAAGGAGCTACACAACAAATGTGATGGCTATACCGATCATGGGCACGACCACCTGGGGGTTGACCGCGGTGCCGACCTGCATCCATTTTTAGGTTACAACTTTCGGCTTTCCGAATTGCATGCAGCCGTGGGGCTGGCGCAGGTACGCAGGCTAAATGAGTTCCTGGCCATTCAAAAGAAAAACCATACTGCATTAAAAAATATGCTGGCAGAGGTACCCGAAATTTCTTTTCGCCGTGTGCCCGATGAAGCAGGCGATAGCGGCACATTTATCAGTTGGTTTTTACCTACCGAAGAAATGACGAGGGCCGTGACTGCTGAAATGAAAGCGCAGAATATTTTGGCGGGAAATTTTTATTGGTACGATAATAACTGGCACTACATACGCAAATGGGATCATCTTAAAAATGCTGAATCGCTTAATCGTTTGAACGACCATCAACGGGCAGCGCTGCGGCAATTAGCCACAAAAAATTTTTCTTTGAGCGATGCTGTTATGAGTCGCTGTGTTTCTACCGCAATTAGCTTGTTGTGGACGGAGGAGCAGGTGAAAGAAAAGGGGGAGAAGATGGTGAGGGTGATTCGGGGAGTTATTCAGGGTATGGGCATTGGTACGGGTGTGCTCGTCTAAAGATTGTCTGGGTTCTAATTGTTTGTTATTCGCCGGAGGCGAAATAATAGTGGTGCGAAGCGAAAGACGCTTCGCACAGCGCACATTGCCATACCATCGTGCAATGTTGCATTAAAAACTGCCACCCGCTAAAATACTTACCACTGCCCCGTAACACTATGCAACGCCATCCGGTTTCCTTCACTGTCAATAAACACGGCCATGTAGCCATACTCGGGAGAGATCTGTGTTTTGGGAACCATTATTTTTCCACCTGCCGCCTCAATGCGGTCTAAAATAATTTGCACATCGGGGTTGGCATTTAAATAAATGAGCGGCCCGTCGGTAGCAGTGGGTTTATAAAAACCTTCGGCCAAACAAATAGCCCCGCCCACTCCATTCATCATGTCATCGAGTGGGAACATGCGCATTTTAATATTTGGCATATCGAGCGGTGCAAGCTGAATTTCGAAAATGGTTTCGTAAAATTTTTGTGCACGATCTAAATCGGTTGCCGGTATTTCAAACCAGCTAATTGCATTTTTAAATGTCATGGCAGAAAGTTTTTTTGAAGATACCACCTATCTCTAAAATGAAAATAGCCGTTTATCATAATTGGTGGGTAGTTGAAGTTGTGGAGATACAACTCCCGGCATTTCAACGTTGGAAGTTATGTAGGCACAACTCTTGGCTTCCTCATCGGTGGGAGTTGTGGAGACACAACTCCCGGCGTATTCATGGTAAGTTTTGTGAAGAAAAAATTTCCAGGGCAGCCAGGGTTTTGCCTTCATAAACCTCCAAACAATCATTAAAATCTCATGTTAGCATCGCCCCTGTTATTGCGGTTGCGACCACGTGCCGGGGCTGTGCCAAAATTTCGCAGGTTGTACGAAAAGGTGAGCATAAAATATTGTTGCAACACCTGGTTTTGTTCGTCTTCAATTCTTTCGGCGGTTATGGTTCGGCTTATACTCCGGTTTTGTTTCAGCAGGTCGAACACACTCAGTTTCAACTCGCCTTTCTGTGCTTTCAAAAACTTTTTACCAATGCTCATGTTCCATAAAAAATAATTCTGGTTAAAGTCTTCCGACAAACCATTATAGTATTGATTGTTCAAGTCGTTCTGAAAAAACCATCCCTGTTTCGACAGTAAATTGAATTGCAAACCGGCAACGTGTTGAAAGTAACTGCTGGGAACAGACGTGGCTATGTTGCTTTTTACGTTATTAAAATTAGCCGAATAAGAAAACGTAAAGTCTATGTACTGACTTACGTTACTGCCAATTACCGCACCCAGGGTATATGTTGAATTTTTTGTTTCGTTCAACTGGTTTTGTATCATGCCCGGCAGGGTATTAAAACTTACGCCGCCATTAATGTTTAAGTTAGATTTTATGAACTTGAGCGGAACAGCAAGCGTTACAAAAGAGCGAAGGATTTTGTAACCATCCAGGTTTACATATTTAGTTAAGCGGTAGCCGGTATCTAACCGAACATTATTGATAATTGTATCTGCCCCGGTAGAGTTGTAGGAGGCAGTGGCAATGAAATTACTGGCGGCCTGGTAAAAAACATTGCCTACCAATACTACTCCTTTAGCCGTGTTGGTGAAAGTATATTGGGTGTTGAGGGCATGGGTGTATTGCGGACTTAAATTAGCATTGCCAATGCTGTACGACGGCTCATTGGTTGGGTCAAGCACATCCTGCAATTGTGTTACCGATGGCTGGTTTACATTGGTGCGGTAGTTAATTCTAAAACTGCTTTTTGCCGAAAGCTTGTACCGTATTTGCGCATTGGGCAGTATGTTGCCAAAGGTTTTATCTACCGTCGCTTTTATCGGGAAAATTCTTTCGCTATTAAGGTTGGTGTTTTGATAACTGGCGCCAAACGATACCTGCTTGTCTCTATTGCCATACCTGTATGTGAGACCGGCATTGTGCGCATACGTACGGTTTTCAAACACGTTGGAAAAGTCGTTTAAAAAAACGGTGTATTCCTTGTCCATTGGGTTCTGACTAAACGCTTCCTGTTTTGATTTATTGATAGAAATACTGGGATTATAACTCAACTGTAATTGCGAGTTGGTACCAAGTGGCTCAGAGTAGGAGAGGTTGGTAGAAAGTTGCAAGCCATTATTATACTGATCGGTGAAACGGTTGCTGGTGGTATCATCCATACCAGTTGTAAGCAGCGTTTGCGTGTAGCTGTTTACATACGAACCTCCGTCTCTTTCATTGTAAGAAGTATTGAGGTTGATGGAAAAAGTACGGCCGCGTTTTGCAAAATTGTGGCGGTAAAAAATACTATTGTTCAAATTGTTTCCGGCACGATCGCTATTGGTAATGTTTTCATTTATCAGTTGTTGCAATTTCGAATTGGTTGGATAAATCGTTTGACTTCCCCGGCGGCGGAAACTTTCATTTTGCTGAAAACTTAGGTTGGGTGTAATGGTCAATTGATTGTTTGAATCAATGCGCCATTCAAACCGCATGTTTAAACGATGGTTGGTATTTGTGCTGGTGGCCGTGGTAGTATCTGCAATACGGTCGATACGGCTAATGCTGGGGTTAAGGTATTGCAGGTTACCAAATTGATTTGTAGTGTTAGTGGTGCTGTTAAAAAAGTAGCTGCCGGTAACCGTTAGCTTTTTGCTCCACACATCGCTGTAATTAAACCCGAACGCATTTGTTTGGTTGATACCGTTTTGCTGGCCAACTAAAAAATTACTATTGTTACCACCTCCAAAATTACCCCCACCACCTTGTGGCCTGCTGCCACCACCACCTCCTCCTTGTGGTCGTCCGCCACCGCCGCCACCACGTTGGTTGCTGCTGGAGGTAACGCCCAGCAAGTCCTGCTGCGAAAAGTTTTGCTGGTTGGTATTATTAAAGTTGCCAACAATGGAGAGCCTACGATTTTCTTTTAAAAAGGTGGTGTTGCCTCCGGCTGCATAACGGTCATCGGTTCCATACCCCGCATACACACGGCCAAACTGGCCATTACGCATGTTGGCTTTGGTAACAATGTTTATCCCTTTGGTGGTATTGCCATCATCAACCCCGGAGAACTGTGCCTGGTCGCTCAGCCGGTCGAACACCTGAATTTTGTCAACTATCTCTGCAGGTAAATTTCTTAATGCAGCGGTGGCATCATCGCCAAATAATTCCCTTCCATCAATCGTAACTTTCTGTACGTTTTCGCCCTGGGCTTTCACTACCCCATTTTCAATGGTAATGCCCGGCATTTTTTTTACCAGGTCTTCCGTGCGGGCATCCGGGTTCACTTTGTACTGGTCGGCACTTATTTGCAGGGTATCGCCGCGTTGCGTAGCCACGGGCGCGGTGGACCGAATAATGACTGTAGCCAAATCGGTTTCTGACCCACGAAAAATATTTATGGTAAGATCGAGGCTTGATGAATCGAAACGGATGCCTCTTTCAAAAGGGGTATAGCCAACAAATGAAACAACAAGTAAAAAACTATCCGGCTGAATTTCTGAAAAAGAAAAAGCACCCGACGAATCCGTCAACGCATTTTTTATCGTGGCACTATCTGCTATTCTTTTTAATTGAACCGTTGCACCGCGCAACGCCACTTTATTTTGCCCATCCTGAACGTTGCCGCTAACCGAAGCGATTTGTGCGTTGGCATAGTGGAGTGTAAAGAAAAGAACGGCGGACAAAATAAGTTTCGGGAGCATAAGCTGCATTTAAAATCTTTTTGTGCTTTTCAAACTGTGATTGTCGGCGTTATAAAAACACGGTTAAGAGAAAAGGTGGGTGTTATAATCGGGAATTCTGCACGCAAATGCACATTGCGATATTGCTGTTTGCAAATGTCCCTAAAACCAAGCCTCCCTATTTCAAAAGGTGGGTTAATTAATGCTAATAAATGGGCCTATATTGCAGCCCCAAAATTTTTGGTATGGAATATAACAGAATAGTAGCCGTAACAGGCATGCCCGGATTGTACGAAGTGCTCAGCAGCAAAACAGATGGTGCCATCGTGCGTTCGCTTGAAGATGGCAGCACAAAGTTTATAGCTTCAAGAGTGCATAACCTTACACACTTAGAAAGTATTGAAGTTTATACGACCGCAGAAAACGTGCAGCTTGCAGAAGTGTTGAAGGCAATGAAAGATAGCGGAACTACCCTGCCCGAGGTAAAAGACAACAAAGCACTAAAAACTTATTTCGAAAAAACGTATCCTGCATTAGACTTTGAAAAAGTTTACGCCAGCGACATGAAAAAAATGGTGAAGTGGTTTGAAGTGATTGAAGCCAACAAGATTGATTTTACCATTAAGGCAGAAGAGGAAGCAGAAGAAGAGGTGGCTGCCGAAGAAATAACTGCTGAAGAAGAAGAAAAGACACCTGCTAAAAAAGCTGCCGCTAAAAAAGCGCTGGCTAAAAAGGCAGCGGCCGAAGATGAGGTAACCGCTGAAGAGAAAAAGGCCCCGGCAAAAAAAACAGCAGCAAAAAAAGAGGCGGCGGCAGAAGAAGCTCCAGCTAAAAAAGCCACAAAAAAGAAAAGTTAGTCGGTGGATTAATTTGAACTGTAGTTGGCTCACAGATTGGGAAACCTGCAGTTCAACATTGATTTGAACCCTGACGGGTGCACTGAAACATCTTCGGTGTAAACTTGCAACATCCCGAAACTTCGGGAGATGGCATGACAATATTAGCAGGGTAAAAAAGCTTCCCCTGGTTTACAGGTTTCCAAATGAAAAGCCGCCAGGCTCGAAGTTCATAGCTCATAGCTGGCGCTTAGAAACTCAAAACAAAAGTTCAACCCCCATGCAAGAACAGGAAATGCAATACACCGCACAAATTGCAAGTGTGCCCCGCAACTACTTACCAAAAGATTTTACAATTACCGATTGGCCCGTACTACAACCGTATTTGGTAGAGCTAACCGACCGCAGCATCAATACCAAACAAGAATTAGAGCAATGGTTGAACGACCTGAGCGAAGTGGAAGCCGTAATTGGCGAAGACGCGGCCTGGAGGCAAATACGCATGACCTGCGATACGGAGAACAAGGAACTCGAAGATGCCTTTACTTTTTTTGTTACTCAAATTCAACCCCAAATACAGCCTTACGCCGATAAGCTAAACCGCAAGCTGGTTGAAAATAATTTTACAAAAGAGTTGGAAGGCGATGCTTACAAAGTATACCTGCGCAATGTGAAAAAAAATATTGAGCTTTTTAGAGAAGCCAATATTCCATTGCAGGCCGATATTGCCGTGCTTGCGCAACAGTACGGTGTAGTGCAGGGTAAAATGAGTGTTGAAATTCGCGGGCAGGAATACACCATGCAACAAGCTGGAAAGTTTTTAGAAAATGAAGACCGGGCATTGCGTGAAGAAGTGTATAGAAAAATGCAGGAACGCCGCATGCAGGATAAGGAAGTATTGAACCAAATGTTTACAACACTTGTGCAGAAAAGAAATGAAGTAGCACACAATGCAGGTTTTGAAAATTACCGAGATTACAAATTTGCCGACCTGGGTAGGTTTGATTATAAAAAGGAAGACTGCTTTCAATTTCATGAAGCAGTAAAAACGCAGATGCTGCCCCTGGTAAATTTTATTTACGATCGCAAGCGGCAGAAGCTAGGGCTGCCTGCACTAAAACCCTGGGATGTTGATGCCGAACCAGTAGGCACCGAGCCACTAACGCCATTTCAAACCGGCGAAGAATTAGTGAGTAAAACCATTGACTGCTTCAAACAAATGCATCCGTTTTTTGCCGAGTGTTTAATTAAGATGAAAGAAATGGGACGGCTTGATTTGGATAGTCGAAAGGGGAAAGCGCCGGGTGGGTACAATTGCCCGCTACCCGAAACCGGGGCACCATTTATTTTTATGAACGCCGCCGGGCAAATGGGTGATGTTACAACTATGGTGCATGAAGGTGGCCATGCCATTCATTCGTTTTTGGCGCACGAATTACCATTGACTGCTTTTAAAGAATACCCAATGGAAATTGCTGAAGTGGCCAGTATGACGATGGAGCTTTTTAGCATGGATTATTGGGATGTATTTTTTGATAACGAAGCCGATTTAAAAAGAGCCAAACAACAGCAGTTGGAACGGGTGCTTACTATTTTTCCATGGATAGCTACCATTGATAAATTTCAACATTGGGTTTACGAAAACCCAAATCATACTGAAGAAGAGAGAACAGAAAACTGGAGCCGGATACTCAATGAGTTTACCTCTGTGGCCATTGATGTTTCAGGCCTCGAAGATTTTCGTAACTACAGTTGGCAGCGGCAACTGCATTTGTACGAAGTGCCGTTTTACTACATTGAATATGGCATTGCGCAGTTAGGTGCTATTGGTTTGTGGAAACAGTTTAAAGAAAATAAGGAAACCGCCATCAACAATTACATAAACGCATTAAAATTGGGCGGCACTAAAACCTTACCGCAACTGTACGAAGCAGCAGGGTTGAAATTTAGTTTTGCGCCTGATTACATTAGTGAGTTGATGTTGTTTGTACAGGGAGAGATGGAGAGGATTACGTCGGAAGCTTAAAGCCGTTGAACCTGTTGGAAAATTGAAACAAGGTGCAGGTGTCATGCCGATGCAGATCGGCATTTTTTTCACGCCAGGTTTGGAGTCTGAAATCGACGGCGAAGTCATCCCGGCAATATAATGTCAGCAATACAAGGTCAGTCAAATAAATTCAACTCTCACTGCAGTCTTTACACAAACCACTGATAACAACCTGCACATCTTCTGCTACGTAACCAGCCGGCAAATTTATCTGCGGCGATACCACGTCATCCAAACAAATGGTTTTGCTGCAATTGCTGCAAACAAAATGTACATGCTTGTCGTGGTGGTGGCCCTCCGCACAATCTTTGCACAAGGCGTAGAGTATTGAATTATCGGCCGTAGGTATTGTGTGAATGATGGCTTTTTCTACAAAGGTTTGCAGTGTGCGATAAACGGTTACCCGATCGAATTTTTCACCGGCCTTTTTTTCAATGTCGCCGTGGGTAAGTGCGTCGGGGCTTTCAAAAAAAAGTGAAAGGATTTTTGTACGGCTATCAGTAATGCTTAATTGATTACGCCTGATAATATCGTTAATGTTGTTTTTAAAAGATTTTTTTTCTGTCGTTGTCATCATTATTCTTTCAAAAGTTTTGCTATGTCGGTCTCCATTTCCTTTACTTCCGATGGTTTAATGCCGTCGTAAATTTTTATCACCTCTCCTTTTTTATTAACCAGCGCAATAAACTGTGAGTGCAAAAAATCATCATCGATGTTCTGCACGAAATTGGCGGGGTCGTCAATTTTATAACTGTGGCGGGCTGCGGCGTACAAACTGTCTTTACGGCCGGTAAGAAACAGCCATTTGCCAGCTTGCACCTGCAATGAATCGGCATACCGTTTTAGCGTTGGTACCGAATCCCGTTCAGGGTCGGATGTGTGCGACAGCATGATAAAATTGCTTGCGCCACCAAACTGTTTATACACTGGTAAAAGGTTTGTAGCCATTATTGGGCAAACCGTTTTGCAGGTAGTAAAAAAGAAATTTACTACCGCAACTTTCCCTGCAATATCTTTTTCGGTAATTGTTTTTCCGTCCTGGTTGATGAAAGTAAATGGTTGCACGTTGCCAATAGGCGGCAGCCCTTTTTTTCCAAAAAACGGAATTTTGGCTTGCAGAAAAAGATAAAAACCTAGTGACAAGGCGACAAAAAACAACGTGTAAAAAATGGCTTTCTTCGACATAAATTTTGAAAGCACTAAGTTAACCATGCAGCCCGATATAATTTGGAAGTAAGCAAAGAGTAGAAAGGATTAACACCATTTTGCGGCTGTATTGTTTTCGATTTGCCATCAGGCAAACGCTTCTATCTTTATCGTTCTCAATTTTTGTTATGAAGAAAATTTTTGCCGCAGCTTTTTTATTAATCATTCAGTTTTCTGCGCTTGCGCAAGCAAAAGAAAAAAATGAGGATGCGCAGATTCGCAATTTGCTGCTAACCCAAACACAGGCATGGAACCGCGGCGACCTGGAAGCCTTTATGCAAACGTATTGGAAGAGCGATTCGCTGATGTTCATTGGGAAAAGCGGGGTTAAATGGGGGTGGCAGGAAACGCTGAACAATTACAAAAAGAGTTATCCCGATACCACGGCAATGGGACAACTATCGTTTGACATCATTCAGATAAAAAGGCTTTCGGTAATGTACTACTCGGTGGTGGGCAAGTGGATGTTGAAAAGAACCATTGGCGATTTAAGCGGGCACTATACTTTACTGCTGCGCAAGGTAAAAGGGCGGTGGGTTATTGTGGCCGATCATAGTTCGTGAAGAGATTGTGAGCATTTAGCTGCGAGTTACGAGATTTTTGCGCTTGTTCTTCGAGTGATACCGGATTCTTACATTAGTCATTTGTGAGACCCACTACCTCGAAGGTTTTGAAAACGTTTACTACACCCCGGAGGTTTTAAAAACCTCCGAGGTGTGTGCAGTAACAGTTTCACCGTTAAGGCCTGCTCCATATTGTATAAAAATAAAAAAGCAAAGCAACAAAACCAGCGAAGGCGATAACATAAAACACAACATTGTACCATTCTATGTTACCGTTGATAATGCCCAGTTTAAAAAACAGGCCGGTAGTGGCAACGGTCATCATCCACACTAATCCTGCGCAAAATGATTTAATGATTTTGCGAAAATACCTTTTCACCGCCGGGTCCATGCCACTGTTGTACTCATCCATTTTTTAAAGTTATCGGCTACAATTGAAAAATAAATGGTTAAGCATGGTTACAATATTGGTGGTGCACCAGAATATTTCGTCTCGTACCAACCCAGCGAACTTGTGCACACGTAAACCTGGGCCCCGAAGCTTCGGGGTTGAAAACTTGTAAACTTGTGAACCCGTGAACTTTGAACGATAACACCAAACACCAAACTCCAAACTACGGAACCCTCACGGCACCAGCAAGCTGCTAAACGCAATGGAATCGCCATTAAAAACATTAAAGTCAACATTTGATCGAATGCCATTTACTTTTCCTTTTTCGCTGTGTTGCCAAAAGCTCCAGCTGCGCTGTATGCGTGGCTGATTTGGTTGCAGGTAGTGCGCCACCCAAAGTGGATAATCATCAAAATATCCCTGCAGATATTTTTCGTAAAAAACCACGTAGGTATAAATTATCGGTCGCACGCCGTAGTGTTGTTCGGCTACATCAAGCCACTCTTTAATTTCTTTACGAAGTTGGGTCGGGGAGGTGCCAAAGTTTTGTTCAACATCCAGCACGGGTGGTAAATCGCCGGTTTGCAAATCGACTCTTTTAATAAAATTTTCCGCCTGCGTTCGCCCATCTTTCGAAGCAATAAAAAAATGATAGGCCCCACGCACTATGCCCGCATCTTTACTTTTTTTCCAGTTGCGTTTAAAGTAAGAATCGGTGTTACTAACGCCTTCGGTTGCCTTCATAAAAGCAAAATGCAAACGCACATCCTGCACCTGCATTTGTTGCACTGCCTCCCACGAAATTCTATCCTGGTATTTAGAAACGTCAATGCCATGAATTTCATAACCCGCGGGAATGGGAATGCCAAACTGCGGGTAGGTTACATACTTTGTATCGTCGGTTTTCCACCATAGGTAGGCCAAATAAAAAACAAACGATGCGGCAGCAATACAACTGGCAATTACAAAAATCGGGAGGTAATTATTTTTTGATTTTTTGCGGGCCACGCTGCAATGATAAAGAGCAATGGGGAGAAGTTGGGAAGTTCAAAGTCAAAAGTTCAAAGTCTTTACACTTCATAAATCATAAATCTTTATTCTTCTGTTCGAGCTTCGTCCCCCGCTGTTCACTTCAAAAATCCTCCTTCCTTGTTCTCCCGAAACTTCGGCATGTTCGATAGTCATCCTGCAGCTGTTGACTGCAAAAATCATAAATCCTTGTTCTCCCGAAGCTTCGGGATGTTCTTCATCACTAACTTGCACGCCATGCCCTTTAACTTTAATGATAGTGTGAATTTATTGAGCAAGCTCACCCTGCGCCGCTTTATGAATGGTGTAAAAGTCTGGAGCAGTTACCAGCTAAGTAAACTGCTGAAAAAAAGTATTCAGTGGGGCTACCCCATTTCCATTTCCTTCGAGCCAACAACCTCCTGCA
Source organism: Chitinophagales bacterium (assembly GCA_031425835.1). Lineage (GTDB taxonomy): Bacteria > Bacteroidota > Bacteroidia > Chitinophagales > Chitinophagaceae > Flavisolibacter. The sequence continues at coordinate 27,088 of JANPKD010000043.1, forward strand.
ACCTGCGCTGCCCCGAATGCCCGAGCGGCTTGCGGGCTTTTACGCGGCCAACAGGTATGCTTAAAAAAGATTTTTTTACCGAAACCATTGATCAGTTGCATAAGGATCTTGCATACCTGGTTTTTTATTTCCAGGGCGAACCATTTTTAAATCCCGATTTTTTGCAGATGGTGCAGTACGCATCTTCAAAAAAAATTTACACGGCCACGTCAAGCAATGCCCATTACCTGAATGATAAAAACGCGAAGCTTACGGTGGAAAGTGGCCTGGATCGTTTAATAATTTCAATTGATGGCACCACGCAGGAAACCTACCAGCAGTACCGCGTGGGCGGCAACCTGCAAAAGGTTTTAGATGGCGCGGCCAACATTGTAAAATGGAAAAAAGAATTAAAAAGCAAAACACCTTTTGTTGTGTTTCAGTTTTTGGTGGTGCGACATAACGAACACCAGATTGAAGAAGTGAAACAGTTAGCGAAACAAATTGGTGTTGATGATGTGTGGCTGAAAACAGCGCAGGTGTATGATTATGAAAATGATCCAAACAAATTAATTCCAACCACAGAAAAATACAGCCGCTACAAAATAGATAAGAGCGGCAAAATGAAATACAAAGGCGGCAAAGCCAACCATTGCTGGCGTATGCACCACGACCCCGTAATTACCTGGGATGGTGCGGTGGTACCTTGTTGTTTTGATAAAGATGCGCAACATAAACTGGGCGATTTAAAAGAACAAAGTTTTAAAGAGTTGTGGCATAATCCAGCGTATAAAAACTTTAGAAGCCAGGTTTTACAAAGCCGGAAGAACATTGACATTTGCGCCAACTGCAGTGAAGGGGTAAAGGTTTGGGGGTGAGGCTATTTCAATCTAAAAAATGGACGTGCTCAAAAGCTGTGTAAAATCCTTTGCTGAAATAATACTTATTGAAGGGAAAGTAATTTCTTTTGCAACATTAAAATGCTGATCATTTGTTACTAAATAATCTGCATTTGCAGCGATTGCCAAATCATAAAACTTATCATCATCCTCATCGCCGGTAATAAGTTTCCAACGGAAGTAAACATCATGTAGCTCGATATTTTTGCTGCTCAATAACGTCATCATTATATTTTCCGCTACTTCATCCGAAGTTTTAAGTTGCAGCACTTCTAAATATTCCATCAACAATTCATTACTTAATGCAATTGTAAAACGGCATTAAGAAAACAATCAAAAATCATTCTATAGGGCGAAGCCTTACCGAGGGAACTTATCAATACATTGGTATCAAGTACGACTATCATTATTTATTTAGACGACTTGCGGTTATGTTCGTTCGCCCACTTTTCATAGGTGCCAGCAGTCCAGCCTTTTTCCTCTGCTAATCTTTCAAATGCGTCGGTGGCTTTGTCGGCAAAATACCTTGACAATATGCCCTTTATTTCAAGCAACTGATTGTCGGAAATGTTTCGTGAAAAAATTTTCAAAAGTTCGAGTTGAAGGTTACTCAGTTTTTGTGGATATGTATTGGTTTCCATTCTTCTAAATTAAAAATGATTTTGCAACAGTCCCGTTCTTTTTCACATCGGCCTCAACTTTATTGCGGTATTGTAATTTAAATTGGATTGCGCATTGTAGGAACGTTCCGCCCCCATTTTATTCGCATTCAGTATTTAACGATCAAGTGAATTTATGGAAATTAAATCTGAGAAGAAGAGGTTATACACTTCATTGTCCGAACGGTTACAGTCGTACAGAGTTCACACAAAAACTGGTAGCAATTTTTCGATTTGCTTTGCCCCACGAAAATTACTTTTGTTCCTCATGCAACTTACAACCGAGCAAGAAGCCATTATACAAAGCAGTGGCAACCTGCGCATTAGCGCGGTGGCTGGTTCGGGCAAAACCACAACGCTGGTGGCTTACGCAAAAAGCCGTGCAGCAGGTAGCCGCATATTGTATCTCGCCTTCAACCGTAGTGTAAAGCTGGAAGCCCAGCGGAAATTTGCTGATGCAGGTTTGCCAAACGTTCGGGTAGAAACGGCGCACTCGCTTGCTTATGGCTACATCATGCGCAGCCACGGTTACCGAGTAAAAGCCGATGGTTATAAGTTGTACGACCTGGCCGAAATTCTCGGACTGGCTAATGCTGCCGATGCTGCAGCGGCTTATGTACTCACCGCACATGTGTCTCGCTTTGCAGCTTACTTCTGCAATAGTGCTGCAGCAAAAGTGCAGCAGCTGAATTATAGAAGTGTAATAACCGATGTAAAGGCCCGGCAACTTGTACAAAGTTTTTACAAGGTTATAGAAAACCATACCCGCCGTTTTCTAAAAAAAATGAATGATGGCGAAATAGAAGTAACGCCTGATTTTTATTTGAAGAAGTTTCAGCTTTCTGAACCAGCGTTGCCTTACGATGTAATTTTATTTGATGAAGCACAGGATGCCTCGCCGGCGATGACTGATGTGTTTTTGCGACAAGGCGGAACACTTGTGATGGTGGGCGACCCGCACCAGCAAATTTATAGCTGGCGATATGCAGTGAATGCATTGGATAGTGCCGATTTTCCCGTGTTTCCGCTATCCGCATCTTTTCGTTTTCCGCCACCCATTGCACGTTTGGCCGTAGCTGCGTTAGACCTTAAAAAATTAACCGGTGAACATCAAACGGTTATTATTAATGGTTATGGAAGTGGCAGTATTACATCTACCAAAGCAGTTATTGCAAGAACTAATCTTGGGCTTTTATTAAAAGCCATTGAACACATTACCGGTGCCAACAAAAACTGGCCGGTTTATTTTGAAGGCAACATCAACAGCTATACTTATGCCGATGAAGGGGCGTCGATATGGGATGTGCTGAGTTTATATAATGGTCGAAAAGATGGCGTTCGTGATAAGCTGATAAAATCGTTTGGTGCCCTGCAGGATTTAGAGGACTATATTGAAAAAACTGAAGACGGTTCATTAGCCATGCTGGTAAAAATTGTAAAAGAATATGCCAACCGGCTGCCGGGCTTTATTGCCTCGTTAAAAGAAAAACATGTACCCAACGAAGAACGGAGCAAGGCTAAAATAATTTTCTCCACTGTACACCGGTGCAAGGGAATGGAGTATGATGAAGTGGAGCTGGCCAATGATTTTGTAACCGAAGAAAAAATTGAAAAAGCAAAACTGAAAATGGAAGCGGGTGTTAAAGAGAAGGGAAAGGAGAAGGCGGAATGGAACCCTGCCCGAACCAATGAAGAAATTAATTTGTTGTATGTAGCCATTACCCGTGCTAAAATAAAACTGCTGATACCTGAAGAAATGATGATTGAAAATTTTCCGCCGTTTGATTGCATTGAAGTTTTAAAAATTCCTGAACCAGTGACAAAAACTTCAAGTGCTTCTCTTGATTATCTTGAATACAGGGCAGGGCTAAAAGGAAAGCGGCCGAAGAAAAATTCTGGAAAAAAACGTTTTTAATACTGACCTGTTTTCATCAACTAATTTTTAATGAAACAAATTTTACGCGACAGAAGTTTTAGAATATCTATCATCCTCACTTTTATTTTCCTCACCACCGGGTTCATTTTTCTACACTATGGCATAACAGATTATGGCTGGGTTTTTTTTGTTGTGCTGCCCGTTGTCTTAGGGTTATCAATTGGTGCGTTGCCTAACAAAATACTTGCTTTGGTGGGTTTGGGTATTATGTTCATTGCGTTTCTTGCCGGCCTGGTTATGGTCGGGTTGGAGGGTTATGTTTGTGCGTTGATGATATTGCCTATAGTACTGCCGTTAATTTTTTTAGGAGCGGTAGTTGTACACCTGGCTAAACGCTACGATAAAATAAAATCAACCGAAAAACTACCGGTGCTTTTATTGCCACTGTTTGTCTTTCTTTTTGGTTCGCCGCTTGAAAAAATGCTGGTGGTTGAAAAAGAAAAAATAGTGGAGGTAACATCGGTCATTGAATTTCCGTATTCAAACATGCAGGTGTACAATGCAATAAAATCGGTTGATACATTAATAGCCGAGAAATCGTTTCTCATGAAATTAGATTTACCCATACCGCAAAAATGTTTGTTGGAAAAAGAAGAAGTGGGAGGCCTGCGCACCTGCTATTTTGAAGGAGGTAAAATTGTTGAAAAAATTACGGCTCTTGAAAAAGGAAAACTTTTAAAAATGGATGTTATTGCCTATGAACTTACCGGACGCAAATGGCTGGGCTTTAAGGAAGCAATTTATGTGTTTGATAGCATCGGCATCAACAAATGCCGCATGACCAGAATTACTACCTACACTTCTCAACTAAAGCCACGCATGTATTGGGAGCCATTGGAAAAAATGGGCATTGAGCAGGAACATGAATATGTGTTTGCTGCACTTGCCAGGAATCTTCAAACCAAATAAATTTTGGCAAATACAATTTCAAAAGTTAAAAACCGTTCAGCATTTACACAATCCAATGTCAACCAAAACAAACAATACTATCTTCAATTTTCATTTATGCACCTATGAAAACAACCATTCTCCTTTTCTCAATATTTTTTAGTTTTACTTTTTCATTTGCCCAGCCACCACAACCACCACCTTACGAGTTTCGTGGTGTGTGGATAGCAACCGTTGACAATATTGACTGGCCGCAAAAAGGCGAGTACAATTCAACCAAACAAAAAACCGAGTTCATTCGCCAGCTCGATTTACACCAACGCAATGGTATGAATGCAGTGGTAGTGCAGGTGCGGCCCGCAACCGACGCATTTTATCCATCACCGTACGAACCCTGGAGCCAATGGCTTACCGGCACACAAGGCAAACCACCATCACCTTATTACGATCCACTTCAGTTTACAATTGATGAAGCACACAAACGTGGTTTTGAATATCATGCCTGGGCCAATCCCTACCGCGCCAATTTTTCAATTGGTAAAGCATCAATTGCACCAAATCATATTTCAAAACTGCACTCCGAATGGTTTGTAAGGTATGGCACCACACTTTATTTCGATCCCGGCAATAAAGAAGCACAGGCCTGGGTGGTAATGGTGATGAAGGATATGGTGCAGCGCTACGATATTGATGCCCTGCACATGGACGATTATTTTTATCCCTATCGAATAGCAGGAAAAGAATTTCCTGACTCCACATCGTATGCAAAGTATGGTAATGGCATGAGCCGCGACGATTGGCGGCGCAGCAATGTTGATTCAATAATTTTAAAATTGTCGACTGTGATTAAACAAACAAAACCCTGGGTTAAGTTTGGCATATCCCCATTTGGTGTTTGGCGAAACGATAATAAAGACCCACGCGGCAGTGCCACCCGTGCCGGCGTTACCAACTACGATGATTTGTACGCCGATATTTTACTGTGGTTAAAAAATGGTTGGATTGATTATGTAGCCCCGCAAATTTATTGGGAGTTCAGCCAGCCAAATGCACCTTACCAGGCGTTGCTCGATTGGTGGAATAAAAATAGTTATGGCCGTCATTGCTACATTGGCCTTGGTATTTACCGTGCGGGCAGCAACGCGGCATGGCGTGATAAAAAATTAATTCCCCGACAGGTAGAAGCGTTACGCAAAAAAGAAAATGTGCAGGGTGCGATTTACTTCAGCAGTAAATCGTTTGATAAAAATACTTATGGCTGGAACGACAGCTTGCGTAATAATTATTACCGGACACCTGCTATGATACCGCCAATGGATTGGTTGCCGAAGCGGCCGGATTAAGGCGTGTAACAGCGATGATTTTTTGGTGTATACCTGCTGTGCAAAACATGTTGTGATTACAACCAACCCACATAACAGGTGAAGTCAGCTTTGGTAAACGAGCTCTTAATATCTAAGCACCAACCATTTTATTTACTCTTGTCTGGTGCCTCCCACCTTCAAATTCGGTATTAATAAAAACGTTTACCATTTCTTCGGCTTCGGGGGTTGAAACAAAACGTGCCGGTATGCAAATAATGTTGGCGTTATTATGCTTGCGACTGAGTTCCGCAATTTCGGTTTGCCAGCACACTGCTGCCCTTACTCCCTGGTGTTTATTTGCCGTAATGGCCACTCCGTTCGCACTGCCACAAACTAAAACGCCCAGGGTTGCTTCGCCCATTTCAACAGCGTTGGCCACGGGGTGTGCAAAGTCGGGGTAGTCAACCGAGTCAGGACTATTAGTACCAAAATCCTTTACTTCAAAACCGCGGTTTTCCAATAGGTCAACAAGCACGGTTTTGTATGCATAACCGGCATGATCCGCGCCAATGGCTATGGGTTTATTTGTGTTGAAGGGAGTATTCATAAAATTGTTTTTGTAAAAATACTGTTTCTATTTAGTTGCGAGCTGTGGGTTCCGAGACCGAACAGTGGATAGTATTTTAGTTCTAAGGACTGCGCATCACCTAATGTGAGATTGCATCTTGAATTTTTTTGGCTTCCGAGAGGTATAATAGCCCCTTCTGTAGATACATGTTGATGTCGGCCACCTCCCAATTTCGCTTGCGTACAACATGATCCATGAGCTGTCCTTCTTTAAAATAGTACAAAGAATAGATCGTCTTAAAGCCAAAGTTGATAAGAACTAATTTATCGTCATGGAAACGATAATTCACAATTGAATCGCGGGAATTGGGACCTTGAGATGTTTGAATTTTGTAAAGCGTTTTATCGTCAGCCCAAAACTGGTAACGCACTTCCAAAGAACCCTCTTCACGAACAACATTATGAAGCCTGCGGCCCCTTTTCCATTGACTTCGTAAAGTTTGATCGACAGCTTGACTATAGTTGCTGTCAGGTTTACTTGTGGTGATACATCCAACAATCAGAGTAAAGAATACTAGATATTTCATGTGGTTTTAGAATGCGCATTACAAAACAATTAAGTTACTCACCACTCACCATTCACCTCGCACAATAGTCCTAACTCCACTCCTTAACATCATCCTCAACTCTTTGCTTTTCCACTTTTCGGGTAAGCAAAATACTTATTTCGTAAAGTAATAGCAACGGAAGTGCAACGGCTAACTGGCTAATAATATCGGGGCCGGGAGTAATAATGCCGGCAATGATAAAAATAATTACCACCGAATACTTACGCACTTTTCGCAGGTAGGTAGCGGTAACAATTCCAATTTTAGCTAAAAAGAAAATAACCAGCGGCATTTGAAAAGCCAGGCCACTACCCAACACAATGGGCAGCATCATCTCGATATAACTGTTGATGGTCCAGCGGTTTTCTACAATTTCATCTAACTGAAAATTAAAAAAGAAGTTGAGGGCATACGGTGTTACCACAAAGTAGCCGAAGAACACGCCGGTAAAAAAAAGAAACGAAACCCAGAAGATTACACCACCTGTTTTTTGTAATTCTTTTTTGTTGAGCGCCGGTTTTACAAAACTCCAGAACTGGTAAAAAATGTAAGGGAAGGCTATAATCATTCCACTCACCAGTATAATTGTAAACCACATACTGAACTGCCCGGATACCGAAGTGCTTTGCATTTTTACCCCAATGCCTTGCATACACAACGCATCGCCCAAACGTAGCCAACGGCCCAGACTACATATTGCGCCATAGGTGGGAAAGCTATCGTGCGTTGGCCCAAGCAATACCGACTTAATAATAAACTTGTTGAAAATACCTGCGATCACCGCCCCGGCGGCAATGGCTACCACCGCACGTAAAATATGGCCCCTTAAAACTTCGAGGTGGTCTATAAAACTCATTTCGCCCTGTTGATCCGATCTTCTTCTTTTAAAAATGCTTAAGGCCATGCTGGTAAAAAATTGCGGTAAAGATATATGGCTAAGAGAAAACCAGAAGAGAAAAAGAGATCAGGAGAAATACATGGCTAAGAGAAAACCAAAGGAGAAAAAGAGTAAAGGAGACATACAGATAAGTACCCGTGGTGTTCGAGCAGTACCAGCCACAAACGAATAAAGCTCTTTTTTCCCTTTCCTCTTTTGCCTCTCTCTTAGCTAATCTACTTCAGCACCTTGAGCTTCACCATCTCAATACGGGTATCACTCACATTGAGAATGTCAAATTCAAAATCATCAATGATAATGCGTTCCTTTTGCCGGGGAATGGTTTCGTGGTGGCTGATGATATAACCCGATAACGTTTCCGATTCATCCTCATTAAAATTGAGCCGGTACTTTTCCGAAATATAATCCAGCTCCAGCCGCCCCGAGAAAATGTACTCGTTTTCAGCCAGCCTTTTTTCTACAAACTCTTCGCTATCGTACTCATCATGTATTTCGCCAAAAATTTCTTCAAGCAAATCTTCCATGGTTACTATGCCGGCGGTTCCGCCAAATTCATCAACCACCCAGGCTATGCTTTTTCTTTCGGCAGTAAATTTTGTAATTAAATCGGTGGCACTCATACTTGCTGGCACCGGTGGTATGGGTAACAACACGGCTTGTAAATCGGGCGGATTTTTAAACATATCCAACTGGTGTATGTAACCAATAATGTTGTCAATATTGTTTTCGTAAACAATGAGTTTACTCAGCTTGGTATCAATAAATTTTTGGCGGGCCTGCTCGGCGGTGGATTTAATTTCGAGCCCAACAATTTCCTTGCGGGGTACAAGGCACTGCCTGATTTTTATTTTGGGAAGTTCCAGGGCGTTTTCAAATAACTCCGTATTCATTTCTTCCGACTCGTAATCTGAATCGTTGGTTTGCTGAAAAAGTGTTTCTAAAGTAGCACTGGATAAGCCGTCCTTTGTTTGCCGCAAACGAATACCGAACATATACTTCAACACCCAGTCGCTCAGGGCAAGAAAAAGTGAAGCTATTGGTTGCAGTAACTGGTAAAAAATGTTGATGAGCCATACCATTCTTGACAGGATAAAATTGCTGTGCGCACGGTAAACGGCCCGCGGTATAAATTCAGCAAAAATGAGTACAATAAAGGTGGCCAGGATAATATCGCATAGCAGGCGTACGGTGTCGTACCGCAAACCAATGATGTTCCAAAGCGGGTAGGTAACCTGCGTAAAAAGAAGCGCAAAACACACCAGGAATAAAGTGAAGCCCAACAGGGTTGTACTTAAAAAAAGTTGCGGATTGTCTATCAGTCGCGACAGCAAAATAGCGCTGTGCCGGCCCTGTTTTTTTTTGAGTTCAATACCAAAACGGTTGGCACTGTAAAAGGCCATTTCTACTCCGGCAAAAAAACCCATCATTAAAATGGTAACAAAAAACCAAATTAAAGTACTTACTACAAACATGGGGGTAAAGATAGAGAAAAGCACCTCACCCCCTGCCCCCTCTCCAACAGAGTTGAAGAGGGGGAAAGTAGGGCAGACGTGGAATGTTACTGAGACGAAATTACCAGCGGTTGAAATTATTTTTCTCCTGCTCGATACATAATGGAGCAGAAGAAGCTGGAGCAAACAACTTGCTCTGTTAAGTAAACCCGAAAGGTGAGGTTATGTAACAAGATAAACAACAGCGAACTCAAGCGCCGGAGAGGCGATGCAGAAACGTTATCCTTCACCAATAAAATCACGGACAATTTTTTCCGCTTCGGCGCAGGCAGTTTGCAGGTGGCTGTTTACTATAATGTGGTCGAATGAATTTTTAAAACTCAGCTCGTACGATGCCTTGCTCACCCGGGCCTGTAGCGACTCGTCGTTTTCGGTGCCGCGGCCCTGCAGTCTGCGTTTTAATTCATCAACACTCGGGGGCTCAATAAAAATGGTCAGTGTTGTTTCCGGAAATTGCTGCTCTACATGAATGGCGCCTTTCACATCAATGTCAAGCACGGGTATTTTTCCTTTTTCCCAAATGCGCTTGAGTTCTGTTTTTAATGTTCCGTAATATTTCCCCTCGTACACCATTTCCCATTCTACAAATTCTTCGTGCTGAATTTTATTGACGAACTCTTCCTGCGAAATAAAATAATAATCCACCCCATCCTCTTCCTTGCCACGAGGTGGCCTTGTTGCAGCCGAAACAGAAAAAAAAAGTTTGTTGTTGAATTGCTGCAAAAGGTGGCGGGTAATACTGGTTTTGCCCGCGCCGGAGGGAGCGGTAATGATGATAACTTTTTGTTGGTTGTTTACAGGCATAAAATAAAGCAGCTAAGTTAGGTGGTGTGTTTCAAAACTTTTATAGAGGGCTGAGATGAATTTAGCCTTACGCGACTAAATACAAAAATGCCGGAGGATAAACAGTTACGGATTTCAAATTTTTGCTTTTAATCTTACCAAAATGCCGGAGGCAAAAAATGTAAATGCATAAATTGCCGGCGACAAAAGTTTTGTAAAAACAACCTCCAGCCTTCATTTTTTTATCGTGCAACATGTAGAATTTTTTCATAGAGACCATTTTCAAAACCATTACCACCGGCAAAAAGCAAAGCAGCAATTGTCGGCCTTTATTGATTTTTTTTGGGAAACCGATTTTGATGAACTCTTTAACCTTTACCCTCATGGTTTTTCCGATGCGTTATTCCCGAATGTTGGCTACACATACCTCATTAATTTGGGTACGCCTTTCACCATGCAGTTGGAAAATGACAGGTTTGAAATGCGTTCGAATGGTTTTTTACCGCGGCATAAATACATGATCTGCCATCATTCAAAAGGCAATAAAATTTTTGGCATTAAGTTTCAGGTATCGCCGGTAGTGTTTGAAAAGAAAATAAATTTCTCAGAATACCGTGAGTATATTTTTCCATTGTCGTACCTGATTGACGCAGCAATTATCGAAAAAATAAAACTGGCTGCTTCATTTGAAAAAAGGGTAAAAATCATTTCTGATTATTACAGCAACCTGCTGCTGCAACATAGCGCATCATTACAGCCGGTAACGGTTGTTACATCTATTTTACAACAATGCTTCGCCAATAACTCATTTAGTACACCCATTGAAACTTTAGCGGCCATGCACGGCATAAGTAGCCGCAGCCTGCAGCGTTATTTTGAAGCCACTACAAGTATTGGTAGCAAACAGGCCATGCAAATTATGCGCATTCGCAAAGCCATCGAACACCTTGCAAATGATTTCGCGACGTTTGATTACGGCCTGTATGGTTATTACGACTACAGCCATTTTTACAAACATCTGAAAGACTTTTTAGGCGGTCATTCAATACAAATTTTTAAACCACACCTCTTATTGTTGAAACAAAAAGCACTTTAAAAAAGGGACTCGTAAAACAGGAGTGGAAAATTTTCGCACTCAATATTATGTTGCTGTGTAGTCTACCCTGCCCTTTGTTTTTCCTCTTCGGACGCAGTTGTACGCCGGCGCGACGCCTGGATTTTGGTGCTGCCAAAGCGGTAGCTAATACTAAAATTGATTGTGCGGCTATCGCGGTAGGCATGCCAGTTTTCTAAGTAGCTGCCAGGGTAGGTGACGGTTGCCCGCGGCCGCCCCGTCCAAAATATATCGGTGGCATTCAACCGAAGGGTACCTTGTCCTTTCATGATGGTTTTTTGAATTCCGGCATCCACATTCAGCAAGGGTTTTAAAACCATGTAACCATACCGGCCACCGCTTTGTCCATTTGCATTTAGCTCGGCGCTCCAGCCTTTTTTTAAAGTGAAGGAATTATTTATCCGCAGGTTCGCCGCCACCGCGCCATCATCTAAAACGGCGCCACCAATATTTCCGTTAAAAGAATTGCGGAAAACATTTAGGTTGCTCACTGTGTTCCACCATTTGTTTATGCGTACAGGCAGGCTTGCGGTAAAGCCCATGTAATTTGATGATTGCAGGTTTACAATTGTTTGAACGGTGATATTTGAATCCTGTCCCTGTGCAATTTCGAAGCTTGGTATTACGTCTAAAATTTTTGCGAGTACGGAACTAAAAGGATTGTTAGTGTGGCTATAGCTCAGCGAAAAATTTATTTGTTTTAACGTGTAATTCATTTCGTACGACCAAGTGGTTTGTGGTTTTAAAAACGGATTACCAGTGCTGTAGATGGAAGCATCTATTTGAAACAAAAACGGATTTAAATCGTTATAGCCCGGCCTGTTAATACGCCTGCTCACCGATGCGCCAATTGTTTTGTCAGGCGTTAGTTTGTAATTAAAAAATGTGCTGGGAAAGAGTTGAAAATATTCGTTGTTGAAATCTGCATTATCCTTTACCTGGTGTGTTTTTAAATTGGTCAACTCGCCCCGCAGGCCAAGCTGCACATTGAATTTTTTATAGTCCTTACTTAAGTTTGCATAAAGCGCATTGTTCCACTCTTTATAAAAAAATCTATTGGTTTTTCCTGCATCTACCGAAGTACTGGTGGGAAAAACGTTGAAAAACTTTGCGTCGTTATCTGCGGTTACGTAACTGGTTTTTGCACCAAACTCCAACTTACTGGTTTTGTTTATGGGGTGGGCATAGTCAACTTTTGCCGTGTGTAGTTTTAGGAGTCTTTGTTGGTTGCCATCTAAAATATCATCAGCTCTTCGTTTTGTGCCATTGAGGTTAAAAAAATAAGATGAGGTGTTGGTGAGAGAGGAAGAGGTAAATTCTCCGTAGTCCACATCGGCCGTAAGTTCTTTACCCGTTGTGTCCAGCGTTTGTTTGTAATTAATGTTGGCTACGGTATTGCTGAAATCATCGTTGTTGCTACCAAACGAACGGAAAGAAAAAGCTGGCTTGTTCTGAAGGTTGTTTACTACCGTGTTAATATCGGCAAAACGGGTGAGGCTAAAAAAATTGCTGTTTACTACAAAACCAATGATGGCATTTTTTGACGGGAAAAAATCAAGACCCGCCCTTACATTATGCGATTGAACGGGGGTGGTTGAATAATTGTTTTTATCATCGGAGCCTTTAAAAACGCCATTCTCAAAAAAATTACGATTGATGATAAGGTGATTAAAATTTTTGCGGTACGCATAATTATAGTTGCCAAATACATTCATCCTATTATTCCGGTAATTTAAAGTACCCCCGCCATTTGCTTTTGAATAACGGCCCTGCCCCGCACCTGCATTAATGGTTCCGTTGGTGCCAAGCTGCTGGTTTTTTTTCATGCGAATATCAATGATGCCCGAGTTGCCGGCTGCATCGTATTTCGAAGAAGGGTTTGAAATGATATCAATGCGTTCAATGGCATTACTGGGCAGGCTACGCAGGTAGTTGGCCAAGTCGGCTGCGTTTAGTGGCGAAGGTTTTCCATCAACCATGATAATAACGCCGGCCCGTCCACGCAGGCTAACGGCATCATTTTGATCAACGGTGATACCGGGGCTCATTTCTAAAATATCAAGTGCCGAACTGCCTGCGCCAGCAATTGAACTTTCAACATTCACTACAATGCGGTCGCTAAGTTTCTGAATAAAAGGCTTTTTGGCGCTTACGGTAACGCCTTGCATGTCGGCTGCTGCTTTAGCCACCAGCGCTATTGCCGGCAGGGTAAATAACGGTTGTTGGCCGGTTAATAAAATGGGTTCGGAATATTTTTCCCAGTTACCAACTGCGGTTACCCGCATCAGGTAATTGCCGGGTTCAATATTTTCAAATTCGGCCACACCCTCTTTATTGGAGAGTGCAATCTTCACCAGCCCCGAATCTTTGCCGCGCAACAGAGCGGCCGTTGCCCCATCTACAGGCAATTTGTTTTCGTTAAGAATGCTTACGGTGATTATAGATTTATGGGGCTGCGCAATAACCTGTGCCGAAATGATGGTTAGGGTCAGGAATAATAAAAGCTGTTTCATGTTCACCAATATTTCATCAAAAAAGCCAAATAAACCCCGAAGCGCCTCGCTAAACCAACAGCAAAGGGGGAATAAGTTTTTGAGCGGACGAAAAGCAGGTGAATACGAAAAAGGTCGTGTCGGATTTTTACATTTTGCAACAGCGTTCAATGCCCCCATGTGGTGGTAAAGGCTTAATGCGCCACAAACTTCAAACCCACGATAGAGGCTATTAGGGTTGTAATAAAAAACAGTCGCCAAAAATCGGCAGGCTCTTTAAAAAACAGGATACCAATAATAACGGTACCTACCGCACCAATGCCCGTCCACACTGCATAGGCTGTACCTAACGGAAGTGTTTGTGACGCTTTGTACAACAGAAACATGCTGATGGATAATGAAAGAAAGAAGCCCGTCATCCACATTGTAAAATTGTTGCCCGAAGCATCTTTTGCTTTTGCAAGGCAGGTGGTAAAGCCTACTTCAAAAAGGCCGGCGATGATTAAGATTACCCAGTTCATCTGCATGTTTTTTTGATGGGAGAATATCGGTTGTTCATTTAAGAGGGAATGGAGTAGCGTTTATTTTTTACCAGCCTTAAAAAATCCAATCATTGATACGATGGTCCATGTTCCTTCCAGAACAAAAAAGGGCCAGTAGGAGATTAGCCATGAGGAAAAACACGTAAGTGCCGCACCAAAAGTGTTTAATAAAAAAAACAGCCGGCCATGGGGCGACATGAATTTGAAACTCATGCAGAAGTAGGCAACTAAAGTAATAGCTACACCAATGCCTCCAATGATATCGCTTATTTTCATAAAATTTTTTTTTGAAAAGTGTTGACGGGGACATTGCAACAACACTTGTTCTTTCAAAGCTTTTGGCTTTTTAAATATTCCCTTCCGGTTCAAATAAGAAAAGGATGCTCAGATAAGAAATGGCCCAGTTTAAAAATCAAAAGTCTTTCATCCTCTGTTCAACATTCCCACCATCTTTTATTTCTTAATCGCCGCAATTACCTCCGCATCAAGTGGCGAAACCGTAGTACTGAAATGGTGTGTCAACATTCCCTCTTCGTTTATTAAGTATTTAGAAAAGTTCCAGGAAGGCTGGTGACCATTCCAGCCATTTTGTTGTTTGTGCGTAAGCCAATAAAAAACGGGGTGCTGGCCAAGGCCTTTTATAACCCGGCTTTTTTTGGCCAGCGGAAAGTTTACGCCATAGTTCACGGAACAAAATGTAGCTATGTCATCATCGTTAGCTTTTTCCTGCTCTTTAAAATCGTTGGCGGGAAAACCAATTACCACGAGTTCTTCTGAAAATCGTTCGTACACGCTTTGCAGCCCGGCGTATTGGCCGGTGTAGCCGCAGTTACTGGCAGTGTTCACAATCAATATTTTTTTGCCTTTTAGTTTTTCAAGATGGAGTATTTCGCCATTGTTCAGGTTTACCGATAGTTCGTAAATGGATTGATTGGGAACAACCTTGTTTTCATTTTCTACGGAATTTGCCCTGCCGGCAAGTTTTGATAAACCTGCGATAAAGGGATAAGCCAGTTTCATTAGTCGTTGCCTGAAAGTCATTTTGCTACTGCGATTTACCATGTTAGAGGGCACATAATTACGTAATTTTTAGGGTAGTTGTACCCTTGTAATTTTTTGGTTTTCTGGCTTTCTTTGTTATCGAAATCCGTAAGAATAATCCACTAGCGGGGCATACAGCCAAACGCTACGATAAGATGAGAAAAATCATCGCCTATGAAAACTAAATTTTACCTACTATTTATACTGGTGTTTCTGTATTGTGGCGCCTTTGGTCAACCTTGCTCCTCGCTGCAACTCACTTACACGTCAACAGAGTCGAGGTGTGTGGCCACCGGCTCCATTACCGCTAGCGTAACAGGTGGCAGTGGCAGCTACAATTATATGGCAACCGGGCCTGTAATTACGCCATCTACTTCCTCGCCAGTTATTACAGGTTTGCCGCCGGGATACTACAGTGTAATCGTAACCGATCTTGTGACCAATTGTGTTGTTCAAATTGACAGTGCCTATGTTGATGGTACGTATAACGATCCACGCTTTCAGCTAACCAAAACCGATGCAACCTGTATTGGCACCGATGGAACCATTTCAGTTTTTAACCGGCAATTTGGCCGTGCGCCTTTTACGTACACCATCATTGCACCATCGCCTACCGGCGTTGGCACCACCAATAGCACCGGCAATTTTACCGGCCTAATCGCCGGCGAGTACGCCATACAGTTATCAGATTCGTGCGGAGGGATACAAGTACGGCGTGTTACTATAGAAAATTATAGCTGGTGGTTCGATTCAACCTCGATAATAAGAAATGGTTGCGACAGCGCCGATGTATTTATCAGGTTGAACGACAATGATGGTAACGATAACACGCAGGGTATTGGTTTTACCGGGTTTAGATATGGGGTGGTGCGCAGCCCCGGCGATACGTTGTTTAGTTTTAATTACGACTTTACTTTTTATTTGGGTACGCAGCGTTATGTAACCATTGTGGTTAAAGACAACTGCGGAAACATTCAAACCTTGCCCTGGAGCCTGCCCGATAATGTAAAACCATCTTTGGGCAACGTGGTACAAACTAATTTTACCTGTAGCACTTTTACGGCATCTATTCCAGTGCAGCAAAACCTTACTAACCCCGATTTTTGTTTGTTCAGCGGTGCCACTTTGTTAAGCTGTAATTCCACGGGTACTTTTAATAATTTGCCTTTTGGTGATTATTGTATCAAAATGACGGACCTCTGTTACGACACCGTCATCACCCGTTGTTTTAATGTGCAGCAACCAAATCCATCGGTAGATGCAACAGTTAATATCAGCAACCAAAGGTGTGCAACCTTCACGGCAACCATTACAGGGCAAACCAATTTTATCAACCCCTATTATTGTCTTTTCGATTCGGGCAATGATACTGTTGCCTGCAACAGCACAGGCATTTTTAATAATGTTCCCTACGGCAACTACTGTATTGCTGTAAGAAATGGTTGTCTTGATACAATCATTGTTCGTTGCTTCACCGCTCTGCGGTCGGTTCCAACACTTACCCAATATTCAATATCGGGAAACAACTGTACCTCATTTGATGTAAGTGCCTGGGATAGTACACTTGTTACACCGTTGTATTGTTTGTACGATAGTTTAGGGAATGTGATTGCCTGCGATTCATCGGGCCAATTTACCGACCTGCCACATGGCTACTATTGTATTAGGGCCGTTACCTGCGGCGATACCACCGCGCCTTTGTGTTTTACCGGCGTGCAGCCCGTGCCTTCTGTGGGTAATTCGGTTCAAATAAGTAATAGAGTTTGTTCGGGGTTTACGGCTACCATCACCGGGCAAACCAACCTTACAGCACCGCAGTATTGCCTGCACAATAGTGCCGATTCATTACTTTATTGCAACACCACAGGCATATTTACCAATCTGGCTTATGGCTCATACTGCATAAAAATTAAAGACAGTTGTACCGATTCAACTATCCTAAGATGTTTTTCACAGGCTCGGTTGGTACCATCAATTGACGCCAACGTTCAGCAATCGAATGAAGATTGCAACACGTTTACTGCAAGGGTTACGGGCAACAACTTAACATCGCCCCAGTATTGTATTACCGATACGCTGGGTGTTGTTATCAGTTGTAATACCACCGGCATTTTCAATAATATTCCGTGGGGCCGTTATTGCTTTACCATTGAAGATGGATGTATTGATACCACAATGACGGTATGTAAAACCTTTAGTAATGTTAGAGGATTGCAAGTGGCAACCGCCAAAGCCTGCGTTATTGGGTCGGCACACGTAAACATCAGGTTCAACAGTGTTACCGGTCCTTATAATGTACGAATCTATCATCCAAACGGCTCCCTTGTCAACAACATCAATACCTCCAGCAATCCATTGAATATTATTTTGCCGGGCTTACCCACCGGGGCCAGATATAAGATTATTGGTACAGACAATTGTGGTATAAGAGATACCGCTTTTCTCACTCCCGATGCTTCGGCCATAACAAAAAGTATTGTAACAAGAGGTAAGTGCCCGAGTGCTTTGTGGTTGAATGGTGCCGGCGATTTGCAGGTAAACTGCAGCTCAAATTATTACACCGCTACGCCTTCGGTAATTAAAAAGAATGGAGTGGTGTTTAACCAAAGTTATTCATCCGTTACAGGTACCGTTTTTACATTTGCCGACCTTGAACCAGCCACATACATTGTGGAATACAACATGATAACGTGTAACGCAAAAGTGTATGATACGGTTACCGTGTTGCCTTATAGTTATCCAACGCAGGGGCAGTCGGCCATTTATCAGTGCGATAATAGTTCTTTAAGCCTGGGGGCCGATGTACAGGGTGGTGTAACGCCTTTCACCTACCAGATAATTGGAAGCACACCCAGCTCGCCTTCTATTACCACGGGTACACAAACCAGCCCACTTTTTTCTATAAACAACGGCACCCTGTACTCGCTTGTGCGGCTGCGGGCGGTAGATGCCTGTGGTAATGCCACGCTTGATGATGTGAGTGTGCTGCCCCTTCAGAATTTTACGGTTGCTGCCAGCCAGGTTTGTTTTTACGACGAAGTCAGTTTATCGGTAAACACAATGCCCAATGCTACATACACCTGGTACCGCAAAACAACACCAAGCGACAGTACAATGGTTGGTAATGGCTCACCCTTCAACCTGCCGTTTTTTGTGCCCGAAGAAGTTGGATTATACGTTTGTAAAATAAACATACACGAGGGTTGCAGCATAGGCACTGCCTCATTTATGCTTGATGGCGATTGCGACAACCAGGTATTGGCCAGCACCATTCAATTAAAGGGAAAAGAAAATTCGGGATTGAAAAAATTGTATTGGTATGCGCCAGATGAGCAGGGCATTACTTTGTACCAGTTGCAAAGAAAAAGACCCGGCGATAATCTGTACAAAACGATTGCTACGCTGCCCGTACAAATCACAAACAGGGGTACCTATAATTATACTGATACCGACGGAGGAATAAACAAGGCTGAGTACAGGCTGATGCTGGGTTATAGCAATGGCCGCACAGCTTACACCAACACCATTCTGCTGCAGAGCAATTTGGGAAGTTTGGTTTATCCCAATCCGGTAAAAAGCAAATTAATGATTGAATTGCGCTCGGCAACACCGGCGCAGTTTACCCTGCAATTATATGCAGCGGGCGGTACTTTAATGGATACACAACAGTATAGAGGAATAACAAAAACCACCGTTCCGTACTTCCTGAATGGGTCAATACATCCAGGTTTTTATTTTCTTAAAATCATCAATAATTCATCGGGAACTACAGAAATACACAAAATTTTGGTGGAGTAGTCTCACATGTTGGTTGTAGTTCTCCAGGCCGCTTTTTTCTAAAAGCGGCCTTTTTATCAAGGGCTACTCCAAATTCTTAAACAATAATTATTTTGTTACAAGAGGAAGCAAAATAGAAACATCATCCCAGGAAATCTGGAGTTCGGCACCAGAGCTGGTTTTATTAAAGTTGATGGTAAATGCTTCAACAACATCGGTAAGTTTTGTAACCGGCACATCTACACGCAGCGCATCTTTTTTAGCGTCGTATTTAAAGGCGCCCCAAATATCCGTATCCTTATTAAAAATGATGGTCCATTGCGTGGCGGTTGGAATGGCGTATAAAGTATATCGGCCTTTCAATAATTTTTTGCCGCCAACTTTTACGTCGCGAAACAACTCAATCTCCGTGGCTTCATTAGCACCCAGGCGCCAGATAGAATTATATTCAATCAGTTCGCCAAAAACGATGCGGTTGTCTTTTTGCGGCCGGCTGTATATTACTCTTGCTACCAGTGGCTCGGTGGCTTTGTCCTGAATTTTGAGTACCGGAAAGTTGTTGGGGTAATACGCGATATCCATTGGCGACTTATCAAGTGCCGGCAATTTTATTTTCGTTGCAACCTGTGTTTGCGCCGAAGCAAAAATAGCGAAGGTGGCAAGGAGAAGGGTGAATAAAAAATTTTTCATGATGTTGAATTTGTGTTGCAAAAATAGGATAGCAATAAGTACAAGACGCTGCAGGCTATAAAAGAAGTTCGTCCATCTTTTGTTTTGCAAATTGTTTAACATCGGGAAAAAAGCTGTGGTAGCATTGTTCCAATTTTTTGTAGTGATCCATAAATAATTGAAAAGCGGTTTCGCTTTCGGTGAGATAAGCAGCACGGCGCACCAATCCGGTCAAACTTTTTTTCATGCCCTCTGTTGAGCGATAATGATACAACCAGTTATGGGCCTTCATATAGGTAAATACCTGTGCAAAATGATTGGGTAGAATGGCGTAGTGGTCATCCAAAATGCTATAAGTGCTTATTGAGAATTGGTAAAGCGATTGCGCCGAAAATTCATTGGCATCGGTGGCTAAAAAGTGGTCATATAAAACATCCATGATGGCACCACTGTACAACCGGTAGTGCGGTCTGAAAATTTCTTTTGCTTCGGCAGTGGCGGGGTGGGTATCGGTATAGCCATCAATAGCCCGGTGCAACATGATGCCTTGCCGCACATCATTTTCAAACCCATTTTTTTTTGCGCCTTTTACAAAATCTGAAATCATGTTCCCAACCAGGATTTTGTCATTGGAAAAAGAAAGATAAGCATGGGCTAAAAAATTCATCCCGGTAAAAATACAATTCGTCCGAAAACGGATTTTCGCCCTGGCCTGTTAAGGGTGTTAACAACGTCATCCAATCGTCACAAATCGTTTGTTGCAGGCTGTAACACTATCTACTTTCACATCGTCAAAGAATGACAACAAACAAAATTTCAAAACCAAATAACCTTAATTGTATGAAACGTTTATTAGTAACCTTAACCCTGCTGTTCTCCTTAGTTAGTATGAGCAGCTTTGCCTCAGAAGAAAAAGTAACATCAGCTGTACTGCGTTCTTTCAACAGCTCATTTAAAAACGTGGCCGAAGTTGAGTGGACCGCCCGCAAAAACTTTTACAAAGCCAGTTTTAATTTTAATGGCCAGTATGTAAATGCGTTTTACAAAACCAGTGGCGAAATGATTGCGCTAACAAAAAACATTAGCTCAACACAACTGCCATTAGGCTTGCAAACAAGTTTAAAGAACGAGATCAAGGATTTATGGATCACCGAGTTGTTTGAAGTGGCTAATGAAGAAGGCACCACTTATTATGTAACACTTGAGAACGCCGACACCAAACTTGTTTTAAAATCTTCTTCAAACAGTTGGAGCACTTATCAAAAGCAAAGCAAGTCGTAATTGGCAACATGCAGTTGCTGCCTCCAATCGCTTTGCCCTTAATTCCAACAACCCAAGCAGTTAGTTTTAGTGTGTGTAAAACAATCCCGTTGCAGGTGAAAGCCTGGCGGGATTTGTTATTTTTTTGCGAAGACAGGGAGTGGTTGATTGAGCAACGCTTAATTACCAGGAGGAAAGGAGTTCAAAGAGTTTCTTACACGCTGCTGCCTTATTATGGATGCAACGAAAATGAGGGACGGCATTCCTGATTTCTTCTTTTGTTTACCCACATTCTAAATAAGATATTCCATATCTAAGCAGGATATGGAATATCTGCTTAGCCTTTCTGTTAGCCAAATAATTTTTGAAACAGGAGTGAACGCTGCTTACTTCAGCCTGATTCATTTGCAATAACCAGCGGAGAAAAAGAGAGCCAGTGTCACAACTCCTTTACTCCTTTGCTCTTTCTGCTTTTCTCTTAGCCAAAATAAATAGCTTTGCCGCTCAATTTTAATCTATGAACAGAGGCCCGGTTTCGCAATTTATACAACACCACTACCGACATTTTAATGCTGCCGCCCTGGTAGATGCGGCAAAAGGTTTTGAAACACATTTATTAGAGGGTGGTAAAATGTTGGTGTCGTTGGCCGGAGCCATGAGTACCGCAGAGTTGGGCATTTCGTTTGCCGAAATGATAAGGCAGGATAAGGTTGCCATCATTAGTTGCACCGGTGCTAACCTCGAAGAAGATGTAATGAACCTGGTGGCGCATTCACATTACAAACGCATACCCAACTACAGAGATTTAACGCCGCAGGACGAATGGGATTTGTTGGAAAAACATTACAACCGTGTAACTGATACCTGCATACCCGAAGAAGAAGCTTTTCGACGACTACAAAAACATTTGGTGAAACAATGGAAGGATGCCGAAGCAAATGGCGAACGTTTTTTTCCGCATGAATTTTTATACAAAACAATTTTGAGTGGTGAGTTGAAACAGTATTACGAAATTGACCCGAAGGATAGCTGGGTAGTTGCCGCGGCCGAAAAAAACATTCCGATTGTGGTGCCGGGTTGGGAGGACAGCACCACCGGAAACATTTTTGCCAGCTACGTAATTAAAAACGAATTAAAAGCGTCAACCGTAAAAAGCGGTATTGAATACATGGTTTGGTTAACCGAATGGTACCGGGCGAACAGCAGTGGAACAGGTGTCGGCTTTTTTCAAATTGGTGGTGGTATTGCCGGCGATTTTCCTATTTGCGTAGTGCCCATGATGTACCAGGATCTGGAGTGGCATGATGTACCCTTTTGGAGTTACTTCTGCCAGATTTCCGATTCAACAACATCCTATGGTTCGTACTCCGGTGCTGTGCCCAACGAAAAAATTACCTGGGGCAAGCTGGATGTAAAAACACCAAAGTACATTATTGAAAGCGATGCAACAATTGTAGCGCCACTGGTATTTGCGTGGGTGTTGGGGTGGTAGGTTTCAAGTTAAAATTTTAAGTTCAAATTTTCGTGCTTTTTTTTTGGAAGCAGTTTGTAATGGGGTGTTGCAATTTTGTACTTAGCTGAATTGCTAATTTCATCGTTCCTTGCCACAGTTTATCCCACACTTGTTTCGGGACTCGCTTGTACTGCAACAAAGGTTTGGGCATTAGAGCCTGCTTTTAAGATTGTTGGCGACGTATGCAGCTATTTGTGTACAAAAAAACCCCCGATCTCTCGGGGGCTTCATCAAGTTTATAGGGTTTTAATTTCTTCGGTCTCTCCGGTTTTCTTTCCGGTCGCGGCGGTTTTCTTTTCTGTCACGTTTGTCTTCTTTGCGGTCACGCACATCTTCTTTTTTATCTTTTACATCTTCACGTTTATCACGAACGTCTTCAATTTTATCACGGCGGCCTCCATCATGTTGTGCATCTCTTACATCTTCGCGTTGGTCGCGTACATCTTCACGCCTGTCGCGTACATCTTCTTTGCGGTCTTTTTTATCTTCCTTACGGTCAAGCTTATCTTCTTTTCTGTCAACCTTGTTTTCAAGTTTGTCTAATTTTTTTCTTTTTGTTTGCGCTGCTGCGGTGTTTGAAACAGACATTGCAAAAATGATTGCCATGCCAATGAATGTTAGTTTGATTGCTTTCATGATGAGGGGTTTTTTTATTTTTAAATTAGTTACAGGGCAATAGAAGGGCAGTTTGAAAAAAGGTTTAATCAGCCAAAAAATCAAACTGCTATTGCCAACGCCGAATGTTGGTTAGTTAAGGAATTTGCTTTTATAACTCCGCCATTCATGGGGGAGAACCTTGCATCATGATATGTCACGGCTTTAGCCCCTAAAAATTCAGCACTACATTTTTGTCAGGGCTAAAGCCCAAAGCATTTCTTTTCTCCAATTTCTCTGCTCTAAAGAGCGGAGTTACTATAACAGACATGCACTCGATAGCTTTCGGGTTCCCACTAAATTGCAGGCTATAAAATCCGCACAAAAGTTTGACGCTGATTGATCGGTAGCGGCGTATGGTTATAAAAACTTTACCGCGTCATGCTTGCTGCATCCAAAGGAATGTCTCTCTTCAGCATTTCATTTCTATTGGCCATTTCCCAGGCGGTATAAAAAACAAGCTGTGCCCTTTTTGCCATGAGCGGATAATTAATTTTATCCGGCGTATCGGTTGGGCGGTGGTAATCGGCATGTGTGCCATTGAAGTAAAAAATAATTGGCACACCGTGTTTTGCAAAGTTGTAATGATCGCTGCGAAAGTAAATACGCATAGGATCTTTAGGATCGTTGAATTTATAATCCAGTTCCAGCTTTGTATATTTTTTATTGGCGGCTTCCGAAATGGGACGCAGATCCCTGCTTAGTTTATCATCGCCGACTACATACACGTAGTTGGTTGAATCGCCAACTGTGCGTTTCGGATCCATGCGCCCGATCATATCAATGTTTAAGTCGGCAGTGGTTTTATTGAGTGGATACACCGGGTGTGTGCCATAATATTCCGAACCCCACAAACCTTTTTCTTCGCCACTCACGGTCATAAAAACAACGGTTCTTCTCGGCCCTTTGCCCGCAGCTTTGGCTTTGGTAAAAGCCTCCGCTAATTCCAGTACACTTACCGTTCCCGAACCATCATCATCGGCACCGTAATTAATTATAGAATCGCCACGCTGCCCAATATGATCGTGGTGTGCGGTGATGAACAGATACTCATCTTTTAAATCGGTGCCTTTTATCATGCCCATTACATTGCTTGTGGGTACAGCAATGGTTGCTTTGGATGTTTGCAGAAATATTTCGGAAGGGAATGACTTAATGGAAGGTGCAGACGATGTTACATTTTCAAAATCATCGCCGATAATTTTCTTTGCAATGCTTTCTGATATAGTGAACTGTTGCGGCGTAATTGTTTTCCTGAAAAAATTAATTGTTTGCTGGCCTTTTTTATTTGCTGCCGTGCTTTTTGGAAAGGCAGCACTCACCGATAAAATTGCTGCGACGCCCCGGCTTTGCAACTTTGCAATATTTGCATTCGTTGCAAGTGTTGAATTTAATAACAACACCAGCCGCCCGGCAAGGTTGGCTGTTTTAAATGTATCGGCATCCAATGCGTTAATCAACACCACTTCGCCAAAACGCATGCTTGCAGCTATGTTGCTTACCGAAGTATTAAAATCTTTGTCAGGTAAAAAAGTTTCGCCATTCACTTCTAGTTTTACATCGGTCAACGAATCCTGGTAAACATTGTATGGAAATTGAAAGGCTCCTTTGTTGGCAGGTTCCAATCCAATTTTTCTCATCTCATTTTCAATGTAGGCTGCTGCTTTGCGTTCGCCTTCTTTACCGGTTTCGCGGCCACCCATTTCTTTTGATGCAATAATGTAGAGATGCTTTTTTAGATCGGCCGCCGTGATTGTTTTTGCGTAGGCATCTGGTTTTGCTATTTTTTGTGCAGTGCTGTTGATTGTTGCGCTAAGTAATAGCAGGGTTAATAGTTTTTTCATTATGTTGTTTGTAGTTTTTAAAGATAAGGGTAGCGATTTTGATGTAGGAGAGGATAACTTCTGTTAAAAAACATTTTCAGCAGCCAGCAACACCTGCCATGCCTCATTTATTTTTCCTTCTTTCAAAAGTTTAGCGGCGTAGGTATGTACCTCCGTTTCCATGTCGGTGGGGTTGATTGAAAAATACAGGACTATGTTTTTTAAATGTTCGTCGTCAAATGTTGCATCAACTACAGGCAATGCGGCAACAATTGCCAACTGGCCCAGGTCATTTCCGGTAAGCACCTTGCTCTGTCTAATGCTTTGGGGCAAGGCATCAATACCAATACCAATGTGCACATTTGGTTTGGGTACGGTAAACAAATTTTCTTTTGACACTTTACAATACCAGTCGCCACCAAGCCTTGCAACTAATTCAAATTTTGCCTGGTCAAATTTTTTGTCTTCGTTCAACAGTGTATCATCAATATGCAGCATCAATACTTCGCAAATTATTAACTGGCCCGCGCCGCCTTCATTGCCCAGCGATTTTATTTCTATCACCTTACATTCCAGTTTTGCCTTGCTCTCTTTTATCATTGGCGGCTGTACAATGGTTGCTTGTTCTTTGGTAAAACCCGCCTTTACAAATTCATCAACGCCTTTCGCAAATTCGCAACTCGCCAATGATGTTTGCTGCACCATGTTATAATCTACAATGTTGATGACCACCTCCGCAACCTCAGATACATTCTGCAATGTGTGTTTTGTAGTATTATCTCTCATCCTTCGGGCCGGCGAAAAAATAACGATCGGTGGATTGGCAGAAAAAATATTGAAAAACGAAAATGGTGAGAGGTTTACGTTTCCCTCCTTA
>JANPKD010000044.1:0-142440 GCA_031425835.1 Chitinophagales bacterium
GATACAATTGCGGAATTTTATGCAAAAAACTAAAGGTAGTAAGTGCGCATAAAAGAACAGCTTAATGCTTTAATGGTAACTGAAAATAAAATGGATATCCGACCTAGGTTCCCCTTTTGGGACAGGGGCCTTAAACATTAAACCGAAAGTGCATCACGTCGCCATCTTTCACTACGTATTCTTTTCCTTCAATCCTTAATCTTCCATTATCGCGGGCAGCGGCCTCCGATTCGTATTTTACAAAATCATCGTAGCTAATTACTTCGGCTTTAATAAATCCCTTCTCAAAATCGGTATGAATAACAGATGCGGCCTGCGGTGCTTTCCATCCTTCGTGTATGGTCCATGCACGAACTTCCTGTACACCGGCGGTAAAATAAGTTTGCAGGTTCAATAATTTATAGGCCGAGTGAATGAGCCGGTCTAATGCGGGTTCTTTCATGCCGTATTCCTCCATAAACAGCTGTTTGTCTTCCGCTGCTTCCATCTCGGCAATCTGGCTTTCAATGTTGTTGTTCATAATGATGACTTCTGCACCATCCTCCTCCACTGCTTCAATCAGTTCGCTCGAATATCTATTGCCGGTGTGCATATATGCTTCGTCAACATTAGCAACATACAATACGGGTTTGCCGGTGAGCAAAAACAAATCGGCAATAGCGGTGGCTTCTTCTTTATCAAAACTTAATTCACGAATGTTTTTTCCTTGCTCTAAATGTTTTTTGCAACGCAACAAAACTTCCATTTCGGCTTTTGCTTTCGGGTCGGTCTTTGATAATTTTTCGGCCCTGCTCAATTTTTTTTCAACACTTTCAAGGTCTTTCAACTGTAGTTCGGTGTCAATAATTTCTTTATCACTCACCGGGTTAATGGCGCCTTCATCACGCAAAATATTCTCGTCT
This sequence comes from Chitinophagales bacterium, assembly GCA_031425835.1. GTDB lineage: Bacteria > Bacteroidota > Bacteroidia > Chitinophagales > Chitinophagaceae > Flavisolibacter. The sequence goes on from JANPKD010000044.1 coordinate 903, forward strand.
TCAAAACATCTTATTACATGGATGATTGCATCAACCTCCCGAATGTTACCTAAAAATTTATTACCCAAACCCTCGCCCTTGCTGGCACCACGCACAAGGCCGGCTATGTCAACAATTTCGATTTGCGTGGGGACAATTCTATTGGGTACTACTAATTCGGCCAACTTATTCAACCGTGGATCGGGCACATCTACCAAACCTACGTTGGGATCAATGGTACAAAACCGGTAATTACTCGCTTGTGCTTTTGCACTATTGCTTACCGCGTTAAAAAGGGTTGATTTACCAACATTTGGTAGTCCTACTATGCCTACTTGTAAAGCCATGGATAAAAAATTACAAATTAGAGATTACAAATTCCAAAATGGAGAGGCATCAGTTTTTAATTCGTGTGTTATCGCCAACTGCAAACGCACTAATGCCAACTTCATTTTCAGGGCGGCAAAGATAGGGATATGAAGTTGTGGCAATGATAAGGAAACCTTTAACTTCATAATCCTTCAACTCACTAACACCCGTTTCATGAAAAAAATTTTTTGCACTTTTTTTTGCCATGTGCTAGCAATTTCCGTTATGGCGCAAAGCGATAGTTTGACGCAGCTAAAAAATATTTTTGAAAAGATAACGAACACTATGGCAACGTTTAAACCGGATACGTCGCAGGTTGTTGAGGATAAATTAACCGCCAAAATAAGAGAGTTACGTAATGTGCGTGGTGGCTTCAATATCAATGAAGCCATCAACTTTAAGTTGGAAGAAGACCGGAGGAAAGGGGATTTGTCGGAGGAGAAGATGCAACAACTTTCTTTTTATTTTAACGAAGGCGATGGTAAACGGCGGCTTGATAATGCGGTTACCCATATCTACCGAAATCATTTTACTTACGCCGAGCTGAAAAGCCTTGTGAGGTTCTATAAAAGCAGTGCCGGGCAAAAACTCTCCGCCAATTTTCCTCTGATTATGCTGCAATCGTTAGCAGCCGCCGAAATGATAAAAAGCGTAGCGGGTAAATAATACGCGGAGTTTCCTTTTTGTTACTGGTAACCGTTGGGCGGTGCAGAAGGGAGTTTTGGAAAATACTTCTTTTGATTGCTTCATTTTCATGATTAAATGTTTCCATTTGCTTCAAACTAAAACGATAAACATCTCACATGGCACTTAGCAGAATTTGGTCGGCATTCATAATCATAGCGGTATTGGTAGCAAGTTTTAGAATGATTGGTGGCGATGAAAAAATATTTACCCGAATGATTGTCGGCAAATCATCCGACAAATACGATTCGGTTTTTTATGCTACGGTTGGCTCTCCACTTACCCAAAACCTATCACCGAAGTATTCCGAGTTCCTGAAAGAGTATGGCTATTATAAAGCCGACTCATTGCACAAACCAGCAGTGTTGCTCACCGATAATTTAGCCGCCGATTCCGTTCGCCTTCTTCAATCGGTCAACACCGGAGTTAATACGTACACATACGTTTCGGTACAAAAAAAATTAGAGCGAAAAGTTGACGGCGTTATTGAAACAGCAAAGAACGCTGTGGTTGATATCATAATTCCCCTCATTGGGATCATGGCGTTGTTCATGGGATTTTTATCAATCGCCGAAAGGGCAGGAGGAGTAAGATTATTATCAAAAGTTATCGGCCCGTTCTTTTCAAAATTATTTCCCGAAGTGCCGAGAGGCCATCCATCCATTGGCCACATGGTGATGAATTTTTCGGCCAACCTGCTCAACCTCGATAATGCTGCTACACCATTTGGTTTAAAAGCCATGCAAAGTTTGCAGGAACTCAATCCAAGCAAAACGGTTGCCTCCAATGCACAAATTATGTTCCTTGCACTCCATGCATCGGGGCTTACACTTATACCGGTCACTATCATTGCATTTCGTAGTGGCCTCGGTGCAAAAGACCCTACTGATATTTTTATTCCCTGCATGATTGCAACCTTTGCAGCCACCATGGCCGCCATGTTCATAGTTTCATTCAAACAAAAAATAAATGTTTTTCACCCGGTTGTTTTGGGTTGGGTAGGCGGTATATCGGCGCTTATTACTTTGTTGGTAATTTATGTGCGTGGACTGGATTCAACAACGGCGCAAATTTTTTCGGGCAAGTTGAGCAACGGCATTATTCTTTCCATTTTCTTTTTTATCGTGCTGGGTGGTTTGTATAAAAAGATTGACGTGTTTGATGCTTTTGTAGAAGGAGCGAAGGGTGGCTTTGAAACTGCGGTACGCATCATTCCTTACATTGTTGGAATGCTGGTAGCCATAAGTTTGTTGCGCACCAGCGGCACCTTTGATGTAATTATCAATGGCATGAAGTATTTGTTTGCGGCCCTTGGTAGCGACACCCGTTTTGTTGATGGCCTGCCCACGGCCTTAATAAAACCAATGACGGGCAGTGGTGCCCGTGGCATGATGCTCGACACAATGAAAACCTTTGGCGCCGACTCATTTGCCGGAAGATTAGCCTGTATTTTACAAGGCTCAAGCGACACAACATTTTATGTGATTGCCGTTTATTTTGGCTCGGTAGCCATACGCAATACCCGGTACGCGGTAGGGGCAATGTTGCTGGCCGATTTGGTGGGGATAGTTACTTCGATACTGTTGTGTTATTTGTTTTTTGGGTAGGGGTGCGTGCAAAAAACGTCAACTTAAAATCATTTAGTCAACAATCATTTCTTTAAATAGCAGCTCGCCTTTTTTATCAATTCCCTGGATAACAATTTTGAATTTTTTTGCTGAATCGTTGTTGAAAAATTTTATGGTTGCTACTCCTGCACTGTTGGTAATTACATTGCCATTCCAGTAAAGAGTTGTTCTGTTATCTGTAAAAGCAGAATCTGCAGGCATTGAATAATCCGGATTGAAAAATTCCCTAATAACAGAATATCCGAGTTTGTTCTCGGTAAAGAAACCCTTTTCACCAACCCTGTTTTTGGTATTTATTCCCTTTTTTGTGTATAGAGCTATACCACCTTCGGTAATGCCAAGGGCTGCACCTTCCGGACCCTTAAAAATTTTAACCAGTGCAATATCTGTTGGGTGGAGTGTGTTAATTACATCTTTTGAAACATTGATTTCGTTGAGGTAATAGCTGATGCCGTTTTCTTCAATACCACCGGCATCGTTTGTTCCATCGTCGGCCGGCTCTACACTGTTTGGTAAACGCAGGCCTGCGTTGCGATTGAAATAAACATTGGGGTTTGTCATGTCGCCTTCAACCGTAAGGCCACTAACCTGCTCTCTTAAAAATTGCCATATATTGAAATAGTGAGCAGAAGTTAACTCAAGACTTTGACCCAATTGAAAAAGATCGCTTGCATAGCTGTTATTGAGCGAATCTACACGAGAGATTTTTTTTGCTCTCACTGTTACCCCTTCTAAAACATTATTCTTATTTTTCCCTGTCTCCAGCAACAGCAGCGTCAGCAGTTTATCTTTTGCATCATTGGCGGTAAAAGTATCAAGATCAACAACCGTTCTATTTTCCGAAGTACGCAGAGTGTCAATGTATGTTTTATTTAAAATGATATCAACGTTGGCATTCATGTTAGAAGTTTTGCTTCCCTGCAGGTATACGGTTGCCCTTTGCTTAAAATTCAAATCATTTATAAAAAAATGACCTTTGTCGTTTACAACGGCTTTCGAAAGGATAGTTGTTGAATCCTCGCCTTTTGTTATGATGTCGACGTGTCCGCCAGCAATGGTTTTTTTACTCTGCGGTATAGTTACAATGCCGCTCAACGAAATGCCGGATTCTACGGGATATTTTAGTGCAACAGGATTGTTATTTAAAACATCCTCCCATTTAAATCTTCTCCAGCCATGCGTAAGCATGAGAAGATCGAGATGTGCAGTAACATCAGGGTTTTTATTCTGAAGATAATATCCGGATTGATGAACATATCCTTTTAGGTCGGACGTTAAAAATAGATTCGATACTATGTTATCATCGCTATTAATCCCTGAACTAATTTCCGCATCAGTAATTGCAATTGAGAGACTGGGATTGCTGTATTGTGACAGGTTGATGGAATATTTATTCTTGCCCCGCTTTGCAAGAGAAATGCTGTCGCGGTTAACAGTAAAATCTTTTAAATCGAAATTGTTTACAAAAACCAATCTTTCTGCTAACGGAACAGCGTTCACATCAAAAACCGTGATCTGCATGATACCCGGAGGAAGATTCTTTTTGGGGATTGCCATCCCCGTTGCATCCTCATTAAAGTTTACCATGCCCATAAAAACGGGCTTGCCATACATCTGGGCTACTACAAGTAACGAATTGTATTGTGCCTTGTCACTAACGGTTCGCCGTACCTGAACAAAAGTGCGTAGCGCACTGGTATTGTTTACACTCATTACTATTCCTTCTTTTTTTGCCTGCGGCAGTGTTATCCTTTTCTCCATGCCATTTGCTTTAATACTTACTGCTACCGGGGTATTTGCGTCGGCGGTCATTTCAAACTTGCCATATCCATTGTGCTCAGTTGCAAATGTTACGAGGTTGCCACTTTTGTCTTTCACTGAGCCGGTAGCTGCCACAGGCATCCCTTTTTTATTTGTAACATACACCGCTACCACGGTTTTCAAGTCGTGTACCATCTCGCCGCCTTCGGGGAAAAGATGTACATCAAAGTCATTTTCTGACGCCTGAGAAATAGCTGGAGCATAATCACTGCTATAAATGCGTATGGCCTTCTTAGATAAAAAAGGTTTGTAATTTAGCATCCATAAGGTATACGCGTTGAGGGAGTAATTACCGGTTGGCAAATTTTTGGGTAGAAAAATATTTCCAGAGGAGCTGCCGTTTGTCAAGGGGTGCATTTTTTTTTCAACGACTTTTCCCTTTTCGTCAACAAGATCAACATAAACGATTTTACTTAAAAAGCTGGGTTCCCCATCAAGAGTTACATAGGTTTTATACCAGATGCTTTCCCCCGATATATAAGTGGCTTTGTCGGAATGAATAAAAGTTTTCTCAGTGGGGTTTGCCTTACTCCAGCTTTCCATCGCTACTGCAATCCTTTTTGGAAGGCTATCGGTTTGGGCATGAGCTACGGAAAGAAAGAAAAGACTTAGTAAGGTGAAGGGATAATGCATAACAAAAATTTAAAAAAAATGCCGGACGAGTTCCGGCATTGAAGATAATTTGTTAACCAAAACTACTGCTTTAAAACCCCATCAATTATATGAACGACGCCATTGGTGCCAAGGATGTCGGATTTTGTGATACTAACGGGAGCAGTATTGTTTTTTCCTTTGATTTTAGTGCCGTTGTCGCTCGGCACGATGTATTGGTTCGAACCAGCAGCAGTTGCAGGAAGACTTGTTCGGTTTAGATCGTTGGTAAATAACCGAAGATTCAGAATGTAATGATATCTCATGGCAGCCGCCAAGGAAGCAACCGTTGCAGCTGCTATTGATGCAGACGTATATCCTGCCGCAGTCATTGCAGCATCGGTGGGTGCAAAAACTGTAAAAACTGATGCGGAACTAAGACTCGTCCAAAGGCCTGCCCTGGTTAACGCGGCAATAAATAAACCGTGTTGGCCAGTTGATGATAATACACTCTGGAGGTTGCCCCGAAGAATTGGCGGAACATTCAGGCGGTTTATAACGTGCACGTACCCGTTTGAAACTTTATTATCCCGGGCAATGATTTTTGTTCCATTGATATAGTTCTCTCCGTTCACACTGCCGGTGTAAAATTGTCCCGAGCCAGATCCCAATTGTGAATTTCGGGGAGCACTATTTACAGCTAACATATCCTGCGCACTCAAACTTGAGTTAGCCAGGTGATACAGCAGTAAGTAGCTGATCTGGCCCTGTGTCATTTTACTTAATGAATCGTCAGTAATCAATGCTGCGGTAAAGGCCTCGTTGGTAGGGGCGAACCAGGTGAACGGTCCGGGCCCGGTTTTGAAAGCCTCTAACTGTGCTTTGTCCAAAGCTTTAGCGAAGGTGGTTAGCCGGGCATCGCCTTTTATAAAAGTGTCAAATGATGGTGCTTGACCTGCTGTATCCTCTTTGTCACAGCCAATGATCGGTAGTACAATGATGGCAAGCAGGGCATACTTTATAATGAATAATTTCATGATTATTTATTGATTGGTTATGTGCGTTGAAAGTAGAGGTGCTAAGGCCAGGGTACCATTTACAAAACCTGAAGCATAATAGGTAATGCTGCGCCTGCTGCCAGTGGCCAGGGCCTGTGGAGGAATTTGCGATGCGCCTAAATTTCTTCCATCAGTTGTTGCTATTCGTATGCGGATAAATGCACGTGTTGTAAAGGTTTTGACAGATATAAAACCAGAGGTCCCTTTGTAGGGGATATTTCTTGCGAGCGTATCCCGCACAACATCGGTTGCTGAATTTGAATCCACCCTTATCAAATTTAGGTTAGAACCCACCATTGCATTGATAAGTCTTACACTCACGAAACTGTCCTTTTGAGGTATAAACTGATCTTCTATTGAAAAGGCTGTTCTGTTTATTCCTGTATCGGCCAGGGTTAAAGAGTAGAATTTGCCGGCCTCTAAACTTAGTGGGCTGTTAAATAGTACAATTGAGTCGTTCTGTGTCCCGGTAAAAGGCAACGAGAGTTTGAGTGTGCTTCCGGGAGATACGGCTGCATAGTCGGGGAAGCCGACGGTTGAAGGAAAAAAGCCTGTAGTTCCAGAGGTAGTGTTGCCGTTTAATTTTACATCATTCGCTTTAATCATTACTGCGGGTGTACCAGGTGAAAACAGTGCAATCCGAACAAAGGCTTTGTCGGTAGGTACAATCGTTTCTGTTGTACTAAGATCCGCTTTCTTGCAGGCCACGATTGAAGAAACCAGCAGTAAAGCTGCTATAAAAAATTTAGTGTTGTGCATTCTGATTTGTTTTATAATTGGCTAAACCACATTTCGTATGTATGATAATCCTGGTTAAATCCCCCGATTCTCCTGATTTCCTGTTCATTCCAGTCAAACTCCGAGTTGAAGGTGGGCAAAAAGCGATATACGGGCTTAGGCCCTAAATTATTGATGTTGTATACCGGTATGTCAAATGTTTTGTACACTTTATCAGAAGTCTCGGGGTCGAGATCAAAATAGTGATACCGCCTGATATCAGCCCAGGATTCGTACGGGTTCCATGCCCAATCACCAATGAATTTTTGCAACATTATATCCGTAAGTGTCAATGTTCCGGCACTGGTTTTTACCGCCGGTGAGCTAAAATATGCTGCTCTTTGAGCTGCTGTTATGGGGGGCGTTATACCCGACAAGGAAGAATAGGTATTCGTAAAATCAAAGTGTGCATTAATGCCATTTAAATATGCCGAATGGGCAAGCCCTTTATTATTCTTTCTGTGGGCGGCTTCAGCTTTCACAAATTGCAATTCGTGGTAAGCCATTAACGTAGCCGGCGCCGAATTTTGAAAAACATACTTTCCTGCTTTTACAAACAGGGCCCCACCAGTGTTAGCCGGCAGGCTGTCTCCATATACCGTACTCACTCTCCTTTGCCATGCAGCGTTGCCTCTTGGGTTGGTTGGAGTGGGTGCTGTAGCCGCGGTCTGTTCAAAATCGCCTCCGCCGGTAAGTGCCAAAATATTAAAACGGTATCCACCGTTAGCCACCGGCATTGAGGTAGTGATGGTGGTGGTATCAGCACTTAAGCTTAATAATGCCCTAATCCTTGGATCCCGATTCACGGGGGTGGGTGAGCCGGATAAAATAGTTCCGTCTAACAACTGCGTAATAAAACGGGATTGTTTTATTGTATTAAAATTGCCTCGGGCGGGGCCAAAAGGATTTGTATCATCGTTTTTTGTTGCAGGAAAAGCAACCTGGAAGTTGTCGGCATTACTGGAAAAAGAAAGGTCAACAAATTTAATAACGGAGTCGGCATATGATTCTAGAATGTAGTTGCTTTTGTTTGTACGCCTGTTGTAATGCCTGGCCAGCAGGCCATATGTAAACTTGATCCATTTTGAGCGGTCACCGTTATAAGCTATGTCTCCCCTTTTTAGCGAGGCGGAAGAAACTTTACCATCGGTTCGGTTTAAATAAAATAATGCCTGTCGCAACAGAGAATCAATTCCCTTGTACACCACTTCCTGGGGATCGTAATAAAAAGATGCCTGGTTAGCTTTCCACGCATCGTAAAATGGAACATCACCAAAGTAATCAGTTAGTTGCTGAAAGCCCCATGCCCTCATAGCGTAGGCAACACCAACATAATCCCAATTTTCTTCTTTCATGCCTTTGTCAATTATTAAATTGATCGACGTGCCTTGGGTAGTATAAAAAGTTCTCCAAAATGACGTTGCGCTGGCGCCGCCCGGATTTCCGGAATGAGAATCCTGGCCACCAGTGCCAGCATTGCCAGTAAAGTGCTGACTCAAAACCGCTGCATTCGACCCTTCAACAGCATTATGAAAAAAGCTGTTTGCCAACACGGGGGGAAGGATAGAAGCCAGGTCCGCATTTTGCGGACTTGCCGGGTCTGAATTAATGTCGAAGTATTTTTTACAGCTAATAAGCGATGTAAAAAAAACAAGGGCTAATAAATATTTATTCACGTATCTCATGATTTTCTTTTTAGACAATTAATATTTTAGAATTGAACATTGATTCCAAGGTTGATTCCTCTTGGTGTGGCCAAATTGCCTAAGTCCATACCAATGCCACCAACTCCGCCGCGGGTTGACGCATTATTACCGTTTACCGATGGATCGGCACCATTATAATTTGTGATCATAAAAAGATCGGTAACTGTGCAGAAAACTGAAGCACTCTTAAAAACCTTTTGCCTGCTTAGCAATGTTTTTCCTAAACGGTAGCTTAAGGTAATATCCCGCATCCTAATCCAGTTAATATCTTTTTCTACAAAATCGGCATCAATAGTACCTGATGTGTAGTAATCAGAGCGGAACAACGGAGTAATTACAATTGTGTTTGGCGTGGGGTTGGCGGTGTTTTCTAATCCATCCTGCAACACGCCTTTAATAATTCTCGGCGTTTCGCGGTCTAGCGTACGTGTGCTTAAACCACGTGTATACAAAAAATATTCTGTGCCATTCCATATATCTCCCCCCTTTCTAATGTCCAGGTTAAAAGATAGATTCCAGTTAGTAAACACAGTGAATGAATTAATAAATCCAACATTAAAGTCAGGTTCCCTGTCACCAACTTCTTCAAAGGCGCTACGGGCTGTGCCAGTTACCCGCACCGGCAGGCCGGTGGTAGGAGATATCAACACGTCGCCATTGGTATTGCGTACAAGATAATTACCTGCCATTTTGTAGATAGATCCTCCGGGCTTGGCTACGTTTCTAATATTGCCTATCCACGTATCAGAATTATAAAACTGCGGTAGGTTACCGGGCATTTCATAAATTTTATTGCGGTTCCGTGAGAAGTTCACCGTGGCGTCCCAGTTAAATTTGGTAGTTCTTACCGGACTGCCTTTTAGTTGAAATTCAAAACCCTTGTTACCAGCCGATCCGCCGTTTAACCACTGCAGAATGGCACCAGAGGCGTAGGATAAACGTGAATTAAATAGTTGGTCTGTTGTTCTGTTATCATAGTAGGCAACATCAATTGTTAAACGGCTTTTGAAAAATCTTAATTCCGTACCTACTTCAAATTGCTTAGAGAACTCAGGCCTTAGTCCTGGGTTACCTTGCGTAACATTGGGAATAAATCCGCCGCCGGGGGTTAATGATGGAGAAAATCTCCTGGCTTTTACATAAGGAACGCTCGGGTCTCTCCCTGTTGTTGCATAGCTCAAACGAAAACTACCATAGTTGATAACAGAGGGTAATTTAAGCGCATCGGTAAAGTTGAATCTTGTTCCTGCCGACCAGTAAAAATAGAGTGGATCAGATGGATCGTATTCAACCGGATTAACAAGCCTGCTTGATCCATCCATTCTTCCGCTCAGAGAAAGAATGAGCCAGTTTTTATAATTAGCATTATAGTTTACAAAGGCGCCAAGACGGTTAAAGTTGGTGTACGACGTAATCTGGGAAACGGTAAGAGGATCGGTGTTATTCAGACTCATGAATGTGGGGTCATAAAATCTTTCACCCTTTACACCGCTTATCTGTTCTTTCCTGGTATCGAAAGTAAAGGCACCGATCAGGGTGTTATTCAGGTCGCCGGTTTTTTTCTTTATCGTTGCCCGGTACACTCCGTTAATCAGCCTTTGGGTTTGATTAAACTCCGTAATAGCACCACCCGTAGCTCTTGCAGGTGCACCCACAGGACCATTGCTTTGTGGATTAAAGAACATGGTGCCGCTATTTGTAAAATAATCAACACCCATAATTGCAGTTAGGTTGAGCCACTTAAGTGGGTCGAAATTTAATTGAACGTTGGCGTTCATACGGTCATTTCTATCAAAATTCTTATTGCTGTTGACGTCAAAAAACGGATTGTCATCTTCTATAAACGATCCATCGTTTCTTATCGTTCTTCTGGTTCCATCCGGATTTAGATATTTGGTCACATCGTCATCAACCGGCCATGTGAGCAGGCTGATTAAAAATCCACTTGAGCCCTTGAGGGCTTTATCTGTTCTTGAATGAGTGTAGGCAAAACTGTTGGTAACATTAAACTTTGGACTAAGCCGAAAGGTGGTGTTCAACCTTGCGTTATATCTTTTGTAGCCTGTGGTAGGAACTACGCCTTCATTATCGTAGAGTCCAACAGTAAAACGGTAGGTGCTATTGTCAGATCCTCCATCAACGGAAAAATTATGAATTTGTGTTTTTCCTGTTCTGAAAAAATTCCCGATGTTGTCGTACCTCTGGGTTCCTTCGGGAATTCGTTGTCCAAAAAAAGTTCTGATTGTTGGATTAGTAACGCCCAACGAACCCTGATCAAAAACGGTTTGTATCTCAGGTAGCCGGTAAACTTTCTCCATGCGGAAAGAGTTGCTGTACGTCACGGTGGACCTTCCCTTTTTCCCTTTTTTGGTGGTGATGATGATCGCACCATTAGCTCCGTCAGAACCATATAAAGCGGTTGCTTCGGGCCCTTTTAATACTGTAAGACTTTCTATGTCTTCAGGATTAATGTCCATTGCCCGGTTACCAAAATCGCTGTTGCGAAAACCAGTGGCGCCAGCACCCGGCAACCGGTTTTCTGCTTCCACAGAACTGTTGTCAACTATTAATCCGTCTACTACAAATATTGGTTGGTTGGTGCCATCAATTGAAGTCGGCCCACGTAAAATAATACTTGATGATGCGCCGGGCATACCCGTTGTAGAGGTAATCATTGCGCCTGGTATCCTTCCGGCTAAGGAGTTAATAAAATTTTCTCGTTTTGTAGAAGCAATATCGTCACCTTCCACCGTTATCGCTTGGTAGGTTAAGGCATTTCTGTTTTGCCTGATGCCATAGGCCGTTATCACTACCGCGCCTTCCTGATTCTCAGATGCAACTAGCTTAATGCTGATGTTTCGATTGTCACCTATAATCACCTCCTGGCGAACAAACCCGACATAGGTAAACACAAGTGACTGCCCTTTCTCGGCTAGCAATGAAAAATATCCGGCATTATTTGTCTGAGCTTTTTGATTGGTTGTTTTATTTGCAACTGTCACACCCACAAGTGGTGAATTATCTTCTGCAGCTGTTACTGTGCCCGACACCTGAACCTGCTGGGCTAAAACAGGTGAGAGCATTAGGCATAATAAACCAGTACATAAAATAGTTCGGCAGAGAATTTTTCTCATAATACGCGTTTTAAAACTTTAAATGTTCAAAATAAATTTCGTTAGCAAGCTTTCAGGACTTGGATTATAAGTTACAGAACCCTAATTCCCGCCTCAACATACGGTTGCAGCAGCGGGTCGGTTGGTGGTAGTTCGGTTATAAGTATATCTATCTTTTTTAGTTCGCAAACCTGTAGGGGTTGTTGCGAGTTTATTTTTTCGGCAATCGTGAGGCATACCAATTTTTTTGATGCTTCGATCATCGCTCTTTTTATCTGTACCACTTCCCAGTCGTTATCAGACACCCCATTCTCCAAATTAATTGCATTGATGCCCAAAAAACATAAATCTGTTTTTAACTGGCGTATCCGTGTCATGGCTTCGTGACCGATAGTGATTTTTGAATTCTTCGAAATTTTATCACCAATGGCTATCACTTCTATATTGGGATGATTGAGGTATTCATAAATCGCCGGTATGCTCCCCGATATAAATGTGGCTTGTAATTGTGCTGGTAAAATTTTGGCCATTTCAATAATGGTTGTGCCGCCACCGGTTAGTACGAACATGCCGTTTTCAATCAGCGAAACGGCTTTCTGTGCAATAATTCTTTTTTGGGTATAGCTGTAAACATCCTTTGCTGCATGGTTGCCATGGTGAAAGGAGGGGGAGAGTGCACCACCATGAACCTTAATTAGCTTGCCGGCATCGGCCAACTCCTGCAGGTCGCGACGAATGGTATCGTCCGATACATTTATATGCACACTCAGGTCGGTTGATAAAACCTTGTTGTGAATGTTTACCTGGTGAAGTATATAGGCCTGTCTTTCTCTTTTCAGCATTCAGTTGAGCAATTGCAACCAAAATAAAGGAAAAGCTTGCAACATGCCGCAAATTTTTTTAAACAACGAGATAATTCCCTCAAATGCCGCAAAATTTTATTTTTGAATCGGCTGCAAAATAGAGCTCAAAGGATGGGATTTTCCTAAAAAATCCTGGTGGTTGGCCTTCGGCCCGATCTTGAAAAGCAGTGCGGTAAATTTCAGAAATGAGACAGGGATAGGGAGGAACTTAAATGGGCAAGGTCAATTGATGCGGGAATGATCACTCAAACAACTCGTATTTGGTTTTCGGTCGGCGGGCTTCAAGCCAGCTGAATCCTTCGAGCCTTGCGGAGGACAAGGGCTTTTGTGTGATAGGGAACAGTGTGCCTTTTAAATCTCTTCGAAAAACAACTTTATTTATTTCACCCTGTTTAAAAAAAGCATCAATTAAATCGCTCGTGGTCTGGTTTATACTGGTATAAGCGCTGTCATCATCTTGTATAAAATAAATTGATTCAGCCTGGCCTCTTGCTTTTAGCGAATCTATTTTTCCATCCACAAAAAAGCCATCCATGCGTATTGATTTTATCTGATTATACACCCCGGCTTCCACCTCGTTTATCATTAAACTGTTTAAAAAAACTTTTATCCGGTCGGCCTTTTTATTTTTTGTAAACAGGTAAATAGTGTCGCCTGTTATTTGGCTTTTTCGGCTCCATACAATTGGGTTTTGATACAATTCAAAAGTCGAATCTTTAAAAGTATAAAACAAACTGTCGCTAACTGTTTGCAGCGAGTCGGTGAAAACCCGCACATTTCTATATGCTTCAAAATAACGGTTGGTACTATCTTTTTCTTTAAGATTTAATTGTTTCAACAGGCTGTCGTTCCCCTTGTATAAATCCGTAAGCCTGGCCGAAAAAAGTGTATCGGCCGCGATGTAAATCGAATCATTATCCTGCTTTATAATCATCAGCGGTTTTTGCGTAGCTAAGTAGGCGGCCGTTTTTTTGTTTGCAAAAATTCTGTTTGCCAAAATATTTACACCCTGCGCTGTATCTATCAACACACCACGTCCGTCAATCTGCACTACACCGCTGGTATCATCACTCACAATCCTATCGCCGGTAATTTTTAAGGCGCCATCTTCAATGTGCGTTCGTGATGTAAACTCCGATTTTTTGTTTGCTAAATCGTAATAGCCCTCGCGGGTTTGGATAGTGCGGCCACTACTGTCCCTAATAAATGTTTCAGCAATAAAACGGGCTACCTGTGTTTGCGTGTTGTACAAAAGCGAATCGGATTTTAGGTTGTACGATGGATCGTTCAAAACCACGTTGCCTCTGAAATAAATGTCTTTTACGTCGGTGTAATACACGCCTTCGCGGCTGGTGAGTACCGATGTTTTATTTACAACCCGGCCACCATTTTTGTAGGTGCCAATGTTGCTGTTCATGTCGTACTCCAATTCGTTGGTTGTAAGTGTGCCTTTACCATCAGTGAGCCTTACATTTTTATTAAAGTAGGCAAGTTTTGTATTGCCGATGTAGCGGAGGTAGTCGGCAAAAATATGAGTGGTATCGCTATCGTTTATATGCACCCTGCCCCAGGCTTCAAAAATGTTTGTGTTGTTATTTATTTCGCAACTATCGGCATAGAATAAAGAGTTGCCCTGGCGTAATTGCACATTACCCGCCATACGTTGAATACTTGTGGTGGGGTCGGGGTTAATAAGGTAAAGCCTGTCGGCGTTGATGATATCCACATCGCGGTTGCCCGTATTGGTTGGCTGCGCATGCAATTGTAATGAGTAGAAAAGAAAAATGGTGAAAAAGAAAAGAAGCCTTTGTCTCATCTTATTGTTTGACCCGAACAGTGTCTTTTATCAGGGGTGAAGTTAGCGGCTCACCTTTGTTTTTGCCGCCAAACACCGAAATATTAAGATAACGTTTGGGGTGCACCTTAATATCATCCAATAAAATTTCTGCGCTCAATGCAGTAGTATTTAAGCGGGTAGCCATGTTGTCGAGCCGGTCGTAAAGCTGCCGGTCGTTCATCATTAAACCGAGTGTTCCATTGCTGCTGCTCAATTTTTTTACAGTACCCTGCAGTTCGGCAATCGTTGACTGCAGTGCAGTTACCACCCCCGATATGTTTGCATTAGCCAGGTTCGACGTCATTACTTCTACGTTGCGTATAGAACTTGTAACCGCGTCGTTATTTTTTGCCAGGTTGCCCGTAACCGAATTTACGTTGCCGAGCGACTGAGCCAGCAAACCACTCTGTGCGTTCATCAACTGTTGCAGGTTGGCTGATGACAGGGCAAGGTTGTCAACAATGCTGCGGAGATTATTTTTTGTATTGGGATCGAATACCTGGTTTAAACTGCCAATTGAATTTTTAAGCGAGTCAAGTGTTTCGTTGACCCTTGTAATTGTTGGCGCAATTTGAGTTTTCAGATCAGTCATAAAATCCAACTGCAGGTTGGTAGAAATGGTATCACCCGACTGAAGATAGCTGTTGGCATTACCCTTACCGATGTTAATAAATGCACCACCCAGCAACGCACCGTCAATAAACGCTACTGAATTTTTCGGAATGCTTACATCCTGTGTTAAATGAATTTCGACAATCAGTTTGTTTACCTCTTTGTCTTTTGGTGTGAGCCCGTAAACGGTGCCAATTTGGTAGCCATTGATTTTTACAGGATTCGATTTTTCCAATGCGCCGATGCCAGAAAACTCAGCATAAAGCACATCGGGTTTTGAAAAAACACTTTGGCCTTTCAAAAAATTAAATCCAAGTACAAGAACAATTATGGAAACGATAGCCAGTACGCCTACCTTGGTTTCATTGCTTAATTTCATGTGATGATCAGTAATTTTTTTTTCTATTGGGGGCCGGCACTTCGAAATAATTTCCTTGTTCCGTAATTTATACGAGGCCCCTAATAATTATAAGCCAAAATAAGCAATTTCGAGTAACCCCTGCTTATTCGGCCGGTTGGCAAGATGAATCTGTAAAAACCATACCAATACCAAAATGCGATCATCTCCCTGTTGCATGATTGTGCGCCTGGTGTTGCATTGCCTTCAACAATGCTTCCGACTGGCGGGCCGTGGATGGCGTTGAAAACACAGTTGCTCCGGTGTTGGTTGATTGTTTTTTCTCAATCCAGTTAATATAATTTTTAATAGCCGCAGCCACACAGCCTGCAGTTTCCTCCTGTCCGGCTTCGCTGTTTAAATAATCTTCTTCCTGGAGATTGGTAATAAATCCTGTTTCTACCAAAATGCTGGGCATAGCTGTGGCCTGCAATACCCAAATACCGGCTCTGCGCTGCTTTGCTCCCAAACTTACACGGCCCACTTTAGTGAACTCATCTTCCACCATTGAAGCAAAAGCGGCGCTCCGTTTGCCAAACTGCTTTGTTTTTACAAGCGACAGCGCTACAAACTCCGGCGAATTGGGATCGATATCGCCATACTTTTCTTTATAATTTTCTTCGGCCAGCATGGGTGCATTTTCCCGAACGGCTGTTTCTTTCTCATCGCCCTTGTGTGCACCCCATATATACGTTTCGGTGCCGTTTCTTGTGTTTGGTATTTCGTAGTAACGGTATTGTGCCACTTTGCGGGTGTGCTTCTTTCTTTTCTTTCCCTTCCCTGTCCAGTACACCTGGTTTTTATAGCCGGTCAGTTCTTTCTTTTGAATGGGCGGCATGGCGTTTACATGGATAGAAATAAATAGATCGCCGCGATTTTGATTGGCTATATCGGCACGTGTGTGTAGCGCAGTGATGCTTCTTGTGGGTCGGGTTTCAATAATTTTTACATCGGGGAACTGTTTGCTAACCAGCGTTACCAATTTTTTAGAAATCTCGTAGCAAATTTCATCTTCATAGGAATATTTTCCACGTGCGCCATTGTACCCACCACCTGGCATTACGCCGTGGCCCGCATCGATGATAATTGTTTTGAGAACTTGTTGCCCTGGTTTTTTGGAGAAGGAGAGGAGTAGTACGGTGGCAACAACAAAAAAAAGCAGTACTAAAGATTTTTTGAGCATAGTGGATTTATGTTTGATCGGTTCAGTAATCTTCACATATCGTTTAGGGTGCAAACATCTACATTTGTTTTACAACCTTATGACTGTGTCTGACAAATTTAGGCCAAAATCATTTTGCATCACACTCACAGTAATAGCATTTTGCATGGCTATAACGTCGGTTGCACAACGGCCTGTTGTAAAGACATCTGAAATTTACAGCGGTTTAACAGCAGACACAATACCTGCCAGGAAAAAAATCACCGTTACCGCATCCCCTTCCACAAACCCACAAAACCCCGACTCTTTACCACAAAAAATTATTTCGCCCTCGGCAGATACCAGTGGCCGCGATACGCTGCCGGTAGCCTCAATACCCGACACATTCAACATCAGATTTTCAAAAGATACATTAGATGCTCCGGTTAATTATGAAGCCGCCGATAGTGGTGTATTGCTGGTAAAGGAAAAAAAGTTTTTGTTGTACGGCAACACCAAAACCACTTATAAAGATGTAACACTTACGGCACCAACGGTTGTGATCAACCAGGAAACAAAAATTGTAACAGCATATAGCTTTAAAGACAGCACTGGTGATGTGCTTACACGTGCAAGGTTCACACAAGGCACCGAAAATTTTCAGAGCGATACAATAGAATACAACTTTAAAACGCAGAAGGGCTTAACGTACAACACCTACACAAAACAAGATGAAATGTGGGTGCAGGCTGCGCAAATAAAAAAGGTAAATGCCAACACAACCTTTGCCCGAAAATTAGTGATGACTACCTGCGATTACGATGAGCCCCATTTTGGTTTTGTTGCCAACAAAGGAAAATTTATTTCAAACAAATTAGCCATCACCGGCCCCATTCACCCCGAGTTTGAAGGAGTGCCTATTCCTGTTTATTTACCATTTGGTTTTTTTCCATTAAACCCGGGCCGGCATTCGGGGTTGTTGCCACCACGGTTTGCTGTAACCGAAAATTTGGGTATTGGGTTAGAAGGCCTGGGATACTTTCATGTGATCAATGATTACGTTGATTTTACCATTCGCACAAATTTTTATTCGTACGGTTCGTGGAATTTGAATTTAACGCCAACCTACCGCAAGCGTTACAAATACAGCGGCGGACTAAACATCTCTATTCAAAATACAAAAGCCAATTTTAAAGGCGATCCGGATTTTGCACTCAACAAAAGTTTCCAGGTTTCATGGAATCACTCAATGGATCAAAAAGCAAAACCGGGAACAAATTTTTCGGCTAATGTTACTGCGGGTTCCACTTCTTTTAATCAGTACCAAACCACCAACCCTATTCGCAATGTGCAAAATCAGTTGCAATCATCAATTACTTATTCAAAAACCTGGGGGGGCAAAAACCTTACGTTAAGTGCCAATCACAATCAAAACAATTTCTCACGGTTGATCAATGTTACGCTACCCGACGCTGGTTTTTCCATACCAACCCTTTATCCGCTGCAACGCAAAAACCCAATTGGGGCCGAACGCTGGTACGAAAAAATTGGTATTGGCTACAACGGAACCGCACGTAACCAGGTGGCGTTTTACGATACAGCGTTGCGGAGCTTCGGTCAACTTTTAGACACACTACAACTAGGCGCACAACACCGCTTACCTATAACCATGTCGTTGCCGCCTTTGGGCAAACTCATTGTATCGCCTGCTATTTCTTACGAAGAAACCTGGTTCACCAACCGCATACGCCGCAGGTGGAACGACACCAATAAAAAGATAGACACGGTTTCCCTTTCAAAAGGTTTTTATACCGACAGGCAAATGAGTTTTAGCCTGAGCATTAATACAGCTTTGTTTGGCACTGTTGTTTTGAAAAATTCGAAATTGAAAGCAATCAGGCATACGGTTAGGCCACAGTTTAGTTTTTATTACCGACCAAATCTTTCAGCAAATAAATACGACATTATCAGGTATGATACCTCTTCTCAAAGCACCCAGCAATTTTCACAATTTAATGTACCGGGGAATTTATTTTCCGGCTATGGCTATGGTAAAGGCGGGGGCATTTCATTTGGTATAGATAATAATCTTGAAGCAAAATGGCGGGGCAAAAAAGACAGCGTTGATAAAAAAATAAGACTGATTGATGGTTTTGGATTTAACAGCGCTTACAATTTTCTAGCACCGGCGTTTAAGCTATCGCCATTTAATATGTACATCCGCAGTACGCTGTTTGAAAAGCTGAACATCAATGCAACCGCCAATTTAGATCCTTACCGGGTTGACTCGAATGGACAAAACATTAATCAATATGCATGGAGTGGCAGCGGTTTTAGCATTGGCCGTATTACCAGTGCAAACATTTCCATGTCAACCCGCTTTCAAAGTAAACCCCGCGATCCGAAACAGGCACCCAACCCAAATACGCCTTTTAACCAGCAGGTAATTACAGATCCTAATTTAATGCAGGATAAAATGTTGTTGCAGGATTACATGCAGCGCAACCCCGCCGACTTTGTTGATTTTAATATTCCCTGGTCGATAGACATCAATTTTGCCCTAACACTCAATAAAATTTTTGACAGAACGAAGCAGGAATTTAAAACTGATCTTAGTTCGAGCCTGCAATTCAATAACAGTTTTAGCCTAACGCCAAAATGGAATTTTACCACCAATGGCTTCTATGATCTGGATACAAAACAGTTAACGCAATTGAATCTTTCTATCGCCCGGGAAATGCATTGCTGGCAAATGGCGATAAGCGTTTCGCCCATCGGGCAGTCGCGGTTTTTTACAATCACCATCAGCCCCCGGTCTTCCATTTTGCAGGATTTGCGCATCAATCGCACGAGAGCTTTTTATGATTTCTGATGCTGCAGAATAAAATTGTGCATCACATTAAACACCTCTTCTTTTAACTGTGCTGCTGTTTTTTGCTGCGCCGAAATTGGTGGCAGAAAGTGCATTTCTACTGGCCCGGGCCAAAAGAAAAATGTTTTATGGATTGGCAACACTTTGTTGGTGTTGAAAATAACGGCCGGTACAATAGCGTTGCCAGTTTCAATGGCGAGCTTAAAGGCTCCGTCGTGAAATTTTTGTAACGGTGCGTTGGTTTTATTTCGGGTTCCTTCGGGGTAGATACACATGTGAAACCCCATGGCAAGCGTAGCTTTCATTTTTGCAAAGCTTGCCCGGCGGCTCTCCTCGCTCTTTCGGTTTACTAACACACTACCTCGTTTATACACGGTACCAAAAACGGGTATTTTCATCATTTCACTTTTTGCAATTGTTTTGTGCGGAGTCGGAACAACCGAGTCGGAGAGGGGCACATCCATAAAAGAATTATGGTTGCAAACAACAATGTAGGTTTCATTTTTTTTAAAGTGATGCCTGCCCGTTACTTTTCTTTTTACACCGGAGAAAATAAAAAAAACGGCCATCCACACATCAACGATTTTAAAAAAATGGATGGTTCGTTTTGGTTCGGGCCAAATACCCACAAGCCAAATGGGTATCCAAAAAATAAGCATACTCCCTACAAATACCACCATTGCCCATGCGGCGAAAATTCTTCCTAAAATATTTTTTACTACACTCATTTTTATACTGCCCAGTTAATAGGTTGAAGGCCCTGCTGCATCAACCAGTTGTTTGTTTGTGAAAAATGTTTGCAACCAAAAAAGCCCGTGTGTGCCGACAAGGGTGAAGGATGCGCTGCTTTAAGCACAAGGTGTTTTTTTGTGTTGATGAGTTCAATTTTTTGCTGTGCAAATTTGCCCCATAAAAGAAATACAACCTTCTCTTTTTTGTTCGAAATTTTTTCAATGACGGCATCGGTAAATAAATGCCAGCCAATCTTCGAATGGGCCATTGCTTCCCCCGCACGTACGGTAAGCGATGCATTCAGCAGCAGCACTCCTTCTTCGGCCCACCGGGTTAAGTCGCCGTGTTGCGGAATGGGTGTGCCCGTATCATCGTTTAATTCTTTAAAAATATTGATGAGGGATGGCGGTGGCGCTACACCTTTTGGCACCGAAAAACTTAGCCCCATCGCCTGTCCGTAACCATGATATGGATCCTGCCCCAGTATCACCACTTTCACTTTATCGAAAGGAGTTTTTTCGAAAGCATTAAATATGAGTGGGCCAGGCGGATAAATATTTTTCCCCTGGGATTTTTCGGTTTTTAAATGATCGGTTATCTGCTTGAAATAAGTTGTGTCGAACTCATTAGCCAATGCCAATTTCCACGATGCTTCTATTTTAACGTTCATTGATTGCGCTTAAAAAAATGAAGGTAGTTTTTTACCTGTATCAGAATAACAACTCCGTATTTTGAAAACGCATTGCTTTTTGATCATTAAGTTCGGGTTACGAAATCAACCGGATTACTGATTAGCCAATTAGCCAGTTCACTACTGAACCAAACCTCACCAATAAAACCTGCTTTTATACTCCTGCATAAAAAATATTTTACCCTCTGCATTAAATTTCCATACCTGGTGCACACTCCACGAGTCGCGGTTATTGCCGGCAGTGGTTCCCTCGTGTTTGCCCCAAATTAAAACCCATTGCTGGTTGAGATTTTTGATGTACACAGGCTTCCAAAAATCAACATGACATTGGGTAGTGGTAATTTTTTCACGCTGCTTTTGCCATGCGTTGAGTACAGTTGTTGCCGTGCCAATTATCTGTTCATCGGCAAAAACCATTTGGACACTATCAGCAAAATATTTTTTGTAGGATGAAAAACCACCGCTTTCATATCCCTTCCACACTTGAAGAACCGTTGCGGCAAATGCCGGATTGCCATTGGCAAAATCAGCGTCGTGGCGTGGTGCGTAAATATAGTATTGCGGTGATGCTTTAGTGGTTGCGGCTTTTTCTTTTTGTTTACAACAAACCATGGCCAAACAAATCATCAAAACAAATTTAATCATGGCTGCAAGTTGCAGGCAAACTGGCGAAGTTCAAAACGGGCCAGGCTTCTTCTGTAGAAACAATGTTTGGGGTGGTTGTGATTTGCACCATAAAGAACACCTCCTCACATACGAGCGAAGAAACCTGCAAGTTTAGACGAAGTTGAGGATGTGGATGAGAGAAATTGCGAAACAGTGAGCCGGCCATCGTCCACCTGCTCCATCCCGATAGCTATCGGAACTGTTAGAGTGGGTAGGGGATGAGGTCCGTTACAAAACAGTGAGCCGGCCATCGTCCACCTGCTCCATTTCTGATGTAGAGGGCCCGGAATTGAGGAACCCGTCGAGCATTTCTTCTTTTTCAATAGCGGCTGAAAACCGTTTATACTCCAATAAAAAAAGCCCGCAGATAACGAGCGAAAGTGCAAACGAAATTTCCCGAACCCAGGCAACCGAATCAACGGTCATTTGTAAAAAATCCATAACCCTGTCGTTTTGTTTAAAGAATCAAAAGCTTTGCCAAACAGGTATTGAATTTTGACGAACAGGAATTGAATTGTGAATTTTGACGGACAGGAATTGAATAATAATTCTAGGGAAAGAGGTAGGTGTAAGTTACAGAAAAATATTAGGTGGGAGTATAGGCAAAAGAAAAAGCACCAAGTTTGTTTTTTTATACTGGCCGAAGCCTGTACTACTTACTAACCCGATGCTTTTCGCTTAATTAAATCAGCTCTCTTTTTCAATAAAAACTGTTTCAATGTTTGCTCTGCTAAGATAAGTTGGCGAAGTAACCGGTTCCAAATTTTGAGGCTTTCAGTTACGCACTCATTTTGCACAGGTTTATCCACAGCTTCTTGCTGAAAAATGCTCCCTACATAAAATCCTCTTTTTCAAACGAGAAGTAAACCAATTGCTTCTCACCATCCATTTCAATACCCAGTTGTAAGAAGCCCGCTTTTAGCAACACCTGTTGGGAGGCGATATTTTCTAAATCGGTATATGCATAGATGGTGCGCAGGGGGGTTTGTGTAAATGTGTAAAGCAGTCCGGCTTTTGTTAGTTCAGTAGCATATCCCTTTCCCCAAAATGCGGGCATCAACGCATAACCCAATTGCATCCGACTGGTTTTTTCAACTGGAATAATTGCAAAAGAACCAGCAAAGGCACCGCCCATTTTTTCAAAAGTGGCCCATCGGCCATAAGCGGGAAACGCCTGGTAGTAACGCATATTTTCTGCTAAAAAATCATCCGATTGTACCCGGTTTTTAACCGGCCGTATAAAGCGCTGAACGGCCTCATTGCTATTAAGCAGAAAAAATTTTCCCGCATCATCAGGAGTGTATCTTCTAACAACCAGGCGGCTGGTTTCAAAAATTATTTCCATTTAAATCTTTAGGAAGTAAGCAAAATTAGTTGGGTAAGCCGCACCAGGTTATTTGTACACGCATGCCGGCTACAAAAGCCAATCGTGTTAACCCAAATAAAAACTAAAAACTCCAAACCATAAACTCCTATATCTTCGTCCGCTATGACACAGGAAAAGATTAATGATATGAGGAACCGCGTTGGCGTTCTGAGGAGGTTTCTTTGACGTTGAGAACCGCAACGATAAAATAACGCAGGACAAACAATTGTCGCTTTCTCCCGGCTTCTGGGATGATAACTCCCGTGCAACTTCCATTTTAAAAGAAACAAAACTCAATGAGTATTGGGTTGATATGTACACCGATGTACAAAACGAAGTGGAAGATTTTGCCGTACTTTTTGAATTTTGGAAAGACGGCGAAGGAAGCGAAGAAGACGTAAAGGCTGCCTACGAAAAAGCCCTGCAAACTTTAGAGGAAGCCGAATTTAAAAGCACATTAAACGAACCCGAAGATGAGTTGCCTGCAGTACTGCAGATAAATAGTGGCGCCGGCGGAACGGAAAGCCAGGACTGGGCCGAAATACTCAGCCGTATGTACCGCATGTATGGCGACAGGCAGGGCTGGACCGTCAGCATCCTTGATTGGGCTGAAGGTGATGGTGCAGGTATAAAAACCTGTACTATTCAATTTGACGGACCGTTTGCCTACGGGTTTTTAAAAGCAGAGAGTGGCGTACATCGCTTAGTACGTATTTCTCCGTTCGATTCCAATGCGCGGCGACATACTTCCTTTTGCTCGGTATTTGTTTATCCGCTTGTTGATGATTCAATACAAATTGATATAAAACCCGCCGATGTAAAAATGGAAACCTCACGCAGTGGTGGTGCGGGCGGGCAGAATGTAAACAAAGTGGAAACAAAAGTGCAGCTCACGCATATACCTACTGGTATTGTAGTGGTTTGCCAACAGGACAGATCGCAGTTGGGCAACCGCGAACGGGCTATGGAAATGTTGCGTAGCCGGTTGTATGAATTAGAATTGCGCAAGCGAAATGAATTAAAGGATTCGGTAAACAGTGGCAAGAAAAAAATAGAGTGGGGCAGCCAGATACGCAGCTATGTTTTTCACCCATATAAGATGATAAAAGACCACCGCACCGATTATGAAGTTGGCAATGTAGGTCCAGTGATGGATGGAGAACTGGATGGTTTTATTAAAGCTTATTTGATGAGTGAAAAGGAAGATAATGTGGCAGGGTGATGTGCACACCTTTTATTTAACGCAACCATCATTCACTTAGTAACTGTACCCCGGCTGTACAATTTAAAAATCAAAATCATCATTGTGGCGGCGGGGCGTATGGCAAAAAAACAAAGCCTGTACGAACCGGTACATTCTTACGACCAACCTAATGGTGACAAGATCGAATAACTGAACTTTAACCACCGTTGTTCTACTGCACCACTAACTTCTCCCGAAGTATAATGCGGTTTGAATCACTTATTACAACAACATACATCCCTTTTGCCCATGCAGTGGTTTGAATGTTTGATACAATGCTGTTCAATGGCGATCGATGGATTTGTCTGCCGGTGATATCGAACATGCGAACTTTATACCGCCCCGATTCATTTGCAATAATTTTTACCCCGCCATTTTGCAACACAGGATTTGGATATACAAACACCGGTGAAGAATTGCCGCTATGAAATACGGTTTCTTTCTCACTGTAAACCAGAGCTCCATTCGAAAGTTTTATTTGCAGGCGATAAACATTATCACCCGCCCGCAACACAGGATCAGTAAAAAGATAATTCAGCAGCGTAGGGGAATTTATCTTTTGTAAGTCCACAAAACTTCCGCCAACAATTTTTTGAAAACTAATTTCCGTTACGTTGAAGAGCGAGCCAAACTGCGCCGAAAAAACTGCTTCGCTGGTGGTTTGTGTTTGCAGAAAAAAGCCGCGGACATAACAACCAACACCCCCCGCCTGGTAATTAATTGTATTACTTCTTAAACCAAACCGGTTACCAATTACCGGGGCGGCGGCAAAATAAATTGCAGGCTGAACATTTTTCCGCAGCACAATGGCCGTGTCGGTGGTTTGCGCAAACGGCAAAAGTTTTTTTGCACCCAGTGCGTACAATTGGTAGCGTTGTGCGGGTATGGAATTCCAATGAAGCAAAAATGAATCTGCGCAATTGAAACCCGTTTTCATTATCAGCCCCGGGCTTATTGCAAAGGTGTCGGAAGTAAGGATTTGTGGTATTGCTGCAAACCTCATCCGCAGCACCGCCGTCGTAACGGTATCGGGTACGCTCCAGGTAAATTCTTTTACCGAAATATCGGGGAGGTCTGCAATCAATCTCCAGTTAATTCCATTGGTTGCATATTCAATGGTTGCCGCCCCGGTTGCGGTGGTGGTCCAGCGTATTCTATGTTTTTTTCCGCCTGTCAGCGGGTGAACGGCTGTGGGGTAAGTGAAGAAAAATTGTTGCGCACTGTCGGTGCTATAAGCGATTGCAAACGTTTGTGCAATAGTGTTTATGTTTCTGCCGTGTACTTTAAATTCATAGGTTCCTGCTATGGGATTATCAATGCTTATTTGTTCTACATTATTTAATGAGTCGCGGCCACGCACGGCCGGCAATGCCAACGAATCTTTATGCGGAAACGGGTTAAGCGTCCAGGGTAACCAGGTTTGTGCAGTAGGTTGGTAGCTGATGTTTGCATCAATATCATTCACCAACAATTTTGTTGTGCCGGGCAATACCGCCGGGTCGTTCCAGGTTACTGTTAGTTTTAATTTACGAATGCCCGCAGGTATTGTGAGGGGAAAAACTTTTGTTTCGTTTTGCGAAACAGTTCCGGTGATGAAGTTGTTTTTAATGACTGTTTCAACCGCTTTGTACGCGTTTAAACTTCCATAACCCGATTGATAATCTATGTTTGCCACTCCCACATCATCGGCGCTGTTTAATAAAATTGCTTTTGTAACATGTGCCGGCGGAAGCGTAGAAAATACATTCTTATACGCGTCGGCCACGAGTAATGCTGCACCGGAAACAAGTGCGGCGGCCCCCGAACTTCCGTCTTCGCCATAAGCAACCAACTCCGGCTTCACCCTTCCATCAAATGCAGGGCCTTTTGAACTGAGTGGCAACACCTGGCCCGAAGAATCGGTGGCACTAACTGTGATAATATTTTTTGCCTGCTTAAAATTGCCGGATAGATTGGCAACACCGGGCACATTTGCGTAGGCTCCTGTTGTTGTTGCCGAACCGGAGTTACCGGCCGAAAAAATATGCAGCAACGATGGATTATTTATAGCACTTGCATCGTAAGCCGCTGCTTCGTTACCATAAAAATTTTCTACCACGGTACCGTATGAGTGATTTTGTACAGCCACCAATTGTTTCTTGTAAAAAGAATCGGTTTCGGGAAAAAGATTTAGAAAACTAACTGAGCCAACGGTTGCAGATTGTGCCGCACCCTGCGTGGCCGGAGATGAGTTGCCGGCACCGGCAACTATGGTGGCCATCAACCCCGCATGTGAAGTGAAATTATTGTCTTCCCCTCCTGTAATAAAAGTTCTGTCAATTAAATCAATATCAGTTGTGTCGAATTTTCTTTCTTTAATAATTACTTTCAGGCCATTGGCTTGTAGCTGTGGAAATTTGTAATGGACATAATGAATGTTGTTCAAAGTATAATCTACAGCACCGGTATTCAATTCTTCTTTGGCAGGCAGTACTTCGTTTATAAAAACGATTTCGTTAACCAACAACAGTTCGGCAATATCTTTCACCCTCACCTTACCAACCAACAATTGTGGTGCAGGCTGAAACGCAGTATTTATTTTGAGTGCTGAAATTTTTATGTCGGGCTTTACCCAAAATGAAACCTTGATACTATCGGCTGGAGATTTTTTTTGTAACGATAATTTTAAGTTGCCCGAAATTTTATTGCCTTCGTTTTGTGCCTGCGCAACCAGGTGAAAACAAATCATAAAAATGGCCAGCAATACTTTCATCCGGGCAATTTACTCATCTCTCCTTAATACTTTACCAGTTGTTTTACCACAAGCTCAATTGCAATTTTGTGCTGGTGCAAATGATTGAATGTTTGCTTGCAGGCAATTCACAGAAATCTGCGCATTGTTGTCCCTGTGCATTAGGGTTTAGTGTTTACACTTAGCGCCATAAAATTTATTCCGCCTCTCTCATTAATAGCCGGGGTATTTGGCGCCAATTTTTTTTTGTTCAAAAGTCAGTCGCTAAATTGAGAGTGATAATTTTTTTTTAACCATCCAACAGTTTAACACACATGAGAAAAACGTTTACGTCCTTTTTGGTAGTTGGGCTATTAACTACCGGTTTCGTATCCTGCAAAAAAGAAACAAAACAGGAAGCGCAAGACGACATTTCGCAATCGGAACTTGCGGCAATAAAAGCCCAAGGTTTTAGTACTCACAATGCGCAGAAGATTGATGGTGGATTTCTTGTGGAAGGCGACATTTTTTTAACCAAAGACGACCTGGTTGCTCAATCCTCATCGCCCAACATGGTTATTGCGCAGGAAGAACAGTACCGCACGTTCAATGTAGTTAACGCCAGTACTTATCCTACTATCAGAGTAGCGTTGAGCAACAGCTCTTCGCAACACCAGTCTGTATTTTCCGCTGCGCTTGATGAGGCCATTGCCCGTTACAATGCACAAGGGCTGCGCATTAGATTTCAACGTGTTTCTTCAAGTGCCAACACAACGGTTGTGGCTTACTACCAGGTGAGCAATACCCTGGGTTTTGCGGGTTTTCCTACAAGCTCCGGGGCGCCCTACAACCAGGTGCAAATGAACACATATCATTACAGCACCAGCACCAGCACCAGCAATAAAAATTACATCGCCACTATTATGGCGCATGAGTTGGGGCATTGCATTGGCTTCAGGCACACCGATTACATGAACCGTGCATACAGCTGTGGTACCGGCGGCAACGAAGGACAAACCACAACCGGCGTTGGCGCAGTACATATACCTGGCACACCTACCGGACCGAACTCGGGCTCCTGGATGCTTGCTTGTATTGGCAGCGGTGTAAATCGTCCGTTCAATTCAAATGATGGTATTGCTTTAGCCTACGTGTACTAAACAATCCTTTGTATAGTAACCTGAGCCGCTCATTTTTTGGGCGGCTTTTTTAATAGAAATTGACTTCAATTTACTTCTTGTTTTTCGGGTGAGGTTTACCGGTAAATATTTATTACGGGTGTAATTGTTTCGTACCTTGACTTTTCAATTCTTTCCTCACTTCAACTACTCAAAATGAAACGACTACTTAATGTTATGCTGGTGAGTGGCATTATGGCCACCGCTTTTTTTTCGTGTAAAAAAGAAACCAATGAAGAACCGAAAAACGAAGTTACTGATGCGGTGCTTGCCCAAATAAAAGCGCATGGCTTCAGTACACAAAAAGTTGAAAAGGTTGCTGAAGGATTCCTGGTTGAGGGCGATATAATTTTAACTCCGGAAGATCTTGCAGCGGCAACGCCTGCAACCCCCAATTTTATTATTGCGCAGGAGGAACATTACCGCACTTTTAATTTAGTGAACACCAGCAGGTATTCAACAATTACCGTGGGACTTAGCAATAGCTCGGCCCAACACCAGGCGGCTTTTTCCGCAGCTTTGGATGATGCGATTGCCCGGTACAATGCGCAAAATTTGCTTATCGATTTTCAACGGGTTACCCAAGGCAAACCCGACATTACGGTTACTGCATTCTACCAGGTAAGCAATGTTCTTGGTTCGGCCGGCTTTCCTACCAGCCGGGGTGCACCTTATAAAGAAGTTAGAATGAACACGTATTGGTATGGCACCGGTACCGATGCTACCAATGTAAATTATCTGTCAACCATTATGTCGCACGAGTTAGGACATTGCATTGGCTACCGCCATACCGATTATGCCAACAGGGCTTTTAGCTGTGGTGGTGCTGCAAGCAACGAAGGCAGTGGTACCGTAGGTGCCGTGCATATACCTGGTACACCCACAGGCCCCGATGCAAATTCATGGATGCTTGCCTGTATTGGTAGTAATGTAAACAGGCCGTTCACGGCTAACGATCAAATTGCATTGAGCACTGTTTATTGATTTGGTTGTCTCGTTCATTCAAATAGATATTCCATATCCGCGTAGGTATGGAATATCTGCTCCAATATGGAATATGCGTTTCACTTTTCTATTTTAAAACACTGCCGCTGCAGCCTGCCGGTAAAATCGAAAGACGTGGTTGCCCTGGTAATGTCTTTTATTAAAATTGAATTGATAGCTGCTGCATTCATTACAAACTTTGTGTAGTTGGTGCTAAAGATGATGGTGCCCCCTTTATTTAATATGCGGAGGCAATCGTTTATTAATTCTACATGGTCTCTTTGAATATCCAGAACATCATCCATTCTTTTGCTGTTGCTAAAGGTGGGTGGGTCCATCACTATCAAATCAAAATAATTTGCGGGTAAATTTTTTAGGTGCTGCTTTACATCGGCATGTACCAATTGATGGTTGATGAATGTGGGAAAGTTGAGCCGCATATTTCTTTCGGCCCATGCCAGGTAAGTTTTTGAAAGATCTACCGACACTACTTCGGTGGCGCCACCCGCAGCTGCATAAACCGAAAAGGAGCCGGTATAGCAAAAAAGGTTCAACACTTTTTTACCGCTGCACATTTCTTTCACCATCTGCCTGGTAATACGATGGTCGAGAAACAAACCCGTATCTAAATAATCGGAGAGGTTTACCAGAAATTGCAAACCATTTTCTTTGACAACCAGTTCATCACTTTCGGCATTTAACTTCTGGTATTGATCTAAGCGGCCCTGCTTACGCCGCCGCGTTTTTAAAAAAATATTTTCTTCGGTAATGCCAGATACTTCAGTCATTACTTTCACGCATTCATTGAGCCAGGCCTCATGTCTTTCTTCGGTGAGCGAGTGTCTTCTCTGGTATTCCGAAACGTATAACCTGCCTTCGTAAACTTCAATAATGAATGGCGCCTCGGGTAAATCGTGGTTGTATAAACGGTAGCAGGTAATGCCTTGTTTTTTGGCTACCCTGCTTAAATGCTTATACACTTTTTGCAGGCGGTTACGGAACATTAATAGTTTGTCAAAATCTTGCTGCATTGCTAAATTATTTAGACCTTCGGTGCCCATGGAAAGTTCTAAAGTTTAAAGTTTCGAGTCCCAAGTTCAAAGTCGGCGGCTTCGGATTCAGGCCCAAAGCTTACCCGCCGACAGACGGTGCAAAGTTTTTTTACTCGTCAAAATTTTTTAAACGAAAAAAACGATTTGGTGAAACTATTGAAACCCCGGTATAAAATTAAAAAGTGGCTTACGCAATTGTAGATATAGAAACAACAGGTGGTTATGCCGCCGGCAATAGCATTATTGAAATTGCCATAAAAATTTTTGATGGGCAGCAGGTTGTTGAAGAATATGAAACGCTTATTAACCCGCATCAGCACATACCAAAATACATTGAGGCTTTAACCGGCATTACAAATGCGATGGTAGCCGATGCACCGTGTTTTGAGGAGGTGGCCGAAAGAATTTTTACACTGCTGCAGGGAAATATTTTTGTGGCGCACAGTGTAAATTTCGATTACTCGTTTGTAAAGAACCATCTGGCGTTGCAGGGTTATAGTTTAACTACGAAAAAATTGTGTACTGTTCGTTTGTCGCGGCAAATTTTTCCGGGATTTACCTCGTACGGCTTAGGTAAGTTGTGTGATGGTTTAGGAATCGAAATAAATAACCGGCACCGTGCCGGCGGCGATGCGGCTGCAACAGTTAAGTTGTTTACGCTGCTACTTGCCAACGACACTAAAGAAATAATTGCCACCAGCCTTCGGCGCAATTCAAAAGAACAAATGCTGCCCCCCAACGTACCTAAAAGTGAATTTGATGCGCTGCCATCCTTACCGGGTGTTTATTATTTTTTTGATGCCAAGGGGAAAGTAATTTATATAGGCAAAGCAAAAAATATCAGAACGAGAGTCAACAGTCATTTCAGCAATAATTCGGCACAGAAGCAGAAACAAAATTTTGTTCGCCACATTCACTCCATCAAATTTCAGAGTACCGCCACCGAATTAATGGCAGCCATTTTAGAATCAACCGAAATAAAAAGGTTATGGCCAATTTACAATACTTCGCAAAAAAGCGCTGAAGAAATTTATGGCATTTTTGTGTACGAAGACCAGAACGGCTACATGCGCCTGGCTATTGAAAAGAAAAGAAAATACGCCAATGCCATTTGCACTTTTCATTACAAAGTTGATGGGCATGGGGTGCTGCGTAAATTGCTGAAAGAATTTCGGCTTTGCCCAAAACTTTGTTTTGTGCAAACTTCACCTGACGCTTGCATGGGTATTGAGGAAGAATTTTGCAACGGCGCCTGCGAAAAAAAGGAAGCTCCCGAAAATTATAATGAGCGGGTATTGCAGGCCATCGCTTCGTTAACAAAAAAGCCTTCATACCTGGTAATGGATAAAGGCATTTCTACCAACGAAGTTTCGTGCATCATGGTGGTAAAAGGCAGCTTTTTTGGAATGGGCTATTTGCCTCAAAATTTTGACAACATTACACAGGCCGCTATTAAAGAGTACATACAACCCTACAAGGAAAATAGTTACATTAAATCATTGCTTGCCAGTTACACTGCAAATTTTCCGCAGCAGGTGCGAATGATCGAGGCTTAAAATTTTGGTGTGTGTTACAGGCTGATCTTTTCAACGTCCCGGATAATGCCTGAGATTTGTTGTTGAATATTGATTGTTGGGTGTTGAATATTTGTGTATTGTGTATTATTTCCCAGAGCACCAACAAACATTTTTCATTGCAGTACCTGTTAGTTTTTGCCAGGTGCCAACCACGCAGATGCTGGTACTCATCAATAAATATCATTGCCACTCAAACAAATCGCTCCTCGGCATTTGTTCAAAAACCTCGTGCACTTTTTCGGGAGGCGAGGCTAATTTTCTTTCCCTGGTATTCATCCAGGCACCATCAACGGTAAGCACAGCGCAAAGTGTTTCATTGTTCTTCATTATCTGGTGTTGTATGCTCCACCTTGAGTAATCTTTTTTCGAACGAATTACCTGCAGGCCAATTGTTACAACATCGCCATATTGTATCTCTTTTCTAAAAACACATTCTTCTCTAAAAAGTATGGGGCCAATAAAAAGTTGTTGCATTACTTGCGTGGTAAGGCCGTAGTTGGTTAAAAACGCCATGCGGCAAAAGGCACCCCAGTCGTAATAAACTGAATGGCGTAAATGAAAGTTAGGATCTAAATCACTCCAGCGTATTTGCACAGTTCTTTTAAATTCGTTCATTATTATTCATTGATTTTTTAAGAAAATAAAAACCCGCTGCGGCAATAGTGCACAGCGCAAAATTGCACCACCACAAAACATCGAATCCCGCCCGCGCCGCAATTTGCGAAGCCGCGGTTGGTGCCAGTAAAATGGCTGCGGAAAAGGCCATGGTGTATAATGCGGCATACTCACCGCGGTTGGCTGCATTACTCCTGCTTACCCAAAAATTATTCATAAATGGAAAGAGCAGCATTTCGCCAAAAGTAACTGTTATCATTGCTGCAAGCGCCACTGAGTGTAGTGGGGCAATGTTTAGCAGTAAAAAAGATAAACCAATGATAAAGCTGCCGAGTATGAGGTAATCAACGGTGTGATTTTTTCTTTCTAATTTATAAACCAGCACCATTTCTACCGCCGCAATTATTAATCCGTTCATAGCAAGCAGCCACCCAATAGAACCTTCATTCAAACCAATTTTTTCCTTGTAAAAAATTGGAATCATACTGAATAGCTGAAAGAAACAAAGGCCCACTAAAAAAATTAGAAACATACCTTTTAAAAAAACCACATCGCCATAGGCCGAAGTTTTTTTTACTGGCTTAGGGTCTTCTGCATTTGCTGTTTTAAATGTTTTTTGTGGTGTAAATAACAACAGTAATAACACAGCAGCGGCCATACAGGTTAATCCATCAACCCAAAAAAGTGCGGTGTAACTATGAGTGGCTAATATGCCCCCAATGGCGGGACCAATGGCCCAGCCTAAATTTATAGCTAAACGGTTAAGTGCATAACACCGGGTGCGGTTTGCCTGGTTACTGTATGCGGCAATGGCAGCCGAATTTGCGGGCCTGAATGCTTCGCCCAAACTGCTTAATATAAAAATGCAAATCATCAACTGGGCCAGTGTTTCCATTTGTGCCAGCACGATAAATAAAACGCCGTTCAAGGCCAAACTGGCTACCTGCACATACAGGTACCCAAACCTATCGGTCAGCCTGCCGCCTAAGTAACCGCCCAATATTGAACCCGCACCAAATGCACCCATTACATATCCGGCTTGCCCCAGGCTAAACCCTTTTTGCGTTAAATAAATGGTTAAGAAAGGAATGACCATGGTACCACACCGGTTAATAAACATGACCAACGCTAACCACCACATGGGCGTAGATAAACCTGTGTATGCATTTCGGTATAATTGAAGTGAAGCCTGGAGCATGACCGAAATTAAATTATGATTCACAACCTTTGTCGCCGCATCCTTTATTTTTGCGACACAATAAAAAATAATGAAAAAATATTTCGTTTTCTTTTCCGTGCTCACCTCACTTGCCGTTCAGGCGCAAAAGCCGGTTGTCAAAACTGCAGCTAAAAAAACCACCTCTTCAACAAAGCCATTAAAAAACCTTAGTGATAGTGTGAGTTATGCAATTGGGTTGAACGTGGCTAAATTTTACGCAGAGCAGGGCATTAAAACCCTGGACCCCGAATTAGTTGCCAAGGCAATAAGAGATATGACGGCGAATAAAAAAACTTTGCTGACCGATGAACAGGCCAATACCGCGGTGATGCGTTTTCTCAATCCAAATTTGTTTAAGATTATAGAGAAGGGCGAAAAATTTTTGGCCCAAAATAAAAAGAAGCCCGGCGTAAAAACAACCGCATCGGGGTTGCAGTATGAAGTAATGACGCAAGGAACCGGAGTAAAGCCATTGGCAACCGATACGGTGGAGGTAAATTATGCAGGTACATTGATTGATGGTACTGAGTTTGATAACTCATACAAGAGGGGCAGTTCAATTTCTTTTCCGCTGAATGGTGTAATTAAAGGATGGACTGAAGCTTTGCAGTTGATGCCGGCCGGTTCGAAATATAAATTGTATATACCACAGCAACTGGGTTATGGCATGAATGACAGCGGGCCCATTCCGGGTGGTTCGGTTTTAATTTTTGAAGTGGAGTTGTTGCAGGTGAAGAAGCGGGGGTAGTTGCGAGTCGAATGTTCAAAGTTCAAATTCCTACATTGATTAATAAATAAAGAAGGGATGCTCACCTGAGCATCCCTTTGAGCTAACCGACCTTAAACTATCGCTTCTTTAAAACTAGTTACAGAACCAGGAGGTACGGTATTAGCTGTGTTGGTTGTAGTTCTAAATATTTTTAATTACTGTACAATTATTTTTTGTGTTGTTCTTTCGCCTGTTTGTTTGTTATCGGCAATAATCAGGTACTGGCCTTTTAAAATGCTTGAAAAAGTTTTCGAGCCTTTTACACTCATGTGTTGTTTTATTGCCCTGCCGCTTCCGTCCATTAACTGCACATCGTAAGCATCTTCAGTACTAAACAAAATAGAGAAGTTACCACCCTGCGCCGGGTTAGGGAAAACCGACATTAGTTGTAATACCTGTCCTTGTCCTTTTACAGGTCTAACCTCGCTGTAGCTCAGTTTTCCGTCAATATCTTTTTGCACAATGCGGTATTGAGTGATGCCTTTTGCATTGTTGATATCGGAGTGCTGGTAGGCAATTTTTTGTGCGCCGCTGTTTGTTGCTTCCGATGGAACGAAGGCGATTTCTCTCCAATTTTCACCAGCAATTTTTCGTTGCACGATAAACCCTGCGTTATTTTCTTCCGAAACAGTTTCCCATTTCAACAGGACATTACTACCCGACCTTGATGCATTAAAGCTTACCAATTTTACGGGCAGTGGCGAACTGCAACCTGCAGCCGTAATTTTTGCAAGGCTTGAGGATGAACCCTGGCCCGGTGGTGGTGTAAACGTTGCCACTACCCAATACTCACTGTTTTCGCCGGGAGTTGCGTTTCCAACAAAACTGGTTGTTACCGGAGCGTTAGTGCTGCTTGATACAGTGAGTGGCATTGTTCCAGGATTGGTTACCTCAACATCAAGCAATGGATTAAATACTGGTTGCCCGCTTGAAAAGAAGTTGTCATCGCGGTAAATTTTATAAGTAACCTGAATGGCGGTTGCAGATGTTGTGCCCACAATAAAGTTGATCATTCTTGGATTAGCACATGTTTTAAATGGCTGTGAAAGTGTTGGGTCGCCGGCAACAAGATTAATATTTTGTGTTACGCAATGCACGTTGGCATTGGTATTTAGTGCTCCAGCGTTAGTAGCCCACACATCGCCTTTTATGGCAATTACATTTGTGCACGAAACGCCGGGAATGGTGATACCTGAAAGGTGAAAGTTGTAGGGACTAACTCCGGTTCTGATGAGTGTTGGGACTGTCACTAAGTTAGTTACACCGGCTTCAAATGGATAAGCCATATAAGTAGGAGCCGGATGGCCTGCCCTTATTTCATTATCAATTGTGATAGTGCCATAGCTGGTTGTAAGTTCCGCGGCATTTGTGGCGTTGGCATAAGGTAAAGTAGGGTATACGAGAGCAGGCCAAAGGTGCACCACAATAATTTTGCTGCCTCCATTATTATCAACAGTAAAATCCAAATCAAATTTAAGAGTGCAGGTACCGCCGCCGTCGGCTACTCTTGTTACGTTTGAAATGGTGGCGTTTGAAACGTTACAAGGTTGGGCGTTTGCAGTGTTGTTAAGGCCAAGGCATAACAATGCCAATAGGGGTAAAAAAAGCTTTTTCATGAAAAACAGTTTAAGGTGATTAATTAGCTCTGGTTTTCAGGAAAGAAATTAGAATAAGCTATTAAAAGGATGATGGAAAATTGCGTGAATAGCAAAGAGAAATTTAAAGGAAAATGGATGATAGGGGCTTATTCAGGAAGAGAAGATTGTGATGGCTTGTTCAGGAGATGATTGGGTGCGGTTGCGATTGTTCTGGGAGTAAAAGTAAAAACAAATTTTACAAAGTCAAATCTTATGGAATTTTTTTTTGCCACAACCCACCTGGTCGCTCTGCACACAGGGTAACTAACGGTTAGGTAGAGCCGTTTTAGTCCGAGGCTTTATTTAGGGTTGTTATTTTGAAAAATATTTCAGGAATCCGCAGCTTACCCTATTCTTTCCTTGGCCCACTTCATAGACTTTTGGAACTGTTCTTTTTCGGTAAGATTGGTGTTGTCTAAAATCAGTGCGTCATCGGCTTGACGGAGTGGGCTGATTTCCCGGTGAGAATCAATATAGTCGCGTAGTTCCAGATTGTTTTTTACTTCCTCAATTGTTACGTTGGGGTTTTTTTCGAACATTTCCTTAAAGCGCCGCTCAACCCGTACAGCATTATCGGCAGTCATAAAAATTTTTAATTCAGCCTGCGGAAATACCACGGTACCGATATCTCTCCCATCCATTACAATACCACGGCGCTTACCCATTTTTTGCTGCTGTGTTACCGCAAAACTCCGTACTTCTTTTATGGTAGCTACCTCACTTACTTTTTCCGCAATCACCAGGTCGCGAATGACGTACTCAACATTTTCGCCGTTCAAATAAATTTCCGACTGGTCTGTTTTCTCATTTTTTAAAAATTCGAGGGTAATATTTTCAAGGGCAGGCTTCACCTCTTTTTTATCGGTCCAGTCAATGTGGTTTCTTAAAAAGTGCAGGGTAATGGCACGGTACATAGCACCACTGTCAACATAAACATAGTTGAGGGCTTTTGCCAATTGCTTTGCCAGTGTGCTTTTACCGCAGGATGACCAGCCGTCAATAGTGATGATGATCTTTTTCATATTACTTGGTTGCAAAAGTGCGTTGTAAAATTAGCACTGCAAAAAACTAAGGCAGTGATTAAAGGCTTTGTCTATCCATAAAAAAACCCGTTGTAATAAATGCAACGGGTTTTTAAAAGTTAATAGGCTTTTATGTTTTCGACTCTACTTTTTCAGGCTTATTCAGATTGAAAATGAGTTTGCCATTTTCTTTATCTAAGTCGGCCTCAAGCACATCTCCGGCTTTAACGTTCATGTTCAATATTTCTTCGGCAAGCGGGTCTTCCAAATATTTTTGAATAGCCCTGTGCAATGGTCTTGCGCCAAACTGCTGATCGTAACCTTTATCGGCAATAAAATCTTTGGCAGCTGGTGTTAGTTCCAAACTGAAGCCCAGTATTTTTAGCCGTTTCAACACGTTCTTCATCAGGATGTCAATGATCTCAAAAATATTGTCCTTTGTTAGTGAGTTAAAGATCACTACATCATCAATCCTGTTCAAAAATTCGGGAGAGAAGGTACGCTTCAATGCTTTTTCAATAACTGCTTTGTGCGCCTCGTCCTGGTTTTGCAGGCGGGCGGCTGTGGCAAAACCTACACCTTCACCAAAATCTTTTAGTTGGCGTACACCAATATTCGACGTCATGCAAATGAGTGAATTTTTGAAATCAACTTTTCTGCCCAACCCATCAGTAAGTTGTCCATCATCCAACACCTGTAATAAGATATTGTAGATGTCGGGATGCGCTTTTTCTATTTCATCCAACAGAATAACACAGTATGGTTTGCGGCGTACTTTTTCTGTTAACTGTCCACCTTCCTCATAACCAACATATCCAGGAGGTGCACCTATTAGGCGGCTTACGGTAAACTTTTCCATGTACTCACTCATGTCAATTCGTATGAGTGCATCCTCACTGTCGAACATGTGGCGGGCCAATGCTCTTGCCAACTCTGTTTTACCTACCCCTGTGGGGCCTAAAAATATAAAACTACCCACTGGTTTTTTTGGATCTTTTAAACCCACACGGTTGCGCTGAATGGCTTTCACTACTTTACTTATGGCTTCGTTCTGCCCTACAACCATGGCTTTCATTTCATCGGCCATTTTACGCAACTTTTTGGTTTCTGCTTCAACCATGCGTTTCACCGGTATACCGGTCATCATGCTGATTACTTCGGCAATTTCTTCTTCACCAATGGGGTAGCGTTTGTGTTTGCTTTCTTCCTCCCAGTCGGCTTTTGCTTTTTCGAGTTCTTCGCCCAATCGTTTTTCGGTATCCCGCAATGCAGCGGCTTCTTCAAACTTCTGGCTTTTTACCACCCTGTTTTTTTCAACTTTGATGTCTTCAATTTTCTTTTCCAGCTCCAGAATGTTTTCGGGAACGTTGATGTTTTTTAAATGCACTCTTGCACCTACTTCATCCATCACGTCAATTGCTTTGTCGGGGAGTAACCTGTCGGTAACATACCGGTCGCTCAATTTTACACAGGCATCAATTGCTTCCTGGTCGTACACAACATTGTGGTAGTCTTCGTATTTCGATTTTATGTTGTTGAGAATTTCAATTGTATCATCAACACTTGGTGGCTCGATCATTACTTTCTGGAAACGCCTGTCCAATGCGCCATCTTTCTCAATGTACATCCTATACTCGTCGAGGGTAGAAGCACCAATACATTGCAATTCGCCGCGGGCCAATGCGGGTTTAAAAATGTTTGAAGCATCAAGCGAGCCCGATGCGCCACCCGCACCAACAATGGTGTGTATTTCATCAATAAAAAGAATGACGTCGCGGTTTTTTTCCAGCTCGTTCATTATGGCTTTCATGCGCTCTTCAAACTGGCCACGGTATTTTGTACCAGCAACTAAAGCCGCTAAATCAAGAGAAATAACCCGTTTGTCGAAGAGTACTCTTGATACTTTACGCTGTACTATGCGCAAAGCCAAACCTTCAACGATAGCTGTTTTACCCACACCCGGTTCGCCAATTAAAATTGGATTATTTTTTTTACGGCGGGAGAGTATTTGCGATACTCTTTCGATTTCTTTTTCGCGGCCGACAATAGGATCAAGTGTGCCGGTCTCAGCCAGCTTTGTAATATCGCGGCCAAAGTTATCCAACACGGGTGTTTTACTTTTCGCCGTACCCTGTTGGCGTGATTTTGACTGAGCATATTTTTTCTCATCATCAAAATCGTCGTCATTTTCTTCCTGGTATTCGGCGCGGGGATCGTTTTGTTTTACGATGCCCAGTTCTTGTCTGAATATCTCGTAATCCACGTCAAATTGATTTAAGATTTGAGTTGCAATGTTTTCTTTGTTCTTTAATATGGAAAGCATCAAATGTTCTGTTTCAACAGTAGGGCTTTTAAGCGCCTTAGCTTCCAATACCGTAACGCGTATCACTTTTTCGGCTTGTTTGGTAAGTGGAAGACTATTAATGTTGGCTATGTTTTTACCAGTCTTGTCTTTTACCGCCAGTTCAATTTCTTTTCGTAACTCGTATAAGTCAACGTTGAAACTTTTTAAAATTTTAACCGCTGTATTATCACCTTCGCGAATTAAACCGAGCAATAAATGTTCCGTACCAATAAAATCATTACCCAATCGTAATGCTTCCTCCCTGCTGAAAGAAATGATTTCTTTAACCTGGGTAGAAAAGTTATTATCCATTTGTGTAGTTGTAATTTAAAAATGCTGGCTGTACAATAATAAAAAATATTTTTGAGCAAGTTAAGACCTAAACTTTAAGTCTTTACAATTGCATTATGGAAGTCAAAACTGATACCAAAGAGAAATTTCATGTCATTCACGTTGTTGCTCAAAGTTTGTCTGCAAATATGGCAGCGGAATTGAATCAACAATTAACGCTTATTCTTAAAGATAATACAAAGAACATTGTATTGAATTTCAAGGATGTTGACACTATTGAAGAAGAAGCGGCGGAAACAATAGTAAGAGTTCAACAAAAATTTTACGAGCACGGTGCTTCGTTTGTTATTTGCGAACTCAAGACTGCTGTTGAAAATTTTTTAGATGAAAAAGAGTTGCTTGAGTTGATGAATATCACACCCACCGAGAGCGAAGCGGGTGATATTGTACAGATGGAAGAGATTGAAAGGGAATTGCTCGATGAAGAGGAGGAGTGAGAATTGGGTAAACTTGTACTCAACTACCACTGACATCGTTGGCCCCTGCTATTTACTTTTTGGTTTGCGGCCCATAGAAGTAGTACAGTCTTCCAGTCGAGCAACCGATTGCGCCCATGTAAAACAACCTCCTGGTTCTGCATGTGGTGACCCATGGCAAAACCGCAATCTTTCTGCTTTGTCACTATGTAAGCCTAAGGCTGCAAGCATTAGTGGTTCAAGTCCAAAAACCTGATTCTTCAAACTTTGATTTTCATACTTTATAGACTACATCGCTCCACCTTAATTCATTCTTTAATTGGTGGATGTCGGTTTTTTTGTTGATTAAAATACATTCTATACCGGCCATCTCGGCAAAGTCAGTTAAATGTTCGGATGTTATATTCTGACTATAGCAGGTATGGTGTGCACCACCCGCCAGTATCCATCCAGCGCAGGCAGTTTGCATATCGGGTAATGGTTTCCATAACACCCGGGCTACAGGGAGTTTGGGTAACTCGTGTTTTGGTTTTACTGCCTCAACTTCGTTTACCAGCAAACGAAAACGATTGCCCATATCAACAATAGAAGCATTCAGTGCTGCACCACCGGCCACATTAAATACCAATCGAACCGGGTTGGCTTTGCCACCAATACCCAATGCATGTATTTCGCAGGAAGGTTTGCCATCCGCAATACTTTCGCAAATTTCCAACATGTGTGCACCCAGTACCATTTCATTGCCGGGTTCAAAATGGTAAGTGTAGTCTTCCATAAACGAATTGCCGCCCTGCAGCCCAGTGCCCATAACCTTCATGGCATAAACCAGGGCAGCTGTTTTCCAATCGCCTTCGGCGGCAAAACCATATCCTTCGCACATTAATCGTTGCGCGGCAATGCCCGGCAACTGCGTCATTCCATGCAGGTCTTCAAATGTATCGGTAAAGCCTTTGTAATTTCCTGCCTCTAAAAATTTACGTAGGCCAATTTCAATTTTCGCCGCTTCGCGAAGCGAAGTGTATTGCGCACCATCATTTGTTAAGGCGTCAACTAAATTGTAAACCTCACTGTACTGCTTACACAATGCATCAACTTCTTCTTCGCTACTTTCATTAATCACCTTCACCAGGTCGCCAATGCCATGAGTGTTTACCTGGTAACCAAATTTTAATTCCGCTTCCACTTTGTCGCCATCGGTTACGGCCACATACCGCATGTTATCGCCAAAGCGTACAAATTTTGCTCCCTGCCATTGATGCCAGGCGGCAGCCGCCCTTGCCCATACTGCAATACGTTCAACAACATTTTGATTCTGCCAGTGGCCTACTACAATTTTCCTTTTTATTTTCATTCTTGTAGCAATAAATCCAAATTCCCTGTCGCCGTGCGCCGACTGGTTTAAATTCATAAAGTCCATGTCAATACTGCCCCATGGAATGTCGCGGTTAAACTGCGTGTGCAAATGAAGCAATGGTTTGTGCAAAATTTTCAAACCATTGATCCACATCTTGGCTGGAGAAAAAGTGTGCATCCACGTAACGATTCCAATACAGTTTTTATTTGCGTTGGCATCTGCACATACAGCATAAATTTCGTCGCGAGATTTTACTGTTGGTTTAAACACAATGGTTACCGGAATAACTTTTTCACTGCTGAGTGATGAGGCAATTTGTTGTGAGTGTTCTGCCACCTGTTGCAAAGTTTCGGGACCATATAAACTTTGGCTTCCAGTTACAAACCATACTTCGAGGCTTTTTAAATTCACCATTCCAGATATTTTTTTGAGGGAGAAAATTTTTTGGAAACGCTGTTTACGAATGTTGTTATGCCGGCACCCGGCAGTTGCTCACTCCACCTAATGAAAAGTCGCAAATGTTCAATTCAGGATTCACCCTGCCGAAGAAATTACTTCACTCCAAATTGGTACACTGTTGTCTGTTTATACGTTTCTCCGGGTTTCAGTATCGTGTTTGGAAAACCGGGTTGATTTGGACTGTCGGGAAAATGTTGCGCCTCCAAACAAAGCGCAGCATGTTTTACATAGTTCTGTCGCCCTTTTGTATTGGTTAAACTGCCATCTAAAAAGTTGCCTGAATAAAATTGCAGCCCCGGCTCTGTAGTGAAAACATCCATCACCCTGCCCGAGGCCTCGTGGTAGAGTGCTGCCACTTTCTCTAACGCATTTCCGTTTTTATTCAACACCCAATTATGGTCGTAGCCACCTGCAACAGTGGCAATATCATTTCCTATTTTTTTTGCGACTGTAAAATCCATAGCAGAACCTTTCACCAAATCTATTTTACCCGTGGGGATGAGTGCGGCATTTACCGGGGTGAATTTATCGGCGGCAATTTGCAGCAGGTGATTTAGGATGGTTGAATCTTCTCCGGCCGACAAATTAAAATATGCATGGCTGGTTAAGTTAATTGGTGTTGCTTTATCGGTTGTGGCTGTGTAATCAAGCCGCACAGCGTTATTGGTTGTTAGTGTATAAATAACCTGCACCGATAAATTGCCGGGGTAACCTTCCTCACCATCCTTACTCAGGTAGGTAAACTGTACACTGCTGTCGCCGGCAAGTTTTTCCGACCTCCACACTACTTTATCGTAACCGGCATTACCGCCGTGCAAACTATTGCCGTTGTTGTTGCCCGCAAGTGAATAAGTTTTTCCATCCAATGTAAATTTTGCATTTGCAATTCTGTTACCATACCTGCCAATTAATGCCCCGAAATATGGGTTGCCTTTTTGTAAAAAACCTGTTAGCGAATCGAAGCCCAACACAACATCACCCATTGCACCGTTTTTATCGGGTGTAATTATTTTAGTGATTGTGCCGCCATAATTCATGACACTAACCTGCATCTCGGCAGCGTTGGTGAGGGTATATTCAGTTATGGCCTGGTTGCTAAAATTGCCAAAGGGTTTTTCGATAATGGAGACCGTGTTCCCTGCAGGAGTTGTGTCAGCAACAGCGGTCTTTGTGTTAGCAGCATTGTTACAGGAGAAAAGAAAAATAAAAACAGGAGCGAAGGCAAAAAGTAATTTGTTCATAAGCGTTTGGTTACTGTCCGTAATAAGAATTTTTTCCGTGTTTGCGT
Organism: Chitinophagales bacterium; assembly: GCA_031425835.1. Classification (GTDB taxonomy): domain Bacteria; phylum Bacteroidota; class Bacteroidia; order Chitinophagales; family Chitinophagaceae; genus Flavisolibacter. The sequence continues at coordinate 44,024 of JANPKD010000044.1, forward strand.
TCAAAATGCTTTTTGATCAATGCATCGTTTAACCTCGGGGCATTAGGATTTAATTGTTGCGTAAGCAGAGCCATTTGTGCAACGGTTTCAAGTACGGCACTATTATATACTGCCTTATTTGCCGATGCGCCCCAGGTAAACGGTGCATGGTTGGCAATCAAAATCATTTCCACTTCTCCATAATCTAATTCCAGATCGGCAAAGCAGTTCATAATTTGAAAACCTGTTTGGTATTCGTAATCGCCTTCAATCATTTCAGTGCTCATTGGTGGGGCACAGGGTATGTCAACCGTGTTATGATCGGCGTGTGTGGTACCAAAAATTGGTATGGCCATTTGTGCCTGTGCCCACGCAGTTGCATACATTGAATGCGTATGTGCAATACCGCCGATATTTTCCCAGTGTTTGTACAGCACCGCATGTGTTTTTGTATCGGATGATGGACGCAACGAACCCTCAACTACAGAGCCATCAAAATCCACAATAACCATTTTCTCAGCTGTCAGTTCGTTGTATGCAACACCACTCGGTTTTATGGCAAACACACCCATCGCTCTGTCAACAGCACTAACATTACCAAATGTAAAAAGCACCAGTCCTAATTTTGGCAATTGCATGTTTGCTTCAAAGGCTTCTTCTTTTATGTGGTTGTAGGAAGGCAAGATTAAAGTTTAAAGTTTCAAGTTATCGTTCACAAGTTTACGGGTTCACAAGTTTGTTTTCCATTGTGCTCAATAGAATTGTTGCGGTACAAGTGAGGGACACAACGGAAGCTAAATAGTAGCAATCTTGCTAAGTTCATTCCTCTTTCGTTGTTGCTTCGATAAATGCGCCGAAAATTTTATACTGCTCATATCTTTTCTGGTAATATTCCACCGCTTCGTCATCAGGCAAATACTCTTTGTCGAACCCCTGGCCCATTGCCTGCATGGCCAATTCAACTTTGCTGTACAACCCCGCCGCGGTTGCGGCAAACATGGCAGCGCCTAAGGCACAGCTTTGCTCTGACCGGTGAATACGGATAGGCATATTGGTTACGTTGGCCATTGTTTGCATGATGTAAGCCGACTTTTTTGCAACCCCTCCTAAACCAATCAGGCCTTTGATAACAATACCTTGTTCATTAAACCGGTCAACAATTGCTTTTGCACCATAGCAGGTGGCTTCAACAAGTGCTTTAAAAATGTGAGGGGCGCCGGTGGCCAAATTTAAATTACAAATGGCTCCTTTTAATTCCTGATTTGCATCTGGCGTTCTCCTGCCATTCAGCCAATCAATGGCAAGTTCGTCGTTGTCGAGGAGGGGCAACCTTGCTGCCTCGGTCGAAAGATCCGCGATCATGTTGCTGATGATTTTTTCTTTCAACGATTGATCATTAATGTATGTAAGTGGCCAACTCAATACGTTTTTAAACCAGGCATACACATCACCAAAGGCACTTTGTCCGGCTTCCATTCCAATCATGCCCGGAATGATGGAACCCGGCACCTGTCCGCAGATCCCCTTCACTAAAATATTTTTTACCTCAGCTTCAGGGGCCACCAGCATATCGCAGGTAGAGGTACCCATTACCTTACTTAAATTATAGGGCTCTATTTGTGCCCCAACGGCACCAACATGCGCATCAAAAGCACCAATGCCAATTACTACGTCTTCGGGCAGTTGTAATTTTTTCGCCCATGCATTACTGATAGTACCTGCGGCTTCACTGGCAGTGTATGTTTTTGAAAACAATTTTCCTGTAAATCCTTTCAGCAGTGGGTCAATTGAAACGAAAAAATCATTGGGGGGAAAACCTCCAAATGCATCGGCCCATAGCGCCTTGTGCCCTGCCGGACAAATACCCCGTTTCATTTTTGTCACATCGTTTCCACCGGTAAGTAAAAAGGGTATCCAGTCGGCATGTTCCACCCACGACTGAATTTTTTCTCTTACTGCTTCATCAGCTCTAATGGTGTGCAACAGTTTAGCCCAAAACCATTCCGATGAATAAGTGCCACCAACAAATTGCAGGTAATCATTTTTATTTTTATTCGACGCCTCATTTATTTCCGACGCTTCTTTTGTTGCCGTATGATCTTTCCACAGCACGAACATCGCATTTGCATTTTCTTCAAACCCCTTTGTTAGCGCCAATGGCGTGCCGCTGGCATCTACCGCAACGGGAGTGGAGCCGGTTGTATCAACCGAGATGGCCTTTATTTTTTTGGCTATTGCATCGCCGGCCCGCTGCACACAATTTTTTATGGTGGCTTCAAGTCCTTCTACATAATCAAGCGGGTGCTGGCGAAATTGATTTTGTGAGGGATTGCAGTACAAACCTTTTTTCCAACGTGGATAATAAAAAACGTCAGAAGTTATTTCTTCTCCATTGGCCGCATCAACAATTATCGACCTCACCGAGTCGGTGCCAAAATCAACACCTATAACATAAGCCTCTTCCTGTGCTGGTTTTTCCATCATTGTAAGTAGCTTAATGATGGGTGGTTGTAGTCGTCGATAAAACCAATAATGTTTTTGTAGCCTTCAAACTCACGCGGTTGGTGCATAGTGGTAATTACAATAGCATCCATACCTGCGTTAGCGGCGCATTCAACACCTTTCGGCGTGTCTTCAAAAACCAAACATTGGGCGGGCAATACATTTAACTGCACGGCGCATTTTAAAAAAGTTTCGGGGTGTGGTTTGCTTTGTGCCACATCATCGGCACTAACAATTGCGCTAAAATATTTTCTGATGTGGGTACCATCGAGCACAAAATCAATATTCGGAATGATGGCCGCCGATCCAATGGCCATCTTTATGCCCTTGGCTTCTGCAGTGGATAAAAATTGAGAAAGTCCCGGTAGCAGCTGAAGCATCGGTTCAAAGTCTTTACGGTATTGTGCCTCTTTGCGATGGCCCATCTTCATTTTCTCTTCTTCCAGAAAACGATTGGGGAAGATGCGTTCCAAAACTTCCTGGTTTTTTCCGTAGCATTCGACCTTCATTTGATCTACACTGATACCCGCACCCATTTCATTTACAATACTGTGCCACGCACTTACGTGGTAATGCATGTCGTTAATCATGGTTCCATTGAGGTCGAACAAAAAAGCTTTGTATTTGTTAATCAGCATGAACGTCGGTAATCCTTTTTTGATTTTAATTTTTTGAGCTTTTCAAATTTGAACGAAAAAACAATACCTGCTCCATTTTTTTGGTAAGGTTCATTTATGGGCAACGGAAATTGAAACTTTTGCGAACGTAAACTATCCTGTAGTTGCCTGAATGATAATTTTTTGGACTGTCGTCAACTGTGTAGCCCCAATATTGAAGAACAAAGCAGAAATATTTTTTACAAGTTTGCGGGCGGCTTTAGGGTTGTTCCATTTTTAAAAGTTTTGTACAGGCAACCTGGTCAGGTGATCATTACAAACTTGAAATGCTCTTCGGCTAATTTTTACTGCAGAGCCCGGAAAAAGGTTGTATGTTGATACAGATTTCACCAGATAACTACACTGCACAAACTAATGAACACTTTCTTTCTTTTGGTTGCCGATGATGATAAAGATGATTGCTTTCTTTTTGAAGAGGCGTTAAAGCAATTACCTGTCTCTACCCGCCTGTCGTTTGTGCATGATGGCAACGAATTGTTGCAGCACCTGCTTGTTTTTAAACCACTGGCTGATATAATTTTTCTCGACCTGAACATGCCACGCAAAAATGGTTTTACCAGTTTGGTCGAAATAAAGAACAACGAAAAACTGCGGCATATTCCTGTGGTTGTTTTTTCAACCTCAGCCGACCGGTATATTATTGATCGCCTTTATCAGCATGGCGCTGACTTTTACATTACCAAACCCAATAATTTTGATGAACTTAAGAACCTCATTCACCTGGCTATTGATAAGGTTGCAGAAGTTTCCACACCTAAGCCGTCGGTGGTGGAGTTTGTACTCTCGGCTCATGGCGCCGGAGATAAACACAATAGGGTTAGGTAATTTATTAAGTTGTTACCCACGGGGTTTTGTTTTGCATACTCTTTGAATTTTCCATCAACTTTCATCAGACCCTTGCCCTTCAATACTGCAACCTTCCATTTTGTAACATAGCGACGCCTAAAAAAACGCAACCATTGTGTGCCCACCTACAATGTTGAAAATTAGTGGTGAAACCTGGCTGAACTTTTAAACGCCCAAAATTGCATAGCATTTTAAAAAACAGCATGCCTTATTTTTGAAGGATAAACGGCCGTATAAGGCCACTCCGCAAAACCCGGACGTTACTATGACTGAAGCGAAAGATGTTCGAATAGAACAGTTAGAATCGGAGCTTTCCGAGCTAAGAAAGCATATACAAAACACCACCCTGGCCCACGATCTTGCAAACAAAAAATTGCAGGCTACCAATGACGAACTATCCTGGCTTAATCAGCAACTAACTAAGGTTAGCGAGCAGGCTATGGAGGCAATGGAATTTAGTGAAGCAATTATCAGCAATCTGCACGAACCTCTACTGGTACTCGATAAAAATCTACGCGTATTATCAGCCAACAGCGCATTCTACCAAACATTTTATATAGCCGAAGCCGAAACCATCAACCGGCATATTTACACTCTTTTCAATAATCAGTGGGATATACCGGAACTAAGAACTTTATTGGAAAGCATAATTCCCGAAAAAACCTTCTTCACCGGCTTTAAAGTCAGCCATACTTTCTTTGACCTCGGGCAGCGAACAATGCTACTTAATGCAAGAGAAATTAAAAAGAGTGAGAAGGGCGAAAAATTAATATTACTCGCGATAGAAAATATTACCGAAAAAATAGAGGCTGAAAAAACCAGTACACTTTTGTCGACTATTGTTAACTCATCGGACGATGCCATTGTTAGCAAAACCCTGCAAGGCATTATTACCACCTGGAACAAAGGAGCCGAAAAAATATTTGGCTATCAGGCACAAGAAGTAATTGGCCAACATATTTCTCTGATCATTCCACCCCGCTTACTGCAGGAAGAAGAAATGATCATCGGCAAAATAAAGGCCGGCGAGCCGGTGCCACACTTTGAAACGCTCCGGGTAACAAAAGATGGAACAGAGGTACATATCTCGGTGACTGTATCGCCTATAAAAGACAGTGAAGGCCGAATTACTGGTGCATCGAAAATGGCCCGGGATATTACAGAACGAAAGGAAGCGGCCAAAAAAATTGAGGACCAGGCCAATCAGTTGCAGAACATCTTTCTAAATACACCGGCCGCTATTGCGCTTTTGCAGATGCCGGAACAGAAGTATTTGATGGCGAATAACCTGTATCAAAAAATATTCGCCCAGTCTGAAGATGAATTGATTGGTAAGTCAATAAAAGAAGTCTTTCCGGAAGAGGAAGGACAAGCAGCGTTAGAAATTTTTGACCAGGTTGGTAAGGAGGGAAAGCCTTACACAGTACATGAATTTCCTGCCCGTTTTAGTGATAATGGCACCATTCGGTTGGGGTATTTTGATTTTGTGGCACAGCCAATAAAAAACAATGCGGGTGATGTTGTCAACATCATGATACACGCCGTGGAAGTAACGGAACAAATTACAGCCCGCAAAAAAATTGAAGAGAGCGAAAGTTATTTTCGCCGCTTAACCGATACCGTCCCTACCATAATATGGATAACCCAGCCCGATGGCTACTGCAGTTATCTAAACAAACATTGGTACGAGTACACCGGGCAAACGGAAGAGGAAGGCGAGGGTTATGGCTGGCTAGCTGTTACTCATCCCGATGATGCCGCTGCGGCAGGCGAGGCATTTGTAAAAGCGAACGCCGAGCAAAAACCGTTTAATCATACCTATCGCCTGCGAGTTAAAGATGGAAGTTATCGGTGGGCAATAGATAAGGGTAGCCCTAAATTTAGCGCCGATGGCAGGTACGAAGGCATGATTGGTACCGTGGTGGATATACACGAAGAAAAACTTGCAGCGATCCAGATACATGAGAGCGAGTTGAAAATGCAATCGCTTATTGCCGCAGCACCAATTGCTATTGGCCTGTTTATTGGCCGCGACCTTGTTATTGAAAACCCAAACCAGCAGTTTATTGACATTGTTGGCAAAGGTGCCGGCATTGCTGGTATGCGCCTGGCCGAGGCCATGCCCGAACTGGCAGAGCAAGGGCAACCCTATTTGAAAATTCTTGATGATGTGTTTACCACTGGCAAAATGTACAAGTCCTTAGGCGATCCTGTAAGCATTGTACGCAACGGTGTAATGCACCATGGCTTTTATAATATTTACTACGTGCCCCTGTTTGATGCCGAAGGGAAAGTATATGGTATTATGGATATTGCTTCCGATGTAACGGAGCAAATGTTGAACAGCAAAAAACTGGAGGAAAGCGAAGAACGTTTTAGAAACCTCGCAAATGAAAGTCCAATATTTGTTTTCATCGTCGAGTCTGAGATCACAGCTCCTGTAAGCTACTGGAACAAAACCTGGTTGGATTACACTGGCCAAACCTACGAGCAGGCTTTGGGCCGGGCATGGGATGGAATAATACACCCCGACGATGTACCTGGGGTAATGGAGACCTATGTTCCCGCTTTTGAAAACAAGCGGGAATACTTTATTCCTGCGGTACGGGTACTGCGGCACGATGGCGAGTACAGGTGGCACTCGTTTAAAGGAAATCCACGCTATTTACCGAATGGGAATTTCAACGGGTATATAGGCGTAGGCGTTGATATACATGAACAAAAACTCGTCGAACAGGCATTGGCTCAGCAAAAACGATTATACGAAACCGTTGCCGATAACACTGAGGATTTAATTTACATTTTCGATTTAAACTATTGCTTCACTTTTGCTAATAGAGCTCTCCTCAGCATGTGGGGAAAAACCTGGGAGCAGGCGATTGGTAAACAAATGGAGGAGCTAGGCTACGAAGATTGGCATGCCCGAATGCATAGAGATGAAATTGACCAGGTAGTTGCCACGAAAAAATCTACCAGGGGCGAGGTGTCTTTTCCGCATGCCACGCTAGGCACACGTATTTACGATTACATTTTTACACCAGTATTAAACCAGTTGGGCCAGGTGGAAGCTATAGCGGGAACCACAAGGGATATTACTGATTTAAAATCTTTCACCAAAAAATTAGAAGAAAGTGAAACCTTCAACCGAACCGTGTTGGAAAATAGCCCTGATTGTGTAAAAATTATTGACACTGACGGCCGTCTGCAATTTATGAACGTGAACGGCCTTTGTATTATGGAGATTGATGATTTTGGAAGTATAAAAAATAAGCCATGGCAAGACTTATGGGGGGAGGAAAACAGTGAACTGGTAACGGCAGCTATTGCCAAGGCTTTAACCGGAAAGACAGCACAATTTCAGGCGTTTTGTCCCACGGCCAAAGGTAAAACAAGGTGGTGGGACGTGATGCTCTCGCCAGTTAAAGAATCTGGAAGCGATCATGTTCAGAATATCGTATCCGTATCAAGAGATGTAACCGAACAAAGAGAGTCGCAGGATTTGCTGGAATACCGTAAAGCATTATTAGAAGCACACAATGAAGCCAGTGTAGATGGGCTTTTGCTCGTGGATGCAAAAGGGAAAATTCTTTCTTACAACCACCGCTTTGTAGAAATATGGAACATGCCACAGCAAATAGTGGATGATAAAAATGATGAAGCCGCTCTTTCCTTTGCCATGACGCAGTTGGTTAAGCCCGAACAATTTTTAGAGAAAGTAAAATGGCTTTATGATAATCCTACCGAAACCAGCATTGATGTGCTGGAATACAAAGATGGTAAAATAGTAGAACGGCATGGCTATCCCGTAATGGCGAAAGATGGTACCTACTATGCCTGGAGCTGGACGTTTAGGGATATTACCGAACAAAAAAATGCTGAAAGAAAATTGATAGAAAGTGAAATGCGATTACGAAAGACGACAGAGCATTTTGAAATTGCGACCGCCTCTGCCGAAGTAGGCGTTTGGTCGCTGGATTTGCAAACGGAGACATTGGTGTGGTCGGATCTGCATAAAAAAATGTGGGGATACGATCCACGGCGTTCCGACTTGCTTTATAGCGACTGGCATAAAATCATTGTACCTGGCGATAAGGAGGCCGCTTTTGCAGAATTGGCCGAAGCACTTCAAACAAAATCGCAGTATGAAGCCATTTACCGGATAAAGCGGGCAGATACAGAAGAGGAGAAATGGATACGCTCTGTTGGTCAATATTTTTATAACGATGCAGGTGAAGCCATCACACTTACCGGTGTAAGTATTGATGTTACCGAACAAAAGAATGCGGAGTTAGTATTACAGGAAAGCGAAAAACGTTTTCGCCTCCTGGCCGATTCCATGCCGCAACATATTTGGACGGCCGACGCAAATGGAAAGCTGAATTATTATAATCAGTCGGTGTATAAATACTCAGGATTAACCCCCCCGCAGATTGATAAAGACGGGTGGCTGCAAATTGTACACCCCGATGACAGGGAGGAAAATGCAAGGCAATGGATAGAGGCGGTAACCACCGGAAAAGATTTTCTGTTTGAACACAGGTTTAGGCGATTTGATGGTGAGTACCGCTGGCAACTCAGCCGTGCAATACCCCAAAAAGATGAAGCGGGAAAAATAATTTCGTGGGTGGGTACCAGCACCGACATACAACAACAGAAAGAACAGAGGATAGAATTAGAAAAAGCCGTGAGCGAAAGAACGGCGCAGCTGGTAACAGCTAATTTACAGCTGGAAGAAAACAACATTGCCCTTAAGAAAATGAATAGGGAGCTTGAGTCGTTTACCTACATAGCCAGCCACGATCTGCAGGAACCCCTACGCAAAATTCAAACCTTTGCCAACAGGATAATAGACACGGAGGAGCAAAATTTGTCCGTTTCTGGTAAAGATTATTTCCGCCGAATGAAAAACTCCAGTAGTCGAATGCAAATGCTGATTGAAGATTTGCTTGCCTTTTCGCATGCGGGCAACAAAGCCGGCGAGTTTGTAAAAACCAATTTAGCCGACATAGTACAGGAAGTAATTGCCGATAACAAAGAGGTTATCCAGCAAAAGGGCGCAGTTGTTGAAGTAGGAGAGATGTGTGGTTGTTATATTATTCCTTTTCAGTTTCGGCAGATAATGACAAACCTGCTGAGCAATGCGCTCAAGTTCTGTTCTGCCGAAAGACCCCTGCGAATTTCTATCAACAGCGAAATAGTTTCAAGGAGCCAATTGGTTGACAGCGGAACCATTACCGACCCCGATGTACTTCCGGCCAATAAAAATTACTGCCACATTTCCGTGACCGATAATGGAATTGGTTTTGAGCCTGAGTATAGGGAAAAGATATTCCAGATATTTCAACGCCTGCATGCAAAGGAAGAGTATCCAGGCACCGGCATCGGACTTTCAATTGTAAAAAAAATAGTGGAAAACCATAAAGGCTTTATCAGCGCTACGGGTGAACTGAACAAAGGAACGAGGTTTGATATTTACCTGCCGGAGTAGCTTTTTCTTTCGCCAGATCCTCCTAACTAAAATTCAGCTTACCAAATGGCTGAAGGCCACTGCAATTGATTGTTGCACCACATGCAAGCAGCATAAGTATCCTATGTCATCATCCAATTATTTATTCAACCCCCTCATCCATTCAACACATAACTCAGTCCATTTTTCTACACTTCCCTTGCCTACACCCAACCCAAATCCATGTCCGCCTTTGGGAAAAACATGTAACGCTGCAGGTACGCCATTATTTTTTAATGCCTGGTAAAACACCAAACTGTTTTCAACCGGTACGCTTTTGTCATCGGTGGCATGCACCAGAAATGAAGGGGGCGTTTCTTTGGTTACATTCAGTTCGGCTGAATATTTAATTGCTAAGGAAGTATCGGCGTTTTCGCCGATTAAATTTTTCTTTGAGCCGCTGTGCATAATTGTTTTATGCATGGAGATGACGGGGTAAACCAACACCGCAAAATCGGGGCGTGAGCTTTCTTGTTCGATACTATCAGGTGACGTACTAATGCCTCCATCGAACTGTGTTGCCAGCGTGGATGCTAAATGTCCGCCCGCCGAAAAACCCATTATGCCAATTTGATCTTTTTTTATTGCCCACCTCGCGGCATTGGCCCGAACAATTTTTATTGCTCTTTTAGCATCCAGCAAGGGCGATAAATGTGGCGGTACATTACTTGTTGCGTTGGGCAAACGGTACTTTAAAACGATAGCGGCAATACCCTTTCCATTCAGCATTTTTGCTACGTCGCTGCCCTCCCAGTTATACGAAAGATACGAGTAGCCACCACCGGGACAAATGATTACAGCCTGGCCGCTAGCCGCACGTTTAGCGGGCAGGTACACAGTAATGTTTGGTGATTGAACCAATGAAACTTTGGTTGTTTCGCCCAATTCAACTTTTTCTTTTTCACCCGTGTTTTTGTAATTAGGCACCCGGCCTTCGGGCCAAAGTAAAATGGTAATTTCCTGTGCCGATACAGATTGAAGAAGAAGACAGCCAATAATGCCTGAAATTATTTTCATGAATTGAAATTGTATTTTTGAAAGTAGGTGAAATAAATGGCAGTAGCATATTTTCAGGATGCAGCAGGATGCCACACGCTTCAACTAAACTACATTTCAGACATAAATAATCAACAGGCATGCTTATTACCAGGAAGGTCATCTTTAGTTTTTTGATTACTGCATTTGCGATGTCGGTACAGGCACAAATAAAATTGCCGGCAATTATCAGCGACAATATGATTTTGCAGCAAAACAGCAAAGTTGCGTTGTGGGGTTGGGCCGCACCTAACGAAACAATAACTATCGCAGTCAGCTGGAATAAAAAGAAGACCAACGTTGCGGCTGATGCCACGGGTAAATGGGTTACTTATATAGCTACCGAAAAAGCAGGTGGGCCATACAATATTACTTTCAAAGCCTCAAACACCATTGAGGTGATAAATGTTTTGCTGGGCGAAGTATGGCTGGCCTCAGGACAATCGAACATGGAATTTTTTATTGGTAAAACTTCAAGCTCCTCATACACCGGCGTCATTAATTACGATGCGGTGATAAGGGATGCTGAACACGCCGATATCCGCACTATTGATGTACCAAATAAAACCGCCGATGAACCACAAGCCGATTTTAAAGGAACATGGAAATTATGCTCCGCAAAAACAATCGACACATTTTCGGCGGTAGCCTATTTTTTTGCTAGAGAAATAAATAAAGCTACTGGTTTTCCCGTGGGTATAGTCAACTCCACCTGGGGTGGCACACCCGCCGAAAGCTGGACAAAAAAAGCGGTGTTGGAAGCTGATACAAACTTTCTGCCTATCCTTAACCGTTATAGCAGGGCGGTCGAAATTTTCCCGGCCGAAAATGAAAAATATAAACTGGCTGCCGACAGATGGAAAGCTGATACAAGTAGTACAAAAGGTGCCGCTCCACGGCCACCATTGGGGCCAACGCATAATCATTCACCATCTAAATTATACAATGCCATGATTGCGCCGCTTGTGCCATACACCATCAAAGGATTTTTGTGGTACCAGGGCGAGTCGAATGCCGACAGGGCGTGGCAGTACCATAAATTATTTCCGGCAATGATTGCCAATTGGCGCAGTGATTGGAAAGACAAAAGCCTGCCGTTTTATTTCGTACAGATTTCGCCGCACCGCAGTCAGAATCCAGAGATAAGAGAAGCGCAGTTAATAACCTACCGCACTGTTTCTAACACTGGAATAGTAATAACAACCGATAACGGCGACTCGCTCGATATACATCCACGCAATAAGGAATTAGTAGGTACAAGGCTGTCGTTTTGGGCGTTAAAAAATCAATACAATCAAACAGGATTAATACCCTCGGGACCTTTGTACAAATCGATGAAAGTTGAAGGAAATAAGATCAGGATAAAATTTGATTTTGACGATGCATTATCTGCGAAGAATAATACACTCAATGAATTTACCATTGCCGGAGCTGATGAAAAATTTGTGCCTGCCCATGCGCAGATAGACGGTAACACCGTAATTGTTTGGAGTGATGCAATTAAAGAACCAAAAGCTGTTCGGTTTGGGTGGCGTAACATTCCAAAAGCTGAGATCTATAACGCTGCGGGCATTCCGGCATCTCCATTTAGAACAGATAATTGGAAGTTGTTTACGGAAGGAAAGAATTAGTCAATAATTCATCAGTCCAGGTGTCGCCTGTGAATTATTTGGTTGCCAAAGGAGGTGTGCAACAGCCATTATTCATCAACTGCCTTTAGCCATATAAATTTCAATTTGTAACCCCGCCTCTTTTAGAAGTTGCAATAATTTTTCATCGCCGTAATAACCCAAAGTTTCATCCCTGCTTTTTTCAAACGGTTCGTAAAAATTTAAATCGCCTGCCAGTGGGGCAAGCAGGTTGTTGATATCTTCATTTTCTGTTTCCTCCCATATCTTATTTTGCAACTGGCTAATGTACTCCGCACGTTGCGCCGCAGCCGAACGTTCAATTTTGGTAAGCAAATTTTGAACGTGCTGTAAATATGGATTCATAAAATCTTTTTTGCTTCAACATGTTGCCTCGAATAAACAATCAAACTAGGTGGAACCGTAAATATTGGAGATGCACCTGAGGCACTTAAAGCCGTATCCTAAATCTTCCTCCCTCAATGGTCTTTCTTACTCCGTTCACTGTATAGGCAAAACCCTCAAATCTGCCAGTGGCAATTTCTGTTTGGTGTTGATAATTCTCAATGGTCAGCGAAAATTGATCTGTGTTGCGCGACATTAAAACATACGAGGGGGTAATGTTGTCGTAATAATAGAAAGCAACCCGCTCGGCAGTTACATTAGTTTTATCACTGTTTAATGGTTGGCTTAAATACACTGAGGCAATAAAACCACTGTCCGCGGAGCAGGACGAGGGGCCAAAAAAGGTAAAGCTCATTCGTTCGAGTGTGATGATTGCCTTTTCCGCAACGCCGCAAAAAAACACCTGGTCAACTTTAAAACTCCAGGCCGAATCGGGCAGTGGATTATTTGCATTACAGGAAGCGCAGGATGAAAAAAGCACAGCCGGATTTACAATGGGTACGATGGGTATAGAATCCTGCGGTTGTCTTTCGTAACTGTAATCTTTTATGCAACCTGGCATAACTAACGTTGCAAGCAGCACAACAAAAAACAGACTCAAAATTTGTTTAAGGAAAGGCATAAGAACAATGTGTAGTTGCTGCTTAATTCGTTTGCCGTATCGGGCATGATAAAGTTAACCTCTTCTCTGCATGAAGCTGAGACTATTTGGAGCGGGGGGCCTGTATAGTGTGCAACCGTCTGCACGGAGCGGCTGGGGTTAAGGCCACCATCAAAAACCAGTGTTTGTTTTTTTACAGGCATGCAGCCGCACGATATTAGGAGTAAATTTCGATCGTCTGGACTGTGGCTATGAGTTTCGCTGAAGCCACATCGCCGGTAAACGCGATAAAAATTTATCAGGCGATATGAATTGGAAATTGATTGATTTTTTTTGAGCCAATTTCTTTTATATTTGCTGCCCGTAAGTATCTGGCTGCGTAGCTCAACTGAATAGAGTATCTGACTACGGATCAGAAGGTTCCAGGTTTGAATCCTGGCGCGGTCACAAAAACCTCTTTGAAAAAAGAGGTTTTTTGTTTTGGTGTATCAAGTCTTTGGTCAAACAAAATCTCACTGGTAAATTTTTGCCGAAGTCTTTTCAATAAATTTTTTTGGAAGCAGCCACACCATTGCCACCCCCAACTTATTTAAAAAGCCCGTCACCACTTCGGCCTTGCCACTGTACATAGCGTCCACAGCAATTTTTGCTACATCATCCGCCTGCATGTTTACCTTTTTTGCAAGGTTCAATCCCTTAGTGCCAATGTTTGCACGGTCAACAAAGGCAGTGTCTGTTGCACCAGGACTAACACAGGTAACTGAAACATTGCTGCTTTTTAATTCGTGGTGAAGGCCACGGGAAAAATTTAAAACAAACGCTTTCGATGCTCCGTACAGGCTCATGAATGGCACTGCCTGGTAAGCAGCAGAACTGGCGACGTTTAGAATGTAGCTTTTGGATTGTGATTTTAACTGCGGCAAAAAGGAGTGCACCATTTCTACTACAACATTCATGTTTAATTGCATCATGTTCTGGTGTTCGGCGAAACTGTATTTATCAAACGGGCCACTCAGTCCGTAACCGGCGTTGTTAACCAATATATCAATCGTGTAGTTATTTTCTTTGCACCAGCGAAAGATTTCCGACACCGCATTTGGTGCCGATAAATCGATGGCCAAATAGTGGGCAGTAATACTGAACTGCTTTTGTAGTTCTGTGGCAAGATTCTTCAATGCAGATTCATCGCGGGCAATGAGAAGCAGGCTCTTTTTTCGTGCCGCCAGTTGACCGGCAATGGCTTTCCCTATCCCTTTGCTGGCGCCGGTAATCAATGCAAATGACATTCTTCTTAAAATTAATTCTGAACGGTAGAAGCAAACCTGTGGTAGAAAGGTGTTTTGCTATTTTTATCTTTTGGCATGTATTTACCAGTTACAACGGGTACATACATAACACGACGACGGCTTTTTTCACCATAGAAAGGTGATTGCTGCACGCGGTGCCACAGGCGGCCATCATGTACGGTAAGGTCGCCGGCCTCTATATCCAGACCAACCTCTTTTGCATCGGCCCGGTGATCAATAAAATATTTTTTGCCGAAGAGTAAACGCAACATTCCCTGCTTGTGCGTGCCCGGTATTACGCGTAAACCGCCGTTCTCGAAAGGAACCGTATCTAAATGGATCCCTACGTTTAACATAGGCATGATGCGTTGGCCCAGGAACAGATCGCGGGGGCTATCGGTATGCCAACCCATTTGCGAAAAGGCGCTGTTTTCGGTGCGAATGTAATTATTGAGAACAAGGCCGTCCTTTTCATTTTCGCCGATGCGGCCTTCAAATGGTTTTACCAATTCAAGCAAAGCCTTCAGGCGTGGCTCCTGTAAAAACTCGTGCATAACGGCGCTGTGCTGCGATATAAAGCAAAGGCGCTGAATGGTTTTATTGTTGTGCTCATCCTTACCAAACTTTAGTGGAATGCCATTCATTTTTTCAACACCCGAATTCAGCCACTCTGCTTCTATCCTCTGCGTTTCGCGAATGAACAGGTCGACCGACTCCCTGTTGATGAAATTTTTAAAAATAATCAGCCCGTGTTTGTCAAAAAAATTCAATTGCTCCTGCGATAATTTTTCGGTCAAATTGAAGTGTGGCACTTGCAGTTTGTTCATGGCTTCTATTTTTTAACCCGTGAAAGACAAGGTAATCTGTTCGTTAATAGGATTTTGTTTTCGCTAAATACTTAATGGCTAATTCATTCTAACCCTGGTAGCGGCCTCGAATTTACGAGTTTCTTTGCCATCAAATAACAAAGCAAAGTAAAAACAGGGGCGGCTATTACGTCAACGGTATAATGTACATGTTGAACCAACACCAAAATACCGATGGCAATGGTACAGAAAAGTGCGATGAGCCGGTCGGTTTTTCGATGAAAGCATAAAAAAAACAAACACTGGGTAGAGGTATGGCCCGAAAAAAATAAATCTTTTGTAACGAATGACTTACCGTAGAAGGCATTGGAAATTGGATCGGTCAATGGAATTAGGTCTTCGGGTGGGTTAAGTGGAAAAACTGAAATAGTGATAAACCTCAGAAGAGTTACAAAAATGTATGCCCAGAGATAAGTAAGAAACAAACCAGGTGTTTGCACACTTCGCACAATAAAAAGAATTGTTGTGGACCATATAATGATGAACACGGGTATGGAAACGTCTTTCACGGGAAGCAGAGCCAAAACGGGATCGTGCAACAGCCGACCCTCACGTGTTTCGATGTATTGAAAAAAAAACGGGAAGGCGATAAGAATGCAAATGAGACAGGCAATGCCAACATAGAGTTTAGCTTTAAAATGCCCTTCTTTTAAATGAGCCATCCATTTTTGCTCGCTGTATGTTGGGGGATAAATCAATCCAAAAAAATTTGGCACAATTTAAACCATCGTAATTTTTTTTTCAATAAGATGTAGTTAAAACAGTTGGCTAAATTGGTGTAGGACACTACCTAAAATTCCGGTAAACAACTTGTTGCCGTTGAATTACACAACTAATATTTCCTCCTGACAAATGCTTCCATAGCTGCGTAATGAGTTAGGCCTAACTGCGCATACATATCCGCCGTAGCCGCGTTTCTTTCTTCGGCTCGTTGCCAAAACTCCCGTGAGTCGGAACCCTGGAACGGAACCATGTCTTTTTGCGATTGATGTATAAATATTCCGTAGCGCTTTTTTAATACCTGGTCGGGGCTCATAGGCACGGCCATTTCAATTTCATCAATATTCCACTCCTGCCAGGCTCCTTTGTATAACCAAAGCCAGCAATCTTTCAACCACTCATCGCCAGCTTCTTTTATTTTTTTTAAAGATTCGAATACTACATCCAGGCAAATTTTGTGCGTGCCGTGCGGGTCCGCCAGGTCGCCGGCACAAAATATCTGGTGGGGTTTTATTGCTCGTAGCAATTCCACTGTTGCTGCAACGTCTGCTTCGCCCATCGGCTTTTTTTCTATGGCTCCTGTTTCGTAAAAAGGCAGGTTTTGAAAATGCACATTTTCTTCGGCAATGCCTACATAGCGGCATGTGGCTTTGGCCTCGCACCTTCTTATCAAACCCTTTATCGCTCTTATCTGTTGCGTATCTAACTCGGTCGATTTTTTTGATGAAAGGTAGCGGCGCACTTCATCAAATATTTTCTCCGACTGGTCATTGTTAATACCGGCAATTTCCTCGAAGCCCACGGCAAAATCAATAAAGCGGGTTACAAATTCATCGGTTACTGCAATGTTGCCCGAAGTTTGATAAGCTACATGTAAATCGTTGCCCTGGTCGTGCAGGCGTTGAAAGGTGCCGCCCATGCTAATGATGTCATCATCGGGGTGCGGCGAAAAAATGATTATTTTTTTTGGAAAGGGTTCCGAACGTTCGGGGTGCGCGGGCAAATAAGCATTTGGTTTACCACCCGGCCAGCCCGTAATGGAATCGCGAAGGAGATAATAAACCTGTAGATTTATTTCATAAGCCTCGCCTTTTTCTACCAGCAAATCGCCCAGGCCGTATTCGTTGTAATCGTCGTTGGTTAGGGAGAGAACAGGCTTGTTTAATTTTAAAGCCATGTTGACCACCGCTTTTTTTATGGTTTGTGGTGTCCACTCAATTTCGCCGGTAAGCCAGGGCGATTTAAACCTTGTTAATCCCGACGCGGCTACCTCATCTAAAACAAAACTGCAATCGCCGTGTTGTTGTAATAAGCTTGCGGGCACACTTTCGGTTACATGGCCTTCCACCGATTTTTCGATGACAGTGGCTTTGTTGGGCCCCCATGCCATCAAAATAATTCGCTTGGCCCTAAGTATGGTGCTAATGCCCATGGTAATGGCCAACCTGGGCACCTGCGAAATATTCGCAAACTCGTAGGCATTGGCAAGCCTCGTGGAGTTTTCTAAATTAATGAGCCTTGTTTTTGAATGGATGCTTGAACCGGGTTCGTTAAAACCAATGTGCCCGTTATTACCAATGCCTAAAATCTGCAAGTCAATACCCCCGGCATCGTCAATCCTTTTCTCGTAATCGGCGCAGTGTTTTTTTATATCTTCTTTTGGCAGTTCGCCGTTGGGAATATGGATGTTGCTTTCTTCAATGTCAACATGATTAAAAAGTAACCGGTGCATATAATTGTTATAGCTCTGCAACGCATCTTTTTCAATGGGATAATATTCATCTAAATTGAAGCAAACCACATTTTTAAAACTCAGGCCTTCGGTGCGGTGCATGCGTACCAGCTGGGCATATACCGATTTGGGCGTGGAGCCTGTTGCCAGGCCTAGCACACATTTTTCGTTACGTGCTTGTTTGTCGCGGATAAGCGCTGCAATTTCTTCGGCCACAAAGAGAGAGCCGTTTTGCAGAGCGGGAAATATTTTTACAGGTATTCTTTCAAAGGCATCGATCAGGTTTATGTCTGTCATTGGTTTTTAGTTGGTAGAAGGGGATAAAGATAAAGACAGAACTGATTTGTATTTACAAAAGACCGCAAAAGCCGTATAAAAAAAACTTGGTTAACCGCAAGAAGCCGCAGAATGTCGGAGAGTTTAGGATAATTGCCAGGAAGCTACACTTGGCGAAGGAAATAATTCAGCATGCTAAGCGGCCGACGTTCTGCCACTACTTCACCTGTATCTCATCACAGAAAAGCCAAGCATTATTACCAGCACCCGGTTTGCCCTCTGGTATCATACCAAAGTTTTTTGCAACCACTTTTATAAAACGTGTTTGCTGCGGGGCAACAGAAACGGTAATCCATCCCATCGTCAAATTGTCTTTTACAAACTCAGATGAACGACCGGCCGTGGTATATTTTTTTCCATCGCCTGAGGTAAGTACTTCAACATATTCCGGAAGATAAACCCAGCTTCCATTTTGGTCGAGTGTATGAATGCGAACGGTGGAGAAACTATCCGGTTTCCCCAAATCAATTGTTGCTTCCATATCATCGCCAATCCATCCCAACCAGTCCGGGTAGCTCAATCCTTTGTTTGAAAAAGTGCCATTGACTAAAGAGAATGCTCCCGGCTGCCCGGGATATTTTTCATTGGGTGTTTTTGTGATGGATACCTTTTTGCCGGTGGCTTTATGAAAAGAAAATGTTTGATCAAGAAATGTTTCGAATACTTTTCCGGTTTGCTCAGCACGATAATGCCCCGACTTATTGATTTTTAGTTTGAGCAATGTGTCACTGCTACCTACAATTTCAAATGCATTCGCTTCTTTACCCGAGGTGCCGATAGTTAGCTTGCCTTTATTTTTGGAAGTTACCGTCCAGTAAAGTCCGGCGTTATTTTCAGTAGACGAGATTATTCCTTTTAAATCGAAATACGCTTTGCTGTAATTGGCCTTCCACAACTCATAGCGTTTAAATTGTGTTTGCAATCGGTTCTCGAAATGGCCCCAGTTTTTATTTTCTTTTTTACTCCAAAGTACTTCGCTCAAAGCACTCATTCGTGGAAAAATCATGTATTCAACTTTGCTTTCGTTGGGGATATATTCCGTCCACAAATTGGCCTGCGCACCCAAAATAAATTTTGCCTGAACTGAGTCAAGCTCTTTCGGAATGGGTTCGTATGCATACACTTTTTCTATCGGCGTGTAACCGCCAATTACCAGTGAATCTTCGTTTTTACTTTGCGAGTGATCGAAATAAACATGACTGCCCGGCGTCATTATTACTTTGTGATTTTGTTTGGCCGCATCAATGCCACCCTGCTCGCCCCGCCAGCTCATAACTACTGCGTTTGGTGCCAACCCGCCTTCCAAAATTTCATCCCACCCAATCAAAGTTTTTTGTTTGCTGTTCAAATGTTTTTCCATGCGCTGAATAAAATAACTCTGAAGTTCATGCTCATCTTTCAGTCCTAAACCTTTTATTCTCTTTTGGCAGGCGGGGCATTTTTTCCAGTTTGTCTTTGGGCTTTCATCGCCACCAACATGTATGTATGTTGATGGGAAAAGTGGTATCACTTCATCGAGTACATCCTGCAAAAAGTTGAATGTAGAATCTTTGCCTGCACAAAAAACATCTTCTAAAACACCCCAGGTTTCCTGCACTAATTTTTTCACTCCGCTCGCCTGGGCATCTCTACCGCCTTGCGAAGGATGCGACGGAATAATTGTTGGTTGCCCCGGAAAACAGCTTAGAAACGGATAGGCTGCAATTGCTGCGGATGCATGACCCGGCATTTCAATTTCGGGAATAACGGTAATGTGCCTGTCGGTGGCGTATTCCACAACTTCTTTAATTTCTTCTTGTGTGTAAAAACCTCCGTAGCGTTTGTTATCGTTGCCAATGCCAGGGTAACGGCCAATGATGGTGCCATTGCGGTAACCACCTACCGATGTTAATGCCGGGTATTTTTTTATTTCAATGCGCCAACCCTGGTCGTCGGTTAAATGCCAATGAAAAAAATTGAGTTTATGCAGCGCTAAATAGTCAATATATTTTTTGACGAAGGAGGTTGGAAAAAAATGCCGGGCCACATCGAGGTGCATACCACGGTAAGCAAAACGGGGTGCATCGTTTATTGTAACGAATGGAACGGGAAGCAAGGGGATGGAAACCGATAGCCTTTTATTTGCCGGGCCCAGACCGAAGTTTGGAGAAAGGCTGGCAATTTTTTTTCTTGTTTCCTTATAATTATTTACCGGCAGTAGTTGTATTAGTGTTTGAAGACCGTGAAAGGTACCAGCATACGTGTCCCCGGAAATAGTGACACCATTTTTTGTAACAGTTAACTGGTATGCATCAGACGATGGTGCCTGTATAAATTTTTTGGTGATTAACCGAATGTAGTTGCTGCCTTTTTCTATTTCAACAGCTAAAGTAAAACCATACACCTGCTGCAAATAATCATTGAAGAATGCAGCCGTTTTTTTATCTGCTTCATCAGTAACGGCAATGACTGTTTTTTTTGTGATGATAAAATTTCCTTTTGCCGTTTTAATACTTGCCGGCTGGGGTATAATGGAAATTGTTTGTGAATTGCCGTAAATGCACAACGAGAAAAAAAAACAGGAAAGAAATTTGTTCATGGAGCTACCGGTGTTTTACTAAATGTGGCGTCGTGCAAATTAAAATCTTCTCAAAGGAAATTTGCACAACAAACCAGGAAGGAAAGATACCTACCATTTTTTGACCAATTAGAAATACGAGCCTAGCCCTCCAGCACACCCATTTTGCCCGCCTGGTAATCAAGCATTGCCTGCTCTATTTCGCCCTGGTAATTCATTACAAACGGCCCGTAGCTGGCAATGGGTTCGTTGATTGGCTCACCGGTAAGTAATAAGCTTTTGCCCTTTGTGTTTGCTTTAATGGTAACAGTTTTTTCATCGCCTTTAAAAACTGCAATGTTGTTGCTCACCGCTTCTTCATCTGCAATCACAACATCACCCTCCAAAATATAAAGCATTGCGTTGTGTGTTGGTGGTAATTCTAAAATTGTTTCTGCACCGGCATCAAATAAAAGCATGATTGCATTAATGGGAGTAAATGTATTTGCCGGGCCTTTTGCATTTTTATATTCACCCGCAACAACTCTAAATTCAAAACCATTTTCTTTGACCACCGGCATGGAAGCGGCTTTCACATCCTGGTATTTTGGTGGTGTCATTTTGTGCTGCGCTGGCAGGTTCACCCAAAGTTGAATAAGCTCCATGGTGCCACCTTCTTCTGCAAAGTCGGCCGACGGCCCCTCGCTGTGGATAATGCCACTGCCCGATGTCATCCACTGCACATCACCGGTTGTTAAAAAACCTTCGCTGCCTGTGCTGTCCTTGTGGTGGATTTTACCACTGAATAAAAATGTTACTGGTTCAAAACCGCGGTGTGGATGTGCACCCAACCGTGCTTTTATTTCTCCTGGCGCATGTTGCGTTGGGCCGGCATGATGCAGCAATAAAAAAGGATCAACTCCAGTTAATGTACTGTTGGGTAAAGGTTGTATTACTTTGAAAGGCCCAACATTAAAATGCTGTAGTTCGGTATAAATTTCTACTGTTCTGTTTTTCATTGTTAAAAAAAGGTTAATGGTACTTCCATCAATAAAATTTCGGCATTGTTATCGGCAGTAATTTTTAAGGTAGCAGCTTCTGTAATGCCTACGCCATCGCGGCGGTTTAAAGCAAGTTCATTTATCGTCACATCTCCTTCAAGCAAAAAGGCATACACGCCATTGCCTTCTTTTTTCAACTCGTAGTTGAGGCTTTTCCCTTTTTCCAAGTTACCTAAATGAAACCATGCATCCTGTTGTATTTGCACACCACCATCAGTTGTGCCAATAGGTGAAACAACTGTTAGCAACCGATTTGTTTTTTCTTCATCAGTAAAACTTTTTTGATCGTAACGCGGCGCAATATTTTTTTTGTTTGGAAAAATCCAGATCTGCAAAAATTTTACAGGTTCACTATTGCTGGCATTTTTTTCTGAATGGACAATGCCTGTACCCGCACTCATGATTTGCACATCGCCTTTTTTAATAACGGCCTTTGTGCCGGTGTTGTCCTGGTGTTCCAAATCGCCGGCAAGAGGTATGGAAACAATTTCCATGTTGTCGTGCGGGTGACTGCCAAAACCCATTGCAGGTGCAACCGTGTCATCGTTTAAAACCCGCAATGCGCCAAAGTGCATGCGGTCGTTCTTGTGATAGCTGGCGAAGGAAAATGTATGCCATGAGTTAAGCCATCCGTGATTTGCATTGCCACGTGTAGCGGCCTTGTGTAGTATTGTTTTCATGATTGTTTTATTTATGACTTGTGCGCCGTAAGCTATCAGCTATTAGCTATGAGCCTTCAGCCAGTGTTACGAAATTTGCAACTGGTTCAGGTAATGCCAGTAGAACCAGAACGCTAACTAGCTTGGATAGGGATGAATTGAATGATTGGGTGCCGGGTATTCGAAATGGGCTAGTAAAGTTGGGTAGACTAACACTGTTATTTACATTCTGCCACGTGTAATAGCGACGATAATAGTCTTAACGGCAAAATATCATCACGCATATCTCGTACAAACGATGAAAAGTGCAAAAATCCATAGACTCAGTGCCAACACAATTTTAAGTTTAGTGTTTGAGACACAGGTGGAACCCCCAGCTACACGATTGCTTTTTCTTCCACTAATTTTTCTGCCAGCCACAAGAATTCTTTCACAAAAAGATCAATACTTTTTTGAAAAGTGGGATCAATTAAAGTTCCTTCGGCATCAAATTTTTTGTCAACCCCCGGAGTAATAAGCATGTACGGAGATGGGACGCCAAACAAAGCCATAATAAATTGCTGCAGTTGCATGGCGGCCCGCATACCACCCAATGCGCCGGGCGATGCTGTTACAATACCAAAAGTTTTATGGTGCCGTTTTGGAAAATGGTCGAACATGTTTTGCATGGCAGG
The DNA here is from genome assembly GCA_031425835.1 of Chitinophagales bacterium. Taxonomy (GTDB): domain Bacteria; phylum Bacteroidota; class Bacteroidia; order Chitinophagales; family Chitinophagaceae; genus Flavisolibacter. The sequence goes on from JANPKD010000044.1 coordinate 67,073, forward strand.
GGAGTAACTGCCGTTATACTCGGGTGTTACAATTATATATGCATCGGCATCAAAAATTCTTTGCGCTAATTCGGTATGCTCCGGCGGTGCGTCTTCGGCACGGCTCCACACTTTTTGTATCAACTGTATTTGATGATCCTTCAAATTGATCAACCCAATTTCATGCTCGGTGTTTTCTACAAAATACCGTACTAAAAAAATGGCCACTCTTTGTGTAACACTGCCCAGTCGGGGGCTCCCAGCTATAATTTCAATTTTCATTTAAATAATTTATTGCCATCCGATAACTCCAAATTAAATGCCGCTTTGTTTTTTTGTCATTATGACACTTCAGGGCTTTTTATCATTCAGTTTCACCTGGTCATTGCTTTTTCTTACCCGCATATTTACCAGCTCAACAATTAAGCTAAATGCAATGGCCGTATAGATGTATGCTTTGTTAATTTCCTGGTGAAAGCCTTCGGCTACCAGCATCATTCCAATCATAATCAAAAATGAAAGAGCCAGTACCTGCAGGGTAGGATGCTTATTGATGAAGCGGCTGATGATGCCGGAAAATAAAATCATGATCACCATTGAAATAATTACAGCGATAATCATAACCATTACATCATCCGCTAAACCAATGGCGGTGAGTATGGAGTCGAAAGAGAAGACAGCATCAATGGCTACAATTTGCAGTAGCACGGAAAAGAAAGACGCCGTTGCTTTTGCCGTGGTGCTTTTTTCGCCCCGGTCAAGTTTTGAATGAATTTCAAGTGTGCTCTTGAAAATTAAAAATATGCCGCCGGCAATGAGGATAATGTCTTTCCAGCTTATGCCCAGCGGTTGACCAGCTTTTTTTATAAAATCAATTGTAAAAAGCGGGTTAGTTAGCTGTATAATGTAGGATATGGCGAGAAGTAAACAAATTCGAAAAACCATTGCTAACAACAAACCAATGGTTCTGGCTTTCTTTTGCTGGCCTTCGGGTAGTTTGTTTGAAATGATGGAAATGAAAATAATATTGTCAACACCAAGAATTATTTCCAGTACGGTAAGTGTAAGCAAGGCAGTTAATACACCTGGATCGGTAAAGTTGGGAAGGTCTAGAAGAAAAAACATCTGTGCTTGTTTTGTTTATAAATGGTCAAAGCTATAGTTTCATATTTCCGCGTCAATAATCCTTAACAAACATTGTACAACAAATTATGTTCAGTCGCCGCCGCTTTTTAAAAAGCACCTCAATGGGTTCGCTTACTTTGTTGTTTCAGCAAGGTTTTGCATTGTCAGCTTCATCAAACTATAAAAATAATCCGGTGGTGGTTTCCACCTGGGCACCAAATGTAACAGCTAATGCCGAGGCATGGAAAACCCTGCGCAGTGGCGGCAAAGCGGTTGATGCGGTGGAAGCCGGGGTGCGCATACCCGAAGCCGACCCCAATGATATGAGCGTGGGTTATGGTGGCCTGCCCGACCGCGATGGCAAGGTTACACTTGATGCCTGCATAATGGATGAAAATGGAAATTGCGGTGCCGTAATGTTTTTAGAAGGAATTAAACATCCTATATCGGTTGCACGGTTGGTTATGGAAAAAACACCCCATGTTCAGTTAGTGGGGTCGGGGGCATTACAATTTGCATTGGCTAATGGATTTACAATTGAAAATCTCCTTACCGAAAAATCAGAAAAGGCATGGAAGGACTGGTTGAAGGAATCGAAGTATGATCCTATGACCATCCCTACATTACTAAAGGAAGAATCGAAAAAAGACAGGAGAGGTCAGCAAAACAACCACGACACGATTGGCATGCTGGCACTTGATAGCAAAGGCAATATCAGTGGCGCATGTACAACGAGTGGTATGGCCTACAAAATGCGCGGCCGTGTTGGCGATTCGCCTATCATTGGTGCGGGTCTTTTTGTTGATAATGAAATTGGCGCTGCAACCGCAACCGGCGTCGGAGAAGAGGTAGTTCGCATTTGCGGATCGCATACCGTAGTGGAACTAATGCGGCAGGGGTTGAGTGCCGAAGCAGCTTGTAAAAAAACGGTTGAAAGAATTGTAAAAAAGCGTGGTACCGCATCAAAGGATTTGCAGGTAGGTTTTATTGCCCTCAATAAGAACGGTGGTTACGGTGCATATGCTTTGCAAAAAGGATTTACCTATGCCGTTCAGAGCAATACAGGAGTAAAAGTTTTTGATGCGAAGAGTATTTATTAAGAAGCCGTCAGCTTTCAGCCGTCAGCTATGAGCCATCAGCCTTCAGCCTTCAGCGGAGAGTCGTGAGTTTTGAATCACGGTCTCAAGTAGTTGCCATGAGGAAAGTCGGTAATGATTTTGAATCACCTGGAACGACCCTTTGTTGGAAGGAAGAAAATCTTAAAATACGCCGACATTAATTAGCCATTAGTATCAAAGCCGACGGCTGATAGCTGAAGGCTGACAACCATTCACCACATGAAATACACGATAGAAATAGCAACCGCTGATTTTACTACTACCCAACAGGCGGTGGAGGGTGGCGCCGACCGAATTGAATTATGCGCCGCATTAACCGATGGTGGCACCACACCTTCAATGGGTACAATTCAAAAATGCCGCGAAAGTTTTTCGGTTCCGCTGTTTCCCATCATAAGGCCCCGCAGCGGCGATTTTTTTTATAGCGATGAAGAGTATGAAATAATGTTGGCAGATGTATTGCTTTGCAGGCAACTACTTTGCGATGGCGTTGTGATTGGTTTGTTGAAACGAGATGGAATGATTGACGTAGAGCGAACCGAAAAATTAATTGCGGCAGCCTATCCAATGGAAGTAACTTTTCACCGGGCTTTTGATAGGTGCCAGGAACCTTTTGCTGCCATGGAGCAGTTGATACAGGTAGGTTGTGGACGCATACTAACTTCGGGACAACAACCAATGGTGACTGAAGGGAGTGAATTGATTAAACAATTGGTTGCAGCAGCCGATGACAGAATTATTATTATGCCCGGCAGTGGCGTGCGGGTTGATAACATTGGGCAACTGGCAAAAGAAACTGGAGCAGTGGAATTTCATTCTTCATTGCGTGGTAAACGCCGCTCGGAGATGACGTTCGTGCACCCGGCTTTTGCTGCAAGCCAGGAAAGCTACCATAACCCCGCAATTGATGCCGCATCCGTATGGGAGTTGAGAAAGGCATTGGACGCAGCAGGGTAGCAACCCCTGTTAAAAAAATTATTTTTAGCTTTCAACAACAATATCCCGGCTAATCAGTCGTAATATTACAACACGGCTAAAAAGCCGGCAACAAATTTTCAAACAATAAACAATCATAAAACCCTATCATGATCAAAAAATTATTGTCTCTTTTGCTGGGTTCAAATAAATCACGCCCCGCTTACGCATACGTTCCTAAGCCGCAGCCCACAAAGAAATTGCCTCAAAAAACAAATCGTTAATCAAATAAAAAAGCCCCGGTACCGGGGCTTTTTACATTTTGTGAACTCCTGAAAAATTGAACGAGCAGGAGTATAAATGTTCAATATTCAACGCCCAATTTTCAATGTTCAATTTTGAACTTTGGAAACTGGCACTCTTCAATTTCGCCTACCCGTTGCGGTTGATGCAATTCAAATCATCAAAGGCTTCTTCAAGTCGTTTACAAAAACTTTCTTCAGCTTTGCGCAACCACACACGTGGGTCGTAATATTTTTTGTTGGGTTTATCTTCTCCATCGGGGTTGCCTAACTGGCCTTGCAAATAACCTTCGTTCTTTTTATAAAAATTACGCACGCCATCCCAGTAAGCCCACTGCAGATCGGTATCAAGATTCATTTTGATAGCGCCATAACCAATTGCTTCACGAATTTGGTGTTGCGGCGAACCACTGCCACCATGGAAAACAAAGTACACAGGCTTTTCTTCGGTATTGAATTGTTGTTGAATGTACACTTGGCTGTTGTGTAAAATAATGGGAGTTAATTCTACATTGCCCGATTTATAAACGCCGTGCACATTACCAAATGCCGCTGCCACCGTAAACAGTTTTCCCACCTTACGCAACTCTTCATACGCATAAGCAACTTCCTGCGGTTGCGTGTACAGTTTCGAGTTATCAATACCGCTGTTGTCAACACCATCTTCCTCACCACCCGTAACACCTAATTCTATTTCAATGCCCATGCCTAAGGCGGTTAGTCTTTTGAAAAACGCAACCGAGGTTTCAATGTTTTCTTCAATTGGTTCTTCCGAAAGGTCGAGCATGTGCGATGAAAATAGTGGTCGCTTATTTTGGGCGAAAAACTTTTCACCTTCATCAATCATTCCGCTTACCCACGGCAGCCATTTTTTTGAAGCATGGTCGGTATGCAAAACAACCGGCACGCCGTAATATTTTGCAACGTTGTGTATATGCAGGGCGCCGGAAACGGCACCGTAAATATTTCCCTGCAACTGATCGTTGGGCATTCCCTTACCCGCAATAAATTGTGCGCCGCCATTGCTAAACTGGATGATAACAGGCGAATTAACTTTCGCGGCGGTTTCCAGCGTTGCGTTTATACTGTTGCTGCCAATAGTGTTCACGGCAGGCATTGCGAAAGAATTTTCTTTAGCGTCTTTGTATAGTGCTTCCAGCTCATCGCCAAAAAGCACCCCGGCATTGTATTTTTTCATTTTAAATTTTGGTGTGAAAAATTACTCAACAACAAGTGGTTGTTTAAGAGCGGCAAATGTACGTAGTCGGGAGGGAAAGTTCACAGTTCAAAGTCGAAAGTTCAAACTCGAAAGTTCAAAGTCAGCCTGCCAAACTCGAAATTTCAAATCAGGCAGCCAGGGGTTGAAAGTTAGTGGTCAGCAAGTTGAAAGAGAAAGTAAAAGCCTAAATATGTTATGTTGAGCGCCGCAATTTGAAGAGTACGCCACCATTATAGTGCACCGACCTGGAACTTTGAACTTTCGACTTTGAACTAATCAACAATCTTCCCAAGGTTTCTTTGTATTCGTGAAAGATGAGGCTTCAATACAAACCGTAAAATTTGTTTTACCACATCGCCCATGGTTTTGCAGCGTTGAAAATGTTTGCTTGAAAAATATTCGCCCAGTTGTTCCTTCAGTTGTTCTTTTTTAGTGTCGGTTGAAATGGTGTCTTTCGTCATTATGTTGAGCAGGCCCATAATGCGGTAGCGGGAGGCCGCCATGCGGTAAGCAATCAACGTTCGTTCTTCGGCCTGGTATTGTTCCATCGAATCTATATTCAGTAGCTCAAGGGTTAGATCAACGAGGGGTTTGTTTTCCTTAAAAAATTGCGGCAGGTATAAATTTTTACGGCCTTCGTAACTCTGCTGGTCAAAGTCAATAGCCCGTATGCGGTACTGGTAGTCTTCAATGTCAGGCGTAATGTTTACCACAAAATTGTAGCTGCGCATATCGCCCAACAATCGTATAAAACAGCGTTCGTTGAATTTCACAAATTCTTTCGCCAGCCGTATTTTATTTGTCTCGGGTTTGTGTACATAATCTTTTATAAAAACATCGCCGGGCAGACCGGGTATATGTTCTTCAACCAGTGTGTCTTTTCCTGTTAAAAATGTAATGCGGTTGGGCGATAGTAAATGTTCCAACTCCAAACCATACACCCGCGATGCGTCTTCTTTTTTTATGTAGTAGTGATCGTAGTTATCGTTATAACGATTTACAATTCTAATGCGAAAAGGATTTGAGTTGCCGAAAGTGCAATAGTCAACGCGGGCCACATCAAGGTGTTTGGTAAAACTGTAGTCGCCTTCGGTTTTTATCAACGCGTACAAATTAATCAGCCCGTCTTTTATAAATTGCCAGTCGTGCATGTCATACAATGCTTTCTCCCAAAGGGTGTCCTTCCCTAACTTATCTTTTAGCGGAACCGAAAAAGTGATGTTGAGCAGATCATTGTACGATAGCGGTAGCACGGCTTCGCGGCCATGCGTTTTTAAATAAGCCCGCAGGGTTTCGTTAACAGGGAAAAACGGTTTTTTTCGTGATGGCTGATCGGCTTCGGTCATGGTCTAAAATAACGAATCTATTTTTTGTTGTAGTTGCGCAAAATAGTGTGGTGCTTTTAATAACCGGCTGCCGTACCAGCTAAACATTTCGCCATCAGCCAATAAAATTTTGGTGTTGGGTAGTTGTGCTTGCAGTTCATCAATATGTTTTTGCCGGAAAGGGTAGGGTTCGGAGGAAAGAAGCAGCAATTGGCAGTTGGCCGTACGCAGTTGTTCAATCGTTACTTCAGGGTATCGGGTTTGTTTTGCAAAAACATTTAGAAACCCCGCGTGATGAAGCATGTTGTTGATGAAAGTATCGCCGCCCACAGTCATGTAGGGATCTTTCCAAATAAGGTAGGCGGTTTTCGATTTTGCGGCTGGTTGCAGGCGTTGTAGGTTTTGCTTGCCCGCCATAGCCTCTCCCATGGTTAATCCTGAAACCTGGGGAGTGGATGATAAACTCGCGGGGGCGGGAGTTTTAGGATTTGTTGCCGGTTCACTGTTTTTTTGGTGGAGCTTGAAGTGCTGGTTACTTAATTGCGTGAAGCCATCTTTTATTTGCTCAATTATTTTTTGCGCTGTGTCGGTTGACCCGGTTATTTCTCCAACGGAAGCAATCATTTGCAAAGCCGAGTCTAAATCATTTACATCGCTCACCCAAACAGTAAAATATTTTTCCAGTTCTTCAATCTGCTCTTTTATATTTTCTTCCTTATTGGCAATGATCAATGTGGGTTCGAGTAATTTTATTTTCTCGATGTTTATATTTTTAGTGCCCCCCATTCTGGCTTTTGAACGAAACCATTTTTGCGGGTGTACGCAAAACTTTGTGATGCCGACTACAGCTTCATTCAACCCTAAATCAAAAAGCAATTCTGTTTGGGAAGGAACGAGCGAAACAATTTTTTCGGTGGAGGTTACCTCAACTTTTCTCCCCATTTGGTCGGTGTAAAAAGGCATGCAGGCAAGGTAGAAGTTTTCAAATAATTGTTTCAATCTGTCGCAGCCAAATTGCCTTGTTACTATTTAGTAGAATAAAGTTGGCCGACGCTGAGTTTATCCCAATAACCCCGTTGGGTTTTTATAAGGCCGTCAACCACATGAAAAAATCCACAGCCACAAAATCCTTTTGGATCTTTCCATTCCAGCACTGCCCATTGGCCTTGTTCAATTATTTGCACGGGTATGCAAAACATTGCCGGTGCGGCTAAAAATTCAGCACGAAACATTTCTCCAATGGCTTCTTTCCCGGTAACCGGTAAGTTGGGCATTTGGTGATTAACAGCATTGTCGGCATACAATGTTTGCAGCAAGTTTGCATCATGCGCATTAAATGCGCTTACCCATTTTTGTACTGTTTCGGCTGGCGTCACAAGCGGTGGATTGTATTGGCGAAGTAAAGAAATTTGTTTGTTGCTTTTTACCACCCAAAAAATTTTCCAATTATAATGCGCTGCCAGTAGATAACTGTATCAGGTAGTTTAAGTCGGTCACTGCAAATTAAGCAGTGGCCCGCTGCCACCCATTTTTGTATACCTGTTAGTCACGTTATACCAAATCCATTTCTCTGTGTCCCTGTAACACATTTCCTTCTTATCTTGGCAATCTAACTTTAATACTTGCTTATGGCCACCACTGCTCACTCACCCTCACCTCTATTAAATAACAAACCAAAACTTTCCCTATCGCAAATCATCAACATGAGTGTTGGTTTTTTTGGTATCCAGTTTGGTTGGGATCTGCAACGGGCGAATATGGGTCCCATCTACGATGTACTGGGTGCGGATGCAGATGATATTCCATTGCTGTTTTTAGCAGCGCCGCTAACGGGTTTAATAGTACAACCTATTATTGGCTACATGAGCGACCGAACCTGGCATCCAAAATGGGGGAGACGACGACCGTACTTTTTTGTAGGTGCTGTATTAAGTTCCATTGCCTTGATATTTATGCCGCACAGTGGAACTCTTTTTATGGCGGCGGGTTTGTTATGGGTGCTTGATGTTTTCGGTAATGTTGCTATGGAACCCTTTCGTGCTTTTGTTGCCGATAAACTTCCGGACAGCCAATTGAACAGGGGCTTCGTGATGCAAAGTTTGATGATTGGTTTGGGGGGCAGTATTGCATCGGCATTGCCATGGATGATGAGTAACTGGTTTGATATGGCAAACACCGGTGCAGAAGGCATCATTGCCGACAACGTAAAGTTTTCATTTTACATTGGTGCGTTCTTTTTTCTTTCCGCGGTTTTATACACCGTTTTTTCTACTAAAGAATATCCGCCCGCCGATATCCCAATGAAAGACAAGGTAAAAGAATCCAACAAAGGTTTTGGTGGTGGCGCCAGGGAAATTTTTTCTGCCATGGCAAACATGCCGCCACGCATGCGCATTATTGCATTGGTGCAATTTTTTACCTGGCCCGGTTTATTTCTTATGTGGTTTTATTATTCGGTGGCCGTGGCGTACAATATTTTTGGCGCCACCAGCGATACTGATCCGGCCTTTGGCGATGGCCGCGACTTTGCTGGTCTTACACTAGCTTTTTACAACGTGGTCACTTTTGCGTTTGCATTCGTACTTCCGTCAATTGCCGATAAACTGGGTCGTAAAACCACACATGCCATCTGTTTACTTGCGGGTGCCGCTGGTTTGATAAGCGTTGCATTCGTTTCAAACAAATACATGTTGTATGGTTGCATGACAGGAGTTGGAATTGCCTGGGCAAGTATTTTGTCGATGCCTTATGCTATGTTAAGTCCGGTGCTGCCACGAAACAAGATTGGTATTTACATGGGCATCTTTAATTTTTTTATTGTACTTCCGGAAATAATGGCGTCGCTTGGTTTTAAATGGGTGATGAACAATCTGCTCAACAATGACCGTTTACTTGCTGTGCAGGTGGGCGGCTTCTTAATGATTATTGCCGCTGCCATTTGTTTCTTTTTTATTAAGGAAAAGAAAACCGATGATGTTGATGATGCCGAAACCGCCGAGATGGAAATTTTAGAAAATCGTCCTATTTAATTTTTTATGAAAAGAATTTATTTATCCCTGCTGTGCTGTAGTTTTTTGTTAAGCGTTTTTGCGCAAAACAATCTTGACGTTTACCCAACCCATTGGTGGACGGGTATGAAAAATCAAAACCTGCAGTTGATGATTCGTCATCCGCAAAAAAACATTGGCGTTGATAAGTTGGTTGTTCAATCATCAAGCCCCGATGTAAAAATTGTAAAGATTACACGACCCGCCAACAGGCATTACATTTTTCTTGACCTTTCCATTGCAAAAAATGCCCGGCCCCAAAAAGTAAAATTTTCATTCGGCGGTATAATAAGAAACGAGTGGACAAGTTTTGATTACGAACTAAAACCACGCAGTACGCAAAACGGCAAAACCCGCATCAAAGGCATTACCTCCGAAGATTTTATTTACCTCATTATGCCCGACCGCTTTAGCAATGGCGATGCTACAAATGATAAGGTGGCCGGCATGAGAGACCAAAGCCTTAACCGCGATACTATTTTTGAAAGACATGGCGGTGATTTGAAAGGCATTCAAAACAAACTGGGTTATCTGCAAGATTTAGGTGTAACCGCTTTGTGGCTAAACCCCGTTATTGAAAACGATATGCGCAACCGCACGGAACATGGTTATGCATTTACCGATCATTATAAAGTAGACAGAAGAATTGGTGGTGAAAAAAGTTATCACGATTTAGTGAATGCCATTCACGAGCGGGGCATGAAAATTATTCAGGATGCCGTATACAACCATGTAGGCATTGAGCATTTTTTATTTAGAGATATGCCCGACAGCAGTTGGTTTCATCGCTGGCCAAAATTTACACAGACCAGTTATAAGGAGCAGCCATTGTTTGATCCATACGCATCCGCCACCGACAAAAAACTAATGAGCGATGGATGGTTTGTTACACAGATGCCAGATGTTAATCAGCAAAATCCATTGTTCGCTAATTTTTTAATTCAACATGCTTTATGGTCAACAGAAGAATACGGACTCGATGGCTGGCGCATTGATACTTACCCGTACAACGATTTAAATTTTATGAATCGTTGCAACAAAGCGTTACTTGATGAGCATCCGCAACTGCATTTGTTTGGTGAGGCCTGGGTGCACGGTGTAATTAACCAGGCGTACTTCACCCAAAATAAATTGAACATTCCCTTCAAAAGCAACCTGCCCGCAATTACCGATTTTCAAACGCACTTGTACGGCATACTGCCTGCGTTGAAAGAAAACTTTGGCTGGACAGAAGGAGTAAATAAACTCTACACAACCCTTGCGCAGGACGTGGTTTACACCGATGCCATGAAGCATGTAAATTTTTTAGACAACCACGATAAGACACGTTTTTTTTCGGAGATAGAAGAAGATTTTGCTAAGTACAAAATGGGCATTGGCTGGCTGCTAACGGCAAGGGGCATACCGCAATTGTATTATGGCACCGAAGTGCTAATGAAAGGTGTCTCCAACCCGGATGGTTGGGTGCGGCTTGATTTTCCGGGCGGCTGGCCGGCGGATAAACAAAATAAATTTGAAAACAGCGGCCGCACTGCGCAGGAAGAAGAGGCATATCAACTTGTAAAAACATTAGCCAACTACCGAAAAAATTCATCGGCATTAAAAACCGGTAAGTTTATGCAGTATGTACCCGAAGATGGCGTTTACACTTACTTCCGTTTTGATAATAAACAAACGGTAATGGTGGTAATGAATACAAGTAAAGATGAAAAAACAATAAAGCCCGAACGGTTTAATGAAAGAACAACTGGTTTTACTAAGGCCAAAAATATTACCGCAAACTGGACTGCAGAACTAACTGCCTCCGAATGGAAAGTGCCCGGAAAAACGATCTGGGTGCTGGAGTTGGGGAGGTGAGTTGTTTTACAGCTAGCGGCCTTCGTGGGGGAATGATATCCTCGTTATTTGCACTTCCTCATTTTGAAATTTTGGGCGGAGTGGCGAACGCAGGTGCATTCCTTTCCTCAGCCACCCCAGGTGCTTGCTGAAACACCAGGTGGCCAAACAATTTTTTATCGGGGAGGTACACACTTTTTCCTAATATTTTCGGGAGCGTACAAGCAATTTTACCAACTACACTCCATAAAAAAGCGGCTGTCTCCAAAATGAAAACAACCGCTTACTTTCTAACTGAATCTAATTAGTTCAAATGCTGCTCAATCTTTTTTACAAAATTATTTTTAGGTTGGGCGCCAACTAATTTGTCAACCACCTGGCCATTTTTAATAAACAAAATGGCAGGTATTGATGTAATGCCATAGTTCATACTTACCTGTGGGTTTTCGTCAACGTTTACTTTGCCAATATTTACTTTGCCATCGTATTCTTTAGAGAGCTCGTCAATTACCGGCCCAATTGCACGGCAAGGGCCACACCATTCCGCCCAAAAGTCTACAACGGTTAATTTATCTGAACTGATAACTTCGGTTTGAAAATTTGAATCTGTAAATGCTTGTGCCATAATTTTTATTTTATTTTGATCAAACGATACTGTGTTTATGCAAATTTAGTTCCAAGAGGTTAGATATGAAGAGTTGGCAGTTTTATAAGGGTCAAGTTTACAACCCCGAAGCTTCGGGGCACAAGTTTACAAGTTTACATGTTTACAAGTTCACAAGGTCATGACTCCACAACTTACCAAATTTATAAATCCCCAAAATCACCCCGACTTAATTACCCATTTACCCCAGAACAAAGTTCGCTAAGCAACCAATTAACCAATTAACCTACACCATAGTTACCGCCACATCGATCTCCGGCTTATCACTCAAAAATTGAATGAGGTCGTGGTTCATTTCAAGGCCTGTATCCATGGTGACAAAACTGGCTTTTAAGTTTTGTTTGGGTTCGGTAATAATTACCCGCAGCCCCGATTTGCCGGGATGCTTTTTTATATTCTCTTCTAAAAAAGAAACGGTTTCCTTTTCAAGATTACGCACATCCATTTCTAACTGTAATTGTTTGGTCAATTGTTTTTTGATATTTTCCGCCAGGGCTATAGCCATCACCTTAAATTCAAACTCCGATTTGCTGAACCTTTGCTTAAAACTGCCAGTGATAAAGACAGCCTGACCAATTTGCAGGTACGCGTTGTGCCGCACGTAATCATCACCAAACAAAACCACTTCTGTTTTGCCCGAGTAATCTTCTAAAATAAACGAACCAAATTTATTTCCTTGCCGCGAAATCCTGTGGTTGACCCCCGACACCAAACAGAGCAGTTTGTACGTTTTACCCGCACCAGCTAAAAGTTGCGATTCTTTTATTTCATTAAAATCCTGCACGGTAGTAATGCCATAATGCTGCATTTCAAATTTGTAGTGATCAAGCGGGTGACCACTCAAATAAATGCCGGTCACTTCTTTTTCTTTATCTAACTGCTCGGTTAACGACCACGGGGGGCAAGCCGCAATTTGCGGCGACTTTATGTCGAGCACCGCAGGCAAATCGCCAAACAAAGTGTTGGTACTGTTCATGCTCTGTGCCTGTACTACGGCACCAAAACGGGCAATTTTTTCCAGTCCGGTTTGTGTTTCGCCATCGGGTACTTTAAAGTATTGTGCACGGTGTAGCTGCGTAAAAGCATCAAAAGCACCTGCACACACCAAACTCTCTAAAGTTTTTTTGCTTACCGCCCGTTGGTTCACTCGTTTTATAAAATCAAAAGGGTCTTTATAAAAACCATCCTTCTTTTTTTCCTGGATAATGTTTTCAATAGCCGCATCACCAACACCTTTTAATCCACCAAAACCGAAACGTATTTCGCCGCGTTCATTCACGGCAAAACCTTTCCCCGACTCGTTGATATCCGGGCCAAGTACTTTTATGCCCATGCGTTTGCACTCCTCCATAAAAAATGTAAGCTTGTCCATATCGCTGGCGTGGTTCAACACCGCAGCCATATATTCCGCCGGGTAACGGGCTTTTAAATAAGCGGTTTGATAGGCAACAAATGCATAGCAGGTGGAGTGCGATTTATTGAAAGCGTATTGGGCAAAGGCTTCCCAATCAGTCCAGATTTTTTCAAGCTTCTCCTTGGGGTGATTTTTTTGTTTGGCGCCGTCAATGAATTTGCTTTTCATTTTATCAAGCGTCTTGCGGTCCTTTTTTCCCATGGCCTTGCGGAGCACATCAGCATCGCCCTTGCTAAAGCCAGCAAGCTTTTGCGCAAGCAACATCACCTGCTCCTGGTACACGGTTATGCCATACGTTTCGTTGAGAAACTCTTCCATCTCCGGCACATCGTACGCAACTTGTTCGCGGCCATGCTTACGATCAACATATTGTGGGATGTACGCCATAGGGCCGGGCCGGTACAATGCGTTCATTGCAATTAAGTCGGCAAACTGGTCGGGTTTTAATTCTTTCAAATACTTCTGCATGCCCGCACTTTCAAACTGAAAAGTTGCAATCGTGTCGCCGCGTTGGTAGAGCTCAAAAGTTTTTATATCATCAAGCGGAATGGTGTCAATATCTATTGCAACGCCGTGTTTTTCTTTGATGATGATGAGGGCATCGCGAATGATGGACAGGGTTTTCAAACCCAAAAAGTCCATCTTCAAAACACCCGAATCTTCAATAACGCTACCGTCGATCTGTGTAATAAGCAATGGTGAATCTTTGGCAGTAAACACGGGTATCAACTCGGTGATGTCTTTTGGCGCAATGATTATTCCTGCGGCGTGAATGCCTGTGTTGCGCACCGAACCTTCAAGCCGCTCGGCCACATGCAACACATCGCTTTGCAACCCTTTGCTGTTATAAACTTCACGGAGTTTTTTTGCGTTCTCTACATCATCGCTGCTGTAGTCCTCACCCAGCGATTTTTCGCCACCCTTTACTGCCGTTAACGGCGCATGCAACATGCGGTGGAGTTTTGTACCCGGCCGGTCCGACACCAGTTTGGCCAATGCGTTAGATTCTGATAAAGGCAAATCCATTACACGGGCAACATCTTTTATACTCATTTTGGCGGCCATTGTACCATAGGTTACAATTTGTGCCACCTGGTTTTTCCCGTATTTAGCTACTACATAATCAATTACTTTTTCGCGGCCTTCATCGTCAAAGTCGGTGTCAATATCCGGCATTGATTTACGGTCGGGGTTCAAAAATCTTTCAAAAAGTAGATTGTATTTTATAGGATCGATGTTGGTTATGCCAATGCAATATGCCACTACACTGCCGGCCGCCGAACCACGGCCCGGACCCACAAATACACCGAGTTCACGGCCCGCTTTTATAAAGTCGCTTACTATTAAAAAGTACCCGGCAAAGCCCATCGTTTTTATGGTGAATAGTTCAAAGTCTATGCGTTCACGTATGTCTTCGCCAATTTCGGAGTACCGGTTTTTTGCACCCTGGTAGGTAATGTGTTTTAAATATTCCCATTGGTTGGTGTTGGCATTGTCGTGTATCTGAAACTCTTTTGGAATGGGAAATGCGGGCAGGAGAATATCTCTTTTTAAATTGAGCAGTTCAACTTTGTCAACAATTTCATTTGTGTTGTCTATAGCTTCAGGCAGGTCGGAGAAGGTGCTGATCATCTCCTCCGTTTTTTTAAAATAAAACTGGTCGTTTGGAAAAGCAAAACGTTTGTCCTTACTGCTTACATCATCGTCGGAAAATTCGCGTAGGGCAGGGGTGGCTTGTTTTTCGCCGGTGTTAATGCAGAGCAGTACATCATGCGCATTAAAATCGGTTTGATCTACATAATGCGAGTCGTTGGAAGCAATGATTTTTACCCCGTGTTTTTTTGCAAATTTTATGAGCACTTCGTTCACCTTGTCCTGGTCGACCATGCCGTGGCGTTGAAACTCTACATAAAAATCCTCTCCAAATAAATTTAACCACCAGGTAAATTCCTTTTCGGCTTCGGCCTCGCTTTTTTTCAGAATGGCCTGCGGCACCATGGCGCCTAGGCAACAGGTGGTGGCAATCAATCCCTCGTGGTATTGTTCAATTAATTCTTTATCAATGCGGGGATACTTTCCGTACAGCCCTTCGGTATAACCAAGGGAAGTAAGCTTGACCAAATTTTTATAACCCGTTTCGTTTTTGGCCAAAAGAATTTGATGGAAGCGCTGGTCTTTTTCTTCTTTTGTAAACGATTTGCGGTGCCGGCTGTTTGAGAGATAAAACTCACAGCCTACAATTGGTTTTACCTTGGGTACACCTTTCTCATCTACATTTTTATAAGCCTGGGCCACAAAATCGAACACGCCAAACATATTGCCGTGATCTGAAATGGCTAAGGCCGGCATCCCATCAGCAGTGGCTTTTTTGTAGAGGCCCGCGATGGACGCGGCACCGTCGAGCAGTGAATATTGTGTATGTACGTGCAGGTGTGAAAACTTCATAGCTTATTTATTACACAAATTACGGGCACGAATTGTATGGATTAGGGTTATGCAATTTGTAGTCAAACAGTTCTGTTGTGCTTTTATTGGAGGAAAATATCCAGTGATTCCAATAAAAAGACTTGAATTGATTTTGAAATTGGTATTGAAAACGAACGGTTTAGGCCGAAATGTTTGCTAAGGTGGCAATATTCCTTTACAAAAGCCGTTGGTAGAAATCCACAACCTGTGGGAAAAAACCGCTACTTTCGTCAGCCATCCAAGTATCATCTAAAGTAAAGCCAAATGAATAGAACCATCTTCATTACCGCTGCTATTCTGTTTTTTATAACAGCCTCTTCATTTGCCCAGGTAAAACAGGTAAGTAATACAAACGCAAAACCCGCCGTAAAGTTTCTGGAAGATATTTCTGTGGAAGTTGCTCCGTCGACCACTACTGTTGAAGTGGTGGAAACTAAAAACTGGAAGGCAGAATATTTAGCGGGCAACAAAATTGAGGAGCGTTCGGCCAGCAATGATATTGAATTAGCCAAAAAGCTACAGTTCAAATATGCCTTATTAATGAATACTGAAGTAGAGGCCGTTCAAAACCTTTCTCTTTTTAGTTTTATCGACGAGTGGATGGGTACCAGGTACCGGATGGGTGGCACTAACAAATGGGGCGTTGATTGTTCGGCATTGATGCAAAATCTTTTTACCGAAGTGTACAAAACCTCCCTGCCCCGCACCGCGAGAGAGCAGTACAGTTTCGCTCAAAAAATTTCCCGCACCGAATTGAAGGAGGGTGACCTCGTTTTCTTCAACACTACCGGCGGCATATCGCACGTGGGCATTTATCTTCAAAACAATAAATTTATGCACGCCTCTTCATCGGGTGTTACCATCAGCGATTTGTATGATGACTACTGGATGAAACGTTTTATGGGTGTGGGCAGAGTGGAAGATGCTTCCGCCTCAGTTACCACCTCCAAGCTTTAATTTCTTTTTTATTGTTAGCAGCACCGGGTGCACATCGGGCGATAATTTTAAATAGTACATCCCCAAAACAAAGGGCAGTATAAACGTAATGCTGCGCAGTACCATCCACTGAATTCCCAACTCATTTCTAAAAAGAAAATATGCTACAGCAAAACAAACTCCGCTGAGCAGAACAGTGTATAATGTTCTAATGGTAAATGGCTGCATCCTGAATTTTTTCCACAAAAAAAAGTAACGGATGCCGTTGTAAATGGTAAAGGCAATGAGGTTTGAAATGGCCGGGCCAATCAAACCAAACTCCCTTGTTAACTGCCAGTTGAGGGGCAGAGCGATGGCCAACAAAATCATTCCGCTTAAAAATTCAAAACGCCAGTAGGTGGATGTAGCGATGATTTGCGCATTTACACCTGTGCCCATATCAATAATGCGGGTAAGGCCAATAAAAAAGAAGGCCCACATGGCTCCGGCATAATCTTTCTGAAAATTAAAAGTGTAAATGGCATCAGTAAAATTGAGCCAGATGAGGCAGAACATGGCCGTAGCAAAAATGAGTTGGTTGATGGACGACCGGTGATAGATGGTTTTTATTTTTTTATAGTTTTTTTCCTTCCATGCGAGGGAAAGAGCACCTACCGAGGCCGACACAATTGCCCGCTGCGGCGCCTGTATGAGTGATGAAATGTTTTGCGCCAGCGTAAAAATGCCCACGGCGGCCAAACCGTTGGGTACCACGGCCGCAATAACAATTGTATCAAACACATTAGCCACGTTAAACACCAACCCGCCACCCCAAACAAATGAAACGAGCAATACTATTTTTTTGTAAAACCTACGGGTGACTTCTGTTTTTTTAAAACTCAGCTGCAGTTGCCCGCGCCGGTAAAAATAAATAAGCAGGTAGATGGTGAGGGCTAAGTAGGTAAATGCATACAGTGCAATAAAAACGTCAAAGCTTTTAATAAAATGCAGCGACGTCAGTACAATAAGCACTGTAACAAAAATTCGAAACACTACTTCCTTCAACAGATTTGTAACAACAGCTTTGCGGTGCTGCCATGCATAAGCCTCGAGCACTAAAAAAATGGTGTAACCAAACCCAAACGGAAAAATCCAATAATAGTATTGCAACAGTTGCGGCGAATTGTTGAACCATTTATCAACGAGAATATTTTTAAACACCAGGCCCGCGGCAAGCACAAATAAAAACCCAATACAGGGTAGTAATAACGCCCACGCCAACTGGTCGGTTTTTTTGCCCTGTGCATGTGCTTTGTAGTAAGGAAAAAACTTGCTGAGGTAGGCGGGCATACCCAAACTTGCCACCGAAAACATAATGTTGGCTATGGCAATAAAAACACCCGTGAGTCCATATTCTTCTTTGGTAAAACCACCCTCGCGGGTAAACAGATAAGTATTAAAAAAGCCCAGCGCAAAACCAAAATAAACTACCAGTGAAGAAATAATGCTTTGCCTGCGAATGGTGCTCATGGCCGTAAAGATAATGGGGGAAAGGAGAATGCTGTATGAGGTAGCATGTATCAGGCGTATAGCTCAAAGTTTAAAGTACAAAGTCGAAGCCCTCGCATTTCGGTGTTGAAATTGAATGATTTTTAAGCGGAATTGAACACCAAATCTTCCTCAAACAAGGAGAGATGCATGGTTGTTATTATGGAATTAAGTGGACGAAGCATCTCTGCTGAAACCACCACCATGTACCGGATGATTTGCCTGCTGCCGTTGCTCTTTGTTTTTTGCACTGACACAAACCTCAATGCAATATTTTCAACTCCTCCATCACCCGAAATAGAAATTTTATCTCAAAGAAAATTTGCCGATACAACCTGGCAATATTTTCTGCAACACTTACCTGCTGAAAAAAAAGAGGTCGTTGATTTCACAGGCAAAAAAATTGATAACCAGCAAAAACATTTTGCCGTTTTACCTTATGATGTTGGCACCAGGGATTTGCAACAATGCGCTGATGCACTCATACGCCTGCGTGCCGAATATTTATTTAGCCGAAAGCGGTTTAAGGGAATAAATTTTTTGTTTACCAATGGCCACTGGTTTTCTTTTTCGGCATACTGTGCGGGGTTGCGGCCGCAATTGCAAAACAACCAATTGGTATGGCAGGAAAAACAAACCGCCGCATTCACACATACTTCACTACGTGCTTATTTAGACGTTGTTTTTTCTTATGCTGGTACCGCATCGCTGAGTAAACAGTTGATGAAGGTTAATGATTTTGCTGTGGGTACAATTATTATGAAGCCGGGTAGCCCCGGTCACTGCATGATGATTGTAGATGAAGTAGCCAACCAGGATGGACGCCGCTCATTTAAACTGGTTGAAGGGTTTATGCCGGCCCAATCAATTTACATTCTGCGCAACCCTGATTTAGTTGAAAACTCACCCTGGTATGTTTTAAAACCTGGCGAAATAATTACTTCAAGCTATCATTTTAAAAAGTACCTGCTTTTAAAATTTGAATGAAAGTGTCCAACCGGGCACAACCAAACCTTTTCGACTTTAAAAAGTAACTCCTGATTTTTTCCTTGAAAAAAAAGCGTTCCTATGGTTGTGGGCATCAAAGTTGTTGGGTAAGAGTTGTACTCAATAAATGCTAATCTTAAAAACCACAATCATGAAAAAAACAATTTTCTCCATGCTGTTAGTTGCCGGCAGCGGTGCAGTATTTGCGCAAATTGATACAACCACCCGAACTACAGGTATCTGGAATCAAAATAACGCAACCATGCGAACCGACTCCATGAACAATACCGGCAACTGGAATAACAATAACATGAACAATGCTACAAATAACTCGGGCAACCTTACTACCAGTGGTAACTATAGTGCTTATGGCAGTGGTGCTACCGTGCCTGCTCCGGTGCAGGGTTACATGCAACGCGATTACCCCACGGCAAGCAATATAATGTGGCAGCAAAACGGCGAATGGTATCATGCGGCTTATAATGAGAACGGCAAATTCACTCATGTTTATTATAACGACAGAGGCGCAAATTTTATGGTGGCTTTACCCGTTGTGCAGTCATTTATTCCCGATGGTGTGATGAGCAAAGTACACACCATGTATGGCCCAATGGTGTACGATGTAACAATGATAAAAGGAAGTGCCATGCAGCCGGTTTATCATGCACGATTGATTGAGGGCGGCCAGGTACGTTCGCAATTTTTTGGTGAAGACGGGGCCGTTGTTACCGACCCATTTGTACTGGAGCACAACATGAACACCAACACAAACAATACAAGTATAAATGGCAACAAGGATTTGAATGGGAATCAGAACAGTTCCACTTCAGATATGATGAAGCGGGACTCAAGTTTGAAGAACATTGATGGAAACAAAAACAACACCGACGTGATAACAACTGATTCAACTAACATCAATACTGGTGCAACAGAAGCTATCAATTTAACTACTACGCAAGAAACACAGAAGTCCGATAAAACAAAAACAGAAATAATTGGTGCCGATGGTAAAAAAACCACCATTAAAACCAAGCCCGGTAAAGTAAAAGTGAAAGAAGATTGATGAGTTGTTGCGAAGGTGTCAAAAAAAATAATTCCCCTTCATGTAGCGGGAATTATTTTTTGCTGATTTTTTATTTGCAGCTGATGGCTTCAATGCCAATTAAATGGCTTCCATTTTTTAAACCAAATACTCAAACAAATTATCGTTCTTGTTCAGCTCATTAAAGCTGATGTTGTGCGTTTTAAGATTTTGCAGAAGCATTTCATAATCTTCTTTCGATTGCAGCTCAATACCTACCAGCGCAGGCCCGGCTTCCTTGTTGTGTTTTTGCATGTACTCAAACCGAACAATATCATCGGTGGCACCAAGTACGTGGTTAACAAATTCTTTTAACGCACCTGGTCGTTGTGCAAACCTAATGAGGAAGTAATGTTTCAATCCCTCGTATTGCAGCGAACGTTCTTTTATTTCCTGCATCCGTTCAATATCATTGTTGCTTCCGCTAACAATGCACACCACATTTTTTCCCTTTATTTCATCGGCATAATAGTCAAGAGCGGCAATGGAAAGTGCACCGGCTGGTTCTACTACAATGGCATCTTCGTTGTACAGTTTTAAAATGACAGAACAAATCTTTCCTTCGGCCACCAACTGCATTTCATCAATTACATTTTTGCAAATTGAAAAAGTAATATCCCCAACCCGTTTAACGGCGGCACCGTCAACAAAACGATCTATGTTTTCAAGTGTAATCGGGAAACCTGCTTCCAGCGCAGCTTTCATTGATGGTGCTCCTTCGGGCTCGGCACCAATAATTTTTGTGCGGGGCGAATATGTTTTAAAATAGGCGCCGGCACCGGCAATCAACCCACCACCGCCAACCGGGGTGAAAAGAAAATCAATAGTTGAAAGATCCTGTAGGATTTCAAGCGCAACTGTTGCCTGCCCTTCTATTATTTTATAGTGATCGAACGGTGGAATAAAAGTGGCGTTATGTTCTTCGGTAAATTTTTTTGCAGCCACTGCACAGTCATCGAAAGTATCGCCGCTCAATTTTATTTCTACAAAACCATCTCCAAAAAACTTTGTCTGTTCTACCTTTTGCAGCGGCGTTATTATGGGCATAAATACTACGCCACGTACACCCAATTTTTTGCAGCTGTAAGCAAAACCCTGCGCATGATTACCGGCGCTTGCGCAAACAACACCATTCCGTAATTCGTCAGTAGTTAAGCCACTCATCATGTTATAGGCCCCACGTAATTTATACGAGCGTACAACCTGAAGATCCTCTCTTTTTAAATAAACATTGCAGCCATATTTTTTAGAGAGGGAATAACTAAAAGCCAGTGGTGTTCTGTTCACCACCGGCTTTAGCGTTGCTGCTGCTTTTTCAAAATCAAGCAGCATACCTAAATCTGCTGCATTAGTATTCATTGTACAAAGTGGATGAAAACTTTACTTTTTCAAATTTTTTTTCCATCGTAACAGGTTTTTTTTCAAACGTTGGTTCCTGGTTTTCGGGCCGCAGGCTACGTACGGTTTTACCTGCTTGCCACAATTCGCTTTCACGTAATTCAGTTAGTTCTTCCTCCAGCTTTTCACGGTAATCTTCTTTGCTGTTACTCTCAATTGATAGTTGCGCTTCTTTACCAGCGGCAACACTTTCGTACAGGTCCTTGAACACCGGTAAGGTTGCATCTCTAAATTTTTTCCACCAGTCCAATGCACCGCGTTGCGCTGTGGTAGAACAATTGGCGTACATCCAATCCATTCCGTTTTCGGCTACCAGCGGCATGAGTGATTGTGTCAGTTCTTCAACCGTTTCATTAAATGCTTCGGAAGGGGAGTGGCCTTTGCTGCGCAGCACTTCGTATTGGGCCGCAAAAATGCCCTGTATGGCACCCATCAATGTTCCGCGTTCGCCGGTCAAATCACTGTACACTTCTTTTTTAAAATTGGTTTCAAATAAATAACCACTGCCAACGGCAATGCCTAGTGCTGCAACTCTTTCAAACGCACGTCCGGTGGCATCCTGAAAAATTGCGTAGCTGCTGTTTAGCCCGCGACCCTGCAAAAACATGCGGCGTAATGATGTGCCGGACCCCTTTGGTGCTACTAAAAACACATCTACATCGGGTGGGGGAACAATGCCTGTTTGCTCATTGTAGGTGATGCCAAAGCCGTGCGAAAAATACAAAGCCTTGCCAACGGTTAAATGTTTTTTTACGGTGGGCCACAGTGCAATTTGCGCCGCGTCGCTCAGCAGGTAACAAATAATTGTACCTCTTTCGAGGGCATGTTCAATATCAAATAATGTTTCCCCCGGTATAAAACCATCTTTCACTGCTTTGTCCCACGATTTTGAATTGGGCCGCTGACCAATAATTACATTGATGCCGTTATCGCGTTGGTTCAGTGCCTGGCCCGGACCCTGCACTCCATAACCAATTACTGCCACCACTTCGTGTTGCAAAACTTCCTGTGCTTTTGCAAGCGGAAATTCTTCTCTTGTTACTACATTTTCTTCTACGCCACCAAAATTAATTTTTGCCATTGTTTTAGTTGTTTTGTACTTCCAAAAAATTGCTTTTTTGAAAGTAGTTATGATTGATTGTTGATTTACTGCTGAATGATTTTTCTGTTATTATCATTACTGCTTACCGCCTACTTCTTACCGCCTGACTTTTGCCACTTACTGCCTACTGCTTACTGACTACTTCCTACTTCCTACTTCCTACTTCTTACCTCTTACTTCTTACCTCTTACTTCTTACCTTCTACATATCAAACACCTCCTGCCGCTCATTCAAAAATTCATTTTCCACTAACCGCGGACCTGGGGCCATTGCTTCAAACTCTTTTAATTTTTCATGGAAGCCACTGCTGCCTTTTATGATAGCAATTCTTGCACTGCGTACAAATTCAATCAAACCAAAGGGTTCAAGTACTGCCAGCAGTCCATCGGTTTCTTCCCGGTGGCCGGTTGTTTCAAACACGGTGTAGTCCGTTCTTATCACCACTGCCCTTGCACCATACTGACGCAACAATCTCTCCACCTGTAGTTTTTCAGCTACCTGCGTGGTAGGTACTTTGTAGAGTGCCAGCTCCTGCCAAACAATTTCTTCATTGCTGTTGTAATAAACCTTCAGTACATCAATCTGTTTTTCAATTTGCCTGGCAATTTTTTGCACCACGTCTTCGGTTTCATTTATCACAAGGGTGAACCTATGTATGCCTTCAATTTCGGAAGGAGAAGAGTTGATGCTTTCAATATTTACTTTACGCCGCGAAAAAATAATAGCGATCCTGTTGAGCAAACCGATTTGATTTTCGGTGTAAACCGTAATGGTAAATTCAACCCCCAGGGCTCCGCCAGCTGTCAGATGTTTTAGACTAGTATTGTTTTGCTTG
The DNA here is from genome assembly GCA_031425835.1 of Chitinophagales bacterium. Lineage (GTDB taxonomy): Bacteria > Bacteroidota > Bacteroidia > Chitinophagales > Chitinophagaceae > Flavisolibacter. The sequence goes on from JANPKD010000044.1 coordinate 90,349, forward strand.
TCGTGTTCTATTGTCGCACTCTTCATGGTACTCAATTTTAAAATTTCTCCTGGTTGAGGAGGTCGAACTATCTTAATCGTATTTCACTTACACTTGTACCTGCTGCCACCATTGGAAACACATTGTTTTCCTTACCCACCATCACCTCCAGTAAAAAGCTTCCATCGTGCTGCAACATTTGCTGCAACGCTAATTTTAATTCTTCTCGATTATCAATGCTTTTTCCGGTAATGGAATAGGCTTTCGCCAATTGTACAAAATCGGGACTTTGCATGTCAACAAACGAATAACGTTTCCCATGAAAAAGTTCCTGCCACTGGCGCACCATTCCCAAAAACCGGTTATTGAGAATTAGAATTTTTACGTTGATGCCCGTTTGCATAATGGTGCCCAACTCCTGCAGCGTCATTTGAAAACCACCATCGCCAATGATGGCAACCACTGTACGATGCGGTGCGCCGAATTTCGCACCGATGGCTGCAGGCAGGGCAAAGCCCATTGTACCCAAACCACCCGAAGTAATGTTGCTGTTTGATTGAACAAACTCGGCGTACCGGCACGTCACCATCTGGTGTTGGCCAACATCCGTTACTATTACAGCCTCACCTTTTGTTAAGTCATTCAACACATTGATTACCTCGCCCATCGTTATTTCGCCGGTGGTAGGAAATAGTTCTTTGGTAATACAGGCTTCTACTTCCTGCTCTTTTAATTCGGTAAATTTTTGTAACCACTCCTGGTGTTTTTTTTCGACAATTAAATTGGTGAGCAGTGGTAAAGTTTCTTTACAATCGCCCCAAATGGCAACTGTTGTTTTTACATTTTTATCTATCTCGGCGGGATCAATATCTAAATGAATAATTTTTGCCTGCTTAGCATATTTATCTAACCGGCCGGTAACCCGGTCGTCGAAACGCATACCTATGGCAATTAAAACATCACATTCGTTTGTCAATACATTGGGTGCATAGTTGCCGTGCATGCCCAGCATACCAACATTCAATGGATGATGCGTTGTCAATGCACTTAAACCTAAAATGGTCCATGCGGCGGGCAACCCGCCTTTTTCGATAAAGGTTTGAAATTCTTTTTCGGCTTTGCCTAACAGTACTCCCTGGCCGAAAATAACAAACGGTTTTTTTGCTGTGTTAATTATTTCAGCTGCCTGCTCAATGTATCTGGTGCGAACAATCGGTGTGGGCCGGTAGCTGCGTATGAAGCTGCATTTTTGGTAACCGTTGTATTCAATTTTTTGGAGCTGCGCATTTTTAGTGATGTCAATTAACACAGGCCCGGGCCGGCCACTTGCTGCAATAAAAAAGGCTTTGGCCAGCACTGTTGGAATTTCATTTGCGTCGGTAACCTGGTAGTTCCATTTTGTGATGGGTGTTGTAATATTTATTACATCCGTTTCCTGGAACGCATCGGTACCCAGCAAATGTGCAAACACTTGTCCCGTTATACATACCAGTGGTGTACTATCAATTAATGCATCGGCTAAACCAGTAACTAAGTTGGTAGCACCGGGGCCACTGGTTGCAAACACTACACCGGTTTTGCCCGAGGTACGTGCATAACCCTGCGCGGCATGGATAGCCCCCTGTTCGTGTCGAACAAGTATATGTTCCAACCGATCGCTATAATCATACAGTGCATCGTATATGGGCATAATGGCACCACCGGGATAACCAAAAATGGTTTCAACATCTTCGGCGATAAATGCTTCCAATAAGGCAATGGAACCGGTAACGCTCCCATCTCCGCCAGTGGGCGGAGTGCCTTGGTGCGACACCGCTTTTTTTTGTTCCGGTTGTTTAATTTCAATTGTTTCCATCTTATCTGTTTGTACTGCTACATTGAATACTCTCTGTTCTTTAGTACACCCTCAGGTTCGCCCTTTAGGGGGCGGAGGGGGTTTTCATCCGTAACACAACCATTGTACGCCGGTGTAACGCTGACTGCATATTTATACAACAACCCTTTTGTTGCTTTCAATTTTGGTTGCCGCCAATTATTTTTTCTTCGCGCAATTTCTTCATCACTCACTCTTAAATTGATGGTGTTGGTGGTCACATCAATTTGTATCACATCGTTTTCTTCAACCAATGCAATGGTGCCTCCATCAAATGCTTCGGGGGTAATATGCCCAACAACAAATCCATGTGTGCCGCCGCTAAATCTGCCATCGGTAATCAACGCCACTGATCCTCCTAAACCGGCGCCAATAATTGCGGAAGTAGGTTTCAACATTTCTGGCATGCCGGGGCCGCCACGCGGACCAACATATCGTATCACCACAACATCACCAGCTTTTATTTTTCCCGAATTAATGCCTGCTATCAATTCAAACTCGCCATTAAAAACACGGGCTGGCCCTTCAAAAATTTCACCTTCCTTACCACTGATTTTCGCTACGCTGCCACCGGTGGCTAAGTTGCCATAGAGTATTTGCAGGTGCCCTGTTTTTTTTACCGGATTGCTTACTGGATGAATGATGTCTTGTTTCGAAAAATCGAGCCCAAGTACTTCTGCTGCATTCTCCGCAATGGTTTTTCCTGTAACCGTTATACAGTCGCCATGAAGCAGGTTTTCCTGCAACAAATATTTCATTACAGCGGGCAATCCACCGTGAAGATGTAAATCCTGCATCAGGTATTTACCACTTGGTTTAAAATCGGCAAGCACCGGTACACGATCACTTATGGTTTGAAAATCATCCTGCGAAATTTCTACGTCAACACTTTTTGCCATGGCAATTAAGTGGAGCACCGCGTTAGTAGAGCCACCTAAAACCATAATAACGGTAATGGCATTTTCAAATGCCTTGCGGGTCATTATATCCGAGGGCTTTATGTCGTTCAGCAATAAATTTTTGATTGCTTTTCCCGCCTCCAGACATTCCTTCTTTTTTTCATCAGAGATGGCGGGGTTCGATGATGAGTAGGGGAGGCTCATACCCAGCGCTTCAATTGCTGCGGCCATAGTATTGGCAGTGTACATGCCACCGCAGGCACCGGCGCCGGGGCAGGATGCTTTTACAATTGATTTAAAATCTTCGGGGCTAATGGTGCCTTTTATTTTTTGTCCCAACGCTTCAAATGCCGATACAATATTGAGGTCTTGGCCATTGTGGCGGCCCGGTGCAATAGTGCCACCATACACCATTATTGCAGGCCTGTTTAATCGGCCCATCGCCATTATTGAACCAGGCATATTTTTATCGCAACCCGGCAAGGCAATCACCGCATCATAATATTGTGCACCACACACGGCTTCAATTGAGTCGGCAATAATATCGCGGCTCACCAGGGAATAGCGCATGCCGTCGGTGCCGTTGCTCATTCCATCGCTTACACCAATTGTATTAAAAATCAACCCTACCAAGTCCGCATCCCACACACCTTGTTTTACAATTTTTGCAAGGTCGTTCAGGTGCATGTTGCAGGTGTTGCCATCGTAGCCCATGCTCACAATTCCTACCTGCGCTTTTTGCATATCGTCATCGGTGAGGCCAATGCCGTAGAGCATTGCCTGCGCGGCGGGTTGTGTTTCATCCTGCGTTAGTGTTTTGCTGTATTTATTTAGTTCGTTCATGTTCCGTTCGTGTAATTTTTTATGACCCCGGCTCTGTTACTACTATGAAACTTTTCTTGCGTCGCTCTCTTGTACGTGCTGTTTTCTGTTCGGCGTTTGCAATTTGCACTACAGTTATCACACGTTCCTCGTCGGCCATTCTAATGTCACCCCTTCGGGGTTTCTATCTTCAATCTTGATTCTCGTTCTACATTAATGTCACCCCTTCGGGGTTTGTATTTTCAGGTTGGTGTTTCACCTGTGTATTCGCATCAGCCCAATGGTTTTCTTAAATCAGCGTTGATTTTCTTAATTCAATATTTCCATGGTTCATTTCACCCGGCAGTCGTCCATAAATGTATTCGCTCACCATATCGCCAACGGTAGAGGTGAAATAGTAATTGATAGGATCGATGTCTTTGGTAACAATTTTTGCATCAAGTGTAAAGGCCACTGCTTGCCGTAGTAGAGCCGCTTCTTTAAATAATTTTAAATGATCGAGCAACATTGCGGTTGAAAGCAAAGAGCCTACAGGGTTGGCAATGTCTTTACCAGCAGCCTGTGGGTACGAACCATGAATGGGTTCGAACAAAGCGGTGTGTGTGCCAACCGATGCGGACGGAAGCATGCCAAGCGAGCCAGAGATAACGCTTGCTTCATCGCTGATGATATCTCCAAACATATTCTCCGTAAGTACAACATCGAACTGCGCGGGGTTGACAATTATTTGCATGGCAGCATTGTCAACAAAAAGATAATCTACTTTCACTTCGGGGTAAGTCTCCGCAATTTCCTGCACCACTTTTCGCCAAAGGCGTGAGGTTTCTAAAACGTTTGCTTTGTCAACAAGCGTTAGATGATTTTTTCTTTTTGCCGCGGCTTTAAATGCCAGGTGTGCAATGCGGGTTATTTCGTTTTTATTGTAGCTGCACAAGTCCGATGCTTCGGTGTAATCACTGTTTACCTTTTTCTCACCAAAATAAATGCCGCCCGTCAACTCACGGTACACAACAAAATCAACACCAGTAAGCCGGTTGTTTTTTAGTGGCGATAAATGTAGCAACGAAGGGAAAGTAGTGACCGGGCGAATGTTTGCAAACAACCCTAATTCTTTTCTAAGCTTCAATAATCCTTGTTCGGGCCGCACGGTAGCAGTAGGATCGTTATCATACTTTGGATGACCGATGGCACCAAATAAAATGGCATCGCTTTCTACACAAATCTCCAGGGTTTCATCGGGTATCGGCGAGCCGGTTTTATCAATGGCATCGGCACCCATCAACGCATAAGTGTAATGGAAGTGATGGCCAAATTTTTCGCCAATCGCATCAAGTGCTTTTATTGATTGCCGGGTTACCTCGGGGCCAATGCCATCGCCCATGATAACTGCAATGGAAAACTGTTTTTGTTTTGTTGTGCTAACCGCACCTTCTTTCGCTGCTTCAAATTTTTCAATTTCTTTTTTCATACTGCGTAAATAATCTATGTCGTTATAGCCATTGAGCAGACAGGTTTTTTTGTAATGGTTGATGTCAAAACTTTCATGTTCGCCGGTTGCATCAATGGTAATGGTTTGTGCTGCTAAATTTATGGTTAGGGTGTTGCCATTTGGCAGGGCAAAAATTTTCTGTAAAAATGCATCGCTCACCTGCACGGGCAGCAGACCGTTGTTTAGTGCGTTGCTTTTAAAAATGTCAGCAAAAAAACTTGACACAACAACACGAAAACCGTAATCCACTATTGACCATGCTGCATGTTCGCGGCTGGAGCCGCAACCAAAATTTTTAGCTGCAACCAAAATTTCGCCACTATATTCTTTGTTGTTTAAAATAAAATCCTCACGGGCATTTAACTCATCATCATTGTTGTACCGCCAGTCGCGAAACAAATTTTTTCCAAACCCATCTTTTGTTGTTGCTTTTAAAAAGCGGGCGGGAATAATCTGGTCGGTGTCAACATTTTCTATGTTGAGCGGAACAAACCTGCTTGTACAATTTTTAAATGCTGTGGTCATTCTATTCGTTGGAAAAATTAATTTTTTGAAATGATCATCTCCCGCACATCGGTTATTCGTCCGGCAATTGCCGCTGCGGCCGCGGTTAACGGACTTGCTAATAATGTTCTGGCGCCGGCGCCTTGCCTGCCTTCAAAATTTCTGTTGCTGGTGCTCACACAATATTTACCTGCCGGTATTTTGTCTTCATTCATACCCAAACAGGCCGAGCAACCGGGTTGCCTTAACTGAAAACCCGCTTCTTCAAAAATGGTGGCAATGCCTTCTTCAATTGCCTGCTGCTCTACTTGTTTGCTGCCGGGTACAATCCATACTTCTACATCATCGGCTTTCTTTTTCCCTTTTACAAACGATGCAACCAAACGCAAATCTTCTATGCGTGAGTTTGTACAACTCCCTATAAAAACGTAGTCAATTTTTTTGCCCATCAGTTGTTCGCCTTGTTGTAAACCCATGTAGGCGAGTGATTTTTCTAACCCTGTTTGATCACTGCTGCTTACCTGCGCTGCCGTTGGAATTTTTTGGTTGATGCCAATACCCATACCCGGGTTGGTTCCATAGGTAATCATGGGCGTTATATCTGCTGCGTTGAAAACAATTTCTTCATCAAACACCGTGTCGTCATCGCTGTACAAGAGCCTCCATGCAGCAACCGCCTTTTCAAAAACTCCTCCCTGAGGGGCAAATACTCGTCCTTTTATGTAGGCGAAAGTTTTTTCATCCGGTGCAATCAATCCGCACCTGGCACCCATTTCAATACTCATGTTGCAGATGGTCATTCTTGCTTCCATGCTCAAGGCTCTTATTGCCGAACCCGCAAATTCCACTGCATAACCCGTAGCCCCACCCGACGAAATTTTTGAGATGATGTAGAGAATAATATCTTTCGACAGCACACCTTCGTTCAACACCCCGTCGATGGTTATGCGCATTAGTTTTGGTTTGCTTTGCAAAATGCACTGCGATGCAAAAACCATTTCCACCTCGCTTGTGCCAATACCAAAAGCAATAGCGCCAAATGCGCCATGCGTGGATGTGTGGCTGTCGCCGCACACAATGGTCATGCCCGGTTGTGTAATGCCCAGCTCGGGCCCAATTACATGTACAATGCCCTGGTAGGCATGTCCCAGGCCATAAAGTTCAATGGAGTGATTGGCACAGTTAGTTACGAGTTGCTCTACCTGCAATTTTGAGAGCTGATCTTTAATGGGCAGGTGTTGGTTTATGGTTGGTACATTATGATCGGCGGTGGCAACGGTATGCTGCGGTCGAAAAACTTTCTCGCCTCTTTTATCTAAGCCGGCAAAAGCTTGCGGACTTGTTACTTCGTGAATGAAATGTTTGTCAATATAAATCACCGATGGTCCATCGGTAATGGTTTGCACTACATGGTTGTTCCATATTTTGGTAAAGAGGGAAAGGCCACCACCCCTGCTGGTCGGGAGGGGAGTTTGAGAAGTCGCTTTATTTTTTGATTCACTCATCTAATTAGAAACTTTTGGGCTTTTTGTGTAGTTACCGATTTTGTTATGTTGCTAAACCTTAGTTGAATTTAAAACCCCGGTAAATCAAACCTTATTACCTTATTGATTCTTTTATTGTTGGTAAATAAGGTAATAAGGTTGGCTGTCGTACCTACCCGTGTCTCTACTAAGGTTTAATACAGTTTCTGTTTGTCTTTTGATTTTCATTTCCACTAATAGCACCCATAACTACCATTTTTCGCCAGCCTTTGTTTAACTCTCGTCAGTTGTTTTGAACAATGGGAGTGATATCTGTGCTCTGCTATTTCTTAATTGGACACTGAGTGTTGAGCGTTGTGTATTGAGCATTTCCAATTACCGAAATGAGTGCATCAATTTTCCAAACCCATTCAACTCACCGCCTCCACTTGTGGCTGGTACTGCGCAGCCAGTTCTACCAGGTCCTCTTCCTTTACTTCTTTTTTTACATCAGCTATTTTCAAAAACGACTCATACAAAAAGTCAATGTCGTTGCGATTGTACTGGTACCCGAGTTTTTGAAAGCGGTGCGCCAATGCACTTCGTCCGCTTCTTGCCGTTAGAACGATTTTGCTTAACGCCGCACCTACTTCTTCCGGGTTAATGATTTCGTAGGTCTGCGCATCTTTTAAAAATCCATCCTGGTGAATACCAGAGGAATGAGAAAATGCGTTGCTGCCAACTATAGCTTTATTAGGCTGCACGGGCATGCGCATTGTATCCGCAACAAGCCGGCTGAGTGGATTGAGTTGTTGCGCATTAATGCCCGTGTATAAACCCAAATGTTTGTGTTGTTTCATTATCATCACCACCTCTTCAAGAGATGTGTTGCCGGCTCGTTCGCCCAGGCCATTGATGGTACATTCAATTTGCCTGGCACCATTCATTACACCGGCAATTGAGTTGGCGGTTGCAAGGCCTAGATCGTTATGGCAATGGCAGGAGATTACCGCTTTATCAATGTTGGAAACATTGTTGATGAGGAAAGCAATTTTTTCTCCATACTGGTGTGGCAAACAATAACCTGTTGTATCGGGTATGTTTACAGTGGTTGCACCTGCAGCAATAACCGCTTCAATTACCTGTGCTAAATATTCGTTGCTGGTGCGGCCGGCGTCTTCGGCATAAAATTCAACATCGTCGGTAAAATTGCGTGCCCACTTTACGCATTGAACGGCTCTTTCCAAAATGTCGGCGCGGGTAGAGTTGAATTTGCTTTTGATGTGAAAATCGGAGGTGCCAATACCAGTATGTATGCGTGGTTTGGCTGCGTTTTTTAAGGACTGTGCAGCTACCTCAATATCATTTTTTACGGCCCTGCTTAATGCACAAACTGTAGCCTGTTTTATGACGCGGGAAATTTGGGTTACCGAGTTGAAATCGCCGGGACTTGATACCGGGAAACCTGCTTCAATAACATCAACACCGGCGGCTTCTAACGCCAACGCAATTTCCAATTTTTCGCCGGTGTTTAATTTGCAGCCGGGTACCTGTTCGCCGTCGCGAAGCGTAGTGTCAAAAATGAGGATCTTACTGTCTGCCATAAAGGAGGTTTATAAAATGAGTCCTTACTGTCGAAACTAAATCATCATGGCAGGGATATAAAATCAAATTATGGGTTATTTTGCATTGCTGAATATGCGGAAATAACTATGAAAGCCTTGCCAGTGCTGCATTTCGGTGTAAAAATTCTATGATGCCCAGTCGCTCCACCGATAGCTTATTCCAGTTGATTCACTCGATGCGTAAAGAAGAAAAACGCAATTTCAAACTCTATATCAAAAGAAATTCCTCTAACCAGGATATGAAAATCATCCAGTTGTTTGATGCACTCGACAGGATGAAGGAGTACGACGAAGCGAGTTTGCTCAACAAAATTCATCCAATAAAAAAAGACCAGCTGGCCAACCGTAAGGGACATTTATACAAACAAATACTGGCCAGTTTGCGGTTACTGGAAACAACCGACAATATAGATATTCAATTACGGGAGCAGATGGACCATGCCCGCATTTTATACAACAAAGGATTGTTTGTGCAAAGCCTGAAAATTTTAGACAAGGCAAAAGAACTGGCGCGGCTGAATAACCAACATTCCTTTTTGGTGCAGATGGTTTTTATGGAAAAGAAAATTGAGAGCCTGCACATTACAAGAAGTTTGCACGACCGGGCCAAGGTATTGTCGGTAGAGGCAAATGAGGTGATGGAGCAGATTGATTTGATCAGCAAGCTTTCTAATCTTGCCCTGGAGTTGTATGGTTGGTACATCAATCACGGGCATGCAAGAAACGAAACGGATGAAAAGATGCTTGCCGATTTTTTTAAGCAGCACTTGCCGAAGAATGCAAAAACAGAGACCGGGTTTTACCAACGCCTTTACCTGTTTCAATGCTATTGCTGGTATGCATTTATCATGCAGGACTTTTTGATGTACTACCGCTACACAAAAAAATGGGTTGATCTTTTTGATGAGGAACCGCTGATGAAAGAGTCGGAAACGACACACTACATAAAAGGCTTGCACAATTTGCTGAATGCACATTTTGATTTGAAGAACGATGAAAAATTTGAGCAGACGCTAAAAGTGTTTGAAGATTTTGCTTCCTCCGAAATTGTGCGCCGTAATGAAAACAATGCCGTACAGGTGTTTGTGTATTTAAATATTGCAAGGTTAAACCGCCATGTACTGCACGGCACTTTTACTGAAGGGTTGCTGCACGTACCAATGATTGTAGAAAAGCTGGAGGCATATACCATGTATATCGACCGGCACAGGATTTTGGTTTTCTACTACAAGATTGCCTCCTTATATTTTGGCAGTGGCCAGTACGATAACACCATTACCTACCTCAATAAAATAATTAACCTGAAGGTTGACCTGCGCAACGATCTGCAATGTTATGCCAGGTTGCTGCATTTGCTTGCGCATTATGAGTTGGGAAACTTTACTTTGATTGAGTACCTGGTGAAATCCGTTTACCGGTTTATGGCAAAAATGGAAAATCTTGGTGCCGTAGAGGAAGATGTTTTTAAATTTTTACAACGGGCCTTCCGGGTGTCGCCAAAAATGTTGCAACCTGAATTTAAACGGTTGCTGGACAAGTTGAAATTGCAGGAACAAAACAAATCGGCCAGCCGTGCCTTTGCCTACCTGGATATCATTTCGTGGTTAGAAAGTAAAATTAGTGGTGAGCATGTGCAGGATGTAATTCGTAAAAAATATTTGGCGGGAAAAAGAAGTGCGGCGGGTTAAAACTTTAAGGCCATCTCTAAAAACCTTCCTTTTCCTCTCCTTTGGAGAGGAATTAAGGGTGAGTCAAATAAAAAAACAGGTTATAGAGCTGCCCTTAAGAGTTATAATGCAAAAATTGTCCTGCCATCTGCGAAGTAATCCTATTAGGACAGTTGCCTTGATATGTGGGTTTGGAACAGAGCTAACACGGTTGGAGGGATAACAACGGATAGTTTACTCTGCGAAGCAGAATAAAAACCATAATGACTATTTTGTTTTTTGTTTTAGACAGTCGGTTAAACCGACAACAAAAAATCTTTCAACTCAGTATATCTACCTTTCATTTTTATACTCTTCTTTTCTTTTGTTGCCAACGTGGCGACCGCTGTTGGCAATTCAATTTTTCTACCGATCACTGGTTCTACAACATCGCAAAACTTTACGGGGTGCGCTGTCTCTAAAAAAATTCCTTTTTGGCCGGGGTGCATTTGTAGATATTTTTTTAGTGCCGCATAACCTACGGCGCCATGCGGGTCAAGCAAATAATTGTTGGTTTGATAAACCTCGGCGATTGTTTGTTTTGTTTCTTCATCCGTGATACTGTAGGAGGTAAGATTGTTTTTCAGGAGCCCATAGTTTTGCTGAAACAAATGCAGCACACGAATGAAATTACTTGGGTTGCCAACATCCATTGCATTTGAAAGGGTAGCCACCGAAGGCTTGGTTCGATATACACCATCCTCCAGGTATTCTGTAACGGAATTGTTGGCATTGCACGCGGCAATAAAATGCGCAACAGGCAAACCACTTCGTTGGGCAAGAAGGCCGGCGCAAATGTTTCCAAAATTGCCGCTGGGTACAGCTACAACAGGTGGTTCATTTTGCATCCACTGTTGCAAGGCAAAGAAATAATAAAACTGTTGCGGCAGCCAGCGGGCTACATTGATAGAGTTTGCCGAGGTGAGAAACATTTTGGTGGTTATTTCTTTGTCGGCAAAGGCTTGTTTCACCATCTGCTGGCAATCATCAAAACTGCCCTCCACCTCAAGTGCAACAATGTTTTTTCCCAGTGTAGTAAGTTGTTGTTCCTGTACTTCACTCACTTTTTTTGAGGGATACAGAATCACCACATCAATACCATCTACATCATAAAATCCATTAGCAACCGCGCCGCCGGTATCGCCACTGGTGGCCACCAGCACAGTTACTTTTTGTTTGTTGTTTTGTAAAAAATAGCCGAGACAGCGGCTCATGAATCTTGCACCCACATCTTTAAACGCAAGGGTAGGACCGTGAAATAATTCGAGAGAAAAAATGTTGTCGCTGACCTGTACCAAGGGAATGGGATAGGCAATTGTTTCGGTAACTATCGTTTCCAAAATATTTTTTGGAATGGTGTTGCCAATGTATGGTTCAATAACTTTTAGTGCAATTTCTGCTTTAGTGTACTGCCAGAGGTTTTTGAAGAAGGCTTTTTCTATTTGAGGAATTGTTTCGGGAAAATACAAACCCTTGTCGAGCGCCTGCCCTAATATGGTTGCGGTTTTAAAATCGGCTTGTTCGGCAAGAGAATTGGTGCTGAAATATTTCATTGATGTTTTGCCTGTTTTTTGTTTGTGGTTGATTGTTGCGTGAAACGCCTCACCCAAACCCCTCTCCTCGCGGAGAGGGGTTTAGAGTCTTTCGCCATTTAAGATTCACCATGTTTGAACCGTTTTAGCATTGTACGGATAATTCTATTTTTTTGCTCTCGAAAGGCCAGAAAATTTAGACAATAGTTCAAATGTTTTGGAATAATAAAGGTGCTTCCAAAGTGCTGAATAAAGAACAGAACGTCGAAGTGTGCGACGCAACGGACGATGATAGTAGTATTGTTGCCGACCTCACAAAGTTGTTTTCAAAAAATTTTCACTCAATTATAGTTACTCCCTGCTGTGATACCGTTGTAACATACGTGTTGGCTTCAATACCGAGGCGATTGAAAATTTCGACCATTTCTTTTTCAACTTCTAATGCTTTTTGATGTTGTGTGCTTAGCATAAAAATTGATGGGCCTGAACCAGAGATGCCACCACCCAATGCACCAGCGTCTTTGCTTTTTTGTTTTACTTCGTCAAAGCCGGGTATCAACATGCTACGTACGGGTTCTACTATCACATCTTCCAGCGAACGGCCAATGAGTTCGTAATCGTTTTTCATAAACCCGGCAATCAATCCTCCAATGTTTCCCCATTGCCGGATGGCGTCTCGCAACAATACTTCTTTACGCAAAATTTGGCGGGCATCTTCGGTACGCACTTCAATTTGCGGATGTACTATGGTCACAAATAACTGCGGTGCCGGAATAGGAATGATGTCTATTGGAAAAATGGATCTGATTAAAGTAATGCCACCATAAATGCCAGGGGCAATGTTGTCGGCGTGTTTTACACCCGAAGCAACCTTTTCGCCAAACAATGCAAAACGGATAAGGTCTTCTTTTGAAAAAAAGTTGTTGAGTAAAATGTTTGCGGCAACAACAGCACCGGCTGCACTGGCGGCGCTGGAACCAAGGCCGCTGCCGGGTTTTATGCGTTTATCGATCATTACTCTAAATCCAATGTCGCCATCTATTTCTTTCAGCATTTCAATAAGCGGTGCACCTGCAGTATTACAGGCCGGATCTGTTGGTAACGGAAAGCCATCAGCGCTTTCAACAATAATTTCTTTTTCGTTGAGCAACTCCACTTCCATTACATCAAATGGTGCATCAACACAGAGTCCCAAAACATCAAACCCACACACGAGGTTGGCAATGGTGGCTGGGGCTTTTACTTTAATTTTTTTCATGTTCATTTTTATACAGTTGCTGCCCTGATGATGTCGGCAAATACCCCCGATGCTGTAACCTCGGCGCCGGCGCCGGCACCCTTTATTACCATTGGTTGTTCAATGTATCTTTCGGTATAGAACAACACAATGTTGTCCTTGCCATACAAGTGGTAAAAATCGTGTTGCGGTTCAATTTGTTTCAGGCCTACTTCCGCTTTTCCATTTTTAAAACTGGCGACAAATTTTAATTTTTTTCCTGCCGCCGCGGCGTTGTCGTACAGGTTTTTAAAATGGGCTTCGTGTTTTTCCATTTCAGAATAAAAATCTTCCACGCTTCCCTGCATACATGATGGCGGCATAAAAGATTCGTTGGCAATTTCGCTGAGCTCCATTACCTCACCTGCTTCGCGGGCAAGAATCATTATTTTTCTTGCCACGTCGGTGCCACTCAAATCGAGGCGGGGATCGGGTTCGGTGTAACCTTCGGTTTGCGCCTGCCGCACCACCGAGGCAAACGATTTTATCCCATCATAATTATTAAAAACGAAATTAAGTGTGCCACTGAGTACTGCATGTATTTCGGCAATTTTATCGCCGCTGCGCAACAAATCGTTTAGGGTGTTTATCACCGGCAGGCCGGCACCAACATTTGTTTCAAACAAAAACGAGGCATTGTGTTCGGTGGCTAATGTTTTTAATTTTTTGTAGTTGGAAAAAACAGAGGAGCAGGCAATTTTATTACACGCCACAACCGAGATGCTTTTTTCAAAGAGGTCGGCGTACTTGGTGGCAACAATATCACTTGCCGTTACATCAATAAAGAGCGAGTTGCGCAGATTTTTTGCGGCGATGATGCGAATGAATTCATCAAGGTTCATTGCCTCGGCGTCGTTCATTTTGTCATCGTTGGACAGATCAATTCCCTTATCATTAAAAAGCATTTTTCGGCTGTTGGCTATACCAATTATTTTCAACTGCAGCTTCATGTTTTTAAGCAAATATTTTTGCTGTTTATTTATCTGCGCCAATAGCTTGCTTCCTACATTGCCCGTGCCTGCAACAAATAAATTGAGTTGTTTGTAGGTGGCTTCAAAAAATTCTTCATGCAGTACGTTGATGGCTTTTTTTACATCGGCTGCAGCAATCACCGCCGAAATATTTCTTTCGGATGACCCTTGTGCAATGGCCCTGATATTAATACCATTTCTACCCAATGCGCCAAACATTTTACCACTGGTACCGGTATGGCTTTTCATGTTATCGCCAACAAGCGCCACGATTGCCTGTGCTTTTTCAACAGCCAATGGGTTGAGCAATTGCCTGCTTATTTCGTAAGTGAAAGTTTTATCAAGAAGTTTTTTCGCTTTTGCAGCATCGGCTTCTTCCACACCCACGCAAATCGAATGTTCGGACGATGCCTGCGTGATTAAAATAACATTGATGCCACCAAATGCCAATGCTTCAAATAATCGTTTAGAAAAACCGGGAATGCCTACCATACCGCTGCCTTCCAAACTTAGCAGCGCCACATTGTTGATGCTTGAAATGCCGCGGATAATGCCATTAGTATGCGCAACCAACTTTTCAATGGTGGTGCCGGGGTCATCGGGAGAAAATGTATTAAGAATGCGCACCGGAATTTCTAACTGCATTACGGGTTGAAGGGTGGGAGGGTAGATAACCTTTGCTCCGAAATGCGAAAGTTCCATTGCCTCCTGGTAAGAAATATTGGAGATTGGTTTTGCGTGATTGGCCAGTCGCGGATCGGCGGTCATCATACCCGAAACATCGGTCCAAATTTGCAGTTGCGATGCGTTAAGTGCTGCAGCAATAATCGCGGCCGTGTAATCCGAACCGCCCCTGCCCAGGGTGGTGGTATTGCCATGTGCATCGGCTGAAATAAAACCGGGTACGATGAATAAACTGTTTGCTGAAATAGAAATTGTTTCCTGAATTTTTTTGTTTGTTGTGTTGAAATCAACAGCCGCTTTTGTAAAATGCGAATCAGTAATAATGATTGCCCGGGCATCAACCCACTGATTGGGTAACTCTATTGTTACTAAATATGCCGATACAATTTGGGATGACAGCAGTTCACCGTAGCTGAGTATGCGGTCGTTGGTGCGGGGTGATATTTCGCGAAGCAAAAACACGCCGTTGCAAATGTCTTCTACTTCGTTAAACTGTTGCACCACTTTACTGAGCAAGGAACTTTGGTTGGTTACGGGCAACAGGGCCCTGATAACATCGAGGTGACGTTGCGTAATCTTTTGCAGTGCTTCCTTATATGTGTTGTCGCCGTTGGCGGCGAGTGTTGCGCATTGCTGCAATCCATCAGTTACTTTTCCTAAAGCAGATACAACAACAATCGTTTTATCGGACTGAATTTGTTTTTGAAGAATTGCTCCAACTTTTTTTATAGCGTCGGCAGAGGCTACAGACGAGCCGCCAAATTTTAAAACTTGCATAGTGCTTTGTAAGATTTTTTTGAACAATAATGTTCTCTATTCGTGTAGTAGCTAAGCAGCCCGGTTTACGGTATAATGAGGTTAACCCTTGCGGGTTGTTGTAATAGTAATAGTAGAAGCCGTAGTGGCAAGTGAAAACGAGATTATATTTTTTGCTGCGTGGTTCACCATTACAATTGATGCGGACAAGATAGTTGAAGGAGATGGAATAAAAAAATGATTATGACCTCACCTCCCCGAGTTTCGCTCCGAACCTTCGTGATACTCGTTGTCTCCCTAAAGGAGAGGAGGAATTAGACTCCGCGGGTGTGATCATTCCTATTGCTCCGGAATTAGCAGCTTCCGTACAGCAAGTTCTGCAACTGTGGTAGAGCAGGAAGAAGCTACTTCAAGCAATTATGTGCTTTAGTGAATTGCCTTGCCAACCACAAACCATTCTGAATTAAATTTGCGGGTTATGGGGCAAGCATCAATCAGAGAATTAGAAAATTTTAAAAACCAGGTAGGCACAAAATTTCAACTGTATAATTCGCTCTTCATTTCACTTCCATTTCATCGCATAGAAAAAACAGGCATACTGCTTTCTATTTTTTTAAATGCCTGCGAGGAAGGATATGCCCGCAACGAAAGTCCAACAGAAATAGTGGAATTATTTTTTGAACGCTTCACCACGTTTAAAAATAAACAGGAGCAACCCGAGTTGTTGCTGCGTTTTATCCAATACGTAGAGCGGCAGGTGGTTTTATTTGATGCGGTGGAAGACGCAGCTTTTACACAAATAAATGACACCAACGGCCCGGGTACCATGAAGGAATTGTATGGTAAAATGCAGCAGCAAAATTTGCGGGAGTTATTCGAAAGTAAATTACGCGACTTTAATGTGGCCATGGTACTAACGGCGCACCCTACACAGTTTTATCCTGGTGCCGTATTGGGTATTATTAACGACTTATCTAAATCGCTTAAAGAAAATAACGCCAACCAGGTAAACGTTTATTTGCAACAGTTGGGTAAAACACCATTATCAAAAAAACAAAAGCCCACTCCGTATGATGAAGCGGTGAGTTTGATTTGGTACCTGGAAAATGTTTTTTACAACGCAGTGGGTAAAATAATTACTGACCTCAGCGAACGTTTTCCGGATGCGCAACAACATAACCCTGTTATTAAAATGGGTTTTTGGCCGGGTGGAGACAGGGATGGAAACCCGAACGTAACCTCCGAAATTACATTGAAAGTTGCCGAAGCCTTGCGATCGAGCATTATAAAATGTTACTACTTAGATGTACGCAAATTAAAACGCCGCTTAACCTTTAAGGAAGTGGATGTATTGCTAACGGAGTTGGAAATGAAGTTGTACAATAACATTTTTATACCCAATGCCACCACCGATTTGAACGCAGATGAAATAATACAAACGCTGGTGCAAATGCGGAATATTATTATTCACCAACACAACGGTTTGTTTCTCTCATTGCTCGATAACCTGATACATAAAGTGCGGGTGTTTGGAATTCATTTTGCAACGCTCGACGTGCGGCAGGAAAGTTCGGTACATGGCAGAGTGCTGCAGACACTTGCTGACACGGAAGGATTGCTGCCTGCCGGCTATGCCGACCTCAATGAGGCCGATAAAATTTCTGCTTTGTTGCAAACTAACGGCGTTGCCACTGCCGATAAATATGAAGGCATTGTAAAAGATACCCTGCTGTCGTTTGACACAATAAGAAACATACAAAAGCAAAATGGCCCCACCGGTTGCAACCGCTACATCATTAGCCAATGCAACACTGCACTAAATGTGCTGGAGGTTTATGCGTTGTTTTTATTTACCGGCTGGAAGGCAGAGGAAATGAACATTGATATTGTGCCGTTGTTCGAAACCATTAGTGATTTAAAAAATGCGCCGGGTATTATGCGTTTGTTGTACGGGAACGAAACCTACCGCAATCATTTAGCCCGCCGTAATAAAACACAAACAATAATGGTAGGTTTTTCGGATGGTACAAAAGATGGCGGTTACTTAATGGCCAACTGGAGTATTTACAAAGCAAAAGAAGAGCTGACAAACATTTCCAAAGAGTATGGCATTGCCGTTATTTTTTTTGATGGCAGGGGTGGCCCGCCCGCAAGAGGTGGTGGAAAAACGCACAAGTTTTATGCATCAATGGGTAGCAACATTTCCACTAAAGAAATTCATTTAACCATACAGGGGCAAACAGTTAGTTCAAACTTTGGTACTGTTGACGCAGCACGATTTAATATCGAGCAATTGCTCAATGCAGGTATATCCAACAGTCTGTTTGCCGACAAAGAACGTACGCTCAATGACCAACAGGAAAATGCGCTGCAGCAGCTGGCGGACATTAGTTATGACGCTTACCAAAAGTTGAAAGAACATCCGGATTTTTTGACTTACCTCTCGCAGGTCAGTCCCTTAAATTATTACAGCGAAACAAACATCAGCAGTCGCCCATCAAAAAGAGGCGCCTCTGCAAGGCTTGCATTAAAAGATTTACGGGCCATACCATTTGTTGGGGCCTGGAGCCAGTTAAAACAAAACGTGCCGGGTTTTTATGGTGTGGGTTCGGCCCTGGAAGCGTTGGAAAAAAGCGGGCAGTTTGCCGAAATAAAAGGACTGTACCAACGATCGCTTTATTTTAAAACACTGATTGATAATTGCGAGATGGCAATGGAAAAAACCTATTTTCCCTTGACGGCTTTCCTTTCAAAACACCCGCAGTACGGTGAGCTATGGAATATTATTTATGAAGAATACGGCCGTACGGAAAAGTATTTATTTAAACTGTCGGGCCACAATGAGTTGATGCATGATTACCCGGTGGAAAGATTATCCATTCAAATGCGTGAACGAATCGTAATGCCGCTGACAACTATTCAACAATACGCGTTAACGAAACTGCGGGATGAAAAAAACATGGATGCTGGTGAGAAAGCTATTTTGGAAAGGTTAATTGTACGGAGCTCGTTTGGGATAATTAATGCGGGAAGGAATTCTGTGTGAGTACTTACTGCCACAACTAAGGCAGTGAAACAAGCGACAAAATGCGATCATGTTTTTTTGTTAATAGACGAAATACGAAAAACTGTTTGAAGAAATCATTTTGCCCAAAATATAAGAACAATCAAAGGGAGACTAACATTTTGTGCGTTACACCTTATTTGACAATGGTAAGGCTGTCAATTCGTTCAAAATGCTTTGTATTCAAGGTTGCAAAAGGCAAATTGTTGGCTACTGCTGTTGCAGCAATAAAAAGATCGGCTATTTCAATCTGTTTACGCTTCCGTTTTAGTTGGTTATTTATGTCAACTGCCGTTTGTGCAACAACTTTATCAAGAGCTAAAACTTTTGTTCTTTGCAATAGACTTTTCCAAAATATAAGTTGGTTAGCTGTAGTACCCGAATAAATTTCGTAGTGTGTTATGGCTGAAATGATCAAATCATAACCTTGATCAAAAAGAGAAATTAGAACAGAATTATTCTTATCCGTCTTACGAAAATAATCAATCAAAATAGAGGTATCTATGAGAATTATTTTGTCCGCCATTGATTGATTACTTTTCTGGTTTCGGCAATTGTACTCAGTTGTTTTTTTGAAAAGGTAGGACCATTTAAGAGAAGCTTTTTGAATTCTTCCCTTCCTGTATCGAGGTTTGATTGATTTTCAACCTCGGCTTTTAATTGGGTCCATTGTTTCGCGGGCAGTTTCTTGGCTATCTGAACCAATTGGTCAAATGCTATCTCTACTTGTGCTTGCATAATATCAAAAATAGCAAGTATTGTCAAACAATACCACGAGCAAAAAATAACGGCTTCTCTTTCAAGCATCCTATACATCATGGGCTGTCCACACCAGCAATACAATTTACCAATCACCCGCAATTGACGACTAATCTCACCCCACCTGCCTCAACAAAAAACTTTCATCCTTACTTTCCAACGACGATGCTCCCATTAAAAACTCATCAACTTTCCTGGCGCATTCACGTCCCTCACTAATGGCCCATACTACCAGCGATTGTCCGCGGCGCATGTCACCGGCGGTAAATATTTTGGCTATGTTGGTTTGGTAATTTTTTTCTGTTGCTTTTACATTTCCACGTTCGTCTTTTTCCACACCTAATTCATTTATTAGTCCATCATGTTGGGGGTGTACAAAACCCATGGCAAGTAGTGCCAGCTCGCAGGGGAGCTCTCTTTCCGAATCTTTTATTTCTACAAACTGCGCTGCGCGGCCGTCGACAATTTTCCATTCAAGGTCAACCACTTTTAACGCTCTTAAATTGCCGGCATCATCGCCCAAAAATTCTTTGGTGGCAATTGCCCAGTGGCGGTCGGCACCTTCCTCGTGCGAAGAAGTTATTTTAAGTGTCATAGGATAGGTAGGCCAGGGCATGTACTTGTTTCTGTCGGCTTCGGGTTTTGGCAGCAATTCAAATTGAGTAATACTTGTTGCTTTGTGCCGGTTCGACGTGCCCACACAATCACTTCCCGTATCGCCACCACCAATAACAATAACATTTTTACCAGTCGCCAAAATATCGTTGGTTATTAAATCTTCACCTTCCCAACTTTTTTTAGCCGGTTGATTGAGGTCTGTCGCTCCCCTCTCCCTCGGAGAGGGGCTGGGGGTGAGGTCGCTAACCCTTTTATTCTGCTGCTTCAAAAAGTCCATTGCAAAATGAACACCATTCAAATGCCTTCCCTGTATTTCTAAATTTCGTGGAATGGTGGCACCACCTGCAAGAACAATAGCATTAAACTCACGCAGCAAGTTGTTGATGTTGACTGTTACACCAACATTGGCGTTACACACAAAAACAATTCCTTCTTCTTCCAGCAATTTTAAACGCCGGTCAATTACCCATTTCTCCAATTTAAAATCGGGTATGCCGTACCGTAATAGTCCACCCGGTGCGTCATCTCTTTCAAAAACGGTTATTGAATGGCCAGCATAATTGAGTTGCGCCGCGGCTGCTAGTCCCGCAGGGCCAGAACCGATAACCGCAATTTTTTTTCCCGATCGCACCGAAGGTTTTTTTGGCTGCACCAGTCCTTTTTCAAAAGCAATTTCTATTACATGCTTTTCAATTTCTTCAATGGTAATGGCGGGCTGGTTAATGCCGAGCACACAGGCACTTTCGCAGGGGGCCGGACAAATGCGGCCGGTAAATTCCGGGAAGTTGTTCGTAGAAGAAAGTACTTCATAAGCCTCCGTCCAATCTTGCCGGTAAACCGCATCGTTAAACTCCGGAATTAAATTGCCGAGCGGGCAACCGTTGTGGCAAAACGGTACACCACAATCCATGCAGCGGGCCGTTTGCTGATTGAGTTTTTCATTGCTGTAGCGCAGCACAAATTCATTGTAGTCGTTTATGCGTTCAGCCACTGCACGTTTTTGCGGAAGCTCTCTGTCAAATTCTAAAAAACCTGTTGTTTTGCCCATTTGAAAATTTGTTTTAAGCAATTAATTTTTTGCGTACCGGCAGAAAAACTTTAATCATCTTTCCTAAGTAACGGACACTCTGTTTTTGAACACGGATGACAAGGGTTAGACGGATTATAACGGATTAATTCTACTCCTTACCATCTGGATTTCTACACAGCAGAAAAAAATCGCTGTGGCTCATTCAAAAATCTCCGCTATCTGTGTTCCAACTTTCACATCCAAGATCTGGCCCTCCAAGAAAAACGTTTTGCTGTTTGGTGGGATCATTTTAACTCAATTAAAAAGTAATTACAGCTATGCATCCTGCTTTACCACACGCATTGCAACATTTCTATCCGCAAGCACTCTTTTATAATCTCTCGGAAACACTTTTACAAAATGTTTTAACTGGTTTTCAAAATCATCCAGGATAAATTTGGCCACGGTGCTGTTTGTGTGCTGGTAGTGATCTGCAATCATGTTTTTCAATTCAACAACATCACCGTTTTCTACAGCATCCAAATCAACCATTTCGGTATTGCACATGCTGGCGAAATTGTTTTGCACATTATACACGTAAGCAATGCCGCCACTCATACCTGCGGCAAAATTTCTACCTGTATTTCCTAACACAACCACGCGGCCACCGGTCATGTATTCGCAGCCATGATCGCCAACACTTTCTACCACCGCATGTACGCCGGAGTTGCGTACACAAAAACGTTCGCCGGCCATTCCTCTTATGTATGCAGAACCCGATGTGGCACCATAAAAAGCAACGTTGCCAATAATGATATTTTCTTCTGGTACAAACCTTGCCTGTGCCGAGGGATACACAATCAGTCGGGCACCCGACAACCCTTTGCCGAAATAATCATTGGCATCGCCTTCCAGTTCAAGCGTTACACCATTGGTATTAAATGCGCCAAAACTTTGCCCGGCCGTACCGGTGAATTTGAAATGGATAGTGTCGGCAGGCAATCCTTTCGATCCGTACTTTTTCGAAATTTCATTTGATAGAATGGTGCCTACAGTACGATTGGTATTTAAAATGGAAAATGCGCCGGTTACTTTTTGTAAACTATCCAACGCGGGTTGTGCAGCCTTCAATAATTGCCAATCGAGTACTGCGTCCATGCCATGATCCTGATCTTCTTTTTTATACAAACCGGTGTATAACGAGTTGGGTTCTTTGTACAACACAGGTGAGAGATCGAGCTTAGAAAACTTCCAGTGTGTTGCGTCGTGTTTTTGTTCGAGCGTCTCAACCTGGCCAACCATTTCGTTAATGGTTCGAAAACCAAGTTCCGCCATTATTTCTCTCAGTTCTTCGGTAACAAATTTGAAAAAATTTACCACGTGATCGGCGTCGCCGTTAAAACGTTTGCGTAGCTCTTTGTCTTGCGTGGCTATACCAACAGGGCAGGTATTTAAATGACACTTGCGCATCATGATGCATCCTTCAACCACGAGTGCCGCCGTAGCAATGCCCCATTCTTCGGCACCTAATAAAGTGGCAATGGCTATATCTCGGCCGGTGCGCAACTGTCCATCGGTTTGTACAACAACCCTGCTGCGCAATCCATTTTTCACCAGTGTCTGATGTGTTTCGGCTAAGCCCAATTCCCACGGCAGGCCTGCATGTTTTATTGAACTCATGGGCGATGCACCGGTGCCACCATCATGACCAGCAATCAACACCACGTCGGCTTTTGCTTTTACTACACCTGCCGCTATGGTACCAACGCCGGCTTTTGATACAAGCTTCACACTTATTCTTGCTTTGCGGTTGGCGTTTTTTAAATCAAAAATTAATTGGGCTAAATCTTCAATGGAATAAATATCGTGGTGCGGTGGAGGCGATATTAAACCAACACCCGGAGTGGAGTGCCGCACTTTTCCAATCCACTCATCTACTTTATGGCCGGGCAACTGTCCACCCTCGCCGGGCTTTGCACCCTGCGCCATTTTTATTTGTAATTCATCGGCCATGGTCAGGTAATTACTGGTAACGCCAAACCTTGCACTTGCCACTTGTTTTATCGACGAACGCATAGAGTCGCCATTGGGCAACAATTCATAGCGCATTTCATCTTCGCCACCCTCGCCAGTATTGCTCTTAGCGCCAATGCGGTTCATGGCAACGGCAAGCGTTGCATGTGCTTCGTGCGATATGGAACCAAAACTCATGGCACCCGTAGCAAATCGTTTATAGATTTCCGTTGCCGGTTCTACTTCATCAATTGAAATAGCAACACGGTTTCTTTTAAATTGAAAAAGATTGCGCAGCGTACAGGTTTTTAACGCCTGCTCATTTACCAGTTTCGAATATTTTTTAAATGTGGCATACTCATTCATTCTTGTTGCGTACTGCAGCAGGTGAATGGTTTGCGGATTGAATAAATGCGCTTCACCTTTTCTTTTCCATTGATAAATTCCGCCAACGGGTAGCCGGTCAAAAGGTTGCTCTTTTTTATGAAAAGCAAAATGGTGTTTGGCCAACGCTTCTTTTGCAATTTCATCTAATCCTAATCCTTCAATGCGTGAAGTAGCACCGGTAAAATGAACATCAACAACCGATTTATTAATGCCGATAATTTCAAAAATTTGTGCACCCTGGTACGATTGCAAAGTGGAGATGCCCATTTTTGAAAACACTTTCAGCAGTCCGTCGTTTATTGCTTTGATGTAATTTTTTTTGAGCTGCTCCGGTGTTTGTTTGGATGCCGTATTTAAATTATGAATGGTTGATAAGGCTAAGTATGGATTTATAGCAGTGGCACCAAATCCAACAAGGCAGGCAAAATGATGCACTTCCCAAACGTCACCCGATTCAACAACTAACCCAACCTGTCCACGATAACCCTTCCTTATTAAATGATGATGCACCGCTGCCGTTGCAAGCAGCGATGGAATAGGAGCATGGTCGCTGTCAATAGCCCGGTCCGATAGGATCAATACTTCGAAACCATCCTCCACCGCATCAACTGCATAGCGACACAAACGCTCCAATGCTTTTTTTAATGAACCTTTTTTTCCATCGGCTCTAAAATAGGTTTGTAAAGTTTTTGCCTGGAAGATGCCTGTGTCGATACTCCTGATTTTCTCCAGTTCGTGGTTGGTTAATACGGGGTGTTGTAATGCTACGGAGTGGCAGGCCAGCGGATCTTCGGTAAGCAAGTTTCCGTTGTTGCCGGCAAAGGTTGCCAGCGACATCACCATTCTTTCCCTGATGGGATCAATGGGGGGGTTGGTAACCTGCGCAAATAATTGTTTGAAGTAGGATGTGAGATGTTGTGGCTCGTCGCTCAGTATTGCCAGCGGCACATCACTCCCCATTGAGCCCGTGGGTTCTTTGGCATCAAGAGCCATGGGTGTAATGATGGTTTCAATATCTTCTATTGAATAACCAAATGCCTTTTGGTATTTAAACACCTGGTCTTTTTCCAGCTCGGTAAAAAGCACTCTTGGTTCGGGTAATTCTTCAAGGCGTATTTTATATTTATTCAACCAGTCGGCATAAGGTTTTTGCGAGCAGATACTTTGTTTTAATTCTTCGTCACTGATAATGCGGCCCTGCTCCATATCTACCACAAACATTTTTCCGGGCTGCAATCTCCCTTTCTCTTTTATCATGGATGGATCAACCGGAAGCACACCGGTTTCGGAAGCCATAATTACACGGTCGTCGGTGGTTACACAAAACCGCGATGGCCGCAAACCATTTCTGTCGAGAGTGGCGCCAATTATTTTTCCATTGGTAAATGAAATAGAGGCCGGGCCATCCCAGGGTTCCATAAATGATGCATGGAATTCGTAAAACGATTTTTTTGTATGATCCATCAACTCGTTGCCATCCCAGGCTTCGGGTATCAGCATCATCATTACATGTGGTAGCGAGCGACCGCAGAGTGTAAGCAATTCAATCATGTTATCGAGGCAGGCCGAATCGGATTGATCGCCGGTGATAATAGGCAACAGCATATCCATTTCTTCCTTTGAAAAAAAGGAAGAGATAAAATTTTTCTCGCTTGTTTTCAGCCAGTTCAAGTTGCCTTGTAGAGTGTTTATTTCGCCATTGTGTGCAATGTAGCGGAAGGGTTGTGCCAGCTTCCACGATGGGAAAGTGTTGGTAGCAAAACGGGAGTGTACCAGGCCAAAAGCCGACACAGCTCTTTTATTATTTAGGTCGGGGTAGTAGTGCCGTAGTTGTTTACTGGTAAGCTGGCCTTTGTACACAATTGTTTTGTACGAAAAGGATGCGATGTAAAACCCAACGGCATCTTTGCGCACAGTATTATTGATAGTATGCGCCGCATAATTGCGCAGCAAAAAAAGTTTGCGTTCAAATTCATCGGGATTGTTGATGTGATCGGGACAGGCAACAAACACCTGTTCTATCTCGGGTTCAACTGATAATGCAGTGGGGCCAATATCATCGGGCATTACCGGTACTTTTCGGTACGCCAAAATCTCCATGCCTAATTTTTCCGCGCAGCGAATAAAAATGTCGCGGCATTCTTCTTTCAGGCGTATGTCTCTTGGAAAAAACAAAACACCCACACCATATTTACCAAAGGCCGGTAAATGAACGCCGAGCTTATTGCATTCGTCAAAGAAAAACTCGTGTGGAGTTTGAATCATTATGCCCGCGCCATCGCCGGTATTTTCCTCGCAGCCACAGGCGCCGCGATGTTCCATATTTTCTAAAATGGTTAAAGCGTCGGAAATTATCTGGTGCGATTTATTGCTTTTGATGTTTACCACGAACCCAATGCCGCAGGCATCGTGTTCAAAAGCGGGGGAGTACAATCCGGTATTGCTTGCCATAGCTAAAATCATTTAAGGGCTCGGAGCCCGATGAATGTTGATAGCAAGCGATTTCACTGAAAGTAAAAAAAAATTGTTTTGTGGCCGAAACTTTTTCGGCGAGTGTGGAAAGCAGGGGGAAAAACCTCGTGGCGTGGGAGGCAGATCAGTACCGAGGCCATTAAATTAAACTAAAAAATATCTGAACAATTATTCTGAATTTTGTTTTTTTGTTGAGATCGACTGGGAGAAAGTGGAAAATATTTCAAATTCATCCACAGATTCTGCACATTTCAGCTAAAAAGTAGAAATATTTTTGAAAACAGGATGGATGTTTTGCGATTTACCCATACATTCGTTCTACAGAAATGCAAAAAATAAATTGTTGCAACAATTGTTAGAGTAGCATCGATAGCATCCAAATCCTGACGAAGACCCATCCGCCCCCAACCACACCGACCGTAATTAACGATAAAAGGTATTGCTTGTAAAGTCTAAGCTTGTTTCAGAAGCTCAGGCCGGGCAATACCTTTTTTTTAAACTAAACTAAAATACAATAACAATGTTACGAAAATTAACCACTTCAGCCATGGCTATGTCCATTTTTGCCACCTCATTTTGCCAGGATTCTACGCAGGCTTCATCCCTAACCATCACCGGCAACGCCGACATGTATTATAAGTATGATTTTGCCAACACCAAGGGCAACAATTTTACTTCGTTCACCAACTCGCACCGCACTTTCGAGTTGGGTATGGCTTCCATAAAATTGAATTACAAAACAGGCAAAACCGAAGTAGTTGCCGACCTGGGATTTGGAAAAAGAGCTCAGGAGTTTTCGTATAATGACGAAGGCATTTTGGCTTCGGTTAAACAGTTGTACATAAGTTATTCGCCAACCGATAAGTTGAAACTTACGGCAGGTAGCTGGGCCACGCATGTTGGCTACGAACTGGTGGATGCACCACTCAACCGTAACTACAGCATGAGTTATATGTTTACCAACGGCCCGTTTTTTCACACGGGAGTAAAAGCCGAACTGGCACTTAAGTCGAGCGGCCTAATGATAGGTATTGCCAACCCCACCGATTATAAATATGTACCTGACGGATTTGCCACCAGCAAAACAGTAATTGCGCAGTATAGTTATTCGGGCGGCGATAGATTTAAAGCCTACCTGAATTATGCAGGTGGCCGTGGGCTCGATACATCAAGATCGGACCAGTTTGACCTGGTGCTCACCAGTAAAGTAAGCGACAAATTTTCACTGGGTTTAAATGGCACTGTCAATAACACCCAAACTTATATGGGCAACAAAATATTTGCTGATGCAAAAAGCTGGTGGGGTACAGCACTGTATGTAAACTTCGATCCCTGCAAAACCTTTGGCCTTACACTACGTGAAGAATATTTTAATGATGATAATGGTTTAAAAGTTTACAGCGGCCAACCCCTCGGTGGTAACGTGTTTGCCACAACACTCTCAGGCAATTTACGGGTCGACAATTTTATTCTTATTCCCGAATTCCGTTTCGATAAAGCCAGCCAGCCTTTGTTTACCGATAGCAATGGTGCATCATCAAAATCAGCCGTTAACTTTTTAATAGCAGCAGTATATCAGTTTTAAATTTTTAGTAACCTAAATCAATAACAGATGAAGAAGCTCTCCTTGAGATCAGCCGCACCTTTTTTAGTGTTAGTGGCAGTAGCAGTTGCCGCCATTTTTGTACCAACCACCGCGAATTTTGATGTGGGCAAATATGTGCCTGCCGATATTGCCTGGGTGATAGTAGCCGCCGCACTGGTGTTTTTAATGACACCCGGACTGGCCTTTTTTTATGGAGGTATGGTAAACCGTAAAAACGTTCTGTCAACTATGATGAAAAGCGTGGTGGCCGCAGGTGTAGTAGGAGTGCTTTGGATAGTTGTTGGTTACAGTTTGAGTTTTGGTTCATCAATCAATGGGTTTATTGGCAACCCGCTTACGCATCTATTTTTTAGAGATGTTGCAAGTGGCGAACCCTGGAGCCTGGCGCCAACGATTCCAAAATCTTTGTTCGCTACATTTCAACTAATGTTCGCCGTTATTACGCCGGGCTTAGTAGTGGGCGCCATTGCCGAAAGAATGCGTTTTGTAGCCTATGTATTGTTCACCGTGTTATTTTCATTGTTAGTATATGCACCTTTAGCGCATTGGAGCTGGCACCCCGAAGGTTTTTTATTTAAAATGGGTGCATTGGATTTTGCAGGGGGAACGGTGGTACACATCTCTGCCGGTTGTGCTGCATTGGCCGGTGCATTGGTATTAAAACGCCGCCGTAGTCATTTAAATAAAATTGAAAACAAACCCGCTAACATACCATACATTTTAATTGGTACCGGTTTGCTTTGGTTTGGATGGTTTGGCTTTAATGCCGGTTCGGCACTCGGTGCAAACGCCACTGCTGTTTCCGCTTTTCTTACTACCAATACCGCTGCCGCTGCGGGTGGGTTATCGTGGATGTTTTTTGATGTACTGCGCGGTAAAAAACCGTCCGTAGTTGGTTTTTGTGTAGGTGCTGTTGTAGGCCTTGTTGCTATTACACCTGGTGCGGGTTACGTGTCTGTGCCTGTAAGTATTTTTATTGGTGTTGTGGCCTCGGTTATTTCAAATGTTGCGGTGTACATAAAATCAAAATCCTCTTTGGATGATACGCTGGATGTATTTCCCTGTCATGGCATAGGTGGAATCGTAGGTATGTTAATGACGGGTTTGTTTGCCTCCAAGGCTATTTACCCTGCCGGTGCTGATGGTTGGGCTTATGGCAATTTCGATTTCTTTTTTACGCAGGTAAAAGCAATGGGTGCAGCAGTGGGGTACAGCTTTGTGGTATCGTTTATCATTTTTAAGTTCATCAACTTTATTGTGCCGCTCCGTGTAAGTGATAAAGATGAAGAATTAGGTTTGGATGCTTCGCAGCACGATGAAGGTTACGTGCAAGGCACGTTGCTGGTGTCAACAAAAGATGGTTTGGTTGAGGAAGAAATTCATCCCGATACCATGCACCAAAAACAAACCAACGGTCAGGTGTATGCCGACTAAACGGGTATTGCCAACTGGTAATTATTTTGATTGAGGTTTTCGTTTGTACAATGAAAGAGGTGGTGTTTATACCACCTCTTTTTTTTATGTAATAACGTAGTTAGCTGTTGCGGGCGGTTACACTTTGAGGTAAATAAATTAATAAATTGCTTCCAATAAAGTTGTGCAGGTCAAGACCGACGCACATATAAAATTTAATGCGATGAAAAATTTACTTACCACCTCCTTTGCATGTTTTATTTTGCTTTTTGCATTTGCGCAAAACAATTCCGAAGCTGCAATACGCAAACTGGAAGACGACCAACGCAAAGCTTTTTTAGAAAAAGATACCACCACACTGTACAAACTGTTTTCGCCACGTTTTATAGTGCATGCACCTACCAATAAAATAACAACCCTGCAGCAATTAAAACAATTAATTCGGGGCGGCGAGGTGGATATGGAAGTATTTGAAAGGGTTACAGAAAAAGTAACCTTTATAGAAAATATTGCTGTTGCCATGGGCCACGAAACTTTGCACCCTACTGGCAAAATGCCCAACGCCGGCAAAACTGTAAAACGCCGCTACACAAATATTTGGATGAAGACTAAAAAGAGCTGGCAGCTCGTGGCAAGGCAGGCAAGTATTGTTTCGGTTGATTGAATGTAGTAGAACCGGCCTCATACGCTCACCAGTCTTTTAAAACTTAATGTTGAATTCGTCAACATTGTTCGAAATTTGCCCTTCAAAAAATGAATTATGAAAGATAAGAAGTACAAATATTTGGAAGACCTTTTGGTAGAATACATTCAGCTTCAGGACGAACAAATAGAAATTCCATTACTGATAGAGAAAGCTCAGAAAAAATTTAGCCAGTACCTGTCCTCCGAGCCTAACCCTGATTATAAACAATCAGACGCTGAGGATTTATACAAAGTACATAATGTGATTAACAAGCACGAGGAAAGAAAAATTGAAATAAGGCAGGAATTAGCGGAAGTTGAAGACCTTCTAAAAGTTTTTCTTACTTCATTAAACGGCGGTAAGGTTTCTTACGAAAGAAAAGATGATAACGACAAGTCGAAAGTAACTTTCCTTTTTTGGGTGCAGGATGGACAGGTAAGAAGTAACCGGTAGTTCTAATTGACTTTTGGCGTTTTATGTGCGTTAAGAAAGAAAGGTTTTTCCTTTTGCCTGCATGATCTTTTCACTCTTGCTAGAGCCATGGCCTAAGCATGTACACTCAGGTTTTTTGCGTAGTCGCTTACACTAAATAATTGCATTGGAAAAACACTAAGCGTGTCCTTCATATCAATTTCACTTCCATGCGCAACGGACAACATCAGTGCGGCAAAAGATTCGTTTAAAGGATCTGTGGCGTTATCTTTTTGCGCTTTTAAGGCATCCTCGGGTACAAATTGAAGCTCAAACTTTTTGCCCTGTATTCCCTCAAAGGTACTTACTACTTCCAGGGGACTCAAAGCCTCCGGGCCACCCAGTTCAAAAGATTTATTTTGGGCTGCACTATTATCCAATGAAGCTGTAGCAAATGTGGCCACATCTTTTATAGCAATCCAGGAAGTGCGGTTTTTTCCTTCTCCATATATCGTGGCTTTTGCGTTGGCAAAATCAAAACCCAGTGCAGGCCCAAGCCATACCTCCATAAAACAAGTGGGTTGCAGAATGGTATAACGCAGGCCGCTTTTTGCAAGATGATTTTCCGCTCTGCGTTTGGCTGTTTGTAAAGGAAATTCTCCCGGCATCGGGCAAAACGAAATATAAATAAACTGATCAACTCCACCGGCCGCCGCCGCATCAATCAAATTAATTTGTCCTTCCTCGTCAACTGATTGTAGTGAGTCGCCCTCCTGCCTGGATAGCGTGGAAGAAACGGTTGATATAACTGCTGATACGCCGGCCAGGGCCGCTTTTAATGAGGTCTTGTCCTTCAGGTCACCTACAACTATTTCAATACCCAGTTCTTTTAATTGAGCTACTTTATTAGCGTCTGATGATGCACGCACTAATCCCTTCACCTTTTTGTTTTTTTCAATTAACTGACGGCAAATTTCACCGCCTAAAAATCCTGTAGCACCTGCTACTAAAACCGTTGAAGAATTGTTTGAATTGTTCATTTTGTTTGTTTTGGTGAGTGTGGGTTTATTCTGTAATGTATCTTAAATTGCTCAACGTAATACTTCGCTTATTTGAATCACTGGCTGAATATTGGTATAGGTCGGAATGTCACTCCTGATTTTTTCCGCATGTGGTCCGAACGAATTTTGAAAGGCCGAAAGCCTATCAAAGTATAAATAGCCAATAGCTAAATAAGGAATTGCATCAGTTGGCGTTCGGCCGGCTATGCCTTTGTCAATCTCATACAGCTTTAATGAGTCGCCCAATAAACTTGCAACCATAGGCATGTGTTTCTTGGAGTAGTAGTCCATATCAAATTTTTTACCGTCACCATTTGGATATAATATGGTCACTTTAATCATACCTTTTTTCGCCTGGATATTTTCTGTAGGTGCTTTTTGTTGAAAAGCGAAAAGAAATGCAAGGAGCAGCACGAGCCCGGCAATTGAGATTGTTTTAAAATTCATTTTAATGAGTTTTAGTTTGTTCTAAAGTTGATACTTAAAGTATAACAGGATGATTGGTTATTTTCTTAAGTGTGATGGACCACTTTAATAGGGGAACGGCTCATGGCGTTAAGAATCTGGCACAACTAATGATATCCGTCGCTTGCAACATCATACCCGGAAGTCCATTAATTTATCTACTCAGCAGCCGCCTTTGCGAGGGATACGTTTAAAAATTACTTTACCATCCCGTTCTACATAGTCGCCCGATACTATTGGATATGCATACTTGGGCGCATGCGATACGTTACGGCTTCTTAGAATTATTTTGTCATGCACTTTCAGGCTACGCAATTGCTCTAATTGAGCGTTTTCCGCATCAAATTTTACAATATAATCGTCACCATTAATCCTGGCCATCACACCGAAACCTAATCGTGAGCCTGGCGGAAGAGAAAGAGAGGTTACAACAGCCTCCATAGCGGCTGAATCTATAAGGTGCTTCCTTATCTTAGCTTCAGCGGAATACACCTTTTTACCTGCGGGAGATGCTTCCCATTCTTTGAACTTTATTCCTTCAGGGGTAGCTTCCCAGGCTTCCCGTCCGGCTTTCATTTCAGCAGCAGAGAGTGGTTTTGGGGTTGATTTTGTAGTAGTTTCATTTTTGCTTTCTCGGTTGGCAAATACTAACCCGCTTACAACAACCAGCGGTAAGATCAGCACATAAATAAGTTTTTTCATTTTTTGTAGGTTTAGTTAAGATAGATATATCTGCTTATAAATCGGATTCGTTTGAGGCCTTCTTTTATTTTTCTAATGCTTGGGGGCATGTTCACTTATGAGAAACCAAGTCCGTTTGTCGATGCTTCAACATCCACCATTTGTCGGGATAGCATAAATCACATTGCCTGAAACATATAAATTGAAAACCTTTCCTTCTATTGAAGGAAGTAACAGTTTCCATGTTTTCCCTTTATCTGACGAGCTAACAATGCCTTTTGGATGACCACAAAAGAATTTTTCGCCAACCTGGATAATGGAAGTGATGAAGGCTTGTTCAGGAAGGCCGGTATCAGTAGGATTCCACACCGCATCATTTAAAATAATTTTAGAGAGGGGGTTGGCGCCTGGTACAATGAGGCTGTTCCCCATAAGGCCGGCGTCAATGGCCTGCCAGGTTTTACCACCGTCGTAGGTTGTTCGCACTCTCCTGGTATCCGACTGAGTATTGAAAGTGATAGCAGCGAATCCACCATCGATGCGTGCAACGTCGATGCCCACACCGCCCTCACTGATCACAGTTTCCCAGGTTTCGCCATCATCGGTCGATCTTATTATTCCCTTGACGCTGTTCGCCATCAGCACACCGTTCGACTCTACCAATTTCCACACGCCGCGATGAACTTCTTTCCAGTTTTTTCCATTGTCAATCGATCTATAAAGGCCGCGGCCGCGGTCGCAAACGATAAAAACAGTGCCTCCGGCAGTTTCAAAAACATCGATGATACCTTTGAACTGAAAATTGTCGTATATCGGCGACCATTCACCCAATCCGATTATTTTTTGCCTGAACGCACCGTGGTGGTAATCGTATGCAAATATCCGGGACTTACCAGGGGCAATATTGCTATGTTCGTCGGGGAAAATCTCTTTCTCCCAATAAGGCGCTTTGTTGTTTGGTTTACTGTGATATATATAATTGCCGGTTCGTAAATAAAACCCACTGTTATTTACAAAGAAACTTCCCTCCAGCTTATCTCCGGGCAGCCCTTCACTAATGTTCTGCCACGTTTGTCCGCCATCAGCAGATTTTAAGACCAAGGTGGCATCTACTGCCTTACCAGTTTTTTGTTTTGGGTGATTACCAGGTAGCCGTGCGGCGGGTGAAAATTCTGAGGCCTGCATGCAGGCAGCCAGTTGAAAAAGGGAAAAAAAAGCAAGACGGTAGATGATGTTCATGGCTTTAATTTATTTGGTAAAACAATAAAGTAAAGTTATCGGGGGCCAACCCGTTAGCCGGTATTTAGCAGTAAAATGTTGTAAAGCATGCGTAAAAGGTTTGTAAAACCACCTGAAACGGCGGGCTAAAAGATTATTTTGCACTCATGAAGCCATTTACTTTGTTTGGATCTTCAGTCATCATAATGGTTATGTTGATTTCTGCCGTTGCATTTATCAATAAAAAAAAAGAAATCCCTGAGAAGCATTTAGAAGTTGTATTACGTGATTTAGGACACCAGCTTTTACTTTCAGCCAAAGATTCTTCATCGCGGGTGCTGCCGGTTAAAAAGTTGAATGAAACAACCTATCAAATCTCTTTTCAAAACCACTTTGGTTTTATTTCCGATTCACTCATCAACCTGGTACAACGAACATTTCAAAAAAACGCCCTGGCAAACGATTACATAGTCAATTTGCGGAATTGCAAACAAAATGAAATAGTACTTGCATTTGAGATAAATAACAAAACAGGCGACTTAACTCCTTGCAGGGGTCGGAAGCTGGAGGTTGGTTGTTATATCATTGAAATTGATTTTTTGAAGAAAACTCCGTCCAATTCCTTTTTATTGATACTCTTAATTATTCCCTTGAGTTTTGTTGGTTTTTATGTTAAAAATAAGTTTCGTAAAAAAGGAGAGGAGGCGCCTGTTTTTGAGAACAACGACTACATACAATTAGGAAGTTTTAAATTTTACGCAGATAATAATGTTCTGAAGGTTGATAATAATAGTATTACGCTTTCCGAAAAAGAGACAAAAGCATTAAAAATATTTTCAGAAAATATCAACCAGGTTGTGGCAAGGGAAAAGCTGATGAAAGAAATCTGGGAAGATCAGGGCATAGTAGTTATTAGTAGAAATGTTGACGTATTGGTGTCTAAATTACGAAAGAAGTTAAGCGATGATAACTCCATCAAATTTATTAACGTACCTGGCAGGGGTTACAAATTTGTCATTGAGTAGGGGCCAACCCGGCATTAAAGAAACATTGAACTGAGCTGTAAAATTTCGTTTTTCTTGATGAACGCTTTCTCCAGCGGTGCGCCGTTGGTAGGCAATACGCAGAGCCGATGCGGTGCACAGTTCACTCAAACTCAAAAGCAGGAATCGGAGTAGCACCATAGTTCACTACCCTGGTACCCACTATATAATCTCCAAGCCTCCTTTGCGAATTAAATAATGTGATCAGCACCTCCACCGGCCAGATGACTATAGTCAGGTTACGGAAAAAACATTGCATGACAGAAGCGGGTCTGCCTGTGGTATTATCGACTATTTGCAATTTGGTCATCCGCTTAGCAATACTTCTTGCACCAAAACCATCCTTAAAAAAATACAAGAACATTAATCCCAGAAAAACAAACTGAAATTCCGGACCCATTGCAGGGCCCTCGTCAGCAGGATTACCGCGAATAAATACGAATGCCAATACCGGCACCATTAAAATAAAACAAGTAATAAAATGGTCCAATAACATTGAAGCCAGCCGCTTGCCTACGCCGGGTTTTTCATTTCGCATATTAGGGTGGTAGTTATAATTGTTGATATAGCCGATGTTAGCGGTCGTTGTTTGTCTTTCAGTAAATTCATTGTTTAGGTTTCATGGGATATAAAAGTCTGAAAGCATTAGAAACCGCCTGGTGCATAATAGTTGCATGATCTTCCTGTGGCAGGTAGTCAAAATTCACTTTGATATTTTCTTTTCGAACTTTTCTAATCTTTTCCGCCAAAATGTTTGCGTCAACTTCCATTACCCTTGCAACGGCGGTTGGCGTGAGCCCTTCTTTTCCAACTCCAATATAAACCTCAGTTTGTTTCTTCAAACTATTCAGCGATATCAAATCCTGATTCAGCAAAGAACCATTGTCCCACCACAAACTTGGGCTAACGATTATGTATTTATCAAAAAGTGCAGGCTTCTTAAATAAAATTTCGGTAGCAAGCAGGCCGCCTAACGATTGTCCAATAATAGTTTTAGCATTCTTTGTCTTGTACTTTCTTTCAATATAGGGCTGTAAATCTTTTTCAAGAAACGAAATGAACTTATCAGAATGGCCGGTTGTAGGGTATGCTTTCTTGTCAGCCTCGATTGTTGTTGGAAAGGTAAAGTCTCTCCGTCTGTCAACAGTTGCAATGCCTACGACAATTGATTTCGGAACCTAGTTAATCCATTCAAAGCTGTTGAACTGAACAAGTCCTACAATATGGATGAAATCTTCATCTGCCGAACCATCGAGCAAATAGATTACCGGGTATTTCGTTGTGTCATCCTTGTTGTATCCTTCTGGAAGATAGATATTCAAAATCCTTTTTTCACCTAACTCCTTCGATTGAATTTCATCAATTACACCAAGCACAAACGGCTTACTGGTTTGGCCAAAAATGATATTTGTGGAAAAAGTGAAGATGAGAATAACAATGATTCTATGCATTTCTATGCGTATTTATTTTTGGTATTTGGGATGAAATAGGGAGCGATTACAGCCAGGGATTTGTGCAGGTCTGGAATAGATTTCCGTCCGAGGATAACCACTGCTGATTGAAAATATAAAGTGGAATTTAAGAACTAAAGTTGATATGTTATTTGTCAGCTGGAACCAAAGATTGGATTTGCAATTAGCTGATGCTACCATGTCGAGCCTAATTTGCATAAACCCAATGTTACCTGACCTCTTTAGTCGTTCAGATCTTTTGGTTCTTTCGATAAAAAGTAAAAGGTTTCTGTGACGATAGTTTTCTTTGTCTGTGTGACTGTCTTTGCAACCTTTTTACCTATTAAATGATTTTCTGTCAAATAAAGTTTTCTGTCTTTAGTAATCCATTCGAGCATGGACCATTTCTCTTCATTTGGGCGAAAAGTTAGTATGCCAGTATTAACTATCCATTTGCCTTCTTCTTTGAAATTTGCCATGCAAGAGTTATCGAAAAAAGTGTAAGTTCCGTCTTGCTTTAGCTCAATAACGTTACTCCCAAAACCGTCACCCCGGTTATATCTTGCATAAATACCTCCTGGCATTATCATACTGTCTTCTGGCTTGTAGTTAATATTTCGAGGTATAAAAAAGCTTTTTTGTTTGGCAAATGTGTAACCGTAAAGAATAAAAGGGATATTAGAAAACTGTCTAAATTTTTCCCTTGCGAAGTATTTGTGTTTAAGTTTTGATGTGTCGCAAATAAATTGAATTGTTGTGTCGTCAATTTTGCATGTACCTGTTGCAGTCACCTCGTCCTCTGAGAAAAGATTATTAGTGAACAAAGCAAACGTGTTGTTACTCTTTATTTTCAATTTCCATCTGTCACACGGTTTGAGATAGTCATATACCCTAATAGTGTCCACCGTCTGACTAGAGCAGATTTGAAAAGAGAGTGCTGTCAATATGTATATCGTTAGGATTTTCATGCTCCAATGTAATGGCAGGTAACAAGCTAATTTATGTTATAAGTTGCTGCCCTCGCAAAAAATCTGGCCGTGTATTCAACTACTTAGTCTTATACATTTGCTATTGATAAAGCCGCAATACACATCACTAATTATTTTTTCTCTTCATCTCCAAGGCAATCACTAGGCAGCGAGGGTACAGGTTGGCATTATTAGGCCGGGCAAATCGTTCATGTGGTAAATGTCAGTTGCTCTTTGATACTTTCGGTAAATTTCTGCTCCGGAATGCCCACGAAGTGTTTTTTTTTGAAAGGCTACCACCCTCAGCGCAGCAACCTTAAAATCATTCAGAATCCCACCAGCAAATACACCTTCCCTGCTAACCTATCTTCTAGCGAACCCCATATTAAGGCGAAATAATCAAGAGAGATAAGGAGAAACATAAAACCCACACAAAGCGCTGCAAGCTTCAGTTTCAAAGTTATTTTGATGTCTTCAACTGAATTTTGTGTTGTATTTGTATATTCATAAGTTATCAACTAAAAATTATAACCGAAATGCAGCCCTGGTTCAGGCGTCCATTTTGGCCACTTGTCATCTTTTTCTTTAAAACCATCAGGCATCTCGGTGAAATAAGGACGACCAGCAACACCAAGGGATGGTTCTATAAAAAACCTGTCTTTAAAAAGTTTGACGTGATAGCCAACCCGATAGGTGTTGAATATAATAAAACCATCACCCACCTTATTACCATTTTCATTCTTATATGTTTGCCACATAGGCGCTACGTGTACTGCTGCGTAAACACCTTTCCAAAAATACCTTTGATAAGCAACACCAAAACCATGTTCCCTGATATGACCAGGAAATTTCTCTTCAGGTGTTCCGTATGCCTTATTATAAAAAGGGTTTATACCGAGTGGCCACGCATGTTTCCATGTTATTACTTCGAGAGAAATTACATCATTTCCTGAAATACGATAGCCTAAATTGAGTTGAGCGAAGCCGGGGGGATTTACACGATCTAAATTACCCAATAAAAATAAAGTGCTGCCAACAAACCACCGTTTGTAACTGCTGTCTGTGTTAGCATATTGTGCTTTGAGTTGGAGCGTACTTGTAATCATTAAGACAAAACCGATGACTAAAACTTTCTTTTGCATTTCTTTCTTTTTTAAGTTAAACGATGCCGCAAAAGTTGGTTGTCGGGATGCTATAAGTCGTTCACTTAAGTTAAGAAATACGTTTAGCTCTTTTTTTCAAGAATTCTTCCTCTTAGCCTGCTTAATGATTGAGGTTTGATGCCTAAATAGCTCGCTAACTGGTGTTGGGGCACACGTTGAATAAGGTCTGGTCTTTTCTGCAATAAATTTAAATATCGTTGTTCGGGGGAGGAGGTTTTAAACTCGTCAAAATTGATACGTTCTTTGGCTAACAATTCTTCCGTCAATTTCCCACACATTATTTCAAACTTTGGAAACTTACTGTTTATTTCTGCTTCCATTTCAGAATTTGAAACGGTAAGAATACTGTCTTCAACACAACTGATGAAATAGTCGGAAGGAGCTTTATGTAAAACACTATGAGGTGTTAAGGCGTCCATTTCTGTGTAGAAAGCTGTTGTTTTTTCTTCTCCGTTTATGATGTAATAAACCCGGATACAGCCTTTCAAAACAAAGTAGCTATCTTTTGATTTCTGACCTTCCTTAAGTAGGATAGTCCCTTTCTTTACCTCGCGAAATAGGTCTAATGAAAGTATTGCGTTCTTCTCATCTTCTGTAAGAGAAATGTATTTTGATATAAACTCAAATAGTGTGTCTTGCATTGTTTATGTTGTTACTGTAGTCTGTTCATTTGCAACCAGCATGGGCGGCACCGTTTTGTATAGGCGAAGTACGTGCATTCAGCGCTGGTTCTGCCTGGCCAGCGAGGTTGGCCATTGCATCATACCAACCGACGGCGTGAATATTAAAACCCTGTTCACCCGTTTGGGTACACCCACAGTAAATAGTATTTAGTCATTTGTGTCAATAACTTTTTTGGTTGCAATCAATCCGCTCCCTGGTATGCTTCCCTGAGCCAACCCAACAATTCTGAATTTACTTCTGCTGTGGTTGTCAATACAACACGGTGTGTACACATTGAACCGAAAGGTCCCGAATCCTGCAACCTTGATGTTGTTGGTTTGTTTTTAAATTTCAATCCTAAATCTACCCGGGTTTTTGTTGCTGGTTTAATAAGAGCAAATTGTTTTTTTCTTATGATGCTTACGCTGTCTTTTTTTGGTGTAACAGTAATATCACTACCGAACTTTATCATTTCAGCAACCAACTTTTCGTAAATTGATTTAAGTTCTTCTTTTCCTTTATACTGCATGCTCAATAAATCTGTTTCTGCCATTGATGCAGCATCAGACTTTTTTGCTTTCAAAGCAACAAAATTTGCAAAGCCATACGACAAGCCATGTTCGGATTTGAGATGGTTGATTATTTCTGAATGCTTTTCAATTTTTGATTGACTGACTACTTTAATCCAGTGGTCAAGCGGCTTCCCGGTTTTTTCTACTAATCCTTTTTCCATTTTTAAATAATTTTATTGCACCTAAAATGGCCCCCATTAATGTAAAAGATATAATCATATAGCCACCGTTTATTAAGAAATATTTCAGTGGTCTGTTTTCAAACAATGCAATAATTGCTACGCCGGGTGCCACCCAACCAAACCCGGTCAAAAATCCCGCAATAGTTCCATACGCCAAATCTTCATTACCAATAAACATTGCAAGATTTAACGACATCAGCAAAGCGAAGATGAAGGATAGCCCGAGCACCACCGGCATTTTTCTTTTCTTCAGATCTTCGTTGCTGAAATGGTTAACTGCCATCCAGGGTTTTTCAAAGATAGAATACCACAACCCGCCAATCAAAAAGGTTGATAATGCTGCAACAATTATTGTAAGCCAGTTCAGGTTTTGAGCTACTACTGCAAAATTCATTTTGTTAGATTTTGAAACTTATACTGCAAAAGTAGAAGTGTCGTTTTTTCAGGATAGTAAAAAATTAACCTCTTTTGTCCAGGGGGAAAAAATTAGTTTGCTCTTTCGCGAATTCCATCCTGATAAACTCCTGCGGATTGTACCCGGAGAAAAGAAAAAACTCCTTAATGAAATGTGATTGGTCTGAATAGTCGCAACTGTACGCAATGTTCGCCCACGATAAACTTTCTTTATGCTTTATCTTTTTCAGGATTTCATTGAAGCGCACAATGCGATGATAATATTTTGGAGTCAGTCCAACATATTTTTTGAAGTGTTCAATCAACTGTTTTTGCGTAGCAGGATAGCTGTCAATTATTTTTTTTAAGTTGGAGACAGGTTCTTTTTGAAGTCGTTCTATAAAAGTTAATAAGTGTTCGGGGGGTTCTTTTCGTGGGTCAAATCTGTGTGTCAGCCAGGTTGCAACAAATTCAAATTTAGTTTGCGGCGTTTCTGCCAAAAGAAGTTTATTCCGTATTGCAAAAATTTCTTCTCCGAAAACTTCTTCCGCTGAAACTACCTTATCATTCAGTTGCTGAACGGGGCAATGTAAAAAAGGAAATGCACCAGTGGGTTTAAGCTGTATGGCCAGCATCTCGGAATGTTGATGTGCCGATATTGAAAGAAAATTTCGGTGTGCTCCCGAAACCCACACCTTAGAAAAAGTTTTCAGGGTCTTTAATGTTTCATTGTCATAAGTATTTCGCACTATATCGTCAAACTCAAAAATTACAAAAACATGTCCGGTAGGCACAATTCTTTCAATGGAATGGTCGGGTGTGAAGTCCTTTAAATAAAGTATTGACTCAATGTGCTTTTCGAGATTGGCAGGAAGCTGATAGTGTTCAAAAACCATAGTGGTGTGTCTTGGGAAATACGTTTTTAAATATCGGTAAAATTTTCTTTACTCCCCCGATGTCTGGCTCTGCCGACTCCGGAATTTTTAGCACGTAATCATCCGGCACTCTGCTTCTGCATGTGGAAGGCCGCTATACAATTCTAGAATCAAAAGGTATATATTTTTTAATTACCCCCAACTCATAAAACGATGCGGAACTCTGTTCATAATCTATATAATCAACTACAAAAGTCCATTTGCCACTTACAGGGTTGCGATGAATGCAGTTTAGTTTTTGCAGTAAAAACTTCCCGGTTGAAATGCCTTTGCCGTTAAATAAACCTGGTTGCTTAGGGTGGGTGTTACCGCATAAGGAAAAAAGACCCGGCAGAAGAAAGGTATTTGAGAAGCAAAACGGCTGTTCCATAGCAATAAAAGTTAAGAGAGCATTTAACAGCCGGGGGATTATGTTCGCGGAGTTCCGGGGTGGGCAGGGCCAGACCCCGGGCGGACGAAATGTGAAATCCTGCCGTTATCCAGCGATGATTCCGGCTGTAAAAGAAGCATGGAAATACGTGATAAAATTTCTTGTTTGTAGATGAAGAGTCTTCCTACAGCGGTGTGCCGTTGGTAGGCAGTTCACGGAGCCATTGCCTCATATCAACGGCGGCGTGATGCCTTTGGCGAGGTACCAATAAGGGCAAAAATGTTGTATTGTTTCTTTGTCCTGATTGTCATTTTTTCTTTTTCGGTTTTGGTGCTGGTAATTCATTCAGTGATATTCTAACCAATTCACTTAACCACTCGCTGTCCTCAATTTTGTCTTCTATTAAAAAAATTGGCTTTGCTCCTTCGTATGGCGGTGCTTCAACAACATTTTCTATAAACTTACGCCCTGCATTTGTCGGCTTAATAAATAGTTTGTTGTCACATATTAGCCCAAATAGTTTTTCGTCTGAATAAATGCCGTATTCACCAAACATCTTTTTAGCAGTTATTTCTCCTGAATTTTTGATTTGTTCTAATACAAAATCTACAAAGTTTGTCTCGGATGCCATTGGTAAGTTTTTTAGTTGAAAGTGCCCTATGTTAGCGATAGTTTAGTCACATGAGGTCATCCATTCCTGTGCCCTTATTTTTTTTAGTTTATCCATGTAAATTACAAGATCGAATTTTTCGTTTGATGTGGTTGGATAATTGTATGATGTGTTTGAGGAAATGAATGGTTTGCCAGCGGTTCCTTTTTGAAAACTAATCGCAAAGTAATTATCTCTAAAGAAGGAGGAAAGCCATTCGCCCATCCACACGGTATTTCTATTACCTGCCTTCTTTGCAATATGTGTATTTGCAGCCCAAAGGATGAACTTATTAGTAGGATATATCTCTTTTTGAATCCATTTTACATTATCGGCCATTAGGCTGTCCCTGTAGTACATTTTATCTTTAGCCGTTGAAAGGGTCAAGTATCTGCACAGCCATTTTCTATTTTCAATGCTGCGTTCTAGTAGTTTGCTTTGAAATAAGTCGAGTCGTCGTGCTCTTATTTCTATTTCGATAAGTTCGTAGTTCTGAATTAATAGTAAATATTCTTGTTTAGATAACGTGCCTTTTCGGCTGAAATGCTCACCGATGTAATAGGACAAAACCGAATCACATTCATCTAGTTTACCTTTGTTCTCAAAAACCAGTTGCTTTTCAATTAAAAGCTGAGAGAGTTTGTTGAAGCGACAATCTTCCTGAATGTCAAACCCAATTATCAACGGCTTCAAACCTTTTTCTTTGTCAAAAAAAGATTTTAGCGATGTTTTGACTGATGGCGTATTCCAGAAAGGATACAAAAAGCTTTTTGCTCTTGAATCGAGGTCGCCACCCTTCATGAAGCTGACTACACTTT
Organism: Chitinophagales bacterium; assembly: GCA_031425835.1. Classification (GTDB taxonomy): domain Bacteria; phylum Bacteroidota; class Bacteroidia; order Chitinophagales; family Chitinophagaceae; genus Flavisolibacter. The sequence goes on from JANPKD010000044.1 coordinate 132,997, forward strand.
CTGTAAAAGAGCCTTCAAATGCAATTGCCTCGAACTTCAATTCGCTTTCAAGGAACTGAAGTAATGCAGATTTTGTTTTATTGATGGTTTCAAAACCATGCCCAACTTCACCCAAACCTACTATCACCGAACTACCCAATATCTTTTTGAGCTCGTGGAGGTTAAAAGTGTCAGGCGAATAAGTTTGTGCCTGGGAATGTAAACTACAAATTGTCCAGATGAGATATAGAAACTGTTTCATTATAAATTATTACTAACGAGCAGGTATTGCCGAGGGTGAGGAATTTTGTATTTGTACACTAAGAACTGCTGTCAGGCTTTTTGATAAAGTTAAATATGAAGGATTAAAGCTGGCCCTTATTCGTCAAGCCCCGAACAACTGCTTAATGCGTGACCAAAAGTTCATTGTTTTCCCGTCAATGCCACTATTGGCAATACTAATGTTGGGCGTTCGCCTTATCGTCAATAATTCGTCTTCGCTTCCACCGTATTTTTCAAATTCTTGCGGATACCAAATGTCAGCCCAATTAATACAGTCAACACAATTTACTTGAACGGCTTCGTCTGCATATTTTACAAGTTCATTCGGTATCCAAGCGAATAGAAGTCTACTTTCTTTTGTTCTTGTCATATAAAACCAAGTGTCAATCGCTGGAATATCGTATAAGTCTACAAGTCCTAATGATTGAACTTCCGAAGCTCCATCAATTACTGTACAATCAATTTGTGAGACCAGTATTCTCCCTGAGTATGTTTTGTCGGTTTCAATTGAATCAATAAATTGTTTTTTATAAGTAATCTGTTCTGTAAAAAGATTGTCAACAATGCTTGCTTTGTCCGTCGGGTCAACAATCCATTTTGTCAATGTACAATGCTTAATATTAGGTTCAATTTCAAAGTCAAATCGTTCTGTGACAAAACTGAATAAATGCTTGTCGCCGTAAAGAGGATTATAACTTCTGAAAATCTTTGCATTGTCGCTAATGTCATTCTTTAACTGCAAGTCGCAATATGCTTTTGTCAGTTTCAGATTGTCTGCAAAAATTTGTTTGTTAATGTTTAGCATAGTAGCTGTCTCAAAAGGTGACGCCCAACACGCTAATTTATGTTATAAGCCGCTGCTCTGGCTAAAAATCTGGCCGTGTATTTCAACCAATTAATCATATACATTTTGCATTGTTATAGCAGCAACACAAATCAACAATCAAACCTCTAAAGCAAATCGTTGATGTAATAAATGTTTCTGCCCTTATTAATTTCTATAAAACTGTGAGCGCCGCCAGGACATCTCCATTGTAAAGAGAAAACAAAGGTCACTTCGCTTTCACGGAGTAACCTTAAAAATCAATTAGCAATCGGGTAGGGATGGCCTGCCACCGGTAAAAAAGGTTATGTGGTACACCCTGCTAAAGGCGTGGGCTGCGCCGGTTACAAAGCCAGCACACCCCCGAAGCTTCGGGGAAACCCCGCGCAGACCGACAGCATAGTATAAAAGATCACTGAAAGACCCCGTACGGACTGAAATTCTCATAGATGAATAGTTTTCCGGCAGCGGTGTGCCGTTGGTAGGCACTTCACGGCGCCATAGCCTCATACCAACGGCGGTGTGAATGTTCCTGTAGTTTTTCCGGGCAGCAGGTATTCTTTTGATTTAGTTGACAATTTTTAGATGTAAAAATTGGTCTGCAAGAATCAGCATAGAACTAAACGCCATTGTCAATAGCAGATTTGTTATTTGAAATCTTACTGTATAATTATTTTGTTTTGAAATTTTAAAAACAAAGAACAATAACAAAATGCACACAAGTATTGATAACGTAAACGTGCCAATTCCCAAAGCATTACTTATCCTACCTTCGTCATTCAAGTTTATAAAATTCATTGCACCTGCTAAAACTCTCATATAAAGTGGTGCAAACAGAAATGGATAAAATAGTGGATTTTTATTTCGTTTCATGATTATATAAAACGTAGTTGCCTGAAGTAATGTAAAAACCGGCCCTGCCGCACTTACTAATAAGTCGTGCCAACTTTTTAGATACTGTCCCTCAGCAAGTGAAACACTGTTTAATGTCATCGTCATTTTATAGCCTAACAATTCACCTGCAATCCAATGAAAGAGCTCATGAAAGAAGAATGTCAGAAAAACAGCAATCAGTGAAATAACGGTGTATTTTAATGTCAATTTAAAATTTGTCATCTAATTTTTTTTTGTACTTGTCCGCGGTTTATAGTGGCAGTCGGGGCGCAAATGTATACCACCACCTGCCAGGTAATCCACTTCGTCTTTAAAATATTGCAGGGGCCAGGCAAATCGTTTATCTAATAAATGTCATGGCGCTTTGATAGTTGCTGCAAAGTCTTTTGCACTGGCAGGCGCAGGATGTGCTCAGGCAGAAAAAAGGGCACAACGCTCTAACACAGCAACCTTAAAAATTAATTAGTAATCGGGTAGGGGTGGCTGCAACCCGTAAAAAAAATACTATGCTACACGCTGCTAAAGGTGTGGGGTTGCGCCGGGTTCCAAGCTAGCACACCCCCGAAGCTTCGGGGAAACCTGCGCAGACAGGCCGCATACTATAATAGATCACTGAAAGACCCCGGACGGACTGAAAAAGTTTAGAGAGCATAGGCGGGGGATTATATTCCAGGAGTTCCCGGGGTCGGCAGGGCCAGCCCCCGGGCGGACGAAAATTGTTTCTTACCAACCGGCGGAGTGATATTTTTGGTGAGGCACCAACAAGAGGAAAAAGATTATTGATTTCTTTTTGCGCTATTCAAAACTTTAATTTTTTCCTCATTAAAAGATTGTCTAACTTTTTCTGAAAACCGTATTTCATTAAAATCTAAATTGAACAGGATTATTTCTTCTTCCTCTTGCTTCTGAAGATATTCTATGTATTTATCTGCCCTCTCGAGCCTTATATCCATTCTATCCAGTATATTATTAGACTGTTTTAGCTTCGATTCGTCATTTGCGGATCTTGAAAGATAATTACTTAGTTCCTCATCGAAAACTCCGCTATCCAAACATACCAAATCAATATATGCAAAGTTAAAGACTAAAGTATTGTATACGTAATGACCATACGCAGTAATCTTTATTTGATCAACTTTATCATCAAATTGTTCAAGTCTATTGCTGGACTCTGTCAAGCCATTTCTCATGAAAACATCTAAATGCTTCTCACAATCCTCTTTTAAGTAGTATTTTTCCTCAAATTCTTGTATGAATAATTTTGAATCTATAAACCCTGTTGGGTTTGATATTGATATTGTACCAACTGATGCAGAATCCTTATTCCCGTGAAATGTGAGCTATTTATATCATTTCTTAGGCGAAAAAGATTTGGAACCTTACTTAACTTTTCATCATAAAATATTCTGTCAGGAATCATCATCGGTTTTATCACTTGATGAACTTGAAATGTCCAATATCTATGCTGAGCAATCTCTCCAATATTTGTATATCCAGATGTTATAAATCCTTTGAAGAACTCCAACGCTTGACGCACATCCCCATGTGTTGCAAATCGCAAGAATTTAGATAGATTAGAATCATGATTTTTTAATTGGTACGTGCAGATTTTTAGGAACTTGATTATTGAAAATAGGTCATTGTCATAATGTATTCCATATTTGAGATCTACGTCTGCAGTGTATTCAAGTTTTTCGATTATAAATTTTAGACGCCGAACTAAAACTTCGGGTATAACTGGCGCAGACAGATGGAACCCCGGTGTATGATATGCATCCAATACACCTTTTACCTTGGCTCTAAAATATCTTTCTTCACGCATTGAAATAATTACTAAGCAGCTCAATTTTTTAGCTACTTCTATGGCAGTTAGATAGCAAACATCCTGTAGTTCAGGATTGAGTTGATCCATGTTATCTAAAAAGATGATCAATCCCTTATTTCTTTCTTTATATAACAAACTTATTTTTTCACAAAAATTCTTAGTGTCACTAAGCTTTTCAATCAGAAATGACCTTACAAGCTTTTGGTATTCGTCACTCGCCTCTTCCAACCCTTCTAAAATTTGCCTTGAGTAGGCGTCAAACTCTGCTGCAAAAAGCTGTAAAACTTCATGTCTTGATGCATTTGCGAGATCGTTTTTGTCTATTCCCGTTTTTATTCTGCTCCATATTTCCTCGCTCAATAATTGAGCAGTCTGTGAGGAATCAATTAGATCAATCAGTGCAATCTCCGCGTTACGGACGATATCTTTGGGCTTTATATGGAACAAAAACCTTTTAAGGAACGTTGATTTTCCAGATCCTCTTCCACCAAAAAGGATCATAACATTATCTAAATTTTCTTGTTTGATAACTTTAGAAATATCGATTCCGAAAGCACCTCCTGCTTTATCATCAAATGAAACCTCACGAAATCCTTGATTCTTGAAATATGGAGTCAAAGAATCATGTAAAAAACCATGGATATTCTTTTGCAGGTTATCGTAATGTCCTTTGTTGCTTACATAACAACTGTCCATAAATTCTTTATCATCGAACGGAATTGGACCTAAGAATTTTCTGGCAAGTGCACCCAAAGACCCTGCGAATTTATTGCTGTTGACAGGTGAGTCATACGCCGTAATTTTTTGCTTTGGAAAGTATATCTCCGAATATGACTTTTGATTTATTCCAATATTCTTTTGCAACGAACCATCTTCGACGATACTTGTGTAACCAAGTAAATTGATTGCTTTGGTATACTCTTTTTCAAAAAAATCAAAGCTTTTGATTACTATAGCTGGAAGTTTTTTCCATGGTTTCTGATTGCTTGCAGTCGTTTTAAATATTACCCATACAATTCCATTTGTTATCGCACCAAACTGACAAAGCGTATCTTCACAATATTCCTTTACTTGATTTACTGCTTTTTTGATGTTTTCATCTGTCAAGAGTTTATCTATTGTTATTTTTTGGAAGCTTTCTGAATTATTGAAAGTTTTTGGTAAGTCAAAATAAACTCCCGCTCTTTTAGTTTCAATAATTAAGACTGGCTTATTTGCTTTATTTTTTAGAATATAATCTGCTCGATTATCTTCGACTATTACTTCTACAGAAGTATCTATTTTTGGCCATTTTAAATATTTCTCCAGAATATCATCAACTATCTTGAATCTGATTTCCGCTTCGTTTAGCTTAGTAATATCATTATAATCAGCTTTTAACGTTTTAATAAGTTCTAATTCGTCCATACGTTTAGTTGCTTTTTAATCGCTTTAATGGTTAATCAATTTGTACATAAAAAGGACACTGTTACATAGTAAGCTTTTTTCTTTGTTCAGAGTATCAGAATGACTATTGTTTCTTCTAACGTCAGGGTGCGAGGTGGCGTTCTTTCGTGATCGTTCAGACCGAAACATGGCTGAATCAAAAAACGATTTCCACGGATTGTTTGCAGCTGATGCTATTCGTCTGCCGATACCGAAGCTGAGTAGCGATTAACAGCAAAATGGTTATTCGTTGCCCCGCCATATTGCCAATGCAATGTTAGCAGCAGTAAAATTGTTATTTAATTCTTGGATAGTTTTAAGTCTAATGTAAGTCTTATGAAAGTTATCTATAAAAGTGTAATTATCATTACCCATAAATTCAATAAATTTTTTAGCCCTGCTATAATACTCTAATATACTGTCAATATCGGTATTCTCAAGTTCTTGAAATTCTTTATAATCTGAAAATTGAGGGTAGTATCGTTTTATCAATGTCAATGTCTTGTGTAACTTACTTTCATTGTTACTCTCTACGAGAGAAAAAGCATGAAGTACAATCTTTTTTAGCCAAGATGGATAAGGATAAAATTCTTCATCAGTCAAAGGGTCTATAAAAAATTGCTTTTGTGTTGGGCTCACCATTAAACTTTTGTAATCAAGCTTGATGATATTAAATGCTCGAATAGCATATATCTGGTCAATGACCTCCTTAAAATCGGATAGCTTTACCTTTTTGTCACTTTTAATAATTGCATTTGTTGTAAGTTCTTCGGATAAAAGATGAGCGAAGTAAGGTAACCCGTCAGAAAGCCAAACTATCAATTTCAGTACATCATCATCAAACGTGATTGATAACCTGTCTTCGCCATATCTTATTATCTTCATTATTTCTTCGTCACACATCAACGGAACTTCAATATCAATTAAATTTCTTATAAGGCTTGAATGCTCATCTAGTAATTCATTCGAATTTGTAGCGACTCCAGCAATTATCATTTTAGTGTTAGAATGGGTGTCTGATAATCTTTTTATAGTTTCAGCAATTTGGGCGATTGTCTCCTTGTCTTTTACTCTGTCAAATTCATCAAGGATAATGATAAAGCCTTTTTCACTTAATTGATTTACAAAGAATGTCGGCGATAAATGAGTTTCGAGCACTGGGCCTTTTGTTATTTCAGTCTCAAAATTGGCTTCAGTCTTTGCTCCTATTCCGCCTATAAGGGGCAATTTAAATTCCCCTGATATTTTTCCTGCTCGAGTATTTTTCTCTTCATGTGTGTTTGTGTTCAATTTTCCAGAATGTAAAATGGAAAACACAATTGACGCGTAATTGTCCTTACTGCTACACGTATGATTGATTATCTGTTGACCCGTTTCGACATTCAGGATTTGAGTAGTTATCTTTATTAATGATGTTTTGCCTACACCTCGAAGCCCGAAAATCATAGCATGTCTACCTGGAAAAACTAAAGTTTTATAAAGAAGGGTTTTTTCGTGCATTCTCCCAAAGAATAAATCTGGATCGTCAATAGGAACTGACGGTCTATAGAATTTTGCTATTTCTTTGAAGTAGTTGTTCATCTATGTTATTGATGCTAACCATTGCATTTCCGCTAATATACACCCCCAATTACCAAAACAGTCTTTCTAACCCTTGCTTAGCCGCACGATCTCCATCTAACCGAAAGACCCAAAACCTTTGAAACCACACTCCCTACACTGAACAAATTCCATCCCTCTCTGATCCAAGCTCCTCACTTGCCCCAAAAAAAAGGCCACCATGTCTTCACGCAGCAACCCTGGAAATCATTCACCATCCCACCAATCAATACATCATTTTCTGCACCCCATCACCAGTTACTTCCTGCTGGTTAATGCCATAGGCCAACACTTGAAAACAGTATAATTTCGGGCCATGGATGAAAGAATCAATGGAGTTGTGAGCGTTGCTATTTTGTCCGGGAACCCCATTCCTATAGCGGTGTACCGTTCGTAAGCACCGTTCAATGCTAGCATCTTATAAACCCTCCGAATAAAATCCTACACAATGGCATCACATTTTTCCTTTAGCTCTTTTTCGTGGCAATATTCGGAAACTTCTTTGTACTCTGGATTTTTAGCAAGAGTTGATAGGGTCTTATCTAAAGATTTTTGAACGTTTTGTTCATCTGGAATTAGCTTTTTGGTAATTCCAGTTTGAGTAATAGCAATCGCATTTTGTAGCATATAACAAATCCATCTTCTTCTTTTAACTTCGATTGAATCGCCAATTTTATTTGGGTGAATCATTTTGTCTGCCTCAAAAAGCAGGAGATCATTTGAAAGTACAGTCGAATCTATCTGAGTCCATAAATTTTTTAATTCATTGGAGTAATTTTGTTTCTCACTTTTTTTTCCAGCATCGAAAAGAACCCAGGCAATAATTGCAGTAGTCAATACAGATAAGAACGCAATTATCAGGTCGAGAAGTTGGTAAGTGTCTTGGCTCATTGTATTTATTTTTTAAAGTTATAGTGGATTTCTATTCTAATTTGCTTGTTCAAATAGAAGGAGTTTTTTGCAATTGTTTGGTTTTTGAATTTAGTTAAGATGACGCAACGTGGGGGGTTCCACTAATATACAATACACAGCTCTCAAAACAATTTGCCCATATGATCGCTATCCACATGATATTCACAAAAGCCAAAGTTTAAAAGCCACTCTCACACCATTACACACACGAGTTTGCGTCCCAACAAAAAAAAAGGTCGCCACGCCTCTCAGCGCAGCAACCTTAAAACACATGTACTCACCCCAATCAATACACCATTTTCTGAACAGCATCACCAGTCACTTCCTGCTGGTTAATGCCATAGGCCACCACTCGAAACCAGTATAGCTTGCCGGCCTCCAGGCTCGGGAAAACCAGTTTGGTTTGAGTTGTGTTTACACCCGTCCAGGCGGTAGGTGTAGTTTGGTTGCTGTACTGAAACTCGTACATCCTTGCACTCCGTATCCGGCCAACTACCACTTCTACCTCGCCGCTGTTAATGCCATTTTCTATTCTGGCAATATTGGGTTTGGTAAGTGGCGGCAGCGGGCCCGCGGATTTGCGCATAGGAATGCCCGACGACGTTAATATGGCCTCATCTCCCTTAGCGGTAACCATTACATAGTTACCCAACAGTACCAGGGCAATAATTAACTCCTCCTTACGCTGGTGTTTTACAGCAATAAGGGTTTTGTCGCCACTGCTGGCCGAAGCCAACGCGTTTGAGTAGGCGTTAGAGGCGGCGGTGGCAGCAATCAGCTCGGGGTGGGGGGCAGGGAAGTTAGCGTTCCCCGTCATAGCCGTAATAATAGCCTGCGCTATTATTTCCAGCCCGCCGTCGTTGTAGCTGCCAAAACCTAAATTCAAACTTTTCATGGGAATTGGTTTTTTTGTGAATGAATAAAAATTACACTACAAATCTGCAAACCGTATTACCACTGGTCAAGACCGTTAGCCGCACAGTTTTTTATTGCTATCAGTACTGCACACTACCGAAAGCGGTATTCAATTTTACCGCCGGCGTTTCAACCCAGGCATGGCAGTGGGGTAAGCCACCTTCAAACAAAACAAAACATTACCAGGGCAACATAACCTAATGCCATTGATAAACAAAGCGTTGCCGCAGCAGCATCACTGCGGGCTGCAGGTGAAGAACGGAAGGCGGCAGGTGAAGAACGGAAGGCAGCAGGTGAAGAACGGAAGCCGGAAGTTGAAGAACGGAAGGCAGAAGTTGAAGAACGGAAGGCAAAAGTTGAAGAACGGAAGCCAGCAGGTGAAGAACGGAAGGCAGCAAGTGAAAGACGGAAGGCGGCAAGTGAAGAACGGAAGGCAGCAAGTGAAGCACGTCTGCCCGGGGTCTGGCCCTGCCGACCCCGGGGTTTAGGAAAAGAGCCTCATATTTAAGTACACCCTCATTCCGCTCTTACCAACAACGGGTGTTTATAATAGTTCCCACACTGGTACTCCATCGTTACCCGGCATGCAGGCCATTGCCTCATACCAACCGGCGCCGTAAATTAAGCCGAGGCCGGGCTGCCGCATGATTACGTTCCATAAGTCCCGGGGAGTCGGGCAGGGCCCAGACCCCGGGCGGACATCATCGCCTCATACCAGCGGCGGCGTAAAAAACACATCATTCTTTAGTACGTCATGCCGATGCATATCGGCATCTTTCTCTCAACAAAA
>JANPKD010000045.1:0-29415 GCA_031425835.1 Chitinophagales bacterium
AACGTCTCACTTAATTTAGAGCTAGCTGTTTCTTTTTCGTTTATGTCATTTAAATTAATATTAGCAGGCACTGAAGTAAACGAAGTAAGATTTGAAGTAGCTGTAAAGCAGCGCCACATAGGCTCCGCGGCTGCATCGTACTGGCTCATGGGTGGCAAGCCAAGAATCAGCTCCATTGTGCGAAGCATAGACGATGTGGAATACATGGTATGATCTACAAAGCCCCGCTTTACAAAACCACCTGCTACGTATGCCGGGCTCCGATGTGCATCCACATGGTCCGGACCGTTCTGCGCATCATCTTCAATTATAAAAATGGCGGTCTCTTTCCATATTGGCGATTTAGATAAATACTCAACAAATAAACCAACCGCCAAATCATTATCGGCCACATGTGCAAACGGTGTTGGCTTGCCAATTCTTTGCCCCTGCGTATGGTCGTTAATCACCCGCAACGAATTGAACTGAGGCACTGCACCTGCTGCAAGCAAAGAATCAAACTCCCGCTTCCATTGATAAAACCTGGTGGTGTCTCTTACGCTTTCATCCCAACTGGTATAGTATGGACAAAAATGATTTTCCAACACTGGAATGTTGGCTTTGTAATCATCGGCAAACTCGCCGTACGTTCTGTAGCTAACACCAGCACGTTTACAAAAATCCCAGAGAAAACCGTTTTTATTATTGGCAATGGCACGGTTGCCTTCGGCATCATAAACACCACCACGGCCTCCGTAACTTGTTACCCATGTTTTTTCTAAATAGTCGTTTGCATTGGCACCCATCGTCCAGTTGTGTCCATCGGCGCTTACCTCTCCATCTACATAAAAATTATCGAGCAATACAAATTCTCTTGCCAGCTTGTGTTGGTTGGGTGTAATGCGTTCACCAAATAAAACCAGGCTTGTGTCACCATTTCCTTCGGGCATATCACCAAGCACCTGGTCGTACGTGCGGTTTTCTTTTATAATGTAGAACACATGTTTTATGGGCGAAGCATCGCCCACTTTCATAGGAATGGGATTCCCTTTTTCACCTTTGGAAACCGTTTCCCTTTCTTTGGTATAAGGCGTGTTTGCATAAACTGCTTTGGAATAACTTGCCAACTGCACATCTGTTGGTTCATCAATAATTGACATGGTTCCTTTAAACAAACCACCGATGTATTGAATTTTGCTTTGCTGTCTTTTATAATCGCCCTGCTGGTAATTTACTTCCTGGTTTATTTTGGTGGGATCGGGGCCTTTTACATTGGGCAAAGAGGTTAATCCTTTACCATTGCTGACAAATATTTTTTTGCCAATCAGTTTTACATTGGTAGGATACCAGCCGGTTGGAATAAAACCTTTTGATTTGCTGAAGCCAGGCTTAGAGACATCGAATACTGCGAGACAATTATTATCCGCGTTGGCTATGTACAAGGTTTTTTCAGTGACCGATAATGCTAATCCATTACTGGCAGAACCTTGCGGCGCATTGGGAAACAAAGCGGCATTGAGCACTTCTAAAACTTTGCGTTGCTTCACATCTATTACAGAAACACTGTTGTCGTTTGCATTGGCAACAAAAAGTATAGTTCCTGCCTTATTCAGCAATAATTCATTGGGGTTATCGCCCACATTAATTTGCGAAGTGATGGTTTTCGTTGCGGTTTCAAACACCAAAACTTTATCGCCACCCCATAAAGAAATATAGAGTTCTTTTTTGTTTGGAGAAAGAATGCAGGCATAGGCTTCGGCCCCTAATTCTAATTCCTGCGATACTGTTTTTGTGGCAAGGTCAATAACATAGAGGGAATTGTTTTCTTTGGTTACCACGTACATTTTCTTTGCCGCATCATCAATTTCAATTCCTGCAGGCGAAATTTTCTCGGGCCATTTTTTACCAAGCTTAATAGAGTCTTTTAGAATGAGTTTGTTGTTCGTTACCGCAAACTGCATAATCCAGTTATCGTTGCCACCACTGGCGTAAAGCATTTTTTCATCAGCGCTGAATTTTAATCCATACCATGATTTTGGTACTACTACATTGTCTAGAATTTTTTCTGTTGCGGGATTGATCAATTGAATGCTTTGTACACTTTGGCCGTTGTTGGTAACTGCAACTAATTTTTTTGAGGGTGATACGGCTATGTTGAGCGGCAAATCGCCAAGTGGTAATGAGCGGCCTGCTGGTGATAAGCTCCATCCATTTGGTAAGGTCACTGCTTTTTTTGTTTTACTTTTTTGCCAGTCCTTACCATTGGTTTGCGCAGCGGTAACCACTCCAACACACAAACACAAAACCAGCAAAGTAATTTTTTGTAAACGCTTAATCTTATTCATCAGTTCTTGTTTTTATAATGATCTGTACGTTGTTCAGTTGCATCATCCATCTTTGGCCCTAGCTGAATTTTTCTCCAGTCAATGGTTTTGTTATAGCGGTTCATTGCTTTTTGCGCATCAAAAATTCTTTTGTCGGGGAAGACAAAGGTATAAGGTGTGTAGTCAGGTTGGTCTGTAAAAAAATCCTGCAGCAGAGAGGCGGTTACGTCGTATTGATTTACGTAACCCACACCCAAAATATTGTAAATGGTTTTTAGTATGGAGCCGAAGTTGGCATGGGTATGACTCACGTAATTCTTTTTTACATAGGGACCTGCCATCATTAAAACACTGCGGTGCGCATCTACATGGTCAACGCCACCCTGCGGATCGTCTTCGGTAATAATCACGAGCATGTTCTTCCAATATTTTGTGCGTGATAAAAAATGCAAAATTCTTCCAACAGCTAAATCATTATCAGCCATGTAAGAATGCTGATAAGGATAACCATCATTTGGCCTTGGCCCGGCACCATGATCGTTGGGTACCTGCATGGCAATAAGTCGGGGCATTTCATCTTTTTCATTCAGCCACATTTTAGTGAACTCCGTTTCAAACTGCTCCATCCGAAACTGGTCGGGGATATTGGTATTGTAACCTGCATAGTTATGAGAGGTTCTGCTCCATAGTACTTTTTGCATTGGCACCATTACACCGTGTGCAGCACCAGTTAAGGTATCGTTCCATTCTTCTCTTACATGTGCTGTTTCATTGGCTTCGCCAAAATTGTAAAAAGGGATTTTTTTTCTTTCCAATGCTTCCCATAGTCCGCCAGTCTCTGCATAATCTTCGGGGTCCATACTGCCGGTGCTGCCCGGAAATCTCCTGCCCGGGGCAGTGGAAAAATATTTTGCGGTTTTACTAACACTACTATTTGTTTCCACCCATTCGTTTGGTAATACTCCCATCATCCAATGATGGCCATGTATAGAAGCATCGCTGTCGCAATAAAAATTATCGGAGAAGGCAAATTGTTTTGCGGCTTTATGATGGTTGGGCATTACATCGGCATTGGCAAGTAGTAATGTATCGGCTTTGCCCCGCACATCTACATTCACACCAAATCGTGCAAGGGTAATATCGCCTTTTGCATTTGTCATTTGGCCAAACACTTCATCGTAAGTTCTGTTTTCTTTGGTGATGTAAACAATGTATTTGATTGGCGTTTCGTAAGCACCTGGCAGAGGAGGCAGAGGATTTTTATTGTTGTTGGCGATAGCAACTTCTTTAAAAGTATTGCTGATGCTTTGCATAGTATAAGCGGCTAATTGTTTTGCATCGGGCATTTTTATTTTTTGAAATGTTGCCAGTTGTATATCGCCGATGTATGTACCCTGAACTGGTTTTACAAAATTTTTTCCACCGTTTGGTCCTGCGCCATAACCACGGCAACTGATAACATAGATTTCTTTTTCATCTGCTGAAAGCAAAACTCTTGCAGGGCCCCAACCGGTTGGTATTAACCCTTTTGTTTTTTTCGAATCCACATCAATAACAGCCACGGCATTAAAACCAAGCAACGCTACGTACAAAGTTTTTTCGTCTTTACTCAACGTAATTCCAAATGGTAGCAATCCTCTGTATTTATCAATGCGATTATCAACCTTGATGGGAATGTGCGAAATAATTTTTCTTGTGCTATAATCAATCACCGAAATATTATCGTTGGTGGCGTTGGTGATGTACGCAAATTTTTTCCCAACAGCAATTGAGTTGGGGCTTGCACCGCCAACCACTTCTGCATCTTCAATCATCTGCCCTATCTGGTGACCGGTTTTAAATTTATCAACCACTTTATTCGTGGTGAGATCAATGGTGAATACGCTCATGGCTTCAGGTGATAGAGGGCTGCCCACACCCGGAATTTTTTTACCGTCAATCACGGTTCCTTCAATAGATGCTTTTGTATTGTCGCCATAAGGATGCCAATTAATAAGCATGGAATTGTAGTTAGCCGAATCCATTCCTTCCACCAGTGGATAAGCATACATACCGACATTAGCAACGAAGGCCAGTTTCTTGTCGGGGCTTAACGCTATTCCAAAAGGCTGGCGGCCAACAGCAACAGAAGCTGTGATTTTTTTTGTTACCAGATCAATTCTTACCATTCTGAAATTACCTCTATCTAAAACCAGTAATTCATTTTGGCTCTCATTCAATAATAAATCGGAAGTAAAACTATCATCAAACATTTCGCCATTTACTTTTCCATTTAGTGAAATGGAATCAAGCCGCTGCATTTTTAAAATATCATAAACAATTACAGCACCGTTATCGCCACCGCTTAAAAAAATTGTTTTTGAATCGGGAGAGAAAGCGACACCCAAAAAAGAACCATTAGATAGGGGTGAAATTATTTTACCATCATAAGAAGGAACTCTTGTGCCATTCATTGACTGCAAATCAATAATTGTAAATACACCGTTGTGGAGCGTTACTGCTTTTTTACCATCGGGTGAAATGGCCATGCCAAAAGGATCGTGGGTAATGCGTATGGTTTGACCTGCCGGAGTTACAAATCTTCCGCTTGGTAAAATAGAAACTCCTGCTTGATTGATTACACAAAATTGATTGCCGGCTGGTACGGTAAGAATGGTGGAGCGTTTTTGCTGTGCATTGCTTATTGCAAAAGAACCGGAAGCCAAGAGAAAAACCACGATCATTAAATGGCGCATGGAAAAATATTTTAAAAAAAGCGAAGCCTGGAAAGGCTCCGCCGGAGAGAATGGTCTGCTTACGTACACTTGTGACTGCTTAGAGAAACTGATCTACTTATTAATCCATAAATCGGCGTTGATGTTATCACTTCCACCAAACTGCGACTGAAGTGCCGCGGCAAGGTTGGCACCATTGGTTGTTCTTTCGGTGCCGGGGTATTGAAAACGTTTTGGAATAAGACCGCTGTTGCCGGTGCCGGAACCACCTTTTGCAAAATCGGGGAAGCCGGTGCGGCGATAATTATAGTAAGCTTCCAATCCCGAATTTTGGAAAAAAGCCAGGTACTTCTGTTTTATAATTTGCTCGCGGCCCGCAGCATTGTTGCCTGCATAGGTTATGGCCGGCTGGCTATAGTAGTTATTAAAATTGAAGGTTACTTTATAATTGTTGTAGTCACCACTTTCCGTAACCCTGCCACCGGCTTTGAGGTAGTAAAAATCATTAACGCCATCAACAATTCCATAAAAGGAAATGGAAGCCTGCATGCCTTTTTTATACCAGTCCGCAGCATCTCCTGCAATCCATCCCAGGTTAATAGCCTCGGCAATATTGAAACAGATTTCGGGGTAACCAATAAGCAAGGTGTTTTCGGCTGTGTAAGTTCTGTAATAACGATAGCGGCCATAAAAAGAATAAATGCCTGGTACAAAACCGGCGCCGTTATCCTGCCCTGCTTTTGATGACATATCGGCCAAATCTTCGGCAGGACTTGCACCTAAAAAGGCTGCATGATCGGAAGGTAAAATACCCGCTTTTAATTTTGAACCAGCCGGATCTGCCACTACAAACACACGCGGATCTTTTAAGGAAGTAAGTAGTCCTATGTGTGTTGCGGAGGTGTTGTAACGTGTGGCATCAAAGCCAAAATTATCAGGGTTAATAGGATACTTATTAAACGGATTGATCCATTTAAACTGAAGGCTTTCGTTGTTGTTTTCTATTATCGGGTATTTGGTTTTATTACCCAAAATGGCCTCGAAGGATGCCGCCACGCCCAGGGTTGGGTCGGTGGTTTTTTTACTAAGGCTCATTAATACACGCAAACGAAAACTGTTTACTACTTTTTGCCATTTGCGCAGGTCGTTATTAAAATAGTAATCGCCTTGTAAAGAATTATCGGCCGAGGTAGTTAATGCAGCAATATCGGTATTGGCTTCCTCAAGCCATTTTAATACCTGGATAAAAATATCTTTTTGCGAATCGTATTTCGGTGTTAGGTTATCAATACCCACCAATGCTTCTTTCATTGGCAAATCACCAACACGCATGGTCATTTCGTAAAAGAAAAAAGCCCTGAAAAATTTACCTAAAGCAGTGTAGGGATTTACATCTTTTGCACCACCTCTTTTGGCTTCTTCTTCCATCTTGATTACATTTTTCAGCGTGGTGTAAAAAAGTGATGCCCCACCCCAATTGTACTCCTGGTTGCCATAGTAGTTATAGTTGCAGTTGGCAAACTGGTTCCAGCGTTGCTCTAAATTCCATGGGCGTTGAAAAGCTGCAAGACTTGTTTCAATTCCATTTAACGCCAAGGCCGCCGGTACTTTTTCGGGAAGGTTGGGATTTTTTTCAAGGTCGGCAAATTTTTTACACGAAGAAAAAATCAATACCGTGGCAAGAAGAAAAATAATCTGTTTCATACAATGCTTTTTTGAATTTGTTGAATAGTATTTATCAGAAGGTGAGGTTGAGGTTAACGCCAAATCGTTTTACAGTTGGCGATTGCAGGTTGCTTGATGTTTGTGTGCCGGCGTATTGATCAATGTCCACATCGGAATGTTTTTTATCGGCAAAGTAGAAGAGGTTTCTTGCAACAAAAGAAATGGAAGCGGCACGAAAAACAGTTTTATTCAACAGGCTTACCGGCAATGAATAACCGAAAGTAATTTCTCTGACTTTTGCAAAGGTTTTACTCATCAGGTTTCCTTCGGCCTGCGAATTATAGCGGCTTATGTAATCCTGCAAAAAGGTTTTGGTAGTGTTGGGTGCAAAGGTGAGGTCCTTGGCATTGGTAAGTGCGCCGGTAACGGGGTGGTAAACAGGTGTGCCGGAGGTAATCATTACACCCTCACCCACCCATGATTTTACACCCTGGTAATCCTGGTAACGGGCAGTACCCATTGCACCTTGCACGGTTTCTATATGACGGCCACCACGGAAAGTTTGACGGCGCAAATAATTTTCCATTTCGCCACCAACCCGGCCATCAACAAGCACGGTTAGGTTAAAATTCTTGTACTGAAATTTATTGGTGATGCCAAACACCCAATCGGGACTTGAGTAACCTAAAATTTGGTTCTTAGGCAATACTATTGGCCGGCCTCCGGCATCATTAATTATTTCGCCGCCGGGGGTGCGGGCATAGGCCCTGCCCTGGTACATATCCAGCCTGTCGCCGGCTTTTACATAAATCTCTCCCACCAGTATTGAATCGGCAGGCAGCTCTTTATAGGTTTGCCTGTAGGTTGACCAGTTCAACAACACATCCCACGAAAAGTTTTTGTTTTTTATTGGATTGCCTGCCAGTGTAAATTCAAAACCTTTTGTTGCATATTTTGCTGCATTCAAAACCAATGTGTTATAGCCTGTTGATTGTGAAATGGGATTACGAAAAATTTGCGGACCATCTATGTAAGTAAAGTAAACAGCGTCTAAACTGATACGGTTTTTTAAGAAGCGTATATCAAAACCTGCTTCATAGTTGGAGCGGTTGGCGGTTTCAATATCATCGTACAAATTATCCGTGTAGTAAGCAGCGCTGCTGTTGTTATAATCCAGCCTGGTGTTGTACACTTTACTTACCAGGTCGTAAGTAGGCCCGTCGTAAGAAGTGGTATATGGTGTACCATAACCAACAGGGTACGATGCCGGGCCAATAAAGGCCTGCGTACCACCATCTCTCACACTTGCATAAGAACCTTTCAATTTGAAAAACGAAATGGCATTGGGCAGATCCACATAATCCGATACCACTGTGCTAACAGCAACAGAAGGATAAGTGCCAGGTTTGCTTCCAGGTATGGCCGAAGATTTATCGTGGCGAAGCGTGGCGCCTACATTGATAAAATTTTTGTACGAAAGATCAAGCGAACCATAAGCACTTAGCACCATCATTTCAGAAGAAAAATTGGCGGCTTTTATTGGGTTTCTCGAATTGGCGAAAGTGTACACACCAGGTACGTTCAAATAATCTGTAGTAAGGTAAGTTGAATTAAAACGCATGTTGCGGGCATTACCACCAACGAGTCCTGATACATTAAAATCGGAAAACGGTTGTTTATTGAATTTTACAATCAGTTCCGAATTGTTTTCAAATAGTTTCCGCACGTCTTCGCGGTAGTCGCCTCCTGCTTCTTCACGACCGTAACTGGTGGCGGAGTATGGAAATTTTTCGGTGCGCAATAAATCATAGGTAGTGAGCGATGCACGGCCAAGAATTTCCAGATTTTTATTGATTTTATAGTTCATTGTGCCATAGCCGTAAAAATCATTTTTGTAATGGCCACGTTGCCATTCTTTCACCAAAAACCAGGGATTATTATATCGCTGATACTCGGCATAAATTTGTTGCACTCCTTCCCTACCAGGCTGCCAATAATTTTTCATGTCGTCAATATTCCAGTCGGCACCACCCCAAATGGTGATGTTGTAGATCATACTGTTTGGCCCATAGTTCACATCTGGAATGTTGGGCGTTGACTGCCGGTTGTAGTTGACGTTCGCTTCAAACCGCAGCTTCGATGAAAAGTTGTGACCAACCGACATATTGAAATTGTATCCGCTGAGCTTTGTATTGGGTACGATACCTTTTTGATAGCTGTTGGAGAAAGAAAAACGCAGATCGGATTTTTCTGTGCTCGATGAAATGGCAATGTTATTGGTAACCAATAAACCGGTTTGAATAAAGCGGCTGAGGTTATCTTTTCCTCTTGCCGTCCAGGGAGTTCTGGTGCGCAAACCAGTAGCCGGATCTATGGGACTGTCGTATTGCGCAATCAACTGTCCTTCAAATTTTGGCCCCCAGATGTCGTAGTCACCATCGTTCAATCCACCACCTCTTCCATCAACAAAAGAATAACGGCCATGATCGCCCGGGCCATATTCATCCTGTGTTTTAGGCAGGGCATTAAAACCTCTTTCAAACATAGTGCTTGAGTTAAACTCAACGCTAAAACCGCGTTTGTCTTTTGTTCCCTTTTTAGTGTTGATGATAATGGCGCCGTTAATTGCACGGTTGCCATACAACGCTGCCGCTGTTGGCCCTTTCAACACCGAGTAACTTTCAATATCGTCGGGGCTAATGTTCCATGTATCGGAACTTATGGGTACACCATCAACCACAAAAAAATTAATGGTATTGCCACGCAATAATATTTGCGGCCGACCCAAAATTTCGGCCGAGGCACCAATAGAAAGACCAGCTATTTTGCCGGCCAATCCATTGATGGCATTTGGTTCACGGGCTTTAATTAAATCGGCTCCCTTTACTTCCTGCACGGAGTAGCCCAATTTTCTTGTTTCTCTTTTTATCCCTAATGCCGTAACTACCACTTCATTCATATTGTTGTTATCAACCACCATGCTAATGAGCGCAGCATTGCCGGCGTTTGTTTCAATGGGCAGAAAACCAACCGTAGTAATTACCAACACATCGTTGGCGTTTGCGGTTACGGAAAATTCGCCGTTGGCGTTTGTTGTTTGAATTTGCGACGTGCCTTTTACCTGTACAGTGCTGCCAAAAATGGGTAAACCATTTTCTGCCTGTACAACCTTGCCTTTAATAACCTGTTGCGCTGTGGCAAATTTTGTACAGCCAATTAATAAGAGAAACAACAGGATTTTTTGTAAATGGGGGTAAAATGAATAAGCCATAAGTATCGGTTTAATTATGAGTGGAACAGGCAGCAAAACTCCTTGGGCAATGTGAGCAAACCCTTACTGAACCATTACCGAAATATTACGCTTGTATGAAGCGAAAATTATTTTTGAGGTGGAAGCAGAAAATTAATATGGCGCTCATGCATTGGCAATAAAAAAATCGTACATGCCGGAGATTAAACCTTATGTCTGAGGTACGGCGTTGGCCTGCAGGTATTTTGGACCTACGCTAAGAATGGCTATGTGAGGAGTTTTTTTACTGGACATCATTTGAAACCCTTGTTGACTGTCATCGTGAGAGTGTTCCAATGAATTGTTTTTATCGCGTAGGGTATCTAATCGGGGCGACCTTCAAATGCTATTTGAGCAGACTCTAGTTGTAAGGAACCACGTTTGAAGAACCGTTACTGCCAAAGTATAAAAAATGCTTGAACTACGTGGCATAATTACCCTGAACTAGTGAAACGCACGAAAACGACGATGCCGGCAAAACACAATGTTCTACCGGCATCTCTTTAAAAAAGCTAACAGTTATTTTTCTTTCACATCATCATTACTAATGTCCCTGATGCAAACCCATTTGCCATTGCGTTTTTCCCAAATGGCCATATACTTGCCCGTGTAGGTGCTTTTACCGGTAGAATCTTTGCGGGTGATTTTACCAACTTCGGTTACATAGTTATCGCAGCCATAAGCATCCATCACATCGTAGGCAACAGTAGAGCCTTTGGGTCTTTTTGCCATCCCGTCTTCCATATCTTTTTTTATAGCGGCATTGCCGGTTATCATTGGTTTATTATTACTCAGCGTTACGGCATCATCCGAATAAAAAGCGGCAAGCGCAGTCGCATCACCTGCATTATCGGCCTTGGCCCATTCATTTTCCAATGCCTGTATCTCGGCTTTCAGGCTTTGATTATCAGGTTTTGATGTCATTGTCCCGGTGCTGTCTTTTACCTCAGTTGTTTTGTCTTCGGCGGCGTTATTGCAGGCAGTAAAAATCAGGGAAAGAGCAACACAGGTAGTTACTAAAATCGAACGGTTGAATTGTTTCATCTTTTGTTTTGTTTTTGGTTTATAAAAAGTGGAAATAAGCAGTTGGAAGGAGTTGGACAAAAATTGCAGTGGGTACAAAATCAGCAACAAGATAGATAGAGGTTACCATATTTAGTTCAACCCGTTTACATAACCTGTGTTTTGTTTTCAGGTTTTTGTATTTGCGGAGTGGCGTTGCCGTTAACCCTACCACCTGCTCTTCGATTTATTTCTCCCAGTAGTTTACAACACCGGCCGCTGGGCATACAACGACTGATAACAGTATTACTTCTTCGACTGCAACACAACCTTACCAGGTTTCAACCCTTTACCCGTAATCGTTAATTCAGCATTGCCACTGTGCTTCGTTGCCTGCACCAACACAACTAATTTTCCGCTAAAGGTTTTCATTGTTGGCAAATGAAATTGCTCAAGCGAAGTAGCATCGCCGTTACAAGCCGCACGATAAACACCGGCGCCTTTCACCGAAAAGCTCAATTGCTCTGCGGCGGTTGCACATAAATTGCCGTTCCTATCAACCACCGATACGGTAACAAATGAAATGTCTTCACCATCGGCACTGATGATTGTTTTATCGGGTTCTAATAAAAGTTTATAAGGTTTGCCTGCCGTAACCATTGTTTTTTCGGCAGCCGGTTTTCCATCTTTGTCAAACACAACTACTTTCACCGTGCCGGGTTCATATTGTACATCCATCCACATCAGCCGGTAACGTTTTTGCAGGCTACTGGTATCCTTTTGTTTTTTCTGCACACCCATGCTTTTGCCATTGATAAATAGTTCGGCGCTTTCATAACTGGTATAAACAAATACCGGCGTAGTTTGTCCCCCTCTTCCGGCCCAATTCCAATGTGGTAGAATGTGTAAGGTGGGTTCGTTGGTATTCCAGCGGCTGCGGTATAAATAATACCTGTCCTTTGGCAAGCCTGCCAAATCATTGATGCCGAAGTAAGAACTGCGTGAAGGCCATTTATCATCATACGGTGTGGGCTCGCCCAAATAATCAAAACCTGTCCATACAAATTCACCAATCACCCAGGGCTTATCATCCTGCAGTACAAAATCGTCTTCGGGCAGGTTCGACCAACTGCAATATTCCAAATCATACGAGGAGCACTGGTTGTCGTCGTACTGTTTTTCTTTTGCTTTTACTACAGGGAATTTATACACGCCGCGGGAACTTACTGTAGACGCGGTTTCGGAACCCAACAACATTCCTTGTGGAAATGTTTTGTAAGCTTCGTCGTACAAATGGGTGCGATAGTTTAAACCCGGAATATCCATCAAGGCACCAAAGCCCGATTGCATAACAGCTTTTACCTGGTCCATACCAACTGTTACGGGACGGGTTGGGTCTTCACGATGAAAAATTTCCTGCAACCATTTAGCTCTTTTCACACCTTCGGCACCCCATTGGTCGGGCACCTCGTTACCCGAACTCCACATTACAATTGATGGATGATTGCGGGTAGCATGTATCAAATTCACAACATCCTTCTCGGCATCTGTTTCAAAAAACCGGGCATAACCATTCTTTACTTTTGGCTTGGCCCATTCATCAAAACTCTCGGCAAGAAACATAAAACCCATTTCATCGCACAACTCCAATTGTTCCAGCGAAGGCATGTTATGCGAACTGCGAATGGCATCGCAACCCATATCTTTTAAAATGCGCAACTGCCGCCGCAATCCGGCTTTATTAACGGCAGCACCCAATGGCCCAAGGTCGTGGTGCAGACAGACACCTTTGAACTTGCGTGTTTTGCCATTGAGTTGAAAACCTGTTGCGGGTTGATAACTGATTTGGCGAATTCCAAACCTTGTTGTGACTTCATCTTTTAATTCATTGCCGACGTACAATTTTGAAACCGCCGTGTATAGATAAGGCGTTTCGGGGCTCCAAAGTTTTGGATTACTGACAGCTATGTTCTGTTCAAATTCTTCTGCAAATATTGTTTGAGATGCATCGGTAGCCACACGGTTTCCACCGGCATCGAAAATGTTTGTTGTTAAGCGAACCTTGTTGCCCGAGACTTTTGTTTTGATGTTGACTTTAGCCACATTATTTGTAATAAGAGGTGTTGTGATGAAGGTTCCCCATTGCTGAATGCTTTCCGCATTTTTTACAATAAGACTTACTTTCCGGTACAAGCCCGCACCGGGATACCATCGGGATGATTGGCCGACGTTGGTGAGGTGAACGGCCAATACATTTTTACCGTTCGCTGCAATTTTATCTGTGATGTCGAAATAGAAATAGCTGTACCCATAATTCCACTCACCAACTTTTTGTCCATTCACAAAAATTTTTGGCTGGCTCATGGCGCCTTCAAAAAGAATAAGCACTTTTTGCCCGGGCTTAAAATCGGGCACACTAAATTCTTTGCGATACCAGCCTTCGCCGATGTATGGCAGTGCACCTGTACGGCCGGTTTTTTCGCTGGCAACCTTTTCATTGTTCTGCGTAATTTGTACAACCTGTTTATCAATCTCTTTATCAAACGGGCCATAAATAGCCTAGTCGTGAGGAACACTTACGGTTTGCCAGGCTTTATCATTAAAATCTGTTTGATGTGCCGCATCATTTTTGCCCTTGCTGAATTTCCAACCGTCTTTTAATTCGGCAACTATCCGTACCTGTGCAACTGTTGTATTTAAGAACAACGTGCAGATAAAAACTACAACCGATAATTTTTTTATGCTCATAACTCTATTCTTAGAAAACAAATCAGTTCTTCGGCATCATTAGCGGAAATCAACGTTTATCAGATAAATGATAGCAGGTCTAAACCTTAGTAGAAAGATAAGCACAGACAACCTCTGAACCTTATTACCTTATTGGCGAACAATGAACCGGGTGAATAAGCTAATAAGGTTTTGTTGACTAGCGGGATGTAATTTTTCTACTAAGGTTTAGAACCAAAACCCTATTCCACTCGCTATTCTAGAGAACCAATAAATTCAACGAAATATGATTTGGGTGA
Organism: Chitinophagales bacterium; assembly: GCA_031425835.1. Taxonomy (GTDB): domain Bacteria; phylum Bacteroidota; class Bacteroidia; order Chitinophagales; family Chitinophagaceae; genus Flavisolibacter. The sequence goes on from JANPKD010000045.1 coordinate 14,000, forward strand.
CTATTTTTTAGCGAATTACTCTACCCTCACTTCGTCATCAAAACTTAAGCTACTCCATTCAACCCTTTGTTGGCGAAATATAGTATCAATAAAGTTTTTCGCCATTGATGGTTATGTTCTTCAGCTTAACATTTTCTATCGCCGATGTGTTGAGCTTTGCGTCTTTCCCTGCTGTGATGTTTAGGTTTTCGAAAGTGAAATCCGATAATTTATAATCGAATGCAATCACATCATTTTGCTTCTTAGAAGTTTCAATGGCAAACGCAACATCGCAGTCCAATTTTATGTTGCGCAGGGTGATGTACCGACCCACCGATGTTCTTACTTCCTTCTCCCCTTTCAGGTCGAAAAACTGCGTCCACGGTTTTATGAAAACGAAGTTTGCAATATCGCTTCCTTCAATATCTTCTATCAACACATGCTCGTAATTCTGCGGCGTGTCGGGCCGAAACTTGAACCATAACACCCGTTGTGCATGTTTAATTTTTATGCGCCGCATAATAATGTTGCGGTCATGGATTGATTCGCTGCCAAACGTTATGGCGCCATGACAAAATCCATAAGTACAATCTTCAATAATGATGTTGGTATTACTTCCGTTGTTTTCATCTTTATCTGCCAAAGGTCCCTTGCCACCTTTCAGTGCAATGGCATCATCGTTCACCGATATGTAGCAGTTTTTAACAAGAAAATTTTTGCATCCATCAATGTCCACCGCATCCGTGCTTGGCGCTTTCACGGGTTTTTCGGGAGAGTATATAAACAGGTTGAGCAGCTTCACGTTTTCGCATTTATAAAAATGCGAAGTCCAGAAAGGTGAGTTGATTAAGCTGACACCGGACACCTGTATGTTTTTGCTATTCGATACATACAAAAGCCGTGGCCGCATTTCATCCATGTTGGTACAGTTTGGGTTAAACTCTCTTCGTAACCAAAACGCTTTCCAATAACGGAGGCCATTACCATCAATCGTTCCTTTGCCCGAAATAGTAAATCCATCCAGCTTGTCGGCATTTACCAGTGCGGCAAAATATTTTAAAGTTTGTCCTTCCATGCGTGTCATCACGATGGGGAAATTGCTAATGTCGTCGCTGCCTTTCAGTTTGCCGCCCGCTTCCACGTGCAAATGTGTTTTGGGTTTAAAGAATAATGCTCCGCTCAAAAAAGTTCCCTTGGGAATGATGATGACACCTCCACCATTATTGAAAGCTTTGTCTATAACCGCTTGTATTTTTTGTGTTTGAACCAGGTTACTGTCGGCTTTTACACCATGGCTTGTAAGAGAGTATCGCTGTCCAAGTTTGGTGATGTCGGTTGGTTGATTGTTCCTAAACCATCCAGGTATGGGTGTACCATCCGGAAACACTTGCTGTGCAACCACCTTCTGGTTTAACACCATTACAAAACTGAATAACACTATGAGCCTGGTATATTTTTTCATCCTGCTATTTTTTTCAAGTACTCCTAATCGACACCTGTTGAAAGTGAATTTACTTTCTGCATTACAGGTATTGTTTTTTAAGCCTCGCCTGTAGCAAATTGTTTAGATGATTTGCTCAATTACCGTCCGGCTTCACTACACCAACAAAACTGCTTTGCGGAAGAGCCCAGTTGGCCGGTTCATCAGGCAACGAAGGATGATACCTTTTTAAATCATTTTTTAAATACTTAGCCAGCGCAGGAATATTTTCTTTGATGCCATTGGCAATACACTTTGCTAACTGGTAAGCACCGTATGTGCTAAAATGTGTGTTGTCCTTCACATCTTTCGGTTGATTGGGGTAAGTGTTGGCGGGAAAATGCACAAAAGCTTTGACGGATTTTTCGGGGCCTAATGCCTCGTATAAAGTTTTACTCATTGCATTCAAATCAATCACAGCAACGCCTTCTTCTTTACCTGTTTGTCGTACGGCTTCAGGATAATCGCCAAGCGAATTGGTGATCTTACCTAATGAATCAAACGTTCGCCTGTGCATTGACGTTACCAACACGGGTATTATGTTTCGTTTTTTTGCTTCGGCAATCCATTCTTTTAAAGTTTGCTTGTAGGTTGTGAACGGTTCCAGGTAATTGCCTCCCTGTTTTTGGTCGTTGTGCGTAAACTCAATAAACAAATAATCGCCGGGTTTTGCCATGCTCCATATTTTTTCCAAACGTCTTTCACTTTTAAAGGCCTTCAAGGTTTCTCCCGATTCGGCATAATTGGCAACAGCAATTTTTTTTGGTTGAAAGAAGACGGGAATCATTTGTCCCCATGCTGCCCAGGGTTCGTTGGCCTGGTCAACAACCGTTGAATTACCGGCAAGGAAAACTGTAGGAATGTTGTCAACCCTTGTTATTTCAACGCCGCAAACTTTTGGTAATGTGTTGTTGAATTCCAGGGTCAGCTTATCATCCCAATGTAAATACCCTCTCTCCCGTTCTTTCAATTTTACTTTTGTTGCTGTAGCATGAATGAGGCTGTCTTTAACATGCACCGTAAATTCTGCGTTAGCGAAACTGCCTTTTTTTGTAATGATTTCTTCCACCATTAATCGCCTGCATTCGGCTTTGATGGTTGTTTTTGATGTGCCTCTTTTATCGCCCAAAATAACCTTTACGTTATAACTGCCTTCTGGAAGTTTTACCGAAAAATAAAATGGGGCATTGCAGGTGATGTAATCGTTGCGCAACTCATCTCTCCCTGCTACGGATGATGCAATTAGTTTTTGCGAAAACTCAAAACCATAACCTGTCTCCGCAGAATACTCAGTGGTAGGTAGTACCTGCGTGTAGCCTTCTTGCACCTTACCGGAACCAAAATCAAATTTGTACGATTGGCTGTGTACCGGCACGGATGCAATAACACAGGATAAGGGAAATAGAAGCTTCAGTATTATTTTCATTTTACAGGAATTCGGATAACCGTTAATGACATTGGTTTTAAAGTAATTGCGATGACATTCTTTTTTACAGCGGCCATTTCGGTTAATGGTGCCACCGCCTGCGGGGCTTCAAAACTGTTTACTGTTTCTTTATCGGTTGATGAAATAGTGAACAACCTTGCCTGTTTACCTGAGGGCTTTACACCCGCAATCATCGTTTCAACTGCCACCTCATTAGCCGAAGCGTTTACAATTTTCACAATCACCTCTCCGGATTGTTTGTCAAGCACCGAGCTTGCGTACACACTGTCTTTACCTTTTACTGCTTCCCCATTTTCCGAAATAGTAACCAGGTGTGTGCCTTTGTTAGTGGCAAATAATTTTTGCACATAATAATTTGGTGTACCGTAGCTACGCAGGTTATCAAACCAAATCAGGTCGGGCGACCATTGCCATGCATCCGCATGCGCAAACAAGGGTGCATACGAAGCCATCGTTACTACATCTGCATTGCGCTCAAGCCCCGTCATAAAAGCGGCTTCGGCCAGGGCACATTGCCAGTTGTTTTGATTGCTTACCTGCGCAATACCCTTGCTTTGTGCCGCATATTCGCCGGCAAAAATTTTAGGGCCTTGGCGATCGTAGTTGTCATAGCGGCCAACGTGCTGATAAAACCATTCGGGTTTTGCATAATAATGTTCATCAACAATGTCGGCGTTCAAGGTTTTTAATTCCTTCCAGGCATAGTCAAACAATCGCCCATCGGGCGAAGGGCCAACCGAAGAAATCAGTTTTATCTCCGGGTATTTTTGCTTTAATATTTTATGAAACGCCGCGTACCGTTGTATGTATTGCTCATCCCATTGTTCATTACCAATGCCGAGGTATTTTAAATTGAATGGAGCGGGATGGCCCATGTCTGCTCTCAGCTTTCCCCAATTAGTTGTTACATCACCGTTGGCAAACTCAATTAAATCCAATGCATCCTGTACGTAAGGGTCAAGTTCATTCATAGCTACCACTTCACCACTGTTGAACTGACAGGCCATGCCGCAATTTAAAATCGGTAAAGGCTCTGCGCCTATGTCTTCGGACAACTGAAAATATTCGAAGAAGCCAAGACCAAAACTTTGGTAATAGTCAGGTGTCGGCTTATGACGAAACTCCATGTTCCAGCGATTGACCATTGTTTTTCTTTCATCTACCGCACCAACTGTTTGTTTCCACTGGTAGCGATTGGTAAGGTCGCGGCCTTCAACAATACAACCGCCGGGAAATCGAAGAAAGCCGGGTTTCATGTCGGCAAGCAGTTGCACTAAATCGCTCCGCATCCCGTTTGTTCTTTCCTTCCAGGTGTTCTTTGGAAATAAAGAAACACGTTTTACCACCACTTCACCGATTCCTTCAAACCAAACATTCAACTTCCCTTTCATGGCGGTGTCAGTTGTGGTGAGTGAAATTGTTTGTGATTGCCAGTCCGTGGAAATTTTGTCAAGTGTAGCCTCTCCTATTTTTGTGCCTGCACTATTCACTGCCTCTATCCGCAGTTTCACATCGCCACTATTCTTCTTAGCATTAATTGAAAAATTATAGGTTGCCCCTTTTTGAAAACCCATTCCACGAAAACCTTCATTACTAAAACCATAACCGCCGTTGTTTGCATTTACTGTTAGTTGCGCATAACGGGTACTGCGGGTACCACCGGTATTCTGAATCAAAATTTTTCCGCTTGCATCTTTTTTTATTTCCTTCCACCCGGTCATTGGAAATTCAAATTCGAAAGAACGATTCTTGATCATTTCGGCATACAGTCCGCCATCAGCACCAAAGTTGATATCTTCAAAAAAAATGCCCCACATGGTTGGTGATACCGGCGCAATAATTTTATCGGCATGAACTGTTAGCTTTTTTTGGGCTAAGAGCATACAGAAAGAGAAAAGGAGAGAAAGAGTGAGTGCAATGTTCTTCATTGTTGTTTTTTGAGCTAAGAGAAAACAAAAAGAGAAAAGGAGGAAAAGAGTACGAAGAAAGTTTTCATCTTACTTTTTGGACTTTAGCTGTAGTGCACTATCATTGATTTCAAACTCAAAGTTTTTTAGCAGGGTTATGATTTCGGCACCGGCCAGCAACACCGGCCCATAACCATGCGCTGCAAAAACATTCACCGGGCGGTGATAATAAAATGCAGGGTCGAAGGCCATGCCGGTGCCAACACAAGTTCCCTCCACCTGTCCTCTGTCATTAATTTTTGTAACAACGGCATTCCATGCTAAAAGCGTTGCCGGTGCGTAAGCCTTTGCGTCCAGCCAGCCTTTATTAATACCTCTCGCAAAACAATAGGCATAGATAGCCGTGGCCGATGTTTCCAAATAAGAATCATTTTTTTCCAACAACTGGTGCCAGAAACCCTGCGGTGTTTGATACGAAGCCAACCCCTTTGCATGTGCCTGCAATTGTTGCAACACCTTACCGTAACCAGGATGCGTTGTTGGCAATACGTCGAGCAATTCCACCATAGCCATAATGGCCCAGCCGTTGGCTCTTGCCCAATGAAATTCGGGATGCACTTTCATTTCTTCTACCCAGCCGTGCATGTACACATTCATCTCTTTATTAAACATGCGGCTTGAATATTTTTCAATTTGCTTCACCGCATCATCGAAATATTTTTTGTCGCCGGTTAGTTTGCCCATTTGTGCAATAGCCGGTATGGCCATGTATAAATCATCAAGCCACAAGGTATTTTTATGCGGGCGGTTGCGGGCAATAGTTCCATCGGCAAACCGAAACTCTTTTGTAAAAACGTAATCAATGTAATTATCAATCAGCGGACGAAGATTTGTTGTAACACCTGCCCGTTGTGCTTTAATCATAGCCGCACAAACAGCGCCTGCATCATCCAATGCATGTGGTGCAATTGGTTGGCGGAATGGATTACTGTTTTTTGGATGTTGCTGGTAGAGTGTTTTAAATGCAGGGAGTGAATTGGCAATAAATTCTGTTCTGCTTTTTGTGTAATCTGTAAATTTTTTATCGCCGGTTGCCATGCCTGCTTCTAACATACCACTATAGGTAACACCCCACTCATAACTGGTTAACCGAAAGTCGCCTGGTTGTACAATCGTGTTGCTATCAATAGCAGTTAATGCTATAGCATCGCCGGTTTTGCGATGAACAAAACCTGTTGGTGTTACTGCATCTAAATAATTAAACAGTTTATCCAGCACCTTTTTTACGTCTTCCGTTTTTGGTGGTGTGTACGGTGTGGGGTAGTCAACCTTCATGGCATGTAAAGGTGTGGTTACATCGTTGCCCTTTTGGGCCGAGAGGGTAAAAGAGAAAAGGAGAAAGAAGAAAAGATAAAAGCTGCGCATGATTTGAATTTTTTTAAGGAGTGTCCATTATAGTGTTAGTAAACTTCTTCGCTGGCATTTGTTGTAAATAGAAAGACAGAGGATGTACTCCCTGCCTTTTGCAGGAACGACTGTTTGTACATAACAAAAGTTTATGTTGGCCGGCTGCACCGGTTGTTTGTTTTCAATAAATAAATTGCGGCTAAAGAAACTAATGCAAGCTTTCGAACGTGGTAACACCCGGCAGAGATTCGTCATACAGCATTAATAAATTGTTACACTAAAATTAGCGTTGCCGGGAAAGATATTGTCCTGCGCTATCCTGAAAAATTAGTTTGCGGATTTGAACAGGTAAATAACGGGTTCCCTCGTTCGTTGGTTGAAACATTGTGGCTGCGGCACAGCGCCACGACTACTCTACTGTTTTTTTTCATTGGCCTTTCTTTCTAAATTTTCCATTTCATTTGCCGCCAGCAAAAAGGGCCCAATGCCATGTGCATCATTGCTAACGATTGGTTCGCTCAGGTAATAACGGTAACTGCCATCGCGATAGGGATTGTTGCCGACGCCTCCGCTGCGTACCGTATTCTTTAAAACCAGTCCGCCGTTTGCATCAGCTATTAAAAACTGTTTTTGAATGCCTGCGTATCCCTTCTTTGCTATTGCTAAATACGAGTGGGGCAGATAGCCAAGCCGCACAGCTTTTGCCAGGGCATATACAAACATGCACGAAGCGGAAGATTCGGGATAATTTCCTTTTGCATTTGTACTGTCGGTTATTTGCCACCATACACCGGTTTCGGAGTCCTGGTAATTTTTAACGGCTACTGCTAACCTGGTCAAAATTTCTTTTAGCTTTTGCCGGCCGGGATGTGCTTCCGGTAGAAAGTCGGGCACTTCCACCAATGCCATTGCATACCAGCCAATGGCACGGCTCCAAAAATGTGGTGAACATCCCGTAACACCATCCGACCATTTCATTCCTTTTGTTTCATCCCAGGCATGATAAAGCAAACCTGTTTTATTATCCCTCGCATGGTTTTCCATCCACACAAACTGGTTGATAATATCAGTGTAAGCTGTAGTATCCTTTTTAAATTCTTTGGCGTATTCGGCATTAAATGGTTGGCCCATGTACAAACCATCGAGCCACATTTGCCAGGGATAGATGGCTTTGTGCCAAAGGCCGCCTTCTAGTGTACGTGGCATGCCTTCAAGTTGTTTATAAACTAATTGAGTGGCTTTTAAATATTTCGGTTGACTGGTGGCTTTGTAAAGAAATAATGTCAGCCTTCCCATGGGGATGTTGTCAATGCTGTATTCGTTTTGGTTGTAAGTGCGAATGCTGCCATCTTCTTTCACATAGTAATCTACATGGCGTTTTATGTAGTCGTAATATTTTTTATCGCCTGTTGTTTTGTAGATTTCTTCCATGCCCCGCAGCACTACCGATTCCTGGTAATGCCAACGTGCCCGCCCATCTTTGCTGGAAGCTACTACCAACGAGTCTTTCCATTTGGCCATAAACACTTCGGCCATTTGTTGTGATAGGGGCTTTGTTTGGCCATACCCTTCTTCAATTAAAAAAACAAGCAGTGCAATCGCAAAAAATTTTTGGAGCATTTATGAATCGTATTACAAGATGAGCTAAGAAATTAACAAGGGGAAAGAGAAAGAACGGTTTCAGCCAACTGACATAAAGGGAAACTGTTTCGCCATATAAGAGCAATTCACCGTTCCACTAAATTATTTTTTCTATGGGCACTGGTTATCCTGTTCTATCCTGAAAAAAATTGGGGCAGGTTGATAAGTCTTAAATGTGCGATAGAAGATCGAAAGGCCAGCATCCTGATTCAGTGTTGCAGCTACAAATCAAAATACAAGCAGATGATTTTGTTGAGGTCCCTGTCAATAGGTTTGTATTTTAAAACCTGAACTGCATGCGCAACGTAAAAATATTGTCTAATGCATCGCCCGTATAGCCTGTCAATGCTGTGCTTTCATTTTTTACCCAATCGTAATAGGCCAACAGTTTCAGGTTCTCGTTAAAATAACGGGTGAGGCCAAGGCCAAGAGTAGAAAACTTTATGTCGGTTAGCGTAAGATTGCTGCCTGCTTTGCCAATGTCGGTGCCGCCAACATTTGTATTGGAATCGTACCAGTCGTACTTAGCCATTAGCTCCCAATTTTTGTTAATGATGTTTTGCAGGAAATAGAAAAATGCTCCGTCAAAATTTCTGATATAGGTAGGCAGAGTGGGCAACACACCGGGATTAAACGTGGTAGCAATGGTACCCGGTTGTTTACCACGCCAATACTCCGCTCTTATTTCCGTTTTTCCCCAAGGGTTTGTAACAATGAATTGCGCATCGGCGCCATAATATTGCCGTGGTGCCTTGTTGCCAATGTTAGTAATGGCCGAATCAACTATAAATAATTTTGTGCCATTCGCGTCACCCATCTGGTATTTGTATTTTGTAGCCTGCACCCAGCCGCCACGCAACAAGGAAAGACCGCCGCTCAGTTTTATTTTCTTTGTTAGCGTAAACGGTTTTAAGGTCAGGCGGCTAATCAGGTCTTTGTACGAATCAAATTCCGCCGGCCCCGACTTGCCCTGGCCATTAAATACTCCAACGTCAAATTTTATCAGCAGTTTTTTCCGGGCGGTACGCTGCGACTCATAAGTAAGCATTGCACCCAGGTCTCTTTCGCTGGGCATTAATATTTGCGACATGCGGCCCCGCTCGGGTGTTTCTCTAAACGCCGACGACAAGTTAACCTCGAAGCCAAACGGGCGGCCAAATAAACCAGCAGTGAGTGAAAAATTATTTCTTGAAGGTTCGAAAACACGGATGAACATGTCCCGCACATTTACATCACGTTCAGTGGCGTCAACCTGAAAACTAAAAACAGCCGCAGGAAATTGGCCCACTTTGCCCGCAAGGCGGTAGTCAATTTTTATCCTGGCCCGACGCAGCATAAAACGATTGTCAGCAAACGCTAAAAAATCTCCACCACTGTACGAAGAGGCTCCTTTTACCTCGGCCACTTGAAACTGCGGCTGTATATAACCACTGAAATGCAAATTTTCGAAACGCCGAACAAGGGTTCGCACCGTATCACTAAGAAAAATGGTTGAGTCAAAATCTGAGATGTACCGCTGCGCTCTGGTTGTTTGTACAGTTACAGCAAGAGAAATTATCAAAATCAATTTTACACAAACACGGTTCATTTGCATCTTTAATAATTGAGTTCGGTTGATTTTATGCATGGCCAATATTAAGTAATTATTAATTCTGCGTTACCAAACGCCAACCTTTCAATTGAACCTACCTTCGCCGCAATAGATAAAATACAAAGCATGAATATTTTTGCAAAATTACTGGCACCAAAAAACAAAATTTTTTACGAGTTGTTCGAAAAAAGTGCCGACAACGTAAAGTATATGGGGTTGTTATTGACCCAGGTGGTAAGAGAAACAGATTTCGACCAACGCCAGGGTTTAATTTCAAAAATGGAAGATGTTGAGCATGCCAACGACGAGCTTACCCATTCGCTTTTTACCGAATTGGGGCGCAACTTTATCACCCCTTTCGACCGTGAGGATATTCACTACCTGGCATCAGCCCTTGATGATATTGCCGATTATATTTACGCCACCGCTAAAAAAATAAATTTCTACCGAGTTAATCCAAACGACATTGGTATTCACAAATTATCAGAAATAATTTTACAAAGCACAACGGAAGTACGAGCCGCCGTTGGCGAATTGAGAGACATGAAAAATATGCGGGCAATAACCGCTTCCCTGGTAAAAATCAATAGCCTTGAAAATGAGGCCGACGATATGTTTGACATGAGCATTGAACGCCTGTTTGCAACGGAACCCGACGCTAAAGAGGTAATTAAAAAAAGAGAGATTTACCAGGTGATGGAAACGGCAACAGATAAGTGCGAAGACGCCGCGAACGTGATAGAATCCATCATTGTGAAATATGCTTAGCCTAATTGGCTGGTTAGCAAATGCGCTCACTGGCTAATGTTGGTACTACTCTTTCAGATAGCTCTTGTATTTCATTGGCTGATTAGCTAATTATCACATTATCACATTTTTTATGTCCTTCATCATTATCATCATAGCTCTGGCACTTATTTTCGATTACATTAATGGCTTTCACGACGCGGCAAACTCCATTGCCACCATTGTTTCCACAAAAGTGCTCACGCCTTTTCAAGCCGTTATCTGGGCCGCCTTATTCAACTTCGCCGCCTTTTTTATTTTTAAAGACCATGGCGTTGCAGATACAGTTGCCAAAACGGTGGACTCCACCCAGTTAGACAGGAAGGTTATGTTGCTTGTTGTTTTTTCCGGCTTAATAGCCGCCATTATCTGGAACCTGCTTACCTGGTGGTTTGGCATTCCATCTTCTTCATCTCATACTTTAATTGGTGGTTTTGCAGGCGCTGGTGTGGCCGCCGCAGGCATTGGTGTAGTAAACACCGATGTGGTTTTGCGCACCGCTTCATTCATTATTATAGCACCCCTTGTTGGTGGGTTAGTGGCATTTATTCTTTCGCTCTGGTTTTTAGTTTCTTTTAGAAAAGATTTACTCCCGAAAATTATTTCAATCATCATGATTTTAGGTGTAGCCTGGTTTTTGTACACCCATCTTATTTTCGACAGAGCCGTATTGGACAAACAAACCAAATCCGAAACTTATTTCTGGCAGGTAGTTTTTTACACCAAAAACTTTAAATGGATTTTGCTTTCGTTTATAGTAACCACTCTTGCAGTGTTCACTTTCTGGCTCAACACACTCAATGCACATAAATCAAATCATTGGTTTAAACGTTTGCAATTACTTTCCTCTGCCGCCTTCAGTATCGGCCATGGTGGTAACGATGCGCAAAAAGTAATGGGCATTATTACCGCGGCATTAATTGCAGATGGGCGGATTGGCAGCTTTGAGGAAATGCCTACCTGGGTACCGCTTGCCTGCTACACCGCAATAAGTGTGGGTACATTGAGTGGTGGATGGAAGATTATTAAAACTATGGGTACCCGAATTACCAAGGTCACGCCATTTGAAGGTGTGGCGGCCGAAACCGCTGGTGCCATAACGTTGTTTGTTACCGAGGCATTAAAAATTCCGGTTAGTACCACCCATACAATTACAGGTGCCATTATTGGAGTTGGCGCCACAAAACGATTATCGGCTGTGCGTTGGGGTGTTACCATTAATTTGCTTTGGGCATGGATCCTTACTATTCCCATTAGTGCATTGCTGGCCGCGGGTATTTTCTATTTAGCCCGCCTCTTGATTTAAAATTTTATTTACGATGTTTGCTGCCTGATGCAGCTGGTTGCTAACCCGAATTGTATTGGGTTTAGTTGTGGCTGCTGTAATCTACCAAAACAATTTCCTCATTGTATAATGAACCCGGGGAACACATAAGCATGGCAAAGATTTTAGTTACAGGTGGCTGCGGATACATTGGTGCTCATACCCTTGTTGATTTAATTGAAAACGGGTATGATGTTGTTTGTGTTGACAACAACATCCGCTCCTCCGCATCAATACTAGAAGGTGTAAAAAAAATTACCGGCAAAACCGTAAAACACTATAAAGTTGACATCTGCAATTTCGATGAAACCTTCGCTATTTTCCAGGAAAATGAAGACATACAGGGTGTAATACATTTTGCGGCATACAAGGCCGTTGGCGAATCGGTAGCAGAACCATTGATGTATTTTGAAAACAATCTGTACTCCCTCATCTCGCTGCTTAAATGCGTACAGGAGTTTAAAACACCTTGGTTCGTTTTCTCATCATCCTGCACCATATATGGCAACCCCGATGAGCAGATGGTTACTGAAGAAACTGTGCCGAAACCAGCTGCCTCGCCGTATGGTTATACCAAACAAATGGGCGAACAAATATTGGGCGAATTTGGTAAAGCCAATCCCGCCACGAAAATTATTTTACTTCGCTATTTTAACCCAGTAGGCGCACACGAATCAACACAAATAGGCGAGTTGCCCATTGGCAAACCACAAAACCTGGTGCCTGCCATTACACAAACCGCCATTGGCAAAATACCTAAACTAATTGTGTATGGCAGCGATTATGATACACGGGATGGCAGTTGCGTTCGCGACTTTATTCATGTAGCCGACATTGCCCACGCACATACTTTGTCGATAAAATTTTTAGCGGAAGGCAGAAACGAAGTTCAGTGCGAGATTTTTAATTTGGGTACAGCAAATGGTGTAACTGTACTTGAAGCCATCAATGCATTTGAAAAAGAAAGCGGCGTAAAACTCAATTACGAAATTGGCCCTCGCCGCCCCGGCGATGTGGTTGCCATTTATGCCAACAACAACAAAGCAAAAGAAAAACTGGGCTGGAACCCCACCCGCTCAATTGAAGATATGATGCACACGGCCTGGGCCTGGGAGTTGAAGTTGAAAGATGATGCATCGCTCCACGCAAGCAGTAATTTTCAGATGAATTGATTGCAAGACTTGAAGATTTAAGACCTGAAGACATCAAGACGGAAGACATCAAGACGGAAGACATCAAGAAAGAAGACATCAAGACAGAAGACATGAAGACCAACAGACTTAATGTTTTGAAATGCACATAGCAGCAACAGGACGTCAAATAATTTTCCGACCCCGCTACTCATCATAAAATCAAATCCCCTCCAATCGGCTACTCAGCAATTTTAAATCTAGCCATTTATAAATAGTAGAATGACCATTTATCCCCACCGCTGCTTGCTATGATAAGCAAGTAAATCAAGCGTTCAACAAAACAACAAACCATTACTTTTGCGCCATCATGATGCTGAAAGACATTCAACCCACCGGAAAAAAAGATACACGCAGCGGCTTTGGCGATGGCATAGTAGAAGCAGCCCGTAAAAACGAAAACATAGTTGCTCTCACCGCCGATCTTGCAGGTTCGCTAAAACTGCAGCAGTTTATAAAAGAGTTTCCCGAACGTTTTGTACAGGTAGGCATAGCCGAAGCCAACATGATGGGCATTGCTGCGGGCATGACCATCGGTGGCAAAATTCCCTATACAACAACCTTCGCCAACTTTTCAACCGGGCGGGTTTACGATCAAATACGCCAGAGCATTGCCTACAGTAATAAAAATGTAAAAATCTGTGCATCGCACGCGGGTGTAACCCTTGGCGAAGACGGTGCCACACACCAGATTTTAGAAGATATTGGTTTGATGAAAATGCTGCCAGGCATGACGGTAATTGTGCCTTGCGACTACAACCAAACAAAAGCAGCAACTATGGCGATAGCCGATTTTGTTGGCCCTGTTTACCTGCGTTTTGGCCGCCCCGTGTGGCCCATTTTTACCAACCCCGATGAACCATTCGTAATTGGAAAAGCGCAACAATTTTCGGAGGGCAATGACGTAACCATTTTTGCCTGCGGCCACATGGTTTGGAACGCCATACAAGCTGGTGTTGCCCTGCAGGAAAAAGGCATTAGTGTGGAGGTCATAAACATCCACACCATTAAACCGCTCGATGAAGAAGCGGTGCTTACCTCCATCCGCAAAACAAAATGTGCTGTAACTGTTGAAGAGCATAACATCATTGGTGGCTTAGGCGATGCCATTGCGCAAACGGCGTCAAAAAACTTTCCTATACCTATTGAGTACGTAGGTACGAAAGATACTTTTGGTGAGAGCGGTACACCGGCCGAACTGCTAAAAAAATATGGATTAGATGTGCCGGATATCATTGCCGCCGCGGAAAAGGTTTTAGGACGGAAAGGGTAATCATGTAAAGCCTAAAATTATCGGCGGAGCCGCTACGCAGTGCAGCATCTGTTTTGTCCTCGAACAATAATTTGTTGTAATTTGAATTTTAATACAACATACCATGCGCTGCCTGCTATTTTGCTTTTTTACTGTCACCTGCCTATTTACCACTGCACAAAACAATTTTCAATCTTACCGGTTTTCCAACGCCCTGTCCGATGCGTTAAAAGAGGGTAAACTAATCTGGCTGCAGTATGAGTCGGCAACCTGCAATCAATGCAATGAAGTGGCGGATAAAGGAATGCAAGATGCATTGGATAAGATGGGCACTGTATTTATCCTGCTAAAAATTTCGACCTCACATCCCGACAGAGCACAGATTGAAAAGCTTTACAACTTATCGCAAAACTTCGGGTCGCTGTTTATTGACGCAAATAAAAACCTGGTACACAGCTACAAAAAAAGCACTACCCGTACCGACGACTATTTAAAACTGATAGATGTTGCACTTTCAAGAGCCGGAGAAAACCTGCAGGTAAATGAGCTGGAAAAAGAGTATGCAAATGGCAACAGAGCACCAGGCTTTTTAGAATTATTATTGCAGAAGAAAAAGCTGCTCAGTTTAGAAACAGCACTACTGCTTGACGAGTATGCGGGCCTGCTTCCGGCAGATTCCTTACAATCGACTTACACCCTAAAATTTCTTGCTGCATTTGCCCCTCTCTTAGATTCGAAGGCCGATGCTGCATTGAGAAAAAATCAAAATCTCTTTAACCGTGCATGGTATAGTTTACCAAAGGAGGAAAGATCTTTAATCAATTCGCAAATAATTTACCGGTCAATGCAAAAGGCAATTAGGGAAAAGAATGAAAAGTATGCTCTTCGTGTTGGGTATTTTGCGCAAAGCACTCACATGCCCAATTACGAGGCGGGATCAAAATCATACGAATCGAACATGCTGCATTTTTACAAAGAGACTGGTGACACGGCCAAATATTTTGCAAGAGCATTGGCTTATTACGACCGGTTTTTTATGGGTGCTAACCTTGATTCGGTGGCAAGATTTGATTCCATAAACAAAGCAAAACTTTTACGCGAGGCAATTGCCAACGACACCCGGCCAAAGGTACCCGGTATGCCTGTGCAACACTCAATAGCAATGTCCCCGCGCATTCAAATGTTTACACGGGAACTGAATAATGGCGCATGGGATTTTTATTTGCTCACGAAAAATCCTTACCTGCTTGCAATAGCAACAACCTGGGCAAAAACCAGTGTTGATTATTTTAGCACGCCTGAAGCATGGAATACTTACGCACATTTATTGTACGGGCAAAAACAAACCAAAGAAGCAATCGCGGCCCAACAAAAATCGGTTAACATGAAAAAGCAGCGGGGTTTCAATACAA
>JANPKD010000046.1:0-29804 GCA_031425835.1 Chitinophagales bacterium
TTACAATGATGGCATTAAAAGGTTCAAGTGTTGTTTGTTGTAAAATTTTTTGATTTTCAATCGACGCAAGAAAGAGGCTGCTGATTTTTTTATGAAAATCCTCTATGGTCCAGGTGGCAACATCGGCTTTATTAAAATTTACTGTGTTGGTGCGGTTGTATAACTGCCAGCGGTTGTTTTGAAAATATTGCCAGTACATACCGGCCAGCATGTTTTGTAAAATGGATTGTGCCGGTTCTGTTGCGGTCGTAATTTCCTTTTCAATTTCTTTTATTGAAAGAAACTCGTTGCCTTCGCGGGTTTGCTGTTGCAGCCCTGCCATGTACACCAGCGATTTGATTATTTGGGCATCCTGTTTTTCGGCTTTCGCCCGGGTGTAAATTTTTTTCACTTCGGCCAGTGCTGATTTTGGAAGATTTTGTTTCTGTAAAAAATTTTCCACTTTCTTCCACTCGGCTTCATAATTTTTTGTTTGCGACCAGGCGCAAAAACCTAGAAAGGAAAAGAAAAGGGTAATGAAAAGCTGGCGATGATTTGATTTCATAGACAAGAGCTTGTGTGCATTTAATTTGTTACAGGGATGCGCAGGCAAACATAATTACATAAAACGCCACCACCCGCAACTTAAATAATGGTGACTACAATGTTTTAACTTTTAGTGAGCCGCAACGCCAGCCTTCAGCCCATACATTTGCGCTTTCCTGTACTTATTGATTGCGACAAAGCCCTTCGATTGAGAAGGGCTTTACTTTTTTACGCAGGTACTTTTTTAAAAAATGGTGTGATTTAAGTTGAAAGAAATTCCTGAATTGAAACCATTGCCGCTGCTTGGAGCTATAAATTGATTTTCAGAGGAATACTTTGAATACTGGATGATGAAATTTGCATTCAACCTCGTTCGGTAACTAAGAAAGTAAGTGGTTAAGAAATTGAAAGCTGGGGTAAGAGTGGAAGATTTTGTCGTAATGTTTTGCTGATTTTTAGAACGGTAGTGGTTGGCATTAACCGACAACAGGGCATCGAGGATTGTGCGGTTGTTTGGATAATACGATATACCATGAAACGCCGACAAATTATAGTAACCGGCATTCTGTATGTCTTTGTGTTTTCTGGCTTCATATCCGGCGTTAATTCCCGATTTTCTTTGCCACCGAATACTAGAGGGCTTTTGTATTTCAAAACCAATTTCGGTGCCGATGCTGTAGGTGTGGTTGCTGTTTGAAAATTTTTGTGGTGTTGGTAATTTGGTATCTACAACGTTTTTCCCAAAAATGAATCCGGGTTTTAAACGAACATAAAACGCTGAGCCTGAAAGCCTATAGGGGTTAAACGCCAGCGACCAATTGTCGTTGATGGTTGTAAAATGCCTGATGTTGGTGATTGGTGCAAGTCCACTGTTTCGTAAAAACGAGTCAATCATCGTTAATTCATAAATCCGCTTTCTTCTGCCATCGAAGATTCGCTGTGTGTTGATGTGTGTAATAAGTTTGGCGAAGTCGTGTGCCTGTTCTGGTGTTACCTTGTTAATCAGGCCCTGGGCCTGCAAATCATTTATTATAAACAAAGCCATTTGTGCGTCGGTTACTATTTCCAACCGGCCTTTTCCAAAACCAAAAAAAAGTTTATCCTCAAAATTTATGAAATGATTGCTTTCGTGGTTAATGGTATCCTTATGGGAGCCTGCTGTGTAATTAACCAACATGTCGTTTCCGGTTTCGAAGAACCACAATTTGTTTCTGTAGAAACGATCATTGTAATTCCAGCGCAACTGCGAAGCTATATTTTTGTTGGTCACGTCCTTGTTGTTTACTGTCTGGTTGTATGAGTATGCACCAGCAGAGAAATTAATTTCGGACGCGGTAAGTCGTTTGTCGGTGCTAACAATTTTTGAATAGGAAATGTTGGAAGGCGATAATGAAAAAGAATTTGAACTCAATTTCTCTGTTCCGACTGAGTTGGTAGAAACATTTCCGCTAAAACCAATATTCAGGTTCAGGGTTCTAAAACCCGGCGTTCGGAATTTGTAATTTTTTAATTGAAAAGAACTGTCTTGTGCTGTGGAGGATAGAGCAATAAAAAGAAAGGCAAGGGGTAAAATTTTTGTTTTCATGCAAGTTGGTTTTGTTGGTTTGAAAGTAGCGAGGTAAAAAGCGTCGGCAATTTTTTGCAATCATAAAATAAAGCCAAGCTGCTTTTTGTTAACAGATGAACGGGCAATAAAAAAGCGTTCTCTTTTTTTCAGAACGCTTTTAATGTATTTATGAAATAACAATTAATGCAGCAACTTCGGCACTGCTCAATGGTGTTATAACCGTTGAAGGGTGCGACGCAACGGAATTTGAATAGAATTTCCGAAAGACGGGCCCCACAAAAATTTGTAGTTGTACTTACTTCTTCATCACTTCCGCCATTGTTTTACCAATATCGGCGGGGCTTTGCACTACATGAATACCACATTCTGCCATGATCTTCATTTTTGCTTCGGCGGTGTCTTCGGCACCACCAACTATTGCGCCGGCATGACCCATGCGGCGGCCCGGAGGTGCGGTTTGGCCGGCAATAAAACCAACAACCGGTTTTTTATTTCCTGTTTCTTTTATCCAATACGCTGCTTCGGCTTCCATGCCGCCACCAATTTCACCAATCATTACAATGGCGTCGGTTTCATCATCATTCATTAATAATTCCACGGCCTCTTTTGTTGGGGTGCCAATAATTGGGTCGCCGCCAATACCAACCGCGGTGGAAATTCCGAGGCCGGCTTTTGCTACCTGGTCGGCTGCTTCGTAAGTAAGCGTACCCGATTTTGATACAATGCCAATCCTTCCTTTTTTAAAAACAAAGCCAGGCATAATACCCACTTTACATTCGTCGGCAGTGATTACGCCTGGGCAGTTTGGCCCAATGAGGCGGACATTTTTTCCCTGCAAAAAGTTTTTCACTTTCACCATGTCGGCAACAGGAATGCCTTCGGTAATGCATATGATGAGCTCAACACCGGCATCGGCGGCTTCCATTATTGCATCGGCTGCAAAAGCAGGCGGCACAAAAATGATAGATACATTGGCTTCGGTTTCTTTCACACAATCAGCAACGGTGTGAAACACTCTTCTGTCGAGGTGCGAAGTGCCACCTTTACCCGGCGTAACGCCACCCACAACATTGGTTCCGTACTCAATCATTTGCGCCGCATGAAAAGTGCCCTCGGTGCCTGTAAAACCCTGCACCAAAATTTTTGAAGATTTATTTACAAGAATGCTCATAGTTTTTTTCCGAATTGTTTCGGGGAGGGGCAAAAGTAAGGAAATAGATAAATGGCATTGCTTTTAGTGTTTCGGCCTGGTACATTGAAAACTGTATCGGTTCAATGGTGATGCAATCAATTATAGGCAGCAGTGCATGTTTTATTTAAACTTTAAAATTCGTGGCTGTCGGCCAATCACCCACCGCCTGCTTTGGTTGGAAAAATTTATTAGGCGCTGATAAAGCTGGAGAAAATTACTGCCCCGCTTGCGTGATATTCGTTCCTTCAAACTTTTTGGTAAACCCTGGCCTGGTCTGTTATTTTATAAAACTCTTCGCTCTCATTTATAGCTGGCCGCAGCGTTCCGTTGGCGATTTTGATAGCCATAGGCACGAAAACATTTGTTGTATATTAACTGGGAGAAACTAAAACCGAAACTAAAACCGAAACTATAATAAACCACAGTTGACTTCTTTACGATGTATACAGGTTATCCTTTCATTACAACTGCTCCTGCTGCCGTGTAAGAGTAATGCGCAGTTGTATTTTAAAACCAAAAACCTTACAACAGAAAACGGCCTTTCAGACAATAGAGTAACCTGTTTCCTAAAAGATAAAAAAGGATTTATGTGGATAGGCACCCGCAATGGATTGAACAGGTATGATGGACATGCATTTAAAGTATTTCGACCGGCTGCCGGTAATTCTATTTCCAACGAAATAATAAATGACATAGCCGAAGATAGCAGGGGGAGAATATGGGTAGCTACTATGGAGGGGCTAAATATTTATGACCCTGCACTTAGTGAATGGACGTGTATGATGCCAGATGCCGACACCTTAGCAGAAAAAATACCTAACTTTTTAGTATGGGATATTATGATAGACAAAAACGACCTGGTATGGATAGCATCCGACGTTCATGAATTTTGCAGCTTCGATGCCCGCACGGATAAATTTACCTATTACAACTGGCCTGGCTTTGCCCGCATTAACCCGGCAACTAAACCATACAAATACAAGTCTATTCAAAAATTTTCAGCAAAAAGTGATCATGAATTTTGGCTGGGCACTACAACAGGGTTAGTGTTGCTTAACACAAATACAAAGCAATTTCGTTTTGTTGGCAGTGGTGGCTATTATGCGTACGTGATTGACATGATCTATGATCCTGAAAATAAACAGGTGTTCATTTCCACAGAAAATGGCAAACTCTTTACCTACAAGGAAACGGAAAATACATACAATGAAGTTTTTGCAGAAACAGCAACATACCCCTCCAACAGTTTCATCCAACCGGGGCAAAATGAAATATGGATGCCCTCTGAGAGAGGGTTGATAAAAATAAATGAGGATAGAAAAAAAATCAGGATAGAACAAAACATTCCTCAACTTACCGGCACCCTGCTTTCTGGCGGTACGATGTCTGTATATACCGATGATGATCACATCCGCTGGGTGGCAACAAAAAACGGCGTTTCCGTTTTCGATCCTTCGGGCGGCCAGTCGGCCTTTCTGCCTTTGCTCCCGGTATCAGACAAAGCAAGTCTCAATACAATGGGCGGCGTATTTTATGATGATAGCAGCCAATGCTATTTTGTTTGCAGTCTTGACCCCGCAGCTGTGTTCATCATCAATAGTGTAAGTGGGGCAATAGATAAGATAATTGGTGATGCAAATGCTATTCCTCTTCAATCATGTATAAATATCGAGAAGGATAATGATGATAACCTCTGGCTGCTCACCGATAACCATGTTTACAATTATAATCGCACTACCCGAAAATTTGTACTATTTCCCACGCCAAATAAAGCAACAAAAATGACGTTCCGGGACTTGCTGCAGGATGAAGAAGGCAACTATTGGTTTGCTCCTTATAACGGTGGGTTAATGTATTATGATGCGGCGCAGAAAAAATTTATTTCACCTAAAGACAGTTCTCTGAAGCGGATCAAAAATATTACAGGGATGAGCACTGTTACCGATAAAGGGGAAATGTTGATTGGTAGTTTTGGCGAAGGTATTTACAGTTATAATTTGGTTACGGGCAGGAAAATAAATTATTACAATGAAAAAGGTGAGGTGGCTCATTCAGCATTATTTCTTATTAACGATATTGATAGAGATGCGAATGGTACAATCTGGGTAGCCACATCTTCGGGCGGGGTTTTTAGATATAACGCTGCTAAGCCTTTCGAAACAGCCTTCACAGGGTTTGATATGAGGGCAGGCTTTACCAACAATAATATTCTTTCCTTGTGTAGTGATGATGATACGACGCTCTGGCTTTTATCGGGCAATGGACTATCGGCCATGAATACTAAGGGTCAATTTTTGTTTGATCTGAGAGACGAACTACCATTCAATTTTACCTCCTACACTTCTGACAATATATTTCCGCATGATATTTTTTTTAGTTCGCCGAAGAAGGAATTATTAGTGGGGGTTGGCGGTGGGTTGTTAATTCATTCCCTGAAAGAAAGGGATAGTTTAACTCCTTTCCCAGTAGTCATCACTGGTATAAAGGCCTTGGGTAAAAATCTTACAGACATTGAAATCAATGCAGCAGCATTACAAATTCCTTACAAGGGAAACTCCATAACATTTGAATTTGCCGGTTTATACTACGGCAACGCTGCTGGCCTCATGTATGAATACAAACTAGAGGGTTATGATGCGGACTGGGTAAACGCAAATAAGAATTTTGAGGCGGGTTACCGGAACCTTCCACCCGGTAAGTTTAGTTTTTATGTACGCGTAAAAGAAAGGGGAGGAATTGTTTTGGGCGAAATGCAAAGCTATTCGTTCAGGATAATACCCGCTTACTGGCAAACCTGGTGGTTTTATTTTTTAATCGGTGTAGTGTTTGCTGCGGCTATCTACACGCTTTTTCGCTACAGGCTAAAGCAAAAAATACAATTACTGGAAATGCGCAACCGTTTCAGCCAGGACCTGCATGATGAGATTGGGTCATCCATGAGCGGCATTAATTTGCTCAGCCAGATGGCTGTAGAAAAATTACAGAATAACAAACCTGCCGAAGCTTCTGAATACTTATTAAAAGTAAAAAATTACAGTGGCGATGTAATTGAAAAATTGAGCGATATGGTATGGGTATTCAATCCTCAGAACGATAGCCTTGAAAAATTAGTGCAACGGCTGAAATCTTTTTCTATTTCAATTGCTTCTTCAAAGGGCATAAAAATTCAGTTTATCATAGACAAAGAAAGCGAGGAGAAAAATTTATCTATCCGCCAACGAAAGGCCATTTACCTGATTAGCAAAGAGGCAATTAATAATGCGTTTAAATATGCAAACTGCAACAACATCAATTACAGCATTCATGTAAGCGGTTCTAATTGCCAGCTTCAAATACAAGATGATGGCAAAGGCTTTGTGCCCGCCGAAACCAACGATGGCAATGGCTTAAAAAACATAAGAGCAAGGGCTGCTGAAATTGGAGCAAAATTCAGTATTCAATCGCGGGAGCATAAAGGAACTATAATTACTATAGATTTATAAATACCTCAATTGGGGGTAGCTGAAATAATAGAACATCAACTACGTTTGTACTGTGACTGACACGAAAGAAATACGGGTAGCCATTTTTGAAGACAATCCAATCATGATTGACGCGTACCGTTCTATCCTAAATGGTTCGCCCGGTTATAAATGCACAGGGAGTTTTACAAGTTGTGCCAATTGGGTACAGGATGTACAAAAAAGTAGTCCTGACGTGATTTTGATGGACATTGAAATGACCGGGATAAATGGAATTGACGCAACGGGTTTAATTAAAAAACAGTTTCCTGCCGTAAGGATATTAATCCAAACTGTTTTTGAGGATGATGATAAAATATTCCAGGCTTTATGTGCCGGTGCCAATGGCTATATTCTAAAAACTACATCACCTATAAAAATGCTGGAAGCCATAGCCGATGTACAAAGCGGTGGCGTGGCTTTCAATCCTAATGTGGCGGCTAAAGTTGCGCTGCTTTTTCAGGAATTTATTGCACCATCCACTACCGTACATAATTATCATTTAACCGAAAGGGAAAAAGAAATTCTACAGCTCCTTACCGAAGGATTACCGATCCCCCGCATTGCCGAAAAAATCTTTCTTGGCTATGAAACCGTTCGCGGGTATGTAAAAAATATTTACCAGAAGCTACATGTAGCCTCCGCAACGGGGGCCGTGGCTAAGGCGTTAAAAGAAAAACTTGTGTAGCATTTTTATCATCTCAAGCGAAACAGTCACCTTTTTATTCCTGCTCACTAACGAATGATTTTTTAAAAACCCTCAATTGAGGGCTTTCCCTGCTATACCCCTGCCGGTAGTTTTGACATGACCAAAAATAATTCCTCACTCAAAAATGATCATCATGAAATCATTAACCAACGCCTTATCCAAAAATTGGATACTGCTTGCACTCACGTCGACTCTAATTTTTTCGGCCTGTAAAAAAAACATTGACCAACCGGCCACGCAGGAAGAAATTGCCCTGGCAGCAAAGAGCAATAAAGACCATGGACATTTAAAACAAACCAAAACATTTTCTTCGGATGTGGTAGTCAGTTGGATCAACATGCAACTTGAAATGATAAAAGTGCCACTGCCACCTGGCACAGGCAGCCAGGGTAGTGACAGATGCCAGGCATACTGTGGCATTGCACTTTACGAATCGGTAGTTGGAGGTATGCCATCTTATCAATCGCTAAGTGGTCAACTCACTGATTTTCCTTCCATGCCGGCTACAGAAAACGGCAAGGCATATCATTGGGCGGCAAGTGCAAACGCTGCATTGGCAGAAATGAACAGGAAACTGTTTCCAACGACTGCTGTAGCAAACAAAATTGCGATGGATAATCTGGAAAACTCTTTGATGGCAACCTATGCTACTGAAGTGAACGACGCTACACTACAACGTTCTATTGCCTTTGGAAAAGAAGTAGCAACAAGGGTTTTTGCATGGGCAGCAACAGATGGTTCGGCAAATGTAAATCCTCCTTACAATCCCCCTCCACCTACACCTGCTAATCCCTGGTATTGGGTACCAACCTCACCTCCACCAGCAACAGCGGTTGGGCCATATTTTTGGCAGCGCAGGCTCTTAGTGCCTGGTGTAGTTAACGGTACAGCACTACAACCGCCGCCCACATACTCCACCGTTCCAGGCTCCGATTTTTGGAACATGGCAAAGGATGTTTACGACAAGAGGAACAATGCAACCGCAGATCAACAAGCTTCTGCTATTTACCATCGTGATGTTCCGGGCTATTCTCCAGGTGGCAATTTTGTTTCCATTTTATCGCAAACCCTTAGCAAGGCAAAACCAATGCTTGATGTGGCTGCAGAGGCTTATGCAAAACTCGGAATAACTCAGAGTGACGCAGGCGTTATTTGTTTCACCGATAAATACACCTTTAACCTGGTACGCCCTGTTACCTACATTAAACAGTACATCGATGCTGCCTGGACAACATTTATTGCTACACCCAACCACCCTGAGTTTCCGTCGGGTCATGCCACCATCAACTCGGCGGCAACTACCATCCTTGCTAATATGTTTGGAGATGATTTTCAAATCACCCTTCATACCTACGACTATCTGGGCTATCCGGCCCGCAGTTATAATTCATGGGAGGAGATGAGCATCGAAATGTCGAACAGCCGGGTATTTGGTGGGCTACACTACCAGGCCACCCAGGATAAAAGCAGGGTGCAAGGCAAACAAATAGCAGCGAATGTTTTAGAAAAACTGAGGTTTAAGAAAGGGTAAGAAGGAGGAAGTTTCAGAAATAGAATCATTAGCCGCTCCTGTCTTTGCTTTTGCAGAGGCAGGAGTTTTTTATGGCTAGGATTATGGATGAGTTTTACAATTTGAGGCCCTCCTTATGGTGATTGAAGGCTTACCTTGATTGTTTTAATTCAACCATTTTGGCGGCCGAATTTTAGCGGCCTACATTATTGAAATTGGTGAGGAGTACCGAATTTTTAAGGCTTCGTTTTAAACCTGGCAGTTTCGTTATCCATTTTTTTCAATCCTTCCTTCGCCTGCTCTATCATTTTATAAAACTGTTCACTGTCAACAATGCATTGCCTCAGCCTTTCCCCTGGTGGCTTTGATAGCCATATTTTTAGCTGCAGATCCTTTATATTTTGCGGCGTGTCTTCCATTATGATAGCAGGTTGAAAGTGTTCAATTGTAAATCGGAAATCCAAAAATTGATATATGCCCAATCCAGACCTTCAACCGTTCTCAAGTTTTTTATGTCTTCCATTTGCTGTGCACTTTGTAATTCCTGTATCCAGATAATTTTTGAAATCAAGAGGTCTTCGGCGGTCACTACAAAAACGTTCATTCCAAAAAAATCAACTGCTGTTTTTCTCTCAAATTCTTTCTGTCTAAACGGCTGATCTTTTAAAATTACAAAGTCGGCTTTAAAACCCGTTGCATGGTCAATGATGTTGAATATGCTTTTGTGAACTATAGCATCGTGAATGGAATCCACATCACAGTAATAGTCATTTTTGAATGCTTCTTTAATTTTGTCAACATCCTTCGCATCAAGATGAATTACAAAATCAAAATCCCGGGTGGCTCTGGGAACGGTGTAAATACTCATGGCCATACTGCCGGAGAGCATGTAAGCAATCTGCTCCCGTTCCAAAAATTGCAGTATGGTTTGTAGAAACTGAAACATCAAAAACTGAAAAAAGCGACTTGTATTTTGTGAAGTAGGTGACGGGTGCAAGGTAATTCTCCCCCTCTCCAATTTGTTGGAGAGGATCCCGAAACTTCGGGAAGGGGTGAGGTTTTAATACTCCCACTTTACCAACGTAGCCCCCCAGGTAAACCCACCACCAAATGCAGCCAGTACAATCAAATCACCTTTGTTCAATTGTTGTTTCCATTCCCACAAACAAAGTGGGAGGGTAGCAGCAGTTGTATTTCCATACCGTTGAATGTTGAGCATTACTTTTTCAGTGGGCAGTCCCATACGGCTGGCAGTGGCATCAATAATTCTTTTGTTGGCCTGGTGTGGTACCAGCCAGGCAATATCATTGCCGGTTAAGTTATTTCGTTCGAGCAATTCGGCGCTAACATCGGCCATGCCTTTTACCGCGGCTTTAAAAACGGGCTGCCCATCCTGGAAAACAAAATGTTCTTTGGCTTCTACGGTTTCAATGGTTGCCGGCTTTACCGAGCCGCCGGCTTTCATGTGCAAAAATTCGCGGCCGCTGCCATCGCTTTTTAGTATTGAATCGAGTACACCAAAACCATCGCTATTGGGTTCAAGCAAAACCGCCCCGGCGCCATCGCCAAAAATGATACACGTTTGCCTGTCGGTGTAATCAATGATCGAACTCATTTTATCAACACCAACAACCACAACTTTTTTGTACCTGCGGCTTTCGATGAGTGCAGCTCCGGTGGTCAATGCAAATAAAAACCCCGAGCAGGCGGCGCCCAAATCAAAACCCCAGGCATTTTTTGCACCTATTTTGTCGCAGATAATATTGGCCGTGGCCGGAAAAACCATATCGGGGGTAACGGTTGCACAAATCAAACAATCAATTTCATCGGGGTGTATTCCGCGTTTTTCGCAGAGTTGCAATACCGCCGGCACCGCTAAATCCGATGAACCTTTTCCAACTTCTTTCAAAATTCTTCGTTCCTCCACACCGGTTCTGGTGCGTATCCATTCATCGTTGGTATCAACCATTTTTTCCAGGTCGAAATTGGTGAGTTTTGTTTCGGGTACATAACCGCCCACGGCGGTGATGGCAGCGTTGATTTTTTGATGGGGCATGCAATTGAAATTTTATGGTGTGGCGAAGATAGGATGGAGGGAGGGAACAGCAGAACAGAGGACCAAGGAATGATGATTTTTGAAGTTTTCGCACTTCTAATTTTGATGGCACTTCTTTTGGGTCGGTCGTTTTTTGAACCGCAGAACATTCCGAAGCTTCGGGATGTTCGATATTCCTTTTCCTCCCTTCAACATTCTTTCCTTCTTTTGCACGCATGATCGCTTTCCTCTCCGGCCTCTTTGTAAAAAAAACTCCCTCGTACGTAATTGCCGATGTGAACGGCGTGGGGTACGATGTGCAGATAAGCCTCAACACCTACTCGCATATCCAAAATCTTGAAAAAGGAATGTTGCACACCCACTTGATTGTACGTGAGGATGCCCATATTTTATTTGGGTTTTTTGATGTAGCCGAAAAAGAAATGTTTCTTCAACTGATTGCTATTTCTGGTATTGGGCCAAACACGGCCCGGGTGATGCTGAGCTATATGCAGCCACACGAATTGAGCACAGCCATTGTTCAAGGCAATGTAAAAGCACTTGAATCAATAAAAGGAATTGGCAGCAAAACCGCCGCCCGAATTATAGTGGAGCTGCGGGATAAACTTGCTAAACAACCCATTGAATCCCATCTAAATATTTCGCCTTGGGCAGGCAATACTTTACAAGCCGATGCGTTAAATGCACTGATTGCATTAGGCATCAACCGCCAGGCTGCTGACCAGGCACTAAAAAAAGTGATGGAGAAGGAACCAGGTGCCGGTGTTGAGCTACTCATAAAAGGAGCATTGCAAATTCTTTGAACCATATTGACTAACTATTGCAGAGAAAATAAGAATTGGCTTTACAATCTACCCATAAGTTGTGCTCGATGGTGGTTACCATCGTATTATCCGCCCTGTTTTCCCAGGCCAATTGTTTGTATGCCCAGCAACAACAAAAGCCCGATACCTCCCGTTACCCCATAACCGATCGCCGGGGCGACCCTTATAATTACCCCAACCGTAACACCTTTGATTTAAAAGATACTGGTTTTGTAAAACGTACCATTGAGTACGACCCTGCAACAAAACAATACTACATCGTTGAAAAAATTGGCAACCAGTATTATCGCAGCCCTGCAACTTTCACTATGGAGGAGTTTATTCGCCTGCAGGCACAAAAAGATGAGCAGGCCTATTTTCGGCAGCGGGCCAACCTGCTTACGAATTTAAACCGGCGCAACTTTAAACCAAAGTTTGGATTTAGTAAAGACTGGATGAACCGCATTACCGGCAACGGAAAAGTGGAAATAAAACCTTCGGGGTATGTTGATATAATGGCGGGCTACCAGGGCCAGAACATTAAAAACCCAACGCTGCCCGAACGGGCCCGTAAGTTTGGTGGCTTCGATTTTAACCAGAATGCACAGCTACAGGTAGATGCCAAGATTGGCGATAAAATAAACCTGCCCATCAACTATAACACCCTTGCAAACTTTGATTTTGAAAACCAGTTGAAGCTGGACTATGCGGGTAAGGATGATGAAATACTCAAAATCTTCCAGGCGGGTAACGTAAGCTTTTCTTCAAAAGGAACACTGATACCCGGTGCCCAAAGTTTGTTCGGTATAAAAACACAGTTGCAGTTTGGAAAACTATTTGTGTCAACAGTGCTAGCCAACCAACGCTCGCAACGCCAAAGCCTCGGTTTGCAGGGCGGCTCTGCCAGTCAAATTTTCAACATCCGGGCCGATGAATACGAAGAAAACCGCCACTTTTTATTAGCTCAATATTTTCGTGGCAACTACAATAAGGCATTGCGTGAACTACCAATTGTGCGTTCAAACATACAGGTGCTGCGTATGGAAGTGTGGGTAACCAACCGCACCGGTGCCACCACCGATACCCGCGATGTGGTAGGCTTTATGGACATGGGCGAAAACCGACCTTTTAATCCAAACCTTACCGGTACATTAGACAGTCTTCCCCGCAATCAATCGAACGACCTTTTTCAAATTTTAAAAGGCAATCCCAGCTACAGGAATTCAACCCAGGTGCAGAGTGCTTTAACTGCCGCCGGTTTTTCGCCGGTGCAGGATTTTGAAAAGACCTTTGCCCGCAAGTTGTTGCCAACCGACTATAGTTTTTCACCACAGATAGGTTTCATCTCACTAAACCAACCCTTACAGCCCGATGAAGTTTTGGGTGTAGCTTACCAATACACGTTCAACGGCCGTGTAAACCAGGTGGGTGAGTTTTCGCAGGATGTGCCACCCGATAGCAGTGGAAACACACAGCCTGTTCTGTTTTTAAAATTATTAAAAGCCACATCGCAAAGAACCAACCTGCCTATTTGGGATTTGATGATGAAGAACGTGTACAGCGTTGGTTTTGGCCAGTTGACCCGCGAAGATTTTAGGTTAGATGTTACTTACGAAGAACCAAGTGCCGGTGACAAACGTTACCTGCCACCAACCGATGTGTTGCCGCAATATAAAGGCCTCCCGATTTTGCAGCTCACCAATTTGGATAGGCTCAATAACCAGAACGACCCGCAACCTGATGGCCTGTTTGACTACCTCGAAGGATATACAGTAGTGTCATCGCAAAGCCGTATCATTTTTCCGGTGCTTGAACCATTTGGCCGCGACCTGGAATATGTTTATCCCACTCCGGCTCTTCGCCAGCAATATCTTTTTTACCCGCTGTACGATACCATAAAAGCCATTGCCCAAACCTTTGCCAACCTAAACCGGTATAAACTTTCGGGCCGCTCCAAATCGAGCAACAATACCGATTACCAGTTGGGTTTTAATATTCCCCGCGGCTCGGTTACGGTTACCGCCGGTGGCCAGGTGTTGCAGGAAAACATTGACTACGAAATAAATTACGACCTGGGTACACTGCGGGTTATAAATGGTGCCATCATTCAGGCCGGCTTGCCGGTGCAGGTGCAGTTTGAAAACAACGCCACCTTCGGTCTGCAGCAAAGAAATTATTTGGGTTTGCGGTTAGATTATTTGGTTGACCGCCACCTTACCGTTGGTGCCGCAATGGTGCGCCTGAGCGAACGACCATTTTTTACCAAGCAGGGTTATGGCGAAGATCCCATTAGGAACACCATGTACGGTTTCGATTTTGATTATCGCAACGATTTCCCCCGCCTTTCAAAATGGTTGAACAAGTTGCCTTTTTATTCTACCAAGGCCATGTCGTCAATTACCGCTTATGGCGAAGCGGCTATTTTAGATCCCGGCCACGCTCCGCAAATTGGCAAAGGCAATACCGGTGTTATTTATGTTGATGATTTTGAAGGCACCCGCAGTTCCATCGACCTTCGTTTTCCATTAATTAGCTGGACGCTTGCTTCTACCCCGCAAAACAGCCCCGATGGAAATGGGCAGGAGCAATTCCCTGAAGCAAAACTGATTGACAATCTTGAGTATGGAAAAAACAGGGCTAAGCTGGCCTGGTACAATATCGAACCCATTTTACAGGAGCGGCGCAACTCAAGCAATCCATTAAAAGACAATCCCGCCGAACTTTCAAAACCCGAAACCAGGCAGGTATTTCAAAACGAAATTTTCCCGCAACGCACCAACGATTTAGGACAGGGTCTTTTAACCACTTTCGATTTAGCGTATTATCCAAAAGAACGTGGGCCGTATAATTTTAGAACTACAAATTTGGGTGGAGGTGGCAGCCTGCTTACACCACAAAAATCATGGGGTGGCATTATGCGCAATATTGACCAAACCGATTTTGAAACCAGCAATATTGAGTTTATAGAATTTTGGGTGCAGAATCCTTTTCTTAATAACCGCAATCCGCAGGGTGGCCAGCTATATTTTAACCTCGGCAATATTTCGGAAGATGTGTTGCGGGATGGACAACGCCTCTACGAAAACGGCTTGCCCACATTAACTCAACCCAATTTACCCACCGCCGAAACCTCGTGGGGTAAGGTGCCGAAAAATCCCATTCAGGTGACTAATGCCTTTTCAAATGATCCGGCCGACAGGCCATTACAAGATGTAGGTTTTGATGGACTGGCCGATAGCGGCGAGGTGCGTAAGTTTCAACCCTTTTTAAACCAGTTAGGCACGGCAATTGGCACAGGCTCGCCCGCTTATCAACGAGCATTAAAAGATCCATCGGGCGATAATTTTGCTGGCTACCGCGATGCTGCTTATGATGCCGCCAAAGCCGGTATTTTAGAGCGGTACAAAAACATCAACAACCCCCATGGCAACTCACCGGTTGCAGCCACTAACGACCAGTTTACAAATGCCTTTACACTCTACCCCGACCAGGAGGAACTAAACCGCGACAACACTCTCAACGAGGTGGAAGAATATTTTCAGTACAGGGTAGATATGAAACCCGGCATGGACCCCTCAACCAACAAATACATAACCGATATAAGAGACATAAACGTGCGATTGGCTGATGGTGGTTCGAGGAGAGAGCAGTGGTACCTGTTTCGCATACCGGTAAAAGATTTTCAGGCCAAAGTTGGTAACATCCCCGATCTGAAATCAATTCGTTTTATCCGCATGTTCCTTACCAATTTTGAGGACACAACTGTTTTACGATTTGGAAAATTAGAATTGGTGCGTAACCAATGGCGCAAGTTTACCTACGAAACAAACAATACTGGTAACTATGTACCTCTGCCAACAAACGACCCGGTTGCGGTAAATGTATTGGCCGTTAATTTAGAAGAGAACGATCAGCGGGTACCAATTGTGTACAGGCAAAGCCCCGGCATAGAACGCCAGCAGCAAATAAGCAATAACAATGTTCAGTTGTTTTTAAACGAACAGTCGTTAAGCCTGCGGTTAAATAATTTGGGTAAGGATGTTGCCCGCGGTGTTTTTAAAACCATGAATTTGGATTTGCGGCAGTACGGCAGCATGCAAATGTTTATACATGCCGAAGATGCCACAAAGCCCGGCACCTTTATTAAGGACAGAGACCTTAACGCCATCATCAGGATAGGAAATGATTTTGTGAGCAATTACTACGAGATAAAAATTCCTTTAAAAATTACACCCTGGGGCACCCGGGATTCGCTGGGGATATGGCCGGCCCAAAACAATCTGGATTTTGATTTAAAAGTCCTCACTGATATAAAACTTGAACGCAACAAATCGGGCACGGCACCATCGCAATATTTTGCAAAAGTGATTGATGGAAAATCGTACGCCATTTTTGGTAACCCTAATTTGGGGGAAGTACGGGGTATGTACATGGGTGTGCAAAACACAGCCACCACACAGGTAAACACCGAAGTATGGTTTAACGAATTACGTCTTTCGCAATTAGATGAAAAAGGTGGATATGCAGCACTGGGGCGGGTTGATATACGGTTGGCGGATTTAGGAAACCTGAATTTTTCGGGCAGCACCCGCAGCATTGGTTTTGGTACCCTGGAGCAAAAAGTAAATGAGCGTAGCCGCGAAACTTTTACACAGTTCGACCTCAGTACAAATCTTGACTTGGGAAAACTTGTTCCAAAAAAAGCAGGCATACAAATTCCGGTATTAGCCAGCTATTCAAAAACAACCAATACGCCGGAGTACGATCCCTACGACCTGGACTTAAAATTATCCGACAAATTAAATGCGGCATCGGGCGGTGCAAAAGATTCAATACGGAGAGACGCCGTTGATGAACTCACAATAAAAACCATTGCCTTCACCAATGTAAAAAAGAATAAAACAAATGGTAAGTCGCCCAAAATATGGGACATCTCAAATATTGACCTCAACTACTCCTACACACATCAAACCATAACCAACCCAATTATTGAGTTGGATGATATCAAACGCACAAGAGCGGCTGTCGGCTACAACTTTTCGCCGCAGCCAAAATTTATCGAACCACTAAAAAAAGTTTTCAAATCCCGCTCACCCTGGCTGGCGTTGATTCGCGATTTTAATTTTAATTACCGCCCTTCGCTACTTTCGGTAAAGGCCGATGTGTTTCGGCAGTTTGGTGTGCAGCGCAACCGCAATGTTGGCGCACCATTTAAGCTACCCGAAAACTTCAACAAGTTTTTTTACTTCGACAGGTATTATTCCCTGCGGTGGGATTTGACAAGGTCAATTACGCTGGATTTTAACGCCGTGAACAATGCACGGGTTGATGAACCATTTGGCCGGATTGATACAAAAGAGAAAAAAGATTCGGTACAAAAGAATTTCTTTAGCGGGGGCAGAAACACACACTACCACCAGGATGCCACTATATCGTACAACTTACCAACCGCAAAAATTCCTTTGCTCGACTGGACGAATGTGCGGGCCAGTTACTCGGCAAAATACGATTGGATAGCAGCATCATTATTAGCACGCAGTTTGGGTAACACTTTGCAAAACGGGCAGACAAAAAATGTAACGGCCGATTTTGATTTTGAAAGGCTTTACAGCAAATGGCGTTTCTTACAGGCAGTAAATAGCGATGCCCCGCCGCCACCTCCACCGGCACCAACTGTAAAAGATACAAGTGGTAAAAAGAAACCGAAAGACCCGAACGCACCGATAGTTGTTGGCGCCATTCCAAAATTTGTTGCACGGCTGGCTACATCATTAAAACGTATAGGGATACAGTATAACGAAGACATGGGTACACTGTTACCTGGGTATTTAGACAGCACCAAAATTCTAGGTATGAACCTCGGTAGCGGCAACCCGGGTTGGAAATATGTGTTTGGATACCAGCCCGACACCAGTGCAATCAACCAATTAGGTAACAGGGGTATTTTGTCGAGAGATCCATTGTTCAATTCATTGATTCAGCAGCGCTACAATCAAACCATAACAGTAACCGCGCAACTCATGCCTTTGCGGGATTTGAATGTTGATATAAACTGGAGTAAAACCTTCGACAAAAATTATTCTGAATTATACAAAGACACAACCGGAACTGCTGGGCTTAGTCGCCTAAACCCCTATGCTACTGGTTCGTTTAGCATGAGCTATATCAGCTATCAAACACTATTCGAAGATTTTAATCCCAACGAAATTTCGGCAACGTTCAAACAGTTTGAAGCCAACAGAATTTTACTTTCTGAACGATTAAAAGGATTGAACAGTTATGCCCCCGGTACACAAACCGCAGATGGTTATTTTGTAGGTTACGGTCGTTATGCGCAGGATGTTTTAATACCGGCGTTTCTTGCGGCATACACTAAAAAAGATCCAACGACTATAGGATTGGTAAAAAATTCCAATCCAAAATTGAGTTCCAATCCTTTTTCCAGTTTAATTCCAAAACCTAATTGGAACATTAGTTATAACGGTCTTACCCGCATACCCGCCCTGGCAAAAATATTTACCAATTTTACCGTGCGGCATGGATACAATAGCACACTTAGCATGAACTCATTTACCACTGCGCTTTTGTTCCAGGATCCCTTCCGCATTGGTTATCCATCGTTCATTGACACGACTGGTAATTCAAAAAATTATGTACCATATTTTTTAGTGCCTAACATTTCAATATCGGAACAATTTAGTCCGCTGCTGGGTGTTGATATGACGTTCACCAACCAGCTTTCGGCCCGCTTCGAATACAAAAAAAGCAGAACCTTAAGTTTGAGTTTGATTGACTACCAGTTGGCGGAAAGTCGCTCTACGGAATACACCATTGGTATTGACTGGCGGCAACGGGGAGTACCCATCTTCAAAAATTTCCGCATTGGAAAAAAGGGAAAAAAATTAGACAACGATGTAACCATGCGATTTGATTTTAGTTTGCGTGATGATGCTACGGCAAACAGCAAATTAGATCAGAATACGGCCTTTGGTACAGCAGGCCAGAAAGTGATCAGGCTGGCACCATCAATTGATTATGTAATGAACAGCCGCGTAAATGTGAAACTATATTTTGAACAAAACAGGGTGATACCGAAGATTGCGACTAGTGCGCCAATTACTACTACAAGGGCTGGGGTACAGGTGCGTATATCGCTGGCGCAGTAAACAACCACTATGAAAACAAATGATTTGAAAAAACTGGAAGGTGACCAGGAACAATGGACAAAAAAAATTACGGAAGCCGAAGCAGCTTACAATTATTTACCAGCCCTAACAACCAGGTTAGATGCGCACAAAGGCGAGTTTACAGAACAAACAGTTTTCGAAATTGTATTGTGGAAAACAAACCGTTACCCGGAAGTTGACGAGGAGATAATTGCAGGCATAAATGCATTGCGGGCTAAGTATTCTGAGTTTGATGCACGGGTACTACTCAAAAAATTATTGAATAAACACGGGTTCGACTTAGCAATGTCTTCCACCATTTTACGGTTTGCATGCCCGCAAAATTTGCAAATGATAGACCAGAGGGTTTATCGGTTGATTATGCCCGGAGAAAGCTATTTGAAACATTCTTCTAACATTGAGGTGAAGGTGGAGCTATATTTTAATTATCTACATCGGCTGAAGGAAGTTTGTGATCAGTACGGCGTACCATTTGAAAAGGCCGATAGAATTTTATCTGAGCTGGATAAGATGGAGAACAGGGATGTGGCGGTGAAAAGTTGATACAGAACCGCAATGCCGGCAGGCAGTACGCCAATCTGGAAAGTGGATTGTTGGTTTCACTGATTTAAAAAAAATCCCGCTGTTGAAATAAACATTCGTCAATCTTTCCTGCCAAACCCCGTTTCGCCAATCCATAAAAGTCTTGCGCCTTTGATGCAGACAAATTGTATGTTGTATGTTTTGGGTTTGCCTTCTATGTCGCTAAAATTTACCTGCCAGTTATTTACCATTGTAAACTTGCCTGTTGCTTTTGCACTTTGAAATTTTATGTTGCCAACAAAACCACTGGCCACACCCAAATCCCATTTGTAAGTATTGCCTGCGCTAAATTCAAAACTTTGGTTGGAGGCATGTGTGTTGGCGCCGGCATCTCTGCCCGTGTAGGCATTTACATACTGCGTCATGCCGGAGAAATCGTTCGTCCATTTGCCTGTAAGGTCACCAGCGGCTACAGCGAATTTGTTGTAGTTGGCCATGGCCTCCATTTTTTCCCAGCCGTAGGTTGTTTGATGATATGGGCCAAACTCATTTTCGAAAGTTGATTTGTTGGGCGTAATAAACTCTAAATATTTTCCACTGCCGTTAGAATAATTCATTTTAAACAAAACCACATGCACTGTTTTGTTTGTTCCTTTTTCTACCATATCGGCTTCTGCAAACTCAATCGACTGCCAGCCGGTAAGCGGCTTAAATTCAAAGTTGCTTGCGCTGCTATACCGTGGTGCTACCAAAACATCCCAGGCGTTTTTTAATCCATCCAACAACACAGAATTATAGGCATCTGCATTTTTGTTTGGGTAATGTATCAGTACTTTGATGTTTCCTTTCTTCACTTCCACCCAGTCTTCCTGCACAGTGCTTGTCCATCCATCATCGAAATTGGTAGTGGTAAATGCAAAACCGGTTTGTTTTGTAATTGCTGTTGAAGTTTCTGGTTTAGCAGGTGTGGTTGTAGCCGTGTTCGTTTTTTCTTTTGTGGCCACCGGTTTTTTTAAATGTACTGACGCAATAAAACCATCCACTTCTTTTTGGTAAACACTGGTATTGGTAAGCACCAGTAGCGTTACCATTTTATTGTAGCCTGATGATGTTACTAGTAAGGCCATGCCATTATTTCCGTTGCTTTCAAAAGGAGCGAAGCCGCTTTGTAACTCCCATCCCTGCCCGACTGCGTCATTCAGGCGGGCTTTATCTGTTGTTGATGGTTGCAGTTGCGGCGTTGCGGTAACTGTTACCATTTCTTTTACAATGGATGTCCATGCCAAATTAAAATTGTTTTTAGGATTGGCAGTAGCGGCTACCGATTTGTAAAGTGTAACTAAGCAATATGTTCCTGTTGTTTTATTTTCTATAGAAAATTGAACAGCATTTGCTGATGTCTTTTTTTTCCAGTTTTTGGGTGGGGTATAAGTGGCCAGATCAAAACTTTGTTGTTGTGCAAATAAGTTGGAACAAAACAGCAGTGATATAATCGGGAGAAATCTTTTCATCGTGATTTATTTTTTTCCATACACATCGTAAATACCACTGCCCGGGCTGTCTGCATCCAGTAAGTGCAACAACCTGGCTCCTTTAATGCACGAGAAAAATGCGTGGTACTTTTTTGGTTTGCCTTCTATATCAGAAAAGCCAACCTGCCAGTTGTTGAGCAATGAAAATGTGCCGGATGATTTTACCTGATCAAATTTTGCATTACCCACCATGCCACTCACCACCAGCAATTTCCAGTTGTACGTACTGCCATTATTGAAAACAAACTCCTGGTTCGACTGGTGCATATTCATACCTGCGTAATTGCCCGTGTAAATATTGTAGAGTTGTTGCACGCCGGTAAAATCGCTGGTCCATGTACCATCAAAATCAGTGGCTGCAACAGCAAATTTGTTGTAGCTCACCATTTGCTCCAATGGTTTTAGTAAATCAGTCTCACTATCCCATCGAATGGTTTCGGGGTCAAATTTGTATTGCTGTATAAAACTGTTTTTATCGGGTGCTATAAATTCAAGCCATCCCGTTTGGCCTTGCCTGTAAAGCACAATAAAAACATCCTTTCCCGATGAATTTTCATTGGCATACCCCATGCCGATGTATGGCCGGTTAAAAGTGCTGATGTAAGCGGTTTTGTAATTTTTTAAACTACTGTACCGGGGCGCCACTAAAATATTCCAGGCGGCATTGGTGAGTACATCAGGGTCGGCGGGAAAAACTGTTCCCTCTTTTGGATAGTGCAACAAAACTTTTAAATTATTCTTTGTTACTTCAACCCAATCCTCCTGCACGGTGCTTGTCCAGCCATCATCGAAGTTGGTAGTGGAAAATGCAAAGCCGGTTTGTGGTGTCCCGTTATTATTCTGTAAAAGCTGTTGCTGATTGGGTTGTTGCGGTTGTTGTGTTTCTGTTTGATGTTGGGTATTGTTCTGTTGTGGCTGTTGTGTGTCGGTATGCTGTTGTGCATTCGGTTGTTGTTGCTGGTTACTTGTATTTGCAGCTACAGTTATTGCTGGCACATTGCCAACCTCGCCGAAATAGAGTTCGTGTTGTTTTTTGCCGAGGGAGAAATATGTTATCACATAGCGGTTATCTTTTTGCAGCCAAACAAATTTATCATCGCCATCAACCGAAATGATGTTCCAGCCTGCCGTGGTAAATCGGTCAACCATTTCTTCGGGGTTGGCAGTGCTGGGCAAATAAAGAATTTCGGTTTTTGTTACCGTGGTGTTTACCTTTTTTGTTTCCAGTTCTAACAATGTTTTTCCTGAGAGTTCCATTAAAAACCTGCCATCATGTTTGCTCCCTTCGGGAAGGGCAATACCGGTTAGTGCCGACTGGGTAACGGCAACCAATTTTTTTTGTGCCGAGGCATTTGTTATAGCCAGCAATAACAATATTGCAAACGCTGGTAATTGTAATGGTGGTAAGAATTTAATTTTCATTTTTGGTTGACATTAATTTTAGAGGATGCTTTTTACCCATGTTGACAAAAAGAGCTGGGCGATTTGATTGTACTACACGCCATCAGTAAACGGGCACATTTGTAAAAGTGCATTTCATTTCACCCGAAAATCCATCCGTAAATGTTTCCGTCATGGCATCGCCTTTTGTTACAGGTTTTAATCCCTGTATCATTATGCCAAAGGTGAAGTAGCCACTTGCTTTACCATCTTCCATCTTTTCAATTACCAATTTATTATTGGGTGATAATGCTGGTAACTTTCTATCCAGATCGGCACTTACAAAACTTGCCATTGGGGCGTTGGCTACAATGGGCGAAAACCTGTAGATGTACGGTTTTTGTGCGGCTCCATAATACAACACGGCTTCTGTGTTGGTAATTTCAGGGAATTTTTTTGTGCCGTACAACGCTTGTTTTTTATTTACCTCGGTAAAATTATACGTGCCGGGTTTTAAAGTAGTGGCTATGGATTGCAACACAATTTTAAAATAATTTTCTTTGCTGTTCCCTTCTTCTTTGCTTGCAATAAAAGTAAAACTGTTGTCACCGGTTTTCATAATCTGTGCATACGGAAGACTGGTGTTTAATATTTTACTTTGAAGTTTTACGGTGCTGGTACTGGTTGCTCCCGGAGATTTGTCATCCGAAGTTGCAGCAGTTTTTTTATTAGGAGCAGGTTGTGAATTTTCTACTGCTACACCTGCAGGCTTAACATATTTATCCGCTTCGGCTTTAAAAATAAATTCAACCCTGCGGTTTTGCGCTTTGCCTTCTGGTGAAGTATTGTTGGCAAGGGGTTGTGTTTCGCCGCGGCCTTCAGTGGTTAATTTGCTTTCATCAACATTGTACTGGCTTACCAAAATTTCTTTAACTGCATCGGCCCTCTGCTGCGAAAGTTTTTGGTTGGCTTCATCCGTGCCATCACCGTCGGTATGTCCAATAATTTTTACCGGTGTGGTTACATCTTTCAAAACCTTGCTTACATCAAGCAATGCACCCATGCTTTCTGGTTTTAGTTTAGCAGTGCCTGTGAAGAATAATAAGTTGCTGATTAATTTTCCTTCTTCCAGTTTAGCCCGGGTGTCGGGTACATCCTTGGCGATGCGAATGTTGCTTACATAAAAATCGCTGCCGCCAACACTACCAAAAGCAAATCCAAACTGATTGGGCAGGTATTGTTCGTTTACTGCCTGAAGATCAAAAACCTTTTTTTCATTCCACCAAAAACGAAACCGCTTGCCCTGTACACAAATGCTTACATGCACCGGCGTGGTGTTGTTGTATTCAAGGCTTTCCGACATGCGGTCGGAAATAGTTTTGTAACCATCTATATTGCTGGATAGCGATACTCTTGTTTTCTTTCCACCATCGCCCAGGATGGCACCTACATACAATACTTGTTTGCCGCTTCGCAAAATTGCTTCGTCGGTTACCAGGTTTCCACCCGTGTTGATAAGCGTAAAATCAATGCGGGGGTCGTAATCATTTTTTACCAGGAGCACATCAAACTCAATAGTAAAATTGTTGCCCCAACTTTGTTTTTTGCTGCGGGTAATGTGTTTGGAGCTGGTTGATGCTAACTTTATCCAGTTGCCTTCCAGTCCGTCAATGTTCACTAATTCTGCAGATGAACTGGTGATCCAGCCCAATGGCGTTTCGCCAATGTTGTCTTTCTCAAAATTGTCGAAATGCAAAATGGTGGTGCCAGGTACAAAATCAAACTTGCTGTAGACTTTTAAATTGCCGGGTGCCGCGGCTGCTTTGTTGTCACTTGTGTTGTTGTTTTCGGTGGCAACTGTTTTTTCTTTATCGTCGGTTTGTTTCTTTTCCAGCGACTTATCAATAACCTTGTCAGTAGCTTCTTCTGTTTTTTGTTTTAATTTTTTTAAAAGCTGCGCTTGTGCATTGCTGAAACAAACAACAACCAGAATGAATGCGATGAGGACTTTCATTTTATTATGGTTTAGAATTTTAGAAATTTTTATAGTGCGGTGCATTTAGCAAATGCCGGCTTTACAACAGTGAAAGTATTGGCAATAACTCATTGCAACAATCCCGTAAAAACAGGATTTTTATAGTGTTTGCATGCAGTGGCA
The DNA here is from genome assembly GCA_031425835.1 of Chitinophagales bacterium. GTDB lineage: Bacteria > Bacteroidota > Bacteroidia > Chitinophagales > Chitinophagaceae > Flavisolibacter. The sequence goes on from JANPKD010000046.1 coordinate 24,642, forward strand.
ATAATGAAGCGGTGTTTGTTTTTTAGGCAATAGTGAGCTACATGTTTTGCAGTTGCCTGTTGGTATAGAACGGTGAGTTTGATACAAGATTTTTATTGCTACAGGTATTTGTAATGAACAGTGCGGGTTAAATCATCAATGCGCCTCTATTAATTGTTTAGCTCCCTTTTATTAGTTCGGCGGTAAAAGGAAATTAACACCTGATGTGGCAGGATAAAACCAGGCATCTTTAGCACTGTTGTTGAAATTGCCATCCCTTTTTGTTGGTTTACCTGCTTTTAAAATAAGCACATTACCTAAGCCAAAATTTTCTATACTGAATGTATAACTTACCTTTTCCAAATCTGCTTTACTAGTTGATAACAGCCTGCCCCAATTATCCGTGCCATCTTTCCGGCTCCATGCTTCTACCACCGATTTTTGCGGAGTTACCGTAAGCGAATTACCGTTCGTTTGATAAGTGCCCGTTTCTCTTGTCAATAACAATTTATCTAACTGATACTGGAATGTTTTGATGTAGAAACTATAGGTGCCATTGTTGTTGAAAGTGTATTGAGTAGTGATGCTGCCTTCGCTAACATTCATCATATAGGCTGATGCCATAGTAGTGGCTACACCCCATGAACCAACAATACCTGTATTGTTAACCGTAGTTAGTGGTGCGGTTTCTGGTGAAATTATTTTTTTCCCGGGTGGTAATTCAATGATCTTTTTATTAAACGAAATAGTACCATAATACCAGGCATTGGTAAAGGTTTTATTGTTGCTGTGCGGACCATCTCGTTTAGTTGGTTTATCCGCCTGCATTACCAGATTCCAGTTTTTTGTGCCTTCAAAATAATGTTTGGTAATGCGGTATGCTACTTTCTCTAATGTGCTGTTTTGCGAGTTGATTAATTTGCCCCACTCATCTCTGTCGTTTTTTTTACTCCAGGCTTCAAGCACACTTTTTTTTGGGGTAATGGTAACCATACCTGCACTCATTTCAAAGACACCGTTTTCCTTACCCAAAAGGATATTACTAACTAAAGGGTCAAAGGTTTTACTTACAAAAATATAAGTACCATCGTTGTTGAAAGTGTATTGCCTGGTAGTGTAATTGACAATACCGTTCTGAATGCGGTAGTTTGAACTGTCACTTGCATATGCACTCCAAGTGCCAGTGATTGAGTTTTTGTCGTTGTTGGCTATTGCCTGTGGTATTGTAACTGCTTCAATTTTTATTAAAGTAATTGATGCCAGTATTGTTTCTATATTTTTTAAATACTCCTGGCTGTTGGTGGTAGCTATTATACTTGCGCAACGGTTAAATCCCGTAGCTGTTGTAAGAAATACCATTGCCTGACTGCCATTCGAAGTAAATACTGCACCACCTGCTTTTGTTTTCCAGCCATTTACTTCCTGTATTTCGTTTGTTTGCGGTGCGGTTGCAGGTTGATAACTTTTTACCACCATTTCCTGCCATTCGCTTTCAAAATCCTTTTCAATACTGCCTTTGCTGACGGTGCTTTTTACAAGGTTAATACGGCACCAGCTATTGTTTTTGTTATTGAAGAGGGTGTAACTGACTGTACTTTCACCTGCCTCTTTTTTCCATCCATTGGGTGCAGAGTAAGTTATAACGTCGAAGGTTTCTTGCTGGGCAAAGGATAGTACGGCAACAGCACATAAAATTAAAATCAGCAAAGCTTTTTTCATGAAGTGATTTTTCTGCACTAAAACTATTGTTAGCGGCGGTTGGAGAGCATCCTGTAAAAAAGGGAATTTTTATTTTTAGCGACTGCTAAAATTATTACGGCACGCAACCTGGTACAATCCCTTAAAAAGGGGGGATTGTAGTTGATATCACTTTGTAGATTTGGGTGAACATCAAAACCATTGTATGAAATTCATCCTGTTTTTCCTTTTTATAGCAATGCACACAGCGGTTGCGGCACAGAAAAAAAAGGAGCTGTTAAAAGATTCTACGCCAGTTAAAACCACCCTTAATAAAACTAGCAGAGGCAATAAAAGTGTGGCCGCGCCTTCCATTGCGGCAACTATTGAAAAGGAGTTGACAAAGATTGTAGCAGCGAATTGCCATCTTGCAAACACCACAGCCACCTGGACAAAAATTAAACAGGAAGCTGATGAGGTAATGATGACACACTTCCAAAACGGAAACCTCTTGGGCACTTCAAAAGAACAAGCTTATTTCATTCGTATGGATGCGACAACGATGAATGCTGCGGATATTGCCGGCAAAAAAATGATCTTGATCGCTGGCATTGCACCTAATAAGCCTGCAGAATTTATTCAACTGCGCGTTGAACAAATCAACACATCCAACTAAGTTTTTTTCAGTTTAATTTTTCCGGCCAACTGCCGTATTCCTTTGCAAAGCAGAAAAATTGTGTTTCATCAGCACGGCATTCATGTTTACCCGTAGAGGCGATGTCAACTGAGCCAGATTTGCTCAAGGGTATCACTTGTCGCAGTGTGAGAGCCAGAGTGTGTAAATGAAATGCCAGGGGGTCGTCGAAATATTAACCACTTTCACCTGCTGTGGGCGGTTTTTTGCATTATATAGACAGTAAGCAAGCTTTCCTTTTTAGGTGTCAGCTGATTACGGGGCGCCATCCAATTAAACTTCGGCTGCCCATCTACGCAGCGGCTACCTGCCCAGGATTATGACTGCCTCAGGCAGGCTACCGCTCACCTGTACACCAGCGTTCACAGCCACCGATACTTCGGCAATTTTCACTTCCCCTTTCAATGGCCCAAGTGCCGCTTCAACGGTAGCATCTGCTTTCATTCCAAAATCGTTTACCTGCCATTTGCCGGTTGAGGGGTTCTTTCCAATTTTTATAAATTCTTTTATCGAGGTGCCTGCTTCAATTTCTAATGCACCCATGCCACCAACATGAAACGATTCGCCCAAGCCTCCACCAACGGTAAATTCATCAAACGAACCATCATCGTTATAACTGGCTTCCAACTCCAACACAATTCCTTCGCCACCTTCTAAGCCCCAGGAGTTGCACGTCCAGGTAATTGTGGCAACCATTAATCCAACTTTGCCTTTGAAGTTGGCACAGTACTCATCCTCCCATTCTTTTAGTACAAAACCTTTTTTCTCCAGTGCTATTTCATCAAACGTACATTGCTGTTTGCTTATTAATTTATACTCCCCGAGCAGATTGCTAATGTCTTTCAGGTAATCCATTTGCACGGATAAAAAACTGCCTGCTGCCTGCGGCATCCAGTACGGGGCCCAGTTGGCATAGTCGCGGTAATACCTGCGTGAAATATATTCCTGCCTTTGCACATACTCATTTACCAATGGTGAAAGTTCGTTCAGGTATTTTCCATGTGCTTCATTTAATTCTTTGCATTTAGTTAATTCAATTGCGGCGATTGCGTCCTCGCTTCCTGCTTCTCCACCTTCAAGGCTATTAAGCTTAGGTGCATATTTTTTTATGATGGCCTTTACGTTGGCGCTATGTGCGGTTGAAATTTTACTCAGGTAAAATTTAAAAACATCGGCTTCGCTGATGGCATCTTTCCTATACATTTCCATGGCATCCATAATGATGGACTGGGCTTTTATCTGTAACGGAGAAATGCCCTTTCGTAAACCAGTCATAAGTAAGCGTTGGTTTGCATCTTCATTTGTAACTGGCAGTTTTGCTTGAATGGCCGCAATGGTATTATCAACAGATTTTTTCTCGGCTTCCAGGCTTGCGGCAAAAAACTCCATGTCATCAAGGCTGGCCGGCATGGCTGGCATCTTTATCCTTTTGAGCAGCGGAAATTCATTTTTGTGATAACGGGTCATTACTTCACCCGGCTTTGCTTTTTTATTTAGTTGGCGCAGAATTTTTTCAACCTCCTGGTCGTGCGAAGCAGCTAGTGATTTTGTTGCATGTTCTTCGGCCTTTTTTACATCGCCTTTTTTTAGATACAACACGCACAGTATTTTATTGGCTATAGGGTTCAACGTATCATGCTGTACACATTGTAACATGTATTGCATGGCTTTATTTACATCGCCTAAACGGTAGTATGCATTACCCAAATTACTTAACAAAGTTGCTTCACCTGGTTTTTGCCTGTTCCAGTATTCTAAAATCGGAACAGCTTTTTCGGGTAGCCCACCCATGATTAAAAAAGCGGCAAAATTATTTGCGGATAAGGCATCGGATGAATTAGTAGTTACTGCTTTACTATGCAAATACAAACTTGCAGCCGGAGCATTTTGCAGCCAGGCAGACAATCCTGTAATGCTTATTTGTTTTGATGGTGTAATTTTTTTGTTCTTCAAATAATCATCGGCTCTCTTTTTTTCATTGGGTTTTAATGCGTTTGCAATAGCGGTGTGCAGTTGGTGTATGTAAGCCGGATAACTTTCTGTAGTTGCCAATTGTGGTAACTGGTTGAGTTTTGCAGAAAGTGGTGGTAAAGTAAAATTGAGTGCCGCAGCCGACGCTACATTATTGTAATTAGCTGTACTTGGAATGACAGAAGGTTTCATACCGACCGGCACTTTTAACGGCGTAAGTGTTTTTAGTTTTGGTAAATAGTTAAATGTATAAGTTGATGGAATTTCAGTTGAAGCCACTCCTGGTAATGCAGCCTTGGCGGGATTTAACACAGCTTCTAAAGGACCCAATGCACGGGCATTTTTTACCAGGGTGGCAACTTTTTGCATGTGAGGATAGGAACCACCCCGTAAATGCACCATTATTACTTGTGGCACATCGCTGCTCAGTGTTTTATTAAAATAGCCGGGATTGATCGTAACAATTTGTTCTTCCGTTTCTTCTTCTATCTCGCCAACTCCATTCATTCGAATTTTATCTAAGCTCTCAAAAAAATCAGTAACTCCTGCTACCGTATTGGAATAATAATTATGGTAAAATCTTTTTACACTTTTGTTAAGCCATTCTTGCGGCTTTTTTAAATATTGAAGTATCACTTCTTTTGCGGCCGCACCATCAGGTGTTATTTTGCTCTTACTTTTTTTTAATTTCTCTTGGTCTTCTTCAAACCATTTTCTTCGCTTTGCTTCTTTTTCAGGAGTGTAATTTTTATCCATCTCTCTATACACCTTCATTTCTAACTCAAACATTTTAGCATTCGATTCGTAACCTTCATTCAAAATTTTTGAATTGCTTGTTCCGG
>JANPKD010000047.1:0-28910 GCA_031425835.1 Chitinophagales bacterium
CAATAACAACAACAACCTCTTCAACATTTTCCGTCGTTGCAAAATGAAGTAAAAAGTGTAGAACTGTTGATAGATGCTCAGCAGGAGCTGAAGATAAAAGTGGGAAAACAGACTGAAGTATATCATCCTTTATAATTTTTATGTCCTGTGCAAAATGTACCAGGGCTTTCACTTTTCGCACCTTGCCATTAATGGTGTTTTTGCAATTGCCTTTGTTCAGTAAAAATTTTTCATAACGCATCATGAGGCTATGATCAACGTGACTAAGCCGGCACCCTGGCTTCAGTGTATTCAGCTCCGCCACCACTATGTCATAATGTTGCTTGCGTTTGTAGCAAATTGTTTTTACATCGTAGAACTGTGCAAACAATTTTACCAGGGTAGGGTTTTGCACATCATCGAGCTGGCCATGGAGAACAGCGGTTTTAAAACCCGACTCCGAAAATTGCAATGCGCCCAGGTTAACCTGCTGCAGGTACAAATCGCATTTTAATTTGTAGTTGCTAATCTTCGGTTTCAGGAAATGGTAATCGGCACACGCCGGTCGCAGATCTTCTTTTTGCGGATCCCATCCGATGACAGAAATAGAAATGCCGGCAGAAACCCAAAAGGTTTTGTCGGCATTAATTAAAAAGTACAGAACACCCGTCCCGGACTTTGCAGCCCTCGGTGCACGCAAGAAAAGTTTTGCAGTTATCATGATTCTTTGATTTAGACACAGCTCCAAAAAACAGCGGCTATGAAAACGGCTATGAATTCGCCCCTGTTAAAGCGTAACAAACCCAAGTACGCCGTGTCTAATCAATTTTGGAAAGCCGCTCTGGTGGCGGTTTTCCCTGTCAAACAGCAAAAAAAGCAAGTGTTCAATGTGACCCGGATTGGATTCAAACCAATGACCTACAGCTTAGAAGGCTGCCGCTCTATTCAGCTGAGCTACCGGGCCTTTTATTTTTTTGAAAGCGCCAAAGATAAGAGTTTGAAAAATTAATCACCAAAACTTAAGCACACCACGGTACAATCTGGTGTTCAGTGTCTTGTTCGTGTAAGATAAAAGGTATTTTCGGCTCCTTAATTATGGCACATTATTTTTTCTACGGACAGGAAAAACTCACGGTACAAAAAGCTGTGGTGCTGGCCAACGGTGGGTTGCAGGGAAAGCTTTCTGCTGAAACCGTCGGCAAAATAAATGAAAGCAGTGCTTTTGTGCAGCAAATGGTTAGCAGTAATAAAACGGTTTACGGCATCAATACCGGCTTTGGCATTTTGGCCAACACAAAAATTAATGAATCAGATACCGCGTTGCTGCAGTACAAAATTTTACAGAGCCATAGTGTTGGTGTGGGCAAGCCTGTGCCTCAGGAAATTGCAAAGCTGATGATGATTACAAAAGTGCAATCGTTGGCGCAGGGTTTTTCGGGGGTGCAGTTACAAACCATTGAAAGAATATTGTGGCATATTGATAACAATGTTATTCCAGTGGTACCCGAAAAAGGTAGTGTTGGTGCCTCAGGTGATTTGGCCCCCTTGGCGCATTTGTTTTTACCATTAATTGGTTTGGGAGAAGTTTTTTTTGAGGACAAAAAATATTCCGCACAACAACTGCTGCAAAAATTTAAAATGCAGCCAATTCAATTAGGTCCAAAAGAAGGACTGGCATTGATAAATGGAACGCAGTTTATTTTGAGCTACGCTATAAAAGCCGTGCAACGCCTGCACAATTGTTTAGAGGCTGCTGATATTATTGGCGCAATGAGTTTAGAAGCATTAACCGGAACAAAAGCCCCGTTCGATGAAAGGTTACATCAACTCCGTCCATACCAGGGAAATATTTTAGTAGCACAACGCCTGCGTTTGTTGTTGCATAATTCGGAGATCATGCAAAGCCATGTTGATTGCGGAAGGGTGCAGGATCCCTACTCGCTGCGTTGCATGCCACAGGTACACGGTGCATCAAGAAACAGTTGGCTGCATTTAAAACAACTCACCGAAATTGAAATGAATTCGGTAACCGATAATCCAATTGTTTTTGGGGAAGATGATACCATCAGCGGTGGAAATTTTCACGGGCAGCCATTGGCCTTGCCGCTCGACTATGCTTGCTTTGCCGCTTCCGAGATTGGAAATATTTCAGACCGCAGGTGTTATTTGTTGCTGGAGGGCAAATGGGGGTTGCCCATTTTATTAATGAGGAACGTGGGGTTGAATAGTGGCTTTATGATTCCGCAATACACCACTGCGGCTTTGGTTACAGAAAATAAAACGCTCTGTTTTCCGGCCAGTGCCGATTCCATTCCTACATCGCTTGGGCAGGAAGATCATGTAAGCATGGGCAGCATCAGCGGCCGAAAACTGAATGAGGTGCTGGGTAATCTTGAGTTCATTCTTGCTATTGAACTAATGTGCGCCTGCCAGGCAATTGAATTTCGGCGGCCCTTAAAAAGCAGTCCGCTGTTAGAGTTTGCACATCATTACGTAAGAGATGTGGTGGGCTTTGCTAATGAGGACAGAATTTTTGCCGATGATATCAATGCCATTTCAACAATCATAACCAACTTTTCTTTTGTAGAAAAAGTAAATGCATTTGCAGGTGAGAAAAGTATTGAACTCAGCAAAACACATGAAGACTTTTGTTTGTGATTTTTGTGCAGATATGCTTAGAACGAACTGCTGAGTTTGAACGATAGGATTTTGCCGAGTAATTTCCCCCTTCTTAGCAGCATCTTCCCTTACGATATTGATCCCCTTGGTCTTAGTATGCATTAAATTTTGACCTGCCCCATTGGCATAAATTTTTCATTAATCAACCAAAACCTTTTTATGAAAAATATTTTTTTCGCTGCCGCAGCATTCTTTGCGGGTTCTTTTTTATGGTCGTGTAATAACGAAACAGCCACAACCGATTCAATTACCACTACAACCACCGATTCAATTAAAATGGACGCAGACCCATTGACAACAAACCCGGACACCCAACCTGCTACAAATGCTATTCCCCTCAACAGTAGCGATTCAACATTTGTAATGAAGGCGGCAATGGGTGGAATGATGGAAGTAGAGGCAGGGAAAATTGCAGAGCAAAATGCACTGGGTAAGCGAGTAAAAGATTTTGGATCAATGATGGTTAAAGATCATGGACGGGCAAATGCTGAATTAAAAAGTTTAGCCGCTGCCAAAGGCTTAATGCTGCCCGATTCTTTAAGTGGAACCATGCGATCGCATGTGGAAGCAATGCGTAAAATGACCGGTAAGGCGCTTGATAATCACTACATAAAAATGATGCAGGACGATCATCGGAAAGACATAAGTGAATTTACAAAAGCAGCCAATAGTGCTACTGATGCGGATTTAAGAAACTGGGCCGCTAAAATTTTGCCTACCCTGCAGATGCATAAAGATTCGGTGGATGCCATTGCAAAAAGCAGGCAATAGTTTAGCGAGAATTTTTTTTGCAGCCTTCCTCATGGGGAAGGTTTTTTTTAAGGAGAAGTTATACGTACAAAATAATTGTTCTTGTCGTATAATTATTTATCTTAGCGGCATGGACGCAAAAATTACTTTAAGCTTTGATGAAAAAGTTATTGCAAGGGGCAAACGTTATGCCGAGGAAAACAACATCAGCTTGTCGCGGTTGATTGAATTTATGCTGAAAAAAGTAACAACTAAAGAATACGCCTCCATGGAAGATTTTCCTATAGCAAGTTGGGTTAACCAACTTGCAGAGGGGGAGGCCGTTTATCAAACAAAGGGGCGCACCCGCAAAGCCTCGAAAGATGAGTTCTACAAATCGCAGAAATGAAAATTTTTGCCGATGCCAACGTTATCGTTTCCGTATTAAATAAGGAGTACCCGCTGTTTACCTATTCCTCCCGCATCATTTCCCTCGCCTCTTCTACAGGTTTTGAAATTTATAGTTCTCCAATTTGCTTAGCAATTGCTTTTTATTTTGTTGAAAAAAAATGCCGGGCGGAAAAAGCAAAACAAAAGATTGACATCCTCTGCAGGCATATTAAAATTGCTGAAGCAAAGGAAAATGTGGTGAGCCTTACTTTAAAAAACAAAACCATCCTTGATTTTGAAGATGGGCTTGAGTACTATTCAGCAATAGATTCAAAATGCGATTGTATCGTTACTGAGAACACAGAAGATTTTCACTTTTCAAAAATTGAAGTATTGAAATGCGAGGCATTTTTTGAAAAATACATGGTAGGCAAAAGGCGGAATCACGAAAAAAGATAAAGAAGTGTGTTAGTGTTTTGGGTGGGCAAATCAACGCAAAAAACCCAACCTTCAAACCACTACTGTTTATACTCTCCAAAAACAGCTCTTAGTTCATCTGCAATTTCTCCAAGGGTGCAATAATTTTCTACAGCATCAATTACTGCGGGCATTAAATTTTCGTTGTCAACCGCTTTCTGCCTGATGATACCTAGACAATTTTTTACCTGCTCGTCCTCACGTTGGTCTTTTAGTGCTTTTAATTTTTTGGTTTGCTGCTCCCGTATACTGTCATCGATTGTAAAGCCCGGAATGGGCAATTCCTTTTCCACGGCGTATTTGTTTAACCCAACAATAATTTTTTTGCCACTTTCTATTCCTTGCTGGTATTGATAGGCGCTACGGGCAATTTCATTTTGCATAAAGCCCTGTTCAATAGCCGGTACACTACCACCCATTGCATCAATTTTTTCAATTAGCTCCCAGGATTTTTTTTCAACTTCATTTGTCAGTGCTTCCACAAAATACGATCCCGCCAATGGATCAACGGTATCAGGTGCACCACTTTCAAAGGCTACAATTTGTTGTGTTCGCAAAGCAATTCTCGCTGCTTCCTCGGTGGGTAAACTTAGCGCTTCGTCGTAACCGTTAGTATGTAATGATTGTGTGCCGCCAAGCACCGCAGCCAGCGTTTGGATGGTTACTCTCGAAATATTATTGAGGGGTTGCTGCGCCGTTAAAGTGCTGCCACCGGTTTGAGTATGAAAGCGCAACATCATTGCTTTTTGATCAGTGGCGCCCAATTCCTTCATCATTTTCGCCCACATTCGCCGGGCAGCCCGAAACTTGGCCACTTCTTCAAACAAATTATTGTGTGCGTTAAAAAAGAAGGACAACCGCTTTCCAAAAACATTTATATCCAAACCTTTTTGTTTTGCAGCCTGCACATAGGCCTTGCCATTACATAATGTAAAGGCAATCTCCTGCACGGCGGTGCTGCCTGCTTCCCGTATATGGTACCCCGAAATGGAGATGGTATTCCATTTCGGCAAATCGTTTGCGCACCACTCAAAAATATCGGTGATGATGCGCATGGATGGTTTTGGGGGGTAGATGTAAGTGCCACGTGCGGCATACTCTTTCAAAATATCGTTTTGAATGGTGCCGGTTATTTTTTTTAAATCGGCTCCTTGTTTTTTTGCCTGCGCCACATAAAATGCCAGCAAAATAAATGCGGTTGCATTTATGGTCATGGAGCTTGATACGGTTTCAAGGTTAATGTTTTTGAACAGCGTTTCAATATCGTGTATCGAATCAATGGCAACACCAACTTTTCCTACTTCACCTTCCGATAAAGCATGATCGCTGTCGTAACCAATTTGTGTGGGCAAATCAAATGCAACACTTAAACCCATAACGCCTTGCGAGAGTAGGTAGTGATAACGTTTGTTGCTTTCCTCTGCGGTGGAAAAACCTGCATACTGGCGCATGGTCCACAGCTTGCCCCGATACATATCTTTTTGTACGCCCCGGGTAAAGGGCATTTCGCCCGGCATTTCGTTTAATGGAATGCCTGCTACATCGGCTGCTGTATAGAGCGGATTTATTTCTATTTCCGAATCGGTAAATAGTTTCTTTTGGCTCATTGAGTTACATGATTTTTTTTGCCTCAGCATTTACTGTGTCGGTAGTAAAAGTATGCAGGGCGGCACGTTCTTCCTGCATGATGGCTTCAATAATGGTGCGATTTAAATCGCTGGCTTTTGCATTGGGCGAAAGAGATTTTGAAATAGAGTTAATCAATAGCAGATTTTGATCTCTTAAATTTCTTACTGCTTCCCACGCTGTTTGGCTTACATAGATTTGTTGCGTGGCATTGTATTCAAACTCCTGCTTGATGCTTTCCACTAAAAATACCTGCATTTCCGCTACCGATAAATTGGGCTGGCTTACACGGCTTATTAAATTGGGCAAGGCAATTCTTTCGCACAGCAATACCAGCCTTTCATAAGCTTGCAACTGCAAAGGCTTTGTAATTGATATGGTTTGCTCCGTTGGTGTTTTGGCATCCCGCAACTGAAAAAAAACAAAAGCCGAGGTAAGAAAAGCTATGATAGAAAGGCCAAGAGCAACTGTGGTTGAATCCATGAATGTTATTTAAATAAGCAGCAAAAATAGTGGAAAGGCAGACGTAGAAAGATAAAGGCAAAAGTTTAAATGAACACAAGTTTAGAAGCTGCCAGGTTAGTCGCTTCGTTAAAAATAATATTCCATTCCAACTCTTTGATTCGATTAAATAACTTCGCCTGATGGAAACAATGACACAATCGCCTGTAGCATTTACTGCAAATGCCGTTGCTGAAATAAAAAGGTTGATGAATGAAACCGGTTTTGATAACAACAAACATTTGCGCATTGGCGTAAAGGGTGGCGGCTGTTCGGGCATGACCTACGTACTTGAATTTGATGAAATAAAGGATGGCGATGCCGAATATAATTTTGAAGACCTTTCGTTCATCATGCAAAAAGCGCATGAGCTTTATCTATACCAAATGGAAATTGACTGGCAGGGTGGATTAAACAGCCGTGGTTTTATTTTCAAAAATCCGAATGCTTCAAGCACCTGCGGTTGCGGTACTTCGTTTGCAGTGTAAGTCTCTACAAGACTTCGGCGGTTTTTAAAACTTCCCAGATTTGTAAGAGAACCTACTAATAAAAAAAAGAGCCTTCAATTACGAAAGCTCTTTTTTATTTCTGAAACAAAATCCAATTACACCGTTGCGGGTTTTGCTTTTGTTACCTCTTTATTTGTTGAAGGATTTTCGCTTCTGCCCAATCCTTTTTTGCTACCTAAATCAACCAATATTGGCGCGGCTACAAATATGGATGAATAGGTTCCGGTTACTACACCAATCAACATAGCAAAGGCAAAACCTTTTGTTACTTCGCCACCGAAAATAAATAAAATGAGGATGGTTAAAAACACGGTGAGCGACGTCATAATGGTGCGGCTCAATGTTTCATTAATGGCCTTGTTGATAATAACTTCCTTAGGCTGACCAACCATTATTTTGCTGTACTCTCTTATCCTGTCGAATACAATTACTGTGTCGTTCATGGAGAAACCAATTACGGTAAGAATGGCGGCGATAAAATGTTGATCTAACTCCAACGGGAAGGGCACGATATCTTTTAGGAAGGAGAACACTGCCAGTGTAACCAGCACGTCGTGCAACAATGCAACGATGGTTCCCAAAGAATATCTCCAATCGCGAAAGCGAATAAAAATGTAAAAACAAATAATGAAGATGGAGAAGATGGTGGCCTTGATGGCGCCTTTCTTCAAGTCGTCGGAAATGGTGGGCAATACCGTTGTAGAACCAATTTCATTTGCCTGGTCGAAGGTTGCAAACGTTGTTCCTGCAGGTAAGTGATTGCGCAAACCCTCGTGCAATTTGCTTTTTACAACTGAATCAACACCCGGTGCATTGCTCTCTATTTGGTAAGAAGTGGTGATGTCCAGCTGATTTTCGCCACCGATGGTTTTAATAACTGGTGCTTCGCCAAAAGCCGCTGCCAGGTCGTTGCGTATTTGTTCAATGTTCGGCGCTTTATCAAAGGCAACCACGTAACTGCGGCCACCTTTAAATTCAACCCCTTCGTCAAAACCATGAATAACCGCACCAATGCCTAATGCCAATACAACAAACGAAATGATATACGCCACTTTTCTGTACTCGATAAATTTAAAGTTGGCATGTTTGAAAATGCGGCGGGAGATGGGTGTAAAATATTCGAGGTGTTTCTTTTTGTTGGTAAACCAATCGGTAACCCAGCGGCTTACTAAAATTCCGCAGAATAACGAAAGCAGGATACCAATGATTTGCGTAGTGGCAAAACCTTTTACCGGCCCTAATCCAAATGAAAAAAGTATGATGGCGGTGAGCAAAGTGGTTACGTGTGCATCAAGCACCGGGGGTAAACTTCGTTTATACCCCTCATTTACCGCGGCTATGTACGTTTTGCCCTTGGTCAGTTCTTCTTTGATCCGCTCGTAAATAATTACGTTGGTGTCAACCGCCATACCAATGGTTAATACCAAACCGGCAATGCCAGGTGCCGTTAACGTGGCACCTAAACCTGTTAATACACCAATAGTAAAAAGAAGGTTGAGTATAAGGGCAATGTTGGCCACCCATCCGCTGGTGTTATAATAAACCAGCATCAGTAAAAAAATTACAATAAAGGCGATGGAAAAAGCCAGCACACCACCTTGTATAGCATCGGCGCCAAGTGTTGGTCCAACCACCTGCTCCTGTACGATTTTCGCCGGGGTTGGCAGTTTACCAATTTTCAACAGGCTGGCAAGGTCGTTCGATTCTTCGGCGGTAAAGTCGCCCGAAATTTCTGTGCTGCCACCGGTGATTGGGCCATTGTTGGCAACGGGAGCCGAATAAACCACATCATCTAATACAATAGCGATGGGGCGTTTTTGTTCGTAGCTTCTGCGGGTAAGGGCCTCCCACTGGCGGCTGCCAGTAGTGTTAGTGCGCATAGAAACGGCCGGTTTGCCAAATTGATCAAAGGTTGCTGTTGCATCGGTTACAACACCGCCTTCCATTGGCGGTTTATCGCTACCGTTTGTTTTTAAAATATACAGCGGTACAAACTTGGCTATTTTATTACTCTTATCACGAGGGGCAATGCCAAAAGCAAACTTTGCATCGGGGGGGAAAACGCTCCTGATCTCTTCCCTGTTTAAGTATTCCCGAAGGGCAGCTGTATCATTTATAGGTGTAACCATTCCCTGGCCAGCCACAAAAAAATCTTTAAATAACGACCGTTGGTTGGCGAGGTTGGTGTCTTTTTTTGCGGCTGTAGGGGTTCTTTGAGACATTATCACACCGGTGTCCTTTATCCCTCCGGCGGCAAGGCCTGCCGTATCCGTTCTGGTCGTATCAGGCGTGGCATTGGCACTACCGCCGCTTACCAAAGCAGCATACGCTTTGTCGGCAGCAGCCCACTGGTTTTGCATTTCTTCAAACTTATAAACCTCCCAAAACTGCAGGTTAGCCGATGATTGCAATTGCTTTCTTACACGCTCCCTGTCCTGAAGGCCGGGCAGCTCCACCGTAATGGTCTGCCTTTCTTTATTTGGATTGATGGTGGGCTGCGCTACACCAAATTGGTCAATACGGTTGCGCAGTATTTCCAGCGTTCTGTCAAATGCATTGTTCGATTCTTTCCTTATCTCACTGATAACAGTGGCATCGTTGTCACCAATTTTTATACGATCCTGGTTGGCTGTAGCAAATAAAGAAGCAAGCCTGCCGTTGGGTACAAGCTTTTGGTATTCTTCCACAAACAGGGTTACAAAATCGGCGCTGCTATTGGCCTTTCTTGCATTGGCTGTTTCAATGGCCTTTAAAAAGTTGGGGTCTTTCGAATTGTTGGCCATGGAACGGATTAAACCCGCCATTTCCACTTCCATGGTTACGTTTATACCGCCTTGCAAATCAAGACCAAGATTCAACTCTTCAGCTTTGGCTTTTTGGTACGAAACCGGGCCCATAAAGCTATAATGAACGGTAACCTCTTTAGTACTGTCCAGTAATCTTCTCAGGCGGAGTTTTGTCAGCGAATCTTTTACTTCGGCAGAAGCAGTTGGGGCGATTTTGGAAACATAGCTTTTTGCTCTTGCCTCCATTTTGTTTTCATGGCTGCGCACCACCCAGGTAAACGAAAGTTCGTAAATAGAATAAAGGATGAGCAGAATAGTAAAAAAGCGGACTAAGCCTTTTAGTTGCATACAGGTTTTTTTTTTAGAAGTGGGCAAAGATAGTTTTTTCGACCTAATTTCAACCTTCAATTATGCTCCATTTAAACGGCTGAAAATGGCTGTTGACAGGCATTTACAGTTTTGTTGGCTTATGAAATTTAAGGTTGTGCTTCTTGCCGGTATTGCCGGCTGGTTTTTACAAATGGCCTGTAGTGGAGCTAGAACATCTACAACCGTTTCTTCAATTCTAAAAGCCGGTTCCACAAAAATGCCCGTTACCGATTCGTTTGTGAGCAACTTGTTGCATTCTCACCCGCAGTACTTTGGCCAAATTTCTAAAACGCCGGAGGCATTCAATGTGCAGATTATCTACACCCAAATCAACCGCGATAAAACTAACCGCCCCAGTTTTGATCATCATTTCTATAACCTCAACCCCAACCAATATTTTTACCCTGCGTCAACGGTTAAAATGCCTATTGCATTTCTGGCCCTGCAAAAAATAAACGAGTTAAAGGTTGCGGGGTTATCATCAAACACAACTATGATTACTGAGGCCGCCGGTGAAAAGTTAACCGCGGTGGTCAACGATCCCTCAGCGGCCGATGGGCGGCCAACAATTGCCCACTACATAAAAAAAATTTTTTTAGCCAGCGATAACGATGCGTCTAACAGGCTGTATGAGTTTTTGGGGCAGGAGTACATTAATAACACACTGCAGAACATGGGGTACGATAGCGTACAAATTCTTCATCGCCTTAGTTTGCCCGTTTCGGAAGAAGAAAACCGAATCAGCAACGCGGTGAATTTTTACGACGACGATTCGCAACTCATATACAGAAAGCCAGTGCAAAAAAGCAATTTACTTTTCCATGAACGACGCACCTCCTTAGGAACAGGATACTACAGCGCCGATCAATTAGTACAGAGGCCATTTGATTTTTCAAGGAAAAACAGGCTGCCCCTGGCCGATTTGCATAACATGCTGACGGCGGTAATTTTTCCGGAAGCTGTTGAGGAAAAACAAAGATTTACCCTAACCCCTAACGACTACGATTTTTTATACCGCCATATGTCCATGATGCCAAAGGAATCGGCTCATCCACAATACGACAGCAGCTATAGCGATGCCTATGTAAAATTTCTTTTGTTTGGTGGCGGCGGAGCAATTGAAAATAAAAACCTCCGCATTTTTAATAAGGTGGGCGATGCCTATGGCTTTTTAACCGATGCGGCATACATAGTTGATTTTGCAAACGGCGTGGAGTTTTTATTAAGCGCAACTATTTACTGCAATAGCGATGGCATTTTCAACGATGATAAATATGATTACGATGCGGTGGGATTTCCATTCATGAAAAATTTAGGCAAGGTTATTTATGATTATGAATTGAAAAGAAAAAAAATTTTCCAACCTGATCTGTCCCGCTTTAAATTTCAATACAATCAATAGCCTTATTTTTGCCGGCTTATAAAACTACTGCATGCAATTATCCTCTCTGCTCAATAGATTTAGTGAACCGGAAACTTTACGCATGGCCAAATTGGGCCGCGAGTTAAGGGCAAAGGGTTTAGACATTATTGACCTGAGCTTGGGCGAACCCGACTTTGATACGCCACAGCATATAAAAGAAGCAGCCAAAAAAGCGGTTGATGAAAACTGGAGTCACTATTCACCCGTGTCGGGGTTTTTGGATGTGCGGGAAGCCATTTGCGAAAAGTTTGAAAGAGATAACAAGCTTAGCTACAAACCCGAAAACATTGTAGTATCCACCGGTGCCAAACAAAGTTTGGCCAATGTAATTTTAAGCGTGGTTGATGTGGGCGATGAAGTAATTATTCCCACTCCGTTTTGGGTTACTTACGAGGCGCTGGTACAAATTGCACAAGGGGTTTCAAAACGATTAAAAACCTCGCTGGAAAGTGAGTACAAAATAACACCCGCACAATTAGAAGCGACTATCACACCAAAAACAAAACTTTTTATTTTTTCATCGCCCTGCAATCCCAGTGGATCAGTTTACTCAAAAAACGAATTGGAAGGGCTGGCAAAGGTTTTTAAAAAACATCCGCAGGTTGTTATCGTTTCCGATGAAATTTATGAGTACATCAATTACACTGGCCAGCACCAGAGTATTGCTCAGTTTGAATACCTGAAGGACCGCACCGTTATCATCAATGGTTTGAGTAAAGGTTTTGCCATGACGGGCTGGCGTTTAGGCTACATAGCCGCACCGGTGGAGATTGCAAAAGCCTGCGATAAACTACAGGGTCAGTTTACAAGTGGGGCCAACGCAGTTACCCAAAAAGCCACCATTACTGCACTTACCTCGCCGCTGCATGCTACCAACCAAATGATAAAAGAATTTACCCGCCGCCGCGCAAGAACCCTGGAGTTAATGAAAGGGCTGGAAGGTTTTAGGTTTGCGGAACCCGGTGGTGCGTTTTATGCGTTCCCCTGTGTAGATTTTTACTTTGGCAAAACCGATGGCGAAGAAACAATCAACAACGCCGATGATCTCTGTATGTATTTGCTGAACAAGGCACATGTATCAACAGTTACCGGTTCGGCTTTTGGCGATGAGCAGTGTATTCGCATTTCGTTTGCCAACAGTATGGAAAATATTGAGAAGGGGTTTGGTAGAATTGCGGAGGCGTTGGGAAAACTTAAGTAGTTGAAAGTTCAAAGTTGGCGTACTTATTTTACTGAAGCATTTAGCTGCTTTTGCGATAATATTTTATTGAGATTGAGCACCTGCGGCAGCAACAATTCCTTTTCATCATTTGTGATTATAAAATCACACCGTTTCATTTTTTCTTCTTCATTCATTTGGCGGTTCATGCGGTGGCGTACCTGTTCTTCGGTGGTGCCGTCACGTTCCATTACGCGTTTAATGCGTAACGCCTCGGGTGCGTAAACACCAATAACATAATCGAGGTTTTTGTTTGAACCACTTTCAAAAAGCAGGGCTGCTTCTTTAATGATATATGGAGCAGTTTGTTTTTGCATCCATTCGGCTGCGTCGTGGATAGTAGGAGGGTGGGCTAAGGCGTTTAATAGTTTCAGTTTTTCTTCAGAAGCAAAAACAATTTCAGCCAGTTTCGATTTGTTCAGCACTTCGTTTTCATACACATCATCACCAAATTCTTTTTTGATAGCGGCTTTTAGTTCTGCGTTGGTGTGGTATAATCTTTTCGATGCCTCGTCGGCATAATAAACCGGAACATTCAGTAGCTCAAAAATTTTTGCCACTGTAGTTTTACCCGAACCCATACCGCCGGTTAAACCAATTTTTAGTGGCATGATGGGAATAGTTTTTAAAAACGACTAGGCGTGAAATTAAATCACCCCATTTAATTAGTGGGGAGAAAATTTGCTGCAACAAATTCAGGGTAATGCAGGGAACGGCTTGCCTCCATTTACTTTTTTGTGAACCACCAAGATCTCAAGGGCACCGGGCTACACCAGGTATCGCTTAGTGGAACTTTGTGCCTTACTTCCCGAAGCTTCGGGATTTGTGGTTTGTGTCACAGAAAAAATTACTTCTTCTCCACCGTTGCAACTACCGGCTTGTTTATCTGGTTTGTCCACTCCATTGAAATGGCACTGCGTTCAATTTTTATGTAGCTGCCCGGGTTTATTTCCATGCTTACGGTACCATCTTCATTTACACGATTAATGCTGCCGTGTATGCCGGCTATTGTCACAATCTTATCGCCCTTTTGTAAGTTTTCAATAAACAGCTTTTGTGTTTTTGCTTTTTTTGCCTGCGGCCTGATAAAGAAAAGCCAGAACACAAGGATCATTAATCCTAAAAAAATGAATTGGAAAGAACCTGCGCCTCCTGCTTGTAATAAATACATGTTTGTGGTTTGAGTTAGTAGTTATGATTGTGGTGAAACGTTCACCTTAAAATTGAGATATATGTTCTGACCGGTGTTGGCAGTGACGGTCAAATTTTTTCTGTGTTCGCCAACGCTTTGTCCTTTGCTGTCAAACTTAGCTTTTATCACTCCTTCGCCACCCGGTGCAATGGGTTCCATTGGTTTTTCGGCAACTGTGCAACCACAACCCGGTTGTACGTTTGCTATAACCAGGGGTTTTGTACCGTTGTTTTTAAAACGCCAGCTAATATCAACCACCTGGCCTGCGGTTACTGTGCCCAGGGTTTGATCGGTTGAATCAATCCACGCAATAGAGGTGAAATTGCTGGTATCCTGCAATGCCACCTGGTTAATCGAGTCGCGGTTAACAGCGGTTGATTCTGTAGAAGTGTGGTGCTTCTCGGCAAGGTTGCAGGCTGTTGTTGCTACAACAAAAAATAAAAGGATATACTTCATTTCTTCAAAATTTTTATTTCGCAAATGTAAATGGAATAAATTTTTTAAGCTGTTGGCCTGGTTTTTCTAAAATCAGTTTTGTGCAATTTGTTTTCCTGTACCAGCTCCTTATGAATATTATCGAGAATGCCATTTACAAACTGCCCGCTCTGCTGTGTACTGTACTCTTTGGCAATATCTATGTACTCATTAATGGTAACTTTTGGGGGTATGGTTTCAAAATAGAGTAATTCCGCAACGCCCATTTTCATAATAATCATATCCAGTGCCGCAATTCTTTCGGCGTCCCAGTTTTTAAGTTTTGGCACAATTAGTTGTTGCAGGTGTTCGCCTTTTTCTAACACTGTTGTCAAAAGCAATTTGGCGAACTCCAGCTTATCCGGGCCAACTACCTGTTTAAAATTCACAACACCAGGCTTTTGCATCAGCCCATCAATTAATTGTACTACCATGTCTGCATCGTCATCCCAGTTCATAAAATGTTCTTCGAGGTGCGCAATAAAAACCTCGTTGGGTAAAAGCAATTCATTCAATATAAATTCAAGGATGCCACGTTCATCCTCCGTGGTTCGGGCCGGTGTGGACAGGTATTTTTTGTACTCATCGCTGACAGCTAATTGTCCATAAATTTTTTTCACTAATTCCTTGTCAATTCTGAGCTGGGGTTTCGATTGGTTGTAGGCTAGTTTGTAGGCGGGGTCTTCCTTTATTTTCCAAAGTAACTGGTTGCCCGCGATTTTTGTATTTACGTTGAGGTCTTCCTGCGAGGGGAGGTGTTTGCCAGAACGTTTATACGCATCGGTTTCCACATAGCCGGCTACCTCGGTTAAAAAATAGGTGAGGTACAAAAACAAGTCCTTCGATTCTTCAAAATGTTTTTGGAGCAATTTTACTGGTGCGCCTGGCTGGCCATTTTCCTCAACAGTGCTGAGTGTGTAAATGGTCTGCATCACTTTCACTCGAATATTCCTTCTGCTTATCATTACTTAAGAACTGTTTTATCCCGATAATTTGGGAGGCGAAGATAGGGATGAGGAGGAATACAGTAATGGTAAAAAAGGCGGCAAATGTTTTATGATGAAAAGATTTTCGGAATTGCTGGCAGCCTCCGTGAAAAATTGGCAAGCACATTGGCGTGAATTTTTAATTCCCTGCCGGAATCTGCAATTTTTTCACTTTCTGTTAGCATGGCACACAATTCGCCTACATTTGCCGACTGCTAAAACCAATCGTCATTCAATTGAAGAGGGTAATTTATCAACGTCAATTTATTTCATTAAAAACAAAAAATCATAAACGTTATGGCAAACAAGATTAGTGTTTCCCCATTACACGACAGGGTAATTGTACAACCTGCCGCTGCCGAAGAAAAAACCGCGGGTGGCATCATCATCCCCGACACGGCAAAAGAAAAACCGCAGCGTGGTGTAGTAATAGCTGCCGGCCCTGGTAAAAAAGATGAGCCTGTTACTGTAAAAGAAGGCGATACTGTTTTATACGGTAAATACGCAGGTACCGAAATTTCGATTGAGGGTGCCGATTACCTGATCATGAGAGAGAGCGATATACTGGCCATTGTGTAAGGCAGTACGCAGTACTTAGTACTTAGACATAATTACTAAGACAAGAAACGAAAACAACATTTAAGAGTACCGTCCAGGTACTCAGTTCTAACAATCTAAAAATCTACTCAACATGGCTAAACAACTGTTTTTCGAAACTGATGCCCGCAATAAAATGAAAAAGGGCGTTGACACACTTGCCAACGCGGTTAAAGTAACCTTGGGACCAAAAGGCCGCAATGTTATCATTGAAAAGAAATTCGGCGCACCTTCTGTAACTAAGGATGGTGTTACCGTTGCAAAGGAAATTGAACTTGAAGACGCCGTGGAAAACATGGGCGCACAAATGATGAAAGAAGTGGCGTCTAAAACCGCCGACATTGCTGGTGATGGTACTACCACTGCAACCGTATTGGCCCAGGCAATTATTACCGAAGGGTTAAAGAACGTGGCTGCCGGCGCAAACCCAATGGATTTAAAGCGTGGTATTGACAAAGCTGTAAAAGCTGTTGTTGAAAACTTACGTTCTCAGTCGCAAACTGTTGGTAACGACAATAAAAAAATTGAGCAGGTAGCTACTATTTCGGCTAACAACGATAACGAAATTGGCAAGCTGATTGCACAGGCAATGGAAAAAGTTTCTAAGGATGGTGTAATAACTATTGAAGAAGCTAAAGGAATTGAAACAACTGTTGATGTAGTAGAAGGTATGCAGTTTGATCGCGGTTACATCTCTCCTTACTTTGTAACCAACAGCGAAAAAATGCAGGTGGAGTTGGAAAATCCTTACTTACTTATTTACGATAAGAAAGTAAGCAACATGAAAGACATTCTGCACATTCTTGAAAAAGTTGCACAGCAGGGATCACCACTACTTATTATTTCTGAAGATCTTGAAGGCGAAGCATTGGCTACCTTGGTAGTAAATAAATTGCGTGGCACCTTGAAAGTGGCTGCTGTAAAAGCTCCGGGGTTTGGCGACAGGAGAAAAGAAATGCTGCAGGATTTGGCCATCCTCACAAAAGGATTGGTTATTTCTGAAGAGCAGGGTTATAAACTGGAGAACGCCGACCTTACTTACCTCGGTCGTGCAGAACGTGTTGTGATCGACAAGGACAACACTACTATTGTTGGTGGCCGTGGCGAAAAAGAGGACATCACTGGTCGCATCAACCAAATTAAATCACAAATAGAAAACACAACTTCTGACTACGACCGTGAGAAACTGCAGGAGCGTTTAGCTAAGTTGAGTGGTGGTGTTGCTGTATTGAATGTTGGTGCAGCCACAGAGGTTGAAATGAAAGAAAAGAAAGACCGCGTTGACGATGCTCTTCATGCAACACGTGCAGCAGTTGAAGAAGGCATTGTACCTGGTGGTGGTGTAGCGTATGTTCGTGCTATAGAGTCGCTAACTAACATCAATACCCTGAACATGGATGAAGCAACAGGTGTACAGATTGTTAGGCGTTCATTAGAAGAGCCATTGCGCCAGATTGTAGAAAACTGCGGCATTGAAGGCAGCGTGGTAGTAAACAAAGTAAAAGAAGGCAAAGGCGATTATGGTTTTAACGCTCGTACCGAAGAGTACGAAAACCTGATTGGCGCCGGTGTAATTGACCCAACAAAAGTTACCCGTATTGCTTTGGAAAACGCAGCATCCATCGCTGGTATGTTGTTAACCACAGAGTGTGTGGTTTGCGATAAACCAGAACAAAAAGGCGCAGGCGCAGCACACGGTGGTGGCATGCCCGGCGGCGGAATGGGAATGGATTACTAAGAACCGAATAACTGGCTTAGTGCCAGCTAAAAATAGAAGCCTCATTGCCTGTATTGGCAGTGAGGTTTTTTTATGTGTATTGAGCAGAAAATAAACTGGTGGCAATTTATATCCCCCGTCCTCAGTATTTCTAATTTATTTTCAAAGTCATCGTTGTTAGCTGTTGCAGATTTTGAACACGGAGGGCACGGATAGGACGGATGAAAACGGATTCACTCTGCTTCGCAAATTGAGGTCAGCATAAGTTAGCAACAACTTTTTCAGGGAATAGGGCGCCTATCCATTTTTCTGCACAGCAGGGAAAAAAATCCCCGCCTGAACGGACGGGCAGGCGTCCTGATCCCTGCATCCATGTCATTAGTCTTCCTATTTTTTTCACATCGAACATATGTCAACCCGGCAAGTGCATCACGAGAAGCTAATCGTGTTCCTGGTTTGTCACGCCAACAAAAAAGCCCCACAAGGGGGCATTAATTTATTTTCAACGAACGAGGTTTACCATTTATCGACATCCTCTTCGGCGGTTACATTAGGGGTAGTGGTAACAACCTTTGACGCCTCCAGTTCGGTTTCAATAACAACAGGTGCTGCCAACACGCCATTAATTAATCCCGATGTGTTTTCGTCTTGCTTAGGGCTGCCTGGTTGATTTTCATTTTCCCTGTCAGTTTGATTTTCAATCTGACTGTCGTTTTGATTTTCATTTTCCGCCTCGTCGTGGTTGAAAGCATCAAAATCAAAATCGGGCATCAGGTCGGTCTTTACATAGTCGACCGCTTCGGAAAGTGCCTTTACAAATTTGTTGAAGTCTTCCTTGTATAAAAATACTTTGTGACGGTCGTAGCCATTGTCGTTAAAACGTTTACGGCTCTCAGTTATGGTAAGGTAATAATCATTGGCCCTGGTTGTTCTTACATCGAAAAAGTAAGTTCTGCGTTTGCCGGCTCTTATACGTTTGCTGTAAATGGTTTCCATTTTTTGTTCGCCATTCTCGTATTTCTTTTCGTTATTATCGTACGCCACTTTTGTAAATTTTACAGTTGAATAAAAAGGTTTTGGTTTAATGCTTACAAATATAATTATGTTTCAGTAACAGCCAAATTTGCTCCATCGCCTTCCAATTGCTCCTCCTGTAGCTGGCGCAAATACATTTGGTAGTACAATCCTTTCCGTTGCATCAGTACCGTATGGCTGCCTTCTTCGGCAATGGTGCCATCTTCCATTACAACTATCCTATCGAAATGCAACAGGTTGAAAATACGATGGGTTATCAGCAAGCAGGTTTTGCCTTGCAGGGCGGTTTTTAAATTGGCGATAATTTCATTTTCCGTGCGGGCATCTACGGCACTCAAACAGTCATCTAAAATAAAGACCGGTGCTTGTTTCAACAAAGCACGGGCTATGGAAATGCGCTGCTTTTGGCCGCCACTAAGTGTAACACCTCTCTCTCCAATTTCTGTTTGGTAGCCTTTTTCGAAACCTTCAATGTCTTTGTCTACCACGGCAAGCCTCGCCGCTCCTCTAACAGCTTCTTCGTTATTTGTAGTTGCTCCAAAGGCTATATTATTAGCAACGGTGTCGCTGAACAAAAAACCATCCTGTGGCACATAACTTACCTGGCTGCGCAAAGCCAGCAGGTCGATATTTTTTATTTCTATGCCATCCATTTTAATGCTACCCGCCTGTGCATCGAACATACGCATGAGTAATTGGGCCAAAGTTGTTTTACCGCTGCCGGTGCGGCCTACCACAGCCACTGTTTCGCCAACGGAAATTTGTAGGTTAAAATTTTTTATGGCCTGGATGCCGGTGTGGGGATAGGTAAATTGCACGTTTTGCAAAACAATTTCTCCCCTGAGTTTTGGCGCCACTGTTTCTGCGCTGTTTACGATAGTGGGTTTTGTTAGTAAAAACTCGTTTAACCTTTTTTGCGATGCCGCTGCCCGCTGTGTCATACTCGCCGTCCAACCAATGGCACTTACCGGGAAGGTGAGCAGGTTAATGTAGATTACAAATTCCACTATCACGTCGATACCAATTTCCCGCTGGCCGGTAATGTAGTATAGGCCGCCAATCATTATGGTGAGCAATGTGCTGATGCCTATGAGCAAGGTCATCGAAGGAAAATACAGCGCCTCAATTTTCGCCAATGCTACTGCCTGTTTGCGGTAGTCCTCACTGCCCGCTTCAAAATTTTTATACACCGATGTTTCCTGTACAAACGATTTGATCACCCTTATACCCGAATAGGCCTGCTGTGCATTTGTGGTTATTTGGCCAAGTGATGACTGCAGGGCCTCGCTTTTGTGGTTGATGATTGTGTTAACCCTATAAATGATAAATGCCAGCAGGGGTAATGGTGCCAGCACGTAAAAAGTGAGTTCGGGCTGGCGTTTGAACATAAAAAAAACGGTGAGGGAAATAAGAGTGCTGAGGTTTATAAAATACATGATGGCAGGCCCCGTAAACATACGCACCCTGCTAACGTCTTCGGCCATGCGGCTCATTAAATCGCCCGTGCTGTGCGTTTTATAAAATGATGCGTCGAGCTGCTGGTAGTGATTAAAAACTTCGTTCTTCTGATCGTACTCAATATGGCGGCTCATTACAATAATGGTTTGCCGCATCAGGAATAAAAAAAAGCCACGCAGCAATGCAAGACCTAAAATGGTTAGCCCGCAAATAACCACAACCTGTAGTGAGGTGTATTGAAGTCCCTCTACAAAATGTATGAACCAATTTACACTTGCATCATAAACGGCTGGTTTTTTTGGTTGCACATACCCTGGCAAACCACGCTGCGCAAAATCAACTACAAAGCCGGTTACCTGCGGCGCCAGCACACCAAAATAATTTGATACGACAATAAACACAATGCCGATGCCGAAGCGCAATTTATACTTCCAGAAATATTTGTTTAGCGCCTTTAGTTGCTTCAAGTTTTTTTATTTTGAAACGCAAATGTAGCTAACAAAAAATGCCTGTAACAGCCTGTACTTTTAAGCACTTTATTTGATTTGCTTCGTGCCACGCGGAAGGCTCGTAAACGGCGAAAGGTGGGTCATGGGCTGAGTGTGAAAAAGCAACGCAGGCTGTTTGTACACCATCATAATAAAGAAAAAAAAATTGCCCTTCACCACCGCCGGCAAATGAAATTGGCCGCAATTTTTTCTTACCGTAACATTACAAAAACCAATTTATGGCAATGCCCAACAGCTTTGATAGGATAGTTGATGGTAAACGGGTGCAATTGTTTGAATTAAAAAACAACAGCAACACGGTTTTGCAACTAACCAATTATGGTTGCCGCATTGTGCAGCTTTTGGTAACGGACAAAAACAATAGTCAGGTTGATGTTGTTTTTGGATACAAGACGATAGAAGAATACCTGCAAACAAAAGACGTGTATCATGGTGTGGTCATCGGCCGCTATGCCAACCGGATTGCGAACGGATGTTTTGAACTGAACGACACCGTCTTCCAACTGGCAAAAAACGTTGGAGGCAATAACTTGCATGGAGGCCCGGGCGGGTTTCATACAAAAGTCTGGGAGGTGGATGATGCCAGTGCAAGCAGTATCACATTCAGCTACCTTTCACCTGGTGGCGAAGAAGGGTTTCCGGGTAATTTACAAACAACCGTTACATACCAACTCACCAACAAAAATGAAGTGGTCATTCGCTTTAAAGCCACCTCTGATGCAGACACTGTTATAAATTTAACCAATCATGCCTACTTTAATTTGAATGGCGTAACATCAGGGAATGTGTTGCAGCATCGCCTGCAGATAGCTGCCGATTATATCACGCCGGTCAATGAAAATATTATTCCTACGGGTGAGTGGATGCCCGTGCAAGGCACCCCGTTCGATTTTAATAAACCCGTCGAAATTGGAGACGGTATCGGCAGCAATCATCCGCAAATTCAATTGGCCAGGGGTTACGACCATAATTTTGTTTTACGCAATTATAATAACCAGCTTAATCAGGTTGCAACGGCAGTGGGTGAAGCATCGGGGCTGTTGATGCATGTATTTACAACCGAACCCGGGATGCAATTGTATGTAACCGGCGAGCGTAAACTTTTTTGTTTGGAAACACAGCATTTCCCCGACAGCCCCAATCAACCCCACTTTCCCTCGGTGGTGTTAAGGGAAGGTGAGGAGTTTGTGTCAACTACAGCGTACCAGTTTGTTTAGATATTCCATATCTACGCAGATATGGAATATCTATTGCGACATGGAATATCTTTACTTCATCATGCCACAAAAACGGTATAGTAAATATGAGTCAAAGGTTTTTGTCTTCATCATGTTTCCGTACCAGCTTGCACTAAATCTTATTTTATTCGGTACTTGCTTTCTATCGTCGTGGGAGAGTTTTGCCAGTGCATTCGTAATTAGCTCACTGTATATTTTCGGAGTGTATTCGGTGTTTGGTTTGGCAGCCGTTCAAATTAAAAATAAATTCAGCGCTCCTGCCCAGCTGTTTCGGCGCATCAGTGTTATGCTCCCTTTTTTTTACCTGATGAATGTACTCACTATGCTGGGTATAATACTGGTCCACCGCAATTTTTCGTTGGTTGCCTGCCCGGTAAAAGAAGGAATTTTTTGGTGGGCTCTTTTGTATGGCTGTATCATGAGTACTGTGATAACATTAGTGAACGAAGGGCTTTCAAACTGGGAAAGCTGGAAGGCATCGTTGGCCGAAAATGAGCGTTTGAAAAATGCATACCAACGTAGTAAATTGCTTGGATTGAAGGGGCAATTGAATCCACATTTTTTATTCAATTGTTTCAACACCCTCTCAGGTCTCATTCATGAAGATGAAAAAAAGGCGGAAAAATTTTTAGAAGAGATGACCAAGGTGCACAGATATCTTTTACGCAGCGATGAAGAGTTGCTGGTGCCGCTGGCCGATGAAATAAAATTTACCGAATCTTATTTGCACTTAGCGCAAACCCGTTTTGGCCAGGCCATTGATGCAACCATAAAAGTGGATATGGCCAGCTGCAAAAAATTTCTTCCGCCGTTAAGCATGCAGGTTATCCTTGAAAATATTATCTACACCAACGCTATCTCAAAAAACAATCCACTTACGATCTACATTAAAAACGAAGGCGGTAAGTTACAAGTGCATCATACCATTCACGAAAAAGCCGTTGCCGAAAGTTTGGAAATTGATGAGGGGTTGGATAACCTGCTCACCAAATTTCGCTTGCTGAATGCACCGCAGGTTACCATTAGTGAGGCCCTTGGTAACAGAATGTTTATTCTTCCGTTACTGCAAAAAAACAACGCTTATGAAATGGGAGAAACCACCTAAGTTATACATCATGGGCTGGTTGGTTTCCATGCCATTTATAACACTTGCCCTGTGCTATATTATGTATGGCGGCGAAATGTGGCGTAACTGGCGCATACCAGCGGCCTGCTACCTTATTATTTATGCCATCGGTTTTGTTTCGTGGCGGCTGCATGTGGTGTACGATCTTAACATGCGCAAAAAATTTCCTTCGCTCGACCAAACGGCTAAACGTGTACGATATAAAACAGCCATCAATTTGGTGATAATGACCCCATCAGTTCTGCTGATTTTTTTCCTGTTTCACACACTCCGCATTTTTAATTACCAAATACAACCAAACGATTTATTGTACGGTTACCTTGTAGGCCTGGCGGTGAATATTATTTTTGAAACGCTTTGGGAAGTAAATTATTTGGTGGAAAAACACAAGGAAACCGCCATGGAAAAAGAGCTGCTGGAGCGTATGCAGCTCATGCAGGAATTTACAAACCTGAAACAAAAAGTAAATCCACATTTTTTATTTAACTGCTTCAACACTTTATTAGCCCTCATTGCCGAAGACAAAATAAAGGCCGAATCTTTTTTGGATGAGTTAAGTAAAGTTTACCGGTACCTGCTGCGCAATAACCAAAGTGGCATGAGCACATTAGCCGACGAAGTAAATTTTATAAAAAGCTACAGTCGGTTATTGCAAACCCGCTATGGCCAGGGCCTTCAATTGCAAATGAATATCGACCCTGCGGTAAATAATTATGAACTGCCTGCTTTGAGTTTGCAATTATTGGTTGAAAATGCGGTAAAACACAATATCATCAGCAAACAAAATCCTGTGTTCATCAACATTAATGCAACCGGCAATGGACGATTAATTGTAGAAAACAATTTGGCTCCTAAAATAAACAAGCCCGATTCAACAGGCATTGGCCTTGCCAACATCCGCGAAAAATACCGGCTGCTGAAAAGAGATGATGTGGTGGCAGAGCAAAGGGCAGAGAAATTTTTTGTATCGCTGCCGTTGTTGGAAGTAGGTAACTGAGGTTCTGTGTATCTTTCTCCTTCCCAATTTCTTCCTTCACTTCACTAAAAATATACGCTTATGTCTTTTGCAAGATTTATACTCCCGTTGCTATTCCTCATCGCTTTCAACAATTCTGTGGCGCAGAAAAATCCTGTAGTCGTCAATCCAAAAACAGAAACACTGAAGAAGGAAGTAATAAAATCATTGGATGGGAAATATAAAACCGCGCAGGAGATGGTCGACATGGTTTTTAGTTTTTCGGAACTTGGTTTCCAGGAAACAGAAACTTCAAACTATCTGACTTCAATCTTGGAAAAAAATGGTTTTGTAATTGAAAAAGGCATTGGCGGCATACCAACTGCCTGGATGGCCAAATGGGGTAGTGGCAAACCGGTTATTGCCCTGGGCAGCGATATTGATTGTATTCCAAAAGCGTCGCAAAAACCAGGCGTTGCCTATAAAGAACCAATTGTAGAAGATGCACCCGGCCATGGCGAGGGACATAATTCGGGACTGCCGCTTGTGATACTCTCAGCCATTGAAGTAAAAAAAATAATGGAGCGGGAAAAAATGCAAGGCACCTTGGTGATTTGGCCCGGCGTGGCCGAAGAATTAGTGGGCACCAAGGCCTGGTACATTCGCGATGGTTTTTTTAAAAACGTTGATGCCTGCATTTTTACCCACGTGGCCAGCAACCTTGCAACTTCGTGGGGCGATGCGGGCAATAACGGCCTGGTATCGGTTGAATTTAAATTTGAAGGTAGCTCGGCACATTCGGCAGGTGCACCCTGGCGTGGTAAAAGTGCATTGGATGCAGTGGAATTAATGGATATAGCATGGAACTTTAAAAGAGAACATTTAAAACCTACGCAACGGTCGCACTATGTAATTACGGATGGCGGTGATCAGCCAAATGTTGTTCCGTCGAAAGCCGCCGTTTGGTATTATTTAAGAGAACGTACCTATGAGGATATAAAGAGCATGTACGATGATGCCATCCTGTACGCCAACTCTGTTGCCACTATGACGGGCACAAAAGTTTCGCATCGTTTATTGGGTACCGCATGGCCGGGGCATTTTAATAAATCAATTGCCGAAGCCGTACATGAAAATATTTTAAAAGTTGGTTTGCCGGTGTGGGATTCGGCCGATCAGCAATTAGCAAGGGCAGTGCAAAAATTGGTGAACGCTCCAAAAAAAACACAACGTGGCGAGCCGATAGATGGACTGGCTACAAAAATTGATACACTCAATGGCCCTGTTCAATTTTCCTGGGGTTCCGGCAGCGATGACATTGCCGATATTGCCTGGAATGTGCCAACAGTTGTGTTTCGTTATCCATCAAATATTCCAGGCACACCGGGCCACAACTGGGCCGATGCAATTGCTATGGCAACACCTATTGCGCACAAAGGTGTAGTGGCCGGGAGTAAAGTGGTTGCTGCCACTTTACTGGATATGCTTACCAATGAAAAAATTATTGCCGATGCGTGGAGCTACCATAACAACGTTCAAACAAAAGAGCAGAAGTATATTCCGTTTATAGATGCCAATACAAAACCGGCTATCCATCTCAATAAAAAAATCATGGATGAATTTCGGCCTGCCCTGCAAAAATTTTATTATAACCCTGCTAAGTATAAAACCTACCTCGAGCAACTGGGTATTAAATATCCACAGTTGGAGAAAAAAGGGTTTTAAAAATTAAAAATTACCAACCCCTAACACAGGGTTAACCAACGTGCTTTTAAATAAAAACCCCTGCAATAACGGCGGGGGTTTTTTATGACTAATCGGAGGGATCAGAATTCCAGTGTTCGTTACTCTGTTCCTCTATTTACATTTATCAACGCTCTCCTGTTTACACTTCTGCCATCGGGGTTATCCCTGCCGTTAATCAATTCCATTTCCAATGGGCAGCAGGCACCGAAAGATTCAAAAGTAATTCTGTTCGCTGCAATTCCTTTTTCTATCAAATAACCTGCACAGGCTTTTGCTCTTTTATCAGAAAGTATTTGGTTGTACTCCACTGTACCAAGTCCATCGGTGTATCCCGAAATTTGAAGTGTGGCAACAGTGTCCTCCATTAAAATAGTGTAAAGAGAATCTAACTGCATCACACCCCGGGGTGTAATGAGGCTTCGGTCGAAATCGAAATAAACCGTTACAACATTTTCCATTTTTATCACCAACTTCTTCTCAATGCAGATAGATGAATTGAGCAAGGTATCGGTATGCCATGCGGTTGCATTCACTCCATCAACTATCAACGCCGTGTTTTTTTCAAGGTATTCTTCTTTGCTAATTAAAAGTTTTCTGTCTGGCATTTCGTGGGTTAATTCAAAAACATATCTTCCATCTTCACCGGTTTTCGTCTGCCAGGTTTTCCCTGTTGCATCCGTCATCAACACATTGGCGCCGGCAAGTGGCTGGCTGTTTTCACAATCCAGTATTATTCCCGTGCTCATTTTTTTCTTTGGCAATTTGTTGATGGCATAGGTTTCTAAACAACATTCACTGCCCCTGTCAGATGTAACGATGGCATCAGTTAAAAGCAAACTATTTTGTTGTGTAAAAAAATAAAGATCGTCACGTGAAGAATTAACTGGCGCACCCAGGTTTTCGGCCGATTGCCATTGTCTTCCAAACCCTTTTGCGGCAAACAAATCGTACCCGCCCATGCCCTGCATTCCGTTTGATGAAAAAACAAGCGTATTACTTTTTAAATGATAAAACGGTGCGGCTTCACTACCTGGGGTATTTATAAAAGAACCTGCGTTCACCACCTCACCTGTTGTACCGTTTACCAGCAACGGCGCATACCAAATATCAAATTCGCCCATGCCGCCATCTCTATCCGAAGCAAAAAATAAATATTTCCCGTCTGCTGTGCAAAAAGGTTGTTTGCTGTTTTTGCCCTCCTTATTTACTAATGAAAGCAATACCGGCTTGCTCCAGCCGTTTTCTTTTTTCGCCGCAGAATAAATGGAGGAAATTGTTTTTCCGTTTTCTTGTTTCCACTGCGTAAAATATAAATGATTGCCATCGGCACTTATGCTTGCGGCACCCTGGCTCATCGAACCATCTATGCCATCAATTGATACTGGCTCAATCTTTTGCAAACTGTCGTTTTCAAAACTTGCATAAAATAAACGGTTGTGGTTTGGGTTAACTGTTGCCGATGTTGAATCGGCTGTGGGGCTGGCAATTATAAACTGGTTAGCGGCACTGGCAGTGGGTGCAAAAACGCCGCGGCCCGCAACGGAAGCTGTATTGATTTTACGAAGTTCGTAGAGTACCGAGTCGGGTTTTTGCAATTGATTTTTGATATACAGGATGGTTTGTAATTCGCTTTCAGCCGCCCGTCTGTACACACTGTTACCAGCATGGGCTTGCAAAAACAGTTTTATACTTTCTTCGGCTGGCAAATAATATCCAACACTGCGCTGGCACACAGCATGCCAGTACAATGCATCGGCATATTTACCCGGGTCTTTATCAAAGCACTCTTTATACAAAGCCATTGCCTGGGGCCAGTAATTTGCAAGGCGGTAACTCTCCGCCTGTTTATAAAGTATATCCGGTTTACTAATGCCTATGCCAGTTATACCAATGCGGTTCTTTTTCGAGTTCAATGGAAAATCACTCCGTGGCTTTTCTTTTATTGAAGGATTTAAAACCTGCCCGTATAAATGAGCGGCTGTGTAATATTCTCCCGCCGCGAAGTAGGCATCGGCTTGTGCAATACGTTTATCTGTTTGACTATATGCAGTAGCTATACAACTGCATCCCATCAATAAAATGAATAGGTGCTTAGCCATCAATTTAGCACGGCATAATTGCCCGGTGGCTAAATTGGATTGTTGGAAAAAAAGGTTTTTCATTCAGTGGTTATGAAAGTAAATATTGAATGTTGTTTCTTGAATTTTAGGTTGATAATGTCAGTAAACATTTTGTGGCATTTTCGGGATTGCTAGCATCGGTTTTAAAATTGTCAAGCAGCTTTATCCCGCGTTAAAAATCAAAATTTCATTACAACCGCGGACAACGAATAAAATCAAAAATGCTTTTTGTTGTTTTGCGTTTTACATAGGAGATACTCAACTCAAAGCTGTTTACCTTTCCTGCTACGCTTCCTAACTTCGAACTGTTTACATCGTAACTTAAGCCCACAACAAAGTTGCGCCAGTCAACGCCTACAAATGGTGCCACGGCATCTTGATAACGATAGTAACCGCCGAACATAATGTCGGTTTCTTCGTTCACATTCTTCTGCACATACACGCCTAATGCAGTTTCGTTAGCCGTGCCCTGGCGCATGTGTAAAATATGCGGTACAATACTGGCTCCCTCAAAAAGATTAATACTAACGCCACCATGAACGGCATAGCGCAATGGTATCACATTCAAAACATCGCTTTGGTTTGACATGATGGGATCTCTCGGTTTGTTGATATGGAAGAACGACAAGCCACCAAAGATGTTTGCTTTTTTATCGGGCGTGGCATCGTAATACAAAACCCCTGCACCCATATCAAACGTAGTAGCAGATGAGGTGGCAAAACTTTCTGAGGTTTGATTGCTCTCGTTGTAACCAGTAATAGGGTTCCATTGTTCGCCCCACTTAAATTTGGTTTGATCAACACTACGGTTGATAAGGCCCATTTGCATGGCAAACACTACACGGTGGTTATTTTGTGCTCCCAACTTCATACCTGTGTAGGCAACCGAAGCGTAAGTGTTGAAGTATCGAAAACCCCCATCACCCGCAGTTTGGTACATAACGTTGGCGCCGAGTGCAATGTTTTTATTAGTGCGGGTATCGTACGATAAACCGGTTGTACGAAAAGCATTTCCAACGCCGCCCCACTGACTACGATAGACCGATGAAACGCGGTAATCGCCGTCTCCC
>JANPKD010000048.1:0-102291 GCA_031425835.1 Chitinophagales bacterium
GGCACTGCAGTTTGAGTTCTTGTTCTTGATACATTTCTGGAACCGGTAATTGTTACGCCGCCAAGGTCACCACTATCTAATAAAACAAAATCCTGAACAGTACCACTAGCTGAAATGGTGACTTCCATAGTTTGTGTGGCAAAGCCAACAAACGAAACGATGACCGTATGTTTTCCCGGCGATGCAGAGATAGAATAGTTGCCGGCATTATCGGCAACGGTGCCTTTTGATGAACCCTGTAAAATAACAGAGGCACCACTCAATGCGTTTCCGTTCCTGTCTTTTACAGTTCCTCTAAGCGTACCAGATTGTGCTGCCGCTACAAGTACAAACAAAAATGACATTAGCAACAAGC
This sequence comes from Chitinophagales bacterium, assembly GCA_031425835.1. Lineage (GTDB taxonomy): Bacteria > Bacteroidota > Bacteroidia > Chitinophagales > Chitinophagaceae > Flavisolibacter. Next base: position 356 of record JANPKD010000048.1, read on the forward strand.
ATAGTTTTTTTTGGATAAATTGATTCATAAAAGCAAAGGTTTTAAATGAATAAAAAATCAAGTGGTTCAGGAAGGGAACGGATAAGAGAAGGTATTAAAAACTTACTCTGTGTAATATAGTATTTAAGTTCAACCGTTCCAAATGAGAAACGAAAATTTTGCAGCACTGCAGACAAAGAAAAGAATGACCGATGCAATAGAAGCCATCATAAAATCAGTATCGACTTCTTTCTTTGTAACTACCTTCATAAATTTAAGAACAGAAAAAAAACAGCAGTTAATCTCATGGAAAAAATAAAATGGATCCTTCTTTTTGCATTGTTCATTTCATGCAACAGTAATAAAAATATATTGAGCAAGAGTGAGATAAATCCTTATCAATATTCAACCCATAAAAAAACAATTTCAAAAAATGGTGCTGTTGTTTCTGCGCATCCACTGGCAAGTAAAATTGGAATTGAAATAATGAAGCAGGGTGGCAATGCCATTGATGCAGCCATTGCAACACAGTTAGCATTAGCCGTTGTTTATCCAAATGCAGGCAATATTGGTGGCGGTGGATTTATGGTGGCAACATTAGCAAACGGACAAACCATTGCACTTGACTTCAGAGAGATGGCACCATCGGCAGCAAGCCGCGATATGTATTTAGATAAGGATGGAAATGTAATACCAGGAAAAAGTTTAAACGGCCATTTATCGAGTGGTGTGCCCGGCACTGTTGCAGGTTTGTTTGAAAGTTTGAAATATGCAAAGCTGCCAATGAAAAAATTAATTGCACCGGCAATTGCATTGGCACAAAATGGTTTTGTTATTTCAGACAGGGAAGCAAGATCTTTCAACAGCATTCAGGAAGAATTAAACGAGTACAATACAACACCATCAGTGTTTCAAAAAAGGGTGAGTTGGAAAGAAGGTGATACATTAATTCAAACCGACTTAGCTAACACACTAAAAAGAATAAGTGATAAAGGTGCCCAAGGTTTTTACGAAGGCAAAACTGCAAAACTTATTGTTGATGAAATGAAAAGAGGAAACGGAATTATGTCTGCAGATGATTTAAAAAACTACAAAGCCAAATGGCGAACTCCTCATACATTCAGCTATAAAGGTTACACCATTGTTGGTATGCCAATGCCAAGCAGTGGCGGCACTTTATTAAACCAGATGATGAAAATGGTAGAAGATAAACCACTTGCATCTTACGGATTTTCATCGCCGCAGGCCATACAATTAATGACCGAAGTGGAACGCCGTGCATTTGCCGACAGGGCTGAACACATGGGTGATGCAGATTTTTACAACGTTCCGGTGAAGCAAATAACTGAATCATCCTATTTACGGGAACGAATGAAAGATTATGAACCCGGTGTTGCCGGCAACAGTGTAAAAATAAAGCCGGGTATTGTTGCAAAAGAAAGTGAGCAGACAACCCATTTAAGTGTGATTGATAAGGAAGGAAATGCTGTTGCCGTTACTACCACTTTAAATAATTCTTACGGAAGTAAAACAGTAGTTGGTGGGGCAGGTTTTTTTATGAACAATGAGATGGATGATTTTAGTGCCAAACCCGGTGTGCCTAATATGTATGGCGCATTGGGTGGTGAGGCCAATGCTATTGCTCCCGGAAAAAGAATGTTAAGTGCCATGACACCAACGATAGTTTTACAAAACAACAAACCTTATTTGATTGTTGGTACTCCAGGTGGAACCACCATTCCAACTTCTGTTTTTCAAACGCTTGTCAACATCATTGATTTTAAAATGAGTACAGATGATGCAGTAAACAAACCAAAGTTTCACCATCAATGGTTTCCCGACAGGATTGATGTTGAAAAAGCATTGCCGCAAGCAACAAGAGATGCATTGATAAAAATGGGTTATACCATTTTTGAACGCAACACTATTGGAAGAACAGAAGTAATAAAAGTTTTACCCGATGGAAGTTTTGAAGCAGTGGCAGATAACAGGGGTGATGATGGTGCGGTAGGATGGTGAACAGGAGAACATCCCGAAATTTCGGGAGAACAAGGAACAGAGGAAATTTGAAGTAGAGAAAACACCGAACCACATAGCCCACGGTTTCAATTGTGGGGAAAAGAATTTGATTATCAAACAATAATTTTTTTATGATCGAATCCATCTTTCTCGAAAGCATCATCAAAAGATGTAAAGAATATAAATCGCTGGGCGAAAAAACATTTGATCAGTTGAACGATGAACAAATGAATTATTGGCCCAATGATGCTTCAAATTCTATTGCCATTATCATTCAGCATTTGCATGGCAACATGCTTAGCCGATGGACAAATTTTTTAACCGAAGATGGAGAGAAACCCTGGCGCAAACGCGACGAGGAATTTGAAAATTTTTCCATCACCAAAGAACAGTTGTTGCAAAAATGGGACGAAGGATGGCAGGTGTTTTTGTCAACGCTGGAAAATTTGAAGGAAGATGATCTATTGAAAACAGTTACCATCCGGCACCAACCGCTCCTGGTTATTGACGCCATTAACCGCCAGCTGGCCCACTACAGTTACCATGTGGGTCAAATTGTTTATTTGGGAAGGTGGAGGAAGGGAGAAAGTTGGGAAAGTTTGTCAATACCGAAGGCGACAGAATCAGCGCAAAAATAATTCACGCCATCCCGGCCAGGTAAGGCAGTTGCCGTAGTCTGCTATCCGTATTCCCCCCAAAAACATTCACAGTTTTTTGGTTCAACCTTTCATCACTTAGTTTGTCAGTGGAAAGCACATTGGCTACTTTTACAAATACTTAAAAAAAGTTCAGTCCTGAGAAAGATTTTAAAAATATCCGGCTATGTATTGCTCTCCCTTATTTTGCTTTTGCTTATAGTTTGGGGTACCCTGCAAACAGATTGGGGCCAAAACTTTGCAGTGCGCCAGGTTACAAAAAAACTTTCTACCGACTTACAGGCACGCATCTCCATAAAACATATACGGCTACATTTTTTTGACAAGCTTGATTTACAAGGGGTTTTTATTGCAGACCAAAAGGGTGACACCCTATTGAATGCCGGAACAGTACAAGTAAATATTACCGACTGGTTTTTTTTGAAAGAAAAAGCAGAGGTGCAATACATTGGTCTAAGCAACGCAGTTGTTTATTTTAACCGCACCGATTCGGTTTGGAATTACCGGTTTTTAGAACAGTACTTCGCATCGAAAGACACTGCTAAAAAAAGCGCAGGCATTGCATTCAATATTAAGAAGGCGGTGTTGAACAATGTAAAATTTGTTCAGCAGGATGGCTGGCAGGGCAATAATCTCACGGCCACCGTTACAAGCCTCGACATGGATGCTGAGAACATTGATTTTTCGGATGGCATTGTGCAAATAAAAAAGCTCTTGTTGGTTGATCCATTTTTTTCATCGTACAGCTACAAAGGCAGGAAGCCGAAAACAGTTGATAGCGCAAAAGCAACAGTTACAAAACCGGCATTGGCCTGGACGGTTTTGGTACAAAACATGCAAACCACCAATGGCCGCGTGCAAATGAACAACCAATCGGCACCAGCCAAAGCCGGCCAATTTAACCCCGGTCATATTGATTTTACCGCCATCAACGGTACATTTAAAAACCTGGGCTGGGCAAAAGATACCGTGCGTGGCTTTATAACTATTTCGGCAAAGGAACGAAGCGGCTTAGTCATAAAAAATTTGAAAGCCAATACAACACTGCATAACAGCGCCGCCATTTTTGAAGACCTGTTTTTGCAAACCAACAAAAGTACCCTCACCAATTATTTTGCGCTGAAGTTTCCAAATGGTATGAAGGATTTTGTGAAGGACGTAAAAATGGAAGCTGACTTTGACAATACCACCATTGCAAGTAATGACCTTGCGTATTTTTTGCCCGAAGCTGGAGCATGGAACCGGGTGATACGCGTTACCGGAAAAGTAAGGGGCACGATTGATGCCTTGAATGGAACCGACATGGAAATATGGGCGGGAAGTAAAACCTATATCAATGGCAATATTAGCCTGGTTGGCCTGCCCAATATCAATGAAACACTCATAAACATTGAAGCCAAAGATTTGCGTACCACCTATGCCGACGCGGTTAGTTTTGTACCCGCATTACGCAAAGTAACCACACCCAATTTGCGCCAACTGCAGTACCTACGCTTTCGCGGTGTGTACACTGGTTTTGTAAACGATTTTGTAACCTACGGAACCGTGCAAACCGCTTTGGGCTCCATTACTTCGGACCTGAATATGAAGTTGCCAAAAGGCGGCCAGCCGGTTTACTCGGGTAAAATAGCAACCAATGGTTTCCAGTTAGGAGTACTGCTTAATAATGCTGATCTGGGTATTGTTGATTTCAGCGGCACGGTAAAAGGCAAAAGTTTCGACTGGAAGAAATTAGATGTTGCCATCAACGGAAAAATTAACCGGGTAAAGTATGGCAACTACACGTATCAAAATATAACCGCCAACGGAACGTTGAGCAACCGGAAGTTTAATGGACAGTTTATTAGCAAAGATGCCAACGCCAACCTTACATTAAACGGGTTGATTGATTTTACCGGTAGCGTACCCCGGTTTGATGCAAAAGCAAATATTATCTACGCCAACCTTGGGGCACTCCAACTTTCAAAAAACAACCTTGAATTGAGTGGCCTTTTTGATTTGAACATGAGCGGTTCATCACTTTCCAATTTGCTAGGTAGTGCACGCATCAGCAATGCAAATGTTGTAAGCAATGGAAAAGAACTTTCGCTCGATTCGTTGAACGTTAGTTCAAATTATGTTGACGGCGTAAAAATTTTGAGAGCCACAAGTAACGAGTTGGATGCCACCATCACCGGCGATTTTAATTTGAACTCCCTGCCGCAATCTTTTACATTTTTTCTTAGCCGTTACTATCCATCGTATATAAAAGCGCCGGGTAAAATAGTACCACAAAATTTTACGTTTGATATCACCACAGGTGTAATTGAAGATTACATCAAACTGGTTGATACGTCGCTCTCTGGTTTTAACAACAGCCACATCACCGGTTCGCTCAATACATTCACAAACACCATGACGGTGGATGCCGATGTACCGCAATTTTCTTTTAAACAGTACGATTTTTCGGATGTGAAATTAAAAGGCAATGGCGATTACGATAAGCTGGTGCTAACCGGCGAAGCAAACAACGCGGTGGTGAGCCAAACGATGAATTTTCCGCGTACCACTTTTAGCATTGAGGCAAGCAATGATGTGTCGGAAATAAAAATAAACACCACGGCCAACCAAACAATTAATAGTGCCGACATTGCCGCGCAAATAAAAACTTTTAGTGATGGTGCCGCCATCGTTTTTAATCCATCTTCATTTGTTTTAAATGGAAAAAGCTGGAGCATTGAGCAGGGTGGAGAATTAAATTTTCGACGCAACACAGTGGTCCAGGGGCAATTGCTTCTGAAAGAGTCGAACCAGGAAATACAAATTGCAACACAGCCCTCCGACATTGGTAACTGGAACGATTTGCATGTAACGCTCCGCAATATTAATCTCGGCGACATATCTCCCTTTCTTTTGCCAAAAAACCGGTTGGAAGGATTGTTGAATGCCAGTATTGTAGTGGAAGACCCGCAAAATAAATTCAACGTTACTTCCTCAATAAGTACAGAGGAGTTACGCCTCGACAATGACTCGCTAGGTCAAATACAGGCGAATATTGGTTACAACAATCGCACTGGTATGCTCTCGGGTGCCGGCCGCAATTTAGACCCCGATCATCACATTGATTTTGACCTTGCACTTGATTTAAAAGATTCGGCCAATACTTTCCAGGATCGCATATCGCTGCATCCCAAAAATTTTCAGTTGAAATATTTAGATCGTTTTCTGGGAGCACTGTTTACCGATGTACAAGGTTACCTAACCGGCGATTTAAATATTTTGGGAGAAGGAAGCAACCGCAATTACATTGGCAAAGCCAGGCTAAAAGATGCGGGTTTTAAAGTAGTATTTACCCAGGTTTTTTACAAATTAGACGATGCCGAAATTGAACTCACTGAAACTGAAATTGATTTAAGTGGCTTAAAACTCCGCGATAAAAATGGAAACGTTGCAGAAGTACGGGGCAACATTACACACAAGGGCTTTGCCAATATGTATTTCGATTTGCTGGTGCAAACCCAAAGCCGCAGAATGGAATTGCTGGCAACAACTTTTAACGACAACCAGCAGTTTTACGGGAAGGCCTATGGTTCGGGCACATTTGTAATGGTGGGCCGGCAAAACGATTTGCTGATGGACATTGATGTAACTGCATCGGAAAATGATAGTTCAACCATTACGCTACCTCCATCACGCACAAGAGAAAGTGGCCTGGCCGGTTTTTTAGTAGAGAAAAAATATGGTCGGGAAATGAACCCCGAGGTGTTACGCGGTGCGGCCACTAACATAAAATACTCTGTAAAACTCACTACCAATCCGTATGTAAATATGGAAGTGATTTTGGATGAACTCACCGGTGACGTTATTAAAGGACGAGGTTCGGGTACGCTAACAATCGAATCGGGTACCACATCGCCCTTAACCATTAACGGCCGCTACAACATTGATGAAGGAAGTTATGTGTTTACCTTTCAATCGTTTTTTCGAAAACCATTTCTGTTGCGCAAAAATTCCAATTCGTACATCGAATGGAGTGGTGATCCTTACAATGCAAAAATTCAGTTAGAAGCGGTTTATACAGCGGAGAACGTGAGTTTCGCACCGTTGGCCAATACACTTTTATCAGGCAGTAGCCAGGGTGTTAATCTATCAAGTTTCAGAGACAATGTAAACGTTGTGGCCACACTAACGGGCCAATTGTTTCAACCCAGCTATGCCTTCCGTCTTGAGTTTCCGGGCAACAACGCTATTTACCGCGACCCCTCCATTGCCTTTGGTATTCAGCAACTGGAACGCAACCCGAATGAGCTGACAAAGCAGGTAAGTTTTTTAATTGTGACCAACAGTTTTGCACCGTACGAAAGCCAGACGAGTATTGCCAACCCGGTTAACGAGGCTATATCAAACACCATCTCTGGTATTTTATTTGGCGAAATAAATAAACGCTTGAACCAACTGCTGTCAACAGTATTGCAACGCAGTGGTGTTACATTAAACCTGAGCGGCTCCATTTACAACCGCAACCTGATAAATGCCACGCAACGAGGTTTTGACATCAACCAAACAGATGTAAATTTTAATCTCGGCAAATCTTTTTTCGAAGGCCGCTTTATCATTACACTCGGTGGCACATTTGATGTACCCATACAAAGCGATATTGCGCAAACGGTGCGCCTGCTACCCGATGTTACCCTTGAATTTTTAATCAACAAATCAGGGTCGGTGCGGGCCAATTTATTTTACCGGGAGAACATTGACTTTCTCACTTCAACCGGCCTAACCACCGGTAATTTGCAAAGCCGCCGCTACGGTGCAAGTATTTCGTACGGTAAAGAATTTGATTCGTTTGGCGAGCTTATTCTCGGCAAAAAAAATAAAGGCCGTGGAAAATTAAAACCCATTGCCGAAGTAAAACCTGCGGTGGTTGATAGTAGTGGTGTGGGTAGAAGGTGAGATATCCGATGTCGGAAGTCTGGGGTCAGAGGTCGGCATTCAGAGGTCCGAGGCTGGCTGGATGTTAGATAACAGTTGTTTTACGCAATTTTGTTTCAATAGTTTTTATGGCCGAATATATTTTATGGACAACAATCCAGATGATGAAATAGAAAAAAGAATAGACATGGCCCAGTATAGAACGGAGCATCCGATTCCTCCAGCGTCGCGTTTGGTTACGCCATTCAAATCTATACAGGAGTGGCTTCTATTTCTTTGCGAAAACAACCAACGCTCAGAACCGGTTTCTGAATACATGATTGCTTTTTCGGAGCCGCCAAATGTACTCGCATATTTGGTGGGACATAACCACGGTATGGAACAAGGGGTGCCAACGACCCGCATTGTGTTTCAGCCAAAGCAGTACATGTGGTTTGAGTTGCCGAAGAAAGAATACGGAAGCTTGCCGAAACAGCAGTTGATTGACAGAGTGCATACTGAACTCATTGCATTTTTCAAAACAGAACAATTCAAAAAGTCTTTTTTAGCACGGGGCTACCACATAAGCACAAACTATCAGGAAGATATTTGGTCGCTCTAAGCAATGAAGGAAAATCTTGAGAAAGCTTTTCTCTAGTCACTCCTTTTTGCTCTTCGCTTCTTTTTCAATTTGCTTCACATCGCTGTTTAATTTGCGTTGCAGTTTTTTTACATCGTCGGATGGTGGCAATGCTTCGGGTTTTACACCTCGCTCCAACAGCATTTTTCTAATCGCTTTATTATTATCAATGTGTTCGTTAGAAATAGAATTTTCCCTTCTTAAATCTTTTTCCACCACGTTATGACTGGTGAGTTCCGTTGCAAAATCCTTTGCCTTGATAGTAAGTGTTGGTAAAAAATCTGCCAATGGCCTTGTATCCGGAATAGCTAATTTTCGTTTCATATCGTTGGTAGAGAAACCACCGAACAATGCCTGATCGCCTTGTGAGCGGATAATGGCAAAACCTTTTTCATCCACTCCTCTTTCATAAATAATTCCCGATAGTTTCTTTTCGCTTTTAGAAAGTTTTTCTCTCGCTGAAACTCTCGCAACATCCAGCAAGCGCTGTTCAATAATTTCCTGCTTGCGGGTTTGTACTGCAAAGTAAGTTTGGGCAAATGCGATTTCAGGTTTTGATGCATCGCCATTTTGGGCCACTATGTAGCTGGCATATCTTGTAAGAGCAATATCCGATATTTCTCTTTGAGAACCACTACCCAAATCAACCATTTTCCCGATGTCGGCAAAATGGTTTGATATCTTTATTTCAGCACCTTCGGCAGCAGTTTTTGCCTTGTCTATTACCTTCAAAAAATTATCCCATTTAGCATAACCTAACAGCAATTGCAACTCCCTCGCACTCCAACATTCTATGCCGTTGAAAGTGTAACAGATGTTTTCAAATTGCTCAAATAATTGTTTTACCTGTTCCTGTTTCATTACAGCAAGTTGTATGTGTTAGAGAAGATGTGAAGTTTAGAATCAACGCTCCTGAATTCTACCAATCTTACTCCTCCATCATCGTATTCACCACCGCTTCACTTACACCGGTAAAACTAAATCCACCATCGTGAAAAAGATTTTGCATAGTGATGTAGCGGGACAGATCGCTGAACATAAACGCACAGTAATTGGCACAGTCTTCGGCGGTGGCATTACCCAAGGGGCTCATTTTTTCGGCGTAATCAATAAACGAATCAAAACCTTTTACACCGCTGCCGGCGGTAGTGCGTGTTGGCGATTGTGAAATGGTATTAACCCTAACTTTTTTGCGAACGCCGTAATGGTATCCAAAGCTGCGGGCCACACTTTCAAGCAATGCCTTTGCATCGGCCATTTCATTATAATCGGGAAAAACTCTTTGCGCAGCTATATAAGTAAGTGCTACTACACTGCCCCACTCATTCATGGCATCCATATCCCAGGCGGTGCGTAACACACGGTGCAGGCTCATGGCCGAAATGTCGAGGGATTTTTGGTTCCACTCATAGTTCATTTCTGTATAGTGCTTGCCCTTTCTAACGTTGATGCTCATTCCAATGGAATGCAGTATAAAATCTATTCCGCCGCCAAAATGTTTTTGCGATTCTTCAAACAACTTTTTCAAATCGTCCATACTGGTTACGTCGGCGCCAATTACCGGTGCCTGTATGGCCTCGGAAAGTTTGTTGATTTCGCCCATGCGTAAAGCAACGGGTGCATTGCTCAATACAATCTGTGCACCTTGTGCATGGCATTGCACTGCGGTTTTCCAGGCAATTGATTTTTCGTCTAACGCTCCGAAGATGATTCCTTTTTTTCCGGCTAAAATATTATTTGACATAGAGATAAATTTGAAAGATTGAAAAATGCAAACGGCTATTTGTGAATAAAGTTTAGGAACAACCACGCAAATATAAACGTATAGATAAACGCCGTAGCAAAACCCGACAACATGTACAACAAAAATCTGCCGAAAGATTTTCGGGGCTGAATGACCCGCAACAAAAACCGATTGAAGAAATATGCAGGCAAAGCAACAACCAAAATAAAAGCCAATAAGTTTAAAGGAGAAAACATGATAATAAATGATGGCGGTTCTGCATTTTTAATTTGCGTGCGGGTAGCCGCTTTCGCCTGCCTCCGGGATGCATTCTCTAACTAGCTAATTGCACTGTTCTCAAACCAGTTAATTACTCAACATCTCCCTCGCATTTTCCAACGCGGCCGCTGTTGGTCTTTCCCCACTCAGCATTTTGGCAATGGCCACAATGCGTTCATCTTTATTTAGGAGACGTACACCTGTTGTTACTGCATTTTTTTCGATGCCTTTGTACACCAGAAAGTGGGCATCGGCCTTGCCGGCTAATTGCGGCTGGTGGGTAATACACATTATTTGCCGGGCAGCTGCCAGGTCCTTCATAATGTTTCCTACCTGCCGTGCTGCTTCACCAGAAATACCTGTATCTATCTCATCAAAAATTAGGGTGGGCAAATTCATTGAAGTGGCAACAAGCGACTTTATACAAAGCATCAACCTGCTTAGCTCACCACCGCTGGCTACCTTGGCCAATGGTAGAAACTGATTTTTTTTATTGGCATCGAACAAAAAAACCACTTCGTCGCTGCCATACAAATTGAGTGCGTGCGGTTTTACCTCAACCTTAAGTTTTGCATTTGGCATGCCGACCTGGGCAAGCATTTTTCCTACTTTTTGTTCCAGTGGTTTTATTTGTTGCTGCCGGGCGGTAGAAATTTTTGCGGCAATTTTTTCCGAGTCCAAAAGAAGTTGTGCGTATTCCTTCTCGGCTCTACTGATAGCTTCGTCGATATTTAATACGGCCTGTAGCTTTGTATTTAAGTCGGTATGAATTTGCAACAACTCGTTCGTGGTTTTTACGCCATGCTTTTTTAGCAACCGATAGCCTACAGATAAACGTTCGTTGATTTTATCTATTTCATTTGCATCGGCGCCAATACTATCGTTCATGCGGGCGGCTTCATCGGCAATGTCTTCCAATTCTATAGCAGCCGATTGCAACCGTTGGACCAGCGATGGAATTTGCGGGTGCAAATTCGAGTAGGTCTGCAACTGGTTACTCAGTGCTTTTATCTGCCGAACAATTGGTTCTTCAGTTTCCTGTAGTTGAAAATTTGTTTTCTCCAATGCTGATTTAATTCCTTCTGCATTGGTGAGCATTTTTAATTCCGCATCAAGGTCTTCCAGTTCGTTGTTTTTAAATGCAGCTTCATCCAGCTCGGTAAATTGAAACCGGTTGTAATCGGCTTCTTTTTCAAACAAGGTTTTTTGTTCCTTCAACTCATTCAAGTTGGTTTTCGCAGTTTGCCAACGGAGGTACAAAGTTTTATACTGTTGCAATAAGCCGGCATTGCCGGCAAGTGCATCAAGCACCTCCCTTTGAAAATCAGCGTCGTTTAATTCGAGGGTGTCAAACTGCTGGTGCAGGTCAACCAGCAAACTGCTTAACCCATTTAACTGCGTGAGGTTTACAGGAGTATCATTTACAAAGGCTCTCGATTTTCCACTGGGTGCAATTTCCCTGCGCACCACTAATTCATCCAGCACATCTAACTCATTGCGTTTTAAAAAATCCGTTACCACTCCATCATTTTTTTCACCTGTGAAGAAACCTTCAACGATACATTTTTTTTCTTTGTTGAGCAGCACCGAGCTTTCGGCCCGCTGGCCCAGTATCAATCCTAATGCACCAATGATTATAGATTTACCCGCACCGGTTTCGCCGGTAATTACATTGAGTTGCGCCGAAAATTCAATGTGCAGTTCATTGATAATTGCGTAGTTATTAATCGTCAATCTGTTCAGCATAATCAGCAACAAATTAATTCATTTCTATTTTCAAAAATGAGATGGTTCTAATAGTGGCGTTTAAAATTTACGAACTCCAAAGCGTACTCCGTTCCAAAATTTCTCTGTCGGCGACCGCCGCATGCCTTCAAAAGGGAATGGGTGGTTTTTATCCGTTGAAGTGAAGGGGCGGGATATAAAAAAAGCCGCCGGTTTTATCAGCAGCTTTTAAAAAATTATCGGAAAAATTATTTTACAGTAATGGTATCCACCAGTTCCAGGTCAACAAGAATACGACCACAGTTTTCGCAGACCATCACTTTTTTGCGCTGTTTAATTTCGCTTTGTTTTTGTGGTGGTATGTAGTAATAACATCCACCGCAGGCATCCCGCTCAACCGGCACTACTGCCAAACCGTTACGGTAGTTGGTTCTGATTTTTTTGTACGAGGCCAACAGGCGTGGATCAACATGCGACCGTGCTTCATCGGCCTGTTTGTTGTATTGCTTTTCTTCCTTTTCCGTAGCTATAATTATTTTTTCCAGCTCACCCTTTTTGCTGCCCAATATTCCTTCTTTGGTGGCCAACGCTTTTTTTGCTTTTTCAAGTGCAATGGCTTTTTCGGCCACTTCTTCATTGGCGTCTTTTATGTGTTTTTCGCAAAGCTTTACCTCCAACTGCTGCATCTCCATCTCTTTGTTAATGGCTTCAAACTCGCGGTTGTTTTTTACATTCTCGCTTTGCTTTTCGTATTTTTTGATGAGTGCCTGCGCTTCTTTGATGGCCTCCTGTTTTTGCGCAATAAACTCGGTAATCCCATTTATCTCCTCCTCAATCCGCAACTGGCGGGCATTTAACCCCTGAATTTCATCTTCCAGATCGGCCACCTCCATTGGTAGCTCGCCCTTCAAAATTTTTATTTCATCCAGCTTCGACTCCACTTTTTGCAATTGCACCAGTGAACTTAATTTTTCTTCAACTGAAAATTCTTTAACGGTAGCCATTATGATTTACTATTTAAGATTTGCTTGACCGCCATAGCTTGCGTAGGCGGGAGATTTAGGATTTACGATTTAAAACGGGTGTATTACAAAATGAAAACTAACTATTTCGCATTTGCCTCATTACCGGATCACAAATACAAAACCGGGTTGGTTTCCACCCCCGATTTAAGGACGGCAAATGTAGGAAATTTTTCCACCAAAAGTCCATGCAATAACTCCACGGTAAACTGCTCGCTCTCGTAATGGCCAATATCGGCAATCATCATTTGCCCTTCTGCGTCAAAAAATTCGTGGTACTTCACATCGGCGGTAATATACACATCCGCCCCCTGCTGCCTGGCAGTTTTTATTAAAAAGCTACCGGCGCCCCCGCAGAGTGCAACTTTTTTAACGGGCTTATTTAGCAGTGCCGTGTGCCTGATACCCCTGGCAAAAAATGTTTGTTTGAGCAGTTGTAAAAATTTTTGTTCGTCCATTTCATTTTCCAGGTAGCCAATTACACCCGAACCAATCTGCGGATATGCATTCTCCATTGAAACGATATCGTACGCTACTTCCTCGTAGGGGTGATTTTGTGTTAACGCCTTCACCACCTGTTGCTCCACATAAAATGGAAAAATCATTTCAATTTTTGTTTCCGCCTCGTGGTGTTGTTTACCCACCTCGCCAATATATGGCTGCGCCCCAACCAAGGCCTTAAATGTGCCCACGCCATTGGTGTTAAAGCTGCATTCCGAATAGTTGCCAATATGCCCGGCCCCTGCTGCAAACAGAGACTGCCGTACTTGTGCCGCTGCATTTTCAGGAGCAAAAGTGGTGAGCTTACGCAGCAATTTATTTTTGGGTTGCAATGTGGTACTGTTTTTCAGGTTCAATTTTTCAGCCATTTTACCACTTACGCCCGGCAGCACATTGTCTAAATTGGTATGAGCCGCATAAATGGCGATGTCGTTTTTAACGGCGGCAATGATTACCTGCTCCACGTAGTTATTTCCATTAAGCCTTTTTAAACCCTTAAATAAAATTGGATGGTGTGCCAAAATGAGATTACAACCTCTCTGCAATGCCTCCTGTACCACCGTTAGTGTAACATCAAGCGTACACAGAACGCCGGTACATTCCCATGAAGGATGGCCTGTAATAAGGCCGGCATTATCATAGTCTTCCTGAAGCCCGGGGGCGGCAAAAACCTCTATAGCAGAAATTAGTTCAAGAATTTTCATTGTGGCAAGTTAGTGCTTTGTAGATTTGATGACCTCTTCAAAACAACCCTGCTTTACTATGCGAGCAACGTTACTTAACCAAATGCTACAGCTTTTTAAACGTGACCGTGGTGGCACCATTCGAAAAATTAATCACACCCAATCAGCGGCAAAATTAAAACGCAGGTTTAAGAGCAACATGAAGGATGGGCTTACCATGTCGCTTGGCGTATTGTCGGCAGCGTTCGGGCTAAAAGGCTTTTTAATACCCATTCATTTAATTGACGGTGGGGTTACGGGTATTTCGCTTTTGACAAATGCAAAAACGGGTATTTCTTTTTCATTGCTGATTGTTTTGCTCAACCTGCCCTTTTTATTTTTAGGCTATAGGCAAATTGGCAAAGCGTTTATGCTAAAAAGCATTTGCACCATTACAGCGTTGGCTATTGTTGTAGCCGTGGTGCCGTTTCCGATTGTAACGAGCGACAAACTGTTGGTTGCCGTTTTTGGGGGATTTTTTTTAGGCGGCGGCGTTGGATTGGTTATCAGGGGCGGGGCGGTAATTGATGGAACGGAGGTATTGGCAATTTGGCTGAGCCGCAAATCGAGTTTTACGGTAGGTGATTTAATTCTGCTTTTTAATATTGCCATATTTACGGTGGCCGCCTACCTGCTATCGCCGGAAGTTGCCCTTTATTCAATACTCACCTACCTATCTGCATCAAAAACCGTTGATTTTATACTAGAAGGGATTGAAGAATTTACTGGTGTAACAATTATTTCGGACAAAAGCAGGCAGGTTAGCGCAATGATAAAAAACAAACTAGGCCGCGGCCTTACCATTTATACCGGCCGCAAGGGTTTTGGTAAAACAGGTGAGAGCGACCAGGAAGTGGATATAATCTTTACCGTGATTACCAGGCTTGAAATAAACCGCTTAACAACCGAAGTGGAGAACATAGACCACAGCGCTTTTATAGTAATGCAAAGTATAAGAGATACCCGCGGTGGTATGGTTAAAAAACTTCCGTTGAAAGAACACTAGATTGTTGTAACTTTTTTTTCGAATTAACACCTGCCGAAAACGCGATTCGTTCCCTGCATTTTTTAACCGAAAAATTAATTACCATGCTAAAGATTACAACCAGCTGGGGCCTCGTTCTGTTGCTGGCACTCACCAGCTTTACACACCCGCAACACCCCGACCCGTTAACCGAAAAAGAAAGAAACGTTTTGATAACCGACCTGCAGGAAACAAAAAAGGTTTTCCTGGAAAGCGTGAAGGGATTGTCGGAAGCGCAGCTCAATTACAAATTTGCGGCGGATGCCTGGTCGGTAAAAGAATGTGCCTACCACCTGGCGTTATCGGAAAATAATTTACGGCAGTGGGCCGATGGCGCAGTGAAAGAACCAGCTAATGGAGATAAAAGGAAAGAAATAAAAACCACCGACGAAGCTTTACTCACCATGGTAAGGGACAGAAGCCGTAAAGTAAAAACCTCGGAAACATTTGAGCCGGGCAAGGCTAAGTATGAAAACCTGGAGCAGGCATTGGCCGATTTTACAGCAAAACGAGATGCACTTATCGCCCACATACAAACAACGCAGGATGATTTTAGAAACCACGTGGTACAAGGGCCTTTTGGATTTATTGATGCCTACCAGGTGCTGCTTTTGTTATCGGCACATACTACAAGGCATACAAAACAAATTGAAGAGTTGAAGACTAGTGATGGTTTTCCGAAATGAGGATTAGCGGTTGAAGATTGCAATGGCGAAAGTTTTTTTGATAAAGGCTTTCGCTTTTTTGTAGCAGTAGATTGAAGACGAAACGAAAGTGTTTAAATAAAAAAGCTTTCCTTCCCTGATGCGGCAAAGGATAATTTTAATTGCGCCGCCCCCGATGTTTATTAATTTTTTGAACAACCGTCATTCTCCATTTCCAACGTACGCAAATCCATTGCGTAAAACATCTCTAACCCTCCACCGACAAATTCACTGAATTAACCTCCACTTTTTCCCCATTCAAACTTTTTGGCTTGCATAAGAATGTTGTTTTTTTATTTTTATTAACCAGCCGAAAACACGCCGCTGATAATTTTATTAATCCATATCCGTTTAAGAGTTACCATGAGCTACCTCCACCTATTCTACACCATTGTAATGGCCCTGAATATTTCGGGGAAAATTGCACCCGCCCGGCCAAAGCCTTTGCATGCATCTGTATCCCCAGTATTTCATGCATCAAAAAATAATAAAAAAGAAAGTGCTGAAGTAATACCCTGGAGTATTGACCGCCGGCTGGAGTGGGATGATTTTTTGTGCGAACCCAAAAAACATACCGACGCGGTAGCATCCACTTCCACATCGCTTGGTATATCATACAAAATAGAAAATGGACTGTTGGTGTACGGCATCACCTGCGATTTTTCGAAAACAAAAAGCTGGGGATTGTTAAGAACGGATTACATACTGGCACATGAGCAAGGCCATTTTGATATTACCGAAATTGCCGCCCGCCGCCTGCACCAGGCATTGCAACAATATAATTTTAACCGCCGCACCTACCGCCAGGATATCAATGAAATTTACCGCACCATCGTAAAAGAAAAAGAAGATTTGCAGGCCACCTACGATGAAGCAAGTGACCATAGCCGCAAAAGAAAAATGCAGTACGAATGGGAAGAAAAAATTGCAATGATGCTTAGTCAAACAGAAGCGTTTGCAAGCTATCCCTAAAAACCTCACCCCTGCCCTCTCCAACAAGTTGTAGAGGGAGAGCACAATCCACAGCAAAGGCTTACTTAACGCTTACGTATTTATGGTAACTGCTTCCTCGCATTCTGCGTAGCGTAAAAAGTTTTGTGGGCTTACATATTTTGTTCACCCCCAATGCAGGAAGATTAAAAGATGCAGTTCAACTACTTAAAACATCCGTTCTTAATAAAAAAAAATTTCTACCAGTCAAACAAATTTAATGACCCTGCCAAACTACCCCTCTCTCCAACTTCGTTGGAGAGGGTCCCGAAGCTTCGGGAGGGGATGAGGTTTTAAAACAACCCAAACAACTGAGCATCCACTTTGCTAATAATCTTTCCTAAATCCTCGCCGCTTTCTCCAAATTTATTTTCGTCAACATTGATGACCAGCAACGGACCTTCTTTGTAATCGTCAATCCATTTGTTGTAAAATTCGTTGAGGCGTTTCAGGTAATCGAGTCGAATATTTTCTTCGTACTCGCGGCCCCGTTTTTGAATTTGGCCCACAAGTGTTGGTACTGAGGCCTTCAAATAAATAAGCAGATCCGGGGGTTGCACCATTGACTTTAGTGTTTGAAAAAACTTGTAGTAATTATCAAAGTCGCGTTTAGCCATCAGGCCCATTTGGTGCAGGTTCGGTGCAAAAATATTAGCGTCTTCGTAAATGGTTCTGTCCTGTATAATTGTTTCTGTGCCTTTATGTATTTCAAGCAACTGGTTGATGCGGCTGTTCAAAAAATAAATCTGCAACTGAAAGCTCCAGCGGGGCATGTCTTCATAAAAATCCAGCAGGTAGGGGTTGTGATCTACATCTTCAAAATGCGGTATCCATTTATAGTGCTTGCTGAGTAACTCGGTGAGTGTGGTTTTACCGGCGCCAATGTTTCCGGCAATTGCAATGTGCTTTGGTTTTTTTGATTTTGCCATAAACCCGTTTCCTGAAAAGGAGTGATTTTTAATTAGTAGATAAAAGTATTGTTTTCCGTGGTAGCCGATAACTATAAATAGTTCAGCCCTATCATTTGGCGGACAGCCTGTATTGTTTTTTGCGCACTTTCCCTGGCCTGCCCGGCCCCTCTCTCCATTATTTTTTTCAGGTTGTTTTCATCCTTTCTTATTTCATTTGCCCTCGTGCGTATGGGGGTAATAAACGCAACCATGTCTTCTGCTAACTGTTTTTTCATATCGCCATAGCGGATGGAAGCGTTCTTAAAATCATCTCTGAATTTTTGTACCGTGCTTTCTTCACTCACCAAATGCATTAAACCAAAAAGGTTTTCAATAAAATCAGGCATCTGTTCATTTGGTGATGAAGGACCGGCATCTGTTTTCGCCTTCATTACTTTTTTGCGAATGGTTTCATCGTCATCCGCCAGGTACAAAGTAGCCAGTTGGTTTTCGCTTTTACTCATTTTTCCGGAGCCATCCAAACTCGGAACTTTTACGAGTTGTTCGCCAAAATTATAAGCCTGCGGTTCAGGAAATAATTCGCCATAACGGTGATTAAACCGTTGTGCGAAGTTGCGGGCCATTTCAAGATGTTGCTCCTGGTCTTTACCCACCGGTACATACTGTGCTTTATGAATAATAATATCAGCCGTTTGCAGCACCGGGTATGTAAGTAAACCTGCATTTACATTTTCGGGTTGCTGTCGCACCTTGTCTTTGAACGTAACTGTCTTTTCCAATTCGCCTTTGTAGGCCAGCATATTCAAATACAAATACAGTTCGGCAATTTCTGGTACAGCACTTTGCAAATACAAACAAACTTTTTCGGGGTCGAGGCCGGCAGCTATGTTTTCGGCAAGTACATTCAATACATTGTCACGTAGCTCCTTTGTATCGGGATGAGTGGTGAGCGAATGCCAGTCAGCTACAAAAAAATAACAGTCATACGCTTCCTGCATACGCACGTAATTGCGCATGGCACCAAAATAATTTCCGAGGTGTAGATTGCCGGTTGGGCGTATGCCGCTGACAACAATTTCTTTTGCCATAAGTGGGCGAAGATAATAAACCCTAAATCCCTAAAGGGCAATGCCATTTAGCTAAGGGATTTGGTTTTCAATTGCCCCGCCATTCATGGCGGGGATGATAGAAGCAATACTATTTTATGGGCTTCAGCCCCATGTCCGCACCAAATTGGGCTAAAGCCCCGTCCAATTTTTGTGTTTTTATCCCCGGCGCCAGAGAGCCGGGCAATAGAGGGCTTCTTTACAATGAAGTTGGTATTCTTTCAATTTCTATTCCTGGAGTTCAATATAGCAAACAACCCTCCTTAATCATTTTGTTGGTGTGTAGAACCGTAATGAGAACGTCCTCATGGTTTGAACACTCGCCTGCAGAAATTGTCGAAATCGAAATGAATAATACAATAGAATGACTCTCTCAAAGTCTACGCCAGTTGGCGGAGATTTAGGATTTAGATTTAGGGGTTATCTTCGGCCCCATGCAGGTAAACGACGCACTCATAGAAAAACTCTCCCGCCTTTCCATGCTTCAATTTAATAATGAAGAAAAAGAAGCCATTAAAACCGACCTGCAAAAAATGATTGGCTTTATTGACAAATTAAGTGAGCTGGATACTACCGGAGTAGAACCATTGTTGCACATGACTTCGGCCACCGACGTACTGCGGGATGATGTGCCCGGCAATATGCTTACCCGCCAGCAAGCCTTGCAAAATGCACCGCACCAAGATGGTGTTTTCTTTAAAGTTCCCAAGGTTATTAAGAAAGGCGAATAACTTTATCTTCACCCCATGCAAGGCATTATTCATTTGGAAGGGTTGACAAAAAATTATTTTTTGGGCAAGCAGGTAATTGAAGTGCTTAAAGGAATTTCGCTCAACATACAGAAGAATGAATACGTGGCGCTGATGGGCCCATCGGGTTCGGGTAAAAGCACCTTGATGAATATTATAGGTTGCCTTGACACACCAACTTCAGGCACCTACATTTTAAATGGCAAAGATGTAAGCGGCATGCCCGATAACGACCTGGCCGAAGTACGCAACAAGGAAATTGGTTTTGTATTTCAACAATTTAATTTATTGCCGCGGTTAACCGCCGCCGAAAACGTGGCCCTGCCATTGGTATATGCCGGCGTTACAAAAAAACTGCGCATGAAAAAAGCAGCGCAGGTTTTAGAAAATGTTGCGTTAACCGAAAGAAGCCATCATAAACCCAATGAAATGAGTGGTGGCCAAAATCAGCGGGTGGCAATAGCAAGGGCGTTAGTAAACGACCCAGCCATTATACTTGCCGATGAACCAACCGGTAACCTCGACTCAAAAACATCGGAGGAGATAATGGAGATTTTTGGGAAGATTCATGCCGCTGGCAACACCGTAATTTTGGTGACCCATGAAGAAGACATTGCCAAACATGCGCACCGGATTATTAGATTGAGGGATGGGGTGATTGAGAGTGATAATAGAAAACCAAACCCCCAAACCCCGCCAGCTGGCGGGGGCTTCAGCTTCTAACAGATTTATGTTCGTTTATTGGTTTGAGGATCCTATCGTGGTAAAATTTACAGCATCGAAAATGTTTGAAAATAGCAAGGACAATATTCAAAAAAGATCTCCGCATAGCGGACTGTAAATCCCCGCCAGCTGGCAGGGATTAGGGGGTTGTTTATGAAAATCTACACAAAAACAGGCGACAAAGGAAACACTTCGCTCATTGGTGGCACCAAAGTACCGAAGAGCGATATGCGTATTGAAACGTATGGTACGGTGGATGAACTCAATTCGTGGATTGGTTTGGTTAACGATCAATTGAATGATGCTGAACTAAAAATTGAATTGAAAGAGGTTCAGGATCGTTTGTTCACCATTGGTTCGGTATTGGCAACCGATGCTGATAAGGATGTGAAAATGAAGCTGCCCGATTTACACCAAACCGACATAACGTTTTTAGAAAAAAAGATTGATGAGATGACGGCGGTGCTGCCGGAAATGAAATCTTTTATTTTACCGGGTGGCCACATTACAGTTTCCTCCATTCACATAACGCGTTGCGTATGCCGCAGGGCCGAAAGGTTAGCCGTTGGCATGCAGCAACATAATTTGTTTGTTGATGAAAAAGTAATTCAGTACCTCAACCGCCTCAGCGATTATTTGTTTACACTTGCCCGCTACGCTGCACAAAAGTTGGGGGTTGAAGAGGTGGCGTGGAAGGCGAGGATGTAACTTGCTCATTAGCCGATGTGCCACGTGTTAATTGGTTAATTAGGTACTTGGGTAATTATCTCGTTGCTTACCTACCGTAGCTTGCGAAGCAAGAGAGCATTCTCAAATGATCAACCCATCTTTCATCGTCAGCATTCTATCGCTTAGCTGCGCCAGTTCCTCGTTGTGGGTTACAATTAAAAATGTTTGGTTGAATTGTTTGCGCAAATCAAAAAATAACTGGTGCAACTCTTTTGCGTTAGCTGTATCTAAATTGCCGGTTGGCTCATCGGCAAAAACAATATCGGGGTTATTGATTAATGCACGTGCCACTGCTACCCTTTGCTGCTCGCCCCCCGATAGCTGTGCGGGTTTGTTTTGGAGGCGGTGTGCAAGGCCCAGAATTGTGAGTAATTCCTCGGCTCTTTTTTTTACTTCGGTTTTTGATGTGCGGGCCAGCCAGCCTGGTATGCATACATTTTCAAGGGCAGAGAATTCGGGCAACAAGTGATGAAATTGAAAAACAAAACCAATATGCTTGTTCCTGAACTGCGAAAGCTTTGTGCCCTCAAGGTTGGTTACATTTTTTTCATGCAGCATTACCACACCCTTATCGGGTTTATCCAGCGTACCTAAAATATGCAGCAGGGTACTTTTGCCCGAACCCGATGGCCCAACGATACTTACAATTTCGCCACGGCTAATTGAAATGTCAACGCCCCGTAAAACCTCAACAACTCCATATTTTTTTTCTATATCCTTTGCAGTAAGCATAATGCTGTATTGGGCCAAATATCTGCAAACAATACAAGCCTGCAAAGTTCAGGCGGTTTAGGGCATACAAATACACATTTGGAAAATTGTTGAATACCGTTACATTTGCGAAAATTTGAACGATTGGAGTGGTAAAAAAACTGGCACAAAAATTACACTTCACCTCTTCAATAATTCCTAAAATTTACCCACGATGTTTTGGACTTTAGAACTTGCCTCCTACCTTGAAGAAGCTCCCTGGCCCGCTACCAAAGATGAGTTGATTGATTACTCCATTCGTTCGGGTGCGCCCATTGAAGTAATTGAAAATTTGCAGGAGTTGGAAGATGAGGGTGAGGTGTACGAAAGCATTGAAGACATTTGGCCCGACTATCCTTCGCAGGACGACTTTTTGTTTAATGAAGATGAATACTAGTTGCGTAGTGCAATAAATATTTTTTTGTCCCGCAGGTTTGCGGGATTTTTTTTGGGGTTTACCCTACCGTAACGCGGTAGTAGTTGTCATTTGATGCGATTAAATCCTTCATAGTCGCCGTAATTTCTGTCAACGGAATTTATTTCCGCTTTGTCAAGCATTTGTTTTAATTCAGTCTTAGTGAAGTATAATTCCTCCTCTTTTACAAAATAGTCGTTATCATTTAGCTTGGCAGTAAAGCCGTCGTATTCTAAATTGGTATGGTATGCAACAACGGTATCCTTGTTAATTCTGATAACTCGCAGGAAGTAATAAGTCGTTCTATTGTTTTTATCTTTTCTAATTCTGTACACATCACCAACTTTTGGGCTGTCAACAAAAATGGCTTTTTCTTTTTGAGCATTCAGATTGACATTGATTAGTATTACAACTAAGGCTGCAAAAAGAATCGGAAATGTAAATAAATACAATGGTGTCTTAGTGATGCTCGCATGATGTTTTTCAATTGCTGTCAACCTCATCGGCTCCCCACAACTTCTGCATCTTATTCTAACTGTCTTGTCACCAAAAGGAGACACTGGAATAAAAAACAAGTGATAGTAATCCCTATAAACTTCAACGGTTAGGTCGAATGCTTTGCAACTTTGACAGAATTGTTGATTGTCAGTGTACTTTTTTATTCTCGCTGTCCTTCTGCCGTAGATTACAAACATTGGTGATTTTGTTTAACATTACCGCCCTCCAGGAAATTGCCGAAACCCCACAGTTGTGATCACAACCCTTTCCTATGCGCATCC
The DNA here is from genome assembly GCA_031425835.1 of Chitinophagales bacterium. Classification (GTDB taxonomy): domain Bacteria; phylum Bacteroidota; class Bacteroidia; order Chitinophagales; family Chitinophagaceae; genus Flavisolibacter. The sequence continues at coordinate 23,392 of JANPKD010000048.1, forward strand.
AACCCACACTTTAACCAATCTGCAAACTCCTTTGCATTTGGTGTGTACGCTTTTGTTTTTGTAAGTGCTTTTTCATCGGCGCTGATAATGGCGTACTGCGGTTGAGATACGGCACCAAAGTTTTCTAATTGAAACGTTGCCCATTTATCGCCTACTGTTACGATAGATTTTTTTACGCCGTTCTTTGTTACGTGTTCGGTCTGTTCGGTAACAGGTAATTTTTTTCTTTCGTCAACATACAATGAAACAAGAATGAAATCATTTTTCATCAACGCTTTTACTTCCTCATCTACCCAAACTTTTTCTTCCATGCGCCGGCAGTTAACACAGGCCCAGCCGGTAAAATCAATCAGCACCGGCTTGTTCTGTGCCTTTGACATTTGCAGTGCTTTTTCATAATCGTTTACCAATGGCTCTACACCTGTTTCGCAATTAATTGGATGATTATAAACGCTGTAACAAACCGGTGGTGGAAAACCCGAAATCATTGTAAGCCTCGCCCATTTTGTATTGGTTACGCCGGGCAATAAATAAATAGTAGCTATGCTAAAAAGTAGAATGAAAAACAGACGTGCCTTTGTAAATTTTGGTTTTGCACCACCAAACCTTATAACGCCGGTGAGGTATAAAATAGTAGCAATGCCTATGGCAATCCAAATGGCAATGAAGGTTTCTCTTTCCAAAAAATGCCATTGCTTAACCAGGTCGGCGTTTGATAAAAATTTTACGGCTAATGCCAACTCTAAAAATCCCAAAACAACTTTTACCGATGTAAGCCACCCGCCCGATTTTGGTAACGACTGCAGCCAGTTTGGAAAGAGAGCAAACAATGCAAACGGCAATCCCAGCCCAACACCAAAACCACCCATACCAAAACTTAATTGTGTGGCGCCACCAACGGTAGAGCCACCGCCCGACACACCGGCAAGTAACGACCCAAGTATAGGCCCGGTGCACGAGAAAGAAACAATGGCCAGTGTAAGCGCCATAAAAAAGATTCCCCAGATGTCGTTCAGCCCCGATTTGGAATCGACCTTATTGGCAAAGCCGCTGGGCAAAGCAATCTCGTACAAGCCAAAAAATGAAAGTGCAAACAAAATAAAGATTACAAAGAAGGCGATGTTCACCCACACGTTGGTTGAAATATTATTCAGTATGTCGGGGTTGGCTTTATCAACCAAATGAAATGGAAGGGATAGCAAAACGTAAATTAAAAAAATGGAGAAGCCATACCAAAGCGCATTTGCAATTCCTTTTTTTCTGTTACCCGATCGCTTGGTAAAAAACGAAACCGTTAATGGTATCAACGGAAATACGCAAGGCGTAATTAGGGCAATGAGCCCACCCAAAAAACCTAACAGAAAAATAGCCCACAAACTTTTATCTGTTGCATCATCATCGCCACAATTATTCACGGGGTTTTTTAAATCAATTGTTGGTATCAGTATTCTTGCCGCAGTATTTACGCCACCTTCCAACGCTACCGAAAATGCAAAAACCGTTGATGGATAAAACGCCTCACCTTTTCCATAGGTAAAAAGTAAACTGCCCTGTAAACTGGCAGGGACAGCGCCACTGAAAATAATTTTCTTCGTCCATGTTGTTGGGCCTTCAAAAAATTGCACGGGCATTTCAAACAAAATACTTTGTTCGGTTTTTTCATCGCCGGTAACAATATATGGCGTGGTAGTATTTATGGAAGAATCGGCCAGTTGCAATTCCGTTACAGCTACTTCATTTAAAATTTGGTTGGGTGCGTACAACTGCCAGCCGGCAGCACCGTTGGTAGAAAAGATTAGTTGGTATTCGGTAGCCGAAATTTTTTTGCTGCTTACAGTCCATTTAAAAATCTGGGTAGTATCCTGCGCCTGCAAACTAAATGTGAATGATAAAAATGCAATCAGTATTGGTGTTAGAAATTTGTTCATCTCTGTTTATGGTATGCGGTTAGTCAATGAGTGTTTAAACTAAAAAAGCCGGTAGCGATCAGGCGAAAAGAAAACCTTAGACGTATTTCCTCGTTCCTCCTTACAACTTTACCGGCAAAATATTTTTAGGGCAAAAGAAAAATTAATTCAGTGCAATTGTAAAGTTCACTGTTTTTGGGGGCAGACATTTTTCATCGTCGCAGGTTTGAAATTCAAGCTTACCGGTAACGGCGGTTTTTGCCGCACCTTTTACTTTCACCTGTTGGGTAAACACCACTTTATTACTATACTGGTTAGCGGTAACACCCAGGGTTTTGTCCTTATACTTTTCCATTTTTCCCACCTCCTTTACCTTACCATCAAATTTCAGTAACGGGTTTTTGTTGAAACTAAAAGATGTGGGTTGTGCAATAGCATCCTGCGGCTGCACCTGGGAGTATAAATGCCAGCCATTTTTGATGGTGGCAATCATCTGTATTTCGTAGGTTTTATCACCCAGTTTTTTAGAACTGTAGCTCCAACTAACCGGGTTTAGAATTTGCGCATTGGCTACAACTGAAAGCGTCAATATAAACGAACCAAAAAGAAGTTTTTTCATGAAACAATAATTAGTTGAACAAATTTCGTTTCTAATTTTTTGAAGGAGTGTTAAAGTAGTTATTGTTCCTGCATTTGTATCAGCGCTTCCCGAAAAAGAATGCTAAATATCCTTTTTCCATCGGTATTCCCCAGGGCGGGTGAGCAAGCACGTTCGGGGTGCGGCATCATACCAAAAACATTGCGCCTGGTGTTGGTAATACCGGCTATGCCGCGTGCCGACCCGTTTGGATTGGCTTCTGCCACCACATCGCCATCGGCATTGCAATACCGAAACAGAACCTGGTTATTTGTTTCCAAATCGTTAAGCGTTCTTTCATCAGCATAGTACCGTCCCTCGCCATGAGCAATGGGGATTTTGTGCACACCACCGTTGGCATCCTTAATAAACAGGTTTTTGCAGACGTATTGCTGGTTATTATTGCGCAGCAAGGCGCCCGGCAGCAAATGCGATTCGCATAAAATTTGAAAGCCATTACAAACACCCAAAACTTTACCACCCTTTTCCGCAAATTCAATTACCGATTGCATGATGGGACTAAACCTGGCAATGGCGCCGGTGCGCAAATAATCGCCATACGAAAAGCCCCCCGGCAATACAATACAGTCATCAGTTGTAAAGCTCGAAAGGTCGTCGTTTTTATGCCAGAGCATTACACATTCCTGCTGCAGATCATACACCAGTGCATTATACATGTCCCTGTCGCAATTACTACCCGGAAAAACAACTACGCCAAATTTCATTTTTCAAAATTGAGCTGTAAAGATAATTGCAAAAGCCTACTGCCATGCTGCCGTACCATACTGGGTAAATAAAACGTAACCCATAGTGATTAGAAAAAAGAGGGTAGCAAGAATTTTTTTTGTTTGATAGAAATAGCCGCAGGCATGAAAGGCCGAAAAAGGCGCGGCCAATAAAACCCAGGAATGAAAAGACTGGTTGCTGTTGAGAAATGGAACAAAAAAAGCAAGTAGCAGGTACAGTAAAAGTATGCTCCAGTTTTTACGAATTTGAATAAGCATTTTTCCAAGGTGTTTCTGTAAAAAAAAACCACCAGTTAAAAACGGAACCGTAAGCAGCAATGTACTAATGGCAAGCGGCAGCGAACTTTTTATTACCGGCACTGTTAAGGAAAGCCGAGGGAAAAAGTTTGCTGCGCTCAACTTGTCGTTTAAAAAAAGAAAGACCGCATGAAAATAATATGGTGTTAAACAGCCAAAGAAAAAAAGCACCAGCTCGTTCAGTCGGAACGGTTTTAAAATCATTAACCCCAATAAAATGCAAATAACAAAACTGGCCGAAGGAAAATAAATGTATGAGGCAATGCCTGCCAGTAGGCCAATATTAAAAACCTGGGGTTTTGAATTAGCGGAATTGTATAAGTTGAACAGAAGAATAAATATCCAGATGATAAAACTGGTGCACAGGAGTGGTGCCGATAAGTAACTCCATTCGGGTAGCAAAGTTGTAATAAGCATATACGCCATGCCCGGCAGATAGTTTTGCCGTGGCAACATACGGTACTCATTAACCAGGTAGGTTATAAAAATGCTTTGCAAATAAATAAGCACAAAAGAAATGAGCGATGCCACCATTGCATTACTGGCCGGCAACACGTTAATGAGCCAACTGTATAACGGACCGTCGGTTGCGCTGGCGGCAATATTTCTGGGGAAAAGGAACAGTGGTAGCTTCAGCAGCAAACCAAAAATGAGCAGTACAACAACATTGCCCGGCGACTTTTGTTTAAACATCCCAATCACGCGGCAATGCTATTGATTAAATTCGATTTTAGCAAGGCAAAGTTACTGTTGCAGATGGCATGTAACTTAAAGTTTTTGGTGAAATTTAGATAGATAGATCCTTGCGACTTAATCTTCTTGTTTCCCGAAATGAAACTATGCGCCTCATTTCTATTTGTACGTACATTTGAGAAAAGCGAAGCTTTATGACAGTGAAATTAAATCTTACCATTGATGAAAAAATTGTGGCCAAGAGCAAACGCTACGCTGCAAAAAATAAAACCACTGTTTCAAAACTGGTGCAGGAAATGCTGAAAAGACAGTTAGAAAAAGAAGAAAAAAAAATGCAGAAAAAAAGTTTTGTTGAGAAATGGGCAGGTAGCTTCTCCGGCCAGCTTAGCAATACCAAAGTAGCAAAGATTAAAGACGAATACCTCTCAAAAAAATATGCTTCCTAAAGTTTTTTTGGATACCAATATTGTACTGGACCTTCTGGACGACCAAAGGCCTTTCCACCCTCAAGCGACGACACTTTACCAACTTATAGAAACAAACGAGGTAGATGCTTTTATAAGCGAGAGTGTTTTGACAACCGCAGATTACGTTCTTCAAAGAAATTCTACAAAATCTAAGAGGCAGGGCCTTATCTCCGATTTGCTGAATATTATGGAGGTTCTACCCTGCTCCACACATGTTTGCCGTAAAGCGCTTGCCGCAAAGTTTAATGATTTAGAAGACTCTATACTTTACCAGGTAGCTCTTGAACACAACATGGATTATTTCATTACCAATGATAAACTGGCTTTGAAAAAACTTGCATCACCTCTACTACCGGTCGTTTCAACAAAGAACTTTTTAGCCACTATTTGATTCTTACGTTGCGGGACTGCGTAACGAAGGTCAACGCGTGTTATTCTGCGCTTCCTGTATGCTGCTTTGTTCTGAAAATAGGTGAGATCAAAAATATCTCTGTTCAATTCGCTCCGGAGGTTTCAAGATTTAAATCCTGTATTCCTCTCAAACGTTCTGAAAAAATTCGTGCAATTCGTGCCAAAAATTCGTGTATTCATTGAGCAAACTCAATCTTAGCAAAGCAGATATAGTTACGATAATAACAAGGCATGATAACCTGGTAGCTGCTTACCTGCTTGCCAAACTTGGGCAAAAATTCGTAGCCCCTGTCAAGATTTTTTAAAGTGGGATTGTGATTAAGGGTTCCATCGGGCGACAGTGTGTAATCGTTCAAAAACAAACCCCTTCTTTCGTCAATATTAAACAGGTAATGAATTTGGCTGCCACGGTTAGCAGTAAAATAAGAAATCCGGTCGTCGGTCTCATCGTCGAACTGCTCCTTATGAATAACGCTGCTCCATTCTAATTTGCCCGTGCTGTCGAAGGAGAGTATGGTAACATTATCGGCATGGCGCCTCACATTACCACCCGATCCGTACCTATCACGCCAATACCAGTTATTATACCCCGCTGAATACGGCGAGTACGAATAATAATCCCAACTGCTCATGGGCATGCCGTATAAATAATTCCAGCGGTTCCAGTTGCCGCCGCGGGAACTTGTGTAGTAAGCTTCGGTGTTGATAACAAAGCCCCCATCTTTTTTTACAATAACGTTACGTACGAAATAATCGTTGAAGGCCATTTTAATGTTCGCATCCCCCTTGGCATCACGTCGTAATTCATCGCCCAACAACACGGCATTTTGCATTACGGCTTGTTTGCTTTGTTTGTCCCACACGTAGAAATAAAATCCTTCAATGTTGCCGCGTTTTTTGGCGTAATAAAAAGAGGTAAGAAAATACCGCTGATTGGGATTGTCAACCTTTACATGAATTTCATCGAGCAAAATTTTTTCGTGGGGCACGGCAATGGTCAGAAGGGTATCAGCGTCGGCCTGTTTCCAATATAATAAGGTATTGGTGATCGTCTCATTACTGTTGCGGTTGAATTTTGCAAAAATAAAATCGCCCCCGTTGTCAATATTAAATTCATCGAGGTAGTCGTTGTTTTCTTCCATTGACATGCCAAACCTTGAACGCTTTTGCAGCGACAGGTCGGCGTTATACAGTAAGGTGGTAATGATAAACTGCGATTTATTTCGGGAGTTTATTTTAAACAGCATAATCTTCTGTTTGTTCTCACTACTGATAGCCGTGTAAATTTTATTGTTGGCAACCGAGCCAATGTGCGAAGTATCAAGCGTCATTACTTCCGAAACCTTTTTTCCCTGCCCGTCAACTTTTACGGCGTTGCAATAAACAACGCTTTTTTTCTGGTACTGATATACCATGTAGGTATAGTCGGCATACGGAAAAAAATCAACGTTAATCAGCCGGTCATCTGGAATATAATCCTGCTCCACGCGGCTTACTTCTTCCATTGCATTGTTATACACGCTCACATAACTCCGGTTGCGGGTGTTTTTGTAAATAAGAAAATTGCCCGAAACCTTTCCTATTATTTCAAAATTCATTCTACGGGTATCATCATTGGCTGGTTCGGAATAAACGATTTTCTGAGCCCGTCCAAAATGAAACGCGGCGCAAAAAAGGATGGTGATCACTACTTTATTCAAAAGCATAACGCGGTAATTGTTTAAGCACTTTAAAGGTAAATGGAGTAACGCTAAATTAAGACGGTTAAAACTGCACTTGGCTGCACGATGCAAATTTTTTGCCATTTACACAGCCGATCCGGTGTTTAGTCAAATGTTCTTTACCATAAGTTTTAACATATACCTTTGGCAATTATTTTTCGTATCTGAATCATTCAATACAACCACAGCTTTAGTGAAAGTACCACTCAACAAGGTAACCGCTGCCGGATTAGTTATAGCCCTTGGAATCATTTATGGAGACATTGGCACCTCTCCCCTCTACGTTTTTAACGCAATTACCAATGGCAGAATCATTACCGAGGACCTGATTATTGGCAGCCTCTCCTGCATCATTTGGACCATTACCATACAAACCACTATTAAATATGTACTGCTGGTGCTTAATGCCGACAACCGCGGGGAGGGTGGCATTTTTGCACTTTATGCCCTGGTGCGGCGCCGAAAAAAATGGCTGGTGTTTCCTGCCATGATCGGCGGGGCGGCATTGCTGGCCGATGGTATCATCACTCCTCCAATTTCTATTACTTCAGCAGTTGAGGGTTTACGCAAATTGCCAGCCTTTAATAATATTGACGATTACATAGTTTATATAGTAATCGTTATCCTTGCCATGTTCTTTTTTCTGCAGCAATTTGGCACAGCCTCCATTGGCAAATTTTTTGGGCCAATAATGGGTATTTGGTTTTCCATGCTTGCTATACTCGGCTTCATCCATATCTCTGACGAACTGGCAATTTTAAAAGCGTTTAGCCCACTATACGCATTCGAATTTATAAGCAGTTATCCAAATTCGCTTTGGCTTTTGGGGGCGGTTTTTTTATGTACCACGGGTGCCGAGGCTTTATACAGCGACCTTGGGCATTGCGGTAAAAGCAACATACGCATATCGTGGATTTTTGTAAAAAGCTGTTTAATTGTACATTATTTAGGACAGGGTGCTTCTTTGTTAAGCCTACACAACAACCAACTCATTTCACCCGAATATAAAGTTGCTACGGGCATGAATGCATTTTACGACCTCATGCCTCAATGGTTCATAATTCCAGGTGTTATCATTGCTACTTCGGCGGCAATTATCGCCAGCCAGGCAATGATATCGGGTTCGTTTACACTTATCAGCGAAGCCATGCGGCTAAACCTTTGGCCAAAATTAAAAATACGCTACCCATCAGAAGCCAGAGGGCAACTGTTTATTCCGTCGCTTAACCTGATGATGTTTTTGGGTTGTGTTGGCGTGGTACTTTACTTCCGTAGCTCGGAGCGCATGGAGGCCGCCTATGGCCTGGCCATAATTGCAACCATGTTAATGACTACCGTCCTGTTTTCAAACTACATGGTATTGCATAGGGTAAAGTCAGTTTACATCTGGCTGTTTTTAGGCGCTTATTTAGTGGTTGAATCGTTGTTTTTAATAGCCCTTTTGCAAAAGTTTACACACGGCGGTTACATTACCGTACTTATTGGCGGGGTAATGTTCGTTGTAATGTATGTGTGGTTTCGTGCCCGCAAAATCAAAAATCGCTACATCGAATTTGTACGGCTTGATCATTACATTCCAAAAATTCAGGAGTTGAGCAACGACCGGTCGGTACCCAAATATTCTACCCACCTGGTGTATTTAACCAGCGCCGATAACCCAAAAGAAATTGAACATAAAATCATTTATTCTATACTCAATAAAAAACCTAAGCGTGCCGATATTTATTGGTTTGTGCATGTAGATACACTTGACGAACCGTACACGATGGAGTACAAGGTAGATCACATCATTCCTAACGATATTATCCGCATTGAATTTAGATTGGGTTTTAGGGTTGAGCCACGCATAAACCTAATGTTCCGCAAAGTGGTTGAAGACCTTGTGGCCAACCGCGAGGTGAATATTACCAGCCGCTACGAAAGTTTGGAACGCAGCAATGTTGTTGGCGATTTTGCTTTTGTAGTAATGGAAAAATACCTGAGCCAGGATAATGAATTACCATTTGGCGAAAGACTGATTATGAAAATGCATTTTTGGTTGAAAGATGCAAGCCTTTCCGAAGAAAGAGGATTTGGATTAGATGCCAGCACAGTTGTCATTGAAAAGTTTCCATTGATTGTTGCACCGGTTAGTAATATAAAACTGAAGCGGATAAATACGATGTAAAGAGCCCACCCAAGTTTCATTAAATTCTTCAGGTCGTTTAAATTCGTCCTCCCGAAGAGAGGGGTTAAAAGAACTAGAGTTGTTTAGCGTATCGTAATATTATTTTGAAGAACGTGTAAGGCATTTACGGGTTGGTGAATCTTGCCACACTAATTACCCAATAGCCTAATTAACCAATTACCTAACTACAACTTGTCTACTTTCATTTACTATATCATCGGTTCAATTGTTTTTCTTTCCATTGCCGTTTATTTCTTGCAGGACTATTTTATTTTCAAACCCGAAAAACTGCATGCCGATTTTCAATTTAAATACGATGCCCCTTTCAAAGAATTGAATTTCGATATTGAACCCGGTGTTCGCATCAACGGCCTTCATTTTTATAGAGAACAAACAAAAGGGCTGATACTTTATTTTCATGGCAACAGTCGGAGTATAAAAGGCTGGGCCAAATATGCCCGCGACTTCTATCGTTACGACTACGATGTTATTTTGCTCGACTACCGGGGCTTTGGCAAAAGCACGGGTAAACGCAACGAGGGTCAAATGCTCAACGACATGCAGTTCATTTACAACCTGCTGCAGAAGGAGTACGGGCAGCAACACCTAATTATTTATGGCCGAAGTTTGGGTAGTGGCTTTGCGGCAAAACTGGCGTGCGACAATCTGCCGAGATACCTGATACTTGATTCACCATTCTATAATTTTACAAAAGTTATTGAGCGGTTTCTGCCCATTTTGCCTGTGCGTTTGGTACTCCGTTACCATTTGCGCACTGATAACTGGCTGAAAAAAGTAACCTGCCCGGTGTACATTATTCATGGCACAAAAGATTTTTTGATTCCTATTAAACACAGCGAAAAATTACAGTTGATTAACCCACGAAAAATTACGCTCATTCGCATTCACGGTGGTGGCCATAACAACCTTCCAAAGTTTGATGCCTACCATAATTTTGTGCGGGATATTTTGAAAGTGGAGTGAGTTGGCGAGTTGGCAAAAGGTGAGTGGTGAGTAATTGAAAGTCGGGAGTTCAAAGCCGAGATGCTGAATCCACTCCCGCATTGCAGAAAACATTTTCATTGACTATTTTACTGAATGAAGGCTTATAGTGGCGCAATGAAGCCCATCGGATAATGAGGCAATTGATAAATTTGAGCCACTGGCTTTGAACTTTTAATGATGGACCTCGATCTGCCCTGTTAAGAATCCACTAAATAACTTTTTCAAATAAACCCTCATCGGGTAATTTTATTCTCAGTTCCAAACCTCCGAAATGAAAAATTTATACCACTCCTGCTTTGTATTACTCCTTTTTTTTGCCGGTTGTAAATCGGCAAGCAAATCGTACAACAAAGGCGATTACGCCGATGCCATAGAACTCGGTGTAAAACAGTTGCAAAAAAATCCTTCCGACAACGAAACAAAAGATTTGGTGCAAAGCGCATACAATTTTGCCGTGGCCCAGCACGAAGCCGACATCCGCGCTATTTCAAATAGCAATAGCGATGACCGTTACAAACAAATGTATCACCAGTACCTGCGTCTGCAAGATCTGTATGAAACTATACAGGCATCGCCGGTGGCCGCCGCTAAAATAAAACCTCAGAACTATACGTCGTTTGTAGAAACCTATCGCAACAAAGCAGCCGATGTGCATATCGAAAGAGCAATGGCTTTGTTATCCCAAAAAAATAAAATGGCTTACCGCACGGCGTACAACGAGTTGAATGCGGCGCTTCGTTACAAACCTTCCGACCGCAACTTAAAAGACCGCCGCGACTCGGCTTACCTGGCCGCACTCACAAAAGTTGTAGTGGTGCCTTTGCAACAAACTGGTGGATATGGCTACTCTTTGTCGTACCAGTTACAAAATTTCCAAACCGAAATAATCCGTACACTGGCACAAAACAGCGGCAGCGATTTTATAAAATTTTATAGTGAATGGGAGGCAAGAAACAATAATATTGAACCCGACCAGGTAATGGAATTAAATCTCGGCCGCATTTACATGGGCCAGCCCTTTGATAAACACCAGGCGAGAGAAGTTTCAAAAAGAGTGGTAATAAAAGAAACGGTTTACAAACCCGATTCGGTAGTAAAAGAATACGCCAATGTAAAAGCAAGAATCACTACCACCGAAAGAACATTACTTTCCGAAGGCGAATTGTTTATCACCTTACGCGACCCAAATAACCGCATTATCTGGAACGACCGTTTTACGGGTCAACACCAATGGCGTACACAGTTTGCTACATACACCGGCGATGAAAGAGCCTTAAGTGATGCTGACCGTGGGCAACTAAATAACAACAATCAAAACCCGCCGCGGGAAGAAGAGATATTGGATGAACTGTTTCGGAAAATACAAACCGACTTTGCCTACCGGCTGAGAAATTACTATAGCAGGTATTAGAAAAATTTATTTCAAGCAAAATAAAGAGGCCAAACCAAACGATCCTTTGTGAATTAGGCCGGGAAGACGGTACGGGGTAATGTCCAATGAGTAATTTCTACCGCCTTCCCTTCTTCCCGGCAGATTTACACCTTTTGAGTCAGTCTCTTTATTTTTTCCCGCAACTTTGAATGAATGACCACCCGATCAAAAAAAAGACTGCGCCGGTTTTTTATCACCCTTATCATCATTTATTTTGCGGGTGTTTTATTACTTTTCCTGGGTCAGGATTTTTTACTTTTTCATGGTGTGCCATTGGGCAACAACCATAAGTTTGGTTTTACACAACCCTTTGAAGAAATAAATATTCAACGCGGCAACGGCAACCTTTCTCTTGTAAAATTCAGTACACAATCACCCAAAAAAGGAACAGTGCTTTTTTTTCACGGCAATATGAAGAACGTGGAGTACTACGCACAATACCCCATTATGTTTACAAAAAAAGGCTACGAAGTTTGGATGATTGACTACCCCGGCTTTGGCAAAACCACAGGCCGCAGAACCGAAGAAAGGCTGTACGCCGATGCCTTGTTGATGTATGAAAAAGCCATTCCTGCCGGCGATCCAAATATTTTAATTTACGGAAAATCTATTGGCACCGGCGTGGCTGCATACTTAGCATCGGTACGCAACTGCCGCCAGCTTATTTTAGAAACCCCCTACTATAGCATTGATGAACTAGCTAAAAATTATTTCCCGGTTTACCCCGTGGTGCCCATGACCAGGTACTCACTTCCCATCTATCAATACCTCAAAAAAGTTGACGCACCTATCACAATTTTTCATGGCACTAACGATCGTGTGGTACCATACAAACAGGCATTAAGGTTGAAGAATGAAAAGAAAGACATTCATTTAATCACCATCGAAAATGGTGCGCATAACAATTTGGCGGGCTATAAAATATTTCAGGTTGAGTTGCAGTCGCTGTTGGGGCAGTAAGCAACCAACCAAAACTTTACTCCTGAAGCCGTGCCCCATTTTCTGTAACCTCAAGGCTGTGCTTCACACCAATCTTCAGGGCAACGTTTTCTTTATCGTGACTTACAGGAAAATTAAAACAAACCGGGAATTCAAAATCTTTTACATGGTCATTAATCACCTCCAATGTGGTTTTGCCATACGGGCGGTCAGTGTCCTTCATGTCAGTAAAGCCACCAATAATTAACCCGGCCAGCTTATCCAATTTTCCGCTGCGTTTTAATTGCACCAGCATCCGGTCAACATTGTAGATGTATTCGCCAACATCTTCAATAAACAGAATTTTGTTTTTTGTGTTGAGGTCGGATGGTGTTCCAATCAAATGCACCAGCAACGCCAGGTTGCCACCCACCAACTCCCCCTTCGCTTCACCGGTTTTGTTGAAAACATGATGCGCACATTCATAATTTGCAGGCTCACCTTCCAAAGCCTTTTGTATGGATTCGATGTAAACGTTTTCACTCCCACCATCATTAAAAGCCGCGGCCATTGGTGCATGCAGCGAGGCAATTTTATATTTCGAAAACAGTTGCGCATGCAAAACCGTAACATCGCTAAAACCAATAAGCCACTTTGGATGTTTTTTAAATTTTCGGAAATCCAAATCATCAACTATGCGGCTAAGGCCATAACCACCACGGGCACAGAGTATTGCTTTTACATTACGGTTGTCGAGCATTTGCTGCAGATCGTGCCGCCGTTCTTCATCGCTCCCCGAAAAATAATTTTCCGATTGGCTGTGGGTGGTGCTGCCCATTTCTACCGTATAGCCCCAGGCATCAAGGGTTTCAATACAGCTTTGCATTTTTTCGATGGGCATAAATCCAGCGGGAGCTACAATGCCAATGGTATCGCCTTTTTGTAGAAAGGGAGGAACTTTTATACTCATAAACAGTTATTAGACGCACAAATTAAATCTTGTTCGGGCAATATAAAAAGGGGTTAACACAATTGCGGTATTTTTGGCGGCACTAAAAAGGTGAGGGCTCTTTTATTTAGAATTTTATGGAGCCTGCAATATTGCTACTGTTAAGTTTCTGTTGCGGGTTTACACTGCACTGGTTTCCGTGCACACTTTTACTTTCTGATCGCCATTGAGCAACTTGAACCACAAGCGCAGGAAGACCACAAAGGAACACAAGGCTTCGTGCAACTTTGTGGCTTCGGGGCTTAGTGGTTTCAATAGCCATTCAGGAGGGAGACCACCAGGAAACAAAAGGCTTCGTGCAACTTTGTGCCTTACAGACTTAGTGGATCCGACAAGCATGCTTAGGGAACGATAAATAAAAAATCTATCCGCAAAAAAAATTGGATTAATGACTGACCAACCAAAAAGATATTTAATTACTTCTGCCCTGCCCTACGCAAACGGTTACAAACACATTGGCCACCTGGCCGGCGCCTACATACCTGCGGATATTTACGTGCGTTACCTGCGGGCACAAAAACGCGACGTTGTTTTTGTTTGCGGCTCCGATGAACATGGCACCGCCATTCCCATCCAGGCAATGAAAGAGGGTACCACGCCACAAGCCATCATTGATAAATACCATAGCATTATTAAGGAAAACTTCGACGACCTTTTTATTTCTTTTGACATCTATCACCGCACTTCCAGCCCGCTGCACCACGAAACAGCGCAGGAATTTTTTACTTATTTAAATGACAGGGGTGAACTTGAAATAAAAGAGACCGAACAATATTTTGATGAGGCAACCCAAACTTTTTTAGCCGACAGGTACATAAAAGGCACATGCCCCAATTGTGGTTTTGCTAATGCCTTCGGCGATCAGTGTGAAAAATGCGGCACTGCTCTCTCACCCGAAGAATTAATTAATCCTGTAAGTACCCTCAGTGGCAACGCACCCATAAAAAAAGCTACGCAACATTGGTACCTTCCATTAAACAACCACGAAGACTGGTTGCGCAGCTGGATTTTAAATGAACACAAACACGACTGGAAAGGCAATGTACTCGGCCAATGCAAAAGCTGGATAGATGGTGGCCTGCAACCGCGGGCAGTAACGAGAGATTTGGATTGGGGCATCCAGGTTCCATTATCCACTGCCAGCGGCAAAGTTCTCTATGTGTGGTTCGACGCCCCTATTGGGTACATATCTGCTACAAAACAGTGGGCTTTAGACACAGGCAAAGATTGGAAGCCGTATTGGTTAGACAAAGAAACCAAACTCGTTCATTTTGTAGGGAAAGACAACATTGTTTTTCACTGTATTATTTTTCCGGTGATGCTGAAATTGCACGGCTACATTGTTCCCAACAATGTTCCGGCAAATGAGTTCATGAATTTAGAAGGTGATAAGATGAGCACCAGCCGCAACTGGAAATTAGAGATGCAGGATTACATTGACGATTTTATTAAAAAAGACACTGGTGGTGCTCAAATGGCCGATGCACTCCGCTATTATCTAACCACCATTTTACCCGAAAATAAAGACAGCGAGTTTACCTGGAAAGGCTTTCAGGATGCGGTGAACGGCGAGTTGGTAGCCATCTTCGCAAACTTTTTCAATCGCACGTTTGTGTTAATGCACAAACTTACCAATGGTAAAGTGCCGAAGTTTCGTAATGATGTAGCGGATGAAAAAGACAAGGCGCTGATTGATGAAATAAAAAATTCGAAAACAAAAATTGAAAATTTTTTAGAGGAGTATAAATTTAGAGATGCCTTGTTTTCGATTATTGATTTGGCCCGCAGCGGCAACAAATATCTGCAGGAAAAGGAACCGTGGATAAAAGCAAAACAACTGACGGGTAATAGAGAGCAGGCAGCAAGTGCTCAAATTGAAATTGACAACTGCCTGCATGTGTGCTTACAACTTTGCGCCAATCTTGCCATTTACATAAACCCTTTTTTACCCAACACTGCAAAAAAAATGATCACCATGATGAAGGTGGTTGATAAAGTGCTTGACTGGGAAAATGCCGGTTCGGTAAAATTGCTCAGCGTTGGTTACTCGTTGAGGCCGCCCGAACTATTGTTTAGAAAAATTGAAGACGAAGAAGTTGCATACCAAATTGAAAAATTAAAAAAAGGAATGGAAGCGTCAAAAGTTCAAAGTCAGGAGTCAAAAGTTCAAAGTCAAGAGTCGAAAGCTCAAAGTCAGGACGTGAAAGTTCAAAGTCAGGAGAATGATGCTCCGATGGTTAATGAATCTTCCATCAATACCTCTCTTCCAGATCGCCCGCCGGCTGGCGGGGATGGGGTTCTTAAAACCGAAATTATTTACGACGACTTTGACAAACTCGATCTGCGTATTGGAACTATTCTATCAGCAGAAAAAGTAAAAAAGGCAGATAGGCTTTTACAATTAGAAGTGGACTTAGGTTTTGAAAAACGTACAATCGTTTCGGGCATAGCCCAACATTTTACCCCCGAAGAATTGTTAAACAAACAAGTAATAGTGGTAGCCAACCTTGCACCAAGAAAGATGAAAGGCATTGAAAGCAAGGGAATGATTTTAACCGCCGAGCAACCCGATGGTAAATTGATTTTGGTAAACCCCGACAGTGTTACCATTAACGGATCGAACGTAAAGTAAAGCAACCATTTGGGTAGAATAAACGTTTCTCATTAGCGTTAATCATTCATCATTCTGATCCAAAAGCGAGGATTAATTTTTTATAGAAATGGATTATAAAACCGACATGGGCCATATGAAAAAAAAGATTGTGATTGCATTTTTATTCGTCTGCACTTTTGCCGCCTGCACATAC
The DNA here is from genome assembly GCA_031425835.1 of Chitinophagales bacterium. Classification (GTDB taxonomy): domain Bacteria; phylum Bacteroidota; class Bacteroidia; order Chitinophagales; family Chitinophagaceae; genus Flavisolibacter. The sequence continues at coordinate 39,609 of JANPKD010000048.1, forward strand.
AATGTTGAAGAAGAATTGTATGGAGCCTGCAGCACTGCCGGTGTAACTTATTCGGTTACCATTAAAAATATTTTAGACAATAACACCTGCACAAGTTGCCACGGTGGCGTGTTTCCTTCTGGCAACATTAGTTTAGAAACCTACGCCGGCGCAAGAACGCAGGCATTGAATGGAAAATTATTTGGCGCGGTAAATCATAGTCCGGGTTTTTCGGCAATGCCGCAGGGTGGCCCTAAAATTAGTCCCTGCGAAATAGCTAAAATAAAAGCCTGGATTGATGCAGGCGCACCTCAAAATTAATTGGCTCACCCGGTTTATGAAAAAAATCATCCTCCTTATAGTTGTAATTATAGTGGCAGCAGTAGCCTGGTATTTTTGGAGAGACTACCAACGCCCAAATGCCGACCTTAAAAATGCCACACCCGATATTACCATTAAAGCAACAGATTTTATTGCAGCCTTTGAAACGGATACGGCGTCTGCCAACAAACAATATGTTGACAAGATTATGGAGGTAACCGGAAATGTAAAATCAATTGACGCCGAAGAAAACCCCGTAGTAATTGCGCTGGGCGATGGCGGCCAAATGTCGTCGGTTCAATGCAGCATGGACTCGACTTATGCCGCACTGTACAAAAATGTAAAAGAAGGCGATGTACTAACGGTAAAGGGGCTTTGCACCGGCGGTAAAACAGAGGAGCTTTTTGGCACCGACGCAATTCTTAATCGTTGTGTCGTAGTAAAGAAAAATTAATGAACGTCGAACTAAAAAACTACCAATGCGCTTAAACTAATTATAACGAAAGACTCCGTTCCCCTCTCCTTTGGAGAGGCCCGGCCCGTGCCGGTACGGACGGGGGTTGGGGCTGAGGTCAAAACAAACTCTAAATGAAAATAGAAATGATGAAAATGAAAATGATAATTGTAGTAGTGCTGTTGGCAACGTTTGCCGCAAATGCGCAGGATAAATACTTTACCAAAACCGGTAAGATCGAATTTTTTTCAAAAGCCACCCTTGAAGATATTGAAGCAAAAAACAAAACAGTTGCTTCCATCCTCGACACTAAAAGCGGCGCCATGCAATTTTCGGTTTTAATGAAAGGTTTCGAATTTGAGAAAGCCCGGATGCAGGAGCACTTCAATGAAAACTATGTAGAGAGCGACAAATTTCCGAAGGCTGAATTTAAAGGAACGGTAGTAAACAACGCGGCTATCAACTACACCAGGGATGGTGTGCACAATGTGCGGGTGAAAGGCAAACTAACCATTCACGGTGTAACAAAAAATGTAGAAACCGCGGGCACCATAAAAATTGCTGGCGGTAAAATTGAAACCACTTCTACATTCAACATTTTGCTTTCCGATTATAAAGTAAAAATTCCTTCGGTTGTGAGCAACAAAGTTTCGAACTCTATTAAAATAACCGTCGACTGCAAGCTGGAACCACTAAAAGCATAAATGCCCATGTACTCAAAACCAATTTTACTTCTGCTGTTTTTGTTGCCATCTGTTTTGTGCTTTGCGCAGGAAGAAGATTTACTGAAACAAATTGATAACGACAGTGTAACAAAGGAATGGGCGGCACCCGCATTCAAATCCACAAGGGTCATTATGTCGCACAGCGTGGAAGTGCTGCCCGCCGGTGTACTCGACTTTCGTATTCTGCACCGCTTCGGAAATATCAACCAGGGCATCTCCCAATTTTTTGGCTTAGATGAATCTACCATACGCCTGGGGTTAGATTATGGCATCAGCAATAAACTCACTGTCGGCCTTGGCCGTGGCTCGTACAAAAAAGAACTCGATGCATTTGTAAAATACAAGTTGCTGCAGCAGGCCACCGGTTTAAAAGCATCGCCGGTTTCAGTGGCGTTGGTGGGCGGCACTACTCTATTCACTACCGGTTTTACGGACCCCACCAGGGAAAACCTTTTTTCATCCCGCATGGCTTATTACGCCCAGGTTATTGCAGCCCGCCGGTTTAATAATCTTATTTCGCTGCAAATAATGCCCACCCTATTACACCGCAATTTGGTTGCTACAAACAACGATGCCAATGATTTATTTGCTGCCGGTTTTGGTGGCCGCGTAAAATTGAGCAACCGCATTTCGTTGACAGTTGATTACTATCTTGTAGCCAACCAAAATGAAAATCTAAATGTACACAACCCACTCTCCGTTGGTGTTGACATTGAAACTGGCGGGCATGTTTTTCAACTACATTTTACCAACGCCGTAGGTATGAACGAAAGAGTTTTTTTAACCGAAACAGGCAACGATTGGGGTAAGGGCCAAATTCAGTTCGGCTTCAATATCTCCAGAACATTTCAGTTAAAAAAGAAGAAGATTTAAACTGTACTCTTTTCCATACAAAACCCTCGTAACCCGGGGGTTTTATTTATGTGCATTCAAGATGCCCTGTTGTACTTTCTGCCTTTAAAATTAAAGATGATCCATCCCCTCCCCGAAAAAATTTTTGAAGATGGTGGATTTTACCAGGCGGCAATTTCATCACACCCACATTTTTATTTCCTCTCCCCCATTTCATTTCTTCCTACCTTAACCAAAGTTTTTCGGGCAATAAATTATTAAACCAAAATCAACCAATCATGAAAAAAGTTCTTTTCTGTTTCGCCGTTGCTGCCTTTGCATCCTGCAACGAAAGTTCTGATACAAAAGTTGCAGGTGCCAGCGCCGACGACAGCACCAAAACAGCCGCCGCCGCGGTAACCTATCCTTACACAATTGACTACTCTTCTCAATTTGCAATCGGCGATGCGGAACAAGCAAAAAAAATCACCGAAATCTGGAAGTCGTGGGACAATGGAAACCTGGCTGCAACAAAAGATCATTTTGCCGACAGTATGAGCATGAACTTTGCCGATGGTATGGTAATGAACGGCACAAGAGACAGCATCCTCGCCTCGGGGCAGGCGTATAGAAATTCCTTCAAATCCGTTAGCAGCCGCGTTGCTGCAATTGTGCCATTAAAGAGTACTGACAAAAATGAAAATTGGGTTTGCATTTGGGGTACCGAAACCCATACCGACATGCAGGGCAAAGTTGACTCGGTTCATTTTCAGGAAACCTGGAGAATGAATAGTGCAGGCAAAACCGATCTGGTTTACCAATATGCCCGTGTGGCAAAACCCCAAAAATAATAACGGCATGAGCCGCAGATCTAAGTAAAAAAAGCTCCCTGGACACAGGGAGTTTTTTATTTTCAGAACCAGAAATCTTTTGTGACCGGCCAACAACCAATCTTCAACAATTGTTGCGTCGCACTCTTCAACTTTCAAATGGTTACTGAGCCTTAGTGTTCCAACACAGTTACCCCACCCCTCCATAAAAACTCAACCCAAAGCATCACCTTTTTTATTTTGCAAAGCAGAATAAAATATCCCCGTCTGAACTAACGGGCAGGAGTAGTTATCCGTGCACCCCGTGTCCCCGAAGAATCCTACCGTGTGGACACAAATATTGCAATTGCGATACGATTACTGTTTTATTAAAAGGCTTTGACAGATGGAGTGGCGTAGCCACGATTCAATTTTGTAACTACGGGTTTCAACCCGTAGTGAAGAATGATTTAGAATGTAGTAGTGGCGTAGCCACGAGCCATTTGATTTTTTAGTTTTGCTTGAATGAAATATGAATCGTAGCTACGCCACTCCATTCTTCCCGTTTCGTTCTCGCCGGGGTTTGAAAACCCCGGTTACAATATTGAGTCGAGGCTACGCCTCTCAAGTTTTGTGTTTTTTAATGTTTCAAATAAAAGATCAACTACCTCTTGAATCATCTCGGGAAAATAACAAAACTTGTGTCTACATGATAGCGAAGAATCGGGACAGGCTATCCGTGTGTTCTTTGCCTTTAAAAGATGTCGGCAGTCGTTATGGTAGAGCCGCGGGAGCATTACTATAATAAGAACCACCCCTCTTTAAACTATAACCCCATTTCCTTACCTTCATATAATAGTTGCATAACTAACCAATTTTTATGTCAAAAAGAATAATCAAAAAAGTAGCAGTACTCGGTAGCGGTGTTATGGGTTCACGTATCGCCTGTCATTTTGCAGGCATAGGCCTGCAGGTTTTATTACTAGATATGGCCCCCGTGCCTCCCGTAGAGGGATTTTCGAAACCCACCGAAAAAAATAAGATTGTAAATGATTCATTAACGGCGGCGCTAAAATCAAACCCCTCTCCTGTTTACACAAAAGAAGTTGCCAACAGAATCACCACCGGCAATTTCGACGACAACCTAAAAGACATTGCTGGCTACGACTGGATTATTGAAGTAGTGGTTGAGCGCCTCGACATAAAAAAATCGTTGTTTGAAAAAGTAGAGCAGTTTCGCAAACCCGGTACACTCATCACTTCCAACACCTCGGGCATACCCATTCATTTATTGAGTGAAGGACGAAGCGAAGATTTTAAAAAACATTTTTGCGGTACACACTTTTTTAATCCGCCCCGCTACCTGCGTTTGCTGGAAATTATTCCCACTCCCTCAACCGACCCGGCCATTGTAGATTTTTTAATGCACTATGGCGATTTGTATTTGGGTAAAACAACCGTGCTCGCCAAAGACACCCCGGCGTTTATTGCCAACCGCATTGGTGTGTTTGGCATAATGGCCATTTTTGGTTTGGTTGAAAAAATGGGCTTAACCATTGACGAAATTGATGCGCTTACGGGGCCAATCATTGGCCGCCCAAAATCGGCAACATTTAGAACGGCCGATGTGGTAGGTATTGACACACTGGTAAAAGTGGCAAAAGGTGTATACGACAGTTGCCCAACCGATGAACAGAAAAATGTTTTTGTAATACCCGCCTGGTTAAATAAAGTAGTAGAAAATAATTGGCTGGGCGATAAAACAGGACAGGGATTTTTTGCTAAGAGAAAAGGAGAAAAAGGGGAAAAGGAGATACATACGCTGAACTTGCAGACGCTGGAATATGGGCCGCGGCAAAAACCAAAATTCGCCTCGCTTGATGCGGCTAAACCAATCGACGATTTAAAGCAACGCCTGAAAATGTTGTTGAACGCACCTGATAAAGCCGGTGAGTTTTACCGTCATTTTCATTACGGCCTGTTCTCCTACATCTCGCACCGCATACCCGAAATAAGCAATGAAGTGTATCGTATTGATGATGCAATGATGGCCGGCTTTGGCTGGGAAATTGGTGCCTTCGAAAGTTGGGATGTTGCCGGTGTTGAAAAAACCGTTGCCGCCATGAAAGCCGCTGGTTACACCGTAGCAACGTGGGTAGATGAAATGCTGACAGCGGGCAACAAAACATTTTACAAAATTGAAAACGGCAAAACCATTTGTTACGATCCGCAATCAAAAACATACAAACCTTTACCCGGCAGCAATGAGTTTATTATCCTCAGCAACCAAACCGATAAACTGGTTTGGAAAAACAGCAGCTGTAAAGTTTATGATATCGGCGATGATGTTTTAGGTATTCAATGGAATACAAAAATGAACTCGATTGGTGGCGACGTTTTAGCCGGCATCAACAAAGGAATAGACTTAGCTGAAAAAGATTTTAAAGGATTGGTAATTGCCAACGAAGGCCCCAACTTTAGTGCAGGCGCCAACGTGGGAATGATATTCATGTTTGCTATTGAGCAGGAGTATGATGAATTGGATTTTGCCATCCGTGCATTTCAAAACGCTATGATGCGGGTACGCTACTCAAGTGTGCCGGTGATTGTGGCACCACATGGTTTGGCATTGGGCGGCGCCTGCGAGATGAGTTTGCACAGCGATAAAGTTTGCGCCGCAGCCGAAACCTACACTGGCTTGGTTGAATTAGGTGTAGGCCTTATACCCGGTGGTGGTGGCACAAAAGAATTTGTGTTGCGTGCCTCGGCCGAAATGCACCCCGACGAACCTGAAACCATCACGTTAAAAAATCGTTTTCTTACAATAGCCACTGCAAAGGTGGCCACCTCGGCCCACGAGGCATTTGATTTGGGTATCTATCGCAAAGGCTTAGACGAAGTGGTGATGAACCAAAGCCGCCGTATAATGGAAGCCAAAAAAGCGGCCATTGAAATGTACAACAGTGGTTATGTGCAACCAGTGCAACGCAAAGATGTAAAAGCATTGGGCCGCTCGGCGCTCGGTGCTTTGTATGCCGGTGTGCACGGCATGGTGCAGGCCAACTACGCCACCGAACACGATGCACTTGTTGCCCGCAAACTCGCCTACGTTATGTGCGGCGGCGACTTAAGCGAACCGACATTGGTTACCGAACAATATCTACTCGATTTAGAAAGAGAAGCCTTTCTTTCTTTATGTGGTGAAAAGAAAACTTTGGAAAGAATACAGAGTGTGTTGAAGGGAGGAAAGGTTGTGAGGAATTGATGCTGAAGCTCGTATTTAATTTCAAAAGCAACCCATGCCATTCCATCCACACAAACACCATCGCAAATCCATCCGGTTAAAAGGGTACGATTATTCGCAGGCGGGGTTGTATTTCATTGCCATGTGTGTACAGAACAGGGAATGTTTGTTTGGAAAAGTTGAAAACCATGAGATGATTTTGAACGATGCAGGACAGATGATAGAACATCAATGGGAAATATTGCCGCAGCGATTCAAAAATGTTCAATTACACGAATCCACCGTCATGCCCAATCATTTTCACGGCATTTTAGAAATCGCCGGAGTAGAGGCGACCCTTGTGGTCGCCCAGAATGATACGGGTCATCAATCAGGTCAACCACAAGGGTTGACCCAACCGATTCCCCCAACCGAGCAACCGGAATTGCCAGGTCAACCACAAGGGGTTGATCCAACCGGTCAACCACAAGGGTTTGACCCAACATCCAAAAAAACGGTTGGCGATATGATGGACGCATTCAAATCCATTACCACGGTTGAATATATCCGTGGCGTAAAAAATTTAGGATGGAAACCGTTTAACCGGAGATTATGGCAACGAAATTATTACGAGCATATTATCCGTAACGAACTAGCCATCCAAAGAATCTCACGATACATCGCTAACAATCCACCAAAATGGGATGACGACAAATTTTATAAATGAAAGTATGGGTAAGTAAAAAAAAGGAGGAGTCAACATTTTATGGAAAACGCAACTTCAGACCTTCAATACCAAAAAGAAATTTATGCAAAGGCTCGTCACAAATACAAGCCAAGGCAGATTAATACCCTGCTCATTGCTGAAGCACCACCTTGTAACCTCGACCGCTACTTTTATTTTGAAGATGTGAAGAAACAAGACTCATTGTTCCTCGAAATCATGGGCGTATTATATCCAGAGAAAAAACAACGCTATCTTAAAAATGGCCGCCGCACCGATGATAAAATAGAACTGCTTGAAATGTTTAAGGAAGATGGTTACCTGCTTTTGGATTTACACGAGGTTCCAGATGATCTTGGTACAGTTTCAGATGAAGAAAGTGTTCCGGCATTATTAAAACGTTTGGAAAACCTGGTCGATAAATCAACACCCATCATCTTAATCAAGGCAAATGTTTTTGACCTTTGTTATGCAGTGCTGAAAGCAAATGGTTATAACGTAATTAACGAACGGCTTCCCTTCCCAGGCAGCGGGCAGCAAAAAGTTTTTCGGGAGAAGTTTGCATCTGTTGTGACGAGGTAATTTGAAGTAGTTTTTATCCTCTGTCTCTACAATGCTTCTCGTATGATCGTTTTCTTCAAAAACCGATTTCCAGCGAAGGGTGTAAACACCAAAGCCGGACTGACTCGTATTTTCATATCATTTACTACATTCGGTTAGCAATGCTGCACATTGTATAACTGCTAAAAACATCAATAAACTACCGCTGCTACACCTTCATTCAAACTTCAAATAAACAATCATGCAATCAAAAGCACTTACCCCCGATGACTACATAGCCGAACTCCCGGCGGATAGAAAAGAAGCCATGATAAAACTGCGCAAAGAGGTGTTGAAAAATATTCCAAAAGGGTTTAAAGAAGTGATGGGTTATGGCATGATGGGTTACGTGGTGCCACATTCAATTTACCCCGCGGGTTATCATTGCAAGCCAACCGATCCGCTGCCGTTTGCGGCCGTTGCCAGTCAAAAAAATTTTATCGCTTTCTACCACATGGGTATCTATTCCAATCCCAAACTTCTTGATTGGTTTGTAAAAGAATATCCGAAACACACCGATGCTAAATTAGACATGGGCAAGAGTTGTATCCGTTTTACAAAGCCCGAAAAAATTCCTTTCAAATTGTTTGGCGAGTTAATGAGCAAGATTACCGTGCAGGAATGGATTGACCGATACGAATTGGAAAGGCAGAAATCTAAATCAAAAAAGTAGAGTTGCCTGTTGTGATGTCTCTTCAGCAAATACCACGCTGTTTATTGCTACTAAATTTTAAACACAACTTCACCCAACTGAGTTACAAAAAAGAAAAAAATCATCGTTCCAAAATCCCGTTTCTTCCCCGAAATTCGCATCTCTTATGGGCGAAGCCGAAATAAATTATTCCACGCAAACCATTTCCATTCAGTCACGCATCATCACGTATGGCAATGCTGCAACCGATGAGATTACGCAAAGAATGCGCGACGAAATAGAAATGATGTGGAATGAACCGCTTGCAGATATTCTTATCCAGGATGCTGTGTATCGGGTAAAGTTTTTTATCACTGCTCAATGCATTCCCGAACTAAAAGAATTAGAAGTTTTGCAAAACACCAATCCACGCAATAACTATTTCCGCATCGAAAATTTTGTGCATGGCAATATTTCTTTTGTTGATGGCTTAGGCTCCAACACCGGGTATTTTCTTTATGAAAATTTATATGAGGGCTCCACTACCGCTGCCCATGAATACGGTCACACCATTGGTCTCGATCATCCAAGATTTTTAGACATCCGCGGGCAAGGTACACCGGGCATCATGTATCCCCGCGGCACCCTGGTTGATCCGCAATTTCAATACGACCCGTCAAAACCCGCAGGCATAACCGGTGGTACTATGCACCCAATGCACCGTAGGGTAAAGCAGGAGGACCTTGATGGTTTAAAAATTCACCGCCTGCGGTTTGTAAACAACTGTGCGTTGCTGGGCGATTTTACTAACATCTATCACTGGCCACATCCACAATCAGGTGGCTGAATCGCTTGGGCAGAAGAGAGATTGCAAACCACTAAGACCCGAAGACAGAATGATGCACAAAGAATCCTTGTGTAACCTTCGTGGCTTTCTGCCATTGTGGTTCTCTCTTTGACAATGAAAATTTATTATTGAGAAGAGTGCAAACCACTAAGACCCGAGGACAGAAAGATGAACAAAGACACACTTGTGTAACCTTCGTGACTTCCTGCAATTGTGGTTATTTTTTGCAGTGAAAAAATTATTCCTTCTCCAGGTTTTCTACTGCCTGTTCAATTTCGGGATGGGTGAAAACAAAGCCGGCCTGCAAAAATTTTTCCGCACTTACGGTTGCGCTTTTCAACACTTCAACACTCATTTCGCCAAGCATAATGCGCAGTACAAATTGTGGTACGTGCACGCAAACGTATGGGCTGTAGTTTACCGCGCCGATGGTTTGCACCAACGCTGCGTTTGTTACCGGGTGCGGCGCAACGGCGTTGTATACGCCTTTACAGTGTTCGTTTTCCAGTGCATACAGGTACATGGCCACCAGGTCGTCAATATGTATCCAGCTCACCACTTGTTTGCCACCGCCTAAGATGGACGCAACCCGCAGCTTTAATGTTTTTTTAAACTCGGGGTATGCACCACCACCATTACCTAAAACTATCCCTGTTCTTAAAATTACCAGTCGGGTACCCATAGCCGCTATTGGCTCAATTGACGCTTCCCACTGTTTGCAGGTAATTCCTAAAAAATCGGAATGCGGCGGGGCGGTTTCAGTAAATGGTTTTGTATTGATCAAAGTTTTATCGGGGCCATACCAGCCAATAGCAGAAGCAGCGATAAATGCTTTTACGTTATTCGGAATTTCATTGAGGGCCTTCACCAAAAGTTTACCGCTGTTAACGCGGCTGCCAACAATTTCCTTTTTTCTTTCTTCCGTCCACCGTTTGTCGGCCACACCCGCCCCTGCCAAATGAATGATATAGTCGGCTTTTTTTACTGCGTTTTCGTCTATGGTCTGTTTTTCAACATCCCACTGCGCATATTGCACATTTTGCCCTTGGTTGTCTTTTGGAGCATTGCGTGTAAGAATTATCACTTCGTATCCTTTTGCAAGTAGGCTTTTAGTTAATGCTGTGCCTATCATTCCCGTGCCGCCGCTAATTAATACTGTCGCCATAATTTTATGTTTCTATCGCTGGATTATTCCTGACTGAAGTTCACTCACCTCTGGAGACTAACATCACTATTCACCAACAAAGAACCAAAAAGAAAGTTGGTACACACAAAAATAGTATTGGTATAAAAATTTGCGGCGGCGAAGAAGTAGCTGCCTATCTTCAAAAAAAATTGTTAGATGAGCTCAGTCCTTACATTAAATGGCATTGCAAAAACCTACGGTCCTATTCATGCATTAAAAGGTGTTTCGTTTGAAATACCTGAGGGCAGCATCTTTGGCATTCTAGGCCCTAACGGCAGTGGCAAAACCACTCTCCTCTCCATTATACTAGATGTGTTGAAAGCAAACACCGGTAATTTTTTATGGTTTGGCCAGCCGGGTACACCACAAATGCGCAAACAGATTGGATCGTTATTGGAGACACCTAATTTTTATCATTACTTGTCGGCCATTGAGAATTTAAAAATCACCCACAGTATTTCGGGTCGCGGCAATGCAAATGAAATTGAAGCTGTGTTGAAAAAAGTAAAATTATTTGAGCGACGCAAAAGCAGGTTCAGTTCTTTTAGTTTGGGTATGAAACAGAGATTGGCCATTGCCGCCGCTTTACTGGGCAGCCCAAAAGTGCTGGTACTTGATGAACCAACCAATGGACTTGACCCCGTTGGCATTGCAGAAATACGTGAGCTGATTGTTGAACTGAAAAATGCCGGCCATACAATTATCATGGCCAGCCATTTGTTGGATGAAGTGGAGAAAGTTTGTACGCATGTTGCCATTTTAAAAACAGGAACGCTGATTACTACCGGCAATGTAGAAGATGTATTAAGTGATGAAGATGTGGTTGAACTGGGCGCCGCTAACTTAGCTGGATTGGCAACTGCATTACAGCATTTTGGCAAGGGCATCGTCGTCAATGAAAAACAAAACACGGTACAAATTACCCTGGCAAAAAGCAGTGCCAATTTGGAAGAAATAAATGCTTACTGCTTTAGCAAAGGCATTACGTTGAATCACCTTGTTTTTAAAAAGAAAAGACTGGAAGCCAGGTTTTTTGAACTAACGAATAATTGAAAAGACAGGAGGCAATAGCCAATACGCAATGGCAAACGTCCGCCAATCATAAATCACAACCCGCAAATCGTAAATCATAACTCTCATGCAGAACTTATTACAAACCGAATGGCTGAAGATGCGCTACTATAAAGCCTTTTGGTGGATGGCAGGTATTATCGCCCTTTCATACCCGGGCATCAATTACATTTTCTACCAGATTTATTCCGAGCTCATTTCAAAGAATGATACCGCCGCACAAATGATGAAAATGTTGGTGGGAAATCCTTTTACTTTTCCTGAAGTATGGCATACGGTTGCCTATGCCTCTTCCGTTTTTATTTTTATTCCGTCCTTAGCTGTAATTATGTTTATAACAAATGAATACACGTACAAAACGCACCGGCAAAACATAATTGATGGCTGGAGCCGTAACCAGTTTTTAACCAGCAAACTAATTGATGTTGTACTTATCTCCCTGCTTGTTACGGCATTGTTTATTACAGTGGCGTTGGTTATTGGTGTTGTTAATAAGGGCGAAGGCATGGGTAATATTTGGAGCCAGTCAAAATACATCGGGCTTTTTGCACTGCAGGCATTTGCCCAATTATCAGTCGCTTTTTTTGTAGCTTTTTTAGTGCGTAAGGCGTTTATTGCCCTCGGTATTTTTCTATTTTATTTTGTGGTACTGGAGAATGTTATGGTGGGCCTTGCAAAATGGAAAGCGAATGATATTGGCCGTTTTCTGCCACTGGAAATTTCGGACAGGTTAATACCTGTACCGGCATTTTTAGGAAGGTTAGATGAAGCGGCATACAAAACAAGCCTGGAAAATATTAACATGCATGTGTTGCTGTCCATTGCAGTTACAACAGTTATTTGGTTGCTCTGTTATTCCATCAATAAGCGGCGGGATTTGTAAAAGAAACAATTGGTTACACCGGGAACTGCATAATGAATGCAGTGCCTTCGCCCTTCACTGATTGTACTTGTATGGTTCCTTTATGCAGCAACACAATTTGTTTGCACAGGCTTAAGCCAATACCGCTGCCATTTTTTTTGGTGCTGAAGAAGGGGATGAATATTTTTTCAATCACCTCTTCTTCCATCCCCTGCCCATTGTCGGCGCATTTTAAAATGATTTTTTTATCGCTGCTTTGCTCGGCTGATAGAACAATGCGTGGCTGCGGGTTTTCCTTCACTGCCTCGAGTGCATTTACAATCAGGTTAATAAAAACCTGTTCCAATAAATTTACATCGGCCTCCATTTGTATATCAGGGTTGCGCAGAATAATTTCCAGCTCCGTTGCTTTTTGCTCAAACGTTGGCAGCATTAACTGGTGCAGGTTGGCAAATAAATCCCGTACATAAATTCTTTTAAGGTTAAGCGTTGTGATTTTGTTGAGGTTGCGATAGGTTTCGGCAAACTTCAACAGTCCGTCGCTCCGGCGCCTGATGGTGTCGATACCCAGTTCCAAATCTTCCACCGCATCGTTCTGCAACTGGGGGCTGGCAAGCTGCAAACGGTTTTTTAATGTTTCGGCAAGCGATGAAATCGGTGCAATGGAATTCATGATTTCGTGCGTCATTACACTCAACAGTTTTTGCCAGGCCTTTGATTCGGTTTCGTCTAAAGCCTCGTTTACATTCTGAAATGCAACCAGCTTAAATTTTTTATTATCGGTTTGAAATGCCGTTGCGGACAACAACGCTTTAAAAGCATTTTTCTCAATGTAAATTTTTACAATCCTGCTTTCCCCCGGTTTTAAAGTTTCAAGTTCCTCAAACAAAAGATGATTGCGTTTTGTAAGGGTTTGAATGGTTTTTAAATAAGGCACCTGCAACATTTGCTTGAGGGTTTCGTTCATCCAAACCACCTGCCCGCTTTCTATCTCGTACGATAAAATACCGGTGTCAACCAATTCCAGAATTTTTTGCAGGTACTGGTACTGTGTTTCTTTTTCCTTGCTGATGATTTTGAAAGTGCTGTTGATTTCATTAAAGCCCTTACGCAGTGGTTGTATGTCGGCCGATGCATGTTTTACATCAAAGTAGCGGGAGAAGTCGCGGTAATGAACCGACTCAACGAACTGGTTCAATTCGTCCTGTGTTTTTTTTTGAAATCTAAAAAATGAAATCAGTTGAAATAGAAGCAAGGGTAACGTAAGCACCAGGGGCAAATACCACTGCTTCACCAGCAAATACGCCGCTGCTGTAAGTGTAATGAATAGTAAAGCTGTGCGCAGTACCGTTCGGCTGTAGGAGGTATTTAATGTCATGATGATTGATATATGTGAACCCTAACTGCGCATTGTAGAATCAAACTTTTTTCGTTGGCTAAATATCGTATTTACTTAACCTTCGGTACAACGCCGTTCGGGTTATACCAAGTTCCTTTGCGGCCTTCGAAATATTACCGCCGTTCTTTTCTATTACTTTCAGTATGGTGTTTTTTTCAACCGCACTTAAATTAGAATGCTCTGCTTCGCCTACTTCCGCGGGTGCCGACTCTAGTGGTGAAAATAAAATATCGCTGGCCGATAAAACATTGCCCTCGGCCATAATTACGGCTCGCTCAATTGCATACTGCAGCTCCCGCACGTTGCCCGGATAGTGGTAGTGCAACAATTTTTCTTTAGCCGATTTATCCAACACCGGTTGGGGCTTTAAATATTTATCACCATAGATTTTTATAAAGTGGTCGGCCAGGAGCAACACATCATCACCGCGTTTGCGCAACGGGGGTACAATAATTTCAACCGTGTTAATTCTGTAGATAAGGTCTTTCCTAAACCTGCTTTCGTTTGCCAATGCAGCAATGGGTGTATTAGTGGCACAAATCAAACGGATGTCTATGGACTTTGCTTCGTTCGTGCCAAGGCGTGTTACCTGCCGGTTTTGTAAAACGCTCAGCAACTTTGCCTGCTGGTGCAAAGAAATATTTCCTATCTCGTCTAAAAACAAAGTGCCCGTGTTGGCCGACTCAAAGCGACCCTCCCGGTCTTCCCGTGCATCGGTAAACGCACCTTTTTTATGACCGAATAATTCGCTTTCGAAAAGCGATTCGGTTAAGGCACCAACATCTACTTTAATAAATGGTTTGTTTGCACGCAGTGAAAAATGGTGAATGGCTTTTGCTATCAGTTCCTTGCCCGTTCCATTATCGCCCAATATTAAAATGTTTGCATCGGTAGGGGCAATTTTTTGAATCTTGTAAAAAATATCCTGCATCACCTGCGACGTACCTAGCAGTTCTTTTTCAAAAACTGCTTGCACACTGGCGGCCATCTGCGTTTTTTTTCCCTTTAGTTTTACGGCTTCGCCAATGGTTGCCAGCAACTTTTCGTTGTGCCAGGGTTTAACAATAAAATCGTAAGCCCCTTCTTTTAACGAACGAATGGCAAGGTCAATATCGCCGTAAGCGGTTATCATTATCACCGGCGCGGCTGAACGATACTCCTTAATTTTTTTTAGCCAGAATATGCCCTCATTGCCCGTATTGATGGATGCATTAAAGTTCATGTCAAGCAGTATTACATCAAAATCCTGCTTTGCCAAAATGGAACGTATGTTCTCGGGATTCTTTTCCGTAACAATTTCTTTTACTTCGGGCTTCAACAATAAACGCACTGCCGTTAATACATCCGTATCATCATCAATTACCAGAACCGAGGCAGTCTTTAGCGACATGGGCGAATTTGCTTTTATATTTTTCTGATTCCTTTATTGGAACCGCTCACTTTTAAGTGCGTTGCGAAACTAACAATATGCCATCATTTTAATCTTTTGAAAATGAACAGCATTGAAAGGGTTGATGGAATGCACTGTATCAAAATCGTACAGTTTCTGTACGGTGCCGAACAGTTTAGCCAACAATCCATTTACTAACTCATTGAAAAACACCGCATAATTTTTTTGGCACCTTTTTGCTTTGTTCCTTGCAGTTACAAAACAATTTTACCGTGGATAGAAAAGTTGAAAGAAAAGGTTGGAGCCGGACAAAAATTTACACCGTTGGCGGTATTGCGGCCCTTATCATTTTAATTGGTGCGTCGGTTTATTTTACATCGGGCGGTACCAAACTAAATGTAGAAGCCGAACGAATAACCATCAGTGAGGTAAGAAGAGGGCCGTTCCAGGAATTTATCCCGGTCAACGGCATAGTGCTGCCACAAACCACTATTTATCTGGATGCTATGGAAGGTGGCCGGGTTGAAGAAAAATTGGTTGAAGATGGTGCCGTCGTAAAAAAGGGCCAGCCCATACTTCGATTATCAAACACCGACCTTGAGCTAAGCCTCGTTAACCAGCAAACCTCGGTTTATAATTTGCTTACGCAGATGCAAATTGCCAATAACGCTGCGCAGCAAAACACAACGCAAAAACTCAATCAAAAAACCGATGTGGAAAGTGCGTACAAAGAAGCTAAGAGAGTGTACGACCTGAATAAATATTTGTACGAAGAAAAGGCAATTGGCAAACAGGAATTTCAACAGGCCGAAAACAACTACAATTACCAGTTGGAAAGAATGAACCTTACCGATAAAATTTTGAAACAAGATCAAACCTCGAGCACACAACAGGTATCGCAGGCGCAGCAGTCGTTTCGTGGCTCGCAAAACGCCTTGAATGTGATGCGCAAAAAGGTGGGCGACCTAGTGGTGCGGGCACCCGTTGACGGGCAACTGACTTCGCTTGATGCAGAGATTGGGCAAAGCAAAAACAAAGGCGAACGCCTTGGACAAATTGACGTTACCACGGGATATAAAGTGCGGGTTGATGTGGATGAACATTACATCGCACGTGTGTTTGTAGGCCAGTTTGGTACGGCCACAATTGCAGGCAAAGAATACAAGCTAAAAGTGAATAAAGTTTATACACAGGTAACAGGTGGCCGCTTCCAGGTTGATATGTTGTTTGATGGTGGAGTACCGGCCGATATACGCCGGGGTCAAACCCTGCAAATGCGTTTGGAACTAAGCGAAGAGAAGCAGGCGATGTTACTGGCCAAGGGGGGCTTCTTTCAGCAAACCGGTGGCAACTGGGTATATAAATTAAGCAGCGATGGCAGCAAGGCATACAAGGTTGATGTAACGCTTGGTTTGCAAAGCCCCGATTATTATGAAGTATTAAGTGGACTGCAGCCTGGTGATAAAGTGGTAACCAGCAGCTATGAAAATTATGGAAATATGCAGGAGCTAGTGATAAAGAAGTGAGTAGCGGCAGCTGTTCGCTGATTATTGCCATGGTGCTGGACAAACACTGGTTAAGTGAGATAAATTTTGGGCATGCGTTCATTAAATAAAACTGAAATGAAGTCACTAATTATTTCTTGCTTCGGTGTACTCTCTTTATTCAATTGTAAGACTAACAGCACTAAAACTGACAAGGAAATAGAAATTGAAATTCAAAAGCAATTAGACAAATGTGTGCAGGCGGTAACGACAAAGAATATTGATTTGTATATGAACCTGATACCGGAAGACTTTATTATTAAAGACAAGAATGGAGAAATAATCAGCCGGGAGAAACAAAAAGAGTACACCCTCAGGGATTGGTCAATAATTGACACCACTTTAAATAACAAATTTGTTGTGGACAGTATCAAAAACTACGGCGACAGTGTAATTGCTTACACCTCTCAGAGATGGGAAAGATTAATGTTTCGGCAAGATGGGAAAACCAAAGACACAATCGTTACTACTCAAAAGCATATTGAAACATGGAAGAAAACTACCAAAGGTTGGCTGAATTATGAAGTGCAGGAACTTGGCGGAAATATTTTTATTAATGGCAGGTTGTACGCAGAATAATAATGGCTGATAGTTAATCGGAAACTGACTCTTTAATTTATGCTCTCATTTTTAAGTTCTTTCAATAACAAATCATTTATGTAGCCTGTCAAATAAAACCAACTAAAATGAAACTTATACTCATCATTTCGCTACTCTGCATCACCTGCTTTTCATCGTTCTGCGAAACAAGAAGAGGTTCTGTTGAAAAAGAAAAATGCAGCGAAGCAAAAACAACAACCAACCGCACCGCCACTGTATTATCACCAGTGCTACCCTCCATACTCATTTTCG
Organism: Chitinophagales bacterium; assembly: GCA_031425835.1. Classification (GTDB taxonomy): domain Bacteria; phylum Bacteroidota; class Bacteroidia; order Chitinophagales; family Chitinophagaceae; genus Flavisolibacter. Next base: position 57,057 of record JANPKD010000048.1, read on the forward strand.
AAAACTATTGATACCATTAGTCGGCTCAAAGCTCAAGGCTCATAACTCAACAACCCACTCATGATAAAAATTAAAGACCTCGAAAAAATTTACCGTACCGAAGATGTTGAAACGGTAGCGCTGAACAAACTAACTGTAGAAGTAAACGAAGGCGAATTTGTTGCTGTCATGGGCCCATCGGGGTGCGGCAAATCTACGCTACTTAACATACTTGGTTTGCTCGACGACCCCGATAGTGGCAGCTTCCTGTTTAACGGTACTGAAGTGGCGCACTTTAATGAACGACGTCGTGCCGATTTGCGTAAAAAAAATATCGGCTTCGTGTTTCAGAGCTTTAACCTCATTGATGAACTAACCGTATTTGAAAATGTAGAACTGCCATTAATTTATTTAGGTGTAACAACCGCCGAACGTAAAAAAAGAGTGGAAGCCGTATTGGATAAGATGCAGATCATGCACCGCCGCAATCACTATCCGCAGCAACTTTCGGGCGGGCAACAACAACGCGTAGCCGTAGCAAGAGCGGTGGTTAATAATCCAAAATTAATTCTGGCCGATGAACCTACGGGCAACCTCGATTCTTCAAACGGTAATGAAGTAATGCAGTTGCTAACGGATTTAAATGAGCAGGGCACCACCATCATCATGGTAACGCACAGTGAGCATGATGCCCGCTACAGCCACCGCATTATTCGCATGCTGGATGGACAAACAGTGTTGGAGAATATTATGGTGTAAGCCTTGATAGCACCAAACTCTGGTTGCGGTAGCCCCCTCTTTTCGTGGAAAGGTTGGCATCAGCATTCACCCAAGAGGACCATGGGTAGTCAAAAACACAAAGCTGCACAAGGCAGGTGTCACCTGGTGTAGCTCCCTGGCGGTTGAAGAAAGGTTCAGTAAAGTTTTGAACGTAGAAAGGTGCGCTGAAACCAGTTCAGTGCAAGCCCGCAACAAACCACGATAAGAATTACTACTGCCGGTTAACAAAAAATATTTCTTCAATGATTCGCAACTACATTAAAATAGCTCTCCGCAATTTGTTGAAATACAAATTCATCTCCGGCATAAATCTTTTTGGACTAACGGTTGGCCTCACCTGCTGTTTATTAATACTGGCGTACATCATCAACGAACTAAGCTTTGACCGGTACAATAAAAAGCCGGATAACATTTACCGGGTTGAACGCACATTTTTAAATCCCGAAACCGGGGCCTTGTCATTGGAGTTAGGCTCCATTGCACCGCCATTTGCTCCTTTACTACTAAACGATTTTAAGGAAATTAAAAAACTTACACGCCTCCTGCGCAATGGCACCACTTCATTTAAGTATGAAGACAAAATGTTTAACGAACCTGAAGTTTATTTTGCCGATGAAAACCTTTTGGATGTTTTTAAGGTTGATGTAGTAAAAGGTAATCCGGCAAAAGCCCTGAACGATGCGTATTCGGTGATGCTGACTGAAGATGTGGCAGAAAAATACTTTGGCAACGAGGATCCAATAAATAAAATGGTGCGATTGGATAACCAGCTTACCTGCAAAATAACCGGCGTTTACAAAAGCTTTCCATCAAATGCACACCTGCATCCCAAAGTAATGGTCTCCTTTAATACCCTTCGGGATTCGGTGGTTTACGGCGAACAGAACCTGAGGACCAACTGGGGCAATAATTCCTTTCTCACCTACATTGAGTTACCCGACAACTACGACCCAAAAAAAATGGAAGCGCAGTTTCCGGCGTTTCAAAACCGGCATATTCCACCCGATGGAGACGGCAGGATCAAACCTGCCGATTACTCCAGGCTGTCTTTAAAAAAGCTTACTGATATTCATCTTTACTCACACACCGATTACGAAGCCGAGGAAAACGGCGACATTAAACGCGTTTATATTTTTTCTGCCATTGCTCTTTTTATTTTGCTGATTGCCTGTATCAATTACATGAATCTTTCAACAGCCCGGTCGGTGTTGCGTGCAAAAGAAATTGGTGTTAGAAAAGTTGTAGGTGCCCCACGGCTGGAATTAATTGCGCAATTCTTAAGTGAATCCGTGTTGATTTCGTGGATAGCTACTATACTGGCTTTTGGGTTAACCTGGCTGGCGCTGCCGTGGTTAAATAAACTATCGGCACAACAACTCACGATAAGCATTTTACTAAACTGGAAAATCATTCTCCCAATTTTATTGGTTCCTTTTATCGTTGGCCTGGTATCGGGCATTTATCCCGCATTGTTCCTCTCGTCTTTTCAACCCATTAAGGTGCTGAAGGGATTTATGAAAGTTGGTGGAGCTAATATCTCTTTTAGGAAGGTATTGGTGGTTGTACAGTTTTCTATTTCCATTGTTTTAATAATTGCTACCGCAGTTGCTTTTCAGCAGTTGCGCTACATGCAAACCAAGGCACTCGGGTATAACAAAAACCAGGTTGTCAATCTCGCTTATCCTGCCGTGTTAAACGACAAGTTCGAATCGTTTAGAAACGAACTGTTGTCCAACAGCACGGTTCAATCTGTTGCCCGTTCTTCCCGCATTCCAACCGGTCGTTTATTGGATGCCATGGGTTCGCAAATAAACAATGGCGACTCTCTGGCGCCAACAAAAGCCGATATAAAATTTGTAGTGGCCGACCATGATTTTATGCCCGCTTATGGAATTAAAATAGTGGCCGGCCGTAACTTCTCTAAAGATTTTACAACCGATACTTCTTCCTTTCTTTTAAATGAAGCGGCGGTCAGGGTGCTTTCGCTTAAATCGAATGAGGATGCACTAGGTAAGGACTTTCGATACGGCGGTCGCAAGGGGCAGATTGCCGGCATCGTCAACGACTTTCATTTCGAATCGTTGCATCAGCGCATGTTGCCAATGGTATTTATGATGTCACCCACCGACGGCGGGTATAACAACCTGTCCATAAAAATTGCAGGAAATAATGTTTCCGCGGCTTTGGCGCATATTGAACACACATGGAAAAAATTTCTTCCAGAAACACCTTACGATTATAATTTCCTGGACGGCAGTTATGATAGTTTGTATGAATCGGAAAATAAGCAGCGAACCATCTTCACCATTTTTTCTTGCATTGCCATTTTTATTGCTTGTTTAGGGCTGTTGGGTTTATCCGCGTTTGCTATTAGCCAGCGCATAAAAGAAATTGGTATTCGAAAAGTAATGGGTGCCAGTGTAGGCAATATCGTTGGTCTCCTCTCTAAAGATTTTTTAAGATTAGTGGTTATCGCAGCTATCATCGCCTTCCCGGTTGCCTGGATAGCCATGAGTAAATGGCTTGAGGATTTTGCTTACCGCATTGACATTCCCTGGTGGGTGTTCATCATTGCCGGAATAATTGCCGCGTTGGTGGCTTTCACTACTATTTCATTCCAGGCAATGAAAGCCGCTACTGCCAACCCGGTAAAAAGTTTACGAACAGAATAAATGAACTAACCATGCTCAAAAATTATTTGAAAAACGCATTCCGGAATCTCCATCGCAACAAGCTGTATTCCTTCCTTAATATTTTTGGGCTTGGCCTGGGCATTGCAGCATTTTTACTCATTCTGCAGTACGTAAGTTTCGAACGTAGTGTAAATGGCTTTCATAAAAATATTGGCAGCATTTACCGGCTGTTGAATGAAGACCAGAAAGGCGTTACCTGGGGCGAAACAGAGCCGGGCTGGGCACCAAGAGCAAAACAAAATTTTCCCGAAATTATTGACTACTGCCGGTTTGAAACAGGCGCGGGCAAAGGGGTTGTTCGTAGGGAAGATGTAAATGGCGAACCATTTCGGGAAGAAAATGTGGGCTATGTGGAAGGCAATTTCTTTTCTTTTTTTTCCTTTCCCTTAGTTAAGGGCAATATAAATTCATTCAAAAAACCCAACGTGGTTTTTATATCGGAACCGATTTCAAAAAAATATTTTGGCAAGGAAGAACCGATGGGAAAAACACTGACGCTGTCTAATCAATTTGGTAAGGTTGTATATACTGTTGAAGGTTTATTCAACATCCCCGAGAATTCTGACATTAAGTACGATATGGTTTTTTCATTGGAAACTTTGAACAAACCTGGCTTTTTAGACGGCTACAGCTGGGCAAAACTTGACAATCTGAATTCACAATACATCAACACGTTCTTTCAGCTCCAACCCAACACCAATTATAAACAACTGGAACAAAAGCTTATTGATTTTCGTACCAAACTAAAAAAAGATAAGGATGGTGTGGTGTTTCGCTTACAGCCTTTTACCGAAGTGCATCTTCCCTCTTCACTTAACGATGCGTACCAAACGCTGGGCAACCTTAAATACATTTATATACTCAGCGGTGTTGCAGTACTTATTCTTTGCATTGCCTGGTTTAATTACATCAACCTGTCAACAGCACAATCACTTAAACGGGCACACGAAGTGGGTGTACGCAAAGTGTTGGGTGCCTCAAGAACCTCGCTTATTACTCAGTTCTTAGCAGAGTCGTTTTTATTTACCATGCTTGCATTTGTGCTGGCTTTGCTAATTGTGCAGTTGAGCCAACCATTCTTCAACAACCTGGTAGGCAAAAAACTTTCATTAGCCATTTTGCTGCAGCCTGGAGCCTGGCTTTGGGGTTTAGGTTTGTTATTTATTGGTTCGCTATCAGCAGGAGGTTACACCGCATTTAGTTTGTCGCGTTTTCAACCCGTACAAACCCTAAAGGGAAATGTTACCCGTATAGGTAAAGGGGTTGTACTCCGCAAATCTTTAGTGGTAGCACAGTTCTCTATTTCTATAGTATTGATATTAGCTACTGCTGTTATTTACCGGCAGCTAAAATTTATGCAGAACCAAAATCTTGGTGTACAAACACAACAACTATTAGTAGTGCGTGGCCCAAGTGTTGATACCGACAGCACCTACAAAAACCGGCGTAGTGCATTTTTAAATGAAGTGGCACAACAAAATTTTGTACAGGACTACTCGTTGAGCGGCACCGTGCCGGGTAATTTTTACAACTTTATGACCTCAGGCTTCACCCAACCATCTTCGAAAAAAGGCGATGAATTTAAGCCCTATTCATTCGCCGTTATTGACAGCCGTTACCTCAATACTTATCAAATTGCATTAAAGGCTGGCCGCGGTTTTACCGAAGCAGAAACAGATGTGGACTGGGACGCTAACAGTAAAGTGTTGCTCAACGAAAAAGGTGTTGAAGAACTTGGCTTTAGCAATGACGAACAGGCATTGCGCACCAGGATACAGTGGGACGAAAGGGAGCTGGAAATTATTGGCGTAGTAAAAAACTATCACCATACCGGACTGCAAAAAACCATTGACCCAATCATTTTTTATCCGCAAAAAAACAGCGCCTATTTCTCTATCCGATTGCAAAGCACAGGCTTGCAGGCCAACATTGCATTGCTGGAAAAAATGTACAAGAAGTGGTTTGCCAACAATCCTTTTGAATATTTTTTTGCCGATGAAAATTTCAACAAACAATACCTGGCCGAGAAACAGTACGGCAGTTTGTTTACAGCAGCTTCGGTATGGGCGATTGTTATTGCCTGCCTGGGTTTATTTGGCCTGGCAAGTTTTACCGTGCAGCAACGTAAAAAAGAAATTGGCATCAGGAAGGTATTGGGTGCAAGTGTGCTTGGTATTGCGCAGTTATTGTCGAACGATTTTTTAAAACTGGTGTTGCTGGCCATTGTTATTGCGTGGCCGCTTGCCTGGTGGGGCATGAACAAATGGCTTGAAGCTTTTGCCTACCGCATACAAATTGAATGGTGGGTGTTTGTACTGGCTGCAATTGCCTCGGTTGTGATTGCCATTCTCACCATTGGCTATCAATCTGTAAAGGCGGCGGTGCAAAACCCGGTGAATATTTTAAGAAGTGAATGAGTGGTAATTGGTGTGCTGGTGCAATTGACAAGCTAATACGTTGGTGCTTGTTTAAGCAGGAAGTACAGGATCGATGATGCAGTTGAACCTGGCTGAATAGGATCACTGAAGTGCAAGGGGTGACACCAGGCGATGATGTCCATTACAAAGGCCGGCTAAAAAAAATTTAACCATGCTGAAAAATTATTTCATTACAACACTCCGCAACCTGTCGCGGAACAAAATTTTTTCCATTATCAATCTTTCCGGATTGAGTGTGGGCCTGGCCTGCTGTATGCTCATTTTTTTGTACGCAAAAGATGAAGTGAGTTACGACCGGTTTCACAAAAAGAAAAACGAGATATACCATATCACTACGATTGTAACGCCACCCGACGGTAAGGTTATGAAAATGGGTGTTACAGGTATGGTGCCCGGACCAGCGTTCAAGCGTTCAATTCCAGAGATAGAAACTTTTGTGCGCATGCACGAAGATGGTTTTGCGGTAAAACGTGGCAGCGAAGTTTTTCAGCAGCTGGCGCAGGTCGTTGATTCAAACTTCTTTTCTGTTTTTTCTTTTCCATTGCTGGAAGGAAACGTGGCGACTGTTTTTAGCGATCCATATTCGGTGGTACTTAGCGAAGAAGTAGCAAAAAAATATTTTGGTAGCGCAAATGTCGTGGGGCAAACACTGGAATTAAAAATTGATACGCTCTTCAAACCGTTTAAAGTAACCGGCATTGCAAAAAATGCTCCGCAAAATTCTTCCATCAAGTTCGGTATGCTCATGCCCATGTCGTTCAAGCGCATACAAGGCGAAGACAACCAATGGCTGAACTTTTACATGCACACCTTTGTCACATTACCCGCTGGGTCGAACAGTAAGCTTGTTGAAGCAAAGATGGCCGATGTGTTTCGTAACGATGCCGCTACGCAATTGAAGGAGGCACTTGAAAAATATAATTTCAAAGAAAAAATCCGTTTTCAATTGCAACCCTTGCTTTCCATGCATCTCAGCACGGAGTTCAAGGCTGAAAATGGATTGAGCGACGCAAGCAATCCAATTTACTCGTACATACTTTCCGGCATTGCGTTGTTTATTTTCCTCATTGCCTGCATCAATTTTATTAACCTCACGGTTGCAAGGTCGCTAAAGCGGGCCAAGGAAATTGGCATTCGCAAAGTAATGGGCAGCCAGCGCCGGCAACTTGTTCTACAATTTTTGGGTGAGTCATTCATTCTAAGTTTCCTGGCCTTTGTTATAGGCATTGGTTTGGTGTTGCTGTTATTGCCGTTTTTTAATACGCTTGCAAACAAAGCACTTTCGTTTTCTTATCTGTTGGATGGAAAACTGGTGGTTGGATTTATTGCCATGTTTTTATTGACAGGCTTACTTGCAGGCATCTATCCATCACTGGTTCTTTCCCGATTCAACCCGGTGGAAACACTGTATGGTAAGATGCGGTACACCGGCCGGAATAGGTTGGCCAAGGGTTTGGTGGTGCTGCAGTTTTCTTTAGCAACATTCCTGGTGATTGCTACAATGATCATCTACTCGCAATTTAGTTTTCTTCTCAACTTTAAGTTAGGATACAATGATGAAAATTTAGTAGTGCTTAAAGCGGCTGCATTTAGTAGGGATAAACTCGACCTTATAAAAAACAGCCTGCTAAAAAGCCCTGCTGTTGTTGCCGTTGCCGCCGACCAGGGTGGACGATGGAACACCATTGCGCATATCAATGGCGAACAAAAGGCGCAGTTTGACATGAAAATAATTGATGAAAATTACCTGGGCCTATTGCAAATTCCGATTACTACGGGGCGTGGATTTAGTAAAGAATTTCATGCTGATACAGCAACCGGTGCAATGGTGAATGAATCGTTTGTAAAAATGGCGGGTTGGAAACAACCAATAGGAGAAGTAATCGATTTTTTCTACAACGACAAAAAATACAACGTCATCGGCATAGTAAAAGATTACCACTATACCGCTCTCAACGCGAAAATCGGACCGCAAATATTTCTGTCTCACCCCGAATACCAATTGCGTGAGGTGTATGTAAAAATTAAACCCGAAAAAACTGCGGAAGTACTGCCGTTCTTACAAAAAACCTTCAAAAGTTTGTTTCCTTTTCAGGCGTATGAATACCATTTTAAAGACGCCGATAACGAGCAACAGTATGCCGCCGAAAAAAAATGGAAACAAATTGTTTCGTTCAGTGCAGGGCTCACCATTTTTATTTCCTGCATCGGTCTTTTCGGGCTATCACTACTAGCTGCCGAAAGGCGTACAAAAGAAATTGGCATACGAAAAGTATTGGGTGCCTCGGTGGCTGTTATCACACGAACACTGTCCGCATCATTCCTGAAGCTTGTACTGCTATCAACAGTGATTGCTATTCCCCTTGCCGCATTGTTAATGCAGAAATGGTTGCAAAATTATCCATACCGTGTGGCGTTGAGTTGGTGGACGTATGCCTTTGCCGCAAGCCTGATGTTCTTAATTGCGCTGTTAACAATCAGCTACCAGGCAGTAAAAGCCGCATTGGCAAACCCGGTAAAGAATTTACGAAGCGAATAAATTATCATCATGTTGACAAACTATTTAAAACTTGCCTGGCGCAACCTTTGGAAACGAAAAGCATTTACGTTACTCAATGTTATTGGCCTAACAGTGGCCTTCGGCATTGCTATTCTTTTGTGTACAGCTGCTTTGTTCGACCTATCGTATGATAAATTTCACACCAACGGAAACACGCTGTACAAACTGTACACCACTGTGCAAACACCCAACGGCCCGGAAGCGAACGAAACCTACCCCGTGCCTTTTGCAGGCGCCCTGCGCACCGAAGTTCCCGGCGTTAAAAAAATAACCCGCTATGGTGGCGGGCATTTCAATGTGGCCTTTGGCAACAAAGAACTAACAATGGGTTTTGCAAGAGTGGACGCCGACTTCTTCGACGCTTTCTCTTTCCCTATTGCTAAAGGGAGTACCAATAATTTATTAAAAGGAAAAGCAGATCTTCTGATGACCGAAGAATCGGCAATACGAATGTTTAACACTGTTGATGTAGTTGGCAAAACGGTGTTGGTAACAATGGACGGCAAGGAGCAGCCATTTACCATAACCGCGGTGATAAAAAACATACCACAGGCAAGCAGCATAAGGTTTGATGCAGCTATACGTTTCGAAAATTATGGCAATTACGAAGGCAACAAAACCCGTTGGGATAATTTTGATCATGAAGTATATGTACAGTTGCAAAGCAACGTAACGCCACAGCAATTTGAGAAGCGGAGCCGTGCCTTCAGCAATCTTCATTTTGAAGAAAGCATTACCGACGCCAAACGTGATGGCGCCAGGCCTGATGCCTCGAGGCAATACCAGCAATTACGATTACATCCTTTTCAACAGAAACATTTTGTTCGTTACACCAATGGAATTGCAGAAGTTAACAAAGCAAGGGTTTACATGATCATTGGCATTGCGCTCCTCATCATTTTTATTGCCTGCGTCAACTTTGTCAACATGAGTATTGGCACCAGCGTACAACGGCTGCGGGAGATAGGCATGCGTAAAACATTAGGTGCTGCAAAAACACAACTGTTCTTCCAGTTTTGGGGCGAAAGTGTTATTGTGTTTTTGTTCTCCATTGGTCTCGGCATTTTGTTGGCCAACGGGCTGCTCGAGAGTTTTAAAACTTTGTTCCGCATACAGGCATCGTTTGCTGAAGTAATGACACCACAAATTCTTATTGGATTTGTAGTTTCCGTTTTACTCATAACATTAATTGCCGGCGGCTATCCTTCATTGTTGCTAAGCAAATTGGGTACCCTGCAGTCGCTTAAAGGCAAATTAGAAACCAGGGGCCGTCACCGTTTGCGCAATAGCTTAATTGTTATTCAATTCACCATTGCTGTTTTGCTTATCAGTGGCACCCTGGTATTGCGTGGTCAGCTAAATTATATGCAGAACAAAGACCTTGGTTTTAATAAAGAACAGGTGATTGCTTTTCCACTCAATGGAAAAAAAGATGGGCGTGTAGCCATGAATCTTTTACGTAACGAACTGCAGGGCAAGCAAGGAATTGTATCCGTATCGGCTTCCGACAACATACTTGGCCGGGGTAAAGATGGTAGCTCGTGGGGCAGTGTATTGGGCTTCGAACACAATGGCCGCACGGTGCGTACCAACATGCTGGTTGTGGACTACGACTATCCTGAAACCCTTGACATGAAATTGGTAGAGGGCCGCAGTTTTAACCGTGCCTATGGTGCCGATAGTCTTGCGGTACTCATTAATGAAAGTATGGCTAACGAAATACAGGAAAAAAATCCGTTAACATCATTCATTACAATGGACGACTCTGTAAAGCACAGCATCATTGGCGTGCTGAAGGATTATCATTTCCAGGAGTTAGATAAAAAGATTGAACCCATCACCTTTTTTTTAAAACAGAATTGGGACATACGAAATGTGTACGTAAAAGTTGCTCCGCAAAATTTATTACAGTCGATGGAAACGGTGAAGGCGGCATGGAAAAAAGTAGAACCAAACGCCGAGTTCCTTGGTTCCTTTTTAGATGAAAACGTTGGCCGCACACTGCGTCAGGAAAAGGTGCTGACAAGTATTATTACCAGCGGCGCCATTGTAGCCATTGTGTTGAGTTGCGTTGGGCTGTTTGCCATTTCGCTGTTGGTGGTAGCGCAACGCACCAAGGAAATTGGCATTCGCAAAGTAGTAGGCGCAAGTGTTGGCAGCCTTACATTTTTATTAAGCAAGGATTTTTTAAAGCTTGTGGTGATTGCACTTTTTATTGCCTTGCCGCTTGCCTGGTTTATGGTGAGCAAATGGCTCGAGAATTACGCCTATCGCATCGAGCTATCGCCCTTGTATTTTGTAGCTGCGGGTTTGTTGGCAGTGGCTATTGCCTTTGTAACTATCAGTTTGCGTACGGTAAAAGCTGCAAGGGCCAACCCGGTAAAAAGTTTAAGAACAGAATGAGCCGCTGAGTGATGAGTAATTGTTCTTTAGTACACTCCCCTCCCTGGATAAACGACCTGGGGGAGTTGCTCAATAGCGATGAGAACCCTGAATGGAGCGTCGCAATTGTCGCCACATAATAGTAATGCAGCCGGTCAACAAAAAATAAAAATTATGTTCAAAAACTACATCAAAATCGCCTGGAGAAATTTGTTGAAAAACAAAACCTTTTCGCTCATCAACATCACTGGCCTCGCGGCAGGCCTGGCTTGTTTTATCCTGATTGCGTTGTATGTGGTTGATGAATTGAGCTACGACCGTTATAACGAAAAAGCCGACCGCATTTACCGCATAAACGGCGACATTGTTTTTGGCGGCAACAACCTGCAACTTGCGGTAAGCTCCGATGCGATGGGAGCTGCTTTAAAAACCGATTACCCGCAAGTGGAGGAGTTTGTCCGCTTTTATAATTCCAATGGCTACCGTCTGGTGAAGAAAGGCAGCGAATACATTAGGGAAGATAATGTGGTGCATGCCGACTCCACCCTTTTTTCCGTTTTTACTTTACCTGCAATTGGCGGCGATGTAAAGACGGCTTTGAATGAACCCAATACAGTTGTGATAACCGGATCAACCGCCAGGAAATATTTTGGCAGCACCAACGTGGTAGGAAAAAATATTGAGACCGATGAAAACCAAAGTACGCTGTATAAAATAACGGCCGTCATTAAGGATATACCCCGCAACTCGCATTTTAATTTCGATTTTATTTTTTCGATGGACAACGTGCAGTATCCCTGGGGCAATTTTTTAAGTCACAATTTTCAAACCTATATTTTATTAAAGCCCGGTACCGATTACAAGGCGTTTGAAAAAAACTTTGGGCAGGTAATTGAAAAATACGTGTTGCCACAGGCCAAACAATTTATGAATATTGGTTCGATGGAAGAATTTGCAAAGGCCGGCAACCGCCTGGAATATTCACTCATACCCTTAACCGACATTCATCTTCATTCGGACAGAACTCCGGAGCTGGGTGTAAATGGCGATATACAATACGTTTATATTTTTTCGGCGGTGGCATTGTTTGTTTTGTTACTGGCCTGTATCAATTTTATGAATCTTTCCACCGCAAGGTCGGCAGGCCGCGCCAAAGAAGTAGGCATTCGTAAAGTGCTGGGTTCGGAAAAACGATTGCTTGTGCGTCAGTTTTTAATGGAGTCGGTGCTCACCACTTTTCTGTCGCTTTTGTTAGCTCTTGGAATCGTGGCCCTCTGTATTGGGTACTTCAATAATCTTGCGGGCAAGCAATTGAGTTTCACCACCATTTTTCAACCTGCGTATTTGCTGTGGCTTGTGGTGTTGCTGGTGCTGGTTGGTTTTTTAGCAGGTGGATATCCCGCTTTTTTCTTAGCATCATTCAAACCGATTGCTGTGCTAAAAGGCCGCCTCGCCACCGGGTTTAAAAAAAGTAGTTTACGCAGCACCCTGGTAGTATTTCAATTTGCCACTTCCATTATTTTAATTGTAGGCACCATTGTAGTGTACCGGCAACTCAATTACATTCAAACCAAAAAAATTGGTTTTAATAAAGACCAGGTGCTGGTAATAAAAGGCACCGGCGCATTACGCAATAACACCGATGCATTTAAAAACGAACTCGCAAAAATGCCGGGAGTTAAAGCCACAAGTTTTGCGGGTTACCTGCCCGTTAGTGGTTCGGCAAGAAACGACAACAGCTATTCGAAAGAAGCGGTGATGGACAGCAAGAATGGGCTGAACATGCAAACCTGGATAATGGATTACGATTACCTAAACCTAATGGGCATGGAGCTATTAGCAGGCCGCAATTTTTCAAAGGATTTTGGTGCCGATTCTTCCGCACTGATCATTAACGAAGCCACGGCAAAATTTTTAGGTTACGAAAATCCCGTTGGCAAAAAACTGTATACCTATTTCCAGGATCAATTTTCTACCCGGCTTATCTCGTACGACATCATTGGTGTGGTAAAGAATTTTCATTTCGAATCGCTGAAGCAAAATATCGGGCCGCTCTGTTTTCGGTTAGGTAAGGCCGATTGGGTAACAGCAGCAAAAGTGAACACCGCCGATATGAACAATTTGCTGAGCAGCGTAGAAAAAAAATGGAAAAGTATGGCCCCCGGTATGCCCTTTAACTACCAGTTCTTAGATGAGTCGTTCGACAATATGTACCGGGTAGAACAACGCACCGGCAAAATGGGTTTAACGCTCGCCATCATTGCCATTCTTATTGCCTGCCTGGGTTTATTTGGCTTAGCCACGTACACCGCCGAGCAGCGCATTAAAGAGATTGGCATACGCAAAGTTTTGGGAGCAACCGTTACCAATTTGGTTTCTATGTTATCAAAAGATTTTTTGAAACTGGTACTGATAGCATCGGTAATTGCTTTTCCTTTTGCGTGGTGGGCCATGAACAAGTGGCTGGAAGATTTTGCCTATCGCATCAACATTGGCTGGTGGATTTTTTTAGTAGCTGGCAGCATAGCGTTTTTGATTGCTTTGGTTACCATCAGTTCGCAGGCAATAAAAGCGGCGTTGGCAAATCCCGTAAAAAATTTACGAACAGAATAACATCATTAATAACAATAAAAACATGTAGTATGAAAAAGATTTTCTTACTCATTACGTTGCTTTTTGCAACATCTTCCCTTACCCTCGGTAACCATTCTAATATTTATCCATCGTCCGCTTACATAGAAACCGAACCGGAAAGGCTCATGACGCTTTTTTTAAAAGCGGTTCAAAGTAATAACGCTGTCGAAGTGAAAAAATTTATCAATGAAAATTATTCATCAAAATTCCTAGGCCTGCCCATAGAGGTACACCTGAAAGTGATTGCTGATATGCACAAAGATTTTTCGCGTCATATAGTGATGCAGAAAACCAGCAATGGAAACAAAACTATTGTACTGATAAAATCGCCCGTGAATAAAATGAGACAAATAACGCTGGAAACCGACGGCAGGCAACCGGCTAAAATTTTTATTATTGATATAAAAGAGCCCACCTTAAAATAAGTCCCCCGGGTAGCCCGGTAAATGTTTTTTTATGATGAAGCACTATCTTAAACTCGCCTGGGCCGATTTGATACGGCATAAATTCTTTTCGTTTCTTAACGTAACAGGACTTGCGTTTGGTATTTCGCTTTGTATGGTTATCATCACTATCATTCGAAGCCAACTTACCTATGACCGTTTTCATCCGAGTCCTGAAAAAACATTTCGCATAAATACCGAAGCCCTTCATAAAAACGGCAGCACAGAACGATATGCTACTTCTCCGCTTCCACTGGCAAATTATTTAAAAGACAACTATGCCTTTGTAACCGATGCGGTCAGCTTAACAGGAGGCTTAAGCGGTGATGCACAATACAAAGAAAAAACAATCTTCATTAACGGTTTCCTTTCAAATACCTCCTTCTTTAATGTGTTTGGTTATAAACTAAAATATGGCGATGCGCCATCGGCACTCGACGACCCCAATGCCTTGGTGCTAACACATACTGCATCACTGAAATTATTTGGTAGTGCTGTCAATCCCATTGGCCAGGTGCTGTCTGTACAAGGGCTGGGAAATTTTATGGTGTCGGGTGTATTGGAAGAACCAAAAGGGAAAACACATCTTGAGTTTGATGCTATTGGTTCAAACAAAGCCTTGCCTGCATTGGAAAAAAACAATAAAATTTTCCCGGTGCTGAATAAATGGGAAAATTATTTTACCGCATATACCTACGTCTTATTACAGAATGAGTCTGATAAAGATAAAATCACACAAAGCCTTGCCAGTATTAGCAGTAAGCAGTACAGCGGGCAACAATTGGAGGCTAATGATGAAGGTTATAAACTATATCCGCAGCCCATTCATAAAATTATTCCCGGCGCCGTACTATCCAACAACATGGGTAAAACCTTGCCGGAAGATGTGCTTTGGTATCTTGCTGCCGTGGGCCTGATAGTGATCGCTTGCGCCGGATTTAATTATAACAGCTTAACGCTTGCAAGGGCACTAAGCCGCTCAAAAGAAATCGGCATTCGCAAAACGGCGGGTGCCCGAAAATATCAACTTGTTATCCAGTTTCTTGTTCAATCGGTAGTGGCAGCTTTGGTAGCATTGGTAGCAGCGGCCATGTTTTTTCATTACTTGTTGCGGCCCTATATAGAAGACATTGAAATTTTTAAATCAGCCGGAATTATTCTTTACGAGGATGTGTGGTTGTATGTGCTGTTTATGATTTTCACTATAATCGTAGGTCTTTTTTCCGGCCTGTTCCCCGCTCTTTACCTGGCATCGTTTAATCCATTGAATGCCTTGCGAAGCAGTACAAGTTTCGGTCTTACACCAAAGCTTAGTTTTCGAAAAGTGCTATTGGCTGTACAATTTGCCATTGCACTATTTTTTGTAATTGGGTTGGTGAATATTTCCCGCCAGATAAATTTTGTTTTAGGAGCGGATTATGGATTTCAAAAAGATAATATCATTACCGTAAATCTTCAGAACAATGATTATGTTAAGGTGCGGCAACAACTTTCAGCAGTAACGGGAGTGATGGTTGTATCAGGCAGTTCGCACAGCATGGGTACTACCCGCGACCGTTCGGTTGACGTAAAATTCAATAAGGCTGAAGAAGCATTTAGAGTTAAAGACTTTACGATAGATGAATATTACCTTGAAAGTTTTGGGCTGTCGTTAGCAGCCGGGCAAAATTTTAAAAAAGAGTTATCCGCTTTGGGAGAAAAAGTTATTCTCGTAAATGAAACGTTTGTAAATTTCTTCCGGTTAGGCTCTCCTGCAGCAGCCATTGGCAAAAGCATTATTTTAAGCGATAGTGTCAATGTTACAATTCAGGGAGTCTTAAAAGATTTTAATTATCAACCCCTCACAAAGGCAATACTGCCAGTAATTTTCAGGTATAATACAACCGACATTAGCCAGTTAAATATTGTTCTGAACACCACTGATGTTTCAGGCGCTCTCCTGCAGTTAACTAAAGCATGGAAGGGATTTGATAATACAAATGCTTTTAAATATTCTTTTTTATCGGATGAACTTCGGCAGGCCTACACTCAGTACAGTAGTTTACCCCGCCTGTTAGGCCTTATTGCCATACTATCCATTATTGTGGCGGGTTTAGGATTGGTGGGTTTGGCAGCATTCACGTTGAAGCAGCGCCTCAAAGAAATTACGATTCGCAAAATATTAGGTGCCACAGTAACGGAGATCGCTTTACTGTTGTCAAAAAGTTTTGCACTTATGGTTGTAGCCGGATTGATCATTGGGCTGCCAGTATCGGTTCACCTCACGAATCTTTTCATGCAAAATTTTGCATTCCGGATAAACCCGTTTTTGGGCTACCTGATAGCTGCTGGTTTGTTGATCGGTACCGTATTTCTGAGTGTTGGCATACAAATTATTCGAACCGCCAAAATGAACCCGGTGAAAAATCTACGAACAGAATAAAACGATTGACATGCTCAAAAACTATTTCAAAATCGCCTGGCGAAATTTGCTGAAGAATAAACTGTTTTCTTTTATCAACATTATGGGTTTAGGCTTAGCCATTCCATTTGCACTATTGTCAATGATGCAGGTGGTGCATGTTTTTGAGTATGACAATTTTCATAAAAACCGCCACCGCACCTACCGCATAATAACCGATGTAAAAGATGCCGGTGGCTCCACTACCAAATACGCATCATCGCCTTTTGATGTTGCGGAAAAACTACAAAACAATTATCCGGCTCTTGAAAAAGCCACGCATGCAATAAGAGATTATAGCTGGAACCTGACCAACAGGATAAAAACAATCGAGGTAAACGCCATGTATGTTGACGCGGCGTTTTTCAGCATTTTTGATTTTGTTTTGGAAAAGGGCACAGTGCCCCAACTGCCCAACACGATTGCACTAACGCACGAAACCGCTGAGCTTTTTTTTGGCGATGCCGATGCGGTTGGAAATACACTTGCGCACCCTGACTATGGCGAGCTAACGGTTACGGGTGTTTTAAAATCGTACAAACCCAACACACATCTTTCCAGCGATGTACTGGTGTCAATGGCAACCTATACAGCGTTCAACAAAAACAATTCGCCCGACCAACTTAGCGGCAATACCTACGTTTTATTGAAAGAAAATGCACTTCCTAAAAATATTGACGCGGCACTGGCTTCTGAAGAAAATACAAGGAACAAAACAACTGCGGCAACACCCGAACGTTTGCATTTTCGCAAACAAACGCTATCGCAAATTTCTCCCGACTTTGAACAACTGGAAACCAACCCCGGCGTGGAATCGCTAACCGATCTTTCGGTAAACTTTTTTATGGCCTTAGCCATTATTTTGTTGGCCTGTTTTAATTATACCAACCTCACACTCGCCCGTTCGTTAAGCAGGGCCAAAGAAGTTGGTGTACGCAAAGTGGCCGGTGCTGCCCGTTACCAGCTAATCACACAATTTATTGTCGAATCAATACTGGTGTCGTTACTGGCGTTGGTAACGGGATTTTTTGTGCTGCAGTTTATGCGTGGCTTTATTCATGTGCCATGGATTACCTGGGAGGTTGAAAATAATTTTTTATTGTGGACGGTTTTTATTCTGTTTACCATTTTGCTTGGTGCATTGGCTGGCTTTATTCCTGCCCGAATTTTATCGGGCTTTCAACCAGTAAAGGTGTTGAAGGGCACAGCATCGCCGGCCTCATTTGGTAAAATCAATTTTCGTAAAAGCCTGGTGGTAGTGCAGTTTGTAGTAACGGCTCTTTTTATTTTTCTTATAGCCAACATGTACAGCCAGTTTAAATACATGGCTACGGACAATGAAAATTTCAACCGAAAAAACATTTTCAATATCGCGTTGAACGGCAACTACCGCCTGCTGCAAAACGATGTGGCTTTGCATAAAGATGTAGCACGTGTTGGTTTGGTTTCTACGCCGTTTGGCGGCACTTCGGCTACCTGCAACATGAAAAAAGAAAGCAGTGAAACAGGAAATGCTGCCAGTTACTACGCAGCCAATGCCGACTTTATTACCAACATGAAACTACAGTTGATTGCGGGTAAAAACCTCTCGCAAACCAATGCCGATTCGGCAACAAATTTTGTGGTGGTAAATGAACAGGCCGTGGCGGCACTGGGGCTTGGCACTCCGCAGCAAGCCGTTGGCAAAGCCATTATTTTAAACAATAACCAACAGGTAATTATTGAAGGTGTTGTAAAAAATTTCTGCTATTACATTTACCAGTTTGCCACCAACCCCTTGGTTATGCAGTACAACCCCGCACAATTTCATGTACTGAGCATACAAACCAAAACAGCAGTGGATGAAATAGATTTTAAGGCATCGCTGCAACTGCTATGGAAGAAATATTACCCGCACGAGGAACTGGCTTTTTCCAACTACGAAAAAGATTTGTACAACCGCTATTACCCCGGCGCCGACATGCGTTTTATGGGCCTGGTTTGCTTCGTCATTTTCGTTATTGCCATCATGGGTTTAATTGGCATTGTAACATACAATACCGAAAAGCGGGTGAAAGAAATTGGCATTCGCAAAGTGCTGGGTGCATCGGTGGCGGCCATTTTAAAAACCTTGTCGGGCGGATTTGTAAAACTCATTTTGGTAGCAGCGTGTATTTGTATTCCGCTTGGTTACATCTCGGGGTATTATTTCATTGGGATTTTTGCATTTAACAATGGCGTAAATGTTGGGCTGATGCTGCTGCTTTTTTCTCTTATTTTTCTGGTTGCATTACTTACCATAATTATCAACGCACTTAAAGCCGCAACCATTAACCCTGTAAAAAATTTACGAAGCGAATGAGCGTGTGAATGGTGTGTTGTGAGTTGTGAGTTGTGAATCGCCAATGGCGGTTGCCCACGTCCTTCGCCAAAAGCTATGCCATTCATGACCATAGCTTTCGCGGTAGTTAAAGCCATTGCAATAAATCTGCGAACGGAATGATGAGTGGTAAATAATTCGATACACCCACAACGTTTAATTACAACACCGAAAACAATCGAAACAATGATCAAAAATTATTTCAAAATTGCCCTCCGCAACCTTTTTAAAAGAAAGGCTTTAACCCTTATAAATTTATTGGGGTTGGCAACAGGCATGGCCGTTTGCCTGCTTATTGTTTTATTTTTAAAGGGAGAACTGAGCTACGACCAACACCATCAAAAAGCCGATAACATTTACCGTGTGGTGCTTGATAGAAAATATCCCGGACGTTCATCGGCCTACTCTATCATTCCGCAATCAATTGGTCCGGCTATGCAGGCCGAATTTCCGGAAGTGTTGGAGTGTACCCGCATTTTTAATTTTGGCGGTGGAGGCAACGGAAATTTTTTTATGCGTGTTGGCGAAAAGATTTTTGAAGAAAGTACGGTGCTGGCCGCCGACTCAAATTTCTTTCGCGTTTTTACCGGCAACTTTTTAGCTGGCGATAAGAACACGGCCCTGCATGCACCCAATTCGGTTGTATTGAATGAGGCTACTGCAATCAAAATGTATGGTTCTGCGCAGGGTGCTTTGGGCAAACAGTTTGAAACTGATGGCGATCAGAATCAAAATAATACTTACACCATTACAGGTGTTTGTACCAACTGGCCCGAGACATCGCATTTTACTTTTAATATTTTACTTTCTGTAACCGGGTTTCCATTTATCCGCGAACCCAACTACGTAAACTTTTCGGCGCACACTTACCTGTTGCTGGCAACTGGCAGTAATACCAAAGCACTGCAGGCAAAATTTCCGGGTATAGTTGATAAATATGTTTCGGGAGAAATTCAGCGCCTTTTCGGACAAAGCTTTAAGGATTTTCAAACCGCGGGCAATGGTTATGATTATTCATTGCAGGCACTTAAAGACATTCACCTGACCTCCAACCGCGAAGCCGAATTAAGCGCAAACGGAAATAAAACTTCGGTGTATATTTTTTCCGTCATTGCCGTGTTTATTCTTTTTCTTGCCTGCATCAACTTTATCAATTTATCAACCGCACGTTCGGTTGAAAGAGCTAAGGAGGTTGGCATAAGAAAAACTTTTGGCTCGGGTAAAGAAACTTTGGTGATGCAATTTTTAGTAGAGTCGGTGTTGGTTGCGCTGATTGCGTTGCTCGTTGCATTTGCCCTCATGTTTTTATTGCTGCCTTTGTTCAATCAGCTATCGGGCAGACATTTGTCAATGAGCTATTTCTTCAACCCGGCCACACTCATTTCAGTTTTCATTTTCGCCATTATAGTTGGCGTCGTTGCAGGTATTTACCCCGCATTCGTTATCTCTTCATTTAATCCTATTGTTGTTTTAAAAGGAAGATTCAAATCAACAAAATACGGACTTGGATTACGAAATGGTTTAGTGGTATTTCAATTTGCCATTTCGGTAATACTCATCATTGCTTCTATTGTGGTGAGCCAGCAAATGAAATACATGCTGGGTGGTAAATTAGGTTTCAACAAAGACTACATCTTAACCATACAAAGAGCCGACCTGTTAGAAAATCAAACGCAGGCTTTTAAAACAGAATTGGCCAAAATACCGGGCGTAGAAATGGTTGGGGGCACATCGGCCATGCCTGGCACACAAAACTTTTTTGGTGTAACATTTCAGCAGCCAAATGCAACGGAGTCGTTAACCGGCCGTGGCATTATTACCGATGAAAATTTTGCAGCCTCCATTGACCTGCAGTTGAAAGAAGGACGGTTTTTTTCAAAAGAGTTTGGAACCGATTCGCTGGCGCTTGTACTCAATGAAAAAGCAGTAGAAGAATTTGGTTTGAAAAATCCAATTGGCGCCCGGTTGGTTTCGCCCGATGGATTTTTTAATGCACCCGACGGCAGCAGTTATACCTACCATGTTGTTGGCGTGGTAAAGGATTTTCATTTTCAATCGTTGCACCAAAAAGTAGCACCCCTTATTTTTATAAACAGCGCAAAATTTAATGAGGGTGCTGCAAATGTTCTTGCAGTGCGTATCAATGCACAAAATGTGGAGGCAACAATGAAAAATGTAGCAACGCAATGGAAGGCTTTTGTAAAAAGTCGTCCTTTCAATTACACATTTCTCAACCAAACACTTGCCACGCAGTACGAAGCTGAACAAAGAAGCCAGCGTATTTTTTCTATTTTTTCCTGGCTTGCCATTTTTATTGCCAGTATTGGTTTACTGGGTTTGGTTGCCTACACCACGCAGCAACGCACCCGTGAAATAAGTATTCGCAAAGTGTTGGGCGCCTCTTCATTCAGCATTGTAAATATGCTGTCAAAAGATTTTTTAAAATTGGTAGCCATTGCTTCGCTCATTGGCTTCCCGGTTGCGTGGTGGGCACTGCATAAATGGCTGCAGGATTTTGCCTACCGCATCAACATGCCCTGGTGGGTTTTTATCATCGCCGGCATAACGACATTAGTTATTGCAATGGCAACAATAAGCACACAGGCCATTAGGGCTGCTAACGCAAACCCTGTAAAAAGTTTACGAAGTGAATGAAGAGGCAGGGGTGAGAGGTGTAGTGAGTGTGCTTGCAAAATAGTTCAGGCAGTGTTTACAAGTATCAAACGGAAAATGCAATAACCTTTTTACTACCGCGCATCATCAACCTTTAAGAATAATCAGGCAGTATAGAAAATTTGTTTAAAAAATCAGAAGCGTTCAAAATGGGAATTTCACGAAAAGGATTCAGCACAAGTAAATCATCATCGCCGGTAATAATGCAGGAGGCGTTTGCTGCTATGGCTAATTCAAGAAATTTATTGTCTTTGGGGTCGCGGCAGTCGGTGATGGTTTCGATTATTTCTGAAAAGATCAAAAACCCTTTGATGTCATTAATGATACTTAACCTCGTAGCAATGGATAAATACTTATCAAATTTTGATCGCCTAAACACCTCATCGAATTCATCGTACGTTTCAACACTCGCAGAAATTCTTCCAATTTCGGAAGCTTTGTTAAATGCGTTTCTTGGAGTAGAATATTTAAAAAGAAATGCACTTACTAATGTGTTGGTGTCTATTACAAAACGGTCACTTCTCATTGAGCAACTGTTGGAGAATTTCTTCTGTAAGACCGTTCCTGGCTGCTTCATCACTCGCTTTATCAAGCAAAGCTTTAAATTCCGCATCTCTTATGCCTTGGGCTACAACTCCAATCTGATCCTCAAAGTTTTTTTGAAGTTGATTCTGCAATTTCTGCGGCACGGTTTCCCAGTTTTTAACTGTAGCATCGGTTACCTCAATTACTATTCGTTCCATAGCTTAAAATATTTCAACTTAAATGTACAAAAAATCGTCCCATATTAAGGCTCGACAAACAAAGGAAATGATATAATTACAACAGACTTCAAAATGGCACAACTCCGGCAATACAGTAATCTTTGTCGTGAAAGACATCAACATGAAAATTTATTTTGTAAAACTCATGTTGCAAATGCGCACAGCCATTGTATCAAAAGCGTACAGCTACATTCAACAACCATTAGCTAAATTACTGATTGCCAGAACCTCCGGGTTTTGGTATAGTTTTCACCGAATAAACAAAACACCGCGTTTATGATTCAATTGCAACAGGTTTCTAAATGGTACAACGTAGGCGGCAAGCCCTCCTTTATTTTAAAAGACATCAATCTTACGGTTGGTGAAGGCGAATTTCTTTCCATCATGGGGCCCTCAGGTTCAGGCAAATCCACACTGCTCAATATCATTGGTATGTTAGATGCACCATCGGAAGGCAGCTATCGTTTTATGGAACAGGATGTCTTTAACTTAAAGGAAAAACACCGCAGTGAATTGTACAAACACAACATCGGCTTCATCTTCCAGGCCTATCATTTAATAGATGAATTAACGGTGTATGAAAACATTGAAACACCACTATTGTATCAAAACATAAAAGGCGCCGAACGCAAAGCCATGGTGGCCGATATGCTCGACCGCTTCAGCATTGTTGGCAAAAAAGATTTATTTCCGGCACAACTTTCGGGTGGGCAACAACAGTTGGTGGGTATTGCCCGTGCATTAATTGCCAAACCAAAATTGTTGCTGGCCGATGAGCCAACGGGTAACCTCAACTCCAAACAAGGCGAAGAAATTATGGAGCTTTTTAAAAAAATAAACACGGAAGATAAAATCACCATCATACAGGTAACCCACTCCGAAAAAAACGCGGAGTATGGCAATCGTAAAATTGATTTATTAGACGGCAGAATTCAACAACACATAAAAGAGAAGAGCATTTTATGAAACAAAAAACCTGGGCTTTCATTCTTTTTTTGATGTTATGGCAGTGGCAGGCCGCGGCACAAAACAATTTTACCATTGGGTTACAGCAGGCAATAGATACCGCATTGGCCAACAACATAGGCGTAAAACAAAATGCACTGTTAGCCGATGCTGCGTTTGTAAACCTGAAGCAAGCCCGTAACAACCTGTTGCCCGATTTAAATATTTCAGCCGACCATGGAATGAACCAGGGCCGTAGTATTGACCCCTTTACAAATGCGTACGTCAACCAGTCGGTTAATTATGCCAGCTATGCCCTTGGCTCGGGGGTGGTACTTTTTAATGGTATGAATTTGCAAAACAGCATTCGTCAAAATGCCTTTGCTTACGATGCGTCGAAAATGGAATTGCAAACTGCAAAAGATGCCCTTACGCTCAATGTAATTTTGGCTTACTTACAAGTGTTGAGTAACGAAGATTTAGTTACCTCATCAGCAAAACAAAAAGACCTTAGCGCAAAACAACTGGAACGCCTGCAAATTTTAAATAACCAGGGTGCAATAGCTCCAGCACTTTTATATGATGTAAAAGGCCAATTACTGAATGATGAACTAACCATCCTGACACTAAAAAATAATGTGGCACAATCTAAACTGGCGCTGGCACAGTTGATGAACATTGCCTACACCCCCAACATGGTTTTACAACGAATAGATGGAGGTGAATTTGTTACGGCTTTTTCTAAAAGCAGCAACGAAGTGTACGAACAGGCCCTGCAACAATTTGCACAAATTAAATCGGTGGCGTTACGAAAAAAAAGTGCGGAGTACAATCTAAAAGCTTTGCGTGGTAACCTTTACCCCACTGTTGTTTTGGGTGGCAATGTGCAAACAGCTTACTCAAGTGCCGCACAAAATGCCGGCGGAAAAATTCCGTACAGTCAGCAGGTGGAGAACAATATTTTTTCGGGGATTAATGTTGGCCTGCGTATTCCAATTTTTAACTCCTTCAGGGTTAAAAACAATATTAAACTGGCAGATATTGGTTTGAAAAATGCCGGGTTAGTTGAAGAAGCTACCCGTGTGCAGTTGCGCCAGCAAATAGAGCAGGCACACCTGAACATGACCAATGCCTACGACCGTTACAAAACCATTATAGATCAGGTAGCGGCCTACACCATTTCGTTTAATGCGGCCGAAGCAAAATTTAATGCCGGCTTAGGCAACTCTGTTGATTATCTGATTGCAAAAAATAATCTCGACCGCGCCAATATCAATTTAATAATGGCGAAGTACGATTTTGTATTGCGCAAAAAAGTGCTTGAGTATTATGAGGGTGGTGGGTTAAGGTAGGACAAGCGTAATGACTGCTTTTGCAGATCTAAGTAACTGGGTTTTTGCACACACACAAATGAGGTGTAAACAACAGAGTGCGAACCGGGGGTGATTTTCAATTATCTATTTCTGTAAGGATAGCCCAACAGGATAGGCATAAAAAAAGCCCCGACAAGCAGGGCTTCAACACTATGCCAATTAAATTAGTTCGATAGCTGGTAATCAATTTTTACTTCCGACTTACCATCGCCATCGGTGTCTCCATCAGTGCCCTTGGAGAGCAGAACGTTATCGACAAAAATTTCCCCTGATAAATTATTGCTGGTCGCTTTTGCTTCTAACACAAGCTTTGTGCCTTTAGCAACAGAAACAGTAATGTCTCTTGTGCCTGTAAAAGGAACAACTACATCGCTGAAGGTAGAGCCGATATAGTATTTGAACTGAGTAACGTTTGTACCTGTAACCACAAACTTCACTTGATGAGTGTCGTTATTATTTTTTTTACAGGAGAAAAATAATAGAGAGGCGATAAAGAGGATTGCAACTTGTTTCATAGGAATTTATTTGCCACGAAGATAGAGAGGGGTTTGCCATCAGGCAATGGTGAAACTCCTTAGAGAAATACCCGGAGATATGTAGGAACGTTACGCGTTTGCTTGAGTTTCTTAGGGGTTTGTGTGGAGACTGATGCCGGCGTTGGTATGAGGCCACAGCATTGCAGCCTGGCCAACCAACGCCATACCGCCATAAGAAATTTTTCACAAATGCAGTGCTGTCTTCACTGAAAGATGCCGATATGCATCGGCATGACGGTCGCTTAAGTGTTACGGCCTTCTAATAAAAATTTTGTTTCGGGTGCCGGCGTTGGTATGAGGCCATGGCATTGCAGCTCGCAATCAACTCCACACTGATTATCGTGTCAGTTTATTCAACGCCTCTTTTGTTTGTTCATCGTTGGGGTCTAACTCCACTGCTTTTTGATAACTTTTTATAGCATTGGCGTTATCGTTCAGTTTCAAATAAAAATCGCCCCAGCGGCTATACACAATAGATGATTGTGGATGTTGCTCTACCGCCAATTCCAAAATAGTTTTTACCGCATCGGCATCCATTGGTTTTTTATTCATTAAATCGTAAGCCAGGTAGGTAACCTGGTACTCGTTCATTTTCATTTCGGCAAACGCAATTTTTGCTGCTGCATAATTTTTCATTTTTAAATACTCGCTACCCGAAAATTCATCGTCTTTCATTTTGGGCATTGGTTGCTGCTGGTAAATATTTTGTAATGCAATAATATCGCCGTTACTGTTTCTTCTAAAAAAGCCATTTATGTTGTAGTCGGTAAAAACAATCGTGTCTTTTGCAACGGGGAAACAGTAAATGTCATTTCCGTCATTGATGTTTTCAACCAGGTAGTTTTTTTCTCTGCGCAGGTACAGCACTTCATTGGGGCCCATTCGGTAACGGCCCGTGTATTTATCCAGTTCCGCAGCGGCAATGTTAAGCGGTTGTATTTCTTCGGGCAAAAAATTAGTCCAGTCATAAACCTTTGCAACGGCTCTCCTAATTTCTTTGCCCAGGCCATTCACATCATCACCCGAGTTAAGCATAATCACCACACCATGGCCGCCAGTCACACTTGCAATGCCATAAGCCAGGAAGCCTGCATTCACACCCGTAAATTCAAAATACACACCGTTTGGATTTTTGTTATCGCTCCGTTGCATTAAAAAAGGGCCAATACCAATTTGTTCTTTGTACGATCCGTCGGAAACATTTTGCTGTGGTGTAAACATTTTTTTGGTGATGGCCTGGCTTAATATTTTTCCGTTACCCCAATAAGATTTTTGTACATCAATAAAAAAGCGGGCAAGGTCGGTTGGTGTAGTGTATAAGCCGGCCGCTGCCTGTTGCGGATACACGTAGGGCATTCCTTTAAACCATGATGCCGAAGAGTAGGCCCATGCAGTTTGGTTATTAAATTTTGCAGGTAAGGGTTGTTCGAACGTTGTGTTCTTCATACCCAGTTTTGTAAAAATTGTTTCCTGCGTAAGGTGGGCAAAACTTTTTTTAGCAACATCCATCAACGCCAGTTGTGCGACGATGCTGCCCCCGCCGGAGTAACGAAATTCTTTATTGGGTTCGCTGTTTACAACAACAGGCCGGGTTTCAGATATTTTTGCGCCACTTAAAATTTCTGTTATGGAAGGCAGTGGTTGGGTGGGTGTAAAACCAAAGTAAGAAGATTGAGAAGTACCTGCTGAATGGCTCAACAACATTCTTAAATTAACAGGTACTTTTTTCGTAAAATCGTTCTCAGCAATTTTCCATGAGGTAAGATAATTATTGATCGGTTTTTCCAAATCTATTTGTCCATCATCCACCATCTTTAACGCCGCGACGGCCATTACCAACTTACTAATGGAGCCCGCCGAAAACATTGTTTCTGTTGTTACCGGGGTTTTTTTTATGGTATCGGCCAGACCGTAGGCTTTTGCCCAGTCAATTTTATAGTTGCTGATAACAGCAATGCTTACACCAGGCACCTTATAATATTTCATCCGGTCAATAATGTTCCAGCCTTTGAAACCTTTGACGGGTACAAATGGTATCAGGTTGTTTTCTACCAGGGCAATTTTGTTTGCGGCAGGTTTGGTTTGTGCAGAATTGTGTGTTGCGGCAAAAAAGGTGATTAAAAGAACTAGGAGACCGCGCATCATTTTTCAACTTTTTGGAAAAACAACTAATTTTTGTTTTGGTTGAATGCAGCCAGGTCAATGTAAAATAATAATGGAACTATTTTTCAGGAAGATGACGGCAAAGAAAGATGCCGATATGTCCCGAATCATGTGGGCACGGCAGCACGGTAGTTGATAGGACTCCCTTGTATTTATGGTAATGCGGGTTGAATAATTGCTCTGTTGCAAAATCATGCAGGCAATGGTATTTT
The DNA here is from genome assembly GCA_031425835.1 of Chitinophagales bacterium. Taxonomy (GTDB): domain Bacteria; phylum Bacteroidota; class Bacteroidia; order Chitinophagales; family Chitinophagaceae; genus Flavisolibacter. The sequence goes on from JANPKD010000048.1 coordinate 84,431, forward strand.
GATTGAGATGGCTCATCTGTAAGTAGTTACCTCATATTCGTCTTTGGAAAAAATACTTTGTCGGGGTGTTTTTTTAATTCCTCCATTACGGCATCAAACAATTTTTTCTTTACCTGGCCCGAATTTTTGGGTTCTACAAGATAGCGGATGATTACTTCTATCCAGGTGTTGGCATGTGTTCTTAAAATAACGGAGGGGTATTCATTCACCTCCAGTACTCCTACCGGCGTTTCGGCCAAAATTGTTTTAAACCGCTTTACCCGTCTTACCATAGCCTCGCCAATTTCCGTTTCAACAATGCGTTTAATTGTATCGGCGGTAAATTTAAAATCGCTTTCATAGGCAATGAATAAAGCGAGTTCGTTCCATATAAAAGGGAATAGAGGCCATGAATAATTATACACATACTCGCTGAATACTTTTGAGTTAGTGAACCTGATGATGCGTCCACTGGGATGATCCCCCGTCAGGTAATCGCCATTAAATTCCCAAAGTGTTGTATCAATGTAGCTCACCTTAATTACATCGCCATAAACGCTTCCTATTTTAATGCGGTCACCCACTTCAAAAGGTTTGCGAATAAGAATGTATATCCATCCAAAAAAACTGGTGATGGGATTTTGCAATGCAAAGCCAAGTATAAGTGATATAATGCCAAATGAAACCATGGCAGCATACCAGTTGGCAAACAGCAGAGAAAGAATAATTGTAAATATCAGCAGGCCGGCAAGCAAGTCGGCAATGCGGTTGAAATTATAAACAGTCGTCTTATTTTCTACTTTCCGGCTAAGTATTTTTTTTGAAATGCGGGTAGCCAACAGCACAAAGGAAATGAACATTACCGCCAGCACAATTTTTTGCGCCAATGGAATGTAAATGCGGGCAATGGGTAGTTGTTTCCATCTTAAAAGAAAATAAAGCACACCGCAAACTAAAAACAGAATGGCTGTTACACCAAACAGAGGCACTTCCTTTTTTGCCAGAAAAGGGTTTTGCTTTTTTACCTGTGTTGCGTTCTCACTCAAAGCCCTTTGTACCTTCTCGTCGTTTTTGATGGCTTCTAATTCTTTATTTTCTATTGGGTCTATGGTTTCCAAAGGTTAGTAAGTTTATTGCTGGGTGATTGAACAATGACTTTGCTAAAGTTCCCATTCTTTTCTATTCAATACACGGTAGTGTTCTATTGTCTTTTTTTATTCGTTTCTCTGGCAGCAGGCTCAACGCTTCTCAGGATGCCGGCGTTGATATTAAGCTATGTTGTTGCAGCCCTGCCGACCAACGCCGCAGTGTTCAGGGGATTGAAATAACCTCGGGCCTTTTGCTGCGGTCGACATGCCTCGGAGAAAGATGCTGGTATGCATGGGCATGACGGTCACTAATGGGTTACAGCCGTTGACGAAAACTTTGTTAGAACGTCAGAATCTTTTTCATAGCACGCCATGCTGTCCCGAAATGGTTCGGGATAGTTTCAGCATCTTCTCAAATGCATAGTGGTTTTAAAAACCTAATGTTCGGTTTTGTGAGAGATGCCGATATGCATCGGCATGACGGTCGCTTATGTGTCACGGCCGTCTAACGAAAAATTTGTTAGAACGTCAGAATCTTTTTCATAGCACGTCATGCTGTCCCGATGTGGTTCGGGATAGTTTCAGCATCTTTCTCACAATACGGCTCATGGTTTTAGAGATAGATGCCGATATGCATCGGCATGACGGTCGCCTATGTGTCATGGCCGTCTAACGAACACGGTGTTAGGCCCCATGCTGTCCCGATATGGTTCGGGATAGTTTCAGGATCTTTCTCACACCACATCTTATGGTTTAGAACTTTAAAATGTGGGCGATGCGTTAGGCCCGCCTGACCGAACGGGCAGGGATTGCAGTGGAAACCCCGGTGAGGCTTTTGTGCATGGGCCTCGTGCCGGAGTTGTAACGGAAAGCCCGTCCGAAGCTTCGGACCCAAGGAACGAGGGGCACGCCATAATTGACTGGATACGGCACTATGCTTTTTTCTTATTTACAGTAATGCGGGTTGAATAATTGCTGTGCTGTAAAATCTTCACCACTTTCCCCGACGCGTCTTTTTGAAAAACAACCTCCTCTCCCAACGTTTTATCCTTGCGCACCCGCCGGAATGTATCGCCTGAAACATGGCGCAACACCATCATACTCTCATCGGGATTTTGATTGGGCAAATTCAACACCACCAAATCGCCATACCACTGTGCAACAATTTTTTCGGAGCCCCAGGGTTGCGATGAATAGGTGCCAACATACTGCTCCAATGCAACCGTGTTGACAGTAGGCGTTTTATCCTTTGGTATTTTGGAAATGATGTCACGTATCTCGTCTGCTATTACATCCGGACTTTCTCCACCTGCATTGATCATTACCGTGTAAGCCATTTTTTCTTTTGGGTCAAGTTGCAGCGTGGTTCTATAACCGGGGCACGAACCCCCATGCCCAACTATGGTACTGCCATTATCATCCCAGATGCTGAAGCCAAGACCCCAGAATGTTTTCCAGTCGGGGTCAGCCCATTGCACCCGCTGCATTTCTTTTAGCGTTGCCGCTTTCAAAATTTCGGTACCACCATTATTCAACAAACGAAACTGCCAGGAAGCAAACCTGGCTAAGTCTTCTACATTCGATGAAAAACCTGCCGCGGCCTTCATGCCTTTTGCATCAAATAAATTTACCTTATCTCTTGATCCATCTCTTTTTACAGCACTGTAGCCAACAGCCATTTTGTTGCCCCATTCATTTGCCGGCAAATAAGTGTTGGTAGCCGTTAGGCGCAACGGCGTTAAAATATTTTCGGCAACATACACATCGTAAGGCTTTCCCGAAATTTTTTCAACTACTTCACCCAACAACGACATGCCCAGGTTGCTATACTGAAATACGCTTGATGAAGGATAGAGTGTTTGCTGCTCGCCCAATTTGGTATTCAACTGCGCCTGCGATGGAAAAGGGAAATCGGGACCGGTCCAGTAAGGATAGTCCGACTCACGTGGCAGGCCCGAAGAATGCGTGAGCAGGGAGCGAATGGTAATGGCACCACTTTCTTTGTACTGCTGTTTTAAATTGTAGTTGGGCAAAATTGTTTCAATGTTGTCGTCGAGCCGAAGTTTACCCGCATCGTACAATTGCATAATGGCAATAGACGTAAACAACTTTGAGATGGAACAAATGCTATAAGTGGTGCCGGTAGTGGCGGCCAGTTTTTTTTCGGCATCGGCCATGCCGTATGCTTTGCTCCAAATAATTTCCTGGTTGTTTACTATGGCTACCGATACCGATGGTATGTCGGCATAATCGGTTTGCGCCTCCAGCCAGCTATCAATTAAATTAAGTGCGTCTTTGTAGTTGTTGGTTTGTACCTGTGCAAAGGCACTTTGCATACACAGGTATAAAGCTGCGGCAGTAAAAAATTTTTTCATGAGCCAGTAAAGTTTAGTAACTGTAAATTAGTTTTTTTCACACCAGCATAGAGGAGAACTATTTGGGTTCGTTTCAAACTGTGGCAATGTCAAACCCACCCCTTTCAAAAACTTCTTTATTGGTAATCACTGCCGCCCCTCCAGGGAGGGGAAGTGCAGTCTTCTATTTGTAGGAATAAAGATGCCGATTTGCAACAATTTGAACGCCACCCCATAGGAGAACGATCCGGATGGATTTCAATTTGAACAAATGTTGAACCCACCTCTTTCGCCGGTTTGTGAAGACACAAACCGGAGCAGCAGTGGGCCGTGTCTCCACGGCCCGAATGGGTGCGACAATTTGAAAGGCAGCCATGAGGAAGTTCGATCCGGGTGGATTTCAAATTGTACAACGGCCATATGCCTCGTAGAGGCTACCTGTTTGTAGAAAAAATGAAACCGTTTTGTAAGGGCGTGCCGTAGGTACGCTACCTGCAAAGGGTAGCCACTACGTGGCATTTATCTCATTAGGATATTTTGTTTCTACAAACAGGTAGTGCCTGCGGCACATTAGAACCACGCCGCCGTTGGTATGATGCAATGGCTCTGTGTGTTGCCTACCAACGGTACACCGCTTTTGGACACCTCTTTATCAAAAAAGAAGTTTCATCTCTTTGTTATATGTTTTACGCCGCCGTTGGTATGATGCAATGGCTCTGTGTGTTGCCTACCAACGGCACACCGCTTTAGGATACCCCTTTACCAAAAAAAAAGTTTCATCGCTTAGTTATATGTTTCACCTGTGGCCAATGTCACTACTAAATACCGTTGGTGAAGATAACCGTGCTCCGAATTGCCGTTGGTAGGCCAGCCACAATATCAGCGCCTCATACCAACAGCGGCGGGAAAAGGCAAAATAATTGCCGCTTCATCTTTTTCAGTTACTTTTTGTTTCCAAACTTTCAACTCATGAGAATATTCATTCTGCTGGCCTCATTTATTTTTCCCTTTATTGCAAACACGCAAATTAAAAAAGCACCCGAAGTAAAAGAAGGTGAAGGCCCCTGGCAGCAACTCATTATCCGCGGTGTTACACTCATTAACGGTACCGGTGCACCACCCATTGGCCCCGTGGATATTGTGGTTGAAAAAAACCGCATCAAACAAATCACTTTGGTTGGCTCGCCGGGTATGGCCATTGATACAAACAAACGACCCAAATTAGCAGCAGGTGGAAAAGAACTTTTGGCCGAAGGCATGTACCTGTTGCCCGGCTTTATTGATATGCACGGCCATATTGGTGGTAAAGACCAGGGCACACCGGCCGAATATGTTTTTAAACTCTGGATGGCGCATGGCATTACCACCGTTCGTGATCCCTCGGCTGGTAATGGCCTCGACTGGGTGCTTGACGCAAAACAAAAAAGCCAGCAAAATGTAATTACCGCTCCCCGCCTTTTTGCCTACACTGCATTTGGGCAGGGTAGTAAGGAACCCATCACCACGGCGGAGCAGGCCATTACATGGGTTAGAGAAAATGCAAAAAAAGGAGCCGATGGTATAAAGTTTTTTGGCGCGGCACCCGATATTATGAAAGCCGCCATAGAAGAAAATAAAAAACTCGGACTTCGATCTGCCTGCCACCATGCACAAATGGATGTGGCAAGATGGAATGTGCTGAACAGTGCAAAAGCCGGACTTACCTCCATGGAGCATTGGTACGGTTTGCCCGAAGCTTTGTTTACCGATAAAACAATTCAAAACTACCCGCTCAATTATAATTACGCCAATGAGCAGCACAGGTTTGAACAAGCCGGCACATTATGGAAACAGGCCGCAGCACCATACAGCGATCATTGGAATAAAGTGATGAATGAATTGCTGGCACTTGATTTTACACTCGACCCCACCTTTAATATTTATGAAGCCAACCGCGACCTGATGCGGGCACGCAGAGCCGAGTGGCATGAAGAATACACCCTGCCAAGTCTCTGGAAATTTTATGAACCAAGCCGTGTATCACATGGCAGTTACTGGCACAACTGGGGTACCGAACAGGAAATACAATGGAAAGAAAATTACCGGTTATGGATGACGTTTATCAATGAATACAAAAACCGTGGTGGCCGCGTAACCGTGGGCACCGATGCGGGTTTTATTTACCAGCTCTATGGCTTTAGTTATGTACGCGAAATGGAACTGTTGCGGGAGGCGGGCTTTCATCCGCTGGAGGTAATACGCAGCGCCACCCTATTTGGTGCACAGGCCCTGGGTATGGAAAAAGAAATTGGTAGTGTAGAAGTGGGCAAGCTGGCCGACTTTGTAATTGTAGCTGGCAACCCCTTAGAAAACCTGCAGGTGCTCAATGGCATGGGTGCTATTGCGCTGAATGAAAAAAATGAAGTAGTACGTAAAGGTGGCATTAGCTATACCATTAAGGATGGAATTATTTACGATGCCCGAAAACTTTTGCTGGATGTGAAGAAGATGGTGGAAGAAGAAAAGAAAAAGACGGGTTGGGAGTTGAAGCAGCCGGGGAGGTAAGGGTTTGGGGGGCTTTTGCAAGGTTGGGTTTTGTGTGAGACTTTATGTGCCTTGCAAATGCGCCTCACTTGGTGCATTGGCTACGTCGTTAATTCGCTTGCTATCATTTCCGCTTGTTTCAAAACGGTCTCTGTCGCCAACATTTGCATGTCAGGAGGATAACCGAACTTTCTTAAAATTCTTTTTACTGCAACTTTCAATTTAGCTTTTACGCTTTCTTTAATTGTCCAGTCAATAGATGCGTTTTGTCTTATGGTTTCTGTCAGTACAACGGCAAGTTCTCTCAACTTATCTTGCTGCATGAGTTCCTTTGCACTGTCGTTGTTAGCCACGGCTGTGTAAAACGCATATTCAAAGTCAGTTAAGCCCATGTGCTTGGCTTCATTGTCCATTTCAACAATGTTTTTGCTCAGCTTTATGAGTTCATCAATTACTTCAGCTGCTGTCAGAATTTTGTTGTGATATTTCTTGATGGAGTTTTCCAGCATTTCTAAAAATGTCCTGCTCTTTACTAGGTTCTTTTTGGCTCTCGATTTTATTTCATCGTTCAAGAGTTTTTTCAAAACTTCCAACGCAACATTTTTATGTTTCATGCCTTTCAATTCCATCAAAAATTCTTCTGAAAGAATTGAGATATCAGGCTTCTTAATTCCTGCTGCATCAAAAACATCAATAACTTGCTCAGAAACCAGTGCTTTGTCAATGACTTGACGAATCGTCGTTTCAATTTCTTCGTCTGTCTTTCCCGAACCAGTTCCGTCAAACTTTGATAACCTTGCTTTCACTGCTTGGAAAAACGAAACTTCGTCTTTTGCATCCATTGCTTGGTCATGAGGAATTGCAATTGCAAAAGCTTTTGACAATGCCGTTACCTCATTGATGTAGCGTTTTTTTCCGTCTTGAAGTCCTAAAATATGTTCTTCTGCTGCAAGAATAATAGAAAGTTTTCTTGAAGTGTCGGCTTCAAAATAGCTTTCATATTCAAAACCATGATACATTTGAGAAACAACTTCCAATTTCTCTAACATCAATTGTACTGCTTGTTCTTGTAAAATAGTTGGGTCGCCTTTTCCACCTGCATCAGAATAGAATGCCAATGCTTTTTTCAAGTCGGCTGCAATGCCCAAATAATCTACAATCAAACCCCCTGGCTTGTCTTTATAAACTCGGTTTACCCTTGCAATGGCTTGCATCAAATTATGACCTTTCATTGGTTTGTCAATGTAAAGGGTGTGCATACTTGGTGCATCAAAACCAGTAAGCCACATATCCCGAACTATTACCAATTGTAATTCGTCATCAGGATTTTTCATTCTTTCTGCAAGCGTTCTTCTTTGTTCTTTAGTGGTGTGATGTTTTGAAATTTTCGGACCATCAGAAGATGCGGAAGTCATTACAACTTTTATAACGCCTTTATTCAAATCGTCTGAATGCCATTCGGGTTTCAGGTCAATGATTGCTTGATACAAATCTGCTGCAATTCTTCGGCTCATTGAAACAATCATTCCTTTGCCTTCAAATACTTCCTGTCTTTGGCTAAAGTGAGTTACAATATCTTTAGCAATATTTTTAATTCGATTTTCGCTACCAACCAAAGCTTCAAGCTGTGTCCACTTTGCTTTTGCTTTTTGTGTGTTTGTTAAATCTTCTTGTTCTAGTTCATCATCAAGGTCGTCAACCAATTGTTTACCTTCTTCGCTTAGATTTACTTTTGCCAAACGGCTTTCGTAATAAATACGAACCGTTGCACCATCTTCAACGGCTTGGGCTATATCGTAAATGTCCACATAGTTTCCGAAAACTGCTGGCGTATTCACGTCTGTATTTTCGATGGGTGTTCCTGTAAAACCTAAATATGTTGCGTTGGGCAAAGCATCACGCATATATTTTGCAAAACCGTAAACGATTTTCTTACCAACTACATTTCCTTTTCCGTCTTTGGCATCAATGGTTTTTGCTTTAAATCCGTATTGTGTTCTGTGTGCTTCGTCAGCGATTACAACTATATTCTTTCTGTCAGAAAGTAATTCGTAAACATTGCCTTCTTCGGGTTGGAATTTTTGCACGGTTGCAAACACTACACCTCCGGAAGCAACTTTTAATAATTCTTTTAATTGGTTTCTATCCTCTGCTTGAACTGGTTCTTGTCTTAGTAATTGTTTGGATGCTGCAAAGGTGTCAAACAGTTGGTCGTCTAAATCATTGCGGTCAGTTATGACAAGAATAGTTGGATTGTCTAAAGCCAATACGATTTTACCTGTGTAGAAAACCATTGATAATGATTTTCCGCTTCCTTGAGTATGCCAAACAACACCACCTTTTCTGTCGCCAATGGGTTGATTTTTTACTCCGGGCACTCCATAACTTTCCGGAGATTCCATCACCATGCTAACTGGCGTTTCATGTTCTAAAGTAAATCCTGTTGCTCTTAAAGTTGATTCAACTGCTCGGTTTACAGCATAATATTGATGATAAGCAGCTAATTTTTTAACGGTGGAAATAGTTGTGATTCCTGTTTCAGAATCTTCTTTCTTCGATTTTTCAAAAACAATAAAATGCCTGATTAAGTCAATCAAGGTTTCTTTGTTCAGCATTCCTTGAATCAAAGTTTCTAACTGACTTACCAAATGCGATGCTTCGGCTTTCCCGTCTGCGGATTTCCAAGACATAAACCGACTAAAACCCGATGAAATAGAACCTGCTTTGGCTTCCAGTCCATCTGAAATGACTACAAAGCCGTTGTAAGTGAAAAGGCTTGGAATAATGGCTTTATATGTTTCTACTTGTTTAAAAGCAGAATTGATAGTTGTGTTTTCATCCGCTGCATTTTTTAACTCAATAACCACAAGCGGAATTCCATTGACAAATAGAATTACATCAGGTCGTTTGTTATTTCCGCTTTCAATAATAGTAAACTGGTTAGCTACAACAAAATCGTTATTGTTCGGATTCTTAAAATCTATCAACCAAACTCTGTCGCCTCTGTCGTCTCCATCTACACGTTTTGAAATTGGAATACCCTCTGTAAGCAAACGATGAAACGTTTCGTTATTGGTAAGTAGTTCAGGCGAAGCAATACGTTGAATTTCTTTGATGGCTTCTACTTGTGCATCGGCTGGAATATTGTGGTTGATTCTTTTAACGGCATTTTGCAACCTGTTCAATAACAAAACTTGTGCGTAGCCGTCTCTTTCGGGATTCTCTCCATCGTGTGCAATATCGGGAGCATAGATATACTCATAACCGAGTTTATCGAGTAACTCAATAGCAAAGGCTTCTATAATATTTTCTGTAATTCTTGTCATTCTTCGGTTGTTTCACTTGCCGAAAAGGCGTTGTATTCATTAATGTATGCTTGCTTATCTACGTTGAACAAAATTTCACTGGCTGAATAAGCATAGTTACCCATTTCAAATTCACCGAAAGCATCATCCCAAAACTCATTGAAGTCTTCAGCTTCCAAATAGTCTAAGGTTTCTTCTAAAGTCTCTTTTGGCTTGCGTGGATTCTCGTTTTCAAAATTCCGAATCAGGAAACATGAAACAATTTCAACCGTGTCAATTAAAAATTCCCTTGTAAGAATGTCTACACGGTTATTTCTTTCCCTGATTTCATCTAACGATTTCCCGTGTGATGAAATGCCAATTTCATTTCTCAATTCACCAACTTGCTGACCAATGGTAGCAAGGGCAGAAGCAATTTGATTTACCAAGTTGCTGTTTGAATAACCCAATGCCGAAAAAGCATTTTTTAGAACTCCGTTTATACTTATTGTGTCGCTTAGTTGCAAACCTTTTGAAGTGCAAATTTCTTTGCCAATGGTTTCAAGTAATGCTTTTGCGTTTTCTAGTGAATGGCTAAAATCAGATTCAATGTGCGTTTCTATTCTGCCAATGTAAATTGACAGTTCAGCCCAACGCCCATATTGCTCTATTGTTTTTTTTAGCTTATTCACTATACAGCTATCTTAGATAATTTTCAATTAAATACTCTCTTTCGGCTACGTCAGTTTGCAATCTTCTCTTGTTGTCCCTTGCCAACTTCATTCTTGCATCAACTTCAATAGCGGGAACATTCCTAGATGCGGTAGTATCTTTCAAGTACTGCTGAAATTCTAAATCCATTTGTTCAAGCTCATTATTAATGAATGATATTTTGCTACTATTTTCTGTACAGTTGCTTGCATACTGTTTAGTTTATTTATAGTATTTACATTGTTGCGATACCACTCATTAGTTTTGGTAAAAGAGTATCACGAAGACTTGTCAAGGTTTTCATTTGAGTATCATTTTGCTCTTTCTTTAAAAATAAATCAGTAATGGTTTTACCAATTTGATTTTGAACTTCAATTGGAGGGATAATAATATCACTATCCTTGATGGTCTCAGTTGAAAGATTTACTTGAACACCACTATTGGCTTTGCTTTGAAGGTTTGAAATGAAATCCGAATCTTTTAGCTGTATGTATAGAAGGTAATTATTAATTAAGATTTCTGTTGATTTTAAATATATCCTAGCGACTCGCTGATTTAGAACATAAGTAGAATCTTTATCAATCATTGCTGGTACTCCAAGAATAACAACATTGTCTTTCATGTCTGTCATAGCCATAATAATATCTCCTTTATTTAGAATCCACCTTTTGAGTTTTTCAGTTCTATAGACAAAATCCTTTTTCGGGTTTGTCCTTAAACCACCGCCACGTTCAATATGACCCATTTTTAAAACTTCAAGGTGACCTTCTTGATAAGAAACATAATTTTTACTACTGAATGCATATCCATTTTGGACTTCGGCAATTTCGTCTAGTTTTAATGTTCGCCACTCTTCAGATGTTTCTTCAATAAAATATTGTCTGAATATTACTTCAGCTAAGTTTTCAATTGTTTTATTTTGATTGTATAGTAAATTTATTTTATCATCTATACTTCCTAGTACTGATGCTATATCCTTTTGAACTTCAAGTGGTGGTAGATTTATTTCAACAGACTTAAGACCGCTTATTGTTAGAGCTTGTTGGGTTGAACCGATTGCAACTTCATCCAATTTTTGCTTACCAACACTTGACTTAATCCAAGTCATTAAATAGTTTATATCAATATTTTCTAAATCAAAATTCCGTAACCATGTTAAATTTCCATCTTTAAAATAAAATCTATCTTCCTTTTTCACCATGTATGGAATGCCTAAACTACCTACGGAAGTTAAAAGAATGTCACCTTCAACAGGCACACCAAACTTATCCTTAATTTCCTTATATCGACTTTCAGCAATAAACAATTCAGATTTTACTTCCCGCTTATTGTGTTTATCAATGATTTCTTTTGAACGATAAAAAGGAACACCCTCAGGCACATATTCTGAATAGAAAATTCTTTTAGCAGAAGTTATTTCAGCTATTTGACCTAATGTTAACTCCGTCCACTTACTCATTTATTTTTATTTTACTTAAGTTAGATTCTATAATCTCATTTAATCTTGATTCTTCTTTGATTTGTTTTTCTAGTTCAATTTTCAATTCCGTAAATTTCTCTTTAAAATCAAAATCATCTTCATCATCAGGCAAGCCTACATATCGTCCAGGGGTAAGCATATAATCCAACTCTCTCACTTTGCTCAATGGAGCAGAAGAACAAAACCCCGCAATATCCTCATAGATTCCGTCAGAATTTCTCCAATTGTGGTAAGTGCCGGTAATTTTATCAATGTCTTTTTTGGAAAGCTCACGGGTTCTGCGGTTAATCAAATGCCCTAAGTTTCGGGCATCAATAAATAAAATCTCGTTGCTGCGGTCTCTGAATTTTCCATTTTTACGGTTGCGGCTCATAAACCATAAGGCAGCAGGAATTTGCGTATTTAAAAATAATTTGGCTGGCAGGTTTACAATGCAATCAATGAAACCATTTTCAACCAAGGCTTTTCTTATTTCACCTTCGCCTGATGTTTTAGAAGTCAAAGCACCTTTTGCCAACACAACCCCTGCTTGTCCGCTTGGTGCTAAGTGATAAATAAAATGCTGCATCCATGCAAAGTTGGCGTTGCCTGTTGGCGGTGTTCCATATTGCCAACGTCCATCTGTTCGCATCAAGTCACCACCCCAATCACTCACGTTAAATGGTGGATTGGCAATGATGTAATCGGCTTTCAGGTCTTTGTGTGCATCGTTTAAAAAAGAACCTTCGTTGTTCCATTTCACTTGTGAACTGTCAATGCCACGAATAGCTAAGTTCATTTTAGCCAGTCGCCAAGTTGTTTGGTTGCTCTCCTGTCCGTAAATGGAAATGTCGTTTACTTTTCCTTGGTGTTCGGTTACGAATTTTTCGGAGTGAACAAACATACCACCAGAACCGCAACATGGGTCAAAAACTCTTCCTCTGTATGGCTCCAACATTTCAACCAATAATTCTACAACGCTTCTTGGCGTATAGAACTGTCCGCCTTTTTTGCCTTCTGCCAATGCGAACTCACCTAGGAAATATTCAAAAACGTGTCCAAGCACATCGGCACTTCTTGCTTTGGCATCACCTAAGGCAATGTTTCCAACCAAGTCAATCAGTTCGCCTAAACTGGTCGGGTCAAGATTTTGTCGGGCAAATACTTTTGGTAACACACCTTTCAAAGAAGCATTTTCTTTTTCAATGGCATCCATTGCATCGTCCACAAACTTGCCAATTTCAGGTTGTTTCGCTTTCGATTGCAAATAATTCCATCTGGCATCCTGCGGAACAAAGAATACATTTTCTGCTTTGTATTCGTCTTTGTCTTCAGGGTCTGCACCGTTTGCTTCGTCTGCTTTTAGTTTTGCATATAGTTCTTCAAAAGCATCAGAAATATATTTTAGGAAGATTAAACCCAAAACAATGTGTTTGTATTCAGCCGCATCAATGTTTTTGCGGAGCTTATCCGCAGTTTTCCAGAGTTGTTTCTCAAGGGGCTCTTCGGGTGATTCTTTTTTTGTTTTGGCCATTATCTATGTTGTAACTTTTGTTGAATGAATGCGCTGAGGTAACATTTGATCAGATGGAAAAATATCGCATTCTCTGCAAGCATAAGCAAAGTTTCTTACTTAAAAAAGGCAACCTAGCTTTTTTGAATAACAGAACGTAACAACCTTCAGCCATTTCCCAACTACTACATAAAGACAGCCCCGTTTATAGAGGCTTTAAAGAATTACTAACTACTCAAAGGTTGCCATGCGCAGCCGACAATGGCAGAAACTTCCTATCTATTTGTCAACGGCTTTACAAACGCCGCTAAATTTTTAAGATTAAATGCTTTTGACAGCGTGACATTATAGTAGGGTTGAGCTTTAGCAATTTCTTTACCATTAACATCACGTTCTCCAAAATAGTTTGATACTTCAGCTCCTAATGTGAGTCCAGTGGTTGGTTCGGTAATCCATAGGCGTCCAAAGAAAAAGTACCTTTTTTCTTTATTATAAGTCGGATAAACTGGATTGACGTTTCCGGCAGTTGTGCTATTCGACAAAGCACCAACAGGCGTGTAGTTTAAGTTTATTCCAACAGACGAATTTAAACGAACACTTATGTCTTCATTTTCATAGCGTAACAACAGCCCTGCAAGTCCTATATATACGTCATATACGTTAAAGTCCACTTTAGTACTCAATGGAGTAATTAACGGAAATCCGGTGCTGGATGGAAACCTATTTCTCATTGAGTCAATTCTTACCGTTCTATTATTTAAATAAGCGTTTTCAATAGTGGTTCTTCGCCAGATGAACTCAAATTGCGGAGCGTAATACATCTTTAATTCACCATCACTTAAAAAGTGGATTGGTATTAGGGGCATAAAGTTGGCACCAATGTTATCTGAAACTCTGGTTGTCACTTTCAAAGCGGTATCAAAATGTCTTGCTATCGAATCATTATTAATTCTTTCCACTCTTGATTGGAATGTAGTCTGCTTAGATGAATCTGTTTTCGTCATGGTGCGATTACCATATAAGCCTAAGGAGAATCCCCATTTTGTAGTTTCGGGAATAAAAATGTTTGTGGCAAAGAAGAGATTTTTCGCTTGCACTCCATCAACAAGATCAAAGTTTGTTCCGAGATAGCCCAGGTATTTATAAGTGTATATTGGTTCTTCAGAGGGTAGTATTGTTAAGGTGATTTCTTTAAATTTTCCTGTGTTATTAGTAACGTCGTCGGTTATATCCTTGTCGCTTTCCTTTTTTTTAACAGTCAGCCGTAGAACAAGCTTTAATGGTTTAACTTGTTTGAATTCTTCCCCTTCCTTTTTCAGCACTACTCTAACTGCATTTGTATTTGCCAGGTCTTTTAGGGCTTTTCCATTTACTGTTGAAACGATTTCGTAATGGTCTGCAGGAATGGTGGATGCATCATCCGCAGTTACCTCAATTGTGTAGCCGCTAAATGTATCTGCTTTTGCGTCGGAAGCGGAAATATCAACGGTCCAAAGTGTTTCCTTTGCGGTTGTCCTGCGTACGGTATCCTCTTTGTCTCCAACTTTCACAAAACTGATGTTGTACTTTGGCTTTGTGGTGTCGGTTTGAGAAAAAGCATTTAGACAAAGGAACAGGAGTGTTATCACAATTAAGGCAAATTTCATAACAGTTGGTTTTGATTTTACAATTGATAAAAATTAAACACTGATCAAGTAAAAATCTAGTAAGTACTAAGAATCAGACTACAATGCACCCCCCTCACCCCACCTCCACAATCCCCATCCTCACCGCCCACATCACCATGCCCACCACCGAGCTACAACCCATTTTTTGCAGTATTCTTCGTCGGCAGCTTTCCACCGCTGCTTCCGACATGTGCCACTGCTGCCCTATTTGTTTAGAGGTAAGGCTGGCGTTGCATATTGCCCGTATTACCTCCAGCTCTCGTGGGCTAAACATGGTGCTGAGGATACGGCCGTTCATCATATCTTTTATTATATGCGTAATTTCGGGGCTGTAATAAGTGCCGCCGTCATTTATTGTTTGGGCGGCCGTAAACAATACCGGCACCGATACATGATTTATTATATAACCGCTGGCGCCGGCCTGTATTACCTGCTGCACCAGGCAGGGCGTTTTATTGCTGGTAAGCACAATTACTTTTGATAAGGGCTGCAATGCTAAAATGTTTTTGCATAGTTCGGGGGTGGGCACGTCGGGCAAGGCACAGCTAATAAACACAAGGCCGGGCGGGTGGTTTTTTACTAGTTGCAGCAGGGCCGCTCCTGTGTCTGCTACGGCCTGCACCAAAAAACCGGGTTGCTGCTGCAGCAAACTGCTAAGCCCCTGGCGGTACACTTCGTTGGCATCGGCAATAATTACACTAATGGGTGTGTGCATTGCAATTAGCTGTTGGTTGCTTACTTAATGCAAATTACTGTGGCGTTATTAAAAAAGGCACCGTTTAAAAACGGTATTTGTGCGGGTAAACAACCCTTTTTTTTCGGGTTTAATAGCGGTTTTTTTTACCAATAAATTTTCGTATATAAGATTCGCGAAAGACAGTTCAAAGTTGGCAGTTCAAAAGTTCAAAGTCAAAAGTTCAAAGTCGAAAGATGAAAGTTCAAAGGCGGTCAAAGTCGAAATCCCGAAACTTCGGGACAAAAACATCATAACTAAACGACTATTGCAAACAAAAAATTAATCCTATCGCTGTCGCTCTAAAAATCAAAACAAGGTTTTGCAAAAAACAAATAACAAGCAGCAAAGAGCAACGAGGGTTTTGTAAACAGTAAACAACTTTCCGCCAAAACCAAACTACATGGTGGCAAAAGCAAACAGGGTGCTGCAGTAGTGAAACAAGTTTCGGCCAAAACCAAACAACTGTGTGTCAAAAGCAAACAACATGCTGGCAAAACCAGTCAACTCCCTGCCAAAACCAAATAACATTGCGGTAAAAGCAAACAACATTGTGGCAAGACCCGTTTGCTTTTTTGATCAATAAAACCACCGGCCCGCATTTTTAAACGTAAAAACCGGAAGCCGTTTATTGGCTAACCAGATACCTGCGGGAAGGCCACGGTTTTCCGTTGTTCATTTTCAGGGAAAACAGGCTAAACATTGCCGTTAGAGTGCACCAGATTTGTAGGGTCATCAAAAATCTATAACCAAAACCCAATCGCTATGAAAAGAATCAAACTTGGCTTCAACTATTTTAGTGATGCCAGACTAGAAACCAAAGCCCAGGCAATTGTTGTGGCTATGACGGGTAATGCACACTTCCCCGCTGTGCTGCCCCAGCTTGCTGCAGTCAGCACCGCCCTTGCTGCCTATGTAGCGGCACTGGCCGCAGCCGCCAACCGCGGAATTGCCGAAGTAGCCGTTAAAAACCAAAAAAGAGCCGAGCTGGAAACCGCCTTAATCATCCTGGGTAACTACATTACCCTGGAGGCCAACGGCGACGAGCTCGTTTTGGCCAGCACCGGTTACGACATGGTGAAAACCAAAACCAGCAGTCCGCCCCTTACCATGCCCGAAATTAAATTTGTGGACGCAGGTATGAACGCCGGCGAACTTGACCTGGTAATATACGCCGTGAAGGGGGCAAAGATGTATGGCTACGAGTACACCCCCGACCCCGTGTTGCCCAACGTTCAGTGGACCAGCCAGTTTTCGACCCAGGTAAAGTTTACTTTCAAAAACCTTGAGAGTGGCCAAAAGTACTGGTGCCGCGTGGCAGCCATGGGTGTGAACGAACAGTTGGTTTACAGTAATCCCGTGGCAAGGATAGTGCAGTAGGATAAAGTTGGTTTTTATTTTAATAAAGCCGCCGGTTATGGTGGCTTTTTTTTGTTCGGGGTTTGGAACATGCGGTGATGACAACAGGTTAAACCAGTTTGAAAAAGAAAAACGACCATTGCGTCATGCCGATGTATATCGGCAACTTTTGCTAAAACCAATTTCGTTTTTTAGAAAAACCATCCGTTTGAGAAAGATGCTGAAACTATCCCGAGCTACCTCGGGACAGCATGACAGCACGGCCGCAGAGAGATGCTGAAACTATCCCGAACCATATCGGGACAGCATGACAGCAGTGATGCCACCATGTACCAAACCCTTTTGAAAAACAAAAACGACCATCGTGTCATGCCGATGGATATCGGCAACTTTCTCTAAAACGAATTTCGTTTTCATACAAACATCCGTTCGAGAAAGATGCTGAAACTATCCCGAGCTACCTCGGGACACCATGACAGCACGGTCTGAAAAAAGATGCTGAAACTATCCCGAGCTACCTCGGGACAGCATGACAGCAGTGATGCCACCATGTACCAAACCAGTTTGAAAAAGAAAAACGACCATCGCGTCATGCCGATGGATATCGGCAACTTTCTCTAAAACGAATTTCGTTTTCATACAAACATCCGTTCGAGAAAGATGCTGAAACTATCCCGAGCTACCTCGGGACAGCATGACAGCACGGTCTGAAAAAAGATGCTGAAACTATCCCGAACCATATCGGGACAGCATGACAGCAGTGATGCCAACCGCTATCGGAAAGTCAGACAAACAAAAACGACCATCGCCTCATGCCGATGTAGATCGGCAACTTTTGCTAAAACGAATTTCGTTTTCATACAAACATCCGTTCGAGAAAGATGCTGAAACCAGTTCAGCATGACAGCACGGCCGCAGAGAGATGCTGAAACTATCCCGAACCATATCGGGACAGCATGACAGCAGTGATGCCACCATGTACCAAATCAGTTTGAAAAAGAAAAACGACCATCGTGTCATGCCGATGCATATCGGCAACTTTCTCTAAAACGAGTTTCGATTTCATACAAACATCCGTTTGAGAAAGATGCTGAAACTATCCCGAGCTACCTCGGGACAGCATGACAGCACGGCCGCAGAGAGATGCTGAAACAATAACGAACCATAGAGGGACAGCATGACAGAAGTGAT
>JANPKD010000049.1:0-381246 GCA_031425835.1 Chitinophagales bacterium
GTTTACAGTGTATGTACCAGCGGAGGCAACATTTACTGAGTAGTCCATCCAATCGTTAGTATCCTGCCAGGCCACATTCAATCCACCACCTGCATCGCTTGTATTTTCAGTGCGAACACCACTCATTGCAGAATAGTTTTCGGCTTCTATTTTTTGAGAAGAACCGGATGGAGGAGGAGGAGGTGGTGGTGGAGGAGTAGTGGACGATTGTACAAAATCCATCCAGTTAATATTCCAGCCACCGGCAGCGTTAACACAATAAATTCTTAAGTTCTGCTCGCCTGCCGCAAGGGTAACAGTTGCCGATACAGTTTGCCAGTTTTGAAAACCCCCGGTGTTGGGAAGAGTTACAGTAGTTAATACGGTTCCATCGCTTTTGCGTAAATCCAACTTCGCCCCGGTATTCGGTGTAGCTATCCTAAAATTAACCGTGTATGTACCTGCTGCGTTCACATTAATGGCGTTGTAATCCATCCAGTCGTTATTGTCTATCCAGCCTACGTTTTGTCCGCCTCCGGCATCAGCGGTATTTTCTGTTTGTATTCCACTCATGGTTGAATAACCTTCGGCTTCAATCTTTCCGGGTATAGCTGCTTTTACGGTAATATTCATATCATCCGATGCAGTTGCATAACCATTATCGTTTACGGTTAAACGGAAACTGTAGTTACCTGGAATAAGATTGTTGACAACCGGGTTGGCAATATTTGCATTACTTAAAGTAGCTGCCGCAGGCCCCGAAATTTTTCTCCACGAATAAGAAGTTATAGTACCATCGGGGTCGGTGCCGCTGCCATTTAGCTGAACCGAATTGGCGGGGGCAGAGATCGTTTGGTCGGGGCCGGCATTTGCCGTAGGTACCTGGTTGGTTGAGGGTGGTGGTGCCGATCCTTTTGAATACTGTAGCATCCATTCGTAAATGGTTTTGCCAGCATCGTCTCTATTGGTGGAATTATAGGTAAACGTCCATGCATCGTGCGACCAGGACTCATAAATATTTGCTTTAGCCCGGGGGTTAGGAGCGGGGGCTTCGTTTATCTGCGATAAATAGGTTTCGGTATTCCATACACTTACAGTGGGGTCGTACCTGTTGTGGTGTGCCCATACAGCCACATTACCATTTGCAATTATTCTCGAACGACCGTAATCGGGCCACGACGCTCCACAAATAGGAACAATTGCGGCAACCCTGTTAGCATAAGCGCTGCTGTAACCAGCATAATCCCAAACTACACCACCGCCCATACTCAATCCGGTTAAATAAATGCGGCTTGTGTTTACGCGGTAATGGCTTGCCGCATAATTGATAATACCATCAATGTCACCCGGGTTGGGCCAATTAATAAACTGAGGGGAGATAACGATAAAACTATGTGCCTCGCCATTAACGGTTACCGACACGGGAAGTTCGCCAACGCCAATTGACGCTGCCAAACCTGTGTATAATAACCTTGAAAGAGAACCCGGGCTGCCATCGCCCAACTCACTTACGCCGTGAATAAAAATTATGAGCGGATAGGTCTTGTTGCCCGAGGTTTCGTATCCCTGTGGCAGGTATTCGTAATACGCATTGGTATTGGCACCCATAGAAACATATCTGGGGACCTGAACCTGGCCTGAAGCCGAATAAATTGAAAGGAGTAAAGTGAGCGCAATAAAAAAACGCAACATTTTCACAGCGGTGAATTGCTTCATAATAGTGGTGCTTTAACAAGAGTTGTTTAAGAAGATATCGTGTTGATTTTTGAATTGTAGAACTTGAGCCGCATTAGCCATAATTGTGCCAGAAAAATCAACCTTTTACCTTGCCCGGACTAAAGCACGCAAATTCGAAGCATGGTAAAACGTTTATTAGTTGAATACAATGAAAGGTGGGGTAACTCTTTGAATGGCTCCGTTAAAAAACGAGCCCTTCTATTGATCTCTCTTGCCAACGAAACGTGAAAAATTTATTTTGGAACGAACACTTCAATCAAGCCCTGGGTTTCGCCACGGCGGGGAGCCGGAAACGAATCCACCAGCTGATAATGCCGGTATAAACTATCCCGAACCCTGAAGGGGAAAAAATTGTTCAGTACGGGGATGTTTTCAAATAACACAAGGTGGTAGGTTTTTGCTGCAATTTGTTTTTCGTACCTAACCGCGTCTTTATTAAACATCGCAACACCCAGATGATGCCATAGCGGCACATCCATTCCTGTATCGGATTGATACGGAATTTCAATAGCCAACGGCGTTAGCTCAGTCATGTTTAAAACCTTAAGTGCTCTACTGTTTTTTAGCACGGGCATTTGCATTAGCCGCTCAATGCCGTCAACAGTAGCTCCGGGCATGTAAATTTTTTCAAACGATTTTAGGTTTGAAAACCTCCATTCACTCATCGGTATTTCGGGATTGGGCTGAGTCAGCATATAGGTATTGCGGTTCACAATATTTTCGGTTGAGGTAGCGGCGGGTGTTTGCGCAGCCGGCATTGCTCTTTGTAAAATCCGCTGAAAATAATTCCAGAACACACCGCTCCACCAAAGAAATAATCCAAGCCCACCTGCCAGTAAAATTTTTGGTCGGCTAAAATTAATCTGCAGTAGCTGTGATAAAAACGAAAAAATAAAGGCAAAAGCGAAGCTGTGGTAAAAAATATTATTATCGGGGGGTGTATAACTGGTTACCTGCAATATGGCAGCCTCGGCCAGGATGCCGAGGGTTAGTAAAATAAAAATTACAGCCTTCCTGTCAAACAATAATTGTCGGCCGTTTTTAAACCAGGCAAGGCCGATGACCACAATCATCAACAGGTAAAATTTTATCCATTGCGACGTGTACAAAAAGTCGTTCACCACATCCATTACCGAAAACCGGGCGGCATGCGGTGCCTGGCCATAGTTAAACCAATATCCAAATTGGTAACGGGTGAGTGGAGCTATTATGGCAAACGCCACCAACAAATAGCTTCCTGCAAAAATGAGTAGTGCACTGTACTTCTTTTGGTGAAAACAGTGATACAACAGCAGTGCTAAGCTGAGCAGCAGGGCTAATCCACCACCATCCTGTTTTGTAAAAAACGAAAAAAAAGTAAATAAGGCAGATAAAAAAAGTAGCCGCCAGTGTTGCTTTCCCGCAAAAAAGTAGCGCATTAGAAAGGCCAGTCCAACCATTTGATAAACGATGACCGTATGATTATACCAGGGCCAGAAGTTGAAGAAAGAAAAAGAAATGCAATACAGCACCACAGAAAGTAAACGCACGCCGGGCTGTACCTGCAAGCTTTTTAAAATTGACCGAAAA
This sequence comes from Chitinophagales bacterium, assembly GCA_031425835.1. GTDB lineage: Bacteria > Bacteroidota > Bacteroidia > Chitinophagales > Chitinophagaceae > Flavisolibacter. Next base: position 3,286 of record JANPKD010000049.1, read on the forward strand.
GCCAAACCCGAAACGATATTGATAAAAACCTGCGCCTTGATGAGGGTGATCATTTGAGCACCAAAAATTTTAAAAAATATTCCAGGCACCACCCAAAACATGTAGCCCACGGGCATGCCAAAATCTTTATACGGAATTTGGCCCTCGCTCAGCCGGTAAGCACCTTCCCACGATAAAAAAATATTTACCCTGTACGGAAAACTAAGAAACAAGGGGATGCAGGCCAGTAGCATGATGAAGGAAATTTCGATGTAACTAAAAAATTTTCTTTCCTGCCTTTCGCTAATTGTGGGCCTCATACCGGTTAGTAAATGATTATGTGGCAAGATATAAAAACCAATGCGGCTATTACCTATTTACCGCTGGCTTAAAATGCGCCCGCTCAAAATTGGCATCTTTAAAACCTATTATCTACTTTTACCGCCGTCTCAAACCATATACATTGGCTTACCTAAAATTACTCCGACCCAAGGACTGGGCTAAAAACCTATTCCTTTTTATACCCCTGTTTTTTGCCGGCAGTTTGTTTAACTGGAACATTTATCCCGTGCTTATCGCCGGTGCTATTGCTTTTAGCTTTGTGGCCAGCAGTATCTATATCATCAACGACTACCGCGATATTGAAGACGACAAAAAACATCCCGTAAAATATAAACGACCGCTTGCTTCGGGTGTTGTTTCAAAAAACGCTGCCATTATTGTGTGCCTGTTACTTTTACTGGCTGGCTTTGGCATAGCGTTTTACCTGAGCAGTAAATTTTTGTTTGTGCTAGCCATTTATTTTGGATTAAACCTTGGTTACTCGTTCGGGCTAAAAAACATACCCATCCTCGACATTATTATTGTGGCCATTGGTTTTGTATTGCGCATAAAAGCTGGTGCAGTGTTGGCAAAAATTCCGGTTACCGAGTGGCTCACCATCATGGTTTTTCTTTTAGCACTATTTATGGCCATTGGCAAGCGACGGGATGATGTGTTGCTTAAACTAAGCTCGGGTACCAGCATGCGCAAATCAATGAAAGGCTATAACCTCGAGTTTTTAAATGTGGTGCTTGCACTTGTGTGCGCCGTAATTGTGGTGGCGTACTTAATGTATACCATGTCGGGGGCTGTGGCCGAACGTATTGGAACTTACCGCTTGTATTATACCTGCCTGTTTGTGCTGGCGGGCATAATGCGTTATTTGCAAATAATTTTTGTGCATGCCGAGGCGGGGTCGCCAACAAAAATTTTATACCGCGACAGGTTTATCCAGTTAACAATTTTGCTCTGGATAGCCAGTTTTTACCTCCTTATTTATATGAAAGACATAACCCTTTTTGATTAATGAAGAAAACAATTGCCAACTGGGGTAACTATCCAGAAATAGAAACAGAGGAAAAAAGTTTTTCTTTCGACCATGAGTTAACCGATTCTATTTTACATACAAACGGGTTAATTGCCCGGGGTAATGGACGTTGTTATGGCGATGCATCGCTCGAAAAAAACACCCTCTCTACTCTCAAGTACAATAAGATTATTTTTTTTGATGCGGCCACGGGCTTTTTTGAATGCCAGGCCGGGCTTACACTCGACGAAATTTTAGAAGTGATCGTTCCCAAAGGATGGTTTTTGCCGGTAACGCCCGGTACAAAATTCATTACCGTTGGTGGTGCGGTTGCCAGCGATGTACACGGAAAAAACCACCATGTTGACGGTTCGTTTTCAAGCCACGTAGTGGAAATGGACGTGGTGCTGGCTACTCGAGAAACGCTAACCTGCTCCGCACAAACAAACCCCGATTTGTTTTGGGCCACTTGTGGAGGTATGGGTTTAACCGGCATCATTACAAGGGTGAAATTCGATTTGAAAAAAATTGAATCATCTTATATCAAACAAAAACAAGTAAAGGCAAAAAACCTTGAAGAAGTAATTGAATTATTTGATCAATACAAACACTACACCTACTCCGTAGCCTGGATTGACTGCCTGAAAAAAGGTGAAGGTTTTGGCCGCAGTATTTTAATATTGGGCGAACATGCAACGCTGAATGATTTGGATGAAAAGAAAAAAGCCGTGCCACTTCAGCTACCCAAAAAAAGGCAGATTTCGTTTCCTTTTAACCTGCCATCTTTTGTATTAAACCCGTTTACTGTAAAGGCTTTTAATTTTTTGTATTACGGCAAAAACACAAAAAAGGTTATTGACAACGTAGTGTCGTACGAACCATTTTTTTACCCGCTCGATGCCATACTACATTGGAACCGCGGTTATGGCAAACAGGGTTTTGTGCAGTACCAGTTTGTATTGCCACTGGAAAGTAAGAATGGCCTTGTTGAAATTTTGAAACGAATAAGCGATGAAGGTCTTGGATCATTTTTAGCCGTGTTAAAAGTGTTTGGCAAGCAGGATGATTTAATTTCTTTTCCAAAAGAAGGATACACACTTGCGCTGGATTTTCCGGTTCGGAATGGTTTGTTTCCTTTTTTAGATGAGCTGGATAAATTAGTGTTACAATGGGGTGGCCGCATTTATCTTTCCAAAGATGCAAGAATGAACCCGGAAATTTTTTGGAGCAGTTACGAGAATGCAGTTAAGTTTCAGGAAATCGTAAAAAAATACAACCCTCAATTTAAAATCAACTCGGCCCAGGCCCGCCGGCTGAACATCACACAATAAACAACATGCCCACCATTTTATTATTAGGCGCAACATCCGATATAGGATATGCAATAGCTAAAAAATTTGCAGCACAGAAATACAATGTGCAGTTGGCGGCAAGAAATACAAGCCTTCTTCAACCCATGCAATCTGATATTGAAATTCGTTCCGGTGTTGCTTGCACATTACATCAGTTTGATGCGCTGGCTTTTGAAACACACCAGGCTTTTTACGCGGCCTTACCCGCAAAACCCGATGTAGTTGCCTACGTGATAGGCTACATGAACGACAATGAAAAAGTGATTGAAAACTGGAACGAAACTCTGCTAACCATCAATACCAATTATACCGGCGCCGTTTCTATTTTAAATATTGTTGCCAGGGATTTTGCTCAAAAAAAAGCCGGCAGCATCATTGGCATCAGCTCGGTTGCGGGCAGCCGCGGACGGCAAAGCAATTACATATATGGTAGTGCAAAAGCTGCGTTCACCGCTTACCTCTCGGGCCTGCGCAATAAAATGTACCACAGCGGCGTGCATGTGCTTACCGTGTTGCCCGGGTTTGTGTTTACCAAAATGACCGAGCACCTGCAGTTGCCAAAGCCACTAACCGCGCGGCCTGAAGAAGTAGCCGAAGCGGTTTTTGCGGGTGTGGCCAATAAAAAGAACGTGGTGTATGTAAAATGGTTTTGGCGTTGGATAATGCTCGTCATTACAACAATACCGGAAGGCATTTTTAAAAAGAAAAAGTTGTGAGTAAGGGAATTGCTTTTTTTGATTTTGATGGCACCATTACCACCAGGGACACTTTACTTGAATTTATTAAGTTCAGCAAAGGCCATACAGGTTTCTATCTCGGGTTTTTAAAAAACATTCTTTCGCTGCTAGGTATGAAGATGAAAATATTATCAAACCAGGCCGTGAAGGAAAAAATGCTCGCTCATTTTTTTAAAGGTATGCCCGCAGATGTGTTTCAAAAGAACTGCGTTGCCTTTCACCAAACAATGCTGCCATCACTCATCAGACCAGGTGCAGTTGCCGAAATAAAAAAATTGCAGCAACAGGGCATAGTAGTTGTAGTAGTATCCGCTTCGCCTGAAAATTGGATTGCCGGCTGGACGACTGCAATGGGCATTGATTTAATTGCCAGCCGTCTTGAGGTGCAAGATGGAATGATTACAGGAAAAATAATTGGAAAAAATTGTCACGGCCTCGAAAAAGTTGCGCGGATAAAAGAAAAATATGCATTGACCGGTTATGGGCACATCTATGCTTACGGCGATACATCTGGCGACTTGCCAATGCTGGAATTAGCTACGGATAAGTTTTTTAAGCCGTTCCGGAATTGATGCAGGATCGTAGATAATGCCCTGCCAATGCAAAAAATTCAGTTTTGTGTTTATCTTGCACACGCAAAAAATGTTAAGAATATTGTTTTGCAAATCGTCCTTCTGTTATGAACAATAACTCAACGTTGCTTCAACAGGAAGAATTTACAAAGCAATCAACCGTAAACCCCATGTTGTTGAAAGGCAGAGATATTGTTGTAATTGGATTACAACCCTGGTACTATGAAATTGGTAGCAATTGTAAAAACATTGCGCAACAGCTTGCTTTACACAACCGGGTTTTGTATGTGAACCTTCCCATTAATCGCAAAACTTTTTTTTCTTCAAACAAAAACGCGGGCATACAGCAACACTGCAACATCATTCAGCAAAAAAGCCCTGAGATTGAACCCATCAGTAAAAATTTTTGGCAGTTCTTTCCAACTTCTATTGTCGAATCGATAAACTGGCTGCCCATCACTCCCGCTTTTAAATTTATTAATGCCATCAACAACCGCAGGTTTGCCCGAAACATAAAGAAGGCAGTGGCACAACTTGGGTTTTCAAACATTGTTTTATTTAATGACAATGATTTTTTTAATGGCTACAATCTTAAAAAATTACTTGCACCGCATTTGTATATCTATTACTGCCGCGATTATTTACGCGGCTACGATTACTGGAAAAAACATGGCGATCAATTAGAGCCTGAATTGATTAAAAAAGCGGATGTAGCTGTAGCCAATTCTCTATATTTAGCAGAGTACTGTTCCGGCTTCAATAAGCAATCGTACTACATTGGCCAGGGCTGTAACATTGATTTATTTGATGGAGCGAAAACCTACGCAACACCGCCGGGGATGGCCAAAATTAAAAGTCCAATAATTGGTTATGTAGGCGCAGTAATTGCTGACAGGCTCGACATAAAAATTATTGAAATCATTGCCAAAGCCAACGCCGGGTGGAATGTGGTTTTGGTTGGCCCCGAGGATGATGTTTTTAAAAACAGCACACTGCACCAAATGCCCAACGTACATTTTATTGGGCGGCAACCAATGGACGATTTGCCCGCGTTTGTAAACAGTTTTGATGTGTGCATCAACCCGCAGTTGCTCAACCCAATTACCATTGGTAACTATCCTTTAAAGGTTGATGAATACCTTGCAATGGGCAAACCCGTGGTGGCTACGCTTACGAAAACAATGGAGCTTTTCAAAAAGCACACATACCTTGCCGTTAGCCCCGAAGAATATCCGGCGCTGATTGAAAAAGCATTGCTTGAAAATAATGACAAGCTGAAAGAAGAAAGAATAACCTTTGCCCGCAGCCACACCTGGGAGGCCTGCATGAAAGAGTTATTCAAAGTGATTGAAAAAACGGAAACACTTAATTAATGGAAGCCATCAGTACAAAAGAAAAATGGGACTTGGTAATAGGCAGCAAGAGCAGCATGTTCGATCTGCGCCTGAAAGAATTGTGGGAGTACCGCGATTTACTTTTCCTGCTGGTGAAGCGGGATTACATTGCTTTTTACAAACAAACTATTTTAGGCCCCATATGGTTTTTTCTGCAGCCATTAATGACGATGGCTATGTATGTACTCATCTTTAAAAAACTGGCAAACCTTTCAACTGATGGAATACCTGCGCCATTGTTTTACATGGTTGGCATTGTAGCATGGAATTATTTTGCCGAATGCCTCAACAAAACCTCAACGGTATTTAAAGACAATGCAGCGGTGTTTGGCAAAGTATATTTTCCACGTTTAATTCTTCCTTTCAGTATCGTACTGTCGAGCCTTGTGCGCTTTGGGGTGCAATTAATTTTGCTGGTGATAATAATGCTGTTTTATGTTTTTTTCAGAGATGATTTTCAATTTGTCTTCAGCATTTACCTGCTGATGTTCCCGGTGTTCATTTTATTGATGGCCTTATTTGGTTTGGCAACGGGCATGATTGTTTCAGCCATGACAACCAAGTACCGGGATCTGGCTTTTCTGGTAACATTTGGTGTGCAATTGTTTATGTATGCCACACCGGTAATTTATTCGCTCGCTTCGGCGCCGGAGAAATTAGCACAGGTCATTCGCCTCAATCCCCTCACACCAATTATCGAAGGGTTAAGATTGGGGTTATTAGGCAAGGGAAGTTTTGAGTGGAGTTCATTTGCTTATTCCGCAGCAGCAATCATTGCCTTAACCATTTTCGGCATTTTAATTTTCAATAAAACCGAGAAAGATTTTATTGACACTGTATAACAAACAACATGAGTAATAATCTTGCCATAAAAGTTGAAAATTTATCGAAGGTGTATAACCTCGGGGAAATTGGCACCGGCACCATTTCCCGCGACCTGGAACGGTGGTGGGCACGCAAACGCGGAAAGGAAGATCCGTTTTTAAAAATAGGCGAGGGCAACGACAGAACAAAAAAGGGAACGTCAAATATTGTCTATTCGCTTCGCGATGTAAATTTTGAAGTTGAAAAAGGAAAAGCGGTTGGCATCATTGGCCGCAACGGCGCCGGAAAATCTACACTGCTCAAATTACTCTCGCGGGTAACCGCCCCGAGCACCGGCCACATTTATTTAAATGGGCGTGTGGCTTCTTTGTTAGAAGTAGGTACAGGCTTTAACCCCGAACTCACCGGCCGTGAAAACATTTATGTGAACGGTGCCATTTTGGGAATGAAGAAAAGAGAAATCACCCGCAAGTTTGATGAAATAGTTGAATTTGCCGGCGTGGAAAGATATATTGATACGCCGGTAAAAAGGTACAGTAGTGGTATGTATGTTCGGCTGGCCTTTGCAGTGGCTGCCCACCTGGAGTGTGAGATACTAATTGTAGATGAAGTGCTTGCTGTAGGCGATGCAGAGTTTCAGCAAAAATGTTTGGGCAAGATGGGCGGGGTAATAAGGAACGAAGGCCGAACTATTTTGTTTGTAAGCCACGATATGAATGCCGTATCAAAATTATGCTCGGATGTAATGTTGCTTGACAAAGGAACGGTGGCAAAATTGGGCGATGCCGAAATGGTGATTGCCGATTACATGAACCGGAATATTGAAGGACGATACACCTATGAATTTACAGGACAGAGCAGCAAGCAAATGTATTTTAAGAGCATAAAAATGGTGAACAGTAAGGGGGAGCCTTGCAAAACATTTTATATTGACGAACCTGTTTTTCTTTCTTTTGAATTAGGCATCAACGATCCGTCGTTTAAATGCGATCTTTTTTTAACGGTGATTGATGCAAAGAAGCGTCGCATTTTTTCCTGCGAAACGGCCGTTCGCAGTACCAGACTGCAATTAAAAATTGAACCCTTTCAATTGGTGCGAGGCAATTACTCCATTGAAACTTTTCTCAACATACCACATGTAACAAAAGTGGAGATGGTGGAAGATGTTTGCGATTTCACTGTAATTGACCACGCATCACCCATGATGAAACACGGGGGTTACGATTATGGAATGGTGCTTGGCAAATACGAATGGAAACAACACGAAGAAAAATTAGTAACCGCATAGTAATAAAGCAATGAACGAAATACAACTCTATAAAAGCAAAATAACCAAACGTTTTTTTACAAAATTCGGCAGGGAAAAACAGCGACTTAAAGCAATGCCCCGTTTTAAGCAAGGGCAAATTGAACTGTTTGGTAAACCATTTTTATTTCACGACAGTATTAGTTTTATTGATAGCTACACCGAGATATTTGAAAAAGAAATTTATCGCTTCCATGCCGATGAAAATAAAAACATCATTCTTGATTGTGGCGCAAACATTGGCTTGAGTGTTTTGTTCTTCGCCAAAAATTATCCGCAACACACCATCATTGCATTTGAACCTGATGCCAATATTTTTAAAGTGCTGCAGCAAAATGTAACAGCCTTTCAATTAAAGAATGTGCAGCTTGAGCAAAAAGCTGTTTGGAATAAAGTAGAAGTGCTTGAGTTTTTCCAGGACCATGGCTTGGGTGGCAGAATTGGTGAATCGTTTCAAGAGGCCACTCCTGTGCGCATCAACGCGGTGCGACTAAAAGATTTTATTACCGACAAGGTTGACTTTCTGAAAATAGATATCGAGGGTGCTGAGTACGCCGTGTTAAAAGATTGTATTGATGTGTTACCGATGGTTGGTAAAATGTTTTTTGAATACCATGGTCATTACAAAGAGCCGCAAACTTTGCACGAGCTATTACAGTGGCTGCACCAAAGCGGTTTTCATTACTACATAAAAGAATCCTCAACAAGGGAGCGGCCTTTTATAGAAACCGGTTTGATTTGCGAAGTGTTTGATATGGCCATCAATATTTTTGCGTATCCGCAAACCGACAATCGACCGGCATAGCCGGAAATTAGCCTATGATCTCCATCATTATTTGCGCCAGGAAAAGTGACATTGCGGAAACCCTCCGGCAAAATATTGAAAGCACAATAGGGTTGGTTCATGAAATTATAGTCATCAACAATTCCGAAAACAAGTACAATATTTTTTCGGCATATAACGAAGGCGTCAGGCTAAGCAAATTCCCTTTCTTGCTGTTTATGCACGATGATGTTTTGATGCACACCGATCATTGGGGCGATAAATTGTTACAGCATTTCAACGACGAAAAAGTTGGCGCCGTGGGTATTGCCGGTACGCCTTATTTATCATACGCACCAGGCGGATGGTGGAGCAATGGCATGGGCCATTTGTATTTGCTGCAATCAAATAAGCCAGGTCAGGCACCCGAATTTCAAAATATTTTTCCGAAAAATTCCTCCGAAGAAAATGTGGTGGTGCTTGATGGTGTATGGTTTTGCATACGCAAATCGTTATTCGATGTTATAAGGTTCGATGATAAAACATTCAATGGTTTTCACTTTTACGATGCCGATATAAGTGTACAAATTAGCAGGGCGGGGTACCGGCTTTTGTGTATCAACGATATTCTCCTCCATCATTTATCCATGGGCGTGCTTGATAAAAAATGGGTGGACAACGCTTACATTTTTCATAAAAAATGGAAAAGTCAACTGCCGCTGGCGACGGTAGATTATGGGTTAGCCTGGCAATGTAAAATTGAACAGCGATCGGTAAAAGAATTTATTGACACACAACTGCAAAATGTTCCAGAGCTAACAAAAAGTTCGGTGTATTCATCCGCTTTAAAACATCTGCTTTCATTTAAAAAAGGTTTCCACTACTACAAAACCCCGGTTTGGATTCTGCGTCTGCTCTACAAATATTTAACAAGCCGGGTAGCAGGAAAATAAAAAGGCCGCATTCCTGCAGCCTTTTTTTAAAAGAGATTGATGAGTGATTATTGAAACAACAACATCCTGCTTTCCTTAATTGAATTATTATCTGAAACCTGCATCATATAGTTACCAGCTTGCAAAACCGGAAGTTTGCTGATGCGAATTTCCCTGCTGTTGGTTACTACAATTTTTTGTTGATACACGACTGCCCCTACATTATTGGTGAGGATAATTTCAACATTGCCGGTGTACGGTTTTAGCATATCAATTGTAAAAGCATTGCCCTTCACCGGATTTGGATAAACAACAAAACCACCCGTAGCGGAAAAGTTGACCGAAACAATCTTTGAATACAGTGTTGGTCCTCCAACCTCGGTATATTTCAATCGATAAATGTTTTTACCATTTAAAGGTTTTGCATCGGCCAGGGTAAAAGTTTTTAAACCGTTGGTGCCAGCGTTTTCAGTGATAGTACCAATCGTAGCAAAAGAAATTCCATCGCTGCTCCGTTGCACTTCAAATACACTTGCCATGTCAAGGCTGGCTATCCATTTCAGGTTTACACCTCTTGCATTGGTGAAGGCAGAAAAATCAGTAAGCCGTATGGGTAATGTAATCGGATTGATCCAGGCGGGATCGATTGTTTCTACTGTACCGTTCGAGCCGCGAATAGCAGCAGCCTGTGGAGGTGTAGATAAGTCAACGCTTGTTTGGCTGGGATTACCTTCTTCAAACCTGTATAGAGCAACGGTATTCGCATCATCGGTAAAAGCAGTGGTAGGCGGCGTAAAATTGGCAGTATACCTGATGTTGTCCGAAATTCTTAGCTCGTCGATGATGCCATTGTAATACTGACCGGCAAAAAAACTTGTACCACCTAACCAATTTGTCGGTGTGGCGCCTAGTGCTGAAAGCCGGTGGGTGAATCCATCAATGCTGGCGTCCAGGTTTCCGTTTACATACAATCTAGCCTGGCCACCGAGGGGGCCTGCTGCATCAAGCACCACGGCTAAATGTATCCAGGTGTTTGTTGCAAGGGCTGCAACACCATCAATATTTTGAATGGTACCTGCAATGTTTACTGCAAAACGGGGTGGGGTTGCGCCAAATGGTATGGCAGGTACAAGCGCAATCCAGTTATTTCCATCGGTTCCAAAATCTAAAATTCTGGGAAAATTCGTACTCCCACCTCTCCAGTAAATCCAGGTTTCAATAGTAAAACTTCCTGTAACATTTTGAACAATTCCTGCTGGCATGGTGGTGTAATCATCTACACCATCGTATGAAAGAGCCTGGCCTGGCACCTGTGCTTTTGTTTGCAATGAGGCCGCAAAAAATAAAAAGAAAAAGAAAAATGATTTGACAAAAGCGGAGGATAGCATGTTGAAACGCGTAGCGTAAAGTTTGCGCATAGAAGAAGTTTTTTCAGTAGAAAAAGATTGTTACCTGGTGGTTTTTCAAAAATGAAAATGGACAGCAGTTTTCTGAAGGTAGCTGGAGGAATTTTATCTTGGGGGCAAATATAGGAAAATCACTTTGTCGGCATTTAAGTTTATGTCAATAGCATAGCAAAACACAATTCGGTTTGATTGCCCGGTAAATTGCTGCACACTTTTCTGAAAAAAATGGTTTCACTTGCAACAAAAAAAAATTTGTTTTTAAAATTTCTTCAGATAGTTGGGCGGAGGTTTTAAAAAACGAAAAAAACGTTTACTTTGTAGCCGTTTCCCATCTGGAAATTTTACCTGATCCCCATCTTCCTTCGAAAACAACCTTCCCCAATTTCCATTTTTGAGTGGCCTCTGTATTCAAGATCCTTTTTTGAATTATCTTTTTAATATCCCTGTTGGCGGCATTTTTTTTTGCTGCTCTACCAGTTTATCTATTTAACACCAGGTTATTATCAAACCCTAAAGGATTGTTTTACGTATCCCTAATTAAATTGAATCTACCAATGAAAATTTTCATGAGGCTTGGCTTTTCCGTATTGCTTTTTGTGCTTTCGTTCTCTTCAACCTCCAATGCACAGAGCGTATTAAATCCCGCAGATCCGTTAGTGACCTACAATGCCTCAAACCCACCAACCGAGCCCCCTTTTGGGCAAATTGGTAAATGGGTGCGTACAGTAAGGCTGGGCTGGAATACAACTCCCTACAAGGCATACATCTATAAAGGAATTGCCTTTCGTCTAAAATTTCCTAAAACATATAATCATACAGCAGTGGACGGGAAGAAATACCCGATGATGGTGTTCTTTCATGGATTGGGAGAGGCCGGTCCCAAAACTGATAACGAATACCAACTTTATCATGGTGGCGATTACTTTCGGATATCGGTTGACAATGGCAACTATGATGGCTATGTTCTTTTTTTACAAAGCACGGGCTTTTGGGGCGCAGGTTATTACGATTTAGTAAAGGAGATTATTGACTACATGGTGATTAATAACAAGCTGGATGCCTTTCGTGTAACAGATAACGGTTTATCTGCGGGTGGGTCAGCCACCTGGGAAATGTTTATTAATCACCCGTCATACATCGCTGCTGCATTGCCCATGTCGGCAGTTTCAATTGGTTACAAAGAGCCCCCGGTTGTAGAGAAAGTTAAGTTTACACCTTTCTGGAATATTCATGGCGGACGCGATGGATCGCCCGCTCAATCAACCGCCGAACAGGTTAGAGATGCCATGTTAGCAGCCGGTGGTAACTATAAAAATTTAATGTACCCCAACCTCGGTCATGGCACCTGGAACCAGACCTGGAACGAACCTGACTTTTGGCCATTTATGCTACGGGCTTACGCAGCTAACCCCTGGCCACTTTTTGGAAGAACAGAATTTTGTCCCACCGAAACTATAAATGTAACCATCGGTCTTGCTCCGGGTTTTGATGAATACCAATGGCGGAAAGATGGTGCGGCACTCCCCACTGCTACCAATTCAATTCAAGCTACGGCGCCCGGTGTATATGATGCAAGGGTGCGCCGGGGTACCCTGTGGTCGGAGTGGAGTAAAGTGCCGGTGCATATAAAAATTAAAGCGGCAACCGTATCTCCAAACATCACAGTTAGTGGTAATGCCAGCAGAGTTTTGCCATCGCTTGATGGTAGTACAACCGTTAAACTTGAGGTGCCCGCCGGTTACGTTTCCTACGATTGGCAACGTGAAGGTGAACCTACAACATTGAGCACTACCCGGTTTTTAACGGTGGCGCAGCCCGGCAGTTATAAAGTAAAAGTGACAGAGCAATTTGGTTGCTCAAGTAATTTTTCTCAGTTGTTTAAGGTGATAGACGCTAATGGCACCCCAAAGCCCGACCCCGCCACAAATGTTCTGGCAACCACTGCATCTAAAACCTCCGTACGGTTAGATTGGAATAGTAATCCAACGCCGCAGGAAAACGAAATCGGCTTCGAAATATACCAGGCCACTCAAGCGGGTGGGCCTTATCAGGTCGTTGGTGTAACAACTGCCGACGTTGTTAGTTATACAGTCACAGGTCTCCATCCAAACACCGGGTATTATTACCGTGTAAGAGCCATTGGAAATTTTGGTGCTTCGGTTGCATCTAACGAGGCTTTTGCAAAAACTTTTTCCGATAACATTGCACCCACTGCTCCTGGCAATTTAAAAATTGTAGATGTTACCCAAAATTCGGTTTCGTTAGCCTGGACTGCTTCAGCCGATGATGTGGCTGTCACCAAATATGAGCTATACATCAATGGAGTAAAATCCTACATCACCACGGAAACACAGTTTCTTGTTTCGGGCCTGGAAACAAATACCTCGTACGTTTTTAAAATTATTGCCCGCGACTTTGCTGGTAATGCTTCGCCTTCCAGCAACCAGGTTTCGGTAACGCCGCGGTTTGGTTTGAACTACAAATACTACACCTACACTGGTTCGTGGGGGGTTATTCAAAACCTTGCGACCCGCACACCCGCGGCCACGGGTAAAATGCAAAATATTGCCCTAACACCACGTACACAAAATGACAATTTTGCTTTTTTATGGGAAGGCTATATCAAAATACCAGTGACTGGTACCTATTATTTCAGAACAAATTCTGATGACGGCAGCAAACTTTATTTAGGCGCTTTAGGCGGTACCACCTCGCCCTACAACCACACAGCCACAGCAGTGGTGAATAATGATGGATTACACGGACCACAAGATGCGACGAGTAGCCCGGTAAACCTGGTTGCCGGCGTTTATCCTATTGCCATTACTTTTTATGAAGAAGGTGGCGGAGAGGTGATGACCGTATCGTGGAAAACACCCGAAACAAACAATGTGTTTGTGTCCATTCCCAATATTGTTTTTTGCGATCAGCCAACATCGATAACAGTGTTGGGCAAGCCCACCAATTTTACAGCAACACCAGTCAGCTACCAACGCATTGATTTAAGTTGGATGGATAACAGTAACAATGAAACCGGTTTTGAAATCAGCCGCTCTACAAGTATGTTTTCCAATTTTGCTGTAGTGAAAACCACCGCTGCAAATGCAACTTCGTACCAGGATACGGGACTTGTTGCCAATTATAAATACTACTACAAAATCAGAGCGGTTAACCAAACCGGCGAATCGGCCTACGACCTACCGGGGCAGGGCGTGGACTATAGTTATTACCAGCAAAACGGACTAAATGCGCTGCCCAATTTTGATGCACTGACACCGGTAAAAACCGGCCGTATGCCCAATTTTGATTTGGGTGTGCAGGACAGGGTTGATGGTTTTCAAATGAAGTACAGCACTGTCATCAACATTCCAACCGCCGGGCTTTATACTTTTTACCTCAACTCCGATGATGGTTCGAGATTGTACATTGACGGATTTACAAGTACCCACCTAAAAATTGATAACGATGGGGCGCACGGTCCAGTTGAGTTATCGAAATCGTTACAATTAACTAAAGGCCCCCACACGCTGATCGTTACTTATTTTGAGGGCGGCGCAGGCGAAACACTCGAAGTGAAGATGGCTGGCCCCGGCTTAATAAAACAACGCATCCCCGATTTGCTTTTAGGAACGCCGCATGTAAATGCAACAACGCTGTCCTCTTCGGCCGCACCTTCAATGCCTGGCAATTTACTAGCCAGTGGCACAAGTGTTAGCACAACCCGAATAACCTGGCAGGATAATACCACTAACGAGGCGGGCTTTGAAGTGCAGCGTTCGGCCAATAATGGTGTTACCTATTTGCCACTTGTAAGTTTGCCGGCCAATACAACAAATTACACCGACGCGGGTTTGTTTGCCAACGCGGTTTACTATTACAGGGTACGTACTTTGGGTATTGTTAATCACTCGGGTTTTACACCCGCCGATACAGCAAAAACATGGAACTCAATTCCGGTTATTACAGACATCGTTAACCGAACGGCCCGGTATGGTGCAACCACCACTATTACAGTCAAAGCTTCTGACATAGATGGAGACGTACTGACTTTTAGTGGATTGAACCTGCCATCATTTATAGCCATTGCTAATAATGGAGACAGAACTGCAACACTAACCATCAATCCTACCGCTGCGCAACAGGGTGTATACAGTAACGTTGGTGTAATTGTAAAAGATCCAAATGGCGGAGCCGACACAACCATCTTTAACCTGACCGTGAATGATAATTACGATCCGGTGATTACAACCATCACCGATAAGTTTGTAAACGAAAATCAGAACATCATTATCCCGATCTCGGCAACCGATCAAAATGCAGGCAATTCCCTAAGCCTTTCTGTTAGCGGTGTTCCCAATGCTTACACATTTACACCAGGCAGTAATGGTAACGCTACCTTATCTATTACACCAACTTATGCTTCATCCGGTGTGCACGTTATTACGGTAAATGTAACCGACGGCAATGGCGGAATGCAAACAACGTCGTTCAACCTCACAGTAACTGGTGTTGACCCCAACCTTAAATTATACTTACGGTTCCAGGGCCAAAATTCAATTGGCGCACCATGGAATAATCTGACCTCCGCGGGTGGAAGTAACCTCCTTGATGTAAATAACCAGCCAACCGGAGTGGGTTTAAATATGATTGGCAATGGCGTTACCGGCAGTCTTGGCCCTATAGGCAATGGAACAGGTGTGTACCCCGATGCTGTGTTACGCGACTTCTATTACTTTGGCACCTCCTGGCTTTCGCCTACAGTAACTGCGGTTGTTACAGGTTTAAAACCAGCGCAGAAGTACGACTTTACTTTCTATGCCGGCAGCAGTTGGAATATTGCACCAGATAACGGAACCACTACTTATACCATCGGCGGACAAACCGTTTCGCTGTATGTACACAACAATATTCACAACACCGTAAACATAAACAATGTGGCTCCGGCCGCCGATGGCACCGTAACCATTTCATTGGCAAAAACGCCGGCATCACCAGCCGGTTACCTAAATGCAATTGTTGTAAATTCTATTTATGTAGATGGAACGCTTCCGCAAAGTCCAACGTCACTAAACGCTCAGTACGTTTCTGGCGAAGGAGTTAAGCTTAATTGGACAGACAATGCTTACAATGAAACAGGGGTTGAAGTTTATCGGTCGGCAACACTTGCAGGTCCATATAATTTGCTACAGACTGTTGGGGGTGGCAACACCACTGTTTACACCGACAACAGTGCAGCCGGCAATTCATTATACTTCTATAAAGTAAGAGCAATAAATGCTGCCGGCTCATCGGCATACAGCAACACGGTTAGTCTTACCACATCTAACCGTGTGCCACAAATTGAGGCCATTGCAAACGTTGTGCTGTTAACCAATCAATCCACTTCGGTAAACGTAATCGTGGCCGATGATGCAAGCGACGTAATAACAATTACTGCAAGTGGGTTACCGCCATTTGCAACACTTACAGACAATGGCAACGGCACCGGTGTTATTAATATTCAGCCCAATGCAGGGTCCGCCGGTGAGTACAAAGGAATTGTAGTTACAGCTAAAGATTCCCGCGACTCCAGCCGCTCAACCAGTTTTGACATCTCCATTGTCGACCAAAATGTAACCTCGGTTTATTTAAACTTTACCGATGCTGCCACTGCGGGCAAACCCTGGAACAACCTGGTGAATCCACAATATGCAGGTACAACATATGGTTCGTTGAAAGACGACAGAGATGTTACAACAAGTATTACCGTAAATATGCAGGATGGATTTGAGTGGACAACAACCTCCGGTATGCAACCACGGAACGGTAAAGAAATTTATCCTGAACCTGTAATGCGCACCGGCGTTTTCGAAAGTTCAACCCTTACCAAACGGGTGCTGGTTTCGGGGTTAAGTACCACCAGGCGATACAATTTCGTATTCTTCAACAGCCGCGATGACGGAAGAACCGGCGTAACCAATTTTGTAATAAATGGTACGACTGTTTCACTTGATGCGGGATACAACATCAACCAAACGGTACAGATTAATGGCGTACAGCCAAACGCAAGCGGCGAGGTTACTATAAATGTTACAAAGGCAACCGGCAACGATTTTGCTTTCCTTAATTCACTAATCATTCAGAGTTACGATCCGGTTGCGATAGCTTTAGTTAGCCCTACAGGGTTGACGGTAACGGGTGCTACCCGCACGTCGGTTAAATTGCAATGGCAGGACAGATCAAATAACGAAACCGGTTTTGAAATTTGGCGGGCCAATGATGGAAGCAGCAGCTACTCGCTTGTAGGCAGTGTAGCAGCAGGTGTTACTTCGTACACACACACCGGCCTTGCGGCAAACAAGGCCTACTACTACACAGTAAAAGCAAAGCTAAATACCACGTCGTCGGCATTTAGTAATGTGGCAAATGCCAATACCTACGCTTACAGTGTGTACATTAATTATAACAATACCAACGTAGCCGCTACTCCCTGGAACAATACCAATGCAGTGCCGCAGCAGGGTTATAGCTGGAATAATTTTAAGGATGAAACAGGCTTTGCCACCAGCCTCGGTATGAACTTGCTAACGCCATGGGCTGGCTTATATGGTGGTGGCATAAATACTACAAACAACTCGGGTATTTATCCCGATAACGTGATGATTGAGAGTTATGGTTTGTTCCCAGGTGAAGTAGCCACTTTCAAAATAACGGGCCTCAATATTCAGATGAAGTACAACTTTACTTTTTTTGCTTCATCAACTGATACCAGAGACGTAACCAGCTCGTACACCATCAATGGTAGAACATCATTCCTCAATGCATCGCTCAATAAAAAGGGAAATGTAACCATGTACGATGTGGTGGCCGATGAAAATGGCGAAGTGCTGATTACTGTTTCATCCGGTACCGTCACCTCGCAGTTTGGATTGATTGGTGCACTGATTATTGATGCATTTAAACCGGCCGTGGGAACGGCCCCATTGCCGAGCGAGGCAGCACCGCAGGCTTTTGTTATGGAGGCCATAACCGATGTGCAGGAAAGGGAAGTGGTTAGCAAGCTCTATCCAAATCCTTTCCGCCAATATTTTACAATGGCGGTAACTGCTGAAGAAAATGAGCGGATGGAAATAATAATGTATGATGTTTCGGGCAAACTGGTCTATCAAAACAAATTTGCCGGGTTATTTAAAGGAGTAAATACCGTACGGGTGCAGCCTGCTAAACTTGCTCCCGGATTTTATGTAGTAACAATGATACTTGGCAACCGCAGAGAACTAAAGCAGTTTAAGGTTATAAAGGAATAATGCTTGCTTATGATGTGGCATAGCTAACCTCAGTGTTGGCTGTGCCTTTTTTTTAAACGATTGCCCTATGCGGTTCATGCGGCTTTATTTGTAATGGTGTATTTTTCCACCCCATAAACTCTACACAATCCCAAAAAATGGAAGAAGAAGAAAGATCCCTGCACGAAAAATTTGCGGTGGCGGTTGTAGCAGGATTGTTGCTGTTTATATTTTTAAAAGTGTTGTTTTTTTGATTTTATATCATGCTTACAAAAACCCGAACGCATAAAACCAGCAGGCCACCGGTTGGTTTTTTCGAAAAAATATTTCTGAAGGAAAAACTCAATCATTGGCTGGGTTATTTTTTTATTGCCGCTATTGCCGCTGCTTTTGGTTACCTGATTGCCACCCAAACTTTTGTAGGCTTAGGCCTTTTTGGTTTGATACTTGGGTTTTTTACTGTTGTGGCCTGCATGGTAAACACCGAAACTGGTTTATACATCAATATATTTTACGCCTTTTTTGCCTTTCATTTATCAAGGTACTTGTTTAACGATGCCTTCCAGGTTGGGATAGTTGTTGATATTTTAATCGGCGCCACCTTTCTCAGCCTGTTACTCAAACGGGGCAACCTGCGCAGCACCTTCAATAGTTTTGTAAAGACTCCGGTTGTAGTTGCCATGCTTGTGTTTTTATTTTATTTACTCCTTCAATTATTTAATCCCTCTGGCGGATCGTTTGACGGCTGGCTACAAACCTTTCGTCGGTTTCTGGGGTCTGTTTTTCTTTTATTTATAGCGTATAATTTATTTACCGATTACAGAAGAATAAGGCGATTTTTCACCGTGCTTTTTGTATTGTGTGTTGTAACAGGTTTGTATGGTTGCATACAGGAGTGGCATGGGCTTTTTGATTTTGAACTGGCTTGGGTGCATGCCGATGATAACCGTTTTGGGCTATATTTTATTATGGGCGATTTTAGAAAGTTCAGCACCATGTCGGACCCCACAGCATACGGTGTGGTGATGGCTTCCTGTAGTATTATTTACATCATCATTGCCTGGCACCAAAAAAGCTGGCCGGTAAAAATTGTGTTGCTCACCGGTGTACTCATCATGTTGCTGGGCATGTCGTACTCCGGCACCCGTACAGCCAATGTAATGGTGGTTGCCGGCATCGGCCTCTTTATTATGCTTACCATTAATAAAAAAGCCACGCGGTTTTTTGCCATTGCCTCAGCACTGGTGTTTGTGGTGGTTATGTACGGGCCTTATGCCAACAGCACTATCATTCGCATTCGCTCAAGTTTTGCAGGTAGCGACGATGAGTCGTTTAAGGTGCGCAACGCCAACCGTGCTACAATACAACCATACATCTGGAAACATCCTATTGGCGGCGGGCTCGGTACAACAGGTGGCAATGGTTTGCGGCACAACCCCGGTCATTACCTTGCCGGGTTTCCGCCCGATAGTGGCTATTTGAAAAAGGCTTTGGAAACGGGGTGGATTGGCTTAATCATGATCTGCGTTTTATATTTCCTTGTAATAAAAACGGGGATAAGAACTTATTTTAGTACCCATACGCAACGATTAAAAATTTTATACGCAGCCATTACCGCTTCCATTTTCTCGTTTTACATTGGCGAGTATGCACAGGAAACAATTGGGCAGATTACTGATATTGTGGTGTACTACCCCTTGATAGCTATTCTTCTTAAACTGCCTTATATTGACAGAAAAACAGAAGAGACTGCCGATCTGATTTTGTTAAAGTAGTCTTGAGCATACCACACACTGCATGAAAAATCGTTTTTCTCTAAACAGTATTCACCTCATTATTTTTGGAGCAGCTGTTGTTGCTACTTTTCTTCCTGTTGTTTTGTATGTAGTAGCCATTAAGCAGCATTCAGGCGGCAATTTTATTTACCCTGTTGATGATGCGTACATCCACCTGCAAATAGCCAAAAACCTTGTTGAAAACGGAACCTGGGGAATCAACAATGGTGTATTCGGTTCCGCATCATCTTCCATTCTTTACACCCTGATTCTTTCGGCATCAGCTGTATTGTTTTCGGTTAACAATTTTCTGCCCCTTATTATTAATTGTATTGCAGCACTCGTGTTGCTTGTTTGTATTCAGCAATGGCTTAAACAACAGGTTTCATTCAAAGCCACATTATTGATTTTGTTGCTGGTTGTTTTTATTACCCCGTTGCCCATTCTTATCATCAGCGGTATGGAGCATGTGTTGCAATGTCTTTTTACTTTTTTGTTTTTAACCCGATTCTCAAACTGGGTGCAACAAAACAACAATGCAACACCTGCAAAAATCCCCTGGCAGCTTTATCTGTTTGCATTGCTGATGGTTACCATCCGGTACGAAGGTTTATTTATTCTTTTCCTTTCCTGTGTTCTCCTGGTGTTTAAAAAGCAATGGAAACAGGCGTTGTTGCTTGGCGCAGTAGCCTGCCTGCCCGTTTTTATTTTTGGTGTGTACTCGGTGATAATGGGTAGTTATTTTTTGCCCAACTCAGTAATGGTAAAATCGGTTGCGGGTGCTACTGGTGGATCGTTGTTTCAAACGTTCGAAAACATACTTCTACAAAAATTTACTTTTGCTGTTTCGGGGGTAACGTTGCTGGCTACCCAAAAACTTTTAATCACTCTGCTGTTGGTGTTTGTTTTGTTTTACAAACGAATTACAAACACACAGGCATTCACCTCCCTTACATTACTAACCGGTGGCGTTTTTCTCCATCTTGCCCTGGCCGATACCGGCAAGTTTTATCGCTACGAAGCATACCTGATTTTAAGTGGTATAATATTCGGGTGCGGGGTGTTGTATCAAAATGCCAAATACATGGCAGCAGAAAGGAATTTTCTTTTTCGTGCTGGTACTGCTCTCATACTGTTCTTCCTTTTATTTCCATTGGTGTTGCGCAGCGTAGCAGCTTTCAGCAAGGCCGGGCAGGCGTCGGTAAACATTTACGAACAACAATACCAAATGGCGCGGTTTGTAAATACCCATTATAACAACAGTGTTGTTGCTGCTAATGATATTGGCGCCGTGTCTTTTTTTAGCAATGCCCGCATTTTTGATGTATGGGGTTTGGCCGATATCGAAGTTGCACAGAGTAAAAAAATGGGTCACTGGAATAGCGGGTTTTTAGATTCACTTAGCCGCGAAAAAAAAGTAGAGATTGGAATTGTGTATGATAGCTGGATCGGCAAATCGTTGCCGCCAAATTGGATAAAAGTTGCTGCATGGAAAATAAAAAACAACGTAGTGAATGGCGATGATAGGGTTAGCTTCTATGCGGCTAACCGTATTGAAGCAGATAACTTGCGAAGAAGCCTGCGACAATTTGCTACATCATTGCCCATTGGCGTAACATGTTTGTACTACTAACATGCCGGAAAAAAATATTGAACATATCAAAGGGCTTGACGGGTTAAGAGGTGTTTCGATACTGATGATGATGGCTTATCACTCTGGAATATTGCCATTTGCATGGGTAAGTATTCAACTCTTTTTTGTCCTGTCGGGGTTTTTAATTGGTGGTATTTTATGGAAGGCAAAGTTTGGTGGCCAAACAAATGCAGCTAAGTTGAAAAACTTTTGGGCTCGCCGGTCGCTGCGTATTTTTCCACTTTATTTTGGCTGGCTTATTTTTCTCGGGGTTACCTACCTGCTCTTTCAATTTCCGGCCTACTACACCAGCAATATTGTGTACTTAGCCACCTACACGTTTAATTTTACCCGCACCTTTGATGGTTGGCAGGGCAATCCGCTGTTTACACACCTATGGTCTCTGTCAGTTGAAGAGCAGTTCTATCTTTTTTTTCCCCTGCTGATTTTTTTTCTGCCCGCACGGGTGCTGAAATTTTTTATCATCATTGTTATATTTTTATCTCCTCTGCTCCATTTTTTATTGGGAAGATATTATTTGAATGCAGGCCTTGCACCGTTTGCGGCAGTTGATGCCGTTTACTGGAATACTCTAACCCATTTGCAGGCATTTTTTGTTGGTGCGGCCATTCCAATTTTTTGTTTGCATAAAAAGATAAAAAAGGCCAGGTTGTTCATGTTTGTTTGTGTAGCTGTGGCATTGTTTGCCGGGCTATTTAGTTTTTTGGATGCAGGCACCGGAAATTATTTATTGCACTTAGGCTACCAGCATAATCTCACAACTAATTTGGAGTACGCCTGGCATTACACGCTGCTGAATTTTGCCTTTGCCTCAGTGGTTTTATTCGTAGTTGCAGGCATCGGCAACAAAAAAACCTGGCTACAAAAGTGGCTGGAAGCAAAGTGGCTAACCAATATTGGTGGGGTGTCGTATGGCATGTATGTTTTTCATTGGGCCATACTTGTTTATTTTTTTGAAAGGTTATTGCCAACTACTGATTACAGTTTGAAGTTGCTGCGATTTATTCCTTACGCTGCGGTGGTTTATTTAGTTGCTCAATTAAGTTTTCGGTACTTCGAAAGTCCGTTTCTGCGGTTGAAAGAAGTATTGTTTCCTGTAAAAAAGACTGGAGAGATGCAACAACCAGGGCAGTTGAAAAGCGAAGCACAATTGCCGGTACCTTAAGCGCCGTTTCCATTCTCCGCATGATCTGCATTGCTTGCCACTGTTTTAATGAGGGGCATGGCAGCGGGTGCGGCAATAACTACTTGTGGTGCTGATACTGGAGTGGCTTCTTGTTTATTTTTTTTTCTACGGTAATTAAATAAAAACCAAAGGGGGCCATTTTTTACCAGGAGGTTATAAAACATAATCGGCACCACAATTCCCAGAAAAATACTGATGCAAAGGATAATAACCGGATCGGCCGATTCAAATACAATGATTAGCGAGAGTCGCACAAATGCGGTTACAATTACATGGCTGACGTATATGTAAAGAGAGTGATAGCCAAGAATGCGCAAGAAGGACAGGATTTTTGCATTTTGCAACCGAAAGGCAAGGATGAACATGCTGATGCAGCCAATTATTGCTATAAATAAAAAGTCAACCTGGTCTCTAAAATGTGCCAGGTAATCGGGCCTGGACAAAAAGGTATTGTTCTTTAAAGCGAGCACACTTAGGCTGTTGGCAAGGTAATATCGCTGTGCAAGAATAAAAATTGGAATGATCAGTACCAACGAAAGGGGGTGGTTAAAAAAACGCTGCGACTTGGTTTTGAAAAATGGCTGGCTAATTACATCGCCCAACGCAAAGAAAAAATAGAATGCCATCCAGTCCGAGATCATACTTACCTCCTGAAAAAAACGGGAGCAGAAATACAACACTAAGCCCAAAATAAGTTGTGCACCCGGTGGTGCTTTTAATTTTGTTTTTACCAACAAGTAAACGAGTGTTGTATTAAACAAGGCGGGCAGAAACCAAAACTGATCGAGGCTGCGGGGTTGGTAAATTATGGAGAGGTAATCTTCAAACCCACGCACCGAGTTGGTAACGGCCGATAAAGCAATTTGTAGTGTGATTTGTATAACAGCCCAAACAATGTAAGGGTACATGAGCAACTCAAACCTATTACCCAATAAAGACTTAAGCGAATGTTTTTTAACGGCCTTACTAATAAAAAGACCTGAGAGAATGAAAAACAACGGCATCCGAAAGCTGTAGAAAACCATATTTGCATCAATCAAAAATTGGGGCACAACTATATTACCTCGCTGTATGCCTACCAATACGTGCCTGTATACAATTAACAGTATGGCAATCCCCCGCAGGTAGTCAACCCATTGAAGCCTGTTTTTCTCAAGAATGGACGTATTGAAAGCCCTGGAAAAAAAACTCCCCATGCCTTCGCGTAAAGCTGTCATACAACTGCTACTTAAGGGTTTGAATTTTTCAATAGAATGGATACCGACGAAAACTGCTGCTTATTTTTTTACAACAGTTTCCAGTGGGGTACCTATCATTTTTTCAATCTCCAGTTTCAATAGGTCTTGCTGCAAACGCAAGTTGATTAATTTGGCTAACTCATCGCTCTTACTCCGTTGCGATGCATTGTATGCTTCAATAGTGATCGTTCCGTTTCTAAATTTTTCCTCGCTTTGTAAAAGTGCAGCGTCTACATCACTCAGCATTTCGTTTTCCAGCGCAATTAAAGCCGACATTGATTTGTACTGCTTCCATTTGCCAATTATATCGGCGGTTATATTTCTTCGCAGCTGCTCCTGGTTTATTTTGCTTATTTGCACCTGTTCGGTTGCAGCCTTTACTTCTGTGCGGCTTAGCAAAGTTCCCAGCGGTATGGTTAAACCAAAAAAGTACTTTGGATAAACTATGGTCTGGTTGGTTTGGGTAAAACTCTGATCGTTATAATTTGTCGATAGGGTAAGTAAATTTAGCCAGGCATTTTTTGCACCTCTCAGTTGATACTCGGTAATCTTGTTCTGGTGTATGCTTCCAATAAACATCGGCCCTTTCAGCGCCAGTTCCACAAGTTTTGCTTCAATGCGTGCATCGGCGGTATCGTTTGCCAGCCTCATTGCCTCATTTCTCACATTATTGTTCTGTGCCTGCGCCGAAGAAAAAATACAAACAACAATAAGTATAGATAGGATGCGAGCGTTCCTTTTTGTAAAGAACTTTGTTTTGGCTGCAGTCAAGTTTTGTCTGTTTATGCTTTCTGTTGAATGTAAAATGTTCATTGATTTCAAGTGGTTTAATTATTCGATAATTTAAACCCCCGGGAAAATTATTACAGTACAAGATTAAATAATGTGGGCCAAAAATGGCTACTATTCAAAATATTTATTTTTGTGCTGTAAACTTCACCGGGGTTTTATGTCACGTTTACGTTTTTGAGATCGACCATATTAAGTATGGAACCGCAAAATTTGCCGTTCAGTTCTTTAAAAAAACTGATGCTCTGTTTGTCAATCTGCTTGATGATGTGCTGAGCTGAAAATACGGCAATTACTCCATCAACATATTGCGCCAGTTCCCTGCTATCCGAAAAATCATTCAATGGCGGGCCTTCAAGAAAAATGTAATCAAATTCAGAGGTAAGCGATTGCAAATGATGTAACAGGTTTTCCCGCGGAAGTACCTCAGAGGGAGTATAGTCGCCGCCCTCGGCGCCAATCACAAAAATAAATCCATCACTCACATCTTTCGAATACACCTTCACCTGCTCAACCAATGCTTTACCATCGGCTTTATAGGGAACCATTTTTTCCAGAACAGGCTCCGCATCTAATTGCGTGGTTAGATCGGGGTTGCAGAAATTAGTATCTATGATCAGGATTTTTTTCTTACTTAAACTAAGGCTGTAGGAGAGGGCCTGGATAAGTGTGGTTTTGCCCTGGCCTTTTTTGGTGCTTGTAAACAAGAAAACCTTTTTGCCTGTGTGCTCAATTTCAAAACGCAGTTTGCGTATCGATTCGCGGAAGGTGTTGAGCTTATTGCGCTCATGCCAATTATCAGCCTCTTCTTTTTTAGCAACAATGTCTGCAATGTTTTTATTCTTCAGGTCCATAAAGTTTACCATGCTTATGAGCTTATGGCCAACTATCTTTTGAAAGATGTAAGGCGTTTTTATGGAAGAATCGAGATAGGTAAGAAAAATAATAATGAGCATGGTAGTTACGAGTGCCGCGGCGCCGGCCATACCCACCACTAGTTTTCTCTTCGATGGTTCGGGCTCTATTGCCGGTTGTCCCTGCACTACCTGTCGAAAGTTGTTTACGCCGGAGCTTGTTACATCGGTGGCATTGCTAAACTTTCTTTGTGCATCCAAATATTCCTGGTTGGCCAGGTCGCGGTCTTTTTTGAGCGTTTCAATACTCTCTCCACGTGAGGAATTGGAAATGGCCTCGCCTTTTAAGCGGTTGATTTGGCTACTTAAACTACCTATTGTGCTTCGCGATGCAAGGATGTCGTTTTCGAGATCAGTTTTTTCATTACGTAATCTTTCCAGATTATCATTGTTTGAACTACGGTTGACTGTGCCACCACCATCGCCACCAGCTGTTCTAACCAGGCGGTTGTATTCGGTAGTGAGTTGTTCCCACTTTCTTTTCAGCCCATCATCCGATGGGTTGTCGAGGTAATCACGATAGGCTTCATTTTTTGCTTTTCTTGCCGCAATAATTTCTTCGTTGTTATTGCCCGAATTACTTCTTTCAACGGTGCGGCCACCAATAGCGGCAATCTTTTGGTTCACCGATTTCAGGTCATATTCCTGGTCGTTTAGTTTTGCCTTTGCTTCCTCCAGCCTTTCCTGCAAATTACCAGCAACTTCTAATGCGCTACTGCCCGAGGTGCCTTCGTCAACATAACCGGTGTTGCGGAGCAGAGCGTTTTTTACGGCCAGTTCCTCTTTTTTCTTTTCAACAAGGCTACGCAGCGTATCAATTGATTCTTTGGAGTTGATACCCTTCTGATCTTTATTATAGCGTAAAAATTGCTGGAAAACATCGTTTACTACAAATGCGGAGAGCTCCGGGTTTTCCGACACGTAGTCAATTTGAATATAGTCGGTTCGCTCAAGGCGGTAAACATTTAAATTACCGGTGATGGACTTGTTATCATAGCCATAAAGCGAAAGGAAATTCAATAGCTTTCTTTCCTCGGGTTTAAACGAAGTAAGCGGGGTCATACTCATCAGTTTTTCCCGAAAGGTTTTTTTGGCCTCAGTCTGATTGATCTGTCTGTATAAGTCGGATTGCTTCTGCTCCTCGGTCAACTGCCTGAATGGTTTTTGACTACTATCTAAATCGTGCAGAATAAGATTGTACGAAAGCAAACTAATGGCAGAGGGAGATGTGAAGGTAACAATCGCATTATTAAACTTTGTTTCCGCCTCATAAAAACTAAAGTTGTCAGCTACTCTTACCTGCTCACTAACCGTAAAGGCAGTAGAGATTTGCGCCGATGAGCGGTACTCCTTTGGCTGGTTCATAGTCAGCAAAAAGGCCACCGTGGCGGCCAGCAATGCAGCACCAATAATCAGCCATTTACGTTTTAGTAATACTCTGAAAAAATAAATAAAGTCCATTAGGGTAATTTAAGGGTCGAAATTAACATTTAAAAACAGCGAATCATAACGCCTGCGCCATTTTGAGCACAGTTAACAAAGTATTTTTTAGAAAGAATTGTTTAGTGGTTTGCATTCATTGCTGATCGGAAAAACATTTACCATGGGCAATTCCGGTCCCACACACGTTTTTCGTTGGAGGAGATCTAATCAAAAATCATTTTGGCTAATGGCTTTTCATACGTTTTGCCTTTTCCCAGGCCGCGGGCTGGCCACCATTGAGGAATCTAAAAAATCCACGAATGACTGACAGGTTCATAAAAACAAAATAGTATGCCAGCTTGGCGAGCTTAAAGTTTTTTAGTTGACGGGGCATTACTGCCGCAGCAATTGCCAACACGTAAAAAATACATTGGAGTGCCAAGGCTATGCGATAAAATAATTCATTGCTGAGCAAAGCAATTAGCACATTGGCAACAAAGGCCATCAAAAGGCATAGTGGGCTTGCCGTCCAGCGGAGTACCCGGTGCGAGATGTATAGAAATGAAAGTTTGGGCTGCCGCCAAAAGGCAAACAGAGACGACAGGACTGCCATGGCCTGGAAGCCACCAGCAGCAATGCGTATTTTCCTTTTTTTTTCGTCTTCCATTGAAAACGATGGCAACTCCATGGCGTAGGCATCAGGTTCGTACACGATACGGTAGCCCTTTTGCGCCACTTTCATTGAAATGATAAAGTCGTCAAGAATTACATCTTCGGCCACTGGCTCATAAAGGTGTCGCCGTACCGAAAACAATTCGCCGGCGGCACCAACCACCGAATAAAAATCCGAATCCAATTTTTTGAGTAACGACTCATACTTCCAGTAAAGTCCTTCGCCTGCGCCAACCTCATCATTCGACTGTTCCAGGGCAATTACTTTTTTTTCTCCCGCCACGCCGCCGGTCTTGGGGTTTTGATAGTGCCGGGCAATGAGGCTGGTCGCTTCATTGTTCAATAAAGTGTTGGCATCACTAAATATCAGAATGTCGTTTGCAGCCTCGGCTACCACCCGGTTTAACGCCGCAGATTTCCCTTTTCGTTCCGGAGTGTGTAATAATCTGATTTGAGGGTACCGTTTTATTATCTCATTTGTGCCGTCGGTTGAGCCATCGGTAATAAATAGGTATTCAACTTTTTCCTGGGGGTAGTGCTGCTCTAATGAGTTGAGTATTTTTTTTTCAATACAATCTTCCTCATTGAATGCAGCAACAATAAACGAAACGCCGGGTTCATAAACTGGAGCGTCTTCCTTATTTTTTTTATTGAAGAAGTTAAAAAAATAAACGAGGAGGGCATAACCCAGGTAATTGTAAAAAATAATGAAGCAACTGGTAAAGAAGAGGATTTTCCAAAAAAGCATGGCGGGCAATGTTTGCAAATTGTGTTGGGTAAAAAACTTTTTTCACTGAAAATTACAAGCCATATGCGGCCGGTACATTGCAGGTAATTGCCGCTAAAGATAAAAGGGTAATAGGGCATTTCAGCTAAATTGATTTATTTTGGCCTCCGGCAAAAATCTGTACCAGCTAATATTTGCACCTAATTATTATGAAGACTCCATGTTAACCTCTATACTACACATAGTTTTCACCATCGCTTTTCTGTATGCGGCATGCTCGGTGATCTACCTTTTTGTGTTGGCTTTATGGGGCCGACTTTTTTTTAAACACGCATCTGCTACCTCTGAAATAGCCGAACCCAAAAACCGCATTGCAATACTGGTTCCTGCATATAAAGAAGATGGAATTATCACCGCCACAGCCACTCATTTGCTTAGGCAAAACTACCCGGCCAATCTTTACGATGTTTACATCATTGCCGACTCATTTCAACCCAAAACAATTGAACAGCTTAAAAAACTGCAAGTGCATGTATTGGAAGTGTCGTTTGAAAAAAGCACTAAAAGCAAGGCACTTAATCAGGCGTTTCACACTATTATAAAACCATACGACATAGCTTTAATTTGCGACGCGGATAATATTCTGGCCAAAGATTTTTTAAACAAAATAAACACTGCCTTTGTTGCCGGTGCCCAGGCCGTACAGGGTAGAAGGGTGGCAAAAAACCTCGACTCGGCCTTTGCTGTTCTCGATGCGTGTAGCGAAGGGATAAACAACAATATTTTCAGGAAGGGGGCTAATGCCATCGGTCTCTCGTCATCAGTAATTGGGTCGGGAATGGCGTTTGAATATGCGAACCTTAAGCAGGTAATGGCTGGCATTGAGGCAGTGGGTGGGTTTGATAAAATAATGCAGTTAAAAATTGTGGAGCAGGGCATTTCAATCAGGTACCTGGAAGACGCAATTGTTTTTGATGAAAAAGTTGAATCATCGCAGGCCTTTCAACAACAACGTAAACGATGGGTGTCGAGCCAGTTTATCTATTTAAAAAAATTTTTTGTTCCCGCTTGCAAACAATTGTTGAGAGGAAATTTCAGCTATTTTAACCTGGCGGTGGCCAACAACCTTGTGCTGCCCCGCGCCTTTCTACTTATTATTTTACCCCTATTGATTGTTGCCGGCTTTTTGCTGCATACTGCCTGGGGATTCGCTTCGGTATTTGTTTTGTTCCTGTACCTGCTATGCCTTTTTATAGCTTTGCCAACAGAGCTTATTAATAAAGATTTATGGGCGGCGCTGAACAAATTACCTGGTGCTATTATGGTAATGGCCGGTACTTTATTTGGTATGAAAAAGGCCAACAAAACTTTCATTCATACCGTGCACACAAAAACAAAAATTAATAATCCTTCTTTTAATGAACACAGCCACTAATAACTACGAGTACAACCGCATTGCCGATAGAAAGCGGGTTGATTTTATTGCAAATGTTTTGCAGCAAACGTTACCACCCGGTGCAAAAATTTTAGATGTTGGTTGCGGCAACGGCGTAATAAGCCGGCATTTAGGTAGGCTGGGTTTTAACGTGTTGGGTATTGATGTTAGTGATAAAACAATTGAAATGGCGAATGCCATTCAGCCAATGGCAAACGTACAATTTCTCAAAAAAAGCGCTGAGGAATTAGTGGCCTCGGGCGAAAAATACGACGCCGTTATTTGTAGCGAAGTGCTTGAACATTTGAACGACCCCGGTGCTTTGCTAAAAGTGCTGTATCATACAGTGGCCGACAGCGGTAAGCTCATTATTACCGTTCCCAATGGGAATGGCCCAAGGGAAGCATTGGTAACCAAACCCATTTTAAACCTCCGTAAAAAAAACAACTGGCTTTGGCGCACAGTTGTAAAAATTAAAACATCGCTCGGGTATAAAGGCACCACGGTACAATCGGCTGCCGACAATCTTGATCACATCCAGTTTTTTTCAAAAGCCGATCTGGAGAAATTGTCGCATCAACATGGATTTAAAATAACGGGTTTTGGAAAAGCAAATTTTGTAGAAGATGTATTTCCTTTTTCGCTTTTAACCAAGCGCATAAAATTCCTTCAAAAAATTGATTGCAAAATTGCCGACCTGCTGCCTTACCAGTTTACCGGCGGATTTTTTACCGTATGGGAGAAAAATTAATGGCCGATACCATGTCTTCAAAAATGGACAGACCAACCCGCAGGTTGCGCATTGCCTACCTCTGCGTAAACGATCCATTAGACAAACGCTCGTGGAGCGGCATTACTTATTACCTGGGACAATCGCTGCAACGTAATGTAGGAGACGTTGATTTTTTAGGACCCATTGAACCCTCGCCAACGGTTGCCAAAATGCTGCGGGCCGTTGCAAAATTCATTCGCATTTTTTTTAAAAAGGAATACGATGTCAAACACAGTCTTTTAGCTGCTGCTTATTATGCCGGTGTGTTGAAAAAAAAGATGAAGGGACGCAGTTATGATTGTATCGTGGCGCCGGCGGCATCAACCGAATTGGCTTTTTTTAAAACAACTCTTCCACTTATTTATGTAACCGATGCCACCTTTAAACTGATTAGTGAGTTTTATAAATGGGAGTTCGAAAATATTCCCGCTCTCTCCAAATGGGAGGGAAACCATGTTGAACAAAAGGCGTTGCACAACTGCAGTCGTGTTATTCTTTCTTCAAATTGGGCAGCGCAATCGGCAATAAACGACTACAAGGTACCAGCACAGAAAATACATATTATGCCCCTCGGCGCTAACATTGATTTTGTACCGGCTGCATCTACCATTTTCGACAAGTTGCAAAATCAAACAATCACATTGCTTTACCTGGCCGTTGAGTGGGAACGCAAGGGTGGTAGCATTGCGTTTGATACTTTGAAAGCATTGCATGAAGCGGGCATAAAAGCAAAGCTCATCGTTTGCGGCTGTATTCCTCCGCCACAATTTCAACATCCCTCCATGGAAGTAATTCCGTTTCTTAATAAAAATAAAAAAGAAGACCACAACCGTTTTGTGCAGATTCTTTCCTCTGTGCATTTTCTACTATTGCCTACTCGGGCCGATTGTTCTTTACTTGTTGCCTGCGAAGCCAACTCATATGGTGTACCCGCCATTTCCACTAATGTTGGTGGAGTAAGCGATGTGGTGGTGGATGGAGTCAACGGTTATTGCCTGCCATTGGCAGCCGGTAGCAATGAATATGCAACGTTGATAAAAGAAATTTTTTACGATTTGCCACGCTATCATCAATTGGTGCAAACAAGCAGAAAGCGTTTTGAAGAACGGCTGAACTGGGATAAATGGGCGGAAAATTTTGTATCACTGTTTGATGAGATTGTGCGTGAAAACAAACAAACCCCTCATTAAGTCCTGGATTAAAAAGCGACTTCTTTTACCACCAATGCTTCCGTTTTTTTTAATGATGAAAGAAATTGATTGCTGGCAAATGCAAACACCTGCTTGCTGTTATTTGCAATCAACACCGGCGTGTATTTTTGTTTGAATGTGGTGTCGTTAAAAATATTCTTCATCGCAATGTTCTCAAAATTAAAGGGCCCCTGCATTTCGGCCACGCGTCGTTTCGCCGCTGTTTCGTTGCTCACCGTGTGCGGCAGCAACAGGTTGGGGTTCATGTTATAAAATACATCTTTATTAAAAGCCGCGTGGTTCTTCAAACCTTTTCTGTCACCGGGGCTATGTCCCATTTCAATATTGTTCAAGCCCATTAAATCCACCGTGGCGCCGGTGTATTCCAGTGCAAATCCACCTACGGTAATTATTCCAATTGATGGCTTGGCTCCGGGCCAGAATTCATTCATTTCCATTCCAAGTTTTCTGCCATTTGCGGCCAGGGCAAATTCAACGGCAATTGTAGTTTTTGGGCTGTTCTTTAGTTTATAAATAGTTTCAAAAAAATTGGCGCATACAATTAGTAGCGCAGCAACAGCAACTGTTGATACAGCCCTTCTGTTTTTACCAACTACAGCTTGGCGGTACAGGTAAATGGTTGACGGTATAGCCCAGGCAAATAACAGCAAAACACCCTGGTAAAATCTATAGCCCCCAAAATGATCGCCCCCGGTTAACAGAGGTAACGCAAGTGCGATGGCAATGATAAAAGTTATAAACACAACCGCGGTCAATGCAGTGTTACCATTACTGTCTTCTCCTTTTTTTAAATAAGAGGCGAACGCTGTTCTGCAATAAAAAAAGACCATGGTAAACAATAGAATGGCCGATAGTGTAATGACGAAATTGAAGCTGGTAACAAAACCTACGGCGTAATAAAAACCTTCTAAAAAGTTATAAATGGGTTGATCAGATACTTTGGCGTAATAGGTATTTGGAAAGGGGAAGCCAAAATAAGAAATTCTCAAAGAAACAAGCGCTGCCACAACCACTAAAGCCAAAACTAAATAGGTGGCCGTGAACGAAAGTTTTTTTTGGTTCAGCCATTCCAAAATTCCTGTAAAAAAAACGAAGCAGATGATCCAACCCAATGCCTCGGGGCGGGTAAGGAGTAGAAGAACGGATGCGCCAAGCAAAGCAGTTTTTTGCAGGCCGGTAATTTTTCGGGTGCGCAGATACTTGTGCAGCACGACCACTATCGCTAAAAACAAAAAATTCCAGAGGCCGTTTTCCATAAGGCTCAGCACCGACCAGGTGGCAAATGATACCCCTACGCAAAGCAGAAAAAGGCAAAAGGCGGGAAAGAAAAAGCGGGTGGCAAATTGTGGATGTATTAGCTGCATCGTTTTTTCCGCCTCTCTGTACACCATAGTAACTGTAATAGTTGACAGCAAGAGCAAAAAAATCATCAATGGCAGTTCGGGTGCCGAAGTAAAAACATAAAACCCTGCGCAAATTAAAACCCAGAGCAATGATGTAAAGCCCTCCACTTTTTCGCCTCCGGTATTAAAAACAAAACCTTCGCCTCGCGAAAAATGTTTGGCGTAGGTTAAAAAAATGTTGCCATCGTCGATGCCTGTTGCAGGCCTATGCAAATAAAAAAAGGCAGCAAGTGTTACCAGCAGTAAAATAAAAAAAAATATGGTGCTCTGTCTTTTGATAAACATGATTGCAGTTTAAGAGGCCAACGGCAGTTTGGTTACTTGCTGTTGCAAAGCGGTTATTACACCGGCGTCAACTTCCTCATCAAATTTTCGGGCAAATAATTTTTCCGATGCAATAAGGGCCGGCAAATCCTGCTGGGTTAATATGCGTGGATGACCTTTTGTTTGCCCAGTCCAGTCAACATATACAAGGTTATCTTTTATGGCCTGGCTAAATTTTGAATGATAGAGTATTGTAGAGAAAATAAATTCATCGGCACCCCAGCAATATTTAAAATATCGTACTACCTGTGGATGTTCTTTTAAAAATTGCATAAGATATTTTACGGCGTCCTGCGTTAACGTAAACCAGTTAGCCCGCCCCACTAATTGGTAAGGCAATGGAAATTTTCTTGCAGGCATGATGGCGTTTACTATTTTTTCTAAGCGGTATTTGCCTGGTATGGGCCAGTTAATAAGATGGTAGTTGCGTACCCGCGATGCCGCTTCGGCCCATTCACCATCAATTGAATGGCAAGTAATAAACTCCGTGCCCTGCCTGCTTCTTATATACTGATAAATGTACTCCGCGTTTTTTATCGGAAAGTCTTGCCCCGAAATAACATTGATGTAATCGTAATTTCCGGGTAAAATCTCGGCAAAGCCATTGAGCGTAGCTTGTATTGTACCCCAACCGGCCCAATAAATTTTTGTGCGGTTTTTAATGCGGTAAACATTTTCTTTTTCGTACAAATAACTGAATGGTTCTTCGTTGGTTTTTTTATCAAGGTGAATAAAAAAATCGTGGTAAGGATGTTGCAAAGCTTCAATCAACTTTTGCGTTTGCGCAGGGTTTTTATGTGTAAGAATTAAATGGGCAATTTTCATAACCATACGCCATTAAACAAGGAATTGCTTTTACGATGCTGCACCATAATTCAGAATAATAAGTGTTTGAAAATTGTAACTGAAGTGGGCATACATTTACGCAAGGCGTTCAAACATACACAAATCTGGTTGTTTGCGAAAACAATGGCAACAGAAACTAAAGGAAGCCGGCCGGTGTTACATTCAATTTTTTTGTACTTGCCGGCAAAACTTGTGCATATTTACTTTACACAAAAAACAAAGTTTGGCTACCTTGCCGCATCTTTATTTACAAGACAATTAAAGCACTAACTTCTTTTTTAAATGATGCCAAGAAATATTGTAATAGCTCCCTGCGGTAACAAAGCGCATCTTTTTAAAGACAAGTGGCTACAATTTAAAAATGAAAAAGAATTTGACCTTTGCCTGTTGTTTTATCATGAGCAAATAAATGATCCGGCCAAATACGCCGATGCCGAATATTTTTTACACTTCAGGGATTTTAAATACATTATGCTGCACCAACTTTTTACACAACACCACCCTGAGTGGTTGGAGCAGTACGACTATTTTTATTTTTTAGATGACGATATTGAGATTGATACCCGCGGCATCAACCAAATGTTTTTACTGAGCCATACATTTAATACAGCAATCAGTCAGGCTTCTCTTTCAAAAGACTCGTTTTGCAGTTGGCCCATGTTTAAGCAGCAACCAAAAAGTTTTTGCCGTTTTGTTGGGCAGATAGAAGTGATGGCGCCGCTGTTCCATTCCACTGCCCTAAAGCTTTGCCTGCCTTCTTTCATTGGCAATAAATCAAGCTGGGGAGTCGATTCGGTGTGGTCGAAATTGTTGGGTTATCCTACAAACAAACTGGTGGTTTTTGATAGCATTATTATGAAACACACCTTGCCTGTTGGTGGCGGGGAACTATACCAAAAAATAGGCGTCAATCCGCACGACGACTGGAATGCAATCACCACCGCCTTTAGTGCAAAAAAGCATAACTACCGCGAATATGGGCGGTTGATGCTGGTAAATGCCCAGTCGAACCGTTTTAATTTTTTTCTTTTTCAATCCCGGGCCTTCTTTGCAAAACTAAACAGAGCCGTACATGATTACGACATTGGTTCACGCATCACAAGTCGTAAAAACAAATTATTGAAGAGGCTGAAATTTAGTACCCAATAATTTTCGTAATTCTACCCTGCCGTGTCTGGTATATCCCCCCTGAAATTGAAATAAAATAAGAGCAGTTTCACTCTTATTATTATTGGCTGCCGCCTCTACTTTAGCGGTGTGATAGCCGAGTGGTTTTTTAGTGCCTTGAAGAACAAGTATAATTGAAAACAATGTGCGTTTTGGTGGTGTTTGAGTGTGTCAGTTATTAAATCCTGCCCTGGAAAAAAAATCTTCCGTTGCGCCCTGGACTAAATAATTAACCCATCAAAATCAAAACAGCCCATGGTTGCAGGTAGCAAAACCAGTCTTCTGTCATCACATTTAGTATCCGAACCAATCCTAACAAATCCAGTATAATGAAAGCCAGAAGCGTATTACTCCTGATGATGCTTAACGCATTCGTCTTTCTCCAATTAAATGCCCAAACCGTAATTGGTCGCCAAAATGTGGATCAATTTCCAAGCACTGCATGGGGTACCCCAACTTATGGGTTAACATGGCTTCCGGTTGATTATGCTACCAACCCAACCCAAAAATATCCACTCATTATTTTTTTGCATGGAGCAGGCGAAGGCGGCACAACCGTGGGCAGCCTAAACAATCTTATTTCAACTGCCTTGCCCCAACATATTGCCAATGGTTGGAACCCCGAAGCGGTAAACCCAGTCAACGGACAGAACTATAAATTCATTGTTGTATCGCCGCAGGCACCAGGTTGGTCGTATGCCTGGGGTTCTATTCAATGGATGCTGAAAGATATTGTAACCCGCTACCGGGTTGACACAACCAGGATTTATGTTACCGGTCTCTCGGCGGGTGGTGCAGGGTCGTGGTCGTGTTACACAAATGGCCCTGCGGCTGCGCAAAAATTTGCGGCCATTATACCCGTTTCTTCCGCTGGTACTAACTCACCCGCCGAAGATGCACAAATTCCTTTGGCTGGCGGCACTTACGGCGGTAAAGTATGGAGTGTTTGTGGTGCTGCAGATTCATGGATGTCATTTGCCAATAGCTCAACCCTTACTTTTAATAATGCAACGCCGGCGCCGGCCGTACGTGCAGAAGTTACAGGGATACCCGGTGCTGATCATAATCCGAGTGCATGGAATACGGCTTATGATCGTAACTGGAGAAATAACCAGTTGGGCTTAAATATTTTTGAATGGATGTTGAAATACACAAGGAGCGATAGCGCCTTGCCACCACCCAATCAACCACCTACTGTTTCTGCTGGTGCTGATCAAACCATAAGTTTACCTATCAATACTGTTACACTTTCCGGTACCGCAAGTGACGCCGACGGCATTATTACCAGTTATAGCTGGACGCAGGTTTCAGGGCCAAACACGGCTGTTCTTACCGCCCCGTCTGCAATTTCCACTAATGCAAATAACCTTATCGCAGGCACATATGTATTCAGGTTAACGGTAACCGATAATACCACGGCCACTGCGTCGGCCAATGTGCAGGTCATTGTAAATGGCCTTCCAAATGTGCCGCCTGCAACCAACGCCGGTAGCGACGTTGCCATTACGCTACCTACCAATGCCGCAACATTAAATGGCGGCGCAACCGATGCCGATGGGACCATTGCCAGTTATCAGTGGAATAAAATTGCGGGACCCTCGCAATTTGTTGTTGCCTCGCCAGCAAGTGCGGTTACCGCAATAAATAATTTGGTGCAGGGCGTTTATCAATTTGAGTTAACCGCAACTGATAACAACAGCGCCGCTACAAAAGATACAGTTGTAGTTACTGTAAATGCTGCACCGCCACCGCCAAATCAATTACCGGTGACCAATGCCGGTACTGATGTTACAATCACTTTGCCTACGAACACTACAACATTAAATGGCAGTGCAACCGATGCCGATGGAACCATTGCCAGTTATCAGTGGAATAAAATTGCGGGACCCTCGCAATTTGTTATTGCATCACCAGCAACTGCAGTTACTGCAATAAATAATTTGGTGCAGGGCGTGTATCAATTTGAATTAGTTGCGACGGATAACAGCAGCGCCGCTACAAGAGATACGGTTGTAGTTACTGTAAATGCTGCACCGCCACCACCCAATCAATTACCGGTAACTAATGCGGGAACTGACCAGTCAATTACGCTTCCGGTTGACAGTGTTCTGTTATCCGGCAGCGCAATCGATGCCGATGGTACCATTGCCTTTTATCAATGGACAAAAATCAATGGCCCTTCTTCATTCTCCATTCAAAATGCTACTGCTGCTCAAACAAAAGTTTTGGCTTTGGTTGCAGGCACCTATAAGTTTAGCCTGGCTGCAACGGATAATAGTGGAGCGGTGACAGCGGATACAATAACTGTTGTGGTGAATAACGCAACACCGCAACCCAATCAACCGCCTGTAGCTAACGCAGGTGCTGATATGAACATTATACTGCCAAAGGATAGTGTACTACTAAATGGCAGTGGCTTTGAGCCTGAAGGCCAACCGATCAATTTTGTATGGACCAAAATTTCCGGACCTCCTAATTACTTCATTGTTGATGCCACTAATAAGCAAAGTTTGGTTGATTCATTAACCCAGGGTGTTTATTTCTTTCAATTAAGGGTTACCGATAGTGTAGGTGCATTTGGTACAGATACAGTTATGATCACCGTGCTGGCACCAGCAAACCAACCGCCAAACGTAAATGCGGGTGCGGATACAACTATTCGCATGCCGGTCGATTCAATTGCTTTAAATGGTGCAGCAGTTGATACTGACGGAACCATTGTAGCAGTTAAGTGGACAAAAATTTCCGGTCCTGCTCAATATACTATTGCGGATAGTTTAGCATTAAAAACTATTGCCCGTGGTCTTGCAACCGGGAACTATCAGTTTGCACTAGCAGGAACTGACAACATTGGAGCAATTGCAATTGATACCATGAGGGTTATTGTATTGCCTGCAAACAAATTGCCAATGGTTAATGCTGGCCCCGAGCAAACTATTATTCTGCCCATTGATTCCACTTTGCTAAGCGGAAGCGCTTCTGACAGCGATGGTAATATCGTTAAATACAACTGGACGAAAATAGCCGGACCAACAGGATATTATATCGCCCAAAAAGATAGCCTGATTACAAAAATTGACAGCTTGCAACAAGGCTATTATGAATTTGAATTGAGGGTTTTGGACAACAAGGGCGCTGCCGCAAAAGATACTGTTAGAGTGAACGTACAGGCACAACCTGCGGTACAATGCAATGGTGTAAAACAATACATCGTGCCCGCTGCGGATGGCGGAAGGTTTATTCATGGCGACCCTGCGGTTACTGGTTGGCACCTACCAGTAAACCCGGGTGATACACTTGTGTTGCGGGCCCAATATTCATGGAGCTACTTTGCAATGGAACAATACAGCGGTACATCGGTCTGCCCAATTGTAATTATGAACGAGGGCGGTCAAACCTGGCTAACTGCAGGTATTGAAGCAAAGGATTGTAAATACTTAAAAATTACCGGCAGCGGTTTCGCCAATTCATTTTATGGGATAAAAGTTTATAACCCAGGTTTCGATGGCTCGGGTATTGGTGTTTCCATCCAGGGAAAAAGCCGCAACATTGAAATGGAAAGGGTGGATGTTTATAAAAAAACCTATGGCGTTTGGGCTAAGCAGGATCCGCGTTGCGATACCAGTTATAACTATCCAAATTTTGTAATGGACAGTATTGAAATACACCACATGCGTTTCAAAAATATTGGCCAGGATTGTATCTACGCGGGCAACACCGATCCTACGGGGCAGCGTACACTTAATTGTAATGGCGTGCCACGCCAGTTTATTCCCATGCGTTTGTCGAACATTAATATTCACCACCTGATTATTGATAGTTGTAACCGAACGGGCATACAATTATCAGGCGCTGATGGAGGGTATAACCAAATACACAACAACATTATTACCAACTGCGGTTTTGAATACGATCAAAACCAGGGCACAGGTATTTCCATTGGCGGCATGACGAAGAATTGCCGGGTTTTCAACAACACCATCAAAAACACGTTTATCTACGGCATACTTAGTTTTGGCGCAGGCACTAACTATATCGAGAACAACATTATTGACTCAAGCGGTTATTTAAATGGGGTGATGAATACCTGGAACCCTACCAATATTTTGGTAAGCCCAAAAACTACTATGCCAGTTGATAGTACAAGAGTCATTATACGCAATAACAAAATTGGTGTGAATGCAACTATGCAGGATGGCAATATTGCTTTAGTTACGTGGGGGCCGCCATTGTGGTCGACCAACAACGTAGTGTGCAGCAATACGCGGCTTAATGGTACAACACCCGCCAATTACTTTGTAGCAGCCGGCATTCATTACATAACTGATTGTAACTTTCCTTTGCCAAACATTGCTCCAACAGCCTATGCAGGTCCGGATAAAACAATGAACCCACCCGCCGATAGTGCGATGGTGACAGGCACCGGTGCCGACCCCGATGGCATTATAGTGGCCTACAAATGGAGGAAGATTAATGGACCTTCACAGTTTACAATCGTCAACGATTCGGTAGCGCAAACGTCCATAAAAAATTTGGTGCAGGGTGTGTATACTTTCCGGCTTACCGTAACCGATAGTAGCGGTGCCACAGGTACCGACGATATGCAAATAATAATTGCACCACCGAACCAGCCACCTGTTGCCAATGCCGGTGCAAGTCAGAATATTACCCTGCCTGCAAACGCAGCAACATTAAGTGGCAGCGGTATTGATGCCGATGGAACAATTACGGCTTACTTCTGGAATAGGGTCTCGGGGCCGGCCCAGTTTACTATTTCAACACCATCATCGCCACAAACAACAATTACTAACCTGGTGCAGGGCATATATCTTTTCGAATTAATTGTAACAGATAACAGTGGCGCAACCGATAGAGATACGGCAATGATAACCGTTAATGCAGCGCCACCCCCTACCAACCGGGCACCCGTTGCCAATGCAGGCACTGATCAAAGCATAACGCTTCCAACAAACTTTGTAAGCCTGACCGGAAGTGGCCAGGATAGTGATGGAAGTATTGTTGCCTACAGCTGGCGATGGTTGAGTGGACCAACATTGTTCACCATTAACACACCAAATACCGCGCAAACATTGGCAAGCAATTTAGTGCAGGGCATTTACCGGTTCGAATTGACGGTTACTGATAACAGTGGTGCAACTGCATCTGATATTGTAGAAATAACCGTGAATGCGGCTCCGCCTGTTGCTAATGTGTTACCAACTGTATTTGCCGGCCCCGATCAAACTATTCAACTACCCGTAAACAGCACAACACTCAGCGGTGTTGCCAGCGATGCTGATGGGAACATCATTTCTTACTTATGGAAAAAGCTGACAGGCCCTTCGGCATTTACCATTGCTAATGCAGCACTTGCCCAAACCGCAGTTTCTAATTTGGTGCAGGGTGTTTATAGTTTTGAGTTAAGTGTTATAGACAATGCGGGTGCCACCGCCCGTGATACTTTGAGTATCACCGTACTGGCTGTGACGCCACCTGTTAATTTGCCGCCTGTAGCCTATGCAGGCCGCGACTCGATTATTTATTTGCCCTCAGATAGCGCTTCATTGCGGGGTAGCGCAACCGATGCTGACGGTATAGTGGTTAGTTATGCCTGGAGAAAAATATCGGGGGCCAATGTAAATGTTGTTGCACCCGGGCAGGCTTCGTCAAAACTAAATGGTTTGCAAAATGGCCAATATAAATTTGAGCTGACCGTAACAGATAACAGTGGCGCCACTGATAGAGACACGGTAATGATAACCGTACAGGAAGACACGAGAAGAATTTCAACCGCTTCGTTATATCCCAATCCGGCTTCATCCGAAATCAACATAACGATTGACGCACTAACCAAACGAAATCTTACTACCATTTCCATCTACGACATCAATGGAAGGTTGGTACAGCAAGAGGAGTTTATGCGTACAGAACAAACAGTTGTTAAGCAGGTTGATGTGTCGAAGCTGCCCACAGGAATGTACGTGGTTGTGGTTAATGCCGATATTAACAGAACTGTTTCGATGAAGTTTATGAAGGAATAACTGAATCGTAAAATAAAATGGTTGATTTGATATTCCATATCTCCGCAGATATGGAATATCTGTTTTGGGTGAGGTCTATACGGCGGGTAGGTTACGAGTATTTTGTTTTGCGAAACGCAATCAATTCTTTTGTAACAATGTATTTGAAAGGGAAAAAATTGAGATTGGAATTTTTGAGTAAGGAGAAATTATTGAGTTTGGTATGGCTTTTCCGAAAGGCGGGTTGCAAGTTGTATTTTTTTAGATAGCCAGCGAGTTTTGTATGATTCATCTTATTCAGCTCCAGGTACTCAGTAAGTATATCATTTTTGCCCACCAGTTGGTGGTTGCGTTTTTTTACATAACTCACCACCCACTTTTGCGGAAAGTATTGTAACCAGGGAATTTTGGAAACGGGTTGCAAATGCGAGGCATGCGGCCCTTCCCAGGGAGGATAGCTAAAAAAAATAATGCCGCCGTTTTTTAAATTTTTACCAATCAGTATGTCCAGTACATGCGGTATCCATTCAGGTTTTATGTGTTCAATTACGTCGTTTAAAAAAATGAAGTCGTAAGTTTTATCAACGGGTTGTGCAATTACATTGGCAAGACTAAATTGAACATTTGCCTGGGGAAATTTTTTTCGAAATTCCTGTGCAACGGCAATGTGGTTTTCATCAATGTCAACGCCATCAACACGGGCGCCTAATTCCTGCGCCATCCAAACCGACATATGCCCCATGCCGCATCCAAAATCAAGAACATCTTTGTTGCGCAGGTCAAAATGTTGTTTAATTAATTCCCGGTCGAGTTTAGAAAATGCATTAGCAGCATGATAAACGGTTTCTGCATAGGAGAGTCCTTCCTTCAACTGGGTTTCCGTCATGTGTTAAGCATGTTGTTGGTGCAATAAAAATTTCAGTTAGGGAAGTTATCTTTTTGCCTTAAAAAACCTGGTTTTCATTTTACTTCCATACAACTGTAATATAACTCTTCAATTGCTCTTGTCATAGTGGCCGCATTGTATTTTTTGTTTACCGTACTAATAGCGGCCTGGCCAAAACTTGCTCCTTGCGCTTTATCGCTTGCCAATAATGTCAACGCCTGGGTTAAGTTGGGAACAAGGTTTTTTGTTTCAATCAGCAACCCGTTTATTTGGTGTTCAATAATTTCGCTGGTGCCATCAACGTTGGTGGCAATAACCGCCTTTCCCATGGCCAATGCTTCTAGTAAACCGATGGGCAAACCTTCCCACAGCGATGGCAGAACAAAAATATCTGCGGCAGCTAAAACATCCGGTACATCCTGCCTGAATGATTGAAAGGTTACTGCAGCCGAAATTTTTTCTTGCTCCACTAGTTGCAGTGCTGCGGCTTTTTCATCACCATCGCCCACCATCAGCAAATGCAAATTGTTGTTTTGTTTGAATGCCTGGGCGAATGCTTTTAATAATGCGAGGGGCTGTTTGTGCGAAGTGAAGCGGGCAATGAATAAGACAAGAATCTTTCCGGCATCAATGCCTAATTCCGCTCTTACATTTTTAAATTGTTTTGCGGGGTTAAACTTGTTTTGATCAATGCCATTGTTGATAACAACAGATTTGAATGAAGGAATAAATTTTTTACCTGATTGTTGATTAGAAGCTGATACAGAAATGTTTTGGTTTGTTTTTGAGGTAAGATATTTTTCGCCAAGTATGCGGATGTTGCGTACAACGAAGTTTTGATCCTGGTGAAACGACCAGCCATGTACGGTATAAATAATTGGGAGCTTTAGCGATTTAGCCGCTTGTAACACATTCGACGCTGCCCTTGTTCCATGTGCATGAATGAGGTCAACCTGTTGTTGGGCGATAAACTTTTTTACTTCCTTCCATTTAGTAAAATCAAATGGTTTAAGCGTATGAATAA
This sequence comes from Chitinophagales bacterium, assembly GCA_031425835.1. Classification (GTDB taxonomy): domain Bacteria; phylum Bacteroidota; class Bacteroidia; order Chitinophagales; family Chitinophagaceae; genus Flavisolibacter. The sequence goes on from JANPKD010000049.1 coordinate 46,630, forward strand.
CCTTCGTGGGTACATCCATTTGCTTCAACCGCTCAATCATAGGCCCATCGGTAAACGAAAGAACTGTAGGTTCAAATTTCGTGCGGTCTAAATTTTCTACCAATGAAAGCAGGTGCGATTCGCCACCACCAATTTGGCCCTGCCTGATACATTGAAGCACTTTTATTTTGCGGCTCATGAAATTTTTGTAGATGATTAAAATGGGGTGGGCCGTGTTTCCACAGCCCACCATAATTATTATTTCTTGTTGCGATTGCAGAGGCACAATCGTCTGAACAAGCCAGCATTTGTGTCTTCACAAATCTATTACGCCACAGTTTGTTTTTTCACTTGCCAGCCGTCGGGCAATTTTTCGGTTATTTCAATGTTGGCAAATTCCTGGCTTTCTCTTGCACCTACTCTTTTAGCCCATTCAGCCATGCGGTGTATGCCTTCTTTTAAATCAATACCCGTTGGATCGCCAAAAATTTTATGCGCTTTTGTATGATCGGAATAGGCGTGCAACACTTCGTTGCGTGCCGATAGATATTTGATATCGGGTTCAACTCCCAGTTCTTCACTCACTACTCGTGTCAGTTCATTTACCGTGTAAGGTTTATCGGCGCCAATATTAAATACTTCGTTGTATGATGCGGGAATGTTTACACATTTTGCAATGGGAATGGCTACATCATCAATGTAAGAGAAGGCTCTTGTTTGTGTGCCATCGCCAAAAACAGTGAGTTGTTTTCCCTGCATGATCTGGTTCATAAAAATGCCGATAACGTTGCGGTACTTGTCGCCGATGTTTTGGTTTTCGCCATACACATTATGCGGGCGAAAGACAACATAGTTCAGACCAAACATTTCGTGTGCTGCTTTCAAATCCAATTCAACCGCGTATTTAGAAACACCATAAGGATCCTCGGGTTGAGGCACGGTGCTCTCCGTCATAGGTAATTGGCCGGCACCATAAACAGCTATGGAGGAAGTGAACACAAAACATTTCACTTTATGTTTTACCGACTCGTTTATGAGGTTAATACTTCCTACCAGGTTTGTGTTATAATTAAACCGGCGAATGAAATGCGATAATCCCTCGGCGGCATAGGCGGCTAAGTGATAAACGTACTCAAACTTATACTGGTTAAACAATTCTTCAAGCAGTTCGTGATCGTAGACCGAGCCTTTTATAAATGTAGCTCCTTCGGGCAGGTGGTCTTCAAAACCACCACTCAAATCGTCGAGGGCAATTACTTCAAAGCCCATATCCATACAATGACGTACTACATGGCTGCCAATAAAGCCCGCGCCACCTGTTACTAAAACTGTTGTTTTCATTTTCATGTTTTTAGATTAATGCCCGGTAAGCATTTATAATTGTTCAATCCAGCGGTTGTACCACAATTGAAACATAAGTACCTGCCAGAGTTTTTGATAGTTTACTTTTTGTCCGCTCAGGTAGGCATCCCGCAAGGCTATAATTGGCTTGTGGTCGAACACACCTGTTTTATTCAAACTGCTCTCGCTAAGATAATACTTCAATTGTTCTTTCAAATCTTCCCTGAACCAAACCATCAGCGGAGCAATAAACGGACGCTTGGGCCGCTCCATCAATTCTTTAGGAATGTATTTATGAACCACCTGTTTCAACAGCCATTTGTTTACACCATCTCTTATTTTAAAAGTGGAGGGCAGCTGGGCTAAGTACTCAATTACCTTATGATCAAGCATAGGTTCGCGGCCTTCTAAACCAACCGACATGGAGGCACGGTCAACCTTCACCAGGTTATTATCAACTAAAAAAGTTTTGTAATCAATAGCAAGTAAGCGATTGGTGATGCCGTCGTTATGTTCTACTTTATCTCCATCCTCAAAAAAAGTGTGGTACTTTGTAAATGGCTTGCCAAGAAACGATTCTACTTCTGTTTCGGTAATGTACTGGCTGATGTATTTTACTGCACTGACCGGATCACCACTTTTCCAAATCAGTTTCATCTTCTCGTACCTCGTAGTAAAATTGTACTGCTTATTGAAAAATGGAATGATCTCTGGTTTTATCAACGACATGGCGCCGCTTAACAAACTTTGTATTGGTGAGGGTATAGCAGAGGTATACTTTTCGGCCTGGTTAAATTTATTATAGCCGCCAAAAATTTCATCGCCCCCGTCGGCACTGAGTGCTACTTTAACCTGTTGCCTGGCGAGCTTGCTTACCAATACGGTTGGCACGGTGGAATTATCGGCAAATGGTTCATCATAAATTTCGGGTAGCTGTTGTAAAACGCTGCCGGCTTCTTTAGCTGTCAGGTACCATTCGGTATGATCGGTGCCTAAGTAGCTTGCAATTTTTTTGGCTTCGGGGGCCTCATTAAATTCATTTTCGTTAAAGCCGATGGTAAAGGTTTTCAACTTTTCGGTGCGGCCCGTTTGGAGCAACGCCGCAACGCTGCTGCTATCGTAGCCACCACTTAAAAATATACCCACAGGTACATCAGCCACCATGCGATATTCATAAGCTTTCTTCAACAGCCGGTCGGTTTCCGCAATAGCTTCTTCATCCGAAACTTTAATTTTTGGTTTGTTGTAGTGCTCAAATACATCCCAGTATTTCACAAGTCGCTGCTCTTTGTTTTTAAGATTTACAAAAAGCGCATGGCCTGGTAAAAGTTTATAGGTGTGGTGAAAAATGGTATGAGGCGCAGGTATATAACTGAACTGTAAAAAAAGAGCAAGACTATTAGTGTCTATCTTTTTTTCAAATTTTGTGTGTTGGTATAGTGCTTTTAATTCGGACCCAAACAGAAGAAGATCGTTGTTCCAATAATAATAAAGTGGTTTTACCCCTGCTCTATCCCTGATAAAAACAATTTCTTCTTTTGCATTATCGTAAACGGCAATGGCAAACATGCCCACAAACTTTTGCACAACATCTAAGCCCCAGCAGTGATAGCCCTTAATGATTACTTCGGTGTCGCTCCAGGAGTTAAAATGATAACCCTTCTCCTCCAATTCACTTCTTACTTCCTTGAAATTATAAATTTCGCCATTAAAGTTTACGCTTAGGTTTTCAAAGTGCATAGGCTGATGCCCAAGTGGAGAGAGGTCGAGGATAGATAACCGCCGCTGTCCAAACCCAATTTGTGCCTGCTTTGCTTCATACACTTCGTACCCCGAATCATCGGGGCCACGATGCGTCATGGCGTCCGTCATGCGGCGCAGAACTTCTCCGTCAGAATTTTTTGTAAAATCTACAAACCCGGCTATGCCGCACATGTTACTTAATTAAAGGTGATGTTACGGTTGAAGTGCCACATGATGCCTTTCCAGAAAGATTTGAGGTGATGATTCTGGCGTTTTACAATAAATGTGGCGGTGTTTTTCGGTACCGTAAAGCACACAAAGTAAGAAAGAAAGATTAGAAAGTTGCCCCAGGACACATTCCTGCGCATATACAAAATCCTATTCTTGGTATGGTAGAATGTTTTGAAAGGACTTGATTTTCCGGTGGTCATTGACTCCTTATGGTAGATGAGTGATTTTGGCTGGTAGTAAATTTTGTAGCCTTTGCGTTTTATTTGCTCACTCCAGTCAAACTCTTCGTAGTAGATAAAAAATTCCTCTGGCATGGCACCCACTTCTTCGATCACCTTGCGGGGTACCATCATACCACCGCCATGTGCGTAGTTGGTTACTTTCACCTCATTGTACTGCCCTTTGTCCTGTTCTCTGCAGCCAATCATTCCATTGCGTCCAGTGAGCACATTAACCGAGTTGTAGCCTGCATACTCAATGGTTCCTTTTTGAAAAAAGTAATGAAATTTTGGACTTACCATTCCGGCATCGGCGTATTGCTCAAAAATCTCGAGCATTCCTTCAATCAGGCCGGGTGTAAACTCCGTATCGTTGTTTACTATAAACAGGTAGTCGCCTTTTGCCTGCCGAATGCCAACGTTGTTGCCACCGGTAAAGCCTAGGTTTTTACCGTTGAGTATTACTTTGGCTGAGGGAAAAATAGAATGGAACGTGTTGGTAGGGTTTTCTCTTGAACCATTATCTACAATAATAACCTCGAGATTTTTGTAAGTGCCGTGTTCGTTGATGGAGCGGAGGAAGTCACATGTAATTTCTGTTGTGTTCCAGGTAAGTGTAACAATAGATACTAATGGTTGATTAGCATTTGACATTGCGATAGTTTTTAGGGGTACGTTTTATAAGAAATTATACATCACTCTTTTGGATTAAAGCCGCCGGAGTGTTAGCCATAATCCAAAAGTCGTATAATAAAGTCGAATTGCGGGCATAGGAGATATCCAGATTAATCCTTTCTTCGACCGACATATTGCTTTTGCCTCTTTTTTTAATTTGCCATAAACCCGTTATGCCAGCTGGGGCCATAAATCGCTCAACAAAATCATTAGTGGTTAATGTGGCTGCTTCGTAGAGCGGTAATGGTCTGTTGCCCACTAACGACATGTCGCCTTGTAGTACATTAAAAAGTTGTGGCAATTCATCGAGACTCGTGTTTCTTAAAAACCGCCCCACCTTCGTGATGCGTGGGTCATTGGCTACCTTAAAAAACTTTGCACCACTTCCTAACTCATTATATTGGTTCAAATGTGCTAGTGCATCTATCTTTTTATCCGCATTAATAATCATAGTGCGGAACTTGTAAAATTTGAAAATTTTGAACCCTTTGCCTGCCCTCCGTGCATTATACAAAATGGTTCCTTTCGATTCAAGCCTTATGGCCAGCGCAATTAAAAGCATGACCGGCAACGCCAGGGCTATCAGCACAAGGGAAATTAAAATGTCGAAGGCCCTTTTAGAGGAAGAAGCTTTTGCTTTAATTTTTGACTGTTGCGTTTTTTTAACGGGTTCGGTGTAATTTTTTGTCTTGCGTAGAAAATCGATTTTTCCTGCAAGGTCAAACTGCCAGGCCGGTAGATTGATAATGTCATCAATCAAATCATCTGGAATTGACGTTAGGTTGAGTAGTTGCTGCTGGTCATAAATAACCGGGGTATCAACTGAAATTTTACCACAGCCACGAACGAAATTAATGAAGCCTCTGAATTCCTTTGGGTCATAAGCTACATCGAACAAGAGTACATCCACCTGCCGCTCCGAGAAATTTTCATTTTCAATCAATTGCTTTGCCTCTTTCAGGTTTTCGGCGATAAGGCCAGAGTTGCCCGAAGCGAGGAGTAACTTGATAGCCATTTCATTACTGCCGATGTACAAAAAAAATAAGGCGCTCTGTTCGTTTGTAATCGTGGCTACCCGCAGGTATTTTCTGGGTTCGAGTGGTGGGGCAATATTTAAGGCATCTGCTTGCATTGGGGAGTAATTTAGGGGTTGGGATTATAATGTAAAACTTAATAGCCAGCCGCTACTTCGGTGGCCATTAAACTGTTTATTGCTGCAATTAAATCTACAGGGTTAAAAGGTTTAAAAAAAATTTCGTCAATCTCATACTCGTACGACTTCTGTTTTAAAGTTTCGTTGTTGTTGGTTGCCAAAACCACAACGGGAATATTATACAGCTTGCTACTTTTTATGTGTTCTACTAAACGCCAGCTTTCTTCTGCATTAGTATCCAAATCAACAATTAATGCGTGTACCTTTTTGTTTTTCCTGAGAAAATGCATTCCCTGGAAAACATCGTTTACCGGCACAAAATTAAATTGCCTTTCAAAAATCGTTTGCAATAAGTAGTTCATTGCCCGATTACCATTTACGCTTAAAATACATTTGCTCATAGATAGGGTTTGATTCAGTTTCACATTTTCGGGATTTACCGGACTATGGCATTCAAGGCATTGGGATTCGGTTAACTGCTTTAGGCTCGTCAACAATATTGGTATAACACGCTTTCGTTTGGAAATTTCAATCAGAATTCCTGAAATGATTTTTCAGGACAGGATTGGTAGTTATTCAAAGGTATTTGAGGGATTTGTATGGGTTCTACTAAGGAGGCAGACTAATTATGGGCCTAAAGTAGAATTATTCTTTAAAAGCTGCAAGTTTTAACCGGATTAAGTTATTATGAAATTGAATTGTTCTCTAAAAGGGTATGGATTTACTATACAAACCGGAATAGTATTGTATTTTTTCGCCACTATCATGTGTATAAAACTTCATGCCAGATAAATTACCTTACCATCCATGCCTACAAAACAAATTACCAAACTGCTCGTAGCCAACCGCGGAGAAATTGCCATACGCATTCTAAGGGCTTGCAACGAATTAGAAATAAAAACCGTTGCCGTTTTCACTTTTGAAGACCGCTATTCCCTTCACCGCTACAAAGCCGATGAGGCCTACCAGGTGGGTGCCGACGCAGATGCACTGAAACCATACCTCGACATGGATGCCATCATAGCTATTGCGAAAGACAGTGGCGCCGAAGCCATCCACCCGGGATATGGATTTTTATCAGAAAATTTCGAATTTGCCCGGCGCTGCAAGGCAAACAACATAATCTTCATTGGGCCCGACGCCGAAGTAATGCAACAACTTGGGGATAAAGTAAAGGCGAAGGAAATTGCGTTGCGCTGCGGAGTGCCCATCATTGAAAGCAGCCAACCTACGCTAAACGATGTTACCACTGCGGAAGCCGAGGCGAACCGCATTGGTTACCCGGTAATGCTGAAGGCCGCATCCGGGGGCGGCGGCCGGGGTATGCGGGTAATAAGGTCCGAAGCCGAATTGGCTAATTCATTTAACGATGCCAGGCGTGAAGCAAAAAATGCATTTGGGGACGATACAGTTTTTTTTGAAAAGTTTATCGACCAGCCCAAGCACATTGAAGTGCAGATTGTGGCCGACAGGCATGGCAGCGTAATGCATTTGTTTGAGCGGGATTGCAGCCTTCAGCGCAGGTTTCAAAAGATAGTGGAAGTTGCTCCGTCTTTTAGTCTTAGTAGCCAAGTAAAGCAACAGGTGTACGAATATGCCGTTGCAATTTGCAAAGCCGTTAACTATAATAACATAGGTACAGTTGAATTTTTGGTTGACAAAACAGACACTGTATTTTTTATTGAAGTGAATCCCCGCATTCAGGTTGAACATACTGTAACGGAAATGATAACCGGGATTGACCTGGTAAAAACACAGATACATATTGCCGAAGGGCATGCCTTGCACGATGAGGTGATTGGGCTTCCGCAACAGCATTTGGTACGGCAAAACGGCTTTGCCATTCAATGCCGCGTAACAACAGAAGACCCTGAGAACGATTTTATGCCCGACTACGGAACTCTTTTGGCTTACCGTAGTGCTGAAGGCTTTGGAATAAGGCTTGATGAAGGCAGCGTGTACAATGGAGTAAAAATTTCCCCGTTTTTCGATTCGCTGCTTGTAAAAGTAACTGCACATTCCACAACGGTGGAAGACACTGTTCGTAAATTAAAACGAGCCTTACTTGAATTTAGAATCAGGGGCGTGAAAACCAACATCCGGTTTCTGCTCAACATTATCAGTCACCCAGAATTTATTGCCGGCCGGGCCACTGTAAATTTTTTACAGCAACACCCCGAACTTTTTCAAATTAGAAAAGAGCAGGACCGGGGTACTAAAATTCTTGCTTACCTGGCCGATATATCAATCAACGGCCACCCGGATGTTCAGCATCCTGACAAGCAAAAAAAATTCGACAAACCCCTCATTCCTGCATTTGACAAGAATATTCCTTTGCACAGTGGTACCAAACAAATGCTCGATGCGATGGGTGCGGAGGCATTTAGTAAATGGCTGTCGGCCGAAAAAAAAATCTATTACACCGATACTACTTTTAGGGATGCGCATCAATCTTTACTCGCAACACGGGTTCGTACCATTGACATGCTGAAGGTAGCTTCGTCGTTTGCACAGGCGTTTCCGCAAACCTTTAGTATGGAGGTTTGGGGCGGGGCCACATTTGATGTGTGTATGCGGTTTTTGTACGAAGACCCATGGAAACGTTTACAGTTGTTTCGGGAGGCGATTCCAAATATTTTATTGCAAATGTTATTGCGTGGAGCCAATGCGGTTGGCTATAAAGCCTACCCCGATAATCTGGTTGAAGATTTTGTGGTTAAGAGTTGGGAAAACGGCATAGATGTTTTCCGCATTTTCGACTCGCTTAACTGGATGCCTAATATGCAAAAGAGTATTGAGGCGGTGCGCAAAAAAACCGGTGGCATTGCGGAGGTAGCCATGTGCTACACCGGCGATATTCAGGACCCCGCACGAACAAAATATAACCTGCAATATTATAAGCAGTTTGCTAAGGATATAGAAAACAGCGGTGCTCATATTCTTGCCATAAAAGACATGAGTGGCTTGCTAAAACCAATGGCGGCTTTTCAGTTGGTGAACGAATTAAAGCAGACAGTAAAAATTCCCATTCATCTGCATACTCACGATACTTCATCGTTGCAGGCGGCTACTTATTTAAAAGCCATAGAGGCTGGCGTTGATGTTGTTGACGGATGCGTTGGCGCAATGAGCGGCCTTACCTCTCAGCCAAACCTGAATGCTTTGGTAGAAATGATGAAGTTTGGTGAAAGGGATAATTATTACGACAGCGAAATGCTCAATGCACATAGTACTTATTGGGAAGCGGTGCGGGAATATTATTATCCGTTCGAGAGCGGTATGAAGGCCAGTAGTGCCGAAGTTTTTTACCACGAAATACCTGGCGGGCAATATTCTAATTTAAAACCCCAGGCCCGGTCGTTAGGCTTAAGCGACAAAATTGAAGCCATCAAAAAAACTTATCGCCAGGTGAATGAGCTTTTTGGCGACATAGTAAAAGTAACACCCAGCTCCAAAGTTGTAGGAGATATGGCGCTCTTCATGGTATCGGGCAATCTTTCGAAGGATGACATTTTGCAGAATGGCCAAAATATTTCTTTTCCCGAATCGGTAGTATCACTTTTTAAAGGAGATATTGGGCAGCCGGTTGGTGGCTTTGATGCCGCACTGCAAAAAATAATTTTAAAAGAAATAAAACCTTATACCGAGCGGCCCAACGAACACCTGCAACCAATAAATTTTGATGAGGAGTTTGAAGTCTTCAAAACAAAATTTGGAAATTCGGTAACTTTTACCGACCTGCTTTCTTACCTCATGTATCCAAAAGTATTTGAAGAGTATTTCAACAAGCGGCAGGAGTATGGCGATGTTTGGAAAATTCCAACATTAAACTTTTTTTACGGCTTGAAAAACGATGAGGAGGTGCTGATTGACATTGATAAAGGCAAAAGCATTTTGGTGCGATTGCTTACTTGTGGCGATGCTGATGAAGAAGGAAAACGTAAAGTGTTTATGCGTCTCAATGGGCAAACAAGAATTATTGAAATAACCGACCGTTCTATTAAAACCAACATAAAAGAAAATCAGAAAGCCGATAAAAAAGATGCACGCCAAATTGCCGCACCATTGCAGGGTAAACTCTCGGCAATCATGGTAAAACAAGGCGATGAGGTAAAAATAAACCAGCCTTTATTTGTAATTGAGGCCATGAAAATGGAAACAACAATTGCCGCCACGGCAGCGGGCACTATTAGCCAACTAATTTTAGCTGCGGGGGTAATGGTGAAAACTGATGATTTGGTGTTGGTGATAGAGTAGAAGGCATCGTCATGACATATATTTTTCATCTTCTTTTTTTCAAGACAGTTCTTCTGTGAGAAACTTGTCCCATCCCACATTGCTTTTTATTGTTGGTTTAATCCGGGTTAACATTGGCACATTACCCTGTAAGGAGTTTTGTCGTGGGGCTGATAAATTTCGCCTGTAGATGTTGCATGATACCCAACCATGGCACCACAACAAGCCACCAACGCTCAAAATTTATCTTATCTTAAAGCAACCAATTGCTTCTCTACCAAACCATCTGCATGAAAGAAAAAAAAATACAGGATTTTCTTTTTCAACAGATAAAACAAAAACTGCCTGAAGGTGCATCATTAGCCGGTGTAGTAGCCGATATTTTGCATGTGAGCGAGGACAGTGCGTACAGAAGAATTCGTTGCGAAACACCATTAATATTAGAAGAAGCAAGATCGCTTTGCGAACAGTATAATCTATCCCTCGACCAATTTTTTCATTTGTCCACCAACTCGGTAATATTTGAAAATGTTGATGTGAGCCATAACGCCAATGATTTTTACAGTTACCTGTCAGGCATCCTGGAGCAGTTAAATTGGGTTGCCTCCTGCAAAGAAAAAACCATCATTTACCTGCCTACCGACATTACCATCTTTTACTACTTCCTATTCAAACCTGTATTTGCATTTCGTTATTTTTTTTGGACGCGCTCTGTGATGCAGCATCCTGATTTTCAAACAAAACAATTTTCAACCGATTGTTTGCCCGATGACGTTTATGAGAAAGGCAAAGAAATAGTCTTTGTTTACGCAACCATACCATCTACGGAAATTTGGAACGTTGGTGCCCTCAATAGCTTTTTATTGCAGATGAGCAATTACCGGGAGTTAAATGTTATGGACAACCATACTGCCCTTGAAGTATACAGCTCTATGCAGCAACTGCTCAATCATATAGAGTTGCAGGCGGAGCATGGAAAAAAATTTTTACCAGGCCAAACACCTGGCTTAAAAAAAGATAACTATACCATATTTTATAATCGAGGCGCATTCGGCGATAACAGCATTCTGGTTTTGCATGACGGCATAAAAACGGCTTATGTAAATTATGATGTGTTGAATTACATGACCACGAGAAGCGAAATATTCTGCAACAGCGTTCATGCAAAGCTGCAACTCATGATGCGCAAAAGCACGTTGATAAGTGTGGTCGGCGAAAAGCAGAGAACGATTCTCTTTAATAATCTAAGAGCCAAAATTCCAACGGCCGGCTCGTTAGAGGAAATCAGATCATAGTAGCTAACCCAGGTAAGCAGGAGGGACTTCGCCCAACTAAAAATGAATGGAAACCATAATTGGGGCACTTGATTAGCCAACAAAATAAGGTAGCGCCATGACCCAATTTTGTTGGCCAACAGTTTTCGTTTTTAGTAATACTTTTTGACTGCATCCCTTTTTATAAACATGCTGGCAAGGGCGACGGATAGGCGGTTGTAAATAAGTTTTTGCTCCAGCAATTACCGGTACCCGAACCATCCCAAAGCAAATCGGCTCCAGGCAACGGCAGTCCCGGAGATGGGTTGAAGCCATTATTTTTTAGGTTGTTCGCAACAACTTTCAAACCATCGGGGTTAGGCTCAATGCCAGCAAAAACCTCGGGTGGCAAACCCGATAATGCACCTATAATAAGTGAGCTCACTGCACCAATGCCAATAAATTTATTATCTGTCACGTGATTATCCCGCACCAGTGTATTATCGGTTCCAATAATCAAAATACCTATGCCGGCTGGCAAAACACTTTCCTGTTCTGGTGGGGCTGAAAAATTGGGATGATTGTTTTGGCGTACCTGATTTTTTGAGAGCATAATAGTTGACGACACCGTGGTGGCGCGGCCGGGTACCAACAGGCAAAAGATGCCAACAGTATTATTGTAACTGTGATTTTTCTGTAAAACTATAGAAGATGAATTTTCTACTTCCAGGCCAATCACGTTTGCATGCATTTCATTTTGAGTAACGGTAACATTTGAAGATTGTCCCACAAAAATTCCGGTTTCGGCATGGCCAGTGCCGCTGCAATGTTCTATTGCTCCATTTTTGCAGTACTCCGAAAACAACCCGAACTCACCGTTATTGATAACAGTTACCTGCGAGAGTAGAAAACCATCAACATACGTCATGTCTAAACCTCGTTCTTTAAAGTTGCGGATTGTAATATTCTTCAGAACGAATCCATCGGCACCGTCGAGTACAACAATTCCTTTTGCCAACGCACCGGTATTTTCAATGGTCACGTTGCCTTCTCCCACTACTGTAATGCCGGGGGCAGTAACGGTGATGCTTTCCGCATAGGTTCCGGCTTTAATTTTTATTACTGTACCACTTGTAGCGGCACTCACTGCTGCCTGTATAGATTCTCCCGTCTGCACAACAATGACTGCCTGTTTAGCAACCTTTAATTCAACATCCTTTGATACGGCATTGCTAAGATCTGAGGGTTCGGGTATAATTTCTTTTTTACAAGCTGTAAAAACCAAAAGGCCTGCTGATAAGAGCCATAAAAAAGAGTAACTGGCGGCCAGTGGCCGGATGTGCAAGATTTTTTGTTGTTTTTCCTGTTTCATAAAATTTATTTCTGCTAAAGTATCATGAGGCAAAAGAGCTGGTAAATTGAATCATGCAGGTAGAAAATCAGGAGTTGCATTTTTTGCAATCAAAGCATGTAGCAGAAAAAGTTTTTATGGAGAAGATGCATTCAGAGAAAGATGATTGCCGACAGAAACCCGGAAATTGCGTGTGCCGTTAAACGAAGCACCCGCCGTGGTAATAAATACTATAATTGTGCGGCTGTAAATTATAAGCAGTGTCAGTGCTGAATTGATTCTTCAACGGGAACTAGTGGAGCCGCCGGTTGTGGTAGCCGCAGGCGTTGAAAAATATAAACCATTGCCAGCAACAACGAAAGAAGAATACACAGTCCCGCTAATTGCGGAACCGATTTTAAAAAATACCCGAGCATCAGTATAACTGCGTGTACAAAATAAATAGCCCGCGAGGTAAAGCTATGGCTCCATCCGCTACCGGTTAATAAGTGATGAATGTGATTTTTATCGGGCGAAAATGGGGAACGACCCTGCCATAGCCGTAATGCAAAAACCCGTAGCGTATCAAATACCGGAATAGCAACAATACTCAATGCAAAAACAGGAGCGTGAGGTATCACATTATTCGCTCCATACTGTGGGTTTAACTGAATTATTTTAATGCACAGCACTGCTACCACAAACCCCAACACAAGAGAACCCGTATCGCCCATAAAAATGCGGGCGGGGTTAAAGTTGTAGTATAAAAATCCCAGTAGTCCTCCGCCAAGCGCAAATGCAATAATTGCTGTATTTGCATCGCCACTCAGCGTTAAAAAAATACCCAGCATTACAAGGCTCATAAAACCAAGGCCGCCGGCAAGGCCATCAATTCCATCAATTAAATTAAACGCGTTGGTTATGCCTACAATGGCAATGATTGTGAAGCTGTATTGTGCCGAATCGGTTAATTGTTGAATGCCAAATAAGCCATTGAAGCTTGTAATGCGCAAGCCGCTAAATGCTATTAACGAGGCAACAGCTAATTGTATTACCAATTTGTGGCGGGCAGGTAAATTACGTAGGTCGTCCATCATACCCACGGCAAATAATATAGCAACCGAAAAGAAAAAGCAAATGATAAAATGGCTGTTGGAAAACTTAAACCACAGCACACAACCCGCAGCCATACCAGCGCAAACTGCAATACCACCCATTGTTGGTACCGGCAATGTATGCTCCTTACGCAGATCGGGTACATCAAAAAGCTTAAAGCGGTTAATAATTTTTATTAATGGTGGCATCAAAATCATTGCCGTTACAAAGGCCGTAACAAAAGCGAGTATTCCAAACTGGTAATTATCTAAGCTGATCTGGATTTGGATTGGATAATGCATGTTGGTAATTGGTGGCTGAAAGTAAGAATTAAAACCCGATTAGCAAATGCGCTGGTTGCCGCTTACTGCATTGCGTTATTTATCCTCCATAGTTTACACCGCAACCGAAGTACGCAAGCGAGCTTGCCCATTGCCTGCCGCCGATTGCGCCGGCCTTGCTAACTATGGGGGAAAGCAGGGTTTCTCTCAAACACCACCGAACACCTATTTTTGTCCAAAGCCATTTACACATCTCTTTCCACAACAACATACTAACACAACCAATAGAATATTTAAAAGGCGTCGGCCCTTTTCGTGCCGATCTCTTAAAAAAAGAACTCGGCATTTTTACCTACAACGACCTGCTGCATTTTTTTCCGTTTCGTCATTTAGATAAAACCAGTATTCAAAAAATTGCCGACCTCAACCCTGCAATAGAATACGCACAGGTGCAGGGCAAACTTTGGTACCACGAAATTGTTGGCGAAAAAAACAGCCGGCGCCTCACTGCTTTTCTTACCGATGATACCGGGGTCATTGAACTCACCTGGTTCAAAGGGATAAGCTGGATTGAAAAAATTTTAGTTCAAAATGAGCTGTACAATGTTTTTGGCCGCCTCAGTTTTTTTATGGGCAAAGCCCAATTGGTGCATCCGGAAATGGAAGTACTAAACTCCGGCGCCACAGGTGTAAAAAGTTTTTTAGAACCGGTTTATTCCACCACCGAAAAATTAAAAGCAAAAGGTTTGGGAGGCAGGCAAATAGGAAAACTAACAGAAAACATTTTTTTACAACTCCCGCCCAATAACCTCCCCGAAAACCTGCCTGCAAACCTTGTAGAAAAATTCAGACTCCTTCCCCGATTTCAGTCATTCAAACAAATTCATTTTCCGGCAAAGTTGGCCGACTACGATGCTGCAGTGCGACGATTAAAATTTGAAGAACTTTTTATCATGCAGTTGCGGCTGGCAAGAGTAAGGTCGGAACGACACCGAAAATCGCAGGGTGTTGTGTTTGTAAAAGTGGGAGAGCTGTTTAATTCATTCTACAAAAATCACCTGCCTTTTCAACTCACCGGTGCTCAAAAAAAAGTGTTGAAAGAAATAAGGACAGATACTGCATCCGGTCATCAGATGAACCGACTGCTGCAGGGCGATGTGGGCAGTGGTAAAACAGTGGTGGCCTTGCTCGCCATGTTGCTTGCCGTGGATAATGGTTTTCAAACCTGCCTGATGGCGCCAACCGAAATATTAGCGCAACAACATTTGGTTACCATTACCCAATTATTAAAAGATATGCCGGTGCAGGTGCAGTTGCTTACCGGCTCAACCAAAGCAAAAGAGCGCAAGCCCATTTTAAAGGCATTGGCCGAAGGCACACTTTCCATTTTAATAGGCACGCATAGTTTAATTGAAGAAGTGGTGCAGTTTAAAAACTTAGGCTTTGCGGTTATAGATGAACAACACCGCTTTGGTGTAGCCCAGCGGGCAAGCCTCTGGAAAAAAGCAGCAACGCCACCGCATATTTTAGTGATGACGGCAACGCCCATTCCACGTACACTGGCAATGACTGCTTACGGCGAGCTCGATTATAGTGTTATGGACGAGCTGCCCCCTGGCCGTAAACCAATAACAACCGTGCATCGTTTTGATGACTACAGAACCCGGGTGATGGATTTTATCAGGGTTGAAATAGCAGCGGGGCGGCAGGTCTATATTATTTTCCCGCTTATTGAAGAAAGCGCCAAATTAGATTATGAAAACCTGATGACCGGCTACGAAAATGTAAAAGCATTTTTTCCGGAGCCAGCCTACTGGATCAGTATGGTGCATGGTCGCCAGCCCGCCGCGCAAAAACAAACCAATATGCAACGGTTTGTTGCTGGCGATACACAGATAATGGTGAGCACCACGGTTATTGAAGTAGGTGTAAATGTTCCCAATGCCTCGGTTATGGTTATTGAAAGTGCCGAGAAATTTGGGCTGTCGCAATTACACCAGTTGAGGGGTAGGGTGGGCCGCGGGGCCGACAAAAGTTATTGCATATTGATGACGCCAGCTAAACTGGGTGCCGATGCTAAGGAACGAATGAAAATAATGGTGGCCACCGGAAATGGTTTTGAAATTGCGGAAAAAGATTTGGAACTGCGCGGCCCCGGCGAAATTGAAGGAACAAAACAAAGTGGCGAATTAAACCTTAAGCTGGCAGACTTTATCAAAGACCGGCAAATTTTTGAAACCGCCAGGGAAGTGGCCGAAGAACTGCTGGAAAAAGATCCTGATTTGTTTGCAACTGAAAATGCGCCGTTGAAAAACTACCTAGTGTCACTACAAGGTAAAACTCCCTGGAGTAAAATTTCTTAACATGCCATTGCACAACAATTTTTTCAATTAATAGTTTAACTTCAGAAAAGTTTGAAAAAGAGACCCTACATAATTGCCTTGCTATCCTGCCTTATTGCAATTTTCGCTTCTGCACAAACAATAGAATTTGTTGAGAACAAAGGACAGTGGGACAGCCGTGTTCTATACGCCGCCAAACTTTCTTCGGGTGTATTTTATATTCATCGCAATGGTTTTACGGTGCTGCAACACAACGCAGATGATATTGCACAGCTGCACCAGATAACCCACGATAAAACCTATAACACCAGCGCTTCGGGAAAAACCGGCGGCTTCACTCTTCGCTCACATGCGTACACGGTAAATTTCGAAGACGCGAATGCTAAAGCAGCAATCATTGCGGATAAACCTTTGCCAACGGTGAATAATTTTTTTATTGGCGATGATAAATCAAAATGGGCCGCAAACTGCCAAGTGTACCAGGGCATAACCGTAAAAGATGTTTATCCCAATATTGATGTTCGTTACTACTCCGGTGGTGGCACATTAAAATACGATTTGATTGTAAAACCCGGTGGCCGCACTTCTGATATCTTGCTCAACTATGATGGTGTAGATAATCTTTCAATAAAAAAGGGCGAGCTGGCCATCGCTACATCGGTTGGCGAGCTGCGGGAACTATCACCTTTTACCTATCAAAATAATGATAAAGGCAGGGTTGAGGTACCCAATAAATTTAAGGTCAACGGTAAAAAAGTAAGCTTTGATCTAAAACCATACAATCCTAAATCAACACTTGTTATTGACCCCACGCTTATCTTCTGCGCCTTATCGGGGAGTACAGCCGACAACTGGGGTTTTACAGCAACTTACGGCCCGGATGGTGCGATGTATGGTGGAGGAATTGTTTTCGGCCAGGGCTTTCCGGTAACGCCGGGTGCTTTTCAAACAGCGTATGCAAGTGGTTCGGGGGGCTGCTTTGGTGCTGGTTTTGATATTGGCATCATCAAACTTTCATCTGATGGTTCTACCCGCGTTTATGCAACTTATATTGGCGGCAGCGGAAACGAAATGCCGCAAAGCCTGATTTGCACACCCCAGGGTCAACTCGTAATTGCCGGCCGCAGCAACTCCCCGGCTACAGGCCCGGGCTCGTATCCAACAACCACTCCAATGATTGGCACAGGTGGAGGTTGGGATATTACCATTACAAAACTTAATGCAGCAGGCAACGGGTTGATTGGTTCCATGCGTATTGGGGGCAACGGCGATGATGGTGCAAACATTACTGCCTGCGGTGGTGGTGCCACATCGCTGCAGCAGAATTATGGCGATGAATCGAGAAGCGAAGTTAACCTCGACGGTGCGGGGAATATTTATCTTGCTTCCTGCACACAGTCGACAAATTTTCCAACACAGAACGCTTTTCAAACAACCAGCGGAGGTTTACAGGATGGCGTGGTACTCAAATGCACACCTAACCTGTCATCCGTTTTTTTCAGCACCTACTTTGGTGGTTCGGGCAACGATGCTACCTATGTTCTATCCCTGCGACCATCAACCAATGAAATTTATGTAGCCGGCGGCACTGAAAGCGCTAACCTTCCCGGCAATAAAACCGGAACAATTGGTCCAAATAAACAAAATGGTATTGACGGATTTGTTGCTGTCATCAATAATAATGGCAGCGCAGTTACCCGAACTACTTACCTCGGCACTTCGGGTATCGACCAGGTGTTCGGCATTCAGTTCGACAAATTTTCTTTCCCTTATGTAATGGGTCAAACCACAGGAACATGGCCCATTCAAAATGCGCTTTGGAACCAGCCAGGTGGCCGACAATTTATTTCAAAATTACAACCCGATCTTTCGGCCTACGTCTATTCCACAACATTTGGTAAAGGTGGAACCATACCCGATCTTTCACCGGTTGCCTTTTTGGTTGACCGCTGCCAGAATGTGTATGTATCGGGATGGGGAGGTAAAGTTTCGGACGGGTACAACAGTGCCGGCGTACAGGGCTTACCCGTTACCCCAGATGCTGATAAAAGCACCCCCGATATCAATTCAACAAATGGGCTCGGACAGGATTTTTATTTTTTTGTTTTAGAAAGAGATGCAAAGTCGCAACTCTACGGAAGTTTCTTTGGTCAGAACGCACCTGGTTCAACCGGCGATCACGTAGATGGCGGCACCAGCCGCTTTGATGAAAGTGGCACCATTTACCAGGCTATTTGCGCCAACTGCGGTAACACATTCCCATATCCAACTACTCCTGGTGCAATGGTAACTACCAAACCTACCAGTGCTAACTGTAACCTGGCCATGGTAAAAATTGCTTTTAATTTTTCGGGGGTGGCGTCCGGTATTCAATCTTCTATTAATGGTGTGCCCCGGGATACGGCCGGTTGTGTGCCGCTCACGGTTGACTTTAGCGATACCCTTTTACAAGCCGTTAGTTACGAGTGGGATTTTGGTGATGGTTCGCCCCGCGTTTTTACAAACGTTCCTAACGCACCGCATACTTATACTTCAGTAGGCATTTTTAGAGTAATGCTCATTGCCATTGATTCAACAACCTGCAACATTCGCGATACATCGTACACCAATATTAAAGTAGGAGACCTGGAAGCAACGGTTGATTTTACCCCGGTAAAGATTGATACCTGCACTCTTTTTCGCTACCGGTTTGATAACAATTCCGTAGCGCCACCAAGCCTGCCATTCAAACCCAATTCCTTTGTTTGGGATTTTGGTGATGGAACGCCGCGTGTTATCACTGGCGGAGGCCCGGTTATTCATCAATATGCTACACCAGGTACATACACAGTTAAGTTGTTTTTACAGGATTCGGGGTATTGCAACGCACCAGATAGTATGGTCAAACAAATAAGAGTGGCGCAATTGGTTACGGCCAATTTTATTACGCCAACTACTGGTTGTGCACCCTACGATGCGTTCTTCGAAAATGTATCATCTGGTGGTTCGCAATTTCTATGGGATTTTGGCGATGGTTCCACCTCAACCGAAATAAGCCCTACGCATACCTATGCAGCCGGTGTATTTACGGTAAGGCTTACTGCCATTGATTCGGCCACGTGTAATATAATTGATGACACTGCTTTCACCATTACAATACAGAATAAACCAGTAGCTGCATTTACGGCCGCACCACAGCCACCAACGGTAAATACGCCCATTTCTTTTACCAACCAATCAAGTGCGGATGCTATCAGGTTTAAATGGTTTTTTGGCGATGGCGATTCGTTGCTAACCAATTCAAGATTGGTGATACAACATGAGTACAACACCATTGATACCTTCAATGTTTGTTTAATTGCCATCAATGCATCGGGCTGCCCCGACACCGTTTGCCAGCAGGTACGTACATTAATTGAAGTGGCCCTTGATGTGCCCAATGCTTTTACACCCTTAAGCAGCGATGGCAACAATAAAATTTTTGCACGTGGCTTTGGAATTGCAAAGATGAAGTTTACCATCTGGAACCGATGGGGCGAAAAGGTTTTTGAAACCAACAATAAAAACATTGGATGGGATGGAAGGTTTAATGGCAAATTGTTGCCGATGGATGTTTACGCCTACACGTTGGAAGCAGAATTTTTCGACAAAACAAAAGCGGTGAAGAAAGGCGATATAACGTTGATAAGATAGTTTGATGTTGAACCAATGCTGACGTATTTATTTTGAGTGTCGTACTAAAGAATTTTTAAAATGAAAACAGCAAGTAACATAAAACGTTTTTTGTCAGGCAACTCACAACTTGTGCCTTTTGCCTTGTGCCTTTTATTTACAGTAAACACCGTTTCGGCCCAGGATCTTCATTTCTCGCAATTCTTTAATTCGCCCCTAACTACCAACCCGGCCAATACAGGTTTTATTCCTGACGGCGATTACCGCCTCGGTATTAACTACCGCGATCAATGGTCGTCGGTTATGGCGCAGCCCTACAAAACAATGAGTGCCTTTGGCGATATGCAGTTAATGAAAGACCGTTTTGAAAATGGGTGGATAGGGTTAGGGGGTGTGATTTTACGTGATGTAGCAGGTAGTGGCAATCTCACCTCTACAAAAATTTATGGTTCGCTGGCTTATCACCAAATGCTTGGTTATGCAAGTTTGTTGAGTTTGGGTTTTAATGTAGGCTGGGCCAACAAACAAATTAATTTAAGCAACCTCAAATTTCCCGACCAGTTTGACGGAAAGTTTTTCGACAACAAAATACCAACCAGCGCTACCAGCTATATTACTAATACAAACACGAGTTATTTAGACATGCAGGTAGGTATGAACTACGCATATTTTCCTACGCCTAACGTGTATGTAAACGCCGGGTTTTCGGCGCATCATTTAAACCGTGCAAGGGAGTCGTTTTTTGCCACCGATAATAATTTCGACAACCGCCTGCCGGTACGTTACATTGGCTTTTTAAATGGTAGTTTTAAATTGAACGACCGGGTTATTCTCAACCCAAATGTTTATTACACCAATCAGGCAAGCGCTTCCGAATTAGTGGGCGGCTTAAATGCTCATTACAATTTATCCGGCGATGGTGAAAACGTTTTAATTGCCGGTGCATATTATCGCCATAAAGATGCCGTGATACCTATGATTGGGTTGGGCTACAAGGATTATGTTTTTTCTTTTACTTACGATGCAACAATTTCTTCACTAAAAGCATACAACGGCGGTCGCGGCGCTTTTGAATTTTCATTAATTAAGCAGGGAGTTGTAAGTGCCAACGGCCCTAAAGTAACGCCTTGTCCAAGTTTTAAAACCTACTAAGTAATTTCAGTTTTAGTTTTGCGCTAATTAGCCGATTTTTACGGCCACCACTTTTTACATTATGCTTACTGTAGAAAATACCTCTCTTGCCGTTGCCCACATCGAACGCTTTCAGCAAATTGCCGGCAGCCAATTTGTTTTTGCCAATGAAGAAGTGTTGAACAATTACGCTTCCGATGAAACCGAAGACCTTCACTTTTTACCCGATGTGGTAATAAAACCCGGCAGTGCAAATGAGATCAGCGAGATTTTAAAAGTCTGTAATCAGTACAAAATACCAGTTACCCCACGTGGTGCGGGTACGGGCTTAAGTGGTGGTGCCCTGCCGCATTTAGGTGGTGTGGTTTTATCAACCGAAAGGCTCAATAAAATAATACAGATTGATGAACGCAACGGGCAGGTGATAACCGAACCCGGAGTAATCACCGAAGTATTACAGAACGCTGTAAAAGAAAAAGGGTTATTCTATCCGCCCGACCCCAGCAGCCGCGGCTCCTGTATGATTGGTGGCAACATTGCCGAAAACAGTGGAGGGCCTAAAGCTGTTAAATATGGCGTGGTAAAAGATTATGTAATGAACCTGGAAGTGGTGTTACCCACGGGTGAGATAATTTGGACAGGCGCCAATGTTTTAAAAAATGCGACAGGCTACAACCTTACACAGTTGATGGTGGGTAGCGAGGGCACTTTGGGCATTGTAACAAAAGCGGTGTTGAAATTAATTCCGTTGCCCAAGCACGATTTATTAATGCTTGTTCCATTTAAGAATGCAGAGAACGCCTGTGCCGCGGTAAGCGCAATTTTTATGGCAGGCTACACACCCAGCGCAATGGAATTTATGGAGAGAGATGCGCTTGAGTGGGTGATGCGTTTTGTTGATAATTCTGTTGTGCCAATTGCCGATGACATACAGGCGCATTTGCTTATTGAAGTAGATGGCAACGACGTGGATGTATTGATGAAGGAGATGGAGGGCATTGGCGAAGTGGCAATGAATTTTGATTGTGGCGATATCTTATTTGCCGAAGATGCGCAGCAAAAGGCCGAACTATGGAAGCTGCGCCGAAGAGTGGGGGAGGCTGTAAAATCGCATTCAATTTATAAAGAAGAAGACACCGTGGTGCCGCGGGCCGAGCTACCGTTGCTGTTAAAAGGCGTAAAGGACATTGGTAAAAAATACGGTTTTCATTCGGTGTGTTATGGCCATGCCGGCGATGGCAATTTGCATGTAAACATTATTAAAGGAACCCTGACTGATGAAGAATGGAATGGCTCATTAAAAGAAGGCATCAAAGAAATTTTTGTACTGGTAAAATCATTAGGAGGCACCATTAGTGGCGAGCATGGTATTGGCCTGGTGCAAAAAGAATATTTGCCTATTGTGTTTGATGAAGTGCAAATGCGTTTGATGAAAGAAATCAAAAAAATTTTTGACCCTGCCAATATTTTAAATGCCGGAAAAATTTTCGACTAACTGAAACCTGTTTTATGAAAAGAAAATTATTTACCCTTGCTTTTCTTATTTTTTCAATTGCCGCTTTTGCGCAGGATGAAGTGGAAGAAGAAAAAGGATTTCAAAAAGACAAGCTATTTGTAGGCGGCAACTTCGGCCTCACCTTTGGCGATTATACACTCATAAATATCTCGCCGCAGGTAGGTTACCGGTTCACAAATTTTGTAGCAGCCGGTATTGGCCTGAATGCGCAGTACATAAGTCTTAAAGAATACTACACCAATGGCGATCCGGCCCGTAAAGTATCGCAAGGGGTAGTTGGCTTAAATGTTTTTGGGCGTGTTTACCCTATCGAACAAATATTACTGCAGGCCCAACCCGAACTCAATTATGTTTTTGGCAAACAAACATTGTATCAACCTACACAGGAATTTAAATTGGATGCTGTAATTGTGCCCAGTTTATTATTGGGTGGAGGACTCGTTATTCCATCAGGCGGTGGTTCTTTTATGGCCACTGTTTTTTTCGATGTGTTGCAAAACGAACGTTCGCCCTATGGCAGAAGACCCATTTATAATTTTGGATACAATTTTAGTTTGGGCGGTTCACGTGGTGAATAAATTCGGAAGGATGATTTAGTACCACCAGCGAATCTTCAAAACTTCCGTACAAAAAACCTTCGGCTGCTAACTGCGATAAATGTTGCAGTAAGTGATTATAAAAACCGCCGCTGTTTAAAATAAAAATTTGTTTGTCGTGAATGGAAAGCTGGTTCCAGGTGAGTATTTCAAACAGTTCATCCAGCGTACCAAAGCCTCCGGGTAAAATAATGGCGGCATCGCACAGTTCATACAACTTTCTTTTGCGTACGTGCATATCATCTACAACTAAAAGTTCGCTGATGTTTTGATGTTGGGCCTCCCACGCCATCAACACCTCGGGTATTACGCCGCGTACTATTCCACCTGCATCCATCACCGTATCGGCCACTACTCCCATCAAGCCATTTTTGCCTCCGCCAAAAATCAATTCAATATTATTGGCTGCAACCAGTATCGCTAGTTCTTTTGCTTCCTGCGCATACAATGGATTGGTCCCGGTTTTTGAACCGCAAAAAATGGCCAGCTTGTAAATCCTCTTATTCATGAAAAAGTTTTGTGCCGCAAATGGAAGCCAAATTTTTCTATCTTCAAAAATTACAATCGTAATCTTGCCAACATAAAACCATCAAGCATGAACACCACCGTCCTTCTATCTTTTGTTGCGGGTTATTTTGTTTTGTTACTGGCGGTGGCCTGGTTTACATCCCGCAACTCAAACAACGATTCGTTTTTTATCGGCAATAAAAACAGCAACTGGATGCTGGTGGCATTTGGTATGATTGGTACTTCGCTCAGTGGTGTAACCTTTGTGTCGGTACCGGGCACCGTGGGTACCGCCGCATTTGCATACGGCCAGGTGGTGATTGGTTATTTTCTCGGCTACTTTGTAATTGCATTTGTTTTGTTGCCGCTTTATTATCGCCTCAACCTAACATCCATCTACAATTATTTGCAGCATCGTTTTGGAATGATATCATACAAAACAGGTGCTTTGTTTTTTATTATCTCAAGAACCTTAGGTGCAACCGCCCGCTTGTTTTTAGTAATTAATGTGCTGCATCTTTTCATTTTAAAAGACCTTGGTATTCCATTTTCCGTAACCACCTTCGTTATTTTGCTGATGATACTTTTGTACACCTTTGAGGGTGGTGTAAAAACAATTGTATACACCGATACACTGCAAACAACCTTTATGTTGCTGGGCTTAATAGTGTGCATTATTTACATCATGGGCAACATTGGCGAAAATGTTGGCTCTACTCTTTCAGCGCTTGATGCACTCGACCTCACGAAAGTTTTTAATACCGATCCAAATTCATCAGGGTTTTTTGTAAAAAGTATTTTGGGTGGCATGTTTATAACTATTGGCATGACGGGGCTCGACCAGGAAATGATGCAGAAAAACATTAGTGTACGTACGCTGAAAGACTCACAGAAAAACATGATGACCTTTAGCATAATAATGCTGGTTGTGAATTTTCTTTTTCTTTTACTTGGTGGTATACTTTATTTGTATGCCCAAAAAAACGGTGTGGTGGTCCCGGGCGACGATTTGTTTCCCACCATTGCATTGAAAGGATTTTTGCCCGCTGCTATTTCCATCATTTTTATTATTGGGTTGATCTCAGCGCTTTTTCCCAGCGCCGATGGTGCATTAACCGCACTTACCTCTTCTTTTTGTATTGATATGCTTGGGCTAAAACGGCGTGATGATCTAACGGAAAAACAAAAAAAACGTACAAGGCTCACCGTGCACTTTACATTCGCAGTCATTTTCTTTCTGCTGGTGATGGCGTTTAAATTGATGGACAGCAAATCCATTATTGATATTATTTTAAAAGTGGCCGGCTTTACCTATGGGCCATTGCTTGGCTTGTTTGCCTTTGGCATTTTAACTACAAGAAAAATAAACGACCGGCTTTCGTTAATCGTCTGTTTGGCAGCACCGATAATTATTCTGGGTATTGATTTTATCAACAACATTGCTTGGTGGCAAGGCCAGCTAAAACTTGATGGCCCCTGGGTAGAAGGGGTTAAATCAACTTCCGAATCTTTATTTAATGGTTTTAAAATTGGCACCGAGCTGCTTATTTATAATGGCCTACTCACCTTTATTGGCTTGTGGTTAATTTCGAAACCGCAGCCCGTAGATGCGGAAGTGAAAACAATTTTAAGCAATGGTAATAGTTGATGCACAGGCGCAAATTTATTGCGAGCGATATACTACACCCGAAGATGATTTGCTGCAGGAAATAGAAAAATACACCGAGGCGCATCATCCCAACACGCCAATGCTGAGCGGCCATTTGCAGGGAAAATTTTTGGCAGCCATCAGCACCATGCTGCAGCCAAATAAAATTCTGGAAATAGGAACATTTACCGGTTATAGTGCCCTTTGTTTAGCAAAAGGTCTATCGGGCCGCGACGCAAAATTGCACACAATAGAGCTGCGAGAAGATGATGCAGCGGCCGCAGTGGGTTTTTTCAGCAAATCTATTTTTAAAGAAAAAATAATTTCGCACGTCGGTAATGCGTTAGAAATTATCGGTGAACTGGACGAATGCTGGGATTTGGTTTTTATTGATGCCGACAAGGGCAACTACATCAATTATTTTAACCTGGTTTTTTCGCAACTAAGGCCAAAGGGCTTTATTTTAGCGGATAATGTTCTTTTTCATGGCGAGGTATTAGTCGAAAATCCAAGAGGCAAAAATGCAAAAGCCATCCAGGCCTTCAACGATTTTATTGATGCGAGGACAGATGTTGAGAAACTAATGCTGCCCGTACGCGACGGATTATACCTGCTGCAAAAGTTGCATTAACCTTTCCAAAGAACCATTATAACAATCCAATGAAAAAGCGCTCCTTCATTTTTTTATTTTTTATCAGCAGCAACCTGGTGTTCGCCCAGTCTTCCGAAGTAGTAAAAAATTACATTGCCGCTTACAAAAACATAGCCATTGAAGAAATGCATCGCACCGGTGTGCCTGCAGCTATTACCATTGCACAGGGCATTCACGAAACCAGTGCGGGCCAAAGTGTGCTGGTAAAAAAATCGAATAATCATTTCGGAATTAAATGCAAAGGCGAGTGGAAGGGTGCAAGTGTAAGTCACGATGATGATGCAAGAGGCGAATGTTTTAGAAAATACGACGACCCACTTGAATCGTACCGAGATCATTCCGATTTTTTGGCCACCCGTGCGCATTATGCTTCTTTGTTCAAACTTGACCCCACCGATTATGAAGGCTGGTGTTATGGATTAAAAAAAGCAGGCTATGCCACCAATCCAAAATATGCGCACATTCTTATCAAACTTATAAATGACTACAACCTGCAGGACTACACATTGTTGGCAATGCAGGGCAAGCCAAACAACAAAGTTATTTTGGTTGCAAGCAATCAAGCGGCAACCGAACCATCGGAAAGTAATTCAAGTGAAGAGAAGCCATCAAGACAAATAGAAGATTATCCATCCGGTGTCTTTGAAATTAATGAAACCGATGTGGTGTTTATAAAAAAAGGCACTTCTTATTTGAAGATTGCGGAGGAAAACGACATCTCCATTTCACGCCTCTTTGATTTTAATGACCTGCGTGCATTAGACATTGCCGGTTACGATCAGTTGCTTTTTCTGCAGCGCAAAAGAAAAACCGGTGCAAATGAATTTCATACTGTGGCTGATGGCGAAACCCTGCACGACATTGCGCAGAAAGAAGGGATTAGAATGGAAAGCCTACTACGTTACAACCTGGTGGAAAACGGGATGCAGATAAAGGCCGGCGAAAAATTATTTTTACAAACCACGGCTGGTGTAGCACCTCAATTAGTTTTGACCAACCCTAAGCCTCAGCAACGAGCCGTAAAACCTGTGGCCCCAACAACCCTTCAAACAATTTTACACACTGTTCAGCCAAAAGAAACCGTTTACGCCATTGCAAAAAAATACGAGGTGGCTATTAATGATTTAATGAACTGGAACAACCTGCAAACGATTGCTTTGAAAACAGGGCAGCAATTGCGCATCAACAAAAAAGCAATGAATGCCACCAATTAAACTGTACGACAAAAGTTTTGATACCTATCTGTCGGAGGAAAACATCCAGGAAAAAATAAAAGAAATTGCCGCAAGCATTAATAGAGATTATGCGGGCGAAAAGCCGTTGTTCATTGCCATACTCAACGGCTCGTTTATGTTTGCAGCCGATTTATTCAAGCACATTACCATTGACGCCGAAATATGTTTTATTAAACTGGCGTCGTATAAAGGAATGACATCGAGCGGCCACATTACCACGGCTATTGGGCTCGACCAGGATTTGTATGACCGGCATGTGATTATAGTTGAAGACATAGTTGATACAGGAAAAACGCTTCATGTTTTTTTGCCGAAGCTGCATCACCAGCAACCACGGTCGTTAAAAATTGCGGCGCTGCTGCACAAACCCGATGCTACACAGTTTCCGATTAATATTGATTACACAGGCTTTACCATTCCAAACAAATTTGTAGTTGGGTATGGCTTAGACTACGACGGACTGGGAAGGAACCTGAAAGAAATTTACCAGTTGGCCGATAATACTTGATGAATGCGGCTAACTGTTGTAATTTATCATCTTAAGTTTTGAAATTCTTTATCCATATTGCTTGTTTTCTTTTTTGTCCTTTACTATCCCCAGCGCAATATTACATTAAGGGCCAGGTAAAAGACGAAGCGGGCAACACGTTGCAAAACGTGAACATTTATTTACACAGCACCGGTTATGTTTATTATTCGGGTGGCGAAGGTGGCTTTGGCATACCAACGGATAAAAAAGTCGATACACTTACTTTTTCACACCAGGGTTACGTAAAACAAATACTTGCGGTTGATGCATCAGCACCAATTGATGTTCATTTAAAAAAGGCGCCCCTCACCAAAAGCGTTCATGCAAACAAGCTGGCGTCCTTCACACAAAATTTACGAAGAGAAACACAGCAGGATTGGTTTACCGGCGATGAAACCTATGCCAGCATCATTGAAAATGGTTTTGTAAACGCTACCGATTATCCAACCACCGGCTTAACGCTAAATGTTGACAGGGCATCGTACAGTAATGTGCGCCGCTTTTTGAGTATGAACACACTGGTGCCTCCCGATGCAGTGCGTGTTGAGGAAATGTTGAACTATTTCAACATCAATTACCAGGAGCCGGCAAACAATAAAATGTTTGAAATACAAACAACCCTTACGCAGTGCCCCTGGAATAAAAACAGCCAGTTGTTGTTTGCACAAATCACTTCTAAAAAACTTTCATTCGATAGTTTGCCACCAAGCCATCTTGTGTTTTTGATTGACATATCGGGCTCAATGGATATACCTACACGATTACCGTTGTTGAAAAATGGCTTCAAAGCATTGATCAATAATTTACGGCCCATTGATTCTGTATCAATTGTTGTTTACGGTGGCGTTGTTGGTATTGCATTAGAAACCACGGGCGGCAACGAAAAAGCAAAGATTTTTAAAGTGATAGATTCTTTGCAGGCCGGCGGTTCTACCCCCGGCGAATCGGGGATAAAGCTGGCCTACAGCGTGGCGAGGAATCATTTTATTGAGTGTGGCAACAACAGAATTATTTTGGCCACCGATGGCGATTTTAATGTGGGTTTAAAAACTGAAAACGAGTTGGACGAAATGATTTCGAAACAAAAAGACCAGGGCATTTACCTTACTTGTTTGGGTGTGGGCATGGGTAATTACAAGGATTCGAAAATTCAAATGCTGGCGCAAAGAGGCAACGGGAATTTTGCTTATTTAGATAGTTATGCCGAGGCGGAAAAAGTGTTGCTGAAAGAATTTGCGCAAACGCTGTACACTGTTGCCGATGATGCTTACCTGAATGTACAGTTTGATCCCGGCTATGTAAAAGCCTATCGGCTCATTGGTTTTGAAAATAAAGTTGGCGCCATTAAAGATGTTAATGCCGTAATTGAGGGAGGAGAAATTGGATCGGCCTACTCAAGCCTTATTGCCTTTGAAATTGTACCTAACACACCATACAATGCAGCTCAGGAAAAAGAAGTGCGTAACGCCGTAGCGTTTACACTGCAATACAAACAACCTGGGTCACCATCAATGGACACCATCTCTGTACTGCCAGTGCTCACCTATCTTCCATTTGCTAAAACTGCAAAAGCCTACCAGTTTGCGAGTGCTGTTATTATGTTTGGCAGCGCTTTGCGCAAATCAAGGTATTTTAAAGAGCCCAACTGGAACCAGATGCTTCAAATTGCAAACACCTCAGTTGACAAAGAAAGTTTTTCGCAAAAAGAGTTTCTTACGATTTTGCAAGAGGCCAAAATTATTTATGGTAAGAAGAGGAAGAAGAAAGATGAGGAGGAGTAGGGTTTGGTAAGTGCAAAGTTTACAACTTTCCAAGTTTGCAGGTTTGCAAGGTCACAGGTTTTCAAGTTCACCGATCGGGTAAAAAAATTCCGAGCCACTTTTCAACTCCCAACTTCCAACTACGAAAACATCTCTCTCATTTTTTCAAAAAAGCTTTTCTGATTTTTTTCCGGTGCCGGTTTGAAATTGGTGGAATGAGCCAGTTTTTCCAGGGCTGCTTTTTCATCAGATGAAACATGCTGTGGCGTCCAAACATTTACCTGTACCAACTGGTCGCCTCTTTCATAGCTGTTTACCGCAGGGAAACCTTTGCCTTTTAACCGAAATACTTTTCCGCTTTGGGTACCCGCGGGGATTTTAATTTTTGCACGGCCATCAATTGTGGGCACTTCCACCTGTGTGCCAAACACGGCATCGGGAAAGGAGAGGTGAAGTTCGTAAGCCACATTCAAACCCTCACGTTCCAGTTCTTTGTGGGGTTCTTCTTCAATTAAAATAATCAGGTCGCCTGCAGGCCCGCCTCTTTCACCCGCATTGCCACGGCCGCTTATATTTAGTTGCATGCCTTCCTGTACACCAGGAGGAATTTCCATGTTTACTGTTTCTTCATCATACACCCTTCCTTCACCACGGCAGTTCCCACACTTGGCCGTAACGGTTGTGCCTTCGCCGGAGCAGGTGGGGCAGGTAGTAACGGTTTGCATTTGACCCAAAAAAGTATTGGTTACTTTACGCACCTGACCACTGCCACCGCAGGTGCCGCAATTTTGTACACTGCCTTTATCCTTTGCGCCGTTGCCGCCACAGGTATTGCAGCCAACGTATTTTTTTACCTTAATGTTTTTGGTTACGCCTTTTGCTATCTCTTCAAAATTTAATTTGAGTTTGATGCGCAGGTTGCTGCCGCGTACACCCCTTGCCCTTTTTTGACCGCCACCCTGCCTGCCGCCAAAAAAAGAACCAAAAACATCTTCACCAAATACATCACCAAACTGGCTAAAGATGTCCTCCATATTTGGATGGCCACCACCACGTCCGTTGCTGCTCACACCCGCATGGCCGTAACGGTCGTACTGTGCTCGCCTATCCTGGTCCGTTAGTATTTCGTAAGCCTCTGCTGCTTCCTTAAATTTTTCTTCAGCGGCTTTGTCTCCGGGGTTACGGTCTGGGTGGTATTGCATGGCCACCTTGCGGTAACTCTTTTTTAACTCATCTGCCGACGCTGATTTGCCAACACCCAATATTTCGTAATAATCTCTCTTCATTGTGTAATATGATGATTTGATGCTTAGCTAATTCTGGTAATGCCGGCAACCGGGTAACTTATCTTTCAGGTAAGCCGTATGTTTTTTGATAACTTTTATTTGATTTGATAAACCGCAATCATTCAGCCGCAGGTTATCCCGGTTCATTGGCTATTGAGCTCCCTGGCTAATTATTTTCCAACTACCACTTTTGCAAACCGTATAATCTTATCGTTGAGGTAATACCCTTTTTGTACTTCGGCCACTACTTTCCCTTCCATATCCGGCCCCGCTTCAATTTCAGTAACTGCTTCGTGAACATCGGGGTTAAAGTCCTTCTTTAGTACTTCCATGCTTTTTAAACCCCGGCCTGCTAAAACGTTCCGCAGTTTTGAAAATACCAATCCAATTCCTTCTTTCACCTGCCCAATTTCGCTGGTACCCTCTAATTGTTTTTGTGCCCTTTCGCTGTCGTCGAGTACATCAAGCAACTCGGTTATCACATCTCTGCCGGCTGTTTGCATCAGCTCAATTCTTTCTTTCGCTGTTCGGCGTTTATAATTGTCAAATTCCGCGGCCTGGCGCAGGTACCGGTCGTTCAACCCCGCAATCTGTTCCTTCAAACTTTCTATTTCTGTTTCATCGACTACCGGCTCGTTCAGGTGCTCATTGCCATTCATGTTTTCATCGGTGTTAATGTTGTAAGCCGTTACATCTTCGTTGTTTACAACGTTGTTTTTTTCAAAATCTTTCTTCATCTCTTTCAAAATTGTGTGCAAAGGTAGTGTTGTCAATAATATTGCCAACGCCGGGTTTGGGACAAAATGTCGGGCTGCGTCAATTTTAAGATTTTGCAACTTTACCATTGCCGCTTGGCTGCTGCTCGTACCTTGCGGCCTAGCATGCAAAAAGTAATTTTAAAAAGAAAGATTGCACAGCGTATTGCCAATGGCCACCCCTGGATTTTTGCAAATGAAGTAGAAAGGGTTGAAGGCGATGTGGCCGCCGGTGAAATTGTGGAAGTGTATTTTTTTGATGGAAAATTTGCAGGCAGGGGCTATTACAATGCTCAATCGCAAATCATTGTTCGCCTGCTTACGCAGGATAAAAAGATTGAAATAGACGAAGCATTCTTTCTAAAGAAAATTAAGGAGTGCTGGACTTACAGGCAGCAAATAGGCTATACTGAAAATTGCCGCCTGGTTTTTGGCGAAGCCGATGGTTTGCCCCAGTTGATTATTGATAAGTTCAATGATTATTTTGTGTTGCAAACCTTAGCGTTAGGCATGGATAAATGGAAACCTTCCATTGTAAAGGCATTGCAGACCGTTTTTTCTCCGAAAGGTATTTTTGAAAGAAATGATGTACCCGTTCGGGAGCTGGAAGGCATGGAGCAACAAAAAGGTTTTTTATCGCCTGCCTTTGGTACAACAATTCGGATGGTTGAAAACGGGTTAATGTTTGAGGTGGATGTTGAAAATGGGCAGAAGACGGGCTATTTTTTAGACCAGCAGGACAACCGCCGGCACATTCAGCACATTGTGAAAGGTGCAGACGTACTCGGTGCATTTACGTACACCGGTACCTTCGAAATACATGCCGCGCATTACGGGGCAAAGTCGGTTTTGGGTATAGATATTTCGGAGAACGCCGTACAGCAGGCTAACAAAAATGCCGCATTAAACGGGCTTGAAAAGATTGTGCAGTTCAAAACAGGCAATGCCTTCGACCTGTTAAAGCAATGGACGAAGGAGGAGCGCCGATGGGATGTGGTAATGCTCGATCCACCTGCCTTTACAAAAAGCCGGGCAACTATTCAAAAAGCAGTTACCGGCTACAAGGAAATAAATTTAAGGGGCATGAAACTGATAAAGCCCGGCGGCTTTTTGGTTACATCCTCATGCACCAGTCTTGTACAGCCCCAACATTTTTTGCAGATTATTGATGAAGCTGCAAAGGATGTGCGCCGAAAAATAAGACAGGTAACATTTCAGACCCAATCGGCCGATCATCCCATTATTCCGAACATGGAAAATACGCAGTACTTAAAGTTTTTGATTGTGCAGGTAATGTAAAGAGGAGCTGGGAGCGTTGAGCTGTGAGCCTCGAGGCAAAAAAATTTAGGGGGAATATCAGAAGAACGTGTCAATGGAGTTTTCGTTCTCGCACACCGCGCAACCAACTGTCTTGAATAAATGTTTTTGAATGTAGTACTCGTAGCTCCTAGCCAAAACTCATAGCTATTTCGACACCTGGAACTTTCCGCTTTCTACGATTCGGCCGGTTCTGTCGCGAAGCTGGTAAATGTAAACGCCGCGGGAATAGTCTGTAAGGTTGATTACTAAACGTTCGGGCATATTAAACTGCTCAAACATTTTGCGACCCATGAAATGATATACCTGGAGGGTGAAGCCCTTTTCGGCTGCTTTGCTTATTTCAAAATTGATAACTGAAGTGGCAGGATTGGGATAAAATTTTACAGAAGCGCTTTTGGTTGCCTCAACCGCAACACGAGTTTGTGCCCCGGCGGAGAAACTAAAACCAGTAAGAAGTGCTATAAGTAAAAATTTATTCAAACGCTGTTTTTTTAACTACCACAATAATACTCGATTTTATAAATATGGCAAAGCGCTTGCCGAAAAATGGAAATAATATGTCAAAACTACCCGGCCAGCTCTCGTAATTTTACCTGAACGGCTTCAAAGTTGGGTTGCAGTCCTGCATTTTCCAATACTTCGGCATACTGAACAATACCCTCCTCATCAATTACAAATGTTGCCCTTTTCGAAACGCCTTTCATGCCATAGCCAAACGTTTCATACAAGGCACCGTAAGCTGTTGACACTTGTTTATTAAAATCGCTTAACAACGGAAAATTTAAATTTTGTTCATGCCGGTACCGGGCGAGTGAGTAAAGAGAGTCTACCGAAATACCAATGGGTTGCACATTAAGCGCTTCATATTTTTTCAGGTTGTCTCTTACCTCGCATAGTTCTGCTGTGCATACCGAAGTAAATGCCAATGGAAAGAATAAGAGTAAAACCTTTTTGCCTTTATACTCATTAAGTGTTCTTGCTTTCTTGTCTGTATCAAACAAACTAAAGTCGGGAGCCGGTTGCCCTGGTGTAACAATCATTGTAGCGTTTTATAATGAAACAAAGTTAATGGCGGTTTGTTGCAATGCTTACTGAATTAAAACCGCGGGCACCTTGTAGCATCAACCGAGGAATTGCTCCGGTTGGTAAAACCAACATAAGAAATACCAATTTCAAAACCGCCGCGGCCATAACTTGAAGTGGTAAGCTGCGAAAGGTTTATATCATAACTCAGCGAAACGGCAAAGGGTGCATAGTCTAATTTTATCACCGGAATAACTGCATCGTTCCAACGCAAAAATGCTCCCCCGTGCAAGGTGTACATCGGCTTCTCCCAGTCGGGGCCAACCCGCACGCCGTACAAAGCACCAGCAACTATCTCTTTGTACGTATTCTGTTTCGAATAATCGCCCTGTATGGTAAAATAGCTTGTTGGTGTAACCGAAAAACGAATACCCGCTGAGGCAACTATTTTTGGTTCCAGTTCCGCAGAGGCGTTTCTATAAAAAGCATTTTTTGGCCGGTTGAAATGATGATAGGCAACACCAACAAAAAAATTATTGTCAACATTTTCGTTGAGCTGCGAATTGTAACTCAGGCCTACTGCTCCATCTATGTATGTATACTTCGGCTGAACAAAACTTTCGCCATCACCCGATCCATCGTACATACTGTTGGTCGTCATTTTCGACCGGTCGAAATAACGTTGTACCGGGCCACCCATTATACCCAGTGAGAGATAGCTATTGCGGTCCTCACTCAGCGATTTGTGGTAATTGAGTGCCGGTAAAATATGTGTTGATGTCCAGGAAACCGTTCCCGCCCTGTCGTGCAGGATCTGAATACCGGGGGTAATAAAATCGTTTCCTTTACCAATCTTCAATTTATACTCGGCATTTAATGATGTAGTTCTGTACGCATCGGTTATACTGCTCCATTGGTCGCGGTAAACTGCCTGCACTCTTACATCGCCGGTAAAAATGCCCGCAAGCGATGGGTTGCGTAAAAGTGGCGCTTCAAAAAATTGCGAGAAGTGAATATCCTGAGACGAAGCAGAAAGTTGACAGACACAAGTTGCCAGCACAATAAAAAAAGTATGGTAGAATTTCTTTTTCATGGTTATTGAATTAATGCAACGTTTCCTTCAAAACGAATGATTTCACTGTTCTCACAAAATACTTCTACCTGGTAAACATATACATCAGGCAATGCGGGTTTGCCTTTGTGTTTTCCATCCCAGCCATGCGAAGCATCATTGACTGGGAAATTCATTTGCTCAAACACCACTTCGCCCCAGCGGTTAAAAATGCGCAGGGTTTTAACCCTTTCCAATCCGCGGCCACGCACCATAAATAAATCATTGCTGCCATCTCCGTTCGGCGAAAAAGTATTGGGCACAAATACATTTCCATTTTTGCAAACCACAATTATTTGTACCTGCCCTGTGTTGCGGCAGCCATTACTATCAACAAATGAAACAGTGTATTGGGTATTAAATTTTGTTGTGGTAGTAGGTGTAGGGCAATTGCTGCAATCAAGCATTATATTGGGTGCCCAATTCCAGGTGGCGGTATTGGGGCTATAGGTGGCTGGGATGGTAACGGGAAAGCCCGCTTGCTTTGTAATGGTGCCCGGCATATTTACAACCGGCAACGGATTAATCAGAATGTTTTGGGTTGCAGTATCGGCACAGCCACTGCTGTTTGTGGCAATGGTGTTTACCACAAACGAACCGGCAACACGGTATTGTTGTGAAATGGGGTTTTGCTGGTTAGAATTATTGTTGTTAGGAAACTGCCATCGCCACTGCACTGACGAAGTATCGGGGCGTTGAAAAACGCCCAGGTGAGTGATGAACTCATTGATACAAATCACCGAATCCCCATCAATTGTTATCAGTGGACTCTCTACAATTTTTATTGCATTAACAATAGCGAATGTATCAACGCACGAATTAACCGTTTGCAGGTTGAGCGATACGGTGTAGAAGCCCGGTGCTGTATAATTATGCGACGGCGACCGCAGGTTGGAAGTAGTTCCATCGCCAAAATTCCAGGTGTAGGAAACAAGCGAATCGTTGTACGTTGTTGAATCAATAAATTGTACCCGGCCACTATCGCAGAAGAATTTTTTATCTAAACCAAATTTCGCCGTGGTACCAATAATGCGAATAGTATCTAACCCGGTAAAAGGTATAACGCAACCCGATGGATCGGTTAAAATTACCTTGGGCACAAAATCACCAAAATAATTATACACGTGTGTAAGTGAGTCGGCGGTGGTGGTGGTGATAAATCCATCTCCCATATCCCAAGTAAACGTTACCGGGCCTTTACTAAAAGCCTTTAAATCGACAGTAAGTGGTTTGCAACCATTCAAAGGCAAATAGGTTAAGTTGGTGCCTATCGTGTCGTATACGGTTAGTGTTTTGTAGGCCGTATCGCTGCAACCCCCGGGGCTGGTAACAATAAGCGAGGTATTGTACACACCCGGATTAAAATAATACTGCACGGGGCTAGGCATGGTACTAATGCCGCCGGCTAAATCCCAAACATAACTGTTATAGAAAAAAGAGGTATTTGTAAACTTTACTTCAAATGGAGCGCAGGAGCTAATCGAGTCGCTGACCGTGTAGCTGGCAACCGGGCGACTTACACGGATGTAATTTGGTTTCGTTACCGAATCGGCACAATTGTATTGATCGGTTACCTTAAGTTTTATACTGTAATAACCTGTATCGGCATAAGCATGTGTGGGTGAGTTTATCAATGATGTTGCACCATCGCCAAAACTCCATTCGCTTGCATAGTTAAGTGCGGTTGATTGATTGGTGAAGGTGACCAGGCTTCCGGGACAGGCCAGCGTATCAGCAACAAAAAGGGCTTTTGGGCTTGTGGTAACTACAAGGTTTGTTACTGAAGCACTGTCTCTGCAACCACCTGCATCGGTTACCACCAACTTTACTGTAAAGGTGCCCGCCGTTGTGTAAGTGTGTTGGAACGGGCCACCACTAAAATTTTGAATGGTGCCATCGCCAAAATCCCACCGCCATTGCGTAATAGGCGATATGCCATCCCCGGTGGAAAGATCATTGAATGTAGCCGTCAGTCCTTTGCAACCTGTGGTATTTACTCCGTTAAACGATGCGGTAGGCCCCGTTACCCGGATATAATTTGGCTTTGTCACCGTATCGCGGCAACCGTAAAAGTCGGTGGTAATCAATGTTACGGTATAAACACCGGAGAAAGAATAGGTTGTGCCTACCGAAGAGAAACCAGGATTTGAAAGGGAGACACCGTTACCCAGGTCCCAATAATAGTTTACAATGTTGCCTGGATTATTTGTTGATGATAGAAACTGGATTTGACCAATGCGACAGAACACCGTGTCCGTGGCTACAAAGTTTGGATTTTCTTCAAATACCCTTATGGTTCTGGTAAAACTGTGCTGGCATGTATCATTACTCACTGTAAGTTTTACGCTGTAGTTGCCAAAGCCGGGAAAAAAATGTACAGGGTTTCTAACAGTATCGGTTGTGCCATCTCCAAATTCCCAAAACCAGCTTGTTGCGCCAATTGAGGAATCAATAAACGCAAAACGCAGGCGGCTGCTACAGTCTGCATTAAAACCCCAACGGGCAATGGGCGGCTTTATCCTTATAAAAGAATCAATGCGCAGGGTGTCTCTGCATCCAAAATTTGTCGCTACCAGCGTCACATTAAACCAGCCCGTGTCCGCATATTCGTGCTGCGGGTTTTTTTGATTTGAACTACCGCCATCACCAAAATACCATTCCCATCTATCGGCCTCGTTGGTTAAATCGGTAAACTGCACCTGCTGAAAAGCACACACAGGGTTGGGTGTTGCCGAAAAATTGATCACCGGTTTTCGGCCTACCAACACCGCCCCGCCGATAGTATAAGTTTCGGTGCAACCGGTGCTGGTGGTAATAGTGAGCGAAACATTATACGAACCTTGCGTTGCATAGGTATGCGATGGCGAAACTGCTGTTGAAGTGGTGCCGTCGCCAAAGTTCCAGAGGTAAGATGTTACATTATCTAAAGTGGTGATAGTGGCGTTAAAAGTATGACCGTACGGGATACAGCTTTCAATAGGCAGGCCAGGGAAAGTAATGACTGGTCTTATTATTTTGATATAGGCCCTTCTTATTAAAGTGTCTGTACACCCCGAAGTATTCGTTACAATCAACCGTACATCAAAGCTGTCAAAACGATTGTATAAATGAGTTGGGTTGCGCTGGGTAGATGTTGTTCCATCGCCAAAATCCCACTGCCAGCCCACTGCGTTTGCCGATGCATCGGTGAACCGCACATTAAGTGAAGGGCTGCATTTAAATAAACTGTCGGCGGAAAAACTGGCAACAGGCCGGGGTAAAATGCGGATGCTTTTTGAAAAAGAATCGGAGCAAAAGCCATAATTATTAATTAAGGAAATAGTGTAGGTGCCCGGTGTGTTATAAATTTTTACGGGGTCGATGCTGGTAGAACTACTGCCATCTCCAAAATTCCAGTTTGCGCCGGCGGGGGTTGGTGCAGATGTATTCAATAAATTAATTGGGCTGTTTACGCAAATGCTATCCGGTGCAGTGAAAATCGTGGTTACATTTTGAATATTTAGCAGGCTAACTTTTCTAACGGTATCCGAACAGCCTATGCTACTCGTAGTGGCAAAACTAACAGTATAATTTCCGGGCGTGGTGTAATTGTGTGCTGGGTTGAGCAGGGTAGAAGTAGTGCCATCGCCAAAGTCCCAAAAATAACTGAGTGTACCAGGCCCGGTGGCAACTCCGTTGAACGTTATGGCAAATGGTGGGCGGCAAACCGTAGGCGTTGTATTGGAAAACGATGCCTGCACACCAGTAGTTACTCTTATGTAAGCAGGTTTGCTTAGCACAGCATAACAACCTTTATCGTTTGTAACCTTTACGGTAACCGTAAAGTTGCCGGCGTTGCGATAAACGTTTGTGGGATTTTGCACGGTTGTTTGACTGCCGTCGCCAAAATCCCAAAGCCAATCATTATTTACCGTGCCGCTAGCCGCTGATGAAAGATCGGTGAACTGGACAGGTAAGGGAAAACACCCGGCACTGTCGCTGGCTATAAAATTAATAGAAGGCTTTCCGTAAATAGTTACCAGGCCTGTTCTGGTCAACGTATTACTGCCCTGCACATTGGCCACGGTAAGGGTAACAGTGTATACGCCGGGAGTAAAATAGGTTGTTGAAGGATTTTGTAAAGTAGATGTAGCCCCGTTGCCAAAATCCCAAAACCAGGAAGTAATGCTACCAGTAGATGCATCCTGAAAGTTTACAACTAAAGGTGAACAACCTGAAGTAATTGGTGCGGTAAAATTGGCGGAGGGTATTTGGGCATGGCTGAAGATTGCCAGCAGCAACGAAAAAAAAGTTAGAATGGTGGTTTTTCTTCTCAAGGTCTTACGTTTAGGCCGACAGGCAATTTTCTTAAGGTAGGGTTGAGTAACGTTAAAACGTGGCAAAAATTATTCCGGCATTTTTGGAATGAAATAAAATATTGCGTTTAATTTTTTAGAGTTTTTCCAACCGTAGGGTTCTTGTTTCAGAATTGACTGTAAGATTGGCTTCTACAAAAGTCCAGCTATTGTTGGTTATTTTCCAGGTGCCATTAAAAAGCGCTAATGGGTTGATAGCCCCGCTGAAATTTGAGGTGATGGTGCGGGCATTGGCATCGGCGTTCCAGGTTCCCGTTTTTTCAACAATCATGTTGTTTATGGCATCAACCGTAAGATTGTCTTTGAATTGAAATTTGTACGCAGCAAAATCGGCGGTGATGTTAGTGCCTGCGTTTACAAAATTCACCACCTTCCACTGCCCGCTGGTCATAGCATTAATTACGGCGTTTTGTTGAATTTCTTGTTTGTTGCAGGCGGTAATAAGTAGTAGAAGGAAAAATACGATGGTGGTTTTCATAAAGATAAATTGTGTTACAAGGTATAAATAGAACTGTACTTCTGCAACAGGTAATTTAGAAAGTAATCTACCTCCAAACCTTTGCCGGTAATGTTGCGGCATAAATCTTCGCTGGTGTAAAATCTTCCTTTGTCGTGCACATTGGTGCGTAGCCACTGCAACAGTTGCTGCGTGTTGCCCGCTTCAATATCTTTTTCAAGAGAAGGCATCTTTTTTTGGGCTGCGGCAAAAAATTGCGCGGCATAAAAACTTCCTAGGCTATAGGTAGGAAAATAACCAAAGCTGCCATGGCTCCAATGCACGTCCTGCAGGCTGCCGGTTTTATCGTCGGGTACATCCACATCGAGCAATAGCTTGTACTGCTCTTTCCAAAATGCGGGAATGTCGGCGGCCGCAATGCTGCCCTCTATCAATCCTTTTTCAAGCACATACCTTATGTACACATGGAAGTGGTAGGTTATTTCATCGGCCTCGGTGCGTACCAGCGAAGCCTGTACCTTATTGATGCCTTTGTAAAAAACATCGAGCCCGGTTTGCCCCAACTGCTCCCGAAAATGTTTTTGCAATGTTGTGTAATGGTGTTTCCAAAATGGCAGGCTACGGCTCACATTATTTTCCCAAAGCCTCGACTGCGATTCGTGAATGGAATAAGAACAGGCTTCGCCCAACGGCAATCCATATTGTGCGGCGGGCAAACCCTGTTCGTACAAGGCATGGCCGGTTTCGTGAATGCAGCTCCAGGTCATGTTGCCAAAATCGCTTTCCGAAATGCGGGTGGTAATGCGCACATCGCCGGGGCCAAAGCTGGTGCTGAAGGGGTGTTCACTCTTATCCTGCCTGCCGGCGTCAAAATCAAAATGCAGTTGTTTGATGATGTGCATGCCCCATTCCCATTGTTGTTGCTTTGGGTAATGTTGCAGCAAAAAGGCATCGTCAACCTGTGGCTTGCTCCAAATTTTTTGCAGCAAACTTTTTAACTGCGGCACCAGGTTGTCGAAGGTTTTATCGAGCAGGTTGGTGGTGCAGCCTTTTTCGTATTCGTTCACTAATGCATTGTATGGATGGCCTTCGTAACCTAGAATTTCCGCCTCTTGTTTTTTCAACTCTATCAACTCAGCCAGGTTATGACTGTACACCTTGAAGGAATTTTGTCTTCTTGCCTCTATCCAGGAATGAAAGGTCTTGTTTACCTGGTTTGATAAAGCCAATACAAAGGCTGAGGAATATTTTTTGTTTTTGGTATAGTCTTCCAGGGTCAATTCAACGTTGCGTTTTTGTTCCGTTGTCAAATCATTTTTCTCCATCAGGGTTTTCAATTCATTTCCCAATTCATCCTGGCTAAATAGCTGGTGACTGATTTCGGAAAGGGTGCTTATTTGCCTGCCTCTTAATTCGGCGCCTTTTGGTGGCAGGTAAGTTTCCTGGTCCCATTGCAGCACGGCGCCGGCGTGCCTAACATCGGCAATGCGTTGCATTTTTTCGGTGTATTGCTGGTAAAGTTGGGGGGTAGTCATTGGCGGCAAAATTATGGGAAATGGGGTAGCTGGAGTTGCGAGCCTGGGTTGGGATGTGAAGGGTTGGTATTTCAAGCGCAGTTACTTTGCCGAGGCGGCCATAATCAAGTACGGAATCGAATTGCAGGAGAACGTTTAACGGCCTGCTGTGCCGGTATTTTATAATTGGCAGCCCGGAGCAAAAGCTGTTTGAAAAACCAAAGTACAAAATCTATTCTATTGTTCATCTGCGTTCGGCCAGCCGGAACTACTGCTGATAAGCCAACAAAAAGCTAATGCTGAGTTCCGTCTGCCCGCATAGAGCAAACCGATGTTAGCAGGAGCCGTTCTTCAGTTAGTGTCTGATTTCCTTCAACTCCACGTCTGTCACTATGCTGTCAGAGCTAAATTTTACTTCCAAATTCTTCATGTAAACTGGGTTAATGTCTTTCCCATAGTCTGTCGTTATGTTATAGGTTGCAGTGTTTGGCTCTTCATCCGAATATTTTTCTGTGTCGCCCAAAAGGGCAATGAGTTGTTTGTAGGTTAATCCCTTTAGCTGATGATGTTCCAATAGGTCTTCTAACATTTTATCTCTGTTTGGATAAATGTTTAAATCGCCCTTTTCGCTCCAAGCTGACTTGTCAAACTTTTGGGTTTGATTACAAGCGGCAATTAGTAATGTAAAAACTGCGATTACAATGAATTTCAAGTTGACTGACCGTTTATTATTTGTGTGAAAATTATAAGGAGCGTTACGATAAGCATAACCAATAGAGATTTCTTTTTCACCTTAATGAATGTCCACCAAGTATATGCAAGAGCGACAAAGAAGAGCAGCCCGAAAATCAAGTTTACTGTTGCATAGAGCTGCGATGTTTTGTAGTACCAAGGTGTCGGTCCTTCTCCACCAAAAGGATAGCCGCCTGTCTTTTGGAAAATGCCAACTGTCACAAACTCTTGCAAGTTTATAAATGCAAATAGTCCTGATAAGAGAAGTGTCACCAAGAAAAGCAACCAACCTGATTTATCTCTTTGAATTGTGAAGGTTGTCATACGGTTACTGCTAACTCAAAAATAGCCGAAAGTTTTTCTCCATAGCTTGCTCCAATAATTTTTTTAATCCGCGATTTTTCGAATCATATCTTTTTAAACGAAACCCGATAGCTATCGGGTTTTAAATCATCAGAAAAACTTTCGCAAACACAATTCCGGCTACCTGCAAATCATTCG
This sequence comes from Chitinophagales bacterium, assembly GCA_031425835.1. GTDB lineage: Bacteria > Bacteroidota > Bacteroidia > Chitinophagales > Chitinophagaceae > Flavisolibacter. Next base: position 88,786 of record JANPKD010000049.1, read on the forward strand.
TTAGAGATTTAATTTTCAACAAATCATCTCACCCAACAACTTCTCCTCAATGCCCCGCATAATAATCGTAACCTCTCTCCGCCCAATAGTCCGGTGGTTTTTCATTGCTGAAAAAAATGGTGCCTATTCTTTTTAAATGTTTAATGCCATACTTAACGGGAATGATCAGTCGCAGCGGGTAACCTTCTTTTAACGGCAATGGTTTTCCATTTACTTCGTAGCAAAGCAGTGTTTGCGAATGCATCATACTTGGCCGGTCAATACCAACAAAATAAACCCTGTCGGGGGTAAGCAGGCCGGTGTAATTTAATTGTGCATCTTCTTCAAGCTTATAATGTTTTATAAAATCGGAAAAGCGTACACCGCCCCACCAGGTTCGCCGGCTCCAGCCTTCAATACATTTAAAATCAAAAACCACTTCTGTTTTTGGGAGCTTTGTAATGTCATCCATTGTAAACAAAATGGTGTCGCCATTTTTTTTCACCACCTGTAACCGCCAGGCGGCTGTATCTAGCGGTTGGCGCAAACCTTCGCCGCCGTTGTACCTGATGTTTTGGTTGGCTTCCGATTTTGGATATGTTTTTACCAGCTTGCTGCTATCGAAAGCAGCACTGAAAATTTTTTCGTTTACCGACAGGCCTTTGCGCAAAGTTTTTTGTACGCCTGCATCGTCGCTTTCTGTACGTAATTGTTTCCAGCCATAATAACCCGCACCTATCGCAACAATAAACACAGCAAAGGCAATAATGCTTTTACGCAACAAAGTTTTTTCGGAAATTATTTTTTCTTTCATCGTGTTTCGATTGTGGTGTCTGCAGGAGTTGTACCATTATTATCACTGTCAGCTGCAGCCCTTGATTCCTTGTCATCTTTTTTCTTTGGCCCAATTACTTCAAACCCCGTAATCATCGACTGAAAATTTTTCCACCCGGCGATAATAACCTGCACTACATGTACCACAAAAAAAAGACAGAAGCCAATCGTCAAAATAAAATGTTCGGTTCTCGCCGCTTCGTAGCCACCACACAGCCAGATAAAAAACGAAAATTGCACGGGCTTATAAATAGCGAGACCCGTAATGATGGAACCGAGGCCCATAAAAATGATGGCAGTGTACGAAATTCTTTGGGCGGCATTGTACTTTGATTGCGGTGGTTTTGTTTTGCGAATGTGCAGGTCGTGCAGCAACACCTGCCAGGCTTCTTTAAAGGATTTTTTTTGCGGGAAAACGTACCGCCACTCTCCCGAAAAAATGGTGTACAAAACGTAGAGCAATCCATTGATAAAAAACAGCCACATAAAAAAGAAATGGTACGCCATGCCCTCGGCTAATTTGTAGGGCATGTTCAGGGCTTTATAAAACGAATCAGGGAAAAAAGTGATGATGGCTTTGCCACCGATTTTTATGGCATAAATATCGTTGGCCCAGTAAATAAGCAGGCCGCTCCATACCATTGCCGCCAGCACCGGAAAATTAATCCAGTGAAACCAACGAATAGCAAGGGGATGTTTGGAAATAATTTTTTTCATGGAGCGGTTACAACTACAAATTATGGGTTGAAGTTACGTGGCCCTTTTTAATCTAAGTTTTCAATTAAGGGTTTTCAATTAACCGAGGCCCCTTGCATTAGATCCAGGCCCATTTTTTTCGAAAAGCTTGATTGATTTTTCCCCACTTTAGGTAAAAAGAGATGAGAAACAATTTTATATTGGCATCTGAATCGCCAGGCAATTTTTAAAAAACCTTCTCATGAAAATATTGCTTATCGCCAGTTTTTGTTTTGTTATTGCCGCCAGCGGTTTGACGCAAAGCCGTACCGAAAATTTTGAAATTTTCAGGCCCGAAGAAAAGGTTGCGGGCAGTTTGTACAACGGTGTGGGTTTTATTGATTCGCGGCACGATAAAACCAACTTTGGTATTGTGCAGGTTGGGGCTTTTAATCGTAAGGCAACCGTAACAACGGAGGTGCCATTTGCCATTCAAATAAACAACCTCGTGAAAGCATTAACCGACGCCGATGCCGGTAATCAGAAATTGCTTTTTCAACTTCGCCAATTTTCATTTGCCGAAATAACCGGTGCTATGAGCGAGAAGGGTTATTGTTATTTACGGGCCGCCCTTTTTGCCGGCGCCAATGGCCGATACCAGAAGTTGGGTTTTATTGACACAGTGATATTGGTGAAAGCCATGGATGTAACAAACAAACTTTTTAAGAGGGGCAGCCAAACGCTCAGTGCTTTTGTACAGCAGCATTTAAAAGCAACACCAAGTGACACCACGGTTTATAGTTTTAATGATATTGCACATATTGACCTGATTGAAAAACGTGGGCTCGCTATTTATCAAACCGATAGTTTAGTTGAGGGTGTGTACAGTACTTTCGAAAGTTTTGCTAAACAAGTGCCCGATAAACCAGTGCTTGCACTGATGAAAAAAGATAAGATAAAAACCTTTCAAACACCGGGCGATGACGGCAAGCCCGTAACCCTAAAACCAAAAGAAATTTATGGTGTGGTGTACAATGGCAAGGCATATGTAATTACTGACTTTGGATATTACCCCTTACGAAAAGAGGGCGACGATTTTTATTTTACGGGCAAAGCAAAAGTTACCGCTAACGCGGGCGATGTAATTGCAGCGAGTTTCTTTTTTGGAGTTATTGGTGGATTGATTGCCGCTGATGCCGAAGCATTATTTGAAATGAAACTTGATCACTTGAATGGTGGATTTATTCGGTTGAGGCAAGCGCCTGTTGCACCCTCTAATTAACGTATGTGCTATTTTACTTTTTATCGGTTCCAAAAATCCCCAACACCTTTTTTATTTCCATGGCTCCCTCAAATACATCAATGAGGTTGCCCGCCTTGTCATAAAATGTATGAAAGGGAAGGCTTCGGGCATTATAAAAGGGCGCCAATAAAAAATGAATATCCTTACCCAAAACCAGGTTAGGAATTTGATCAACCCCATATTCTTTTGCAAATAAATTGAGTTGCCATACTGGATAAAACGACACCATTACCACCTGTATATTTTTCAAATCGTTCTTGTGCAATTTCATTTGCTGCACTTCCTGTTGGCAATGAAAACAATCGGGGCTGAACAGCAGCAGATAAACCGGCTTGTCTTTCTGCAGGTTTTCTTTTGTAAACTTCGTAACACTATCGCCCAATAAAATTTGTATTGGCGGCAACGATGGAAATTTTTTGTACGGCGGTGTAGTTGAATCAACCTGGCAATAAGAATGGAGCGATGCAATTATTATAATGGCTGCAAGTGCAAATTTTTTCATGCGCTAAAATTAGTGTCTTGTGTCTTTAAGTCTTGAGTCTTCAGGTCTTCAGGTCTTATATCTTCAGGTCTTCCCCTCAAAACAATCTCCCCAACCGCACATTCGTTCTTCTTCCTTCTACACTAAACGATTGTGTAACCGTTATTGAAACTTTATTGAATGGCACCAATATTAAACCACCACCATAACCCGAATGCCATTTGTTTGAAAGCTCATTCTCCGCCCAAACCCTTCCCTGGTCGTAAAATGCAAGCAGGCCAATGCGGCCGCTGAATGCCCGGCCCCTCACATTTGGCAGCCAACGTAATTCTGTTTGATTAAAAACACTGCGGGTACCATAAAACCGATAGCCCCAATAACCACGTAGCGTATAAAAACCACCGATGGTGTTGAGCTGGTAAAATTCGGGGTTGCCCCATAATGTGGCCGCCCCTGTTTTGCTGGCCAATGAAAAAGCTTTGTAAAGTGGTAAATATAAATTAAGCGATGAGGACGCTTTTGTAACAGACCTGTTACTTGTTGTAATGTTGTTTACATAAGAAGCTGCTGCACGAAAAATAATTCCTTTTGTAGGAATGACTTTATCGTTTGTATTGATGTAGGCGTAGGTGAACTGCGGGCCAATAAAATGTTTCCAGCTAAAAACCGATGGATCCACACTGTTGGACGTTTTAGAAGTGTAACCGTCCTGGTAGTCGCGTACTTTAGTGGCGTTGTATAAAATGTCGAAGGCAATTGAATGTTTGTTGCCAAAGGTTTTATCTATACCCACGCCGGCATACAATGTTTTTGTGCGCATCCAGTAAAATGCAATATCGTTTTTGATGACTTCCGTTTCATTGCCTGTACCAAAATAATTTAAGCGCCGCACCTGGTCGTAGCCAAGATTTACATTTAGATTCCACCTGGCAATCAACTGCCTGAAGCTGCTTTTAAAATAGGGCGAAAAAGAATTTTCGATAATTGAGTAGTTAATACCTATGCTGTGTTTTTGGCGGTAGTTGCCACCCTTGGCTCTATCACTGATAAATGTGTAACCAATACCGGTATAAAAACGGTAAAACGAGCTGTAGTAAAAAATGGGTCGTACTCCTCTTGAATCAAATTTAAAAACTTCGTACTCGTAACGATTGATGCTGGTATCTTTTTTCAAAGTAACATTTGTTTCGGTTGATGTAATGACGTTGTTTCCGGGGTTGTCGTAAAATTTTGTCTTGTGGCTCATGCCACCAACAGCCGACCGGTCAATCAAAGAATCTTTACCAATGCCGCCAAATACGCTCACAGTAAGACCTTCGTTCGCCTTGCCATCAATTTTAAAAACATCATTACCGTTAATGCCATAGAGCCGTAGCTGTTTGGTTTCGGCGTGTAAAAAATTGCGACTAAAAATAGGCTTGATTCCTTTTACCCCGTTTTTGTTCATCGGGTACACCTGCACGGTGGTTGAAAAATCATCAACCCTTTGCACCTCAAAAATTTCATTTTCGCTGGTGCCGGGTATCTCCACATCCTTCGCCAAAAAATAATAGTAGTCCCTCGCCCAATCTACCAAATGATTTCTACGGCCCTTGAGCGTTGTAATGGTTTCTTTCCCCGACAGGGCAAAAATTTCGGGCGGCATTTGCGCCACTGCCTTCTCTATCTCTGCATCTGATAAATATTTTTGCAGGGCACGGGCCGTATCTATCCAAACTTGTAGTGGCAAAGCGTTGGTGAACCTTTTGTCAATGCCATGTGCGGGATAGTTGTACCATTTTATGTTTTTTATTTCTTCTTCAAAAGACTGCAGCTCTTTATAACCGCCAATGCGCACAATAAGCCTTAGTAATCCACCCTCAAATTTTGCCCAGGTCTGGTCCCTGTCTTTGGGCACAGGTTTATAAGTTGTTGTTCCTACATTTTCAAATTGGGCCCAACGCCAGTTGTCTTTGTGGCGGCTCCAATCGCCAATTACCATATCAAACAACCGTGCTTTTAAATAGCCATTCTGGTCAACAAGATGATTATTGTTTTCCAGGATTTTTAATCTCATTGTTTCGCTGCTCACAATGTTTTCGGGTGTTCCAAAACCGGGGTTTTTAATTTGTGTTTCGTCGGGGCGTTCCTCTAACATGCAAATGGTGTTGGCAAACGTTTTATTGAATTGGCCTAACCGACTGCTCTGCGGCACTAAATAATATTTTGGATTGGTATGATAAACGCCTGCAGCCGCAGACATTGACGGAACGGTTAGTGCGGCGTACGGATGATTGGTAGCTATTTGGTCGTTGGCAAGCGTTTCTACAAATGTGCCCTGCACAATTTCGGGCAGTGCGCCGAGGTAGGTTTTATTTACACCGCGCAATACATAAACCCGGCCAGCTGCATCCTTCAGCTGCAACGATTTTGTTTGTCCTTCGCTTACCTGGCTTACTGGTGTTAGTCCACCGTAAGCCGAGTCGAGATTTAAAACCGGAACCACAACAGGGGTTGTCCACTCTTTCCGGTAATCTTTTCCCCAGAGCAACTGGTGCAGGCCGCTTTTTTCATATTCTGCCCCGGCAACTACCTTTTGAAAATGTTTGTTTGATGAATCGATGATGGTGGTTTTTTGCGCCATGAGGAAGTTGGAATGTAAGAGCAAGACCATTCCAGGGTAACATACACGGCAAAGCAGGTTTTTTATTTGCAACTTGGGTCCATAAAATTTTCGCAGCTGCTTTCTCATAGCATGTATACAGAAGAAAACAGTGCCAGCTTTTCCCCCCTCAAATTTCAAAATCTATTTTCCCTACTTTTGCCCTCCCTCAAAAAGGGGGAAAGTTTCAAAATCATACAATTATTATGGCATCTACATCCGACATCAGCCGCGGGCTAATTATAAAACTCGACGGTAGCTTATACAAAGTGGTGGAGTTTGGCGAAAACAAAACAGCCCGTGCCGCAGCTAAGGTTTGGGCTAAACTTACCGGCGTTGACAACAACCGCACCATTGAAAAAACCTGGAACAGTGGTGACAACATTTACCCGGTAAGGGTGGAGCGTAAGGAGTACCAGTATTTGTACAAAGATGAAACCGGTTACAACTTTATGGATAATGAAACTTTTGAGCAGGTTGCGGTTACGGAAAGCATGGTTGATGCGCCAAAGTTTTTAAAAGACGGTGATATGGTGTCGGTGCTTTTTAATACCGAAACCGAATTGCCGATGACTGTTGAATTGCCTGAAAAGATTGTTGTGAAGGTTACCTACAGTGAACCGGGTATGAAAGGCGACACTGCTACCAGGACCTTGAAACAGGCAACGGTAGAAACAGGTGCAACAGTAATGGTACCATTGTTTGTAAATGAAGGCGAACTGATAAGAGTAAATACAAAAACCGGCGATTACGTGGAGCGGGTGAAAGGATAGTAGTTCAAAGTGTTATAAGTCCGAACCCTAGGACGAAAGTTCAAAGTCGAATCGTTTATTTTTGAGAGAACTTTTAATTGCTGGTCTCTTTTGCTTAATCTTTTTAGGACGTTTTTGACGATTGGTTGGAAGTCTCAAACTTTGAACCTTCGTCCGGAAGCCTCGGACTCCCGACCCGGAACTCTGAACTTTGAACTTTCGAACTTTCGAACTCTGAACTTTGATCTTTCCCCTAACTTAGCCCACCTGTTAATAAACCAAAATCAAATAAATTGAAACAAATGGATTTCAAACAAATTCAGGAGTTGATCAAACTGGTCAACGATTCGAATATTGGTGAAGTATCAATAGAGCAAAAGGATTTTAAAATAACGGTACGCCAGAAAGAAGAGCACATTACCCAGGTAATGGCTACGCAGGCACCAATGAATTTTGGCCAGTTGCCCATGCAGGCGCCGCAGCAGGCACTGCCTTCGGCACAAATGAGTACGTCGTCTTCACAAGCTAATTCTTCTTCGGCCGATGCTCCTGTTTCGGCCAATACGGTAACCATCAAAAGTCCAATGATTGGCACTTTTTACCGCAAATCATCACCCGATAAACCAAACCTTGTTGAAGTAGGTGATGACGTAACCACGGGTAAAGTTGTGTGTATTATTGAAGCCATGAAGTTGTTCAACGAAATTGAGAGCGAGGTAAAGGGCCGAATCATAAAAATTTTGGTAGAAGATTCATCGCCGGTTGAATACGATCAGCCGTTGTTTTTGGTGGAGGCTTCTTAATTAGCTCATGTGACGATGGAACTATGCCTTAACAGATATTCCATATCTACGCAGCGACGGAGTAGCTAGATACGAAGCCCTGACTGCATTTGTTCATTTTCAAGTTTGCTCATCTTCAAATCAAAATTCCGTGTTCAAAAAAATACTGATAGCCAACCGTGGAGAAATTGCATTACGTGTTATTCGCACCTGCCGCGAGATGGGCATTAAAACCGTTGCGGTGTATTCAACCGCCGACCGCGATAGCCTTCATGTAAAATTTGCCGATGAAGCAGTGTGTATTGGTAAACCACAAAGCAGTGAGTCGTACTTAAACATTCCGCACATTATGGCTGCTGTGGAAATTACGAATGCGGATGCCGTACACCCCGGCTATGGTTTTTTGGCAGAGAATGCAAAGTTTTCGCAGATATGTGCCGACCACGGTATCAAATTTATTGGGCCCACACCCGACATGATCAACCGCATGGGTGATAAAATTTCGGCGAAAGAAACCATGATAAAAGCCGGCGTGCCTGTAATACCGGGCAGCGAAGGATTGTTGCAAAGTGTTGATGAAGCAAACGGCATAGCAAAAGCAATGGGCTATCCTGTAATATTAAAAGCAACGGCAGGTGGTGGCGGTAAAGGCATGCGCATTGTGTGGCAGGAAAGTGAAATGGAAAAGGCTTACACCAACGCCAAAGCCGAGGCGGCAGCGTCGTTTAAAAATGATGGCATCTACATGGAAAAATTTGTAGAGGAGCCCCGACATATAGAAATACAGATTGCAGGCGACCAGTACGGAACCGTTTGTCATCTCGGTGAAAGAGATTGTTCTATTCAACGCCGCCATCAAAAGCTGGTTGAAGAAGCACCTTCGCCTTTTATGACAAAAGAGCTGCGGTACCAAATGGGCGAAGCGGCCAAAAAAGCGGCGGCTTCCATTAGCTACGAAAGCGTTGGCACCGTTGAATTTTTGGTTGATAAGCACCGCAATTTTTATTTCATGGAAATGAACACCCGCATACAGGTGGAGCATTGTGTTACCGAAGAAGTAATCAACCACGATTTAATAAAGGAGCAGATAAAAATCGCCATGGGCGAAAGAATTTCGGGCCGCGATTATGAGCCCGCCATGCATGCTATTGAGTGCCGTATAAATGCCGAAGATCCGTACAACGATTTTCGCCCATCGCCCGGAAGAATTTCGGTGTTGCACCAGCCGGGTGGGCATGGTGTGCGGGTTGATAGCCATGCCTATGCGGGATATGTAATTCCACCTTATTACGATTCGATGATTGGCAAACTAATAACCGTTGCACAAACCCGGCACGAGGCCATCGACACTATGTACCGTGCGCTAAGCGAGTATGTAATTGAAGGGATTAAAACAACCATTCCTTTTCATTTGCAATTAATGCAAAACGAAAAGTTTAGGGAAGGCGATTTTAATACTAAGTTTTTAGAGTCGTTTCAGTTGAAGTAAAAAGAAAAACCCCGACCGAAATGGCGGGGCTTTTGATAGATATTGGAAAGAGGTTTTACAGTATTGGATAAAATTAGTGCTTAGTCATCATGGTCATCATCGTGGCCTTTGTGGTTATTTTTTTTATGGCCTTTTCCTTTTGCCCATCCTTTGTGTTTGCCGTTGTTGCCTTTATTCTTCTTGTACTTTTTGTTCTCGTAATTGCCATTACCTCTGTTGTCGTTGTAATCGCTATTTACCTGCCTTATTCTCCTTGCCCTGTCGTTTTCCAACTGCCTTATCATTCTTTCTTTCTCCGCTGATGATAATGTTGAGTTGTTGCGGATGGAGTAAATTTTATTATTGTACTCCCTGTTTATCGCATCAATCCTTGCTTCTCTTGAGCCGTTTGATGGATGGCTGTTTGGATAATCAGTGTTGCCGTTGTTGTTGCCACCACCCAAAATAATATCGCGTGGATTTTGCGTTGTGCCACCATTGCCCGTGTTGGTTTTGTTACCACCGCCCTGTCCAAGTATAACCCTGCGGGCTTCTTCTTTCGAGGTTTGTGCATTAGCGGAAAAAACTGTGGCACCGGCGAGTAAAAGGGTAATAATCTTTTTCATAGTGGGAATGTTTTAGTTCACCAATATGTTCGAAAAACGATGCCAGAAAGAAAAACCTGCGGTAATTAAAAGTTAAAGCAAAGGTCGCTAAGCAGTTAATTTTAAAAACTTGCCGGCATCACAATCGGGATGCCAAATTCATTTGCGGCAAACGGACCAAGAACGAATTTCTTGACAATTGAGGGAGCGGCTGTTAAAGGGATAGAGTTGGGGTAAATGAAAATGAAACACACTTTGTGTTCCGGGATGAGACGGTGCGGGTAAATATTTACTGGTGAGCTTTTGAATCGGGTTCAGTTTCAATCCAACCTCGGATAAAGACTGTACTCATCACAAAAACAAAAGGCGGTTCGTAAAAATAAAATCAGCTTCAGTTTCTTTTTGAGGTAGGGCTGATGGTTGTGCTTTTGTAATTTTTTTGTAGCAGCTGTGCGCAGGGGTAAACCTGTTTGCACAATTGCCGTTCCCGGTTGAACGTGTTACGCCTGCAATGCAAAGCACAATTGCGGTGATCAATGCATTTTTCATTGTCTTTTTCATAAACGTTTATTTACAGTTTTCGGTAATGGCAACGAGTGTTTGTTTTAAGTGGAGCAGGTTTTTTTCTGAAATGCCCCGCAATGCCGTTGCCCTGTTTTGTGCTACTGTTTTCATAATGCTTTTTATCATGGCTTTTCCCTGTTTGGTAAGTTCCAATGAAAAGCGCCTCCTGTCCGTTCCGTGCGTTTCTCTTCGCAGTAAATTTTTTGTGATCAAAAGGTCAATGATCCTGGTTACGCTGGCGGCGTCTTTAAAAACCATACTGGCAATTTCCTGTTGGGTTATCGGATCATTTTCTGAAATGGCACTTAATACCAACCACTGATCAATGGTGATGTCAAAGCCTGCTTCTATAAAGTTTCGTTGTGCAAACTGCCGGTATGTTTTAATTGATTTGTCCAGGGCGTAAAAAATAACCTGTTCCAGTTTTTCCATAATTACTACCCAAATATACCTAGATAAATCAATAGTTGATATATCAACCAAAATTTTTTTTCGCCGGTTTCCCCGTTGGGAATTGTTAGCTTTATCACCCCAATGAATGAACTTCCCGATTTCTCACAGCCTTTGCCCTTCCTCGGCGCTTTGCTGGTTGTTTTTGCCGTAGTTATCGGTAGATATTTCATCATCGCCGGTTTATTCTACGCGGCCTTCTACATTTGGTTTCCCAGGCGTTGGCAGCAGCGAAAAATAAACAGCAGAAGCTATAACCGTGGGCAGTTTAAAAAAGAAATCAGCTGGAGCATTGCCACCGCCTTATTGTTTGCCCTTTCGGGGGCTGCCACATTGGTACTGTGGCAAAAAGGCTTTACTAAGGTGTACATAAACGCCACTGACTATGCAATATGGTGGCTGCCGGTTAGTTTGATCATCGCCCTGTTGGTACACGAAACCTATTACTACTGGCTACACCGCTGGATGCACCATCCAAAAGTTTTTCGCGTTGTACACAAAGTGCACCACGACAGCAACATCACCTCGCCGTGGACAGCCTTTTCGTTTCACCCTATCGAAGGATTTTTTCAGGCTTTATTTCTGCCACTGATTTTGTTGGTATTGCCCATGCATTTGCATGTGCTTATTATACAGCTTACCATCATGACGTTCAGCAGCGTAATCAACCACCTCGACATTGAAATTTACCCAAAGAATTTTCATAAACACTTTTTAGGCCGGTGGTTGATTGGGGCCACGCATCACTCACTGCACCACAAACAATTCCGGTACAACTACGGACTGTATTTCACTTTTTGGGATAAATGGAAAAAAACAGAAAGCCCCCTGTATGAAAAATTGTTTGACGAGAAAACCAGGAGTAATAAATAATACCTGGGCACTTAGTTTGGAAATATAGTGCGGGGAGTAACTCATTGCCGCAAGGGTAAAGGCGTAATGTTTAACCTCGTCGAGGTTTGGATATCAATGTTGAAAGGGGAGGAATCTGGTCTCACTGCCGTGGGCGGAGAGCTTCTCGTTAACTTTCATGTTTTCTTAGGCTCGTTTAACCAAACCATCCACTAAACTTTTCCACTCAATTTTTGAAAAACCTGATATGGCACCTGCCGCTACTACCGTGTTTCTCACCTTATCAATGACTTTTTCGGCGCCTGTGTTAGGTTTTTCGTTTCGGCCATATACACCCGCACTCACTTTATTGCCTTCTCTTTTTACGATGAAGTTTGATGTTGCGTCTTCATCAAAAAAATGTGCTACATCTGGTTTATCGTTGGTAGGGTTAGTCGCAGGTCGTACCCGAATAATTTGGCAGTCGGCCACGCCCTGGTGGTTTTCATCTACTAGTTCAACACGTACCCAATCGTAGCCATCGCCGGTCTGCGAGCCGGGTCCGGGAATGTCAATGCGAAAATGGTCGCCGGGTTGCGGCATCCTGCTAGTAGGATTGCCCTCGCCATCAGTTAATTGAAAATTAGCCGTTGCCTGCCCTGCCAGCTGTTGCCAACTATTAACATGCAGCAGCCGCTCTTTCACTATCAAAAAAAAAGCTCTCGCTTCTGCTTCGCCTGTCAGCAGAGTTTCACTTTCTACGTTTGTGGCGGCTCCGGATTGTTGCTCAGGTATTATCGCTGTAGGCCCGTGGTGCATAAAAAATTTTTTTTAAGAGGCACTGATTGGTGCAAGCGGGTTTTAGGTTCAGCAACCTAAAATCAAGCTCATGTTTTTACACAGGGAGGGTGCATGATCAAATAGCCAACGTTCCTTCTGTTCCATTTGCCAGTGGTTTGCCTGTAACAGCGGCAGCGGCCATTTTTATAAACTGAATCATTTTACCACTTTTTGCTTCCCAGTAATAACAATCGGTTGGAACAATCTTCAACAAAGCCGCATTGGGGTCATCTTCGCCGCCTGGGAACCATGCCTTAATAATTGGCGACCATTTTTCCTTGATGATGGCCCTGTCTGTTACCACTGAAGCCCTTCCCCACACATCCATATAACTTTCTTTTCCAGGATGGGCATATGTTAGATGAACATCTTTTTCCTTAGTTATCTCATCAACTTTTATTGAGCGTACATCTGTAAAAAACCATAGCGTGCCGTTGTCTTCCACTTCAATTGTCGACATGGGCCTTGTATGCTCATCGTTACTTTGTGTGTTGGTAATAAACATGCACACTTTTATTTCTTCGGCTAATTGTTTCAATTTTTTTGTGGCCTCGCCGCTCTGCAAATTTTTTTCCATGTTGTTGCTTTTGTACCGTTGCTAAAAATAACATGCCAGTTAATCAAACGTTTAAGGTTTCAGTTCCAACTCCTGTATTGCTTCTACATTGGTGATCAGGCCCATTTTTTTTGAATGCAAAATCGCTTCTGAACTATGTTGAAAAAAACAACAGGGAACCCCGGCTTGTTCGATATTGGTGAGCACATCAATTGCTTTTTGTTTATTTTTCTTGTGCACGTCGCGGATGTACACTGCAAAAATTTGAGTAGGAAAATGTTTTACGATAGACTCGTAAATGTATGGGTCGTGTTGGGTGCTGTCGCCAAGTAAAACAAATTTTTGTTGTGGATAGGTTTGTAAAATGCGAACGATGCGTGTAAATTTTGTTTGGTGATTATTTTGCCCTGTTTTCAATAAGCCACTCAATTTTTTTAACTCACTCAATAAAAAAACCCCCTTCGGCATTTTATTAGCGATTGTAAATTCCAGAATGTAATCGTACAAATTCCATTCACTGCTCGATACAAAAAAGAAAGGGTTCGGTTCATTGGCAGTGGCATTTCCTTCGGCTAATAACTGGTAGTGTTTTACCGACCCATCAAAGGGTTGGCGGCTGCGGGCATTTTGGGTAAACAAAACAAAAAGGCGCTTACGCATATTGCCGGAGTGAGAGATGAGAAAAGTATCATCAATGTCGGATATAAAGCCATACTGTGTTTCGTGTGGTATATAAACGGTTCCTTTCTGCTGCCCTACGTTCTCCTGGTTATAGGTGGCAACCACGCTCACCTCCTGCCAGCCCTCCTGTAGTGGCGGTTTGTCCTTCCATTCAAATTTAAAAAAACCAGTTGCATCGGTTGTGGTAGTGAGCAATTCATCAAACCATTGCATTTCAACTGTAACATTAGCAAACGGTTTTACCATAAACAACCGCAAAAGGGCCCATGTATTACTCAATACATTTTTGCGGTATTTTTTGCGTGGGAGCGGACTGAATTTTAATACATGCCCATAAATAATTAATTGGCTGGTGTGGCCGTAGCCATGATATAGTTTAATTACTGGCTCATTGGTTAAGCCCAGCCAGTTGAAAAACCGTGTGGTAAGTTTTTTGCTAACGGTAGGCATGGTTGTCTCCATTTCATTACTTATACAATAAACATGCACACATCTCAGGGGTTGAAAATTTTATTTGTCATCAATCCTATTTCGGGCGGCAAAGAAAAAAATAATTGGGAAACCGCTATCCGCGAATATTTTAAGGACAAGCCCCACACACAGGAATTTTATTTACTTAATGGTGAGGATGACAAGCAATCTGTACAACATTATATCGATAGGGTAAAACCTAACAGGGTAGTAGCAGTTGGCGGCGATGGTACGGTAAAAATGATTGCTGAACTTTTGCAGCAAACTGACATGGCCATGGGTATTTTACCTGCGGGTTCGGCCAACGGTATGGCAAAGGAGCTGGGCATACCTGATGATGCCAAAGCCGCGCTGGATATAATTATCAACGGCGTTGAAACAAAAATCGACTGCATAAAAATTAATGAAGAAGAGTTGTGTATGCACCTAAGCGACATTGGATTAAATGCCATGCTGGTGAAGTATTTTGAAAAATCGGGCGGCCGGGGCATGTGGGGTTATGGTCAGGCCATATTTAGAGTGTTATGGGAAAAACGGAAAATGAAGGTGACAATTGAAACGGATGAAGGGACCATGAAACGATATGCCTACATGGTGGCCATTGCTAACGCCCGTAAATATGGTACAGGTGCCAACATTAACCCGGAGGGTGACGTGGCCGATGGAAAATTTGAAGTGGTTGTTGTGCGCAAATTAAACCTCTTCGAAATCGGGAAGGCCATTTTTACCGATAGATCTTTTCATCCCAAAAAAATTGAGACGTTTGTTACCACAAGTGTAAAACTTACTGCTCACCGCAAAGCATATTTTCAGATTGATGGCGAGTTTATAGGAAGGGTTACATCTGTAACAGCCCGCATCTTGCCCGACTTGGTGAGCATAATGTTACCGCAACCGCAATAATTGCTGGCACGAAATTTTAATTACCTATCAAAACAATTATTATGGACGAACTAGAATTAAGAGGACGGTGGCATGAAGTAAAAGGCAAAGCTAAACAAGCCCATGGTGATTTGACCGATGATGATGTAAAATGGGAGGAAGGAAAGGACGAAGAGTTTTTTGGCCGCATGCAAACAAAGCTCGGCAAAACAAAAGATGATGTAGTGGAATGGATAAGAGGATTAGGTAAATAACATTGCTTTTTATTTTTTGAGTGACCCGGTTAATCGCCGGGTCATTTTATTATTGGCTAACATTTCTCAAAGTCACCTTAGGGGTTTTTGAATTTAAGCACCTAGGGTTATTACCTTCGCCCGATGCATTACGTGTCGGCAGAGAACCTGGGTAAATCTTATGGCATAAAGCCACTCTTTCAAAATCTTTCCTTTCATATTTCCGAAGGCGATAAAATAGCCCTGGTTGCCCGCAACGGTTCGGGCAAATCAACCTTGCTAAAAATTATTTCGGGCCTCGATAACCCGGATGATGGAAAAATATGGCTCAACAAAAATGTTGACGCTGCGTTTTTTGAGCAGGAACCAAAACTCGACGACCAGGCAACCGTGCTGGATAATATTTTTCACACTGCCCACCCCATCATCAATACTATAAAGCAATACGAAGCCGCAGTTGATGCAGCCGATGATACTGCCATTAGTGAGTTGCTGATCAGGATGGATGATGAAGGTGCCTGGGATTTTGAATCGAAAGTGCAACAGATATTGGGCAAGCTAAACATTCACCACCTGCAGCAGCTTGTTGGTACGCTCAGTGGGGGCCAAAAAAAAAGAATAGCACTTGCCCGCACGTTAATTGATATTGGCTTCGAGCACAAACATGTGTTGCTGATTATGGATGAACCCACCAACCACCTGGACATCAGTATGGTGGAATGGCTGGAACATTATCTAAACAAAGAATCGGTTACGCTGTTACTTGTAACACACGACCGCTATTTTTTAGATGCCGTTTGCGAGGAAATTTGGGAGCTCGAAAACAGTGAGCTGTATGTACACAAGGGCGACTACGCTAATTTTTTAGAGAAAAAAATAGCACGTGAAGAAAGCCAGGCTGCCAGTGTTGACAAAGCCCGCAACCTGTACCGGAAAGAATTGGAATGGATGCGCAAGCAACCCAAAGCCCGAACTACAAAATCAAAAAGCCGCATTGATGCTTTTTACGTGGTAGAGCAAAAAGCCAAACAACAATTGCTCGACCAGCAGGTGCAATTACAAAGCAAAATGAGCAGGCTGGGAGGTAAAACCGTTGAGATGAAAAAGGTGTACAAAGCCTTTGATGAAAAAACTATCCTCAAAGGGTTCGACTATACATTTAAGCGAGGTGAAAGAGTGGGTATTGTGGGTAAAAACGGCACGGGCAAATCCACATTTATCAATATGATCCAGGGCCTGGAGGCGGCCGACAGCGGTAAAATTAATATTGGTGACACAGTGGTATTCGGCAATTTTTCGCAACAGGGTTTAGTCATCAAAGAAGATTTTCGGGTGATTGAGTATGTGAAAAACATTGCCGAAAATTTCCCCCTGGCCGACGGCGGTTCTTTAAGTGCCGCACAATTCTTAAATCTTTTTCTTTTTCCGCCCGAGCAGCAATACACATACATCAGCAAATTGAGTGGTGGCGAAAAACGCAGGCTACATCTGCTCACTATTCTTTTTCGGAATCCAAACTTTTTAATTTTAGACGAACCTACCAACGACCTTGATTTACCCACCCTGTCCGTACTCGAAAATTTTTTAACGGAGTTTGCCGGCTGCCTGCTCATTGTAAGTCACGATCGGTATTTTATGGATCGGCTGGTAGATCATTTATTTGTGTTTGAGGGGCAGGGAGTAGTAACCGATTTCCCCGGGAATTATTCGCAATACCGCGAGGCAGAAAAGCTGGCTGATACTACTGTGCCAGTAAGCCAAAAGAGAAGCGAGCCGGCACCACTGCCGCAGCCCAACCTGGTTAAGAAAAAGCTGGCGTTTAAGGAGCAAAGAGAATTTGAAGGAATAGAAAAAGAAATCGCCACACTTAGTGACGAGAAAAATAAAATACTGGACACTATGGCTAAGGCCGGTCTGCCGTTTGATGAGCTGCAAAAACTATCGGCCCGCCTGACACAGATTGAGCAGATTGTTGACAGTAAAGAATTGAGGTGGTTGGAATTAAGTGAATCCACTTCGTAACTTTACGTGTTGCAGTTAAGGAAATTGTGTCTATTTTTACCAGCGTAATCCACTCCCTTAGAAAGCACAGCAGTTAGAATCCCTTTGAAACTGAAAAACAATTGAGTTAACATTTTAAACTTCTGTGTATGAAAAAGATCTCTTCCCTATTTCATGATGAAAAAATTCAGGACACGCTTATTGTAACAGTGATTCTGGCAATTATTATTACGTTGTCGGTTGTATTTCTGTAAAGGTTGCGTCAAAAATTTTGAAAGCTTTGCATCGTTGGTAAAGCAAACTTGTTGGTAAACTGACAATACAATAAACCCTTCTGCTAATGGAGGGTTTTTTATTTGCCTTAGACCGTGGGCTGTACTAAATTAAAAAGCATCACCTGTTGGCAATGCTTTTTAATTTAGATACTGTTGTCTTTTTTACGGAGGCGTTTAATTAGGCGTCATTCTTACTCAGCCTACTACGGCAAGCATGTAGTGGGAGAATAAGAATGACAAGGCGTTTTTGGTTGGCAGTACTTTTTCGGCAGACTGCTATGGGTTAAAGAGCAATTTGTTTTTGTAACATCATTTTTCGGAGGTTAATCAAGCCATAACGCATACGGCCAAGCGCTGTGTTGATGCTGCAATTTGTAATAGTGGCAATTTCTTTAAAACTCATGTCACCGTAATGGCGCAAAATAATTACCTCTCGTTGGTCTTCAGGTAACTGGTCGAGCATTTCTCTTACACGGTTATGGCTTTGGGTTTTAATCATTTTGGTTTCGGCGCACTCCTCCGTAAAATTCAGCACCTCAAAAATATCCTGGTTCTCACTGGTTTTAATTGTTGGTGTACGTTTTACTTTTCTAAAATGATCAACACAAAGGTTATGTGCAATACGCATGGCCCAGGGCAAAAATTTTCCTTCATCGGTGTAACGGCCCGAACGTATTGTTTCAATAATACGAATGAACACGTCCTGGAAAATGTCTTCCGCCAGGTACTTATCCTTCACAAGAAAGAAAATGGAAGTATAAAGCTTTTCCTTGTGGCGCAATACAAGCACTTCAAGTGCGTTTACGTTTCCGGAAGTGAACGAACTGATAAGTTCGTGGTCTGATTGTTTGGCAAATAGATTCATAAACTCCTACAGTTTAGGCGGTTTTAGGATTTGGATAAATGGTAAATAACAATTCGAAAGAAAGTTGAGTAGAAGTTTAGAGCAATAGGCGGGAAAATATTTAAGATTTAAGAATACAGACTTAACTGGCCTAAAAGTAAAATTCTTTTTCAATCCGCGCAATATTTCTTCATTTATTTTCAGCCAATTGCCAGAAAGAACTGTTAACCTTCTGTTTCTACTATTTCCGCCATAGTTACTTTTGCTCCTTCCAATGAAAGAAAAAATAATTTCCCGCAAAAAGAAAGTTCAGGCTCCGTCGAAAACAAACGAACCCATTTTTATAAAAGGCGCCAGGGTACATAATTTAAAAAACATTGACGTAAGTTTTCCCCGCAATAAATTGATTGTTGTTACTGGTGTTTCGGGTTCGGGCAAATCGTCGTTAACCATCGATACACTTTTTGCCGAAGGCCAGCGCCGGTATGCCGAAAGTTTGAGTGCCTATGTGCGGCAGTTTTTGGCCCGTATGGATAAACCGGATGTTGATTATATAAAAGGTCTTGCACCCGCTATTGCCATTGAGCAGAAGGTAATTACCAGAACACCACGCAGCACCGTTGGCAGCATGACGGAAATTTATGACTACCTCCGCCTGCTTTTTGCACGTGCAGGTGTAACGGTTTCTCCTGTGTCGGGGCGGGTTGTAAAGAAAGATGATGTAAAAGAGGTGATGGATGCCATCAGGCTAATGAAAGACGGTACAAAAATTTTTATCCTTGCAGCTTTTAAACAACACAGAAACCGAAATGCAAAGGAAGAATTAAACATCCTTGTGCAAAAAGGATTTACCCGCTTGTACGTTTCTGCAATAGCGAGTAAACAAAAGTCAACAACAACTGTTGAAGGAACCATTTACCGCTTGGAAGACTTGTTGGCCTCCGACGACGATTTCGCCACAGCATTTAAAAAGCCAGCGCAAGTTTTTATACTCATTGATCGCATCGTTGTAAAAGAATTAAACGAAGATGATGAGCACCGCCTTTCCGATTCAATTGGCACGGCCTTTTACGAAGGCGAAGGCGATATTTATGTGGAAGCACAACACCCACAACCCAGCACTGCCAACTCACTGTTGCATTTCAACAATCGTTTTGAGTTAGATGGAATAACATTCGAAGAACCATCGCCCAACCTGTTTTCCTTCAATAATTCTTTTGGCGCCTGCCCCGTGTGCGAGGGATTTTCAATGGTGCTGGGTATTGATGAAGACCTGGTCATTCCAAACAAATTATTGAGTGTGTACGAAGGTGCAGTTGCACCGTGGAAGGGAGAAAAACTGGGATTGTGGAAGGAAAATTTTGTGAAGGCCGCCAGGCATTCCAGCTTTCCCGTACACAAACCAATTGCTGACCTTACCAAGGAACAATACCAAACCTTATGGAAGGGCAACGAATACGCAAATGGCATCAATGATTTTTTTAAAGAAGTAGAACAGAATCTGTACAAAGTTCAATACAGGGTTTTACTAAGCCGCTATCGTGGCCGCACCGTGTGCACCGAATGCAATGGGTACCGGCTCCGCAAAGAAGCGTTGTATGTGCAGGTGCAGGGTAAACATATTGGGGAGTTAGGCGCCATGCCTATACGCGACTTACGTGCCTGGTTCGATGTGGCTTCGAAAAAATTTTCTCCGTACCAACAGCAGGTAGCCAAACGTATTCTTATAGAAATCAACCACCGTATCGACACAATGCTGAAAGTTGGTTTGGGTTATTTATCGCTCAGCCGTTTGGCAAATACCTTAAGTGGTGGCGAAAGCCAGCGCATACAACTCACCCGCAGCCTTGGCAGCAACCTCACAAACTCATTGTATATTTTAGACGAGCCTTCTATTGGTTTGCATCCACGCGACACGCTTAATTTAATTACAGTGTTGAAGGAGCTGCGCAACCTTGGCAATACAGTGTTGGTGGTGGAACACGATGAAACGATGATGCGTGAGGCCGATTATATTGTTGATATGGGGCCGCTTGCTTCGCACCTGGGTGGAGAAGTAATTGCCGAAGGAGATTATGACGCCATTGTTGCCAATAAAAAAAGCCTTACCGGTAAGTACCTGAATGGCGAATTAACGATTGAGGCGCCAAAAAAAGTACGTAGGTGGACTGACAGCATTACCGTTGCAGGAGCAAGGCAACACAACCTAAAAAACATTACCGTTCAATTTCCATTGCAGGTGCTCTGTGTAATTAGTGGTGTAAGTGGCTCGGGTAAAACAACGCTCATAAAACATATTTTATACCCCGCCCTTCAAAAACTTTTTGGTGAACCGGCCGATAAAATTGGATTGCACCGCTCCATTACCGGCAATGTAACTGCCATAACCGCCGTGGAAATGGTTGATCAAAATCCCATTGGCAAATCATCCCGCAGCAACCCGGTTACCTACATAAAAGCATGGGATCATGTGCGTGATTTATTTGCCACACAGCCACTAAGTAAAATGCGCGGTTTTCAGCCGAAACATTTTTCGTTTAATGTTGACGGTGGCCGGTGCGATGCCTGCAAAGGTGAAGGAGAACGGATTGTAGAAATGCAGTTTTTGGCTGATGTGCATTTGGGCTGCGAGGTTTGCGGTGGTCGCAAGTTTAAAGAAGAAGTGCTCGACGTACAATACAAAAACAAAAACGTTTTTGATGTGCTGGAAATGAGTGTTGACGAAGCAGTGGATTTTTTTAAAGATGAAAAAAACATTTGCAACGCAATTAAGCCATTGAGCGAAGTAGGTTTGGGTTATGTAAAATTGGGTCAGTCGTCCAACACTCTTTCGGGTGGCGAAGCCCAAAGAGTGAAGCTGGCTTCTTTTTTGGGCAGGGGCCGAATGGCTGGAAAAATTTTATTCATTTTTGATGAACCTACAACCGGCCTGCATTTTCACGACATAAAAAAATTGCTGGCTTCTTTTAATGCTTTGATAGACCAGGGCCATTCGGTAATTGTAATTGAACACAACCCGGATGTAATGCGGAGTGCCGACTGGATAATTGACCTGGGGCCCGAAGCCGGAGCCGATGGCGGCAGCCTGGTGTTTGCCGGAAAACCGGCAGATATGCCCAAAGAAAAAGCAAGTGTAACCGGCAGATTTTTATAAAGAAAAAAATAAAAAACTTTTAAAACCCTTATTGCTTTTCCCGAAAATCGGGTATATGTTTGCACCATACCGCTATCGCCCCACTATCCCTAAGAGAAGCCCTGTTTAATTCCCAATCCCTTTTGAAAGATCCTTCCAAATTTTCCTCTGATACCACATTTTAGTTAACCGCATTTTTTTAAACTTAAACTTGTATCGTTATGAGAAGGATTTCTACCTTAGCCATCGCTTTTTTCGCAATCGTTATTTCGCAAAATGTTTCTGGACAGACTTGCACATTTGGTACGACCCCGCCAGCCATTGTTCCAGGCACAACAAATCCATTTAATGCAGGTGCAGAAGGATTTACAGGAGACTTTAGTTATGGATCAAACATGTTAACATCTACAACTGGCGCCGGCGGAAAGACTTTGATAAGTCCAATCTACTATATTAATCCAGGTACAAACTTTATTTATGTGAAAGCAGATTTGGATAGAAACGGCAGCGCCACGATTACGGGAGTAACCGTTACTGCAACAACAAACACAAACCCAGCAATAGCAGTTTGCAGCCAAACTGGTTTGTCAATTTCTCCCACAAGTCCTACTACTTATTATCTCACTTTGCCTACCACAAATATTCCTTTTTCAAAAAATTTCCGGTTGAACATTACTTTCACTATTAGCCAAAATTCGATTGACCTCGATAATTTCGGAACCACTGCTTTAGATGCCGGGACAGGGGCTACGCTACCCGTTCGCATTTCATCAATCGCGGTTTCAAAAGAAGGCAATGGTGCTAAACTGGTTTGGAATGTTGATACCGAAGAAAACGTTGCCAACTACCAGGTAGAAAGAAGCAGCAATGGCAACAGCTTCTCTAAAATTGGTACTGTAAGCGCAGCAGGTGCCCGTTCTTATTCATTCACCGACAATGCTCCTTTAACCGAAGGTTACTACAGGGTAAAAGCAGTTGACAATGATGGCAAATTTGGCCTCAGCACAATTGTAAAATTAAAAGGTGGCAAAAGTGGTATCGTGTTAAGAGCTTACCCAATGCCAGCGCAAAACAGTGTTACCATTGAGCACAGCACTGCTGCAAGCGCAAGCCGCATTACTGTAAGCAGCCAGGATGGTAGAATGGTAAAAAGCATCATTCCATCTGCCGGTGTACAAAAAACAAACGTTGATCTTTCATCATTAACTGCAGGTATGTACCTCGTACGTTTTGATGCGGGCAACGGCGAAGTAGAAACTTTGAAAATTGTTAAGCAATAAAATATTCATCCTTGTTTGTAAAAAAGCCCTCCGAATTTTTCGGGGGGCTTTTCATTTTCATTGCATCACCTCGGGTTTCGGCTTTATTATTTTTTCTTTCAAAAACTGGTATAGCAAAAAAGCATACAACCTCCATGCACCGGTTTTATACACCAGTAATAAACTTTTTTTTCTGCTTAGTTTTCGTATGCAGTGTATGAGTATATGCCGGCGGTGAATGGCACCGGCTCTTCGCACTTCGAAAGGGATACAATTTACGTTTGGGGTTATTTCAATCGCCTCTGCAATCTTTTTCATCTCCGTAAGCGTTGCACAAATTGAATTGATATTACCTTCCTCCAGCAGTGGGTCAAAATAGTATCGGCAGGCTTCTATCTGCGCAAATGAAAGTTTCGTTTCGTATCCCATGTAATAAGCAATGTTCCTTCTCACCTGGTTATGCTGGTCTTCATCATACTCTTTTTTTTTCAGCACCTGGTGCAGGCTTTGGCTTGATAAGCGGTAATCCAAAACATACTGGGGCAATGTGGCAATTTTATAATGCCGGATGATTTGCCACCACAATTCAAAGTCTTCTGAATAGGGTACGGTATAACCACCAAGGGTTAATATCGCCTCTCTCCGGTACATAACCGTTGGGTGGTAAATAAAACAAGTGAATGTAAGGTTGTAATAAATTACCTCAGGTTCTGGTGTTTCGGTGCTCACACAAACTTTGTCCTCATTCACATGGCGCACCCATGCCGAGAGCATAACTACATCTTTATGAACAGTGAGATAGTTGTACTGCATTTGCAACCGATAGGGATAGCTGATATCATCGGCATCCATGCGGGCAACAAGATCGCAGCTTGCAAGTTGTAACCCCTTATTGAGCGTAGCCGTAATGCCCAGGTTAGTGTCATTTTTTACCAGCCTTATTCGTTCATCTGCATAGCTTTCAATAATGGCAATACTGTTGTCGCTTGAGCCATCGTCGATAATCAAAAATTCAAAGGCAGTAAAAGTTTGTTGTAAGATGCTAGGGATGGAATCATGCAAAAATTTTTCTGCATTGAACACGGGCATCAGCACGGTTACCAGGGGTTGTTGCTGCATGCCGGCTTATTTTTTACTGATAAACACAGAGGCTTTGTTTACCAATCGCTCAAACCCGTTTTTTAAACCATTGCCATAGGGGAGAAGCGCCTTATGCAACAACCGTGAAACCAATGGCGTTTCCAGGTTATTACTGGCCACATAATTTTGAAAGAACCGTAAAAAATATTTTCTTACTTCATGATACTTGCCCTGGCTGTGTACGTTGCTTACAATTGAGCCTTTGCGTTGGCGGTACCGATTGTTACAATCGGTAGAAATAAAAACTGGATACTGCAGGTAAACCTTCGTAAGAAAGGCCTGGTCCTCATACAGCTGATATACACCAGTGAACGAAGCTTCGAAACCGCCCAGATCTTCAAGCACTTGCTTTTTAATAAAAAGAGAACTGGGGCATGGTGCATCTTTATTACCCAGCGGATATAGTTTTTGCAACAACTGCGGGGGCGAAAACAGGCCCGTAATTTTTTTTCCTACAAAAATGATGTTGTCCTTTTTATCATCCCCACTCCACGAATGCCAGTATTCCGATGCTTCGCAGATCAACGCCGCTTCGGGGTTTTTAACTGCAATGGCCACCTGCATCTCCAACTTTTCGGGTAACCAGAAATCATCCGCATCTAACAAAGCAATGTATTTACCCTTTGCTTTTGTTATGCCCACATTGCGGCTGGCCGAGGCACCTTTATTCTGGTGGCCTTCGTGTTCTAAGTAAAATATTCTTTGTGGAAATGCCTGGGCGTATTGAAGCGCAATGGATGTTGTTTGATGGTCCGACCCGTCGTCAACAAGCAGCAACTCCCAATGGGTATAGGTTTGAGCCAGCACCGAATCAATGGCTTCGGTTAAAAACTTTTCTTCATTGTAAAAAGCAATGATTACGGAAACGAAAGGTTGGGTTGGGTGCATCTAAATCAAAAACTTTCTGTTTAAAAAAAAATTGCCAAAACAACATTTTGTTTTGGTGAAAGCTTTTTGAAGGATGGTTGGATTGAGGGTGGAAGAAGATATGTAAATATAAAGCTTCAATGTTAAATGACGGAAAATTTTCATTCACACCTTCTATCGCAGCCGGTCCATACTCTTCACCAGCTTTTCATCTCTATTAATGCCATTGGCGGCTAACAAAAAACACAGGGGTGCTGCAAAATATAAAATACACCAGGGCGAGATGCCACCGCCATTAAACTGTGTGGTTTGAAATAAACAAACAGCAGCTAACAAAATGCTAATAATCATGCCAAGGCGGGTGAGGCGCAATTGCAGTTTTCGATTAGCAAATAAAAAGATAGTGATGATTGCCAGCAAACCGGCCAGTACGGCGGCTATAGTATTCCAAACCGTGATTTGGGCATTCAGGTTCACAATCGTATTAGGTAGGCTGTCCTTCACCCAATCGCCACTGTAAAATGGCAGTTTAAAAGCCGCACCATTCAATACAGCCGCGAGCAATAACCAAATGCTTTGAATTCTTTGAATCATGAAAATTTTTTTGTGTAAAAGTAACAAGGAGCAGTCATTGGCATTTTCATTTTTACCTTTCGCTGCTAAGCCATCACATGCTGTGGCAAAAGAAGCAGTGCCTATGTTGTTTTTGCATGCGCTTAGCCCAACTCCGGGTACAACTGAAACTGTTTCATAAATTCATGCACATCATCCGCTACTTTTTTTACCACCGCCTCGTCGTCGATATTCATCAGCACCTTATCCAAAAAATCAACAACGGTTTGCATGTGGTCTTCGTTCATACCTCTGGTGGTAATGGCCGGCACACCAACCCTAATGCCCGATGTTACAAACGGCGATTTGTCGTCGAAAGGAACGGCGTTTTTGTTCAAGGTAATATGTGCCCGGTCTAAAGTTTCCTGCGCTTTTTTGCCCGTAATATTTTTATTGTGCAGGTCAATAAGCATTAAATGATTATCGGTGCCGCCGCTAATTAAGTTGTAGTCTTTCGCCACGAATGCTTTTGCCATTGCCTGTGCATTGCTGATAACCTGTTTGCCATAAGCTTTAAAATCATCCGATAAACTTTCGCCAAAGGCAATTGCTTTGGCGGCAATAATATGCTCCAGTGGTCCACCTTGCGAACCGGGAAACACAGCAAGGTCAAGTAACTGGCTCATGCTTCTAGTATTACCTTTTGGATCTTTTATACCCCAGGGATTTTCAAAGTCGTGACGAAGCATGATGATGCCGCCGCGGGGGCCACGTAATGTTTTGTGCGTGGTAGAACTTACAATATGACAATGATCAAACGGGTCGTTCAGTAACCCTGAAGCTATCAGTCCAGCCGGATGAGCAATGTCGGCAAATACAACAGCGCCAACTTCATCGGCCACTGCACGGATGCGTTGGTAATCCCAATCACGGCTATAAGCCGATGCCCCGCAAATAATCATCTTTGGTTTTTCGGCTCTTGCTTTTGCTTCTAATTGATCATAGTCCACATAGCCATCTTTAGTTACGCCGTAATGAATGGCCTGGTATATTTTACCGCTAAAGTTGGCAGCGCTGCCATGCGTAAGGTGCCCCCCCATGCTCAGGTCAAGACCTAAGAATTTTTCACCGGGCTTCATCACGGCAAGAAATACGGCAGCATTTGCCGATGCGCCGCTATGCGGCTGCACATTAGCCCAACTGCAATTGAATAATTTTTTCAAACGTTCTATGGCCAGAGTTTCCACTTCATCCACTATTTCGCAGCCGCCGTAATAACGTTTGCCCGGGTAACCCTCAGCATATTTATTCGTCATTACATTCCCCATAGCCTGCACTACCTGCAGCGATGCAAAATTTTCCGATGCAATGAGTTCGATGCCATGGCGTTGGCGGTTGAGTTCTTTTTGGATGATGTCGAAAACGATTTTATCTTTTTGCATGATGGCTTATGTGTAGTTGATGATGGTGTTTATTATACTTGTACCTTTTTCAAATGCAGATGCTCTTTCTGTTTTTTAAGGATGGAACTATTCCAGGAAATTTATGATACGCCAAACTGTGAAACCTGGTTGACACCGAAGTGCGAAAAGCTGAATAGATTGTTGCAGTACAACAGCCCCGCTACTTTCGGGATGAAACATGCGACGCCACTAAGCTTTATAGATAATCCATGGCTGATACCAAAAAAATCCACGCAAAAATAAGGGTGCGTTTCATACCAAACTCATTTGAATAGGTTGAGGTAAAAAACTGTATTTTCGTCCGCTTCTATTTATTGCAGAGCAAACGAAAATGATGGTAGAGCACAAAGCAGTTTTTGCCATCGAAACAGTTATCAATGAAAGCAATTATTCCGGTAGCAGGCGCAGGCCATAAGTTACGACCGCATACATATACCCAACCCAAGGCCCTCATTCCATTAGCAGGTAAAACGGTGCTAAGTATTATTGTTGATCAGCTGAAAGATGCAGGTGTCGATGAATTTATTTTTATCGTGGGTTACCTCGGCGAAAAAATTCAGGATTACGTAAAAACAGTTTACCCCGGCATTACGGCGCATTTTATTTATCAGAACGACCGGCAGGGCATTGGGCATGCTGTGCGACTGAGTAAGAGTATTGTAAATGGCGATGAAATAATTATTGTTTTAGGCGATACCATTTGCGATTACGATGTGGCTTCGGTAATTAAGAGCGAAGGTTCGCTAATTGGTATAAGAAAAGTTGATGACCCGCGGAGCTTTGGTGTGGCCGAGATTGACACCGACAGTAACATCATGCACATGGTGGAAAAGCCGCAGATTCCAAAAAGCAATATGGCCCTTGTGGGTGTGTATAAAATTAAAGAAACCGAGATGCTTTTTGATTGCCTGGAAACAAACATAAAGCAAGGTTTAAAAACACATGGTGAGTACAATATTACCGATGCTCTCGACTGCATGATTAAAAAAGGTGCGGCTTTTAAATCGTTCAAAGTTGATAACTGGTTCGATTGCGGAAGGCGGGAGAGCCTGCTGGAGTCGAACGCTACGCTACTGAAAAAATTTGGTGCAAGAGTTGAGATGAGTGCTGAATATGAAAACACCGTTTTTATTCAACCCGTAAGTATTGGCAAAGGCTGCACCATTAAAAATTCTATTGTTGGCCCCAATGCTACTATTGGAGATGATACAGTGATTGACTCTTCCATCATTAAAAATTCCATCATTGGTTCGTTCTCCAACCTCTTCGACATTGTTCTTGAACTTTCTTTAATTGGCAGCGATACAAGCATACGTGGCGAAACCCGAACACTAAACATTGGCGATAATACAGATATTGATTTGGGGTAGTGGAGCGATCAGCCGTAAGCAGTGAGCCATGAGCCTTTCAGCTATCAGCCGTCAGTCCTTGGATCGGGGATGTGCATGTCAAGTTTTCTATGCTACTCACTCTCTTCCCTTTCACCACAAAAAATTATTCATCTCTTACTACTGCACCTATTTACAAAAGCCGCCAACTTAACTTTAGGTGTCGCGGCTCATAGCTGAAGGCTGATAGCTGATAGCTGACGGCCAAGAGCTCATAACTATCTTTAAACCATGACTGAAAACAGCATCACAAAATTATTTGGCATTCAGTATCCGCTTGTGCAGGCCGGCATGATTTGGGCCAGCGGATGGAAGTTAGCCAGTGCCGTTAGTAACGCTGGCGGGCTGGGTGTATTAGGTGCAGGGAGTATGTATCCCGATGTTTTACGTGAGCATATTCGTAAATGTAAAAAGGCAACAACCAAACCTTATGGTGTAAACGTTCCATTGCTTTATCCCGATTTAGACCGGCACATTCAAATCATTATTGAAGAAAAAGTTCCCATTGTTTTTACCTCGGCCGGTAACCCCAAAACCTGGACGCAACATTTAAAAAATAACGGCGTTACAGTAGTGCATGTAGTCAGTAGCAGCAAGTTTGCATTAAAGGCGCAGGAGGCAGGTTGCCATGCTGTAGTCGCCGAAGGTTTTGAAGCCGGCGGACACAATGGTAGAGAAGAAACAACAACAATGGTGTTGGTACCCGCTGTTGTAAGTGCGGTTACCATTCCGGTGATAGCGGCGGGTGGAATAGCAACAGGAAAACAAATGTTGGCGGCAATGATTTTAGGTGCTTCCGGCGTGCAAATAGGATCCAGGTTTGTTGCGTCGCAGGAAGCATCATCGCACAGCAATTTCAAAGAAGCAGTAATAAATGCAGCAGAAGGAGATACGAAGTTGTCATTAAAAAAGCTAACACCTGTGCGCCTTTTAAAGAACAATTTTTTTCAACAAGTAGAGGAAGCAGAGGCAAGAGGAGCAGATGCGCAGGAATTGACAAAGCTATTGGGCAGGGCAAGGGCTAAATTAGGAATGCACGATGGAAATTTGGATGAAGGTGAGTTGGAGATTGGGCAGGTAAGTGCGTTGCTAAAAAATATTCTGCCCGCAAAAACAATAGTTGAAAATGTTTTAAATGAATTTTTTGAATGTGCCGCAACAGTACCTAAATTAGCTAACTTTAAACCCGATTAACTCCGATTGATCACCGCTAATATTCTTGCCATGAAATCAAAATTATTGCTGCTGACAGTTGCCTTCTCAATTACTGCTTTTTTTGCACATGCAAATACGCATCCTGGTAATGGAGATGAAAATAAAAAAAGTGACATACTCGGTGGGGTAATAAACTCCGACACAAAAAAGCCACTGAGTAATGTTAGCGTGGTGGCCTACAACGCAAACAAAAAAGAAAAAACAGTAATGACCGATGAGCAGGGAAATTTTTCGTTCAACGATTTGCGGCCCGGCACATACAAACTTGTTTTTGAAAAAGAAGGCTATAAAAAAATTACAAAAGAAAAAGTATTGATAAGGGCCGATGAAGGTTGCCAGGTAAATGTGGCCTTAGATGAATTGGGCGAATTTCAAATGGTACCAGGATTACTTTTTACGGATGGCGATTGAGGCTGAGCAAATTTTATTGAGAATGGAATGCAGGATTGCATTCCATTTTTTTTGGTTTCCATTTTACGCCCCGGCTAAACAGGTCGTGTTTACACTAAATGCAATGTGCTTTTTCACGGCCGCCTGCAATACCGATTGCCGGGCTTAGAGAAACACGGGCGGTACCGGCCGGGGGCAATACTTTCGTTGTACGTTGAGGCCAAAATAAATCTTTCAAATTGAAGCAATTACAGCTGAGGTCTGGTTAAAAGAACGAGGCTGTCCACATCTCTGTGACAGCCTCGTTCTTTAGGTTGGTTGGGTTGCAACGGCAAATTTCACTTTTTGTCAATCGTAAAATCTTCATCCTTCTTTTCAATTCTAAAATCTTTTTTACCGTTTAGATAAGGGTGTTTTTTTATTACTTTGTTTTCCATTTTTTTCCCATCCACCGTTAAGGTTCCGTCCTTCCATTCAATCAGGTAATTTTTATTTTTATTGATTAGTCCTTCTTTATGAAGGTCATTAATCAATGATTGATAAATCTCCATTTCCTCTCTTGCTTTTGCAATACCCTGCCTCGCAGATTGCATACTTTTTTCTATCTGAGGTTGTATTTTTCGCAGTTCGGTTTCCAGCTTTTCAAAATCAATTTCCCTTACTTTCTCCAATTCTATTTTCATTTTTTCAAAATCAATTTTGGACAAGGCAGCTTCAACGTCGGCTTTTATTTTAGCCGATTCCATTTCCTTCAAACCGGCATGAACTTCGGCCTGTATCTTAGCCATGTCAACCTGCTTCAAAGCCTCAGCTACCTGTTCCTTTATTTTCAGTTTGTTCAATTGCAATTCCTTCAGAGCAAGCTGCATTTCTTTCTCTTGTTTGTCCCAGTCGATTTCTTTTAACGACGTTTCCATCTGTAACCTTGCTTTTTCAAGTTCAAGCACTGCGTCATCAATATTTTTTATATTCTTACTTCGCTCAGGAATCGTGTCGGTAAATGCTTGCGTGGTTTGTGGGGAAGGGTTTGTTTGCCAGCCGGTAGCGGCAAATAGCAGGCAGGCTAAGAACATACACAACAAAGGCTTTTGAACAAGTTGCTGTTTCATAAAAGTGGTTTTTATTTTGACGAAATACTTCGTACCAAATGTACGAGAAGATTCGTAAAGCAAACTCCCACTGTGTATTTTTTTGTTTTTTTAACGCCTGAGCCACTTCGCCATCTCTTTCCAGGTAGGTTTTTTGCCGTACATCAAAATACCGGTTCGGTAAATTTTTGCACTCAGCCATGTGGTACCTAAAAAGCCGGCAACCAGCAATAACATCGATGCGCCGAGCTCCCAGTAAGCAACGGTATCGGGTACACCAAATGGAATACGTGCCATCATTACAATAGGAGAAAAGAATGGAATGATACTGCTCCAAACCGCAAGTGAACTGGTAGGATCGTTGATAGCATTCATCATAATAAATATGGCAATGATGATGGGCATTGTAATGGGCAGGCTCAAACTTTGAGCATCGGCCGAATCCTCATTAACAGCGCTGCCAACGGCTGCAAAAAGCGAAGCGTAAAAAAGATAGCCACCAATAAAATAAAAAATAAAGGAGCCAATAACTACCGGCCAGTTTACGGTTGATAAATTGAAACCTGCACTTGCCATGGTGCGCATGGCATCGGAGGTCTGCGCCGATGCACCGGGAATATCGCCGCCCTGCTGTTGCACCTGCTGCATTACCTCGGCCGGAATAAACGCCATCATAATTGTACTGATGCCAAAAAGTAAGACTATCCAAAGTAAAAATTGTGTGAGTCCAACAGCACCAATACCAATAATTTTTCCCATCATTAACTGGAAAGGTTTCACCGATGAAACCATTACTTCGGCAATGCGGTTTGTTTTTTCTTCCATTACGCCGCGCATCACCATTACGCCATACACAAACAGGGTAATGTAAATAAGAAACGCGGTGAGGTAACCAATAACGCTGGCAACATTAAAACTGGCTTTTTTATCGCTGCCCAATTCATCTTTTTTTAGCGTCTCAATCGTGGTCAGCCCCGCCTGCTTTTTCAGGTCTTCAATTTTTTGCGGATCAATTTTTAATGAGTCGGCAATGATGTTATTTTCCAAAGCCATGCTTACATCTTTTTCAATGCGGGAGTTGGCCGCACGGCTCATACTTTTTTGCGTAATTACTTTAAAATTGCTGGTAGTATTTATGCCAGTATTCGGGGCAAGCAACATGGCCGAAAATCCTTTGCTGGCAAAGTTGCCTGTATCAACATCCGATCTGAATTCGTAGGTAACGGCTTTGCTGGCAGTGAGCTTTGATTTTAAAATACCGGTGGGATCAATTACCGCAATTTTTTCATTGCGAATGCCTTTTACCGTTATGAAAATAACAACCCCAATCACCAACGCAAAAAGCAACGGCGTAAGGAGGGTGGAAATGATAAAAGTTTTTTTGCGAACGCGGCTGCTGTACTCCCTTTTTATAATGATCCAGGTTTTATTCATGTCAATGTGATTAAGCGGTTAGTTTTTGAAACTGGCGGGCGGTGGGTGTGCCTTCAACCAGCTCAATAAAAATTTCATTAAGCGAAGGAAGAATTTCGTTGAAGGAGACAATGCCGGCATTTTGCTGTAGATAATATTGCAGCAGGCGGTTGGGTTTTTCTCCTTCCTTTAATTTTACAATCAATGAATCATCGCTGCGCTTTTCCACAATATCAAAATGCTCGTTGTCCGATTCAATTGGTGCGGCGTCAAAACCTACGCGGAACAAATTCTTTTTAAAATCCTGCTTGATATTTTTTACGGTACCATCTAAAATCTTTTGTCCTTTATTCACCAGTACAATGTGGTCGCAAATTTCTTCTACCTGCTCCATACGGTGTGTACTAAAAATTACAGTGGCACCTTTTTTTGCCAGGTCGTAAATTTCTTCTTTGATGATGTTGCTGTTTACGGGATCAAGGCCGCTGAATGGCTCGTCGAGGATTATTAGTTTTGGATTGTGTAACACGGTTGTTACAAACTGTAGTTTTTGCGACATCCCCTTTGAAAGGTCTTCCACTTTTTTATTCCACCAGCTTTGCATTTCTAATTTTACAAACCACTCTTTTATCAGCGTCATGGCTGCTTCTTTTGAAAGACCTTTTAATTGCGCTAAGTAAAGGGCCTGCTCGCCAATTTTCATTTTCTTATACAAGCCTCTTTCTTCCGGCATATAGCCAATACGCTCCACATCTTTCAGCGCATCAAAATGTTTTCCTTCAAAAATAATTTCACCGGCGTCGGGGTGTAGTATGCCTGTGATCATGCGGAGCAAAGTGGTTTTGCCGGCACCATTGGGACCAAGCAAACCAAAAATAGAGCCTTGCTCAACGCCAAAGCTTATGTCATCTACCGCCTTTTGGGTGGCGTAAAATTTTTTAAGATTGCGAAGTTCTAGTAGGGGCATGCAGTTGATTTAAAGCGGTAAAAGTAGAAGACGAAGAATTGATTTTTTGAAAATTATACAAAGCAGGTTTTTATAGGTACGAAAGTGATGACACGAATTAGGAAACACGAATTACCCGAATTGAAAACCACGAATTACACGAATAATTGCAGTTGGCTTTAGCCAGCTGAAAAAATCGTTAACTGAAAATGACTTTAGCCACATTTTTTCATCTGCATTTTTTGATATTGAAAGTGTGGCTGAAGCCACTTGCCATCACTGCTTTTTATTCAGTCAGCTAAAGCTGACTCCAATTGATGGCTGATCCACGCCATCTTTTTTGGGATGATTTTATCAATCCATTTGGTATTACACGAATGACACGAATTGCCAACAGAAATAAAACGAATTAAAAACACAAATTGCACGAAACACAACTCTATTATTATGCAAATCATAAAACTACCGCAATAGCCTCTGCTACTTTTTCGCCATCCATGGCAGCACTAACAATACCGCCGGCATAACCTGCACCTTCCCCACACGGATACAAATTTTCAATTTGTGGATGCTGCATATTGCCGGCGTTTCGGGGTATGCGCACCGGCGATGAGGTTCGGGACTCGGTAGCCACAACAACCGCTTCGTTGGTAAAATAGCCACGCATTTTTTTGCCAAACTCTCTGAATGCTTTCTGTAAAGCTTCATGAATAAACGGCGGCAATACATCTTTTAGCAGGGCAGATTCTAATCCTGGCAAGTAACTGTTTTTAGGCAAGCTACCCGACACCACATCAGCCGTGAAATCAACCATACGCTGCGCTGGTGCTTTTAGTTTGCCACCACCTGCAGCAAAAGCTTTGTGCTCTACCTGCTGCTGAAAATACATCGCCGCCAGCGGCCCATATTTTTTTAATGGTTCCCAGTTTTTTTCTTCAACACTCACCACAATGCCACTGTTTGCAAAAGGATTATTTCTTTTCGATGGCGACCAGCCGTTCACTACAATTTCGTGAGGGTTGGTGGCGGCCGGTGCAATAATGCCGCCGGGGCACATGCAAAATGAAAACACTCCCTTTTCATTTACCTGCTGCACCAAACTGTATGCCGCGGGTGGTAAAAATTCGCTGCGGTTGTTGGTATGATACTGAACAGAATCTATCAGCGCCTGCGGATGTTCTACCCGCACACCCAATGCAAATGGTTTTGCCTCAATCTCAATTTTTTTTTCGTGCAGCAAATAAAAAATATCCCTGGCCGAGTGGCCCGTAGCTAATATAAAGGCATCTGCTTTTAACTCATCACCATCGCTGGTCCTAATGGCTGCAATTTTATTATCGCTCACGGTAAAATCAACCAGTTTTTTTTCAAAAAATAGTTTACCACCGCATTCAATAATCCTTTCCCGCATTGCGGTAATAATCTGTGGTAATTTATTTGTGCCAATATGCGGGTGTGCCTGGTACAAAATTTCATTGGCCGCAGCAAAATGTACAAACAGTTGGAGAATGCGTTGCACGCTGCCTCGCTTATTGCTTCGTGTGTATAATTTTCCATCGCTGTAAGTGCCTGCTCCGCCTTCGCCAAAACAATAATTGCTTTCGGGGTTAATCAAACCTTCTTTATTAATGGCGGCAAGGTCTCGGCGGCGTGCCCGTACATCTTTTCCTCTTTCAATAATTATTGGTTGAATGCCTAACTCAATCAAACGTATTGCGGCAAACAATCCGGCAGGGCCTGCGCCAACAATTACAACTTTTTTGGCTGCCTTCTGTACTTGCGGTAAATGCAGTGGCAGCGACGTGGGTGGTGAAAATGGCTCGTCAATAAACACCATTGCGGTAATAAGTACAAATGGCTGTTTGCCGCGGGCGTCAATAGATTTTTTTATGATGGAAAAGCCTGTGACGCTTCCCGGAGTTACCGCACAGGATTTTGCAAGCATGTTTGTTATTGCGGCTTCGTCGGCAGCCTGCGAAGGAAGTAATTGAATGGTATGTTTTTGCTGCATAGACAGGTTTTTATCCCGAAAATTTGCGTTGCGTGGCGCAAAGTTGCACTAAATGGAAAAGCTTTTATTTTTTTTGTTCACTAAAATGAAGATGTGCGGAAAGAAAGCTAAATTGGTGTGTGCAGGCCACGTACTACTGGTAAAACGCGGCACGAAAATTTTTTTTTCGATGAAAAATTTGCCGCCAAATTTCTCCTGATGAAACTTGCAGTTAGGAAAAAAATCAGTTGAATAAAAATTATTTTTTTCAATTGGTTTAGTAGATATTCGCTTTCCCGTCCTAAAAAAATTTTATTGTACACACCTTGTGAAAAACCTTTCGGGTAATTAAATCTTAACTCATTATATAAACTGCTTTATCGTACATGGAGAAGAACGCAGAACTTGTATGGAGCAACTGCTTATCAATTATTAAAGACATTGTAGAATGGCAACATTTCAAAACATGGTTCGAACCAATAAAGCCGGTTACTTTAAAAAGTAACGTATTAATTATCCAGGTACCCAGCCAGTTCTTTTTCGAATACTTAGAAGAGCATTATGTAAACCTGCTTTCAAAAACGCTGAAGCGGGAGTTGGGAAAGGAAGCCCGGTTAGAATACCGCATTATGGTAGATGGCGGCAACAACTACAACAAACCTGTAACAGTGGATATGCCAGGTCACAATTACAAATCGTTTGCGCATAATGAAATGGATTTTCCATTGGTGATTAATACACCGGTGAAGAACCCCTTTGTTATTCCCGGTTTGAAAAAAATGCATATCGACCCACAGCTGAATCCTAATTACACCTTTGATACTTATATAGAAGGCGACAGCAACCGTGTGGCCCGCCGCGCAGGTAAAACGGTAGCCGAAAAACCCGGTGCCAATTCATTTAACCCTTTGGTTATTTATGGTGGAGTAGGTTTGGGGAAAACACATTTGGCGCAGGCAATAGGTAACGAAGTAAAAAGATCGAACGCGGGCAAAGTGGTTTTGTATGTTAGTTCGGAAAAGTTTATCAACCAGTTTGTAGATCACAGCCGCAACAACGCCATTAACGACTTCATACATTTTTACCAGTTGATTGATGTGCTCATAATTGACGACGTACAGTTTTTTAACCGGGCCGAGAGATCGCAGGATGCTTTCTTCGCCATCTTTAATCACCTGCATCAGTCAGGCAAACAACTGGTACTCACTTCCGATAAATCGCCAAAAGATTTAGAAGGTGTGCAGGAAAGATTGTTGAGCCGCTTTCGCTGGGGCCTCAGCGCCGATATACAAATGCCCGACTACGACACCCGCATAGAAATTTTGGAACGCAAAATGAAAAACGACGGGTTGGAGATGCCAAAGGAAGTGGTGAAATACATTGCCTACAACATCAACACAAACATTCGCGAGCTGGAAGGTGCACTCATTTCCTTATTGGCACAATCTTCGCTCAACCGCAGGGAAATAGACTTAGACCTGGCGAAAAAAGTGTTGCGAAATTTTGTAAAAACATCCAGTAAAGAAATAACCATAGACACCATTCAAAAAATGGTATGTGATTATTACGACGTGCCTTACGACAAACTCCTGCAAAAAACACGCAAGCGGGAAATTGTTCAGGCTCGTCAAATTAGTATGTACCTGGCCAAAGCCTTCACCAAAAATTCTTTAAAAACAATTGGTGAACATTTTGGCGGAAGAGACCATACCACTGTCATACATTCCTGCCAAACCGTAAAGGATTTAATGGATACCGATGGAACCTTCAGAGACAGTGTAATGGAGCTACAGCAAAAGGTGCAATTAGCTGCCATGTAAGTTGAAAAAAATTCGAATCACAAATCCCAAATTTCAAGTGGCGCATCCCATTGAAATTTGGGGTTTTGCTTTTTTAGCGGTTTTGTTTGGAATTTGGTCCCGAAACTTCGGGATTGATTTGTTATTTTGAATGGGTTATCCCTATTTTTGCAACCCTTGTAAAACAGGGTTGATTCAGCTTTTTACGGTGAGGTGGATGAGTGGCTGAAATCAGTAGTTTGCTAAACTGCCGTACGGGTTAAACTGTACCGCGGGTTCGAATCCCGCCCTCACCGCCCTTGGCCTCCATAGCTTTAGCGACGGAGGCCTTTCCATGTAAGACCACCAAACCATTAATCCAGAATCCATTTTATCTCATCTTTGGCGACGGAGGACTTTTCATTTGTGACCACTGCACACCCTTAGAATCTTTCTCCATCGGTAACTCACATTCCACTAATCCAGAATCTTTCTAATTTTAAAATCTAAAAACCCCCTACCATGCAATACGTGTACATCCTTAAATGCAACGACAACACCTTTTATACCGGATGCACCACCAACTTAGAAGAAAGACTAAATCGCCACACTAGCGGATACATCGATTCTACTAAACATAAATTGCCTGTTGCTCTGGTAACCTTTACAGCCTTCACTGACAAACTAAAAGCATACGAATTTGAGAAGTACTTAAAATCCGGATCGGGTATGGCCTTTAGAAATAGGCATCTCGTGTAATCTTATTTCCGTAAACAATATAGAACCGTCCCTCCCTCGCAGATTTATCTGCCATAGTTTAAACCATGGCGGAAGCTATAGACACTCCTCCGTCGCTAAAGCTATGGAGGACAAGTCGAATCCCGCCCTCACCGCAAATACTAAAGCTTTGCAAAAACACAGCCTCCATCCTTTTTTATTTATGCTTTTAATCTGCTTGGTTAATCTTTCTTAATTTTAGAATCAACCAGAACAAAAAATGCGTAGGCTGTCAATAATTATTGCACTGCTAACCTCATTAAGCAGTACGGCGCAAAAAAAACTAGCACTGATTGTTGCCGTTGGCAATTATATGCCGGGAAGCAACATTTCTTCCATCGCCTCTATCAACGATATTAAATACATAAAGGCTGTTCTAAAAAATAACGGGTTTCCACCAGCAAACATTGCTACACTTGAAAACGCCAGGGCCACCAAAAAAGCTATTCTAACTTCATTAGATGCCCTTGCAATAAAAGCAATGCCTGGCGATGTTGTGTTACTTCATTTCTCCATGCACGGCCAGCAAATAAGGGACCAACGCGAAGGATTGGGTAAGGATGAGGATGATGGCTATGATGAAGCCTTGGTGCCTTACGATGTAAAGAAGCCCCAATATTTTCCGGGTGTGTACACCGGCGAAAATCATTTGCGGGATGATGAGCTTGGGCCAAAACTAATTGCACTTAGAAACAAGTTGGGTAACAAAGGAAGCCTGTTGGTTTTAATTGATGCCTGCCACTCGGGTACGGCAACAAGAGCAACCGAGTTTGCCGTATCACGTGGCGAACCGGTACCATTTTTAGATCCGGAAAATCCGTTACAAACCACAATAAGCTTTTCCGCAAAAGATAATTTTTTTGATCACCTCTCCGATACGGCATCCAACATGGTTGTTATCAGCGGGTCGGGGCCACACCAGCAAAATTTACAGACCGATATTTTGGTTAATGGTAAAAAAGAATCAGTGGGCTCACTTACCTATGGTTTTTATAAAGCCATGAACGGACTGGAAAAAGGTAGCAATTATGAAACGCTTTTTCAAAACATAAAAGCGTTCATCCAGGCGCAGCACCCCACACAAATACCGTTGGTGGAGGGCAACACTTCGCAAATAGTTTTTAGTGGCCGCTACACGCCAAAAAAAGAAACGATTTATTTAGGCCTTGCCGATGTGTATCCTCCCAACGATTCAATTTTTAAAATCGATAAAGGCATGATGGATGGTATAGGTGAAGGCACAACCGTAAAAATATTTTCTGCGCTAAATAACAAGTTTGTAGCCGACGGCAAAATAGAAAGAGCCGAACACTTTGTAGCTTATGGCAGTGCTCAAAAGCCCCTGCAAAAAGGAATGGCATATACTGCAATACCAGATGCGGTCAGCTACGGACCCTTTTCTGCTTCACTAAAAATAAAACGGAAGGACAACGATGATAAGGGATTGGTGCTTGTACAACAGCTGCAACAATTGATCAAACAGAACCCGTTTCTTTCCATTGCCGCCCAGGCCGATTTAATGATTGAAATAGCCAATGCCGAAAATGGCGGGCAGCAATTGCAACTTGTTGATGTTACGGATAGCGTAAGATGGAACAAGTACCTGCAACCCGGCGACAGTTTACTAACCGCCGATGGACAGGAATTGATGACTGCAATAAAAATGGTAATGCGCAGCAAATATTTACGAACGCTGCCCGATGGTGGTGCGCTTGCAAAATTTATTAAGGCGCAAATTATTCCCGCCGGTAATCACACAAACCAAACCGAACTTACATTGACAACAGGCGAGGATTATTCTTTAAAAATTGTAAATTCCAGCAGCGAAAGACTTTTTTACACCGTGCTTGATATAACTCCCGACAATAAAATTGACATTCTCTATCCCACCAAAAATAAAGAAGCCGCTAATTACCTTATTGAAAAGAAAAGTGAAGTAACCAGGAAATTGGGTGTTAGTACCAACACACCATTTGGAAAAGAATTTTTAAAGATCATTATTTCGAAAGAGCCCCTTGATTTGCGCAGTGTGCTGGAGCACCGCAGGCAAAGAGCCGAGATGACTTCGTTCCAGGAAGCGTTGGATGATTTGTTTGCAGATACACCCGCGTCGGGCACCCGGAACATTGCCGGTATTAAGGCTGAAGAAATAGGAATTGTCACCGTGAGTTTCACCGTGAAAAAACAATAGGATGATAGACGCTTTTTCACTGGTCAACCGAAGCAGGCAGCGTTTTTTAAAAATTACCAGCAGTTGATTGTTCTTATGATAACACACCTAAATTTTTTTTGCGTAATGCTCCACTTGAAAAGATTGCTACCGGCATTCATTATACTCTGTTGCAGCAAGGCACTGGCACAGGATAATGCAAAAACAACAGATTTATTTTTGACAATTGACAGTGTTTATACCAGCCACGGTAAATTTCGTGCATTGATTATCGGTGGTAAAAATGTTGGTGTGGAAGAAAATATGCAGATAAAGGCATATCCACGCTGGCGGGCTGCCACTGCAACCACTGCTGCGGTTAGTTTTGCCGATGCAGGGTTTGGGTGGATAACAACAGTTACTGATAAATACTCGGTTTGCCAGATTAACCATTATGATACAAACCTGCTTGTAAGAAAAGGCGATGTAGTGGCTATAAAAGTGGCGCCGCCGCCTGTTGCCTTTCGCAGCATTTTTTCGCATCTGGCGTTTTATAATATTGAGTTGCAAAATATGAATGGAGAACCCCTGTACAATTTGCGGTGGCTTTGGAACAACGACAGCAGAAAAACGGAGGACTCAATTCTCAATATCATTATCGGTGATATTAGGGAAACTTATGAATGGAAGAAGGACGATTCTTCATTTCAGTCACTTCACCAACCACTAACCGGGGGAAGGTTCAATGGCAAAAGTGTTTTTGATGTTATGGGTAAAATTGACCGCAAGTCCTTAATGGGTTTCTTGACTTTCGTAAAAAATTTTCCCGCAAAATATATCGGTCAACGCTTTAACGCCAATGCCACTTTCGCCACGTGGGTATTAAACAACGCCCCATACACAAAGCCGGATGTTTACCAGGCCCTTTTTCCGGTTTACAAAGACAAGAATAAGCTGGCCTTGCTGCTGCCTGAATTTCAATACGACATAAAGAACAGTGCATTAATAAAATCGTTTGCCGAGGATGCGGTAGAACAATCTGAAGCAAACCAAAAAAAGGAAGCGCAGCAATTGATGGCATTTACAAAAACAATTGCTTACGCCATTAACGACACTGGCGGCAAAGGATGGTATCATTTAAACGAGGCGCAATTATTACAAAACGCCGAAAAGTATAATGATGCTATAGCCCAATGCGACATAGCCATTCGGTTTGCTTTGCTCTGTAGTAAAAAAGAAACCGAAATAAACGCTTTGATGAAAAAAGCTTACTGCCAGTACAAATCATCTCAATTTGCCGAGGGTAAAAAAACGCTGGCTCTGGCGCAGAAAAAAACCGAAGAATACCGAAATGCCATTGGTGAAACCGTCTATCGCACCGCCTTGCAAAAACGGTACGAGTACGAAGGCTATATAGAGAACGAGGAGGGAAATTTTGATCTTGCTTTAAAAAATTACGATGCAGCCATTGAAATAAACAATCAAATAAACACCTACGAATCCCGCATAAAAAACGCCCAGTATTTTGCATTTATTGGCGGCGTATATAACGACCAGGGCAAGGCCGATAAGGCATTAAAAGCCTACCAGGACGCGGCTTCCATTTACCTGGATGTTAAAAACATAGCCAGCTTTGCCCAAACACTAAATAACATTGGTTACAGTTACTATAACTTGGGGCAATACCGGCAGAGCCTTACTGCGCTGCAACGTGCTTATATAGACCTCATCGATCAAAAAGATAAAAACAACGCGGGTTATTCAAAATCGCTGATGGGTAGTTGTTATTGGGAGTTGGGTAAGTACGACTCAGCGCTTATGGTGCACAAAGAAGCAATTGTTTTGCGCCAGCAGGCGAATAATAAGAAAGGGCAGGCCTGGTCGTGGAAGCAAATGGGTGAGTTGTATAAATTAAGCGGGTTGAAAAAGGATGCCCTGTTGGCTTACGATACCGCGGGTAAACTGTACCTGGCATTAAAAGATTTAGCTGGGCAGGCCGATGTGTACTTGAAAGCAGGCAAGGTTTATTACAACGATGAAAATTATTTCAAGGCAGCACAGTTGTACGAAATGGCCAGAGGTGTTACACCCAAAACCACGGTTGAGGCTTTGTATAATTTAGGCAGTGCCTGGAGCGAAGTAGATGCCGAAAAATCGAAAAAATATTACCTGGAGTGCAAACAAAAAAGCGATAGTGCAGGCAATACCAATTACCAGTTTTTTTCGGCCAAAGCGTTGGCAGGTATCGCTTATCGTGATCATGATTTTGTTCTGGGCGATAAGTTTTACAACCAATGCTTATCACTAAGCAAACAATTAAATACCGAAGAAGTAAAAGGCTATTGTCTTGCGTTGAAGGGACAAAAATTTTTGAACCAAACGCAGCTAGACAGTACACTCCATTACTATTACAAAGCGCTGGCCATTTACGATTCGGTAAGTAAAGAAGATAAAGTATGGCAGCTCATATCCATCTCTGATGTGTATGTTTCAAAAGGCGATTTTGCCAAAGCCGAAGAATCTCTCCTACTGGCATCATCACTTGCGGGGGCGGCCAATAATAATCTTGCCTTGGGTTCATCGCTTCAATCACTTTCGTTTTTGTACGGCTTACTCGGCGAGTTTGCAAAGGGTTTTGCCGCCAACGATAGTGCAAGACAAATTTTTAAAAAGAGCGGCAACATTTTAAGCCTGGCCAATACCTACGTTTCCCGCGGCAATATTTACAAAGGTTCAGGTGAGTATAAAAAATCGATAGAAGCCATGTTGTTCGCCGATAGCATTTACATTGCCGAAAGAACTACCGATTATAGAAGAACAACACTCAATAATATTGGCGTTACTTACTACAACCAGGCCGATTATCAAACATCAATGGATTATTTCAATAAGGCGGCTAAATTTTTAAAACCCGGAATTGTAACTGAAGATTATTTGCTGAACCGCTCCAACATTGCCGAGTGTTTGTATTACCTCAAAAAACCAAAAGAAGCCGAAGACATTTACCTGAAAGTTTATCCCGAAGCAAAACAAAAAAATCTGAACCGCATCTCATCGGGCATGGCAATAGTATTGGGCCGTATAAACTTCGATGCAAATAATCTTACCAAATCGCTGCAGTATTTTGATGAAAGCCGCCAATATGCTTTAATGAGTAAAGAGCGGGATAAACTTATTGAATCGCTTATTCAAATTGGTAAAATAGATTTGAAATTGGGCAAGAGGGAAGAGGCGTTCAAAAATTTTTCGCAGGCTATTACAACTA
Source organism: Chitinophagales bacterium (assembly GCA_031425835.1). Classification (GTDB taxonomy): domain Bacteria; phylum Bacteroidota; class Bacteroidia; order Chitinophagales; family Chitinophagaceae; genus Flavisolibacter. The sequence continues at coordinate 131,747 of JANPKD010000049.1, forward strand.
CAAAGGAATATGGCATCGCATCGGGCTGGGAAGCCTACTACGAGATGGGTGTACTATTTTATAACCAGCAATCGTTCGACAGTTCGATTATTTATTTCCGCACGGCGGTTGATTTACTAAACCGCTACACGCAAAACGTTTTTGGCGATGAAAAGGCAAAGAAGTTATTCAACAATGATCCACGTAAAGCCGACCTCTATTTTAAACTGTCGTACGCTTATTCAAAAACGGGTAAGCCCGAAGAAGCTTTTGCTTACGCAAACCTAAGCGGCCTTGCCGGGTTAAAAGAATTAGGTGGTGCGCAAACTGTTCCGGGGTTTGAAAAAGAAACAAAAAAATTAGAAGACCTGCAGCAAAAAACAAATGCACTGCGGGCATCGGCACAAAAACAAACAGGCGCCACGCAGGTAGAAATTGTAAAACAGTTACAGGTAGCCGAAAAAGAATACACCAATTATTTAGTAAGCCTTGTGCAGCAGGATGAAAAATTCAATTCATACTATCCGCAGGAAGCAAACCCCAACAGCTTTTTAAAATACAAAGGCGATTTGCCCGACGATGTTGGCGTAGTACTGTATTTGCTGAACAACAATAACCTGATGGCGTTTACATTAACCAATGAAAATCTGTCCATTCAAGTAGATTCGTTGAATAAGGAAATGACTCAGATGATTGCCGCATTTATCAGGCTTACCAAACGCCCCGACATTACTACCGGTACCGGCGGTGTTAACCTGCGCTCCGAGGTAAAAGATGAAGAAGAAGATGGCGTGGACACTGCGTCGTTTAAAGATATTTCGGCATCGCTTTACCAACTATTTTTTGCCAACGTCTACGGTAAAATAAAAAGCAAAAAACGAATCTGCATTATACCCAACGGCATTCTAAGCAACCTTCCTTTTCAATGCTTAGGACAAAAAAGCACCGACGGAAGTTTTCATTTTGTAATTGAAGACCACGCACTTTTTTATACCAACGACATCAGTATATTTTACAAGAGCAAAAAATTAGTGCCCGAAAAATCAGACCTTGCATCTTTTGCCGCCTTTGGTGTGCCCGATAAAACTTTGCACTACAACACAAGAGAAGTAGCCGAAATTGGTAAATTAATTGGTGCCGAAAAAACGGTGTATGCCGATGCACGGGCCACCGAATCGCTTGCAAAAAATACACTGGCCGAAAAAAAGTTTGTACACTTTGCCACACATGGCGTGTTGAATTATTCGCAGGATTTTTCAAAGTCGTACCTCAAGTTTTTACCCGATAAGGATTCATCAACGGGTAATAACGGCAAATTAACAATCACCGAAATTCAGCAATTGTCAATGAATGATTGCGACCTTGTTACGCTTTCGGCCTGCGAAACAGCAGTGAATAAACAGCTTACAGGTGGCTGGAATATCTCCCCCGCCAATGCTTTTTTGTTACGCCGTGTAAAATCGGTGGTTGCCAGTTTATGGAAAGTTGATGACGAAGCCACCTCAATACTCATGAACGAGTTTTATACCAACCTCAATAAAAAAATAGATAAGGTAGATGCGTTGCGAATGGCGCAGGTAAAGTTGAGTAACAATCCAAAATATGCACATCCTTTTTATTGGGCGGCGTTTGTGTTGTATGGCGAGTGGCGATGAAGTAAAAGATGATTCAATGAATTCCAGAAATTAAAACCTCAATAATTACACAACCTAAAATTTCGTTTATGAAAAAAGTTTTTTTTCCGTTTCTGCTTTTTGTTTTTTCAACCACTCATGTTTTTGCCCAAAAATTATATAAGCCCCCGTGCACCACTATTGCGCCTGTGGCTCAAATTACCGCCATTGACACAGTTGCCGGCAGGCAGGTTGCCAATCCTTACTTAGTGTGGGATGCCGGTACTACTTTATCGGTAAAATTTATAGGTAACTCGAGTAAAGCTTTACGTGATATGGTGATGCGCTACGCAAAGGAATGGGAACTCTTTGCCAATATAAAACTGAAGTTTGTTCCCGATAACACACCCGTAACCAACATGCGGATTGCGTTGGGCGATGGGCTTGGCCACAATTCTTTGGTTGGCGTAAACTGTAACGATATAGCACAAGCCGAACAAACCATGAACCTTGATACAATTGCATTCCTCGACTACGATTATTACATAGCCGAAATGAAACGCAAAGGCATTCAGCCGAATATGGAAGACCTGCGGTTGATGCTGACACAAAGTGCCCCACGCTGGAATTTCAAAGAAATGAAATCAACAGTGTTACACGAGTTTGGTCATGCCCTGGGTATGCTGCACGAGCAAAGTTATCCTGGTGCAATAAAGTGGAATACAGACACCGTGTATAAGTATTACGAGAAAACGCAGGGATGGGGTAAAGAACAGGTTGATTTTAATGTGCTGGAAGCAAGCAACCAGTTTTTTACCAATGGCACGCAGTACGATCCAAAATCCATCATGCATTATTCTGTTGAAGCATGGCAAACCGTGGATGGTTATTCCCTGCCCGCCAACTACGAATTATCGGCTGGCGACAAAAGCCTCATCGCTGCACTGTATCCAAGAGGAACCACCTCTTCACTCAAAGGAGTGCCAAGGGTTACCATTACAAACTTTACCAACCTGCAGGTAGTAAATGATCCAATTAAGGGAGGTATCAAAATTTATCCGTCGTTCGATTTAAAAACCACGGCTAAATTGGGCACCGTGTATGTGCTTGCCATGCTGATTGATGAAAATGACCGCTACATCAAAGACAATAATGATTATTACAACTGGGGCGGGTATGTAGCTGTTTATCCAAAACTTACATTATTGCCCAACACAAAAACCAGTTATAATAAACTGAAGAAGAATCTTGAATTGTTTTTACCCTACTCCGAAATACCTGTAACCGATGGACAAAAAGTAAAATTCAGGTTCAGCGTGGTATTGCAGGATGCGGAAAACAACCAATGGGTTTATGTAATGAACCACTTTTCGCCAAATTTATTCGGGATTAAAAAATAGTTTTTCATAGAGGTGGCTGCGCTGCAGGTTTTAAAAAAAACTGATTTTCTTTTTCCAAATGCCGTTATCTTCGCCGTCCTTTAAAACGGAAACGGGAAGTAGCGCAGCCCGGTAGCGCACCTGGTTTGGGACCAGGGGGTCGCAGGTTCGAATCCTGTCTTCCCGACAGAAAAGAGTTGCAGAAATGCAGCTCTTTTTTTTATGGATGCAGCATGTTCCCTGCCTGACTGCGTTACGCAGGCTGGCAATCCTGTCTTCAAAAAGGACGCTGTGATTTATTCAGGGGGTTTTTTACTTTTCGCACCCAACCGATGATACAAGCCCCTTCAAATAAAGTGATCTGTAGCATTCATCCACCTGGTGGGCTCCGTCCGCCGACGGGCTGGCACAGCCCACCCATAGATCTACGATAAAAATAAACTCCGCCTGAAATAAACTTGTTACCTGGTGTCAACCTCTTATCTTGACATTGCGTTTTTAAAAACCACAGTATGAACCCCTCCCGCAGATCGTTTATTAAACAAACAGGTATTGCCATGGCAGGTACAGCACTATTTTCTGATGCACTGGATGCCGCATTTGCTAAAAAGAAACTTACGGGTCTTCAACTCTACTCGGTTAGAGAGGATATGAAATCCAATGCCCTTGCCACTTTGCAACAGTTGGCCACAATGGGGTATAAGCATGTAGAGCATGCCAATTATGTTGACCGAAAATTTTATGGCTATCCTGCGGCGGAATTTAAAAAAATACTAAACGACCTGGGTTTAAAAATGCCCAGTGGCCATACGGTTATGCGTACGCAACACTGGGATGCTGCCACTAAAGATTTTACAAGCGAGTGGAAATTCACTGTGGAAGATGCAGCCCTGTTAGGACAGGAGTTTGTGATCAGCCCATCAATGGATGAAAAGTTGCGCACCGGCTACGATGGGTTGATGCACTTACTCGACCTGTTTAACAAGAGTGGTGAGTTGTGTAAAAAAGTTGGAATGCAGTTTGGCTATCACAACCACGACTTTGAATTCAACACGAGAGTGAATGGCCAATTATTGTACGATATTATTTTGAAACAAACCGACCCTTTGTTGGTAATGCAACAATTAGACATTGGCAATATGATGAGTGGTGGCGGTAGTGCGTTAGAAATCATCAAACAATATCCCGGGCGGTTTGCTTCCATGCACGTAAAAGATGAAATAAAAACCGGCAACGGTGAAATGAACAGCCAATACGAAAGCACTGTATTGGGCAAGGGCATGTTGCCGGTGAAAGAGATAATAGACCAGGCTGTAAAAATTGGCGGCACCAAACACTTTATTATCGAGCAGGAATCTTACCAGGGTCAAAGGCCATTGGATGCGATGAAAGAGAATTTAGCGATCATGAAAAAATGGGGATACAAATCATAAGCACCAGCATGGGCTTTTTCAGTACCTAACGAAATACGAAAAGCCGTTTCGCCGGGTGTGCCTTGCCTCGCTTTGCATGTTGACAGACACCCGACGCTGAACAATCTGCCTCACGAAAACAATCACCGATTAGGTTCAGTGCTTTAGCAAGTACAATTTCAATTTCAATTTTTGAAATAAGGATAACTATGGTGGCTCCGGTAGTGGTTTTTGCCTAGGTGATTCAAATTGTGATGTTTAGTGGCGGGGTACAGAATTAAATATGGAAACTATCATACATCTTTATGTGCTAAACCACCCACATGCAACCCAAACAAATTAACTGCGTTCTGTCCGTATTATGTTTTGCCCTTTTTATTTGTTCTTGTAGCAAACCAGCCGCTGGCGATGCAGACCAGCCATCTTCAAAAAACCCGCAGGCTCTTTCCGCCGCTTCCAAAATCTGGCATGGAGAACGGGTTGCGGGTATTGCTCCATCACCCAGGGGCAGCAGCATTCAGTTAGATGCTGGTTCTCCGCTAACGTTCGCTTTTGCCGGACGTTTTGCAACCATCAATCCTTCAGTTGCCACTGGTGATGTGAAAGGATATTATGTTCAATTCAATGGCGCCTCGGAGTACTTTAAAGTTGATTATAGTAAGCCACGCTCTGGTAGGCTCCGTGCCGGAGTAAAACAATCCAATCCATTTAGTCGTAATGCACGTACGGACTCCACCGGCGGCAATGCCGATAGCGCAATTGTAATTGCATTACCCGCAAATTTACAGGTACCCGATACTTTTTGTGTGAGCTACTGTGCCTTTGATGCACAAGGCAACATCAGCAACGTTGTTACCACTTGCATTATCGTAAATAATTTAGGTACGGATGCAAATGGAAGCTGGACAAATGGAAGTTGGAGACTTACGTCCTACAGAGATTCTTCGTGGGGTATCTTCGACACCATTATCCACAACCGATGGTATGCGACAAATCCAAATTATTACTGCGACAGCAACCTCGTCAGCCGTTTTGACAATGGCACTCCCTCTGTAGCTGCCGACTCGGCTTATTACAAACACTACACGATGCGGTTAGGTTCTAATGGAGCTATGCAATTTGAAATTGATGGAAGCTTTCGTTATGTGGACTTTGATAATAGTACTTGCAGCCAAATTAGATATTTGCCATTGGAAAAGGATGTCGTTAAAAGTATTGGTGGCTGGAGTTTTAATTCCACCACCTCGAAGCTGACGATAGTTTTTGATTATTCCGATCCGGGTTCGGTTAACTTTGAGGCGTGGGAATACAAGCTTATTAAAGTGAGTAACAACAATTTTTTGCTTCAGGATTTAGCGTCTCCGCCAGGTTACATCCGTTTTGAAAAGTAGATTACACAATCCACTAAAAAATTTCTTTTGAACGCTGTGTACTCACCTATAATTCTTTTTAAACTTATCCCAACAAAAGAGCTACTGAACAATTTCGGTGGCTTTTTTTCTTTATAAAATGTCCCGTCGTCTTTTTTGCTAGCTGTTGCGTTGAAACGAAGTGTTCATAAAACCCTGCAAATTCTTCCTGGCTTCCCCTCTCACTTTATCTTTCACAAATCCCGTCCAACCCAATAACAAACCCGTAACCCCCAACGCCTGCCTGGCCCAGGTGTAAAAATTAAATTCATCCGTGTGCTTAATAATTTTTCCATTTTCAAAAACAAAATTTGCCTTTATGCGGTTCACTACTTTTCGGCCTGTTTTTGAAAATGTGTAATGGCCGATCCATTCGGCGCTGCCGGTTTTATCATTTGCCTGTACGTTGCCAAATTGAATCTGCACATCCTTTCCTTTTACGCAAAACATTTGCCACATGGCTTTTACTTCGGTGGCGGTGAGATTTACAAACACCGGATCATTAAAAACGGCACCATCGGCATAACAATTTTGCATGGCTATGTAATCCTTATTTTGAAACGACTGGTTGAAGGTGGTTAGGAGTTGATGGTTGGCGTTCATTTGAAATTTATTTACAAGTTGCTCATACTGTAAAAACTGATAGGTTTACTTTTTGCCTGCTCGTCCTTTTTATTGAAGCAGGGTTGTGCAGCACTTTTGTACACTTTATACGCTGTTCAAAAATTTTAGAAAACAGCACCTAATACTATTCAACTTTCTTCGTAAACGGTAACATAGGTAACCCTTGAGCATTAACCAAATTTGCCTGCCTAATGGCCAGCCACGCATACCGAATGATCAGAGGTTTTTGCACACCAGTATTCCAAACTATTACTTCATTTTCTTTAATCATTGCTTCCGCATGTACAAACAACAATGAATCACTGCCATCTTTTTTAAATCCTATTTCAAACCCGGCTGGTGTTTCCTTTTTTTTGGTAAACAATTTTTGATCAAAGTGTATTGCTACTTTTTCTTTATCCGTCTTTATTTTTTTGATTGAGGGACCGGAGAAAACTAAATTTTTAAAACCATATTCTTTATTCAATGCAAGCAGGGCTAAGCGTTCACCTACTTCTTTTTTCTGTATTGGGTGTTGGTCCTGCATATTGCCTACGTCAATAGTAGCAACCATTGCAGTTTGCGAAACAGTATTAGCTACATCGTTTTGCGCCTGGCGTAAACGTGCTGCCGCATCAAGGTTGCTGTAATTGAAAGGGGCAATTTGCACAAAATAAAAAGGTAAGTTTTTCTTTTTCGTTTCTAACTGCCAATGCGCTCGCCAGCTTTTTATCATTGAACCAAAGAGATGTGCATATTCATCTGCGTAAGCCACATTCGATTCGCCCTGGTACCACAAAACGCCTTTTATTGAAAACGGAATTACAGGATGAATCATTCCGTTAAATAGTACTCCGGGTTCCCGCCAGGGACGTTGGTAATAATAAAACGTTTGCGGTTCCACCGGTTTTTTTTCACTGGTATCACCCCTTGCTCTATTTGCTTGCCATTGCTTCATGGCAGGCTGATAAGCGGTTGAATCTTTACCAACATTATCCTGTATATTTTTCCAGCGCTCAATGTATAACGACAGTGAATCATCGTTTTGTAAAACTTTTTTTGGGGTCCATGCCTCGGCTGGTGTGCCACCCCAGGCGGCATAAATAATACCCACGGGTACTTTTAAATCCTTGTGAATTTTTTTTGCAAAAAAATAAGCCACGGCAGAAAAGCCCAGTGCAGTTTGCGGCGATGTTGTTTGCCATACAGAACCGGGAGCATCATTAAATAATGCTGGTCCATATTGCCTTTTTACACTGTAGTAACGAATGAATGGAAAATTTGCGGCGGCAATTTCTTCTTTTGCATCTTCGCTGCCTTTTAAGGCAAACACCATATTTGATTGTCCCGAACAAAGCCATATTTCTCCAATCAAAACGTCGTTCAGTATTATGCTATTATTGCCTTTTATTGTAAGTAGATATGGCCCTCCGGCTTTTGGTGTTTGCAGCGTTGCTTTCCAATTTCCCTGTGCATCTGTAATTACCGAAATGTTTTTGGCTGACCAACTACCGGTAACAGTAACTTTTTCTCCAACATCTGCCCATCCCCATACAGGCACTTTCGATTGCTGCTGCAGAACCATTCCATTACTAAAAATGGCAGGCAATTTTATGTTGGCAAAAACAGCACAGTTGGAAAGCATACTGATTGCTGTTATGAAAAAAACAATCCTGATCTTTTTGTTCTTCTTCAATATCATTTTGCTAATGGATTTTTATACGCCACTATTACATAAGGCAGAAGGTAGCGGGAAAAAATTACCTGGTGGTGCTGTATGTGCTCACTGTGCGATGTTAATTTGTTATTTGGTCTGCCAAAAAATAAGTTCGGGTTTGTTATTACTTTCCAATGAACGAATCATCACTTTTTTCCCCTTGTCTTCATCATCACCCAACTGCCTTGTCTCCCGAACAAAAACAAATGTGATTCCTTTTTCCGAATGATGTTTTACCAGGTCTGTTACATCCAAAAAATGATCTTGTTGTTGTACAGTAAACGCAAGTTCTCCTGCAACAAAAGCTTTCTGTCCTACTTCTTTTATCAATGCTTCTTTATTATCCAACAACAATGCATTGTTCCAATCCAGTTTTTGCTCATTCCATTTTGCAGAGGGAATTCCATACACATGTAAACGAAACGGAGCACCGGTTTTATCTGTATGTCCATTCACCTTTAATAAAACCTTTTGTGAAGTAAGGGGTGCGGTTTTTGAAAGATCAAACCACATGTAGGAAACATTGTTCTTTTCGGGTTCTGCTGCATCTAATTGAACCGTCAATTCCTTTTGCGAACTGTTTTCCAGCGAAGCGTTTCTGCCAACAGCTACAGTTGCATCTGCGGAAGCGGTGATCATCTTTCTGGTTTGCTTCATTTTTGGTATAGTTAATAACACCACACTTTGCGCCGGCAAAATAAAATCAATGTTTTTGTTAGCTGGAAGATTGATCAACCGCGTTACTTCTCCATAATAAAATGGATTAACCGTTTCCGCAGTTATTGGAACACCGGACGCAATTGCAAGAGTGGAAAGATTAAGTTTTAATTGATAATCAAATAACCCTCTTTGCACCAGCCAAATGTAATAATTACCCGACTGCGCATCATACGAAGTGTAAGTATCTAATCCATTATCATCAACGGAATTTTTTGTTTCAAGCAATGGCCGTTGATTCTTAAATCCTTTGGCAAACAAACGAACCACCTGGCCGGTGCGCTGAATACCTGATACATTATAACTGTCATCGACAGTTGGTTCATCATCTTTCGCAAACAATTTAATCTCCCGAACTTTTACACTTCCTTTATCGGTACTCACAAAGCGAATTTTTTTTGTGACTACTGGTTGTTTGAAAAACTGGAACACCTGCGCATACTTATTATCTTTTTCCGCCGCACCCGCAATATCCTTCCAGCTATTGCCATCTAAATATTGAAGCTTGAAATTTTTTATTCTTTCCGGGCTGGTATAAATGCCTGCGGCATTGCCCGTGTAAATAACGGCACTGCCAATGTTGGTCATTTTTCCGAGGTCAATCTCTATCCATTTTTCTGCCGTTGTTGAATCAGATAGCCAGGTTGAGGAATCGGTTTTATTTCCATCAGTTATCAGGGCTGTTTCACTCGCCAGATTGCTTGTAGCAACCGGTTTTCCAAATGCCAGATTTTTGTACGCATCTTCAACAATTCTGTTACCCTGCCATATAAAATGATGGCCTGATTTAATGCCTCTCGGGTAAGGACCGCTAGACGTATTGGCAAATTTGAAAGCCCACATTCCATACCCGCCGTTTTTCATGTTATTGGCATATATGCCGGCCCACTCAGTGAACAAAGAAGGATCATCCATCGTTTCTTCTTTGTCTATGAGATAGGCATTCATCCACCTGCCAATTTCCGTGTAAACAATGGGCAATGCTTTTTTGGCCGGATGATTTTCTACGATGATCTTGCGGATGTTGTCAATCCTTGTTTCGTATCCAACCGCAGGTGAGTTATACGAATGCGTTGAAAAAATTTGGAGCAGATCTTTATCAACGGTTTTACCATGATAATCGGTACGAATATTTTTTACCACTGCAGCCCACCATTCAGGATTATTACCGGCTGTAACGGGGCCAACAAATTTTGGGATAAGGCGTTTCCCGTAATGTTTATTTACATCCTGTACGGCGCAATGAACGGCATCGGAAACAATTTGCATGCCCATGATCCATTGCTCCAGTTTCATAGGACCGGAATTACGATGATTGGGTTCGTTTTGCATGGCAAACATTGCGACGTCGCCTTTTTTTGCGGCATAGTAGGCAAGTGCATAATGGCGTTGCCATTGCTTCCATTTGTTCTCCCAGGTGTTTTCAAAATCGGTACTGCCAGTTTGTAAAATAACATCAATGCCTAAACGCTTCAATTCGGTTAATACATAATTAAAAACCATAGCGTTTGTAGAAGAAGAATCAGGTTTATTATAAAGCGGAAGCAAATCGTTCCATTTGATAAAATTATTGTTCTCCGGGCTTTGTCTTAGTGCAGCTTTTCTTTTATCAAACTCAGTTACGGTAGTTACATTTTTATCAACCTGCACCGCAGTTTGGGGCACAAAAGCATTAAGGCTTGTCCACACCCTGAAACTATTGACATTGGAATATTTTACCCAGCCTGAAATATTAGAACCAGGAAAATAATAGCCCTGGTTATACCCAACGTACTTCATGGTTTTGCCAACTACTTTATTGGTAACAGTAACTATTGCCCGTTGCGTGGCTGTTGAAGATTGTTGTGTTTTTATTGATGGTGTTATTGTTGGAGGTTCGGGCATGTTGGTAGCTTCTTTTCCAATGGCTTCAAGCTCCATTAGGTTAATGCGCTCACCATCATCGCAAACCAACCTTATTTTAAAAGTTGTAACAGCAGGGTTGTATTTGAATATAACTGTGGTGAGCCTGTTTTCATGAATTTCGCTCTGCGGAAAATCACTCCAGTTAGCATCATCCCAATATTGCATTTTAAAATTCTTCACACTCCAAAAGCCTGCCGCCTGTGTCATTTCATCCGGCTTTTTTTCCGCATCCATAATACCACTATGAATTCTTATTTCGGAAATGAGGTAATATTTTTTAAGATCAATTTCCACTATATGCGGGGCTTTACCCGTGGCTGCTTCCCATTTGGATGTTCTTGAAATTTTGCCATCAACAATGTTGGTCGCCGGGCTTTCGGTTGTTTCAGATGTTGCCAGCACAGGTTTGTGCAATGCGACATTGCTTTCTTGTCCGTAAAAAGTTTTATTCAGTAAAAGAAGAAGAAGAAAGAGCATTATTTGTGGCTGCAAAATAATTTTCCTTACTGCGTGTTGCCTAATACCATCACCCCAAAAAATTTTTACAAACATTCTACACTTTTTCACTACCAATATTTTTTTATTTAAAAGACGTTTGCAGCAACACCAATCTTCTGTCGCCGTAAAAATTCATTTTTATAGTTGTGCCCACTACGGCGCAATCCACATTCATTGTTTCACCCGCTTTAATTTCTTTACTCACTTCCTGACCATCATTCACCTTTATTTTTATAGTAAGGGGCTGGTTATGCTGATTCCAAACTAATGTTGATGACATGGTTTTGCCGGCTGGTATGCTACACCAAAAAAAACCTGCACCAATATTATTTGTTGTGTCCAAAGGTTCGGGAACGTTACCGAAACCACGTAATGTATAAGGGCCAAACATTCTGCGGCCATGGGCTACGTATTGCACTCCAGGCCTTGTATTAAAACCTCCCGGCAAACCCAGAAAACGATTGCCTTCGATTGTAACCGAAATTTTTGATTTGATGTTATCAGGTGTCCGAGGCACGGCATGAAGCATCAGACCGCTGTTTACGCCTGTAAGCAATCCTTTCTCAGAAGTATAATTGCCCCACACAATTGGTTCGGTTACCAGGGGATATAATTCGTGTTGCTTCTCATCACCCATATAATTCACAAGGTTGATGAGCATGCGATCTGCAACGGGATCAACACCGGTACGATTCACCAGATCAAGCCCGCAAAGAAGTACACTTCCTTTGCCATCAACTATTTCAGCAATGCTTATTCCTTCCAGCGCCACGCCATAATTTCCAAGAACCGCGATTTGCTTTATGTCGTTTTTATCAACGGGAACATAACCATCCATTACAGGATAAATGGCCGGAAACCCCTTTTGCGATTCATCCCAGTTTGTATAATCGCTCCATACTCTTAATTGCTCCCTTGTGATACCACGGAAGACAGGATGATCCGGGCGTTCGGGATTAACATAATAACCATTGCGGGAAGGGCGGGGTGGTGGCGGATATGCTGGAACATCCAATGGTGTGGTCACATTCTTTACAGCAACGCTCAATATTTTATTTACATTAGGAAGATGCGCTTCATCCTGACGCAGGCATAAAACCCTGCCGCCATTTTTGATAAATTGTTTAATGGCCATTGCTTCTTGCATCATTGCATCATCCATCCCATTTTCTCCAATTACTATTAATGATTTTGCAGTGATAGTTTTAAATGAATTGATCGGCTGATAAAGGATTTGTAATTTATCCAATGAAGTTTTTGTTTTGCCTGCGGGATCGTACAAAACAATTTTAGTTACGGGTGTTGGTGCCGATGTGCGCCAATCTTTATTTCCAATAAAAAGCTTGTCATAATTTTCCGAAACAACTTTCCCGTCTTTAAAAATTTTTCCTACCAGTTGATAATTACCTATCATCATTTGAGCAGGTAATTTTATTGCCAACTTTTTTTGCCAGGTAGCGTAGTAATTAATATCTGGCAAATCCATCGTATCACTCGTTACCAGTAACTGTCGATTATCGCGAAGCTGATACACCAGTTTTGCATTGGTAAGATTATTGAACTCGTCATCATCATTTACTATATGCACAATGGGTTCTAATGTTGTACCCGCATATACCTGGGTTTTCCAGTTTTCCCAACTCAATAATATTGGCTGGTAAGAAAGTTTTGCCTGCCTGGTTACCGGCTTAGGGTTCATGTCAACAAACTGCTGCACATTATTCCAGTTATAAAACAAAATGGTAAATGGAAATACACCACTTAATTCGGGGTTGATAACACGCAGTCTTCGGAACAACTCAGTGGCTTGCTTAAAAGTAAACGATTGATGTTCATCTGCTAATCGTGCCTGGTCATTCCAGTCTGCATGGCCAGTCCAGTTTAATTGCGAGCCTGGATTTTTATGATCTGGTGTCAGGTTGTATTTTCCATCGGGTCCGGTATAATTTCCAACACACTCGGTAAACGTAACCGGTTGAACGGCTTTTTTAAATGGAATGATAGCCTCATTGTAACGAATGTTTAAAAACGTAAACGGTGAACAATAATACCAGCCCCAATAGCGGTGGAGATCGCAGATGTCGCCACTTTTTCCATATCCATAGCCAGGGTTGGTAATATAAGCACGGGTGTCGTCCCGCTCTTTTAATTGCTTGTGTGCATACGACAAAAACTTTTCCCACTCTATTCCAATTTGTCCCTCATAAGGCACTTCATTGGTCAGGGCATAAATCATCAAGCTTGGATGTGCTGCAATTTCTGCGAAAGCTTCATTCTTATACCATTCAACTGCCCGCTCATAATTTTTGGGTGGTTTCTCACCTGCAACCGTGCTGCTGTAATTGCCTCCAAAAACCATCATGCCCAATTCGTCGCATACGTTGTACCATGTTTCATTATTAGGAATGCGAATGATGTTGACATGAATGCTCTTCATGAATGTGACATATTCTTCAGCAAATTTTCTACTCGTTTCGATGCTGTCGGGGATGCCGCGGGAAGGTGGATTGATAGCTATGCCACGAAGAAAAATGGGCTTGCCATTTAAATGCAGATTGCCATTCTTTGATTCGAAAAAGCGAAAGCCGATCCGTTGTTTTTGTTCCAGCACATTGGCTCCCTCGGTTGCTGTAAATGTTAATTGATAAAGGTGTGGACTTGTTGGGGACCACACACTCACATGCAAATCTTTCACAGAAAAAAGAAGCTTTGAGTCTTCCTTTGAAACAAAATTTACAGGCCCGTCAAATACAACCTTCGCCGTTTTGTCATCAACTATTTTTATAGCAAATTTTGTGTTAGGTGTTGGCTGTGTACGAAAACGCACTTCAAGCTTCAACGCATTTTGCGTTGTAAGGGAAATAAGGTTTTTGAAAGGTGCTACAACCGCATCATTTTGTGCAGCCGACTTCATTGAGAAAAATAAAATGGTGATCAGGAAGTACAGATAGGTGACTATTTTTTTCTCTTGGCTCAATGGTTTCTGTTTTAAGAGTTGTAATTTTTTTCGAGCGTTTACTTATTCTTCGTACCACACAAAACTTTCACTTAATTATCATCTGCATAGGTAAATGCGAATCAACTACTGAATTTTGCAGTAACACTATTTAATTGCTTTGCATAAAGTATTAACGGGCAATAAAATTATTTCCTCAACCGCTTTTGCAACCGTTGCATTTGTTTTGCAAAACGCTTCCCCATTTTTCCCGCCGATACTGAATCAAAATGTGTCCCATCGCCTTTGTGCTTTAACCCTTTTGAAGAAGCCATAGAGGTATGTAAAACTTTACGAGGCAACTGAGCCAATAACTTGTTGATGTTCTGATATTGTTTTTTGTACCGGCCCAACTCACCTGCAACAAAAGGCAATGTTGCAATGTTGGTGGTAGTGCGAATACGAGCAATTAACTCTTCGAGCTTTGCTAAATAATTTTTTGCTTTTTCGGTATCGCTATCCGATTCTCCCTGCAGCCAAATCACTCCTTTCAAAGTGCCCCACTGCATAGCTATACCCAATCGCTTAATGGCATCATCATAAGGATGCGTATCGGTGGCTTTGTCGTACCCACCAGGCTTCCAGGAATCTATTGAAGTACCGCCAACAGCACAGGGGATAAGACCAATTTTATGGCTGGTTTTTTTTGCCATTTCCATTGCGAAAGATAAACCCGGGCCTACCCCGGCTACCGAAGGCTTGTCGAAATGGAGTGGATGTTTCGCCTGTACCCAATTATTATTTTTATCCAGCATCAATATTCTGGGGTTGCCCTCGTTTTTGTATTCATCGGTTATTTCACCACGACCTGCCATGTTGGACTGGCCAATGAGTAAATACAAATCAAAAGTTGAATCCACTTTTTGAGCGGGTAACATCAAACTGAGAAACAGGGAAAAATACAGAATGAAACTCCTCTTTAAATACGGTGTCATTTTTTTATAAAAATTCATTGCGCTGATTGCACAGCAAAGCAATAGTTGATACTTCATTCTTTTGCCACCTGATGATTTAGATTTTATTGGCACTAAATCAATAACCTAAGTTTTGCCTCATTGGCTTCGTAAGGTTTGCGTCAATTACGGCTTGCGGAATTGGCAATAATGTATCTCTCAATACTATTTTAGGCCCTGAAAATTTATTATACAGCTGCGTCCTTGTAAACCAGGTTCCTGTTCTAATTAACGTATATCTTCTGTGCTCTTCAGAAAATAATTCTCTTGAGCGTTCATCTAAAATGAAATCCATAGTCACATTGGCCTGTAAAACGGGTGTAGCTTTTGCCCTGGTGCGAAGCGCATTGATGCTAATAGTTGCACCGGGGGCATCGCCTAATTTAAATTGGGCCTCTGCTAGTAACAAATAGGTTTCGGCCAGCCGCAGGTAAATCTGGTCGTTATAGTTGGAAGTGTTTTGCACATCTACGGGATCATCAGGCGCCCAGTCCCACTTTCTTGGATTGGGCCAGTTTTGAGCAGAGGTGGCACTTGGCACCGGTTCGTTACAATTAATACTCAGCTTTACGGTATCGCCTAAATTCGGCCCTGTCCATCCGGGGCTGGTGCAAGTAGAAGTAGCTTGCGAGCCGGCTGGCAGAGAGGCGGGATTATTCATGATCCAGAAAAAACGCCAGGCATGAGATGAACCCCTGTCATCTCCAACTCCATAAATAGACAAAGCATATTTGGTAGCAGCAAACCTTCCCAGGCCTCTTCCGCCATTTGCCTGTGAATAGTTTATGGGCGTTTTATTATTTACCCTGATGGTATTGTACCGGTTTACCCACCATCTTCTCATAATATTTATATCGCCGCCCACAGATAAATATTCATTTTGAAAAACCCACAGTGCTTCCCTGTTTCCCTGGCTTCTATTAGAGTTCTTATCAATAAACATATCGGTAAAAGGCGTACCTGCCTGGGTTGCTGTAACCCCGTACCGTGCCGTAATTAAATTGTAGTTTGAATTTTGAATAGCAGCCAGTGCTTTATCTTTTGCTTTTTGATTTTGACCAATGGTAAGATATAGTTCAGCTAAGTAATGCTGCGCTACTATTTTTGATACTCTTCCTTCTACCTGGGCTACATCGGGCAGGTTGGCTTCTGCAAAAAGCCAATCCTGTTCCATAGCCGCCCGTACTTCTGAAACAGGTGCCCTTTCCCAATCCGTACGAATATTGTTACCCTTCGATTCCTCAAGGTTTAACGGCACATCGCCCCATAAGTAAGTAAGATGCCT
This sequence comes from Chitinophagales bacterium, assembly GCA_031425835.1. Lineage (GTDB taxonomy): Bacteria > Bacteroidota > Bacteroidia > Chitinophagales > Chitinophagaceae > Flavisolibacter. The sequence continues at coordinate 148,212 of JANPKD010000049.1, forward strand.
GTACGCCCAGGCTCTTATCAATCTTGCTTCTGCCACTATTTGATTTTTCTCTATGGTGGTCCAGGCAATGCCAGGGTTATCGGCCCGGCCAATAATAGTGTTAGCCGCGTTAATGGTTTGATACAAATAAGTAAAGAAGCTGGTGATATATCCGTCGGTTGAAGTCATTCGTATTCCAAAATCATTAAACACGGATTCGGCTGCTCCACCAGCAGGAAACAAACTATAGGCATTATCCACACCAATGGTGGCGGCCGTGCTGGTAATATCATTGGCACTGGCGGCGATACCTCTTCGCTCTCTCCGCACCAGATTGTACAGGCCGTACAGGCCTGCTTCAAACCCCTGCTTACTTACATATAAATTATCCGGGGCTATGATAGCCTGAGGCGTTTCTTCAAGAAAACTTTTTTTGCAACCCAATGAAGGCAGTAACAAAACTGACAAAATTGAAAGTTTGAATATTTTGTTCATCATCATTTTTTCGATTAAAATTTTTATAAACCTATAGTTAAACCAACAACCATTTCCCTTTGTAAAGGCAGGCCGTATTGGTTGGTTAGTTCCGGGTCGAGCCCTTTGTATTTTGTAAATGTGGCCAGGTTTCTGCCGGTTAGGTAAAACTTTATACCGCTAACATGAAGTCGTTCCAAAACGCTGGAGGGTAACTGGTAAGCCAGGGACACATCTTTTAATCGTACAAAACTTGCATCTTCATAAAAATTGACGCTTTGCTTATTGGCATTGGCATCATTGGAAAAGTGTGTGCCATTTGGATTTGAGGGAGACCACCAGTCTTTTTTTACAGTGTTCCTCCGGGTATCGGCAAAAACATTATCATCCTGCAATGGATTGTCTTTTGTAACTCCCTGCACCCCGTGAAAAAAAACCATTAAACTGAATTCTTTGTATTTAAAGGTGTTTGTAACGCCCCATATAAATTTTGGATCCAACTGGCCTATAATTGTTCGGTCGGCAGCGTTGTTAATCATCCCATCGCCACTTATGTCTTTAATTCTTACATATCCGGGCAGTGCGGTTGGTTGGGCAGAACGATTTATTTCCTCCTGGGTTCTAAAAATGCCGTCATATTGCAAACCATAAATTACACGTATGGGTTTGCCAATAAACCAATTGCTACCTATATCATCTTTTCCATCGCCATAGAGGTCTACAATTTTGTTACGATTACTGGAAAAATTAAGATTGGTACTCCAGGTTATGTTTTTTGATCTGATATTGGTAGAAGTGATGCCAACTTCTATACCCCTGTTTGCTGTTTTACCAATGTTTTGTAAAATAGATGTGATGCCTTGAACAGGAGAAATGCTGCGCCTCAATAAAAGGTCCTCGGTTTCGGAAGAATAAACATCTACACTTCCCTGGATGCGATTGTTGATGATGCCAAAATCTAACCCTAAGGAAAGTGAGGTGGTGGACTCCCATCCTAAATTTGCATTAGCAAGTCTATTAGGAAAATAGCCAGGGAATATTGTGGTGCCGCTCAAATAAAAAGCACCGCTGGCTAGCGTGGCGAGGGAACTGTATGGCGATACAGCCTGACTTCCGTTGAGGCCATAGGAGGCTCTTAATTTAAGGTTATTGACAAAGGCAACAGGCCTCATAAATGATTCATCAGAAATATTCCATGCTACGGCTGCAGAGGGAAATACACCGTATTTAGTATCAGCACCGAAAGCTGAAAATCCATCTCTTCTTGCCGTCAACGTCAACAAATACTTTCCATTAAAACCATAATTTAAACGGCCCATTTGCGAAAGAAGATTTCCCTTGGTGTTTACAGAAGATGGGGTTAACAAAGTGGCAGCGTTCATCTGATAGTTGGTAAGCACATCATTTGGAAATCCAACGCCTTCTACTTCATCTCTCTCAAAATTGTCGCTTTGGCTGCTATAAAGAGCGGTGACATTAATGTTGTGCTTTCCAAATTCTTTCGAATAATTCAGGATGTTTTCCACCGTGAAATTGCGGCTAAGAGAAGTGTAGTTAATGGCATCTCCGTTTTTTTCAAATCCTAATGCAACGTTTCTTGCGTAGTATGTTTTGCGCTGGTTGTTTTCATATTCGATACCAGTATTAAGTTTATAACTTAACCCTTTCACAAATGGAAAGTCTATCTTGATATTATTGGCCGTAAATAATCTGTAAGCCTTATCATCGTTTTTAACCAGGGTGTTTGCTATCGGATTTCTTGCCTGCCTATCATCTACGTTTGCATATAAAGCCGGTGACCCATCGGGGTTAAAAGGAACTGTAAGTGGATTAAAGAAATTAGCACCCCCACCTACATTCCGGGTATCTTCAAACTCAACAGGTAATCCGCTGCGATCCTGAAATGATAATTGCGAACTTGTTCCAATGGTAAGCCAGTCTGTTACTTTAATTTCTAATGTTGGCCGTAAGGAATACCTTTTAAAACGGTCGTTCCTTGCTACCCCCTCAACATCAAGGGAAGTACCGCCTAAGTAAAAACTGGTTTTGTCCGAACCGCCTCTTACGGATAAAGAATGTTGCAATTTAGAACCCTGCTGAGTAGCAATGTCGTACCAATCCACCCAGGTTCCGGCATTGTACACCGCCTGCTCAGTTGGCGAAAGAACATTTGTATTTGAATTGAGTCTTGTTGTTTTAAATTGGTAAAATTCGGGGCCGGTTAGCAGATCGGGTTTGTTGGTAAGTGTTTGGGCCGAATAAAATCCGTCGTAAGTAATTGCCAGCTTTCCCTTTTTACCCTGCTTGCTGGTAACGAGTATGACACCAGCGGAACCCCTTGTACCATAAATAGCAGTTGCAGAAGCATCTTTCAGTATTTCAATGGATTCAACATCAGCTGGATTTATTTCCGAGATGCCTCCAACATAAGGAATACCATCCCACACTATCAATGGGTTGTTGCCAGCCGTAATTGAATTGCGGCCTCTGATCAAAATAGAAACATTATTGCCCTCGGCCCCACCGCCATTCGTATTAATCTGGAGACCAGGAACTGACCCCTGCAATGCTTCGGCGATATTTGTATTGGGCAATTGCTGAAGGCGTTCTTTTGAAAGAGACGCCACCGAACCGGTCACATCTCTCCGCCTTTGTGTACCGTAGCCAACTACCACTACAGCATCGAGCGACTGGCTTGTTTTTTCAAGTTGAACATTAATTGTATTTCCCTCCGGCTGTGTAACTTCCTTTTCCGTAAATCCAACAGAAGAAAATACAAGCATGTTGCCTACAGGTTTGGTAACAGGTATTTGGTAAATACCAGCTGCATCGGTAGTGGTGCCGGTGGCTGTACCCTTTATTACCACGGAAACATTTTCCAGGGCCTTGCCATCAACATCTGTAACCTTTCCTGTTAGTACAGTGTTTTGCGCTATTGCATTTGGGGCGGAAAGTAATAGCAGGCAAACAAAGGATAGCACTTTAATCAATCGTTTCAATAACATAGCAAATGTTTGGAAGTGAGATAATTAATTTGACAGTGATTACTGCTGAATAATGTTTGGTAATTTATTGAATTAAAACTAGTTAATGTACCTGGGCCAAAAGGAAATTGCTACTACAACGATTGAAATTCTTTGGAAAAAAATATTTTTCCTGAGCTGAGGAAAAATGTGCTGAAGTTCATTTCAAAACAATTGTTTTTTGATGATAACTTTTTTGATATGCAGGAGCATGCAGCAATAAAACGCTTATTACATTTTTGGCAACCTGTATCCATTATGATAAACCGGTACCAGCAATTGATTTGCCTTTGTAGTCGAAAATTTATTATCGTTTTTATTCCAAAAAATTTTCTCACCTGTTCTTTGGGCAATGTTGCCCATGTGTGCATTGATAGCCACCTTGGCGCCGGCTTCAATGGAACAGTTGAGTTCTGCCATTTTTCTGGATTGTACTACCGCTATAAAATTGGCGGTGTGTTTGTCTAAACCATTATCGGTTTTTGGTTGCCAGGCAACGGCTTCCATTTTCAAAGTGTCTTTTTCTTTTTCAGGGCGTACATCCCACCCGTTCCTATTTAAAACCAGCGTTCCTTTTTCACCCAAAAATGCAATGCCGTGTTGCAGGCCGTAATTGCCATTTGCCATGCCCATTGTATGTTCCCAGGTCATTTGAAAATTGCCATAATCATACACTACGGTTTGTGTATCGGGTGTTTCGCGGGCATCTGCAGGAAAAACAAATTTGCCACCTGATGCTACTACTGATTTTGGAACATCGGCATTCATGCCAAGCAATACCATGTCAATTAAATGCACACCCCAATCCGTCATAAGTCCGCCTGCATAATCCCAATACCATCTGAACTCGTAATGAAACCTGTTTTTATTAAATGGTTTTTTGGCTGCCGGGCCTAACCATCTGTCATAGTCAACACCGGCTGGCACCGGCTCATTTGCTACGGGTGCCAGGGCGGTTGATCCACCACGGTACATCCATGTTTTTGCCAGAGTAATTCTTCCCAATTGGCCCGACTGTACAAATGCAATCGCATTTTTAAAATGATCCATGCTGCGCTGCCATTGCGCTACCTGCACTACCCGGTTGTACCGGTTTGCGGCTTTTACCATGAGCTGAGCTTCTATAATTGAATTTGATAATGGCTTTTCTGTAAACACATCTTTTCCTGCTGCGCAGGCATCAATCATTTGCAGGCAATGCCAATGATCGGGGGTGGCAATAATTACAACATCCACGTCTTTATTTTCTAAAAGCTTACGGTAGTCTTTATACATTGCCGGGCGGATATTTATTTTTTCCAGTTCGGCTTTGCGACCGTTTATAATACCGTCATCAATATCGCAAAGGGCCACACAGGTCACTTCTGGCAGCTTAAGCATGGACGTTAGGTTACTCCAGCCCTGTCCCTTGCAACCAATCAATCCCACATTTATTTTTTTTGCGAATGAAATTGTTTTGCGCAACTGCGCTAACACTTCCATGGGAACGGCGGCGGTAATTCCCAAACCCGCAGTTGTAAAAGCAGTGTTCCGCAAAAAATTTCTTCTTGAAATAGACATGATGTAAGTTTTTTTATTAAGAGAAAAATGTTTAAGGCTCGCAGCTCAAAGGTCATAGCTTGCAACTCAATATCGTACCGGTGTGTCTCGTGTTGTTGCATACGCTTTGCTAAAATCTAACTTGTTAACCCTGCCCGCAATAAAACGAATGCCCTGAAAAATATGCTGCAGATACAGCGGATCGGAGTAGTCATTTTTATGATGGCCCAAAGTTGTAAACCAGGCGTGACCGCCATCAAAGTCATGCGTCCATGCAGCAGGATATAATTCAGAAAAAGTACCGGCGTTTTTCATAATCAGATTTCTTTGAATTGTATCGGTTGTATTTAACGTGGTTATGTCGTTCACCAATATTGTTTTTGTTCCGGGAAATAATTCCTTAGCGAAATAAAATTCATCTTCCTTTTCCCACTCAAGTGGCAAGCCATGCATAGAGGGATGTGAAGGATCAAGAACCTTTACTTTAAATTTTTGAAATTTTGCGTGCCAGGCAAAAGTGCCACCCATCATGTTTTTAAACCACTTCCAGTTGCGTTCAGTACCCGTTACGGAATGAATGCCCACAAACCCTCCGCCTGCTTCAATATACCGCCTGAATGCCAGCCGCTGTGCATCTGTATCAAAAACATCATTGTTGGTGCTGGGGAAAATAAGCATAGTGTAGTGCTTTAAATTTTCCTTAGTCATCACCACGGCGTTGGATGATGTATCTACTTTAAATCCATTTTCTTTTCCTAGTTTTTGAATGGCGGCAACAGCGCTGGGTATGTTATCGTGCACATAGCCTTTTCCATTTTTTGTATAAACCAAAACGGTTACTTTTTTCCAGTTTACTTTATCCTGTGCGTAAGTATTATCTGCAAAAATTATCAGTAGGAAAGAAAAAACTATTTTGGTGATGGTGTTCATAAATAAATACGGGGGTTTTAGGTTTTTGAATAGTGATTGGACAAGTAGAGCGAATACAAATTTTTTTTAAAAGAGTAGTTACTGTAAACCATCCGGTGATTGTAATGCAAGTACTAACGCGGCGGTCGTGGTGTAATACTTTGCAATCATATTCGGCACTTCCCAGGGGGGTAGTTTTCCTTCTTTTATATACTGCAAAAATTTTTCCATAACGCGGCCAAAATGTGCTTCGTGTCCTTCTTTATATTTTTCCGGGATGATGACTTCCCATCCTGCTGCTGTCTTTTTCAATTCAATGCCGGGATATTTTGTTTGAACTGATTTTATTTCATTCATTAGAACTTGTTCATAAGCCACGTCGTTTTTTTGGATGGGTTCAATGTATAAAGCCGGCTTGAAATTTTGTTCCTTTCCCTGGCGTATTACAAGGTTTGCTTTTGTACCCCGCATGATGGAGTAATGTGTATCGCCGGTTCCTTCCGGTGCCTGGTATGCCCAAACCACAGATACTTTTGCATGTATGCCGCGTAGTTGATAATTAATCTCTCCATTGCTATATACTTTCAAAATGCTGTCGTTTACAACATCTTTTTTTAGATAGGCTGGAAAGCCATTTAGTTTTGTTATGGCATTGAATTGAGTTAAGTTCATGTTGGTAGGCCATCGTTTTGCAGTATTAATTTGCACTTCGCTTTTGTAATCAATTATTTGTTCCGGAAAACATTCCCACTGAATAAGATCAACGAGGTGCGTGGTTACATCTACAATTCCCTCACCTTCCTGCGTTACATCCATAAACCAGGGCGGTCGTGTAAGAATGTTTCCTGAAACATACTTATAAAAATGATGTACACTTTCTTTTGTTACAGCAGGGTTTTCTGAAGTGCCTTTTTCTAATTGGCCAAACACCGCCGATAGAAATGAAAGCTCACGTTGCAGCATGGTGCTGATTTCGTAACGCTCCGTCATAATATCATACAGTAGCACATTGTTTTTTTCTGCTTCTTCAAAAGCATTTTTCAGCAATTCAAAATTTGGCTTATCAATGGCCATTGGTTTATCAGCCAGCACATGAAAACCCGCACCAACCGCTTTCAAGATGTATTCGGTTTTTTTGCTGTTGTTACCCGACATCACTACAAGGTTGCCTCTTTTATCCTGCAACATCTTTTGTAAAAAGTCGTTGCCTGTATAAACCTGCTGTTTCCATTTCGTAGGTTGTTCACCACGGGTATTATAGGCATTTATCCTGGCCTCGTGCAATAGCACATCGGGTCCTGCGGGTGCATAAACATGTACTAGTGAATCAACATTGCTATACATTGATTTTTGTACCAGCGCCGCGTGAAAATGCCCGGGGTCGAGGGTAACAATCTTGATTCGTGCGTTATCAGTGTTGTTCATTTTATTAGTACCGCCACATCCAGCCGTCACAAATAAAAAGAGAACGAAGCCCGTTTTTTTCATAATTAGATTTTCTTTGCTGACACATAATTGGTTCCATAGGGATAGCGTTGCGGCCTTGATAATAATTTATTGGCTTCCCTGTTGTTTTTAAAAATTTCTTTTGAAGGATCCCAATACAACTTACCTGGTACTTTCATTGCAGCATAAGCTAACAGGCAGGCACTGCATGAGCGGTGGGCTACTTCGGCAGGGCTGATAGTGGGTTTTTTGTTTTGAATACAATCAAACCAGTTTCCATGTTGCTCAGCGCTTTCGTACAAATGAATTTCATTCTTTTCAATTACCGACGACAATATTTTTGGGGTGCTTGCCTGAAAGGCTTTGTTTTCTTTAGCACCTGATGTTGGATCAGAACTTGTAACACCAACATCGCCTCTTGAAACAAAAATCCAACCATCACTACCTTCAAACCTAACACCATTTGGATTTTTACTACTTAAATGCATATTAACACCGTTGGCATATTTCAAATGCGCTTCATAATTTCCGTGTACCGTCCATAATCCATTTTTAGGAAATTCGGCTGTTGCTTCTATTTCAATAGGTCCAGTCAATTCTGTATTCATACCCCAATGTGCAATGTCAATGTGATGAACACCCCAACCTGTAATCATGCCGGCTCCAAATTGCTCAAGGCGCAGCCAACCCGGACGGGAAGTAAAATCAGTTTGCGAGTGGACACGATCCAAAGTGTAATATACATGAGGCGTTGAACCCAGCCACATATCATAATTGAGCCCTTCCGGAATGGGCATTTCAATTGTGTTTCCACCTGCAGGATCGGAGGGGAGGCCGATACGTACCGTAAGCAATTTTCCTATTCGTCCGTTCCTTACCAGTTCACATGCCTTTTTAAACTGAGGCCAGGGTTTTACGGAACGCTGCTGGCTGCCCAATTGAAATGTGACACCAGACTTGCGCACGGCATCACTCATTTGTCTGCCTTCTTCGATGGTAAGCGATGTTGGTTTTTGCAAATAAATATGTTTGCCTGCCAGAGCTGCTTCTATTGCAGGTTGTGCATGCCAGTGGTCGGGAGTGCTTATAATTACTGCATCAACATCTTTATTGGCCAGGAGGTCATGATAATCATCATAGGTTTTTACGTCTATGTAGTTATCCTTTCCTGTTTTTTTTGTATACCAGCCTTCTATTAATTGTTTGCCACCGAGCAAGCGGCTTCGGTCCACATCGGCAATGCCCATAATGCGTGCCTTGTCATATTTAAAGGTTTCAACAAGATCATGCGTACGTGCAATGCGGCCACATCCAATTTGCGCAACGTTAATGCTATTACTTGGCGCATTTTTGCCAAAAACGGATGACGGTACAATAGTGGGAAACCCCGCTTTTACAATGGAAGGAATACTTGCTATTGCCATTGCACCCGCTGCGCCCTTGACAGTTGTTTTTAAAAAATTTCTTCTGCTTTCCGATAAGTTAGGTTCATTCATTTTAAAATTTTTTATTTGTGTGTAGGATAACAGGGAAGCATTTGTGTTGTTGCACTAAAACAATTATTTCAATAAAAAGAAAAGAAATACGCTAAAGTGTTTCTGTAGCATGGCAAAGGTTTAGGGTGAAGTAATTAAAGCGCAGTATGCGATATGTGTAATGTAGAATATTTAGTAAAATAAAAATCGTGTTACCAAAATTAATTGCGTTTTAAAGGCACTACAACGATTGAAATTCTTTGGAAATGTTGAATTATTTTAGTTGCTGCCCCAGGAGCTTTCAAATTCGTAAACGATGAAAAAAGGCGTAACATTAAAAGACATTTCCCGCAAATTGAACATGTCGGTTTCAACGGTATCAAAAGCATTGAGTAATGATACATCCATAAGTACACTGACAAAGGAAAGAGTGAAAGAACTTGCTTTGGAATGGAACTACATACCTAATGAGGCGGCACGGCATTTTAAATTGAAAAAAACCTTCACACTCGGCCTTATTATTCCCGACCTGTTAGACCAGTTTTTTGTGTTAGCCATTAACGGCGTGGAGCAAGTAGCGGGCACGGAAAAATATACTGTAATTGTTTCTCAAACACATGAAGATGCCGCACATGAAAATATGATAGTGGATATCATGATTCGCAATCGCGTTGATGGTGTTATAGCAGTAATTACAAAAAATACCACCGATATGTCATCATTTAAAAAACTTATTGACACCGGAGTTCCGGTAGTATTTTTAGCCCGGTCGCCGCGTGAACCTTCATTTAATTATGTGTCCTCCAATGATGAAGATGGGGCAATGAAGGCGATGGAATTTTTAATTTCAAAGGGACATCAAAGAATTGCGCACATGATGGGGCCTGTTTCCATGCCCGTAAGTGAGATTAGGTTTGAGGGTTACAAAAAAGCTTTGAAAGAACATCGCATTCCTTACGATGCGTCACTTTGCAAAGTGGTGGATTTTACTAGAGCCAGCACGAATAAAGCAATGAAACTGCTTATGAAAATGAAGTCACCACCAACGGCATTTTTTACTTTCAAGAATTACATCAGTTTGGATGTTATTCATTTTCTTAAAGCACATTATTCATCCAAATTAAAAAAGATTGATGTAGTTGGTTTTGGCAATTTACCCCTGTTTCAATATCTCGATTATAAGCCCTCTGCTATTGATGAGAACCCACGTGCAATGGGCATAGAAGCGGCTCAATTAATTTTCCGGCTAATAGTGATGCAGGAAACTGATCAAAAAGAAGTTTCCCACCATATAAAAGTTCCGTGTAAACTGGTTATTTATCATTGAGTATCTAGTTATGTCAAAATAAAGTGCAACATAGCAACAGTAAAAAAGGCTTACGTTAATTCTACATTATTTTTGAAAATGCACAACGCGTATTTTGAAGAAAAAAAATTTTACAAAACAGATTTTACTGCAGTTGCCTTTGTAAAAGGCGATTATGAAAACTGCGGCTTTATGCATTGCAATTTTGCGGGTGTTGATATAGGGCAGGTCAATTTTACCGACTGCTTATTTACCGATTGTAATTTTGCCCTCGCTCTGTTAAACAACACTGCGTTTACAGAGTGCCGGTTTGTTGGTTGCAAATTGCTGGGTTTGCATTTCGAGGATTGTAATCAAATGCTGTTCACTGTTGGTTTTGAAAACTGTGTGCTTGATCTTTCTTCGTTTTATAAATTGAAAATGAAGAGCACTGCTTTTACTAATTCAAGCTTGCAGGAAGTGGATTTTACCGAAGCAGATTTGACCGCTTCGGTTTTTGAAAACTGCAACCTGGCAAGAGCCATATTTGATAACACCATTTTGCAAAAGGTTGATTTGCGTTCTTCGTATAATTATTCAATTGACCCCGAACGCAACCGGTTAAAAAAGGCGAAATTTTCTTTGGCCGGTGTGTCCGGCTTGTTACACAAATACGATATCGACATTGAATGAGAATGGATGAAATTTCCTCGGTAGGAATCAATGTCCTTTAACAGTTACACCAGCTCTTTCTCCATCACCAAAAACTCCAGCGCAACTTTCGGCAATCCAAATTGTGGATCGGTTGGGAAGGGTTTTCGTTCGCCCGTATCTGCGTAGCCGTGTCTTTCGTACCAGGCAATCAATTCTTTTCTCTTTGTGATTACCGTCATAGTGATTGAGGTGCAGTTTTGTTGCAGTGCGTATTTTTCAGCCTGCCGCAACAATGCTTTGCCAATTCCTTTTGCCTGCAATTGTGGTGCAACGGTTAGCATACCGAGGTACATTTTTTCGTCCTGTTTTTCCAGGTAAACACAGCCAATGATTTTATCGTGTTCCCTGCAAATTAAAATGGTAGAATGTGGTTTTGTTATCAGCGCTTGCAAACCTTTCTCGTCGGTACGTATCCCGTCTAACAAATTAGCCTCCGTCGTCCATCCGGCTTTTGAGCTATCGCCGCGGTAGGCGCTGTTTACTAAAGTATTAATGGAGGAAACATCGTTTAATGAGGCAATCGAAAACTGCAGATGACCATCTTTCATTTAGCAAATGTATAAAGACAGCTATTGTCAAAGTTGGTTGAAAGACGCCGGTAATGACGATGAAGGAGAAGACTTCCAAATAAAGAGTAAAAGAGTACCGTTTGCAGTACGTGGCTGCTTTTTACAACAACAAGTAAAATGTCGGGGATTCCATCAAAAAAATGCCCCACTAAAATGCAGGGCTGTTGTTCATGAGGTAATACATGATCAGGCCAAACTATTCAGTAACACATAAAAGCTAACGCCCCAAAAAGTCAGGAATAGTAAGATTGTAAATATTGTTGAGCCAAAATGAAATTTGTCGTGCGTTGTTTCTGCCACCATTATCTTCTGCCACATCTGTTTCATAGTAGTGTGTTTTATTTAGACAAATAGTAGTGTCAATAACGTGCCATAAATAAAAAGTTTTGCCGTTCTACTTTTTTCTTTCGTAAATCAACAAGTTGAGGAACGAAAACCACAGCCTACGCCTAATATTCGTTGAATGGGTGGGAGATCTTTTTCCCTGGAAGATAAAACTGAGAACCGGGAACATTAAGTGGGGAAAATAAAGTGCAATTTGCCAGAGGTAAACAATCCAACCATTAATGCCGTGCCGTTTTATTGAACCGATAACGCAGTCATCAAAGCCCTTTGTTTCATACAGGATACCGCAACCTCATTTACTCATTATCTACTGCCTCATTAATTCCATTTATTCCGCCACTTATTCCACGTTGTAAATCCAACTTTAAATTGCACAGGATTTCTAAACTGGTTAGCAGCCGAGCCCACTACATAAAACCCCAACTTAAATTTGGTTAGTGGGTTGAAGGGCCATTTGAACACCCGCTCTACCCCGGCGAAAAGTTCAACATAACGTAAGTCGCGTTCGGGTGCAATTAAAAAGCCACCCCCGGCAATTTCTCTTAACTGTAATTTTTTAAACAAGGGAATTTTATTGAGCAGGGCTCCATTAAATTCATGCACTAAGTGCATAGAATAAAACCGGTTAAACAGAGGGAAGGTTGAGTCGAGTGCCTGGAAAGCTTCATCGGGGTTCATAAACAAAAACGGATCGCCCTGGCGTTGATAGCTATAATCTAAGATGGAAAGATTTTGTTTGTTTAAAAATTTGCCGGTTTTTGCTTTGTAGCGTGTTGTGCCCAACAGGCCCAAACTGATATTTTGTTCTAAGCCAAACTCTAAAAAATCAAAATTGATATTGCTGCCAATGATGCCGGGATAGCCGCGGCGGTATTGTGCATAAAACGTTGGCCATTTTGATCCGAGTATAATTTTTTCCAGTGGTTCTCGTATGTACCGTTGGCGCGGCGTGTAGCGCAGTGTGAGCACTGAGTACACAGCATTGGTGGGTTCAAAAGCAACCGGTTGGTTATCATCTAAAATGCCGCCAATCAGCGAGTCGAGGTTTGCATTTGTTTTATAACCTTTTACCGAGCGGCGCAAAGCCATCTCTACCCGTGCATCTACAAACAAACCATTTGCCACCTCAAGTCCATGGCTTACAGCAAAATAATTGTTGAGAAAATAACTGCTTCTTTTTATTTGGTTTATCCAGGCATCGCCTTCATAAATCCTGTCGAAATTGCGACTGATATTTATTGAAAACGCCCCACGGTTAAAGGGGTTGTACATCCGGTTTAATCCTATGCTCCCGTTTATGTCTTTGTTTCTAAAACCATAACTCGCTTCTGTTTGCAGCATAAAATCTTTCCGGTTGGCGTATCGTTTAAAATAAAAAAACGAAGCCCTGAAACGGCCACCGCCAAATTGCAGCGGTTCGTACAGAGAGATAAGTGAAGGTATCATCCAGGTCCGTTCTTTCTTTCGGTGATAAAGGGTTTGGCCAAAGAAGGTTAGTTTCTTCCAGCTTATTTTATTGTTGGCTAATTCCAGTGAGTCTAAATAAGCCTCGGTATTTGTCACCCTAAAAATGCTGTCCTGGTATTGTATAAAACGCACTTCCTTTTCTGTGAGTGGTTCGGTACGTACCGTTTGCCAGAAGCTGCTGTCCTTGCTGTAAGCTGTTTGTGCCGTTGCACTTATCTCCAAACCAAAATGCCTGCTGGCAAATTGTTTATTCAGTTCGTAATTAGTGTACCGAACAAGGGTTTGCCCGGATAATTTTTGTTTGCCCGACTTTGAGTAATAATTAAACTGCTGCCTGGTAATTACCCAGGCCTGCTTGTTTACAAACTGGTAATGCTGCTCTACTTCAAAAAAATCGTATTCGGGTAAATGGTAATTAGGCAAACGCAGTTTTGTATGCAGGATGGCCCAGGTGCTATCCTCCACTGTTACTTCGCCTTCAACCGTAGCATTACTTAACTGCCTTGGTTTAACCTGGATGACAAAAACACGTTTGCCATTTCTTTTTTCAATTTTTAATGTTTTGAATTTATACGCCAGCAAACCACTGTAACTAATAGGAGAGAGGAAGGGGGTTACAGAAATGGATGGAACCTTTACCAGGTTGTTGTAAAAACTAAAATTGCCTTCGGTTGATGATAGATAAAACAGGTTGCCGGCTTCGCCCCGTCGTTGCACTCCCAGCCGTTCTTCTTTTATGCGGTTGTCACTCTCATAATCTAAACGCAACGACACTTCGGCCAGGGCCATCCCCGTAAAATCATTGCCAGTGGTATCAAGTAATGCACTGTCGGTTACGCCGCGGTCTTTTTTATTAATGGCCGAATCTTGCTGCACCGCTTTTATGTACATATCAACAGAGTAGTTGCCCGCGGCGTTTACAATATTTTCTTTGGCCCTGATAACATTCTTAATGATCTCCTCCGAGCGGTCTTTTATTTTTACCCGGATAACAACATCCTCCAAAGTTGTTTTGTCGTCCTCTTCCAAAATGATATTCTGTACATAATTGCCGGTAACAGTAAGTCGCAATATTTGTGGCGTGTAACCAATAATGCTCACCATAATGTCGTAGGTGCCTTCTTCAAGTGTAAGCGAGTAGCTGCCATCTTCTTTGGTAATGGTGCCGGCTTTACTTTGGCTTAACTGTACCGACACAAAGGCGAGGGGCTCTAATTTATTGTTGGTTATTTTTCCGCTAACCCTGTAGGTAGTTTGGCCTTGTGCCAAACCAGCAAGCAATAGCAGTAAAAAAAGAAGTACAGTTTTTAGTGGCATAGAATATTATCAAAATTGCGGATTCTGTTTCCTGTTTCCGAACGTTTTAAATTATTTGAGCATGATTTAACAGACGGGAGGCTTTGGCGTTTACGGAACGAACCGGAAATGTTTTGGTGAAATTAACAGGCGGTTTTTAATGGGTAGACAAAGAGCCACTATTTTTAGACACAATTAATAGGTATGAAAACAATCTTCCTTTCCCTTTTTCTGTTGCCCGCACTATTATTTGCACAGGAGTGTAAAATAAAAAAAGAAACCGACGGCTTTACACGCCAGCCAAAAATGTCTACGGGGTTTATGAAGCTTAATTCTACCACCGGCATCGTTTCTTTAAATATGGTGGCCGATGCCAAAGAAGTGCGGCTGCTTTTTTCTCTGGGCGAAGGCGTTTGTTTGAACGAGGCGGCAACAGCAGCTTTCAGTTTTGATGGCACGCGTACGAAGAGCACACAACATAACACCACCGGAATGAATTGCGATGGCATCTTCACCATCATCTTTCGCAACGGCACCAGCACCCCGATGGTTTTAAATAAATTGGCCACCCAAAAACTCACCTCAATAATTATAGTGGTCGATCCCAAACAAAAAACAGAAATTGTTTTAAAGGACAATGAGAAACAGGTGCTGATGGAAAAAGCCGCTTGTTTGGTAAAAGAAGCCAAGGGATTAATTAAGCCCGCATAAACCAATCTTTTTCGTCATCAGGTTCCGCTGCTTTCTTTTTGGAACACGGTTTGCCTTACTTCTGTATGAATTTTCCGGTGTTTCGTTTTATGGTACTTGCATTTTCGGCGTTGTCGGCCATTGACCCACAGCAACAGGTTACCTCGGGCAAGCCCGTTTACTTTTATCCCGCCAGCAATGTTTATTTCGATACCGGCAATGCGCTCTACTCCGTTTTCGACGAAGAGCAGGGATGGAAACAAGCTGAAAATATAAGTGAAGAATTAAAACCCAATTTGGCAAATAAGGCTATCATCCTAAACCCATCAACGCCGGTTTGGAGAGACAATCCCACTGATCGTATGTACTACAGCACCGCATTATTTTCCAGGCCGTCCGAAATACTTGCGAAGTACCGGGCCGATGAAGTTGCGTTTGCTGCTAAAAAACCTGTTGCCACGCTACCAAAACCCAGTGAGCCGGTAAAAACTAAAACCGGCATAGGGCGGTTCTTTAAAAAAATCTTCGGCAAAAAAGAATCATAGCCTTGCAACACTTGCCGCCGGGCAGATTTCTTTTACCGCCCATCTTTTTCCAAACACTACAACACAGGCGGTTTGTTCAGTTTGAGCTTCCTGCAATATATTTGTTCCGTTCAATGTTACGGAAATTGAGAGGCTGGTAATAATTCTTACTTGCCATGTCTCGTCACCATTTCAATTTTTTTAAAAAATAATTACATGATTACTACTATTGAGAAAGCCGATGGAAAGCTGGGTGTGCTTATTCCAGGCTTAGGGGCTGTGGCCACCACACTTATTGCAGGGGTAGAAGCGGTTAAAAAGAACATAGCTCAGCCGGTTGGTTCTTTAACGCAGATGGGTAACATAAGGCTAGGCAAAAGAACCGAAAACCGCTACCCTAAGATTAAAGATTTTGTGCCCATTACCAAGCTGGAGGATATTGTGTTTGGCGGGTGGGATGTGTACAGCGATAATGTTTTTGAAGCAGCGGTGAAAGCCAAGGTGCTTGAGCCTGTTTTGCTTCATGCTGTAAAGGCCGAATTGGAAGCAATCAAACCTATGAAGGCTGTGTTTGATAAAAGCTACATTACCAATTTAGATGGAGAGCATGTAAAACAAGCGGCCACCAAATGGGATTTAGCAAAAGCATTAGCCGATGACATTGAAAATTTTAAAGAAGCCAATGACTGCGCACGGTTGGTTATGGTTTGGTGTGGCTCCACCGAAAAATATATTGAAGTTTCTGACGTGCACGAAACCATTGAAAGTTTTGAATCGGGTCTGAAGAATAACGATCCCTCGATTTCTCCCTCAATGATTTATGCGTACGCGGCCATTAAATTAGGCGTGCCATTTATGAACGGTGCACCCAATTTAACCTGCGATATCCCCGCGCTGATTGAGTTAGCCAAACAAACCGAAACACCCATTGGCGGCAAAGATTTTAAAACCGGGCAAACGCTGATGAAAACTATTTTGGCACCAGGCCTGGCCGCCCGTGCCTTAGGTGTGCGTGGCTGGTTTTCTACCAACATTTTGGGTAACCGCGATGGTTATGTCCTCGATCATCCCGATAATTTTAAAACAAAAGAGGTTTCAAAATTGAGTGTGCTGGAAGATATTTTGCAGCCCGAACATAACCAGGATTTGTACGGTGAGTTGTACCACAAAGTGCGCATTAACTATTATCCGCCGCACGGCGATAACAAAGAAAGCTGGGATAACATCGACATTTTTGGCTGGCTGGGCTACTCCATGCAAATCAAAATAAATTTTCTTTGTCGCGATTCTATTTTGGCTGCGCCAATTGTACTTGACCTGGCCCTGTTTGCCGACCTTGCCAAACGTTCGAATATGTCGGGCATACAGGAGTGGCTGTCGTTTTATTTTAAATCGCCGCAAACCGCACCAGGCTTACGCCCCGAACATGATATTTTTAAGCAATTGATAAAACTGCAAAACACTTTGCGGCATATTATGGGCGAAGATTTAATTACCCATTTAGGTTTGGATTATTACCAGGACCTGGTGGAAGCACTATGATCACCGTTGCGAAACTAACGGCTACGGTATTTGGTATAGGATACATACAAAAAGGCGCCGGCACGGTGGCTGCGCTTTTTTGTTCTGTCATTTGGTTTTTTATTCACCCCGGGAATACCAATAGCGTTGTTATTGATTTAGTGTGTACGGCGTGTATTTTTTTTGCTGGCGTATGGTCAACATCGGTGGTTGAAAAACATTGGGGACACGATAGCAACCGGATTGTGATTGACGAAGTGCTGGGGATGTGCGTTGCTTTACTTTTTATACCTGTATCAATAACAGCTGTAGCCATAGCCTTTGTATTTTTTAGATTTTTTGATATTGCCAAGCCGTTGTACATACGCAAAGTGGAAAAACTGACCGGTGGCTGGGGTGTAATGATGGACGATTTGCTTGCAGGCATTTATGCTAACCTGTTACTAAAGGCCATTTTTTTGATGAAACTTTTGTAGGATGTTGACTTTTCTAAAAGCCCAAGTTGCCTCGTTAACCGCATCGGCAGTTGATTATTTCTGCACCATAATATTGGTGGAAGTATTTGGCTTTTGGCCGGTATGGGCCAGCAGCCTTGGCACCTTTGCCGGTGGTGTTGTAAATTTTTCAATGAGCCGGCGCTGGGTATTTAGTGCCCGGGACGAAAAGGCAACCCTACAAATGAAGCGCTATATTCTCGTATGGGTGGGTTACCTGGTGCTCACCACGCTGTTCGTATACATGCTTACGCATTCCCTGCAGGTAAACTACATCATCACAAAAGTTTGCGTCTCGTTTTTTATGGGCATTTTTTACAACTATCCGCTGCAAAAAAGGTTTGTATTCAATTAGGTGTACCTGCTGTAACCTGCCCCCTTTAATACGGCATTCCATCAGACAAATGTTTAAGGCAGTGATATGCCGTAGGAAAAAACGTTGACTTTAGAAAACCATTGAAAGCGAATAGGAGGTAATTTTTCACGGCACAGTTCTGTTGTTTTTGTCAATCCCGCCTAACAGGTAGCAGCTTTTCATACAAACATCATTGCTACACTCTCGTCACGCTCTGTCTATCACCACTAATTCACAGCGGGGCAAACTGTAACCTGTTGCGCATGGTAGGCCGGGTTGAATTAGAGATGCTGCAAATCAAGTCTTGAATTCGCTACTAAGCGTAAATCAACCCCCGGTTGTTATTACTCGTCAAAGAATTATGTTTGCACCACAAGCCACCGTTTTATTTAAGTTGAATTATGGATAGCAGGCCGCTAAGAGTAAAATTGCAGTTCGGGATTTATAAACTACTTGACCCCTTTGTTAAGCTATTAATTAAAATAGGCTTCACCCCAAATGTTGTTACAGTAATAGGTTTTTTACTCAACGTGGGTGTGGCCATCATTTTTATTGTAGGTGCGGAAAAAGGCAATCGTGGCGATTTTTTTTACATTGGCTGGGCAGGGGCACTTATTTTGTTTGCCGGCCTGTTTGATATGCTCGATGGCCAGGTGGCAAGGGTTGGTAAAATGAGTTCTGCCTTTGGTGCTTTGCTCGATTCTGTTCTGGACAGGTACAGCGAGTTGTTTATGTTCCTTGGTATTTGTTATTACCTCATTGCCCACAACTATTTTATTTCCTCCCTGTTTGCTTTTGTTGCACTCATTGGCTCAATGATGGTGAGTTATACCCGTGCCCGTGCCGAGGGTTTGGGTATTGAAAGCAAAGGTGGGTTAATGCAGCGGCCCGAAAGGGTGGTGCTCGTTGGCGTATCGGCCCTGGCCTGTGGCATTACATCAATGTACATCGGCGGCGATTATAAAGTAACAATCAAGAACTTCCAGGTATTCGAAACCATGTCCGTACTTACTCTTCCACTAACGGTACTGGCTGTGCTTACAAATTTAACCGCCTACCGGCGCCTGATGGATGCAAAGAAGGCCCTTGATGCAAAAGAGGGAAGGGGTTAACGCTAAACACAAGTTCATTTTTCAACAATCAAATTGGGTTAATTTATCTTGCGGCATGTTCGAAAAAAACGAAACTGTTTTTCAATCAACCACACAGGCCGCACACAAACTTCCACCTCAGGCATACGGTTTGTACACCAGTAAAAGTTTTGTAACGGCCTTTGCAGCATCACTTATTTATTTTGTAGCTTCTTATTTTTTAGTAGGCTTTAAAACCGATCAGCTTTTTCTTATTGCGTTATTCAACATCCTCTTTTTCGCATCAGCTGTTACCCGGAAGTTTATTATAGGTTTTTCCATTTTTATTATTTACTGGATCATTTTCGACTGGATGAAAGCCTTTCCCAATTACCAATACAACCAGGTGTCAATTGCTGAATTATATAATGCGGAAAAAGGTTTGTTTGGATTTACGAGTGATGAAAATATAATTACACCCAACGAATATTTTGGTCTTCATCATTCTTCCTTTGCCGATGTGGCTACTGGTATTTTTTACTTGTGTTGGGTGCCTGTGCCGTTGGCTTTTGCTGCCATAATGTTTTTTAAAAACCGGAAAATATTTTTTGAATTTGCTTTCAGTTTTTTTCTTGTCAACCTTATTGGCTTTGTTGGTTATTACGTTTATCCTGCCGCGCCGCCCTGGTATGTGGCGCAGTATGGCTTCGACTTTATAGCCAATACGCCTGGCAATGCAGCCGCACTTTCAAGGTTCGATGCGCTTACCGGCATCCCGGTTTTTGCAGGTATTTACAGTAAAAGCTCCAATGTATTTGCAGCAATGCCTTCGCTGCATGCGGCTTACATGCTTATTGCCACTTACTATGCCATAAAAGCAAAATGGGGTTGGTGGATTTTATTGTTTGCCTTTGTAACAATAGGTATTTGGTTCTCGGCGGTTTACACGAATCATCATTATATTTTAGATGTGCTTGCAGGTATTGCCTGTGCCATTGTTGGTACTTTTCTTTTTCAGTTGATGCTAAAAAAAATTCAGCCGTTCCAAAATTTTATCAACCGGCTTAGTAAGCATACCACATAAATCGAATTGCAAAAGAGGTGAAATGCAGTATTACGATTTCAAGTGTTCATGAAGCCCAATCATTCTTTCAAGCTCTCTGCCGCTTTCAGGTGTGTAGTAAACTAACATTACCTTAGTCATCCGATTCCATCTTCATTCACTCACGCCCTAAATAGTTCATTATGACTTTTCGCTTACGAATTTTTTTATGCCTGTTTGTAGTTATTGCAGCAAGCGCATTGTCATTCAACCGGCCTCTGTCAATTCAAAAATGGCAACGCCTGTTCGATGGCAAAACATTAAAAGGCTGGCATGTTTTGCCTGGTGGAAACTGGCAGGTGAAAAAAGGAAAGATTGTAGGGGTTAACCAAAAATCAGATAAACGTCATGGGTTATTGGTTACGAATAATACCTACAAAGATTTTGAATTGAGAATAAAATACCTTGCTGTGAAAGGTAACAGCGGATTGTATTTTAGAGTAGCAGAATCCGGCCCCTACGGTGTTGAAGGTTTTCAGGCGGAAATTGATCCGCTGGCAGGTGCAGGCGGGTTGTATGAAACCGGTGGACGGGGTTGGGTGGTAGAACCCGACTCGGCCAATGTAAAAAAATGGTACAAGCCAGGTAAATGGAACACGATGACGGTTGTAGCAAAAGGGCAATCGGTTGTTGTACGTGTTAATGGTTTTAAAACAGCGGAAATTAATAATGACCCAGGCCGTACCGAAGGCCATATTGCTCTTCAATTACATGGCGATCAGGATGTACTTGTATCATTTGATAAAATCGAAATCAGAATTCTGTAAAGCCATGTTCAATCGATAAATACCCAGCCAGGTTTTGGCACTGCTGATCTGCATTTTTATCACTTGCTTGCTTTTTTAAACCTTTAAATTTTCATGAGCATACAGCATCTTCAAAGCTTCCTCGTATTTTTCTCATTGGCATTTATCAGTGCCTGCTCTTCCAACAATCAACCTGCTGATGCATCTGCATGGCCAACATTTGGTCATGATGTTTCCAATAATAAATTCTCTGCGCTCACTCAAATTGATACGAACAACGTGACACAGTTGCGTGAAGTTTGGCGGTTTGAAGAAACCACCGACGGAGGCAGTGTTTATTGTAATCCTGTAATGATGAACAACCGGGTTATTGGCCTCATGCCTTCTAATAAACTGGTTGCCATCGATGCGGGTACCGGAAAGCAGTTATGGGAATTTACCCCCGATTCATCAGCCATTTATAATTGGTCGAAAGGAATCACTTATCATCCGGGAAATCCCGACCGCATCTTTCTGATTTCGGGTGCTACGCTTTATGCAATTAATGCGGAAGACGGAACCGTTATTAAAAACTTTGGCAACAACGGCCGTGTCGATTTTTATGAAGGACTTGAGTTGCCCGACTCCATGCGTACCCGTGTACCCGTTTCGAGCAATGCCCCGGGTGTAGTTTACAACGACCTGTTTATTGTTGGCTGTAAAGTGCCCGACGAACTGCCATCTATACCAGGCGATATACGGGCCTTCAATATCAACACCGGAAAGTTGGAATGGGTATTTCATGTTATACCGAAGCCAGGCGAATTTGGCGCCAATACCTGGAACCCCAATGCCCGCCGGCGAAATGGCGGAGCAAACTGTTGGGGCGGTATGGCATTGGATGAAAAACGTGGAATCGTATTTGTGCCAACCGCTTCGCCTTCTTTTGATTTTTATGGAGCCGATCGGCCGGGCCAAAATCTTTTTGCCAATTGCCTGCTGGCACTCGATGCAAAAACCGGCAAACGCATCTGGCATTTTCAAACTACGCACCACGATCTCTGGGACCGCGACAATGGTTCGCCGCCTAATCTTGTAACCATTAATCGAAATGGAAAAGATATTGATGCCGTTGCACTTGTTACAAAAATGGGGTACCTCTTTATGTTCGATCGTGAAACCGGTCAATCGTTGTTTGAAGTGAATGAAGTACCTGTTGATACTGTTAGCAGTATGCCGGGCGAAAATCCCTGGCCTACACAACCTGTGCCGGTTAACCCGCCATTTACCCGGCAGGGATATAATGAAAAGTTTTTCGGCCGTTCTTCCGCCTGGATCAAAAAGGAAATCGCAAAAAACAAATACAAAACAGGAATTTATGAACCACCATCCCTGGAAGGTTCTATCATTCTACCAACAATGCATGGTGGGGCAAACTGGGGTGGCGCTTCGGTAAACCCCCAAACAAACAGGCTTTTTGTAAACGCCACCGACATGCCATTGATTTTTAAACTTACCGACCTGAAAAAAATTCGGGCTGCCAACCAGCTCAACCCAGAAATATTGTACAGAACATATTGCAGCAACTGCCACGGCGCCAACAAAAAAGGAACTGCTATTGCTCCCGAAATTATTACACGTACAAAAAAATACAGCAACGCTAAAATTGCAGGCATCATAAAAAAAGGAGCTGCGCCAATGCCAGCCTTTAGTTTTTTAACGGAGCAGCAAATTGCCTCCATAGTTGCCTATGTGAAAGACACTGTTGTACAACAATCATTTGAAACAGCCGATGTGCCGCAAAATAATGAGCCGTATGGATTTAATGGATACAGTTTTTATCTCGATCCAGAAGGCGACCCGGCCATTGCTCCTCCATTTGGTACATTAAGTTCTATTGATTTAAATACAGGCAACATTGTATGGCAGGTACCGCTTGGCGAAGATCCTAAGTTTAAAAAAATGGGGATACTTAATTCGGGAATGTTTAACCGCGGCGGAGCAATTGCAACGGCAGGGGGTTTAATTTTTATTGGCGCAACGGCCGATAATATGTTCCGGGCTTTCAATCAGCACACAGGAAAAGTTTTGTGGGAACACCAGCTGCCTGGTATGGCTACTTCTATACCTTCCACGTACGCGGTTGGCAACAGGCAGTACGTAATTGTGTCGGTAAATGCCGAACAGAAAAATAATTTCAAAGGTGGGTATATTGCTTTTGCTCTTCCATAAAATCAGAATAAAAAACGTAATGTGCGCAGCTACTATTTTAGAAACAACCAAAAATTTACAAGTCGATTTGATTTCATTTTCAGAAACCAACTTATTCTCTCAATAAATTCCCGCCAACTTTGTATATTGAAGCGTCATAGCCAACTGCTTATCTCCTTTCCTCCGCGCCAAACCTTTTTCTTTTTTTAAATTTTTGTTTTGTTATGATGATACACAATATCAGCACTAAAAGTTTTTTATCAACACAACCGCTCTTTACTTCTGTATTTAAAGAAATAATTTTTTTTAAGAGAAAACAATTATGGAAGGTGGCGGTTTTCGTTTCTGCGTTCCAATTATTGTTGTTTGCGAGTGTTGAAGCGCAAAAAATTTCGCTTTTTAATGGCAAGGATCTCACCGGCTGGAACCAAAAAAACGGGGCGGCCAAATACACGGTTGAAAATGGAGAAATTGTTGGTACAACGGTAGCCAATACACCCAATTCTTTTTTATGCACAAACAACGACTACGGCGATTTTATTTTTGAAGTTGATTTGAAAGTGGAAAACACAATGAACTCAGGCATTCAATTCAGATCGCTTTCCAAAGCCGATTATCAAAACAACCGTGTGCATGGCTACCAAATGGAAGTTGACCCTACCGACAGAGCCTGGAGTGGTGGTATTTACGATGAGGCCCGCCGGGATTGGCTGTACATTCCAAATATCAACCCCCAAACAAAAAAGGCTTTCAAAAAAGAAAGTTGGAACAGGTATCGCATAGAGGCAATTGGCAACACCATGCGCACATGGATAAATAATATTCCCGTGGCGCATTTAATTGACGACATGACCGCCAAAGGTTTTATCGCTCTGCAAGTGCATGCCATAAATGGAAATATGAAAGAAGGAATGAAAATTCGCTGGAAGAATATTACCATTCAAACCACCAATTTAAAACCCTCGCCGCTTGATGATATTGTTGTTGTAAACCTGTTGCCCAATAATATTTCGGCGCAGGAAAAAAAGAATGGCGTGCAGTTGTTGTTTGATGGAAAAACTACCAATGGCTGGAGAAGAATTTACCAGGAAAAATTTCCTGAAAAAGGGTGGCAGGTAAACAATGGCGAATTAAGTGTGCTTGGTACAGCCGCTGGACAAACCGCGACGGGTAACGACATCATTACAGAAAAACAGTACGGCGCATTTATTTTTCAATTCGATTTTAAATTAACCGAAGGTGCCAACAGTGGCGTAAAATATTTTGTTACGGAAACGTATGAGGGTGCTGCTATTGGCCCCGAGTTTCAAATATTAGATGATGAAAAGCACCCCGACGCAAAGATGGGTTCCATAGGTAACCGCACCCTGGCTTCCTTGTACGATTTAATCCCATCGCTGCCCGAAAAACGAGCAAGAAAAAAAATTGGTGAATGGAACCGCGGAATGATTATAGCTTACGCCGATGGCAATGTTGAACATTATTTAAACGGGTGGAAAGTAGTGGAGTACAAACGTGGTACACCATACTTTAATGCACTTGTTGCCCGTAGCAAATACGAGAAGCTGGCAAATTTTGGGTTGGCACAGGCAGGGCATCTTCTGTTACAGGATCATGGAAACCTGGTATCGTACAGGAATATTAAAATTCAAGAGTTGAAGTAGGTGAAGTGAAAGTTGAATTAGCGCAACGGCGTATTTTAAATTTTTAAATTGGAGGTTTCATGTCAAACAATCGTCGCGAGTTTATTAAAACAACCGCAAAAGCCACTGCCGCTGTGTATGCAGGAAGTCTCGGCTTCTCTGCAAAAAGTTATGCAAATATCATTGGTGCTAACGATCGTGTGCGGATTGGCGCAATTGGTTTTTCCGATCGGTTTCGGCAGGCACTGTTCCCTTCATTTAGTCATCACTACAAAGAACTCAATTTTGATATAGTTGCCGTATCGGATCTGTGGAAAAAGCGTAGAGATGAAGGCACTTCGTTTCTCAAAGAAAAATTAGGACATGATGTTGTTGGTTGCAGGAACAACGAAGAGTTGTATAACCTCAAAAATGTGGATGCGGTATTTGTCGCTACCTCCGATTTTCAACATGCTATCCACGCCATTGAAGCGGTAAAAGCCGGTTGCGATGCATACGTTGAGAAACCATTTGCCGAAACAATGGAAGATAATCGTGCCGCCTTAAAAGCCATAAAAGCTTCGGATAGAATTGTGCAGATAGGGTCACAAAGAAGGAGCGGAGAAAATTACAAGGCCGCCGATAAGTTTATTAAAGACGGAAAATTTGGCGCCATCACCATGGTGGAATTAACCTGGAATGTAAACCAGCCGGGCCGCTGGCGCAGGCCGGCTTTGGTAGCACAATTAAATGAATCGGACATTGACTGGAAACGTTTTTTATTGAACCGTCCTTTTGAAAAATGGGATGCAAGAAAATATTTGGAGTATCGTTTGTTCTGGCCCTACTCATCGGGGTTGCCGGGCCAGTGGATGAGCCATCAAATTGACACCGTTCATTGGTTTACCGGCCTGCAGCATCCACGAAGTGTTGTGGCTAACGGTGGCGTGTACATGTGGAAAGACGGAAGAAGAAACTGGGATACACTAACAGCCGTTTTTGATTATGGCCCCGAGAATGATGCTGCTTCAGGTTTCCAGGTAACCTTCTTATCCCGGCAACATAACGGTGATGAAAACCCCGCCGAACTTTATTACTCCAACGGCGGCGAATTAAATCTTATTACCAACAGAGTTTCAGCGAAAGGCGGTTTACGTAAAAATCATGCGGAGGTAATGGGTATGAAAGAAAATTTGTTGGCCGATTATAATCTTGCCGATGCCTCAGTGAAAGCAGTGGCCTCGGCAAATACAGGTGGCGATGGCCTAACCTCTGCCCACGTACGCAATTGGATGGAGTGCATTCGCAGTCGCAAACAACCAAACGCTCCGGTAGAAGCAGGTTACTATCATTCCATTGCCAACATAATGACAACAGCAGCATCACGTACCGGCTTCAAAGCAACCTTTGATGAAAAGACGCAGGAAGTAATGGCGGGCGGAAAGGTGTTTCGATATTAAACCACGATCAATAACCATATGCGAGCAAGCCCTTTATTCGGCGAGGCAAGATTTTGGTTTGTTTTTTATGAAATAAAATAGAAAATGAAAATTCGTTTCATTTTTATTGCGTTTGCCTGTGAAAAGTGCGCGGGGAATTGATAAGAAATTACATGGGCACAGGGTTTAAAATAAAAAAAGCGGCCTGCGCCGCTCAATTTAAATGTGCCCCGGATCGGACTTGAACCGATACGACCGTTGCGGGTCACAGGATTTTAAGTCCTGCGTGTCTACCAATTTCACCACCAGGGCATTATTGACACAAGTTGAAGGCCAAAAAAATTTTTGCCATACAACCGCAAAAAAAATCCTCCGTTTTGCGGAGGACCGTGGAGCGGAAGACCGGGCTCGAACCGGCCACCTCGACCTTGGCAAGGTCGCGCTCTACCAAATGAGCTACTTCCGCTGGTTAATTTCCCGAAAAGTTTGCCGCCGTTTCTACACCTTGCTGCTTTTCAGGCAAATCCGTTAAAGAACTAAGGGGTGCAAAAATAAGGGCTGGCCCCTTTGCGGCAAAAAAATTTATTACTTGGGTGCCGAATACTTTGGAGTGTACAAACTACTTTCCTGAATAATCACATTTTCAGGCTTGCTGTTTTCAAACCGTTTATTATACAGTTTAAAACAACTGCCGAATAAAAAAGCAAGCAGGCAAAATACCGACAAGTAAAAAATAAACGAGGATGAGGACACCCAGTTGTGTGCAAAATCCTTATCCTGAATTTTCTCGAGCTCCTGTTTGTATTCGGCGTCCTGGTTAACCATAAATAAATTTGTGCAGCAAAAATAACAGTTGCTTCTAAATTGCTGAAAAGATTTTCTTACTCCTTGCCCGATAAAATAACCTGGCTAAACTTATTTTTCTTTTTTATAAAATAGGCAAACACAATATTGCCTTTGTAAACCCCATTAAGCGATGTGATTTTCTTTTTTCTAACAGGTTTCCAGTTTAGGTTATGTGTAAAAAGCCAGCTTAAAAAAGAAAGATGTGCTTTTACAACTGCAAAAAAATACCCTGCCTGGCCGGTTAATAAAATACGTAGACCCGAAATTTGATCGAGTGCCATACGCCACGGAATTTTATACAATGCCTGGTGTAAGGGCAAATTTTTGGCCAGCATTATTTGGTTGTTGCGGTAATTTAAAAACGTTTTTCTGGAGTTGCCTTGTGGCAGTGTACCGCCGCCTACATGATATACTACCGACTGTGGGCAACAATAAATTATATGGCCAGCTAACTGGGCCCTCCAACACAAATCGATTTCTTCCATGTGCGCAAAAAACGTTTCATCTAAACCATTGAGCTGTTCAAACACCTGCCGCCGTATAAATAACGCCGCACCACTGGCCCAGAATATTTTTTGGTTCACGTTGTACTGGCCCTCGTCCGCTTCACACACATCAAAAATTCTTCCACGGGCAAAGGGGTAGCCATAGGCATCTATCCATCCACCTGCAGCACCCGCGTACTCAAAGTTTTGTTTTTGATGATACGAAAGAATTTTAGGCTGGCAGCATGCCGCGGCTTTATCTGATTCAAGCAATTCAATTACGGGTTCCACCCAGGTTGGTGTTACTTCCACATCTGAATTGAGCAAAACGAAATAGTCTGCTTCAACTTGTTTTAGGGCCTGGTTATATCCTTTAGCATAACCAAAATTTTCCTGTAAAAAAATGAGTTGAACCTGCGGATAATCTTCTTGCAGAAAAAAAACCGAATCATCGGTGGAGGCATTGTCGGCAACAATTATTTTATGATTGGCGTAAGTAGTTTTTAAAACTGATGGAAGAAATTGCTGCAGAAAATTTTTGCCGTTCCAGTTTAGTATTACAATTGCAACAGAAGGTAAGCCCAAGGAAAAATAATTTGTGTATCAAAAATAAGGTGTAGCCGTGTACGAAGTTACAGAACGAGATACGGGGTAGGATATAGGATGTACGGAATGTAGCTTACTACTATTGGATTGACCTGTGCCAACTTCTTGCTTCCATCTTCCACCATCATACTTACATTTAGGTTATGTTTCTTCAACTGTTTAACTGGCGCACGTTGCTTGCACTGCTGGCTATTATAATCGTAAGTGGTACCATTTGGTATTCTACTTATTTAGCCAATAAAATTGAAAGAGAGGAACGGCAGAAAGTTGAGGCATGGGTGGAGGCCAGCACCTCATTGCTCAATCCAAACAACACCGGTGATACCCGCCTGCATTTAAAAATAATTCAGGATAACGACGACGTTCCAATTATTGAAGCCAACGAAGTTGATTCTATAACTAATTATCAAAACCTTGATACGGCAAAAATCAAAAACGATCCCGCATACCTAAAAAATACGCTTACAAAATTTAAGAGTATTAACGACCCGGTTGTTTGGATTGACCCACTAGACTCATCGCATATCAACCGTTATTATTTTAGCCACAGCAGGCTGCTAACCGAAACCAGGTTTTTTCCTTTGGTTCAATTGTTTATTGTAGCGCTATTTATTCTGATTACAATCATTGCCTTGCGCACCAGTTATCGCTCTACACAAAATGGCGTGTGGGCAGGTATGGCAAAAGAAACAGCACACCAGTTAGGCACACCGGTATCATCATTAGAAGGCTGGGTAGAAATTTTGAAAGAACAATACGCGACAGAAAGTTTTGTACCCGAAATTGAAAAAGACGTAAGCCGCCTTCGGCTTGTGAGTGACAGGTTTGGTAAAATAGGAAGTACACCACAGTTGGAACAAAAAAATGTTGTGACACAGATTGAACAGATGGTAGCCTACATACGCAAAAGAGCAGGCGGTAAAGTAAATTTTGAAATGATTACAAGTAACCCCCAAATAAATGCAAACATTTCGGCGCCGCTGTTTGATTGGGTAATTGAAAATCTTTTGAAAAATGCCTTAGATGCAATGGAGGGAAAAGGGACTATTAAAATCACCGTGCAGCCACAACCGAAAGAAATAATTATTGATGTGGCAGATACAGGTAAAGGTATAAGCAGTCAAAATCTTGCACAGGTTTTTAAGCCAGGGTTTACAACTAAAAAAAGGGGGTGGGGGCTTGGCCTTAGTTTGTCGAAACGAATAATTGAACAGTACCATAAGGGGAGTCTTGTGGTAAAAAATTCGGAGCCAGGTAGGGGAACAACGTTTAGAATTGTTTTGAGAAAATAGATACATTTGCTGCCCCCGACGGAATATTGAATATCGAACAAGGAATAAAGATTTAAGAAGTAAATGTCCCGATTTCGACATTTATCATTCCTTGATCTCCCGAAGCTTCGGCATGTTCTTCGGTTCAGTTGCCCAGGTGTTGAAATTGGTAGACAAGCCACCTTGAGGTGGTGGTGCTGGAAACGGCGTGCTGGTTCGAATCCGGTCCTGGGCACATCTAAAACGCTCCGGTATTGCGGAGCGTTTTTAGTTTGTAGTTACTGAGGCAGTTAATACTTCCGCTTAATGGTGAAATTCACAAGAACAGAAATCCAGCTTACTGTTGATGAGTATGCAGTTTATACCCGGTTGCTACAAAATTTAAAAAGATAGATCTGGTGTTATTTTTCCGGTTTGCGCAGCCAATGCCAGATAGGGGGTGTGGGCTATTCAATTTCGACAAAACTTATGTACCCATAAAAAGGTATATTTTCATCCATTACCCAACGTGCTATGAAGCCACACATATTTAAGGAAGCAAACAAAATCTGGAATCATTTTACCAGGGACACCCAAGGCCATGAAATACCAGTTCCGGTTCAGGTTCATAAAAAGCTTTTAGCTGTTTTTCACGTAGGTGAATATTACTACTATGTGTTTGACGTAAAAAATGCCGTTTTTGAATTGATGAGCGAAGAAATTAAAGCTGTTTTAGGGTACGAGCCTAGTGAAGTAGATGTTCCGTTTCTCCTAAGTAAAATTCATCCTGAGGACCAGCCCTATTTTTTAAACTTTGAGCATCAGGTTACCCAGTTTTTCACCTCTCTGCAACCGGAGCAGATACTTAACTACAAGGTGAGTTACGATTACAGAATTTGCAGGAAGGACAGTACTTATATCAGGATACTGCAACAGGTTGTAACCATCCAGCTCGATGACAACAGGAGAGTATTAAAAACCTTTGGCATCCATACGAATATATCGCACTTGAAACCGGCAGGCATACCGGTATTATCTTTTATTGGATTGAACGGAGAGCCATCGTACATGAACGTGAGTGTGGAGCGGATTTTCTCGCCATCCTCAATCAGGCTTACGCCACGCGAAAGAGAAGTGCTGACTTTGTTGGTGCAGGGAAAAAAAAGTGAACAGATATGTGACATGCTGTACATAAGCAAGCTTACCGTGGATACTCATCGGAAAAATTTGCTACGGAAAACAGAATGCAGTAACACAGCAGCCCTTATTTCCATGGCGGTTCAAAACGGATGGCTTTAATACATTTCGCTAATCAGTCGCCAAACGCTCTTCTGCATTTGAACTGCTGCTTTTTTTATAGCCTCCAATTTTTCGTAACAAGGGTCGCTCAAAAGATAGCCGGTGCTACCACCAGTAACATAGTCAGGCAATTTTAAAAGCCTTGTGTGTTCATCAAGAAATCTGTTTTCTTCTTAGTTCATCGAAGTTCTATACTCATTTGGCGAGCTGCCAACATGCTCCTTAAGAAAACGTTTAAATGTTGGGAGTATTTAAAGCCTAATTCGTAGGTCACCACGCTAACTGAAGTGAATGCTCCCAAAACATTACCGGAATGTTTTGCCGATGTATTCCCCAACATGCATGATCATTTATTTCAAAAGAGCCGCACCCTCATTAAGCATGAAAAATCTGAAACTATCAGCTGAAAAAATGGCAACCATGTATATTACTTCTCTTTCGCGTCATCGTTACTAATGTCTCTTATGCAACTCCATTTGCCCTCGCTTTTTTCCCAAATAGCCATGTACTTACCGGTTGAAGTTATCTTGCCTGTGGAGTCCTTCCTTGTAATTTTACCTGTTTCGGTTACATAGTTGCCGCCGCCGTAAGCGTCCATCACATCATAGGTGGTTGTGCTGCCTTTTGGCCGTTTTGCCATTGATATTTCAAGGTCTTTTGTAATTGCGGCATTGCCCACCAACATAGGTTGATTGTTGGCCAAACTCACCGCATCGTTTGAGTAAAAAGCTGCCAGGGTATTTATATCACGGGCATTATCCGCTGCCGCCCATGCCGTTTCCTGTTCCTGAATTTCTGCTTTCAGTTTTGCAGGGTCGGTGCTGATTGCCATTGCCTGCGTACTGTCCGTTTTTACGTCCGCTATTTTATCCGCGGTTGATTGATTACATGCCATTGCAAGGAATACAATAACACATGTCGTTGCGCATTTTAAAAGGTGAAGCCGGTTCATTTTTATTTGATTTATTTCTGAGTAAAAAAGTGTTTTAGAAATTGTTTGGACAAAAAGCAAAAAAGTATGGCCGCAAACAAACTGTTTGCGGCCATACACTTGTTAGTTATTTCGAACTCAATAAAGGTTTGTAAGTAAGCAATTCCGACCAGCGGTTCTGCACTGCTTCGGCATACTCCCTCAGCCACACATCAAACGATCCGGCTCCGTGCACTGCGTTAAATCTGTCGGCCTGTGGTTTGCGGTAATCGGCTGCCAGTTCTTTTAAACCACCCTTTAATCGGGTGGTGATTGTGTAGCCAGGCTCACCTGAATGAACGTTGGAATAAACGGCAACTGATTCGCCATCCGCCATCCACATTTTTTTAAGTTTTTCAATCAGCGCTTTTGTTTGATTGACCTTGCCTGGTTTTGCAGTCATGTGGGTGATAACAATTTTATCGGCATAATCGGTTAGCTGCACTGTGCTTAAATCGGCTTGAAAGTCAGCAAAACCACTTTGCCCGCGGCCATCAGTAAGGGGCAACACATTCTTTTCCCAGTCAGCCGTATGTTCGGCATTGATGTCGCCACGTCCATCCATGGTGGCCCAGGTTGTGGGTCCTTCGGTAACCATATAACCGCCGGCATCGGGCCCCGACTGGATGCTCCATACCCGCCAGGCAACATCGCCTTTGTGGTATTTTTGAGCGTGGCTTGCAAGAGCCTTTTCAAACTCGCCGGCTTTGTCGTTTTTGGCAAATACCCGGTTGGTGGTAAGGAGTGTTTTGGTTTGGCTGATGCCAAATAACGGAAGGAGTAGCAGGAGAACAATTGAAATTTTCATTTTGTTTTTTTTTATTGGTGAGAAAAAAGTTTTGGTTGAACAGTAAGTGTTGAAGTGATTATTTAGAAGTTAGTCTGAAATCACAGCCGGCAAATGAGCACCGGCCGTTATTGTATTATTGGTTGCGACCTATTTCATCATCACCATCTTTCCACTGACAACAACGGTTTTGCCATCAGCATCTACCGTTTGCAATTGATACAGGTAAATGCCTGCACCCGTTTTTGCACCGTAGAAATTTACTTGGTGTGTACCTGCAGCCCTTGTGCCATTTGCCAGCAGCACCACCTTTTGACCAAGCTGATTGTAAACAGTGAGGTTTACCGTAGCATCGGCAGGTAGCGTATATCGCAAAGTGGTGACATTGCTGAATGGATTTGGATAATTCTGAATTGAAATTTGCCGGTTAGCTGAGGTGGCAACAAAGCCTTCTCCGTCAGCAACCCTGGTTGAAACCGTCATGGTCGGCTGGCCGCAACTGCTGTTTACCGTATAAAGTGGCGTAATATCATCAACTGCTGATTTACCATTTTGACTAAGTGCCACCATTACCTTAAATGTTGTGGGGGTTGTGTTACCACCGTTGTCGGTAACTGCTGCATAAATGGTATACACCCTGCCGTTGCCGGTTCCCATTCTTTCGCTGCGTAACTGTACCGATTTACAGTTGGACGCAATCACAATGTCATTCAAAGTGTTACCATCATTCCCCGCGGCATCTTCCAGTTCGTCGCTTGTCACCTTTGTAATGACCACATTGCCTACAGGAATACTTCCGCAGTTATCCGTTACCGATGTAATGAATTGTGCAGTTGTTACTGTTTGATAGGAATGGCTGGGCGACCAAAGCAGCACGATGGGATTGGCCACCTTGTTAATTACCGGCGCCTGTGCATCTTTCACTGTTACAGTAAATGAGCAGGTAGCCGTTCCGCAATTGTTGGTTGCAGTAAGCGTAACGGTAGTTGTACCTACATTAAAGGTTTTGCCGCTTCCGTTGCCCGAGCCACTGCCGGTGGTAGCACCACTAAATGTATAAGATATAGTGGGTGCCGGTGTACCGGTTGCCGGTGATGAATAACTAACAACAGCATTGCATACGCCTGTTGTATTGTTCACCGTAATATTTGAAGGACAAGTAAGAGTTGGTTTTGGATTAACCGTAACCGTTGCTGTTATAGGTGTGCCGCTACAGTTGTTTACTGTTGGTGTAATGGTAAACGTTACGGTAACAGGAGCGTTGGTTGTATTGGTCAACGCACCGCTGATGTTGCCCGAACCGCTGGCTGCAATGCCTGTTACTGTTATTGAGTTGTTTCCTGTCCAGTTGTAGGTGGTGCCACTTACATCACCACTCAATGCAATTGTTGTAATGGCTGAACCAGAACAAACCGTTTGTGTTGATGGCGTAGCTACCGCATTTGGTGTTGGGTTCACCAGCACTGTTGCGGTGATAGGAGTGCCACTGCAATTGTTTACTACAGGTGTAATAGTAAACGTTACAGTAACCGGAGCAGCGGTGGTATTGGTCAATGTACCACTGATGTTTCCGCTACCACTTGTTGCAATCCCGGTCGCAGATGTTGTGTTGTCTCTTGTCCAATTATAAGCAGTACCACTTACGCTTCCACTTAATGCAATGGTGCTAATCGCTACTCCCGAACATACAGTTTGTGATGATGGTGTGGCTACCGCATTTGGTGTTGGGTTCACCAGCACCGTCGCTGTTACAGCAGTGCCGCTGCAATCATTTGCAACTGGTGTAATAGTAAACGTTACGGTAACGGGAGCGTTGGTTGTGTTGGTTAATGTACCGCTGATGTTACCGCTGCCACTTGTTGCAATGCCTGTTGCTGATGCTGTGTTATCCCTTGTCCAATTATATGTTGCGCCGGTTACATTGCCACTTAACGCAATTGTTGTAATGGATGAACCAGAACAAACCGTTTGCGTTGATGGTGTAGCTACCGCATTTGGTGTTGGATTAACCAACACTGTTGCTGTTACAGGAGTGCCGCTGCAATCATTTGCAACAGGTGTAATAGTAAACGTTACGGTAACGGGAGCGTTGGTTGTGTTGGTTAATGTACCGCTGATGTTACCGCTGCCACTTGTTGCAATGCCTGTTGCTGATGCTGTGTTATCCCTTGTCCAATTATATGTTGTGCCGGTTACATTGCCACTTAACGCAATTGTTGTAATGGCTGAACCAGAACAAACCGTTTGTGTTGATGGTGTAGTTACCGCATTTGGTGTTGGGTTCACCAGCACCGTTGCTGTTACAGGAGTGCCGCTACAATCATTTGCTACCGGTGTAATAGTAAACGTTACTGTCACCGGTGCATTGGTTGTGTTGGTTAGTGTACCGCTGATGTTACCTGAACCACTTGCTGCGATATCTGTTACTGCTGTTGTGTTGTCTCTTGTCCAGTTGTAGATTGTGCCACTTACATCACCACTCAATGCAATTGTTGTAATGGCTGAACCAGAACAAACCGTTTGTGTTGATGGTGTAGCTACTGCATTTGGTGTTGGATATACATTTACAGTCGGCGTTCCGCTGTTACCTGTTCCTGCAATAGCACCGGCGTCTGTTACAGATACTAATGAGTAGGTTGTATTAACTGTTGGCGATACCGGAATATCAGCTCCGCTTGAATAACCGGGTACGGTAAAGTTGTTTGTACCATCGGAATAAACAACGGTGTAAGGGGAAGTGCCACCAGTAATAGTAACAATTAAATTAGTTGAGGTTCCTCTGCAAATGGTAGATGCACCACTTACACTTAAAACTGATGCTGTGGGGCCGTATATGCCATACTCATAAGCACCCTGGTCGGGATTACCGGTACGGGCAAATCCGCGAATGTCCGTGGCAGGTGCACCGGCCAGGGTTCCGGCGTTGATAGCCGGGGAAGTGCTTTGAATGGACAGGCCATCATCGGCGGTCATCCAGCGGTTATCAGGCCCGTCCGGGTCGGCGGCGTTGACGAACTTGGGGTCGGTGCCCGATAGGGTCGTCGTCGCATTGAACACATCCATGAAAGTGCCTGAGGCCGTATAGTTGAAAACGCCGTTGTAGGCCGTATTGCCGTTGTTGCTGTTGTTGTAGTAAATGCCATTTTTGTCTGTTACTTTCGCCCCGTTCACGCTGTACATCGTTCCGCCGGTACCCGTAGACGAATTCCCAAAAAGAGTGCAGTTGATCAGCGTCATCACGCAGCCATTGTTAGTCATGGCTCCTCCATCTGCTCCACCATTTATGCGTGTGGCCCTGTTATTTTCAAAAACCACGTTGGTGAGCGTGGGCGATGAGGTAGAGGCGGTTACGAACATCCCGCCGCCGCTCGAATTAGCGGTGTTCCCCGAAAAAACGACATTGGTCATCGTAAACGAAGTGAAAATGGCACTTAGTCCACCACCACTGTAGGCTGAATTGCCGACAAAAGCCACGTTCGTTAGAACGGAGGCCCCTCCACTCATATCCATTCCGCCGCCCTGACCGCCCGAAAAATCGGTAGAGGGACAACTATTCCCCGAAATAAGCAGGTTACTTAGCGTCACCGATGTGGAATTCAGGTTTGCTCCGCCCCCACTTCTGGGGTTAAAGAACCTCCCTTCTACGTTTATCTCGGCATTCCCATTGGCGTACCCGCCCGTAATCGTGAAGCCGTCGAGCCGGGTGGCGAGGCCATCGTTGGCCGAGGTCACCACGTGGTTGCGGGCGTTAATACCGCTCAGGATGGTAGGGTTTTGCATCCAGCTGCGCTGGCTCAACTGGGTTTCAGTGCCGCTAAAGCCGCCGTAAATGGCCACGTCATTGACCAGGTGAAAGCTGAAATCCGCGCTGGTGAGCCCTGCGCCAAATTGTGTGGTTGCTGCCCCGGTGGGATAGGTTGACGGCACGTAGGTACCCTGAGCCACCCAAATTTGGGTAACACCGCAGGTGCGGGCGGCGTCGAGGGCCCCTTGCAGGGTCAGGAAGGCATTGGCCCAGGTGGTGCCGTCGTTGCTGCCCGGCGTGGCCGAGGCATTCACGTAGGCGATGTTGCCGGCGTACGTCGGGCAGGAGCCGGGGTCATCGACGGTTTGGGCAATCGAACCCGTGCTGGTCGCGTAAGTGGCGGTGCCGTTGTACACCGCCGTGATGGTGTGAGGGCCCACCGTCAGGGCTGTGGTGCTGAACGAGGCCGCGCCAGCCGCCACGGGCACGTTGGCGGCCAGCACCGTGGCCCCTTCCGAAAACGTGACCGTGCCTTCGGTGACGGGTTGGAGGAGAAATAAAATGCCGTAGTACTTTACCGTCGCGGTAAACGTTACCGACGCCCCCACCGTTGAGGGGTTCAGGCTTGAAGCAATCGTGGTGTAGGTGGACTTGGCGGTTTGAGCTGTTGCCTGCTGGTAACAGTAACCCAGAAGGAAAACTAAAAGCGCAATAAATGTTTTAATGTTCATTTTCATAAATGTTTGTTTTGTTGTGAGTAATTACACTTTTTTAAAAGACCCCAATAACAACTAAAAGAGCAATTAATAATTTCATGTTTTTTTTCATAAACGTTTGTTTGGTTGTGAACGAGGTTGTTGTTTGTTTTCGATGGTCGTCAGCTACTGAATTTTAAAGGATACGAATCAGAAACAGTCCTTCATGCAGAGACAGGGTTGCGGGTTGCGGAAGACTGGTAAAATGAAATGCTAAGGTGATTTATTATTGTGCCTCCTGCCGGCATATACCGTTCGTTCTATAGGACATATTCAGCATTCTACCGGATAAATTGTGCATCATGAGGATTAATTCGTAGCCCAACGTTCAAGTCCACACGATTTTAATATCTTCAATTAGTTGTTGTGCATTTTATTCAGAAACACATGTGGCACCGTCTACCTGTTTTAAAACAATTATTACTGTGGTCCACACTCATGGTTGGATGGCAGGCGTCTGCGCAAAAAATCGCTGCGTACGAAACCATATCCACCGCACAGGGTTTATCGCAGGGAATGGTGTTTGACCTTTTACAAGATGCTGAAGGTTTTATTTGGGCTGCCACAAAAAATGGTTTGAACCGATATGACGGTTACGGCTTTAAAGTTTTTTCCAATGATCCATACAATCTGCACAGCCTTAGCAGCAACACCATCGTAGAACTTTTTGAGGATTCGAAAGGCAGAATATGGGCAGGAACCGAAGATGCCGGCTTGAATATTTACAATAAAAAGACTGGGAAATTTTACCGCATTGTGCACCAGGCTTCAGTTCCCGGCAGCCTATCCGGAAACAGAATACGGTGTATAGAAGAATTACCTGATGGCAGAATGCTGGTGTCTTCCGATGGTGCAGGGTTGAATGTGATTCAACTCACCGATGCCTTTTTTGATCGGAATGCGGCACCGGTTATTACACGACTAACATTGCCTAATGCCGCGCAGGTGTATGGTATGGGACGCGACAAAATTGGCAGGACGTGGATCGGTGGAATGGACGGATCAATTTATCAATACAATCCTTTGCGGAATAGTTTTGCACAATTAACCGGCGGACAGCTTTATAACAACGGGTATCTTACACAGGACAGCAGCATACTAATCAACAATAATCTCTTTCTGTTTGATGGAAAAGATGTGTACGCGTTGTTTGATACCAACAAAACACCGGCCGGCAACATTGTCTTCCGTCCCAGGGAAAAACTTTGGGAGAACCATCACCGCGAACTCTATTTTTATGATGTAAGCAAATGGGAACCTGGCAAGGACCTAAAATGGAACCTGCAATTACCCGAACGTACAAGAATCATTTATCCCTTTATTACTGATCGTTCGGGCATTCTATGGTCTGGCTCCGTTGGTTACGGCCTACGCAAATTCAATACGGGTGGTAATAAGTTCTCAGCACAGTTGCCGGGTTATAGTGTTCGCTGGATTGTTCCCGTTACAGCGAATGATATTTTTGTCGGGGACTATGCATACGGGTGGAGAAGGTTAAGAAATGACTCAATAGAAAAAACGCCGTTTACTAAGATTTCGTCCGTTACCGAGATTGATAATTTCATCATCAGCAAAAAGGGGGATTATTGGATAAAAAGCGATAACAAGGGTTACTTCAACTACAATCCTTCCGCTGAAAAACTATTTTCGTTTCAACAAATCAATAAAGACCAGGGCAGAGGCGACAAACAACCAATGCTGGAAGACAGTAAGGGTAATATATGGTTTCCCAACCTGGGTGGTCATTTCATCCGCCTCAATACAGTTACCGGAAAGATTGATAGCTTCAGCATTAATACAAATGCCGCAAAACCTGTACTTCCCAAAGCCATTTGCACAGCCTTGTATGAAGATGTGAACGGTGTCTAT
The DNA here is from genome assembly GCA_031425835.1 of Chitinophagales bacterium. Lineage (GTDB taxonomy): Bacteria > Bacteroidota > Bacteroidia > Chitinophagales > Chitinophagaceae > Flavisolibacter. Next base: position 187,098 of record JANPKD010000049.1, read on the forward strand.
TGGATAGGCACACAGGAAGGCTTTGCAAAAGTTGTTTTTAATGAAGCGAAAAATACATCACCCTTAATAACATGGTATTACAATAACAGCCACACCCGCAATTCTCTTAATTATAGCCACGTGTCGTGCTTTCTGGATGACCCTTTGCAGCCTGCAACTTATTTATGGATTTGTACCAAAGGAGGAGGACTAAACAGGTTAAATAAAAAAACGGGTGACTTCTTTCACCTGCGCACTAAAGACGGTTTGCCGCACGATGTAGTATATGGCATTCTTGCTGATGATGCCCGTAATATTTGGGGCAGCACCAACAACGGAATTTTTTGTTTACTTGCCAATGCTAAGAGCGATAGCAGTCATTGGACTTTCCGGAATTTTACCAAGGCATACGGCTTGCAGGACGATGAATTTAATACCGGTGCGTATGCAAAGTTGCCGGGCGGTAAGCTTGCCTTTGGCGGCGTGAATGGTTTGAATGTTTTTAATCCGAAAGAAATTCTGGCAACGGATTTTACACCCAATGTGTTTATCACCAATATCATGATCAACAACTCACCTGTAGTGGCAGGCGATACAACGGGTATTTTGCCAAACAATATTGAAGGAACAAAAAGCATTACGCTAAATTATTTACAGGATATTCTTACGCTTGAATTTTCGTCACTTGATTTTACAGCGCCTCTTCAAAACAGGTACCGCTATCAGTTGGTTGGTATAGATAAAAGTTGGGTGGAAAGTGGCACCCGGCGTACGGCAACTTATTTACACTTACCATCCGGGACATACAGTTTTAAAGTGCAAGGCAGCAACAGCCAGGGAATCTGGAGTAATCAAATTGCAGGCTTAAAAATTACAGTGCTGCCACCGTGGTGGCGTACCTGGTGGGCTTATGGCATTTATTTGCTTTTGTTTGCATTTGGTATTAGGGCTTATTTCAGGTTCTGGGTAAACCGGGCAAAGCTAAGAGCGCAATTAAACTTTGAGCATCTGGAAGCGAAAAGGATGAAAGAACTAGATACGCTGAAGACACAACTCTACACCAACATTACCCACGAGTTTCGTACGCCACTAACGGTAATACTTGGTATGACACAACAGCTAATGAATAAGCCGGGGGAGAACTTTACCAACAGTATGAACATGATCATACGTAATGGTCAAAATCTGCTTAACCTGGTAAATGAAATGCTTGATTTATCGAAACTGGAAGCCGGGAAAATGACAATGCAATCAGTGAATGGAGATATCATCAACTTTCTCAGATACGTTGTCGAGTCTTTTCATTCATTAGCAGAGAGCAATCAGAAGGGTGTCCATTTCCTTACGGAACTCGATTCTTTGCATGTTGCTTACGATCCGGAAAAAATCCGGCAGATTGTAGCCAACCTATTATCCAATGCCTTAAAGTTTACACCGGAGAAAGGAAATATCTATATCAATGTAAGCATTAACCTGGCGCAAGATGAAACGACAAACCTGGCACTGATAATAAAAGTAAAAGACACCGGCACCGGCATACCCGAAGATCAGTTGCACCACATTTTCGATCGCTTCTATCAACTGGATAACAGCCACACCCGCAAAGCGGAAGGTACAGGCATTGGATTGGCGCTAACGAAAGAACTGGTAAAATTGATGGGAGGTGAAATCAGCGTAAAAAGTCCACCGGCAGGTGCTAATAAAGGAAGCGAGTTTACGGTGATGCTCCCAATGAAAAAAGTAGTTGCGTTGGAAGCGGCGGGTGCTAATCCGGAGGTACTAGAAAAGTTTCAACAAAAACTAAACACGGACATCAACAGACTAACAATAAGTAATGAAAAGCAAAACAATAGCAAGCCATTGATCTTATTAGTAGAAGACAATGCAGACGTTGTTGCTTACACCGCAACCTGCCTGTCGGATTATCGTTTAGCTGTTGGTAAAGATGGACGGGAAGGATTTGACATAGCCACTAAAACAATACCGGATCTGATTATTACGGATGTAATGATGCCCTTTGTGGATGGTTTTGAATTATGCGAACGGCTACGAAACGATGAGCATACCAGCCACATCCCAATTGTTATGCTCACAGCAAAAGCTGATATGGAAAGCAAAATTGAAGGATTGCAAAAAGGTGCCGATGAGTATCTGCAAAAGCCTTTTCACAAAGAGGAATTGTTGGTGCGGATAAAAAAATTGCTGGAGCTGCGAAATAAACTGCAGCAATACTACCTGAAAAAATTAGGGATGGACAACCCTGAACCATATGCTATTGTTACCGAAACATTAGCTGGCCAAAATAAAATTGAAGATGTCTTTGTAAAAAAGATAAGAGTAGTTATAGAAGCAAACCTGACTGACGCAGATTTTAGTGTGGAGCAATTGTGCAAACTCGTATTTATCAGCCATTCGCAATTACACCGGAAATTGGAGGCAGTTACCGGCCTTTCTCCCAATAGGTTTATTCGTATCGTTCGCATGAACAAAGCCAAAGAATTACTAAAAGATCCTGCTAATAGCATTGGTTCAATTGCGGTTGATTGCGGATACAATGACCCTGGCTATTTTGCCCGTGTCTTCAAACAGGATTATAAAGTGACGCCACAAGAATGGCGGGTTAGTAATAAGGTCATTAATTAATTCACAGGTACAAATTCAATCATTCCAATACTAAAAATTACTCGTTTTAATTTGGGCAGCGTTTGCAAATCCGATTAGTGGGTTCGATAATTCTTGAATTTGGGGTAAAGCTAAAAGACTTGTACTTCTATTATAACGGGGGCTTTTTTTGCTGTAAAAAAATCACCTGCACTTAACCTTTTAATTAACCGAAGTTCTATACTCATTTGGCGAGCTGCCAACATGCTGCTTGAAAAAAACGTGTAAAATGTTGGGGGTATTTAAAGCCTAATTCGTAAGCCACTTCGCCTACTGATACTACCATAAATAAACGGGCTTATAACTCATTGCATTTACCGGTTCAATGAAATGGGAAGGAAACGGATGTTGTTACAGAAGCATTAGAAGACCTTACAGTCTGACCTACAAAATAATCAGTCGAACTTTTTAACAACCTTCCTTCCACCCGCCAAAGAAGTCCTTTCCCTATCGTTCGGTCGATGTTTAAAGAGTAACCCTGCATTTGAAAAGGTTTACTATTCACTAAAGGCACAATCACTCCATGCTTGTCCTGGTAGTATTCTACTCTTGTTGCTACTGCCCAGTTTTTGTTTTTGTAACGCAAAATAATTACAGGCGAATACCATTTATTTAAGCTTGCAGCCTGTCGGTGTTTTTGCTCAAATCCTATATCGAATCCTAACGTAAAACTCCATACTCCTGATAGTTGAAACGTTGAATAAAAGTTATGAAAGTAACGCCACTGCTTTACACTATCAGGTCTATCACTACCGATAAAAGAGCTGCTGTTGATTATTACATTATCCGTAGGTAAGTAGCTAACCTGTGTGCCAAATGCTGGTGTATTATTTCCATCAATTCTTTTAATTCGCTGCCAGCCGTTGAGCACTAATGCGGCCAAATACCATTTTCTGCTATGTGGTCTGTACGACACTCTTATGCCTGCTTCGTAATACGGAGAGTTTTCTGCCAGAATGCTTCTTGTCAGGGTCCAGCAATCTTTACTTATTGCACTTTCAAACCCAATGTGCGAAGGCATAATCCCTGCATCTAACCATAGCTCCCGTTTCTCAGAAATTTTTATTCCAATATTTGCCTCATAAAGATTCCTTAACGCATCAGGCTCGGAGGCTAGATTATACTCTGGATAGGTTCCAGCCATAAGTCCGATGTTTGCCCGCTTTGTTGAGTCACTGTATGAAAGACTGAGTAAGGCAATATTAATAGTAACCTCGTTGTGTCTATTGTGATTGAATAAAAACTGAGGTTTTATATGATTTGCCGGTTTGCCAAAATCATACGAGTAGTAAATGTCTAAAAAGGTATTCCAGTAAAAATGAGATTTCTTGCTTCCGCTATCTTGTGCATTTGCGTAATTGCATACAACAATTAACAGAACAAAGCTTAGCTGAACTATTCTGCAAGGCATTAAAAGATTCCAGTTGATCATAACGGTTTTAACGTAACAATTCTAATTTACTGCGAACAATCATAAACAAAAAAGTGCTGTAAGCCTGGCAATGACGATCAAAATTATTGACAAAAGTTTCGTTTCCTGTTTTCCATTACTCTTGGATTCTCTTCAGTTTCAGATTTGTAATGGGAGTAACAATAAGCGGAAATTTTTCAACAGTCACAGTGCTTGCATCTAAGCCAAATCCCCGCTCCTCGGAAAGGCTTATTTCCTTTAACCAAAAGTGCAGTTTCATTATTAGTCTTTCCCAGATAGGCAGTTCGTTATCGGCGCTTAAATACTTCTCTAATACTATGAACTGAAAATCGCCAACAACGTTATTTTTTTCCAAACTCTCGTACCGGCTGGTAACATTTACTTCCCTGTTTTTCACCAGCTCTTCAACTACCTGGCGAAACAACAAGTTAATCCGGGGTTGTACACGAAAGCCTAGCCTAAACTCTACTCTTATAATGTCGTTTGGTATTACATGTGCAACGGAGTATTCAGCAGTGTACGGGTTATCAACCGTATCAACATGCACAAACCAATAGATGTTAGCTCTTTTCGGTTTTTTATTTAAAATAGAATAAATGATTTTATGCTCAATTTCTTTCGGGTTATCGGCGCTGGTTAAATACACGAGGTGTGTAGCATATTTTGGTACTGAACGATCATTGCTCAATTCCTGAAGCTTAGGTACATAATCGTTTAATCTTACAAACTCAACATACCTGTTTTTAATTTTTCTTGCTTTAAACCAATTGTACATAACTAAAAACAGCAACCCTCCAACTAGCACAGCTACATATCCACCGTGAGGGAACTTTTCCATATTCGCGTATAGGAAGCTAAACTCTATGATCAAAAAAACGATCAGGTATAAGTAGATCAGCAAAGGTTTGGTTCTATGCAGTACCATAAAATTGGCGAAAAGCACAGAAGTAGCAATCATGCAAAGGGTGATGGCTAACCCATAGGCCGCCTCCATGTTGGCCGCTTTTTTAAAATAAAGAACGATGCCCACACAGCCTGCAAACAATAACAGGTTTATAGCCGGAATGTATAATTGCCCTCGTGCTTCGGTAGGATAAACAATACGGAACTTAGGCCAAAGATTTAAACGGATGGCTTCACTAATAAGCGTGAAAGAGCCGGAGATTAAAGCCTGGCTTGCAATGATAGCCGCCCCGGTTGCAATGGCAACGCCAAAGTATAAAAACCAACCAGGCATCAGGCCGAAGAAAGGATTAAACCCTCCATCAATCATTTGAGCAGTGATGGGTTTGCCGCCGTAGTTGCTCAGCAACCAAGCACCTTGTCCCAAATAGTTTAGAATTAAACAGGTTTTTACAAATATCCAGGAGTAGCGGATGTTCCATTTTCCGCAGTGACCTAAATCGGAATACAATGCCTCCGCGCCGGTGGTGCAAAGAAATACGCCACCTAAAATGTAAAAACCCCGGGGGTATGTTGCCAATAGCTTAAAACCGTAATAGGGATTAAATGCTTTGAATACACTTAAATCATCTGCAAAATGGATGATGCCTAAGAGTGCCAGCATGACAAACCAGACTGTCATCACCGGGCCAAAGAACCGCCCAATCAGTGCCGTGCCAAATTGTTGAATAAAAAACAGCACTGCTAAAATTCCGAGTACAATATAGATTACCGTCGTTTGGCTTATTGTCCCAATTGCCGGCAGCACTTTTAATCCTTCAATTGCCGATGTAACTGTAATTGGTGGTGTAATCATGCCGTCTGCAAGCAATGCTGCACCACCAATCATAGCCGGAATCACCAGCCATTTTTTTCGCCTCCTTACTAGTGCAAAGAGTGAAAATATTCCACCCTCTCCTTTATTATCTGCCTGCAAAGTAAGAATGACGTACTTGATTGTAGTTTGGAGGGTTAAGGTGTAAATGATGAGTGACAACGAGCCAATGATTAAATCTTGTGTGATGGTTTTTCCATTGGTAATTGCGTTTAACACGTATAGAGGAGAGGTGCCAATATCTCCATAAATGATTCCAAGGGCAACGAGGAGACCTGCGACGGATACTTTGTTATGTAATGACATCTGATGATTTCTGGATGCCAAAAGTAGTAACCACAGATGCCTGTTTGTAGATGGGCCGTCAAATCCTTATAAAATCTTTATACCATTTATGAGATCTTCATTTCCTTTTACCAAAGGCAAATTACTTTTGGTTAAATTTATCTGCGCATGAAGGGATTTTTGTTTATGACAGTAAGTAAAGGCAGGCAATACATTTACAGTGCTGCAACCATTATTATAGTAGCTGCCATTTGCTTTGGATTGTCCGGTTTTATTGGCTACAGGGTTGCTGCGTTAATTTTGTTAGTTACCGTATCAATACTGGCTGTCACATTTGACATTCTTCCTGTTTTATTATCTGCCGCACTCAGTGCCCTTATCTGGGACTTCTTCTTTATTCCTCCCCGCTTTACAATTCATGTAGATACTACAGAGGATACCATTCTCCTCATCATGTATTTTATAATATCCATGATTAATGGGGTGCTTACTTATAAAATTAGGCAGGTAGAAAAAGCTTCAAGATTGAAAGAAGAAAGGGCTAACAGCGTTAAGTTGTACAACACCATTTTAAATTCACTTTCACACGAACTGCGAACGCCGATTGCTGCTATTATTGGAGCTGCAGATAATTTACAACTAAACACGAACCTTACAGCGGCAGAGAAAGATCAGTTGATAACCGAAATTTCAAAAGCTTCCCTTCGGCTCAATCAGCAGGTAGAAAATCTTCTAAATATTTCCCGACTCGAATCGGGGCATATTAAGCCCAGGAATGACTGGTGCGATATCCAGGAACTTATCTATGAAGTTGTAAAAAGAGTTGAAGAGAATAATCTTTCAAGAAGGATAGGCGTGAGTATGAATCAGAACCTGCCATTGTGCAGCATTGATCAGGGGATGTTGGAGCAAGTAATTTATAACCTGCTCAATAATGCAGCATTTCATACGGAACAAAATAGCAAGATTGAAATTTCTGCAATGTGTCACGCAAACCTATTAAAGATAATGGTTGAGGATAGCGGGAGAGGCTTTGTGGATGTAGACGTAAAAGATGTGTTTCATAAATTCTCCCGTGAACGGTTTCAAAAGGGTTCGGGCTCAGGCCTTGGCCTTTCAATAGTAAAAGGGTTTATTGAGGCACTGGGGGGTACTGTAGAATTACAGAATAAGAAAACTGGTGGCGCTTTGTTCAACGTCTACATTCCTGTTAAGACCAGTTCTCTAAAAACTGACGCAGTATGAGCAAAGCAGAAATTTTAGTAATTGATGACGAACAGCAAATTAGAAAGCTTTTGGAAATTACGCTGCAAAGCAATGGCTATGTTTTCAGGGCCGCTAACACAGCTAAAGAAGGTTTAATAGTAGCAGGCAATCACCCACCTGAATTAATTCTGCTTGATCTTGGTCTCCCGGATGAAAGTGGGCATATTGTTTTGCAGAAATTAAGAAAATGGTACACGGCTCCAATTATCATTTTGTCGGTTCAAAAGGCTGAAGAAGACATTGTAAGAGCGTTGGACAATGGCGCCAATGATTATTTGTCAAAGCCTTTTCGTACGGGTGAGTTGCTGGCCCGTATCCGCTCGGCCTTACGAAATGCTATCGCCGAGGAAAACGATACGCTACTCGACTTCGGGGATTTACAAATAGACCTGGAGGCAAGAACAGTCAAGAAAAATTCCGAATTACTTAAGCTAACTTCTACCGAATACAATCTATTAGCCCTGCTTGCTAAAAACGAGAGTAAGGTTTTAACCCACCAGTATCTATTAAGGGCTATTTGGGGACCAGGCTATATCAATCAATCGCAGTACCTAAGAGTGTTTATTGCACAAATAAGAAAGAAGATAGAGGATGATGCTAACAGACCAAAATATTTATTAACTGAGTCAGGTGTGGGCTACAGGTTTATTGGAAGGTTATAGTTTCTAAATGTGAAAGTGAAAATTCAGTAATCGCAAAATGCAATACTCAATTTTTAAAGCGACGGATAGATGGCTGTGCATCAACCGCCAAAAGAATATTGGTATTCAATTTTACCAGCCAGCTCTTTTTGTTTGTTGTAAATAACTTCTTTGATTTTTAAACCCTGGCTATTGTATTGGTAACGCCAAATAAGATAATTGTCGTTGTTTGAGGGTACGGTAATCTTTTGAATAACCTGACCGGCAGGGGAATATTCAAACATGTACTCGGGCAGTAATTTTTTTGCCTTTCGGTTATACCGAACAATATCGGTAAGCCTGTTTTTCGAATCGTAATAATAATAAACTGGTTCTGCCGCTATGCCTTTGCGCACTTCTGCTTCTTCAATTACATTGCCATTTTCATCAAGTTTGAAATTTACGAATGCTGTGTCGGTACTATTTTTTATACGCAACATTTTCACCGGCTTCTCATCAATGTACTGCCATAAATGCTCCTCTCTTTGAGTGGTGGTTTTCGCCGAGTCGGAAGAAAAACTATTCATCGAAAGAAGCTGTCCCAACGGGTTGTATTTATAATTGGTAGTAGTAACAACAACTGCACTACTATCTATAGTTTTTATTACCCTGCTGTCGCCATCGGTGTAGGAAATCAAAGTCGATTGGTTGTTCAAATCCGAGCGGGTTATTGTACGCAGTTCGCCTTTGGCAAATTGCTGGTCAACCGAAAAATCTTCGTCGCGGGTATTGTTGGCATTGTAAGTGCTCAGCAACACGCGGCTAACTTTATTTTGCACATAGCCCCGCAGTGTAGCGGCAGTTTCTTTAGTGCCAATAATGTCTTTATAAAAATGTTGTGCCGAAATTTTTGATGAGGCCAGGATAATGACTGTCGCGAAAAGGAGTTTCATTTAAGGAGATTTGATTTTTCAAATTGTGGGTGCACCCAATTAAGGGATATCGACACGGTCAAAAATAGTGATTGCATTTTTCAGGAGGCGGAAACAATCGGCCAACTGATTTTTTTGTAGGTATTTTTAAGAAAAATTTTGCGTGTCGCACCAACCAGAACGCCAGGAAAAAAATTGTCTTAACTGCCACGCCGAACTTCATGGCCGTTATTGCCATGTTTGCGGTCAGGAAAATATTCCGCCGAAACACTCCGTCGTGGGGTTTGTGCGGCATTTCATTTATGATGTACTCCACTTCGACGGCAAGTTTTACCTGACCTTAAAAAAATTGCTTTTTCAGCCCGGCTTCATTCCAAAACAATACATAGTTGGCAAGCGTATTTCCTGGCTCGACCCGGTGCGGATGTACCTTTTTACTTCTGCGTTGTTTTTTGTCATCTTCTTTGCTGTGCGGGATCCCTCGACGGAGATCATTACGATAACCGACCCTGAAAGACCAATGACCAAAATGGAAAGACTGGAGTATGCCTCCAGCCTTTATAATTCCAACAGCCGCAATTCTGACCCGGCGTTAGATAAACAATTGAGCTATTTACTCGACACGGCCTACAACATTGCTCTCTCAAAACAGCCAATGGCTTTAACCGATTCGGTGTTTAAAATAAAGATGTTTGACAGCAGTTATTTTATGAAGGCTGAAAGAATAAAAAACGAATTGTTAGTTACAAGCAATAACAATTGGCTTGAAAAAACTTTGAACAAAAAGCTTACACAAACCAAAGCAAAGTTTGGCGACGACAGGCAAGCCATGATTTTGGAATTCAGTAAGGTTTTCATGCACAGGTTCCCATATATTTTGTTTGTGTCGTTGCCATTTTTTGCCCTGTTTTTAAAACTTTTGTATTTAAGACGAAAGCATTTTTTTTATAGCGATCATGCCATCTTCACCCTGTATCACTATATTTTCGCTCTAATCATCCTGCTCTTCTACCTGTTTTTTTCTTTGATGTACAACTGGCTTCATTGGGGCATTTTCCGTGTGTTTGCAGTACTGTTCATTTTAAGCATCGGCGTATACCTGCTTATTGGCATGAAACGATTTTACGGGCAGGGGTGGGTTAAAACAATTTTTAAGTTTCTTATACTCGGCCTGGCCGCAATTATTATGATGGTGGTAATTATGCTTTTGTTTTTATTATTGTCATTCATACAACTGTAAAAAAATGAACCAACCTGGCAACGCGTTCGAAAAATTGGTGAAGATAATGGCAGAGTTGCGGGAGGGGTGCCCGTGGGATAGGAAGCAAACAATAAACACGCTTCGGCAAATGACCATTGAGGAAACCTACGAGCTAACCGATGCTATAACCGAAACCAACTGGAAAGGAATTAAGGAAGAATTGGGCGACCTTCTGCTGCACATAGTTTTTTATGCAAAAATCGGGGAAGAACAAAAGCATTTTTCTATAGAAGAAGTAATAGAAGGCATTACAACAAAATTGATTAACCGCCACCCGCATATTTACGGCGATTCCGCAAATGCGGGACAAGTAGTAGTGGTGCAGAATGATGACGATGTAAAACGCAATTGGGAAAAAATTAAATTACAGGAAGGCAAAACTTCGGTGTTATCGGGTGTGCCCAAGGCCTTGCCGGCGATGGTTAAGGCCATGCGCCTGCAGGAAAAAGCAAAGCAGGTGGGTTTTGAATGGGAAACAAAAGAACAGGTGTGGGAAAAAGTAAAAGAAGAAGAGGCCGAACTACAGGAAGCCATTGACGCAGGTGAACAAAATAAAATAGAGGAGGAGTTTGGCGACCTGCTTTTTTCATTAGTCAATTTTGCACGATTTTTGAAACTTGATGCGGAAAATGCTTTAGAGGTTACCAATAAAAAATTTATCCGCCGTTTTACTTTAATGGAAGAGAAAGCAGTTGCCAATGGACATAACCTTAACACAATGTCATTACAAGAAATGGATGCCATCTGGAATGAAATCAAACTACAGAAAGATTGAGCCTTGCACAAAAACATAGTCCTCTTCCTAAACGCAGCTTAATTTTTCTTGCCGCCGCGTTATTTGTCATTTCCTTCATTACAGCCAGTTATTTTCAGGTACAACCTTCCATAAAAAGGCAGCAGCGATTGCTCGAGCGTTACATTCAAACTGAGGAACAAGGCGCAAACACGTTCTTAACCGATAGTGCCTTGCTGCGTAAGCTGGTATTGCAAACAGAAACACTTGAAGAGTTTAAAATAATTGAGGCGAAAAATTATGGCGTTTTTTTATTTGCTGAGACAATTAACGGCGATCAGGAATTGCTTTTTTGGAATAACCAGGAAATACTGCCACCCACACCCGGCTTAGATGCAGATGGAAAAAGTTTTAGGCTGTTGCCCAATGGCTGGCATGTGGTGCATAAAAAAACACTGCAGTTACAAAACATGAGCAATACTGTGGTGGCCTACGTGGTTATTCCGGTGCTCAACAAATACTACCTGGAAACCGATTACCTGGACACGAAGTTTGTACATGACGATGAGGCCATAAAAAAAATCACCCTCTCAGAAGCCGAAACTATTTATCCCATTCGTTCGGTTGATAATAGCATTTTGTTCTACATAAAAAAAGTGGCGTACACCAACCTGCTCGTTACTGATACCATCACACTGCTGCTTAGGTTAGCGGCACTTTTTTTTTCATTGCTGTACGCACATTTAGTTGCCGCAGACCTCGTAAAACGGGGTCGAACATTCAGTGGCATTTTGTTTCTTATAGTTGCAATACTTGGTATCAGGGGGCTGATATATTTTTTCCCGGCGGTTATTACGCTCCGGCAATTCGAATTATTCGATCCGCTGATCTACGCTACCAACGACGTTAACCGTTCGCTTGGCGACCTGTTGCTGAACACTGCTTTTTTTTGTTGGATTGTATTATTTACCTGGTACAGCGTTGGGCCAGTCAGGCGTTTGCCAAAAATACTCTGGGGCAAAAAAATTTATCCGATAGCCCTCGCTTCGGTTTTCATTTTAATCTTTGCCACGTTCCAATTTGCTAATGTGGTGCGGGGTTTAGTGGCCAATTCAAAAATCTCCTTTAACGTAAACGATTTTTTTTCCATTGACATTTATACCCTCGTTGGTTTTGTAGTGCTTGCCCTTCTTTGCCTTGGCTACTATTTTTTTAGCCGGCTCCTCTTCCGGTTTATACTGCCGGCATTCAAAGGCCGCAGGTTGTTTATTTATTTTGTTATTGCCGCTGCCGGCCTTGGTCTTTTAACCCTGCGCACCGGTAACGAGATTGTTCTCTTTCATCTTCCGGTTTTAATCTGGCTCATTATTTATACGCTGCTTTTAAGCCAGGAGCAATTTATCATCAACAGTTTTAAAGCCACCGTGGCTGGTGTGTTGTTTTGGATATTTGTTTTTTCCGCCTCGCTGGCGGTTATTATTCTGCAGGGCAACCGCGAAAATGAGTTGCGCATTAGAAAAGGTGTGGCCGAGAAGTATGATCAGCTCACCGACCCTTCGGCCGAAAGAATAATGAGCATTGCTATAACGTATTTAGATAACCGCTTTTTACAGAAAAATTTTAGCAGGTTTCGGAACAGTAATGAAAACGAGTTTTTGCGTGATAGTATTCTCAGGTCAAACTTCACCGGCTACAGCAACCGGTACGATACACGTATTTATGTGTTTGACGACCAGAACAATCCTGTAAATAATTTTTATACAGATAAGTACGACGAACTAAATACGATTTTCACTGCACAAAGCCGGCCGACTGGCATCCCTGATCTGTACTTTCACGAAACCTCCTACGACCGTTTTAATTATATCACCAAAAGAGTAATCGAGGACAGCTCGGGTTTCAAAGGCAGCTTCTTCATTATTTCAACCCCAAAAGAATATGGCAGCAGCGATGCACTTTACCCCGAGTTGTTTCGTGTACTCAACCGCAACGATGTTGAAAATTCGCCGTTGTATTCCTATGCTATTTATAATAACAGGTTGCTGCGCAATTCTTCGGCGAAATATCCATTTCAAATAACATTGGACGAAGAGCAGGTGCCTGTTTTAGAATTTGAACAGAGAACCAACGGGAGTAACAATGAGCTTTGGTATAAAGCCAACCCCCGAAAAATTGTGGTAGTAGCTCGTAAACAAAATTCACTACTCGAAAGCATTACCCTATTTTCCTGTTTGTTTTGTGCGTTTCTTTTTATGGTTGGTTTTATACAAATGATTTCATTTTTTCTCCGCTTCTCTGGTAAGTTGAAACATCTGAATTTGTTTGCGCAGTTAAACATTCGTACGCAAATACATGGCACCGTAATTTTTATCAGTGTGCTTTCGTTTTTGGTTATTGGTGCGGCAACCATTTCTTTTTTTATTGATCGCTACAACCGTAATAATGAAGACAGGCTAAGCTTAACGGCAGGCATCATGGTTAAACAGATGGAGCAGGAACTGACAGCTTCTTTTAGGGATACATCCTCCGCACAGGATTCGGCTGCCTCTATTGCCCTCAACCGCCTGATACACGAAGCCGCCGACATACACAATGTTGATATCAATGTGTACGACCTTAATGGCGATCTTGAACACACATCTGATGAGGAAGTTTACAACAAGGGCATCCTCAGTAAAAAAATGCACCCACTTGCCTATTATCATTTGAGCAGGCTGCGGGAAGTGCAAAGAGTGCAACAGGAAAAACTAAGTTCGCTGGACTATTTGAGCATTTACTCCGCTGTGCGTAATGATAAAGGCGAAGTAAAAAAATACATCAACATTCCATACTTCTCTTCGCAACTCGATTTGAAACAGGAGATATCAAACTTCCTGGTGACCATCATTAACCTCAACGCATTTATTTTTTTAATTGCCGGCATTGTGGCTTTGTTCATCACAAATAAAATCACACAATCTTTTTCGGTAATTGGCGCTAAAATGCGCGACATAACATTGAGCAAGACCAATGAAGAAATTGTTTGGGAGCGGAACGATGAAATTGGCGAACTGGTAAAGCACTATAATAAAATGGTGCATGAACTGGAAAAAAGCGCCGAGGCCTTAGCCAAAAGCGAAAGGGAAGGAGCCTGGCGGGAAATGGCAAGGCAGGTGGCACATGAAATAAAAAATCCGCTTACGCCAATGAAACTAACCATACAGTATTTACAAAAGGCTATTAATGAAAACCAGCCCAATGTAAACGAGCTAACAACAAACGTTGCAACAACACTTATCGAACAGATTGATCACCTCTCAAAAATTGCCGCCGACTTTTCGCAGTTCGCCAACATTGGTAATAAAAAAATTGAACTGCTGGATTTACATAGCATACTTGCTTCGCTTGTTGATTTATTCAGCGCTAATCCACAGGTTACCATTCATTGGCGTAAAGTTGAAGGCAGTATAATTTTGAAGGCCGATAAAACACAGATGAATCGATTGTTCACAAATCTGCTGACAAATGCATTGGATGCGGCCGGCGATAAACATGCTGTGATAAAAATCGCCGAACAACGAAAGAAAAATAAAATTCTCATTACGGTTGAGGACAATGGCGAGGGTATACCCGAAGAAATTCAATCAAAAATATTTACGCCAAATTTTACAACAAAAACTTCTGGCACAGGGCTCGGCCTTGCTATGTGCAAAAGCATTACTGAGCAATTTAAAGGCGAAATTAGGTTTGAAACGACGGAGGGTAAGGGCGCCAAATTTTTTGTGCAGCTACCAATTGTTTAGCAAATCCGCGGCTGCATTCACCAAATCCCTTTTTTCTTTTTTGTTTCTTCCAAAAATATTTCAAACTGCTGCAACGAAAAGCTGCTTATGTTTTTTTCTGCTGTCAGTCCGCCTTTTTGCGCAACCAGCACACCGTATTTAATGTTTTGAAATTCCTCGATCGTATGGGCGTCCGGATTGATGGACAGCAGCACATTTTTTTCCAAAGCATAATCAATCCATCGCCAGTCCATATCCAAACGTTTTGGGTTGGCATTAATTTCAATTGCTACGTTGTGTTCGGCACAAGCGTCAATAATTGTTTTGTGATCTACCGGGTAGCCATTTCGTTTTAAAAGCAACCTGCCGGTAAGGTGGCCCATGATGGTGGTGTATGGATTAGTGATGGCGCCGAGCAACCTTTTCATTGCTTTTTCTTCCGGCATGTCAAGGTTGCTATGGATGGAGGTAATCACAAGGTCAAACGTTGAGAGCACACTAGCATCATAATCCAGTTTGCCATCACTCAGTATGTCGCATTCTATACTTTTAAAAATTTTGAATGGCGAAAGTTTTTTATTTAGTTCGTCAATGTACTTGTGTTGTTGTTTTATTTTTTCTTCGTGCAGACCAGTGGCGTAGTAAGCGGCTTTTGAATGATCGGAGAGAACAAGATATTCGAAACCCAGGCCAATCAACGCCCCTGCCATTTCATCAATGGTGTTACTGCCATCGCTCCAGTTGCTGTGCGAATGAATGAGGCCCTTCACCGAATTTATCGCAACAATGTTTTGGTTTTTGGGAAGAGGTTTTTGTAATACCTCTTTGGTTTCCCGTACAAATGCGGGTATAAAGTTTACCCCTGCCGAGGCAAAAATTTCTTCTTCATTTTTTGCGTCGGTATTTGTTTGAAAATGAGTTTGCCACTCGTTCAAAAAATCGTCACTGCAGCTTGTTTCAAAGAGGGTAGTGGCAAAATGTTTTTCGTCGGTAATAAAAAAACGCAGTAACAAGGCATTCTCCGCATTCAATATTAACATGCCATCCCTGTCGGTTACTAACTGCATTTGTTGCGTCACTAATTCTTCTTTTAGTTCGGCCGACGTTGCTGTTGTTACCCAGTCGAGCGTTTCAATTATTTCCAGTTGCCTGCGAAAGGCACCCGTTATCTCAAACTTTTTTTTCGGCAGAATGATTTTTAGTTTTTCGCTAAATGCCTCAGCAAATGCTTCTGCTTTTGCATATAGGTATTTGCCTTTTGCTTCTTGCTGA
The DNA here is from genome assembly GCA_031425835.1 of Chitinophagales bacterium. Lineage (GTDB taxonomy): Bacteria > Bacteroidota > Bacteroidia > Chitinophagales > Chitinophagaceae > Flavisolibacter. The sequence goes on from JANPKD010000049.1 coordinate 203,077, forward strand.
AACTGAATTGACTCAACAATTTTGTTTTGAGTTTTTTCGCCAAAACCTTTTTGTGTGGCAATAATATTTTCGTTGCAGGCTTCCTGCAGGTCATCAATGGTTTCAATACCTAACTCTTTCCACAGCAGGTTTATTTTTTTTGGCCCAAGGCCTTTAATGTTCATCATTTCCAAAACACCTTCTGGAGTTTTTTTTATCAGGTTTTGTAATTGCTGCATCGAACCCGTTTCAATGATCTCAATAATATTTTTGCCCACACTTTCACCAATGCCTCTAATGGACAATATTTTTTCCTTTGGAAACGAACTGATTTCCCCAGGCAGTTTTTCTATAGTGAAGGCTGTGGAGGAATAACTTTTCGACTTAAATGAATTCTCTCCGTGGATATCCATTAGCTTGGAAAGCAAGGAGAGCTGATCGGCAATTGCGTAGTTGTCCATAAATTATTTTACTAGATAGTTCTCAATAAAGCCTGCTGTCTTTCTTGAAAAAGCAAATTGCATTGCTCATAGAAAGCAGCTGCCGAAACTTCGGGAGCGGCGTATCATCTCTGCGTTCCCTTCGGCCTCCGCATGAAATTAGTTGTAAGCATGCAAATATCAATTGTACAAACGTCGCCATAAAAAAGGAGTGTAACAAAGCCTCTTTCTATTGGGGAAGAGGGGGCAAAAAAAAGTCCCGGCTGAACCGGGACTGCTATAACTTCTAAAGTTATTTTCTTACTTCTTCTTTGAAGCTGCTTTTTTCGCTGCTTTTTTAGGAGCCGCTTTTTTCGCTGCTTTTTTTGGAGCTGCTTTTTTTGCTGCTGCTTTTTTAGGAGCCGCTTTTTTTGCTGCTGCTTTTTTTGGGGCTGCTTTTTTAGCTGCCTTTTTTGCTGTTGCCATGTTTTTGAAATTTAATGGTTAGTAAAAAAATCTTAACGACAGTAAAAGTATAGATAGATTTTTAACTGTCAAAGTTTTTTGACCAACAATATTCAAAGCCATTAAGCAGTTGCTTCAACAGCAACTTCGGTTTCAGCAACAGAAACATAGGTTCTGTCTTGTCTTCCTTTTTTAAATTCAACAACACCATCTGTTAATGCAAACAGTGTAAAATCTTTTCCAACACCAACATTTTTACCAGCATGGTAAACTGTTCCGCGTTGACGAATAATTATGTTTCCGGAAATTGCGGCCTGACCTCCAAATATTTTTACACCCAAACGTTTACTGTTTGAGTCGCGACCATTTTTTACGGAGCCTTCGCCTTTTTTATGTGCCATGAGATAAAAATTGAAAATTTTTAAATCCCAAATTCCACATGGAATGTGATTTGGAATTTTTGATTTGGAATTTATTTTACGCTATTTCGTTGATCTTGATTTTTGTGTAGTGTGTGCGGTGCCCTAACTTTTTACGAAAACCTTTTCTGCGTTTTTGTTTGTAGGCAATTACTTTGTCGCCTTTAACCTGCCCAATAACTTCGGCCTGTATTTTTACACCGCCGTTGCTGAATTTTAAATTGCCATTTGCATCAGCCAATATCACATCAGAAAATTCAAGCTTATCGCCGGCGTTGCCGCCAACGTTTGGTACATAAAGCGTTTGATCTTTTTCAACCTTGAATTGCTTACCGGCTATTTTTACTACTGCGAACATAACGGTTCAAAATTTTATCCATAACGCCCGACCATCGGGAATTTGGGGAGGCAAAAGTAAGGGGAAGATTTGAAGTGGCAAAGGTTTAATTTTCCCAAAATACTCAATTAAGAACCCCTTAACCACGATGCTGTATATTCGTGCCGCTTTCAACTTGCCTATGAACATTAAGTCATTTCTTGCAAAACCCTTTGCATCCTACATACATAGCAAAATAAAAAAAGGGGCGGCCAGCGCTTTAGCCGACCAGGAAAGTGTATTGAAAAGCCTGCTGAAAGTTGCCCGCCTAACGGAGTTTGGCAAAGAACACCGCCTGCAGGACGTAGGCAATTACCAGCAATTTAAAGAAGCGGTTCCGGTACGGGATTACGAAGCCCTCAAGCCATGGATTGACAAAATAAAAGAAGGCAAGCACAATATTCTTTGGAAGGGCAAACCCATTTATTTTGCCAAAACATCAGGTACCACAAGCGGTGTTAAATATATTCCCATTTCAAAAGACTCCGTGTCAAACCATATCAACACTGCCCGAAATGCCCTTTTGTGTTACATGGCCGAAACCGGCAACACTATGTTTGCCGATGGTAAATTAATTTTTTTGTCAGGCTCACCCGAGTTGGAAAGGGTGGGGGGCATACCCACCGGCCGGTTGAGTGGCATTGTCAATCATCATATACCCAGCTACCTGCGGGCCAACCAACTGCCTTCTTACGAAACCAATTGTATTGAGGATTGGGAAACCAAATTAGATAAAATTGTTGCTGAAACCATCGACCAAAATATGACGCTCATAAGCGGCATTCCACCCTGGGTGCAAATGTATTTTGACAGGCTGCAGGAAAAAAGCAGCAAAAAAATTACTGATTTATTTCCCAATTTTTCGGTGCTGGTACACGGTGGAGTAAACTTTGAACCATACAAGGCAAAATTATTTCAAAGCATTGGAAAGAAGGTTGACACTATTGAAACCGTCCCGGCATCGGAAGGATTTTTTGCGTTCCAGGATTCGCAAACCGATGAGGGCCTTTTATTAAATACATGCAGTGGTATTTATTTTGAGTTTGTGCCCGCCGCCGAAATTTTCAACGATAATCCCACGCGGCTTTCATTGCACCAGGTAAAAACCGGCGAAAACTATGCACTCATAATTAATAACAATGCAGGCCTTTGGGGTTATAACATTGGCGACACGATAAAGTTTGTAAGCACCAATCCGTACCGTATTGTAGTTACGGGCCGCACAAAACATTTTATATCGGCATTTGGCGAGCACGTTATTGCCGAAGAGGTGGAGCACTGTTTATTAAAAGTAGCGGCGGAGGAAAACGTTCGTGTAACAGAGTTTACAGTGGCACCAATGATTGCGGCGGATGGCGAGAAAAGTTTTCACGAGTGGTTTGTAGAATTTGAGAATGAACCCTACCAACCGGACGCATTTGCACAAAAGGTTGATAATGCGCTACGGCAGAAAAATATTTATTACGATGATTTGGTACGAGGAAATATTTTACAACCCCTAAAAATTACACCGGTGAGAAAAGGGGGTTTTATCAGCTACATGAAATCGGTTGGTAAGTTGGGTGGCCAAAATAAAGTACCACGCCTGAGTAACGACCGGCGTATAGCCGATGCCATCGGTAAGTGGAGTAGTGAATATGTGCGGTGAGATGTGCTGAAGACCTGAAGACCTGAAGATATTAGACTCGAAGACCTGAAGACCCAAAAATTATTCTGTCTTTTGCCTTGTGTCTTATGTCTCGTGTTTTATGTCTTTTGTCTTGTGTCTTGTGTCTCCGGGTCTAATGTCTTCTGTCTATCGTCTTACTTCTTCCCTTACTTTTAAACCCAAATTCGAAAAACACGTACATGCAGCAAACTTCCCGCACAAAACGCATTGCCATTTTTGGTTCCACTGGCTCAATTGGTACACAGGCATTGGAAGTAATTGCACAACACCCCACAAGATTTTCTGCTGAAGTACTTACATGTAATGGCAACCACGAGTTGCTGATAAAGCAGGCAATTCAATTTAAACCCAGCATTGTTGTGGTGGCCGATCAGCAGAAATACACCATTGTTAAAGAAGCATTGGCAAACACAGATGTAAAAGTTTTTGCCGGCGAAAAGGCGCTTGAAGAAGTTGCGGCAATGGACGTTTACGATTTGATGTTGGCCGCAATTGTTGGCTTTGCCGGGCTAAAACCAACATTACAAGCCATCAATGCGGGCAAGGCAATTGCTCTTTCCAATAAAGAAACACTCGTTGTTGCCGGCGATATTGTAATGCAGAATGCACTTGAAAAAAGAGTGCCCATCATTCCCGTTGATTCTGAGCATTCGGCCATTTTTCAATGCCTGGTGGGAGAGGTAAACAACCCGATAGAAAAAATAATTCTCACTGCGTCAGGTGGCCCTTTTCTTGGTAAAAAAACCAACTACCTGGTTAATGTAAAACGGGAACATGCACTACAACATCCTAACTGGACCATGGGTGCGAAAATCAGTGTTGACTCGGCCACCCTAATGAACAAAGGCCTCGAAATGATTGAAGCCAAGTGGCTGTTTAATTTACAGCCCGCACAAATAGAAGTGTTGGTTCATCCGCAAAGTATTATTCATTCAATGGTGCAGTTTCAGGATGGTAGCGTAAAAGCACAAATGGGCCTGCCCGATATGAAGCTTCCCATTCAATATGCCCTCGGTTTTCCCGAACGTCTGCAAAACCAATATCCCCGTTGCGATTTTAAAAAGTTGAAAGCACTAAGTTTTGAAGAACCCGACCTGCGAACTTTTCGCAATTTAAGTTTGGCAATGGAGGCATTAAATACCGGAGGCAACCTCCCCTGTATATTAAACGCGGCAAATGAAATTGCCGTGTATGCTTTTTTGCGCAACCGCTTAGGCTTTGTTGATATGACCGATGTAATTGAAAGAACAATGCAAAAAGTTTCCTTTATCGCCAAACCAACCTTAGAAGATTATTACGAAAGTGATGGCGAAGCCCGCAGCTATGCCGCGGATATTATTAAGTTATAATTACCCTCATACTAAACCCCGAAGTTATAACTACCCTCATACTAAACCCCGGGGGCACTATAAAGCGGCGTTAAAGCAATATCAATCAAATTGCTGAACTCAACTTTATCTCCCACGTATTATTATATTGCACCGCTTTTTGAAACGAGTTTTAGATTTTGTACCGTGCAATTGAATACATATTTAGCGTCCCTTGCGTCGCACACTTGTACAGCAAATCATTATTCAGCAGGCTTCAACTATGTGAACCGCTAACTGTTTTTTATGGTTTTAAAAAAGCAGATTGGTGTCTCCGTGGCCTATTGTATTTTTTTAAAAAATCACTTCCCAAAAAAGAAGTGTATAAAAATTCTTCGCCAGCCGGGGAAGACAGGGGTTTTATCATTATGTATCTATTAGCAATAAACTGGTCAGCCATGTTCGCCAACATTGGGCAATTTATACTTGCCTTTTCCATTCTTGTAGTGCTGCACGAGATGGGACATTTTTTACCTGCCAAATGGTTTGGATGCCGCGTTGATAAGTTTTATCTTTTTTTCAACCCCTGGTTTTCAATATGGAAAAAGAAAATTGGTGAAACCGAATATGGTTTAGGTTGGATACCGCTTGGCGGCTATGTAAAAATTTCGGGCATGATTGACGAAAGCATGGACAAAGAACAACTGAACCAACCTGCCCAACCTTACGAATTTAGAAGCAAGCCGGCCTGGCAACGATTGATAATTATGTTGGGTGGCGTGATTGTAAACTTCGTTCTTGCTTTAGTGTTATTTGCCATGATACTTTTTGTATGGGGCGAGGAAAGATTGCCGGTGAAAAATTTAACCTATGGCCTGTCGGTTGATTCATTAGCACAAACTGCCGGTTTACAAAATGGCGATGCCATTAGCGCAGTAAATAATAAACCGGTGCAGTACCTCGATGAAATAAGGAAAAGTGTTTTCTTAAATGAAACCACCACACTAACCGTTAACCGAAACGGCCGTGATACAATGGTAACGTTGCCAAAGGGATTTTTGTCGAACATTACAAAAAACCAGCAACAACTTTTTTTATATCCACGTATTCCCATCATCATTTCTTCTGGTAAAAATGTCAAAATAGTTTCGGGCAATTTACAGGCCGGCGACAAAGTAATTGGCGTGAACAACACCCGCTTCAATTATTTTGATGAGTATGTAGCAACAAAAAAGAAACTCACCAATCAAAACATAACACTCCAGTTATTACGCAATGGAACCGATACGGTGCAAACCGTTGTAAAAACCGACGAATATGCAAGAACGGCCATTGATATAAAAAGTTATGACAGCCTGTTGACTACAGAAAAGAAAAAGTATTCGTTCTTTCAATCAATACCCGCCGGCATAAATTACGGGGTGGACAGGTTAGGCGATTACATCACCGGCATTGGCTTATTGTTCACTTCTAAAGAACACAAGGTTTCTGATAACCTTGGCAGCGTAATTTCTATCGGCAAAACCTTTGGCGGCGTGTGGGATTGGTATCGCTTCTGGACGATGACCGCCCTGTTTTCTATCATCCTCGCCTTCATGAACATTTTGCCCATTCCTGCATTGGATGGTGGTCATGCATTGTTCACCATTTACGAAATGATTACCGGCCGGAAGCCCAGCGATAAGTTTATGGAATATGCGCAAATGGTGGGTATGGTGTTATTGCTTGGTTTAATGCTTTATGCTTTTGGTTTGGATATATGGAGGTTGTTTAAGTAAAGCACACCTCTACCCCCGATAGTATACTTCCCGAAAGAAACATGGTTTGTTTCTTTCGGGTTTTTTTCGTCAACCAATGCCGATGATAAGAAGGGCAGGGCGTATATTAACGTTTGTTTTTTATGTAGCCTTCACCAAAGCAGCACACTCTAAAATTTTTGATGGCTGTACCCTCATTGATGCGTGCAATTTTCAGAAGGTAAAATAACCGCTCTCCGGCCTGGCTTACTTATAGCCAACTTTATTTGAAATCTTGTTTATTAAGGACGGAAATTCTTCAAAAGAAACGCTGGCTTTTTTGTTGTTGATCTCCGGTGCAACACAACTTTTGTTGCTTTCGATTACCCTTGGTTGGCCAACAATTTTTGTGGCAACTCAGCATGCCCCTACATCTAAATTTTGGAAACCTGGAGTCTCCCTCAACATTACTGTTTAATCAATTTTGTTTGACGCAAATACTTTATTCCTCGCCATTAAACATCCACCAATCACTCCGGCTTTTTCCTGCAGCTTCGACATTTTCAAGCTCGAATCATTATTCACCAGGCTCAAAGAATATTTGTTTAAAGCACTTCGTATTGGCAGGCGAATATAGTCGCCGGTTTGTGCCAACGTACCACCCAGTACTACCAACTCCGGGTTAAAAATATTGATGAGCAGCGCAATGCCCCGCCCGATTTTTTCTCCTATCTCTCCAATCAATTCAATCGATAGCATATCATCATTTTGTGCTGCTTCTATAATTTGATGCAGCTTCAGATTTGAGAGGTCATCAATTTTTTTCAAAAGTTGTGAAGTGGAACCGTTGCTGATTTTTTCTTTGAACAATCTTACCAAGGCATTGCCCGATGCTTCTGTTTCCAGGCAACCCCGCTTGCCGCACTGGCAAATAATTTCGTTGTTGAAAAGAGGTATGTGCCCAAACTCACCACTAAACCCCGACTTGCCGTAATATACTTTGCCATCTACCAAGATACCTAGTCCGGTGCCATAATCCATATTGATAAAAAGCACATTTCTTTCGCTGGTAACAGAGCCGCAGCAAAATTCGCCGTAGGCCATGGCACGTGAATCGTTCTCTAAAAAGGTTTTTATGCCCAGGAGGTTTTCAATGGTCAGCGCAAGGGGCTCTTCATGAAAGTGAAAAAAGCTATAGCTATAGCCATTCGCATTGTTAATGCGGCCGGAGAGGTTGATACCGGCAGCAACAATTTTCTCTTTCTCCACGGGTTGTTCTTCAATAAACTGTTGTATCACCTTAATCATTTCATCAAACGACTCCTGCGTGTTTTCTAATTTGTAGGGTACATCTTCTTTAATGGTAACCAGTGTTTTTTTAAAGTCAAGTAAGCCAATATTAATTGAGTAGCGTTTTACATCAACCCCAATAAAAAAAGCCGCCTCCGCCACAAGACCATATAGGCTTGCACGGCGGCCACCGGTGGAGTCGACCTTACCGTCATCTTTTATCAGGCCATCCTTTATCATGTCATTAACCAGGTTGATGATTTTGGGCGTGCTGATGTTTAGCTCTTTACTTAAGGCAGCAACTGTTGCATTTCCCGATGAATCTAAATGAGAGATAATTGCCCGTTTAAGCCATTTGTTTTTATAGGCAACACCATTGGTGTTTTCGTCAGAAAAAACTTCAAATAATAGTTGTGACATGCAAAAACCGGTTTGTGTAAAAATCGGGAAAAGCGCTCAGTAAAATCAAGTTAGCGCATTTCACTAAATAAATTTTTTAAAAAAGTTTTGGTAGTTAATAAAAAAAATACAAAATTCGGTTTCTTAAACCGATGATAGTGGATGTACTTAAGCTGCCTTCCAAAACCTTTTCCCTTCTGTCTTTAAAAAAGTATGCTGCGTTGTATAAAAACGAGCTGCTTCATAATATTCTTCCGTTTTGGCTCAACAATAGTAGAGACAACGAGAATGGCGGATATTTTACTTGCTTAAATCGGGATGGGTCGGTTTACGATACCGATAAATTCATGTGGCTCCAGGGCCGTGGGGTTTGGTGCTTCAGTTTTATGTACAACAACGTGGCCCAAAACGAAGAATGGCTGGATATGGCATTGCATGGTGCCGGTTTTATGCAGAAGCATGGAAGAGACAGCGAGGGCAACTGGTATTTTTCTCTTACAGCCGAAGGGAAACCATTGGTGCAACCATATAATATTTTCAGCGACTGCTTTGCTACGATGGCCTTTGCTTCCCTGGATAAAGCAATGCCTTCGGATCTGCACAAACAAATTGCACTCAACACTTTTCAAAACATTTTAAAAAGGCAGCACAACTGGAAGGGCCAGTACAATAAAGCCTATGCGGGTACCAGAAATTTAAAAAATTTTAGCCTGCCTATGATCCTCTGCAACCTTGCGTTGGAACTGGAACACCTCCTCGGGAAAGAAAAAGTAGATGAATTTATTCCAACCGTTATTCATGAGGTGATGGAAGTTTTTTACCAGCCAGAACATGGCTTAATACTGGAAAACGTGTACGAGGATGGCAGCTTTTGCAACTCGTTTGAAGGAAGGTTGTTGAACCCCGGGCACGCCATTGAAGCCATGTGGTTTATTATGGATTTGGGTAAACGAATGGATGATGAAGACCTGATAAAAAGAGCTGTGGCTATTATGCTGCACACGCTCGAGTATGCCTGGGATAAAGAATTTGGTGGCATCTTTTATTTTATGGATGTAAAAGGCACACCACCGCAGCAGCTGGAGTGGGACCAAAAACTTTGGTGGGTACATGTGGAGGCATTGGTTGCGTTGGCAAAAGGTTACCAGCTAACCGGCGATGAGCGTTGCGCAGAGTGGTTTGAAAAACTACACCACTACACATGGCAACATTTTAAAGACCCGGAGTATGCCGAATGGTTTGGCTACCTCAACCGGGAAGGAAAAGTTTTAATGCCATTAAAAGGTGGCAAATGGAAAGGATGTTTTCATATTCCCCGCTCGTTATACCAGGTATGGAAAACGCTGGAGCAGGAATAAAAAAATTGGATCAAAATCCATTAACCGTCCTTAGAAAAAAAGTTATAAAAAACGAGGTAAACCGGGGGCAACTGTATGATTAAAAAAATTCTTTTTGGTGCTTTTGGTATAATGGCAATGATGTGCCATGCCCAAAAAATAGTTGCCACCGATGTTTTGGTAATTGGCGGTGGCGTTGGCGGAACAGCGGCCGGCATTCAAAGTGCAAGGCTTGGTGTGAAAACAATTATTGTTGAACCCATGCCCTGGTTAGGCGGAATGATTTCGGCGGCCGGTGTTTCGGCAGTGGATGGCAACCATCGTTTGCCATCGGGGTTATGGAAAGAATTCAGAGAACAGTTGTACAAAGTTTACGGTGGACCGAAAGCTGTGGAAACCGGATGGGTAAGTAATACTTTATTCGAGCCGCACGTAGCCGACAGCATTTTTAAAAGCATGGCGGCAAAAGAAAAAGCATTAACGGTGTATTATCACTACAGCCTGTACTCGGTCAAAAAAATTGGGAAAAAAATTTCATCGGTAAAATTCGTTCAGAAAAAAACCAGCGACACGATAGTTATCACAGCAAAAGTTTTTATTGACGCCACCGAATTGGGCGATGTGATGAAAGCAGCGGGTGCTGCGTACGATTTAGGAATGGAAGCAAACTCCATCACCGGCGAAAATGTTGGTATCGAAAAATCAAACAATATTGTACAAGACCTTACCTATGTTGCTATTTTGAAAGACTATGTAACTGGCGATCACACCATTTCAAAACCAGCCGGTTACACCCCCGATGAATTTGACGGCGCCTGCACGGATTATTACAAAGACAAAACAAGAAAAGCTCCTTCGGTTGATGCTAAAAAAATGCTGGATTACGGCAAATTACCTAATGGTAAGTACATGCTTAACTGGCCGGGCTATGGCAATGATATTTATCTCAATATAGTAGAGCTAAATGAAGCGCAGAGAGAAAAAGAACTTACCAGGGCTAAGGAACAAACACTCCGGTTTGTTTATTTTATTCAGCAACAGTTAGGCTTTAAAAATTTAGGATTAGCCAATGATGAATTTCCCACCACGGATAAACTTGCACTAATGCCCTATCACCGCGAGGGGCGGAGAGTACAAGGTTTAGTGCGGCTAACCATGCAGCATCTTTCCGAACCCTTTACCTACGGCGACGCCTTGTACCGCACCGGCATTTCCGTTGGCGATTACCCCCTTGATCATCACCATAAAAAAAATTCCGCAGCACCACAGCATCTCGAATTTTATCCAGTACCCTCATACAATATTCCACTTGGTGCGTTGATTCCAAAAACAGTTGACAACCTCATCATCGCCGAAAAAGGTATTTCGGTAAGCAACGTTGTAAATGGAACCACCCGCCTGCAACCAGTTGTATTGTTAACAGGGCAGGCCGCTGGAATGTTGGCGGCATTATCCTCGAAACAAAATATCGTCCCCCGAAAAATTACTGTGCGCTCGGTACAAAATCAACTGCTGAAAGCCAAAGCTTACATCATGCCATACATAGATGTATTGCCCGATAACCCGCATTGGGAAGCGGTTCAAAAAATTGGCGCCACTGGTATTTTAAAAGGTGTTGGCATACCAAATAAATGGGCCAACCAAACCTGGTTTTACCCCGACTCGCTGGCGCATTCAAAATCATTTGCGCAGGATTTAAATGACTTCAAAAAAGCCAACTATTTCTTCTCGGGCGATGGGGTTTTAATAAGTGAAGCGGTGCGGGCCGCCTGGCAGGTTAACCATACCCGGTATCGAAAAATTGCGAATAAAAAAAACCTAAAGCCCATCCTGCTCATTGAAAAAAACTGGAACGCCTGGGGCTTAGAAAATTTTGACACTGGCAGAAAAATCACAAGGCTTGAATTAGCCGTGTTGTTCGATAAAATATTGGATCCTTTCTCTACGAAAAACATAAACCATACGGGTGCTTTTGCGAATTAAAAATTGATTGTAAAACCAAATTGAAAAAAATGAGAAAGATTGCTTCTTTGTTGCTTGTACTGTTGATGGGATGGCAGATGGGCCACGCACAGGACATGAAAGTTACCGGCCGGATATCAACTGCCGCCGGTCAGCCAATTGAAGGTATTTCGGTAACCGTAAAAGGTACCAGCCGCGGCACCACTACCAATGCCAACGGCGACTTCAGTATTACTGCCGCCAATGGACAAACGCTGGTGGTTTCGGGTATTGGTTTTGCCACGCACGAGAAATTAGTAGATGGTACATCCATCTCATTTTCTTTAACCGAAACAAACGACCGCCTGAACGATGTGGTAGTTGTGGGTTATGGCACACAAAGGCGATCAGCCATCACCAGTTCCGTATCGGTTATTAAAGGCGACCAGCTAACAAAGCGGCCCATGGCAAGTACCAGTATGGCCTTGCAGGGTTTTGCTTCGGGAGTAGTGGTGCAGCAAGGGTCGGGGCAACCCGGTGCTGATGGCGGTGCCATTAATATTCGGGGCATTGGTTCCATCACCAATTCGAGTGGGCCATTAATTGTTGTTGACGGAGTTGAAGGAGTGAGCCTCAATGATATTGACCCAAACATTATCGAAAGCATTTCTGTGTTGAAAGATGCGGCATCAACCGCGGTGTATGGCGTTCGCGGAACCAATGGTGTTATTCTTGTAAAAACTAAAAGGGGCCAGGCGGGTAAAACCTCCATCTCCTTCAACAGTTTTGTGTCAAAACAAACACCCACTAACTTCCCCGATTTACTTTCGGCTGTCGACAATATGCTTTTAAATAACGAAGCCGTTGCCAACACTGGTTCAACAGTATTGCCCTACTCGCAGGCCATTATAGATTTGTATCGCAGCACACCCGCAAATAATTTAACCGTTTTTAATACTGATTGGAAAGACCTGATTTTTCAGAACTCGGGCCTGATGCAGAACCACAACATCATTGTGAACGGTGGAACGGATAAAGTGAGTTTTCTTGCTTCGGGTACGTTACTCGATCAACAAGGCATTATTGTGAACAACCGGTTTAAAAAATACGATCTGCGCTTGAACAGCGATGTAAAGATCAGCGAGCGGGTAAAGTTTACCTCCGATCTTTTCTATACCAATTCAACCAACATTCAGCCGGCCGGGATGGCCCCTGTAGAAATTGTACAACGCGGTATTTCGATGGCCCGAAACTTCCCTGCAAAATTTGCTAACGGGCAATATGGTGATGCGGGTCAGAGCAATCGAATTAATCCGGTAGCAGCTGCCGAAGCATCGGGAATAAACAAAGCCAATACACCAACCCTGTCGTTGCGGTTTGCATTAAATGCCGAAGTGTTCAAAAACTTTTTTCTTGAGGCAGCATATAACAGCCGCTCCTCGTACACCGAAGCCTACGCGGCAAGAGCAGCGTACGGTTCTTACAATCCAAACCCAGTTACCAACTCCTATGCTTTCGACCGTATGATTGGTGACTCTACCCTTAGCTACACCAACAATCGCAACATCAATAATCAATACTATGCTTCTGGTACCTACTCGTATAATTTAAAGAGTGTACACCGGTTTAAATTACAAGGTGGTTTTCAGGCATTAGATAACACTGTTACTTCCATTGGTGTGTCGCGGGCAGGCTTACCCGATCCAACAAGGCCGTATCTAAATCTTGCCACCTCCGCTGTGGCACAACTACCAAGTGGCTCGGCTACCGATTATTCGCTTGCCGGATTTTTTGGCCGGTTTAATTACAACTATAACGACAAGTATTTCCTGGAGTTTACGGGCAGGTACGATGGTGCCTCCAGGTTTAGCCAGGCGTTAGACAATCAGTGGGGATTTTTCCCCGGCGTATCGGCCGGTTGGGTATTGTCGAAGGAAAACTTTATGAGTGATGTTGGTTTTATCAATTACGCAAAACTTCGTGCATCGTACGGTAAACTGGGTAACCAGGAAGTGGGTACCAACTATCCATTTGTGGCTACGCTAAACGGTGGTACCGCCTACTATTTCAACAGCCAATTATCAACTGGTGCTTCACTCAATGGTATTCCAAATGAGTTGATCAGTTGGGAAACTTCCAGCCAAAGTAATGTTGGCCTCGACTTAGCCTTCCTGCGAAATAAGTTGAATGTTACCATTGATGTTTATCGCAAAAAGATCGACGAAATGCTGATAGATTTTCCGCTGAATAACGTGGCGGGCTATGTAGCGACCAACCCCACCATTCCACGCAACGCGGCATCCATGGTAAATAATGGATGGGAATTTTCAAGCACCTACCGCAGCAATATTGGCAAACTAAATTTTAGTGTAACGGGTAATCTTTCCGATGTACGCACCAAGGTACTCGATACTAAAGGTCAGGATATTGTTACTGGCAACCGCGTTTCCCGCGCCGGTTACTCTATCTACTCGTACAACCTGTATCGCACCAATGGCTTGTACCAGGTGGGCGACAATTTTGCCAGGCCTTACAATAGCACCCGCACCACCGGCCCGGGCGATATCAGGTATGTTGATACCGACGGCAACGATACCATCAATGCAAAGGACCGTGTACTCCTGGGTAATAATTTTCCGCGGTACGATTACAGCTTAAATCTCAATGTTGACTTCAAAGGTTTTGACCTGAACGTGTTTTTGTTTGGCGTGGGTAAACGCGACAACTACATATCGGGTGTTGGTGTAGAACCATTCAATGCCGGCAACTGGATTGCGTCGGGCCTAACTACAGTGCTTGACCGCTGGACAACTTCTAAAACCGATGCAGCTTACCCAAGATTGTACTCGGGCGGTAATGGCAATTACATATCCTCCGACTTTTGGTTGCGCAACGGTGCCTTTATGCGGGTGAAACATATAACGCTTGGTTACACCCTTCCTAATAGCCTAACAAAACGGTTGGGAATTGAACAGTTGCGGTTTTATGTAAACGCCGTTAATCCATTTACGGTTTCAGATTACGAACCCGGTTTCGATCCGGAGCCCAGTAACTCCAACGGATCATTTTACCCCATCATGAAAACCTATACGGCCGGTGTAAACCTTCGTTTTTAATTCAACAAAAAAGCAAGTATGAAAAAGAATATTGTTTATGGATTCCTGGTACTGGCAGTAATTAGTACCAGCCTGGGTTCCTGCAAAAAATACCTCGACAGAGACCCGCTTTCTGCCGACACACAGCGTAATTATTATTTAAATGGCGACCAGGTGCAGGCTGCGCTAACTGGTGTGTACAATGCGGTAGGTGCCCGCACCATTAGCCCGGGTTTTAGCAACCCAACTACCTACTACGCCAAAATGGATTTGTACACCGAAATAGGAATGGAGAGGGCATTAACGGGAACAGTAGGCGGAGGTAGTTACGACGCCACCAATGGCACTGTTGCCGAACTATGGGCTGGGTTTTACCAGGTAATTCAGCGGGCTAACAACCTTTTATTTTACATGCCCACTGCACAGCCAACAATGACGCCCACAGCATACAGCCGTGTAATTGCCGAAGCAAAAGTGTTGCGTGCCATGGCTTACTGGTATTTGGTTTCTTATTTTGGTGACGTGCCTTTTCCAATGGCGCCACCGGCCAACGACAATGAGTTGTATAACCCGGTGCGTGTTTCCAAGTCAACAATTATTAAAACGCTGGTAACAGAATTAGAAGGGTTAACCGCCGATTTGGAATGGCTGCCGGCGCAGGCAGGCAGGGTGAGCAGGGGTGTGGCATTGGGTATTGCAGCCAGGTTAGCCATGGTTGACAAAGACTATGCAAAAGCCGCAAGCCTGACCGATAATATTATTGCCAACGGTCCGTATGGCCTTAACCCTGTTTTTCAAAGCCTCTTTCGTTTGGCTGGGCAAAAAACAAATGCCGCCAATGAAATTATGTTCTGGTATCCGTTTGGCGATGCAGATGCGGGGTCATTCTCTTACCTGCAACTGGTGCAGGGCTCACGCAATAACGGTGGGCAGTCAAGCCATTTTCCTACACAGTTTTTGGTTGATTTGTTTGAATGCACCGATGGAAAAAATATAGCTGAATCGCCCTTGTATAATCCCGCCCAGCCCAATAAAAACCGCGACCCCCGGATGGCGCAAACAGTTATTGTGCCCGGCGACACAATTGTTGTGCAGGGATTTACCAGCATTGTTTTTAATTTTTATAATGCCACTGCCGCAACGTATAATCCAACAACACGGGTGATTACATTTCCATCAACACTAACTAACCAGGATAGTGCAAATATTTTTGGACCCCGCTTGAACGGACTCGGAAATTTATGGCGTAAGTATGTGCAGGACCGAGACATAAATGGTACAGCCGGAAACTTTTTTAAAGTGGGTTGGCTATACATGCGTTTTGCCGAAATACTTTTAATTAACGCCGAAGCAAAAATGGAAACTGGTGCTGCTGCCACTACCGTTGCTGCAATAGTAAACCGTGTACGTGCTAGAGCAGGAATGCCAGCCGTTGCTGCCGATGTTTTGGCTAACCCTGCAAAATTTAAAGCACTGGTACGTCGTGAAAAAACTGTGGAGTTTGCCAACGAGGGTTTGCATTTGCCCGACATGCGCCGGTGGGATGACGGAGGTTATGCACTCAAAGTAATGCCCCTTCAATTGTATGGCGAAAGCAATTCTTCCATGCGACTGACGCCAACCGGATTAGAGTTTATTAACCCTGCTCCACCACCCGTTTTTGATGCAACGTACTATGTGCCAATATCCTGGCCAAACGGTGATGCATTGCGCTTAAAAAGAGAGCTGCGGTTGTTTAAACCCAACCAGCATATTTTGTTGCCCATACCGCAGGGCGAACGGGACAAAGTACCAACGCTTACTCAAAACCCCGGCTGGTAAAAAATTTTTTACAGTTTACAATGGGCGGCATTTATTGCTGCCCTTGTTTTTACAATGAAGGAAAGAAACCAAAGCCTTGATGCACTCCGTGGCTTCGCTATTTTAACGATGATACTCTCGGGCAGCGTTGCCTTTGGTGGCGTGTTGCCTGCATGGATGTATCATGCACAAGTGCCCCCGCCACTTCATAAATTTAACCCCTCTATTCCGGGCATTACATGGGTTGACCTGGTGTTTCCATTTTTCCTTTTTAGCATGGGTGCCGCTATACCATTGTCGTTATTAAAACTGCAAAAGACCAATGCGACATTTATAAAAGTATTTTGGGTTGCAGCCAGGCGTTATCTGCTCCTTACTTTTTTTGCATTCTTTTCGTATCACATGCGGGCCTGGGTAATAGCGGAAAACCCCACGCTCATCCACTACCTGCTGTCGGTACTTGGCTTCGTTCTTATATGCTTTCAGTTTTACCAGTACAAGGGAGAAAAGCGAAAAACCTTGTTTGTGGTATTGAAAATAATGGCGTTTGCAGCCGCCTTTTTGCTATTGTACCTGCTGCCCTTCAACAAGGGAAAAGGTTTTCAGTTCGACAAGATTGATATCATTATACTGGTGCTGGCCAACATGGCTTTTTTTGGTACAATCACCTGGTGGCTTACAAAGACGAAGCCCTTTTTACGCATTGGTTTACTGGCTTTTGTTGCTGCTATTTTTTTGGGAGCGAAAGAAGCCGGTAGCTGGAATGAAATGTTTTTCAATTACTCGCCGCTGCCGTGGGTGTACAAATTTTATTACCTGAAATATCTCTTCATCATTCTGCCGGGCACAATAGCCGGGAAGTGGTTAATAAAATACAGTGCGGAAAAAGAGAATGAACTGAAATTACCCGGGGCAAAACCGCTACCGGCTCATTCTTCATTTTTATTGATAACAACTCTTGCCTTTGTACTTATCATTACCAACGTGGCGTTGCTCTTTGGCAGATACATGGAATTAAACGTCGGTGTAACGGTTGGCATTTTAGCGGCGCTGTATTATCGGTTAAAAACCCATGCACCATTTAATAATTTGCTGAAACAGTTTTTTAACTGTGGTACTTTCCTATTGTTATTAGGATTGTTTTTTGAGGCGTTTGAAGGCGGTATTAAAAAAGATCCCTCTACCTACAGCTATTATTTTGTAACCACCGGCCTTGCTTTTTTTATGCTGATTGGTTTTTATGGCTTGCAGGCTGGCAAAACCGGCGCCATCATCAGTAACTACTTAGCATTGAATGGACGCAACCCAATGGTAGCTTACGTAGCAGGCAACCTGCTGCTTACGCCACTGCTGCATGTAACCGGAGCCATACAAATATTTGATGCCATGAACGGTAATGCATGGACGGGATTTGTGAAAGGTGTTTTATTTACTGGTATTGTTTCACTCATTACGCTCTTCTTTACCAAACGCAAATGGTTATGGAAAACCTAGGCTGCATTGGTATTGCAAAGACCTAATTTGTATGTCTGCAATATTGCTTCGTAATTGTTTTGTACCGCTCTGCAATTAATCCTTCACAAAATAATCGAGCCGCCCGCCCTTCAGTAAATCGATATGTTTGACTGATGTTTTTATAGCCCTGCCATTCAATAAAATCTTTTGAATACCCGATGCGCTCCCCGTTTTTTGACGATGAATTTTGATGAGCAGTTTTTTACCAGCGGGCAATTGCAACACCGCCTCTTCTACCAAAGGATAACCAAAAACATATTCACCACTCGCAGGGTTCATAGGATACATACCCAAGGCAGTCCAAACAAGCCAGGCACTCATTTGTCCGCAATCGTCGTTGCCCGGCAAACCATCTGGTCCCAGTTGGTACATGCTGTCAACTACCAGTTTTATTTTCTGTGCTGCTTTCTGCGGATGGCCAAGAGGGGTGTACATGTAAATGATGTGATGACTGGGTTCGTTGCCATGTGCATATTGGCCAATCAGTCCGGTAACATCGCCCGAAACATTTTCGCCATGTAGCTCGGAAGATGTGGAGAAAAGTGTATCGAGCTTACGTACCAGTTTTTCATTTCCGCCATACAATTTGGCGAGCCCCGACACATCGTGTGGTACAAAAAAACTATGCTGCCAGGCCGTGCCCTCAATGTACTGTCCTTCAAAACCGTGTTCGGAAAGAAGTGGATCAAATGGTTCGATAAATTTTCCACTGCTGTCTTTAGCCCGCATAAAACCTGTTTGTTTGTCAAATAACTTTTGGTAGCTAAGGCTTCTCTTCATGAAGGTTTCATAATCTTTTTGCTTGCCCAATTTTTTTGCCACCAGGGCAATGCACCAGTCATCAAATGCATATTCTAATGTAATGGTTACACTCCAGCCATGTTTGTCCTGGGGCAGGTAGCCTAAGCGAACGTAATCCTGCGTGCCGCGCTGATTTTGATGAGCACTTTTTAGCATTGCGGTATATGCTTTTTCAACATCAAACCCTTTTATGTTCTTTAAAATGGCATCTGCTAAAACCGGAATGGAATGATAGCCAGTCATGGTATTTGTTTCCCAGGTGCTTAAATCCCAAACGGGTAGTAAACCGTTGTCGTCGTAAAAACTCAACATGCTGTTGAGCATATCGGGTAATCGTTCCGGTTGTGTAATGGTGAATAAAGGATGCAGTGCACGAAAGGTATCCCACAGGGAAAACACGGTGTATTTTTTTGAATGATTATTATACACTTTGTCGTTGTGGTTGCGATAGCTGCCATCTAAATCTGAATAAACAACCGGTGCCAAACAAGTACGATAAATGGCTGTATAAAATTTGGTTTCAAATTCTTTAGGAGCTTTGATTTTTATCTTACCCAATTCTTTTTCCCACAAACCATCGGCCTGTTGTTTCACTTCGTCAAACAAAATTCCCTCCGTTTCCACTAAAGCTTTAATTGCTTTGTCAGTGCCAATGCTGCTTAGTGCCACCCGCACTAATAACGGTTCGCCGTTGGTGTTAAATTTTAATTGTGTTTTGATGGCCTTGTCGAAACTAGTTGGTGATTGATTTTTGCCCGATGAATCGATGAACAAAATTTCGCTGACAGATTTTGAAAACCTCGCAGCAAAAAATACCTTTTGGTTTTTTGCCCAGCCTGTTGAAAACCTATAGCCAACGAGGGTGCTGTCGTTCAGCAGTTTTAAATAGCTGCCTGTAAGTTTATCCCAGTTAATAGCAAAGCCCATATCAAACTGCAGCCAGCCTTCATTGCCGGGAAATGTGTATCTGTGAAAACCATTTCTTTCGGTTGCGGTCATTTCACAGACAATGTTGTTATCCAGGTTCACTTTGTAATACCCCGGCCGGGCTGTTTCATTTGCATGCGAAAATTTTGTACGTAGTTCCTTTGCGTTTAATTGCAGGAAAGGCATCACCGAAATATCGCACCAGTCGCCGATACCGGTGCCACTTAAATGCGTATGCGAAAAACCAGCAATGCTGTCGCTGCTGTAATGATAACCGCTGCTCCAGTCCCAACCTTGTTTGCCATTGTCGGGGCTAAGTTGCACCATACCAAAAGGCACAGTTGCACCCGGATATACATGGCCGTGACCACCGGTGCCGAGAAAGACATCTACTTTATCGGTAAGCTTTTGTGCTTGTAAAAACGTGATGAAGCAGATATAAAAAACGAATAGGATTGTCTTCTTCATGTGTGATTTTTTTAACAACGGAGGCACGGAAAACACAGGGAATGACAGGGAAGTCTTCTGTGTAACTCAGTGCCTTTGTGCCCCGGTGGTTCTGAACTGCTCAATAAAATTCCAAAAAGTACAAGAGTGCGACGCAACGGATGATGCCACAGGAACTTCTGCTGGCAAAATAATTATCATTGAATTAAAAAGAATTATCGGAAAACAAAAGTACGACTCAACCTAAGCCGCATCTTCAGGGGTAAAGGGAGTTTACTACTTTATAAACGGATACTGCGTGGCGAAATAATTGATCTTATCCTTCACTCCTTCGTAAAAGAAAAATATTTCACCCTTCAACCCTTCGGCGCGGTTGGCCTGTATCATTTCGGTTAAAAACTGATCGGTCGGCAGGTAGGTGCCGCTCTTCAATAAAACACCCGGCGTGAATAAATTCAGCTTGTTTTTAAAATAGGTTTTTTGCCCTTGCATGGTGGCTTTGTAGGCCGCTATATCGTACCTGTAACACTGCGGAATTACACCGTCAACCCAACTGCTGTCCACCCATGTGGGCCAGTCCTGCAGGTACTCGGTTAAACTAAATGGGTAGGGGCTGGGCGACATAATAACCTTCACTTTTGGTTTCAACGCCTTTACCTCGGTGTACATGCGCTTCATAAAACCATTAAGTTTTTTAGCCCGCCACTGTATCCATCCCGCGTCTTTTGAATTGGTTGGCGGAGCAATACCGCCGTTTTCGGCTTTGTATAAATTTACCGTGTAATCATCGTAGCCGCCCTCGCTGGGCATAGCCGGCAGGCGGTCGTCGCCCTGCACACCATCCACGTCGTATTTGGTTACCACCTCTTTTACCAGGTTCATTAAAAAGTCCTGTACCTCTGGGTGAAAAGCATTCAGCCAGTCGAAACCATTTTTTACAACCAGTGCCCCGCTTGAATTTTTGCTGGCCCAACCCGGTTTGGCGGCAATGATAGAACCACCGCTTGCTGAGTAAGAGGACGAAAATCCATACTCGAACCAGGCGTGTACTTTCATATTTTGTGCGTGCGCCTCTTCAATCATTTCCTGCAAGGGATCGCGACCCTCGAAACCTTCTTTGATTAACGAGCCGTTGACGGCCTGCAGCACTGTGCTGGGATACACCGTTCTGGCATTGTTGTACACCACAATAAAAACCTGGTTCATACCCGCAGCTTTAAAGGTTGCAACGGTATTTTTAATGTCGGCCCGGCTGTTCAGCGCTGTGCTGGCGGTGGTGGTTACCCAGGCACCCCGTAGTGTGTTGGAGTCAACCGGCGATGGGGTTGGAGTGGGTGTTGGCACGGGTGTGGGATTTGGTGTGCTACCGCCGCCTGAAGTTTTTTTGGAGCAGTTAGCAAGCAGAACCAACAGGGTAATGGAGAGGAAAATTTTTGAGAGGTGCATGGCAAAACGTTTTTATTTTCTGAGAACTCATTCGAAAATAAATATTTTTTCTATTTTTAGTCATCTTTTTAAAAAAATTTAAAAACGATATTTTTGTTTTAATGTCATTAACCAACCTCATTCGTGCTACAACCACCAACTAAAAAACCTCATCCAATCGCCTGGATCCCCACAACCTGGTTTGCTATGGGCTTACCGTTTGTGGCCTTAGCCGCAGCCAGTTCCATCATGTATAAAAACATGGGCATCTCCGATTCTAAAATTGCCTTCTGGACCTCGCTGATAATGTTGCCCTGGACTTTAAAACCATTATGGGGCCCTTTTTTGGAAATGTTTAAAACCAAAAAGTTTTTTGTGTATACCACACAGATTTTTACGGGTGTACTTTTTGGGCTGGTGGGCTTATCGCTACAACTGGAGGCTTTTTTCAGTGTGTCCATAGCCGCATTTGCCATCATTGCCATCAGCGCTTCCACGCACGACACTGCCGCTGATGGTGTTTATCTTAATGAACTTACACCAAAACAACAGGCGCAGTACGTGGGTTGGCAGGGTGCATTTTACAATATTGCCAAGGTAGTATCGGGTGGTTTGCTGGTGTATGTGGCCGGCGAATTAGAAAAGAAGATGGGTATTGCCACAGCATGGATGTTTGTAATGTTCGGGTATGGCGTTATTATGGTGTTACTCGGTATTTACAACAGCCGTATGTTGCCCGCAGGTGTGCAAGCCACAAACGTGCACTCGGTTAAAGAAAGTATGGCCACACTGAAAGATGTGATCGTTACTTTTTTCCAGAAAAGATACATTTGGTATAGCCTGGCCTTTATTGTTTTTTACCGCTTTGCCGAGGGGCAGGCAATCAAAATCACACCATTGTTTTTTAAGGCGGCCAGGGCCGAGGGTGGCCTTGGTTTATCCACCTCGCAAATTGGTGTATTGTATGGAGTGGCAGGTGCCGCCGCATTTGTGCTGGGCTCAATTGCAGCTGGTTATTTTGTGTCAAACAAAGGACTGACAAGAAAAACGCTGATGATATTGTGTGCCTTTTTTAATGTGCCGTTTTTGGCGTATGCCTGGTTAGCGGTTGTTTTACCTACCAACGTGTACGCAATTGGCGCGGCGGTGGCTATTGAATATTTTGGTTACGGCTTTGGTTTTGTGGGCCTCATATTATTTATGATGCAGAATATCGCGCCGGGCAAATACAAAATGGCCCATTACGCTTTCGGCAGCGGTTTAATGAATCTTGGGTTTATGCTACCATCGATGGTGAGTGGTTTTGTGAGCGATTTTTTAGGGTACAAAGAATTTTTTATTTGGGTACTCATCGCTACCATACCTGCATTTATTGTAACCTGGCTGGTGCCGCTGGCAAAGGTAGAAGCCGAACCATCAGCTTCGGAAATTGCGCAGGAACAAAACATGATCAGCCAATGAAAAACGAAATCAATTTTTGTTTGCCGGGCCGGAGTTTTTCTAATAAGCTTTTCTTGCGTCGCACTCTTGTACGCCTGGAATTCCATTGGGCAAAACAACCGGGGAGCCAAACCACTAAAAGGCAAACACACGAAGGAACACAAAAGCCCTCCGTACAATTTTGTACCTCTCCGTCGCCGTGGTTTAAATCGACGCAACGACATACAGAAACTCCGAAAACCTCCGTGCAACCTAGTAGCTTCATGCCTTCGTGGTTTACAACTTGTATCGTCGTTTTCTTTTTTTCCCTTTGCACTACTAACATCAACGCTCAATCGCTTATTGACACTACCTACCGCACAACCTACTACATACAAAAGATTACACAATTCCGCTTGCTGCCCAATAAAAAAAACGAAATTATTTTTCTGGGCAACAGCATTACCGACATTGGCGAGTGGACTGAAATATGGAACAACATCAATGTGAAAAACCGGGGTATTTCCGGCGATAATACTTTTGGTGTGCTGGCCCGGCTTGACGAAGTGGTAGCTTCAAAACCCGCAAAGATTTTTATCATGATTGGCATAAATGATATTGCCCGAAACACTCCCGACAGCATCATTGTTGCCAACTATAAAAAAATAGTTCAGGGCATCCGCTCCGCGTCGCCCAAAACAAAAATCTTTATTCAGTCCGTTTTACCAACCAACAACAGTTTTACCGAATATGCACGGCACCAAAATAAAGGTCAACACATTGTTTTTGTAAATAAAGCCCTGCGAAATTTGTGTTTGGAGCAGAACCTTGTGTATGTTGATTTGCACAGCCGTTTTTTGGATGCGCTGGGTAAACTTGACGTACAATACACGAATGACGGGCTGCATTTATCCGGCGCAGGCTACCTGTTGTGGAAAAAAATTTTAACGCAAAAAGGCTACATGAAGTAAGATGATAATTACCGGCACATTTATAGACGAAATTTCGCACGACATACCCCATCAAAACTGGGGTGCAAAAGAGTGGGAACAGGACTTTCAACACATGGTAGCCATGGGTGTTGATACGGTGATTTTGATACGCGGCGGCTACCGAAGGTTTCTTGCCTATCCTTCCCAATATCTTATACACAAAAAGGGTTGCTATCAACCTCCGGTTGACTTACTGGAGCTTTTTTTATCCCTTGCGGATAAGTATGCTATGCATTTTTATTTTGGTTTGTACGACAGCGGCAGTTATTGGGATACGGGTGATTTATCAAATGAAATTGAAGACAACAAATTTGTGATTGAGGAGGTGTGGAAACAGTACGGCCATCATCCATCTTTTAGCGGCTGGTACCTGAGTATGGAAATTAGCCGGCGTACCATCGGGGCTACCGAAGCATTTAAAACTTTAGGGCTGCAATGCAAACAAATCAGCAATGGATTGCCAACGTTTATTTCACCCTGGATTGATGGGAAAAAAGCCGTGCAGGCGGCATCAACTGAATTGACCAAGGCCGACGCGGTTGGTGTAGAACAGCACCAAAAAGAATGGGGTGAAATTTTTAGTGGCCTGCAGGGGAGTGTGGATGCGGTGGCTTTCCAGGACGGACATATTGACTACACTGAACTCGACACATTTTTTACGGTGAATAAAAAATTAGCGGATCAATATGGGTTGCAGTGCTGGACCAATGCTGAAAGTTTTGACCGCGACATGCCGATAAAATTTCTGCCCATAAAATTCGAAAAACTCCGTTTGAAACTGGAAGCCGCACAACGCTGTGGATACGACAAAGCGATAACGTTCGAATTCCCGCATTTTATGAGTCCGCAAAGTTCTTACGTGCAGGCACATCATTTATACAACCGTTACCAGGAATATAAAAAAACACTACAACCATAATCATGCGAAATCTTTTTTTGTTTATTCTCCTTGTTTATTCAGCTGCCTCTATCGGTCAAAAAAAGCAGCCACCCGTACGCGGTACCTGGGTTACAAATGTTGGTAGTGACGCACTTACTTCCAAACAAAAAATTAAAGAAACAGTGCAACGCTGCAAACGATTTGGCCTCAATACAATTTATGTAGTTACGTGGAATAATGGTGTTACCATGTACCCAAGTGCTGTTGTGGAAAAGTATATTGGTATCAGGCAAGACCCGGTTTATGAAAACTTTGATCCCATAAAAGAGATAATTGACGAAGGCCACAAAGCCGGACTACGTGTAGTTGGTTGGTTTGAGTTTGGCTTTTCGTATGCCTACGATGATACAACGGGGATATGGTTAAAAAAATATCCGCACTGGGCGGGAAGGAATGAGGCTGGGAGTTTGTTGCAAAAAAATAAGTTTTACTGGTGGAACTCCCTGCATCCCGAAGTGCAGGGATTTATGACCGAAATGATAGTGGAGTTTGTAAAAAAATATAAGGCCGATGGTATTCAGGGTGATGACCGCCTGCCGGCTATGCCGGGCGAAGGAGGATACGACAGCTATACAAAAACAGTATATGCCAAAGAACACTCGGGAGCTCGGCCCCCGAAGAACTGGAAGGATAGTGCCTGGGTGCAATGGCGTGCCGACAAGCTGAGTGCTTATGGAAAAGAATTATACGGCAAGATAAAGAGTGAAAATGCAAAAGCAGTTGTTTCCTGGGCACCCAGCATTTATCCCTGGTGTAAAGAACAATACCTGCAGGATTGGCCCACCTGGCTCAATGGGGGCTATGCCGATGAAGTGTTGCCGCAGGTATATCGTTACGATATAGTTGCTTACGAAAAAACATTAAAAGAACTAAGTAGTCAATTAACAAAAGAACAAAAGAAAAAGGTTTTTCCCGGTATACTTACTTCACTGGCCAACGGCTTTTTAGTAACACAACAAATGCTGGAACAAATGGTGACACTCAACGGCAAATATGGTTTCAACGGCGAGAGTACATTTTATTATGAAGGCATGAAAAAATTAAAACCGTACTATTCAAAGCAAAAAAGGTGATGATAGGCTTTTCCTATCCTTCACTGGTATTACCAACTTAAGGCCCGACCAGGTTTCATCAACAGCGCAAACTTTTACATCCACCAGACCGTTGGTTAAAGCAATGTTTCTGATAACATCCTCGGTTACATCGGTAGCAACTTTTGAAGTTTTTTTTGGCCACGAAATCCAGATCATTCCATCCGGAAAAATTTCGTTTTTTAATGCAGCAATATCCTTGCTAAGTGCTGCGCTTTGTTTTGTGAAGTAGTGTATGAAATGCTTCCTTATTTTTTTGTTTCGTGTAATGTTGATGGTAGGCGGCAAATCTGTAAACAACGAAAAATAATAAGGGGGAATATTTACCAGTCGAATGATATGGCCGTCTTTAATGCCTAACTTTTTCGCAAGTGTTGTTTTTGAATAACCTGCCTCGTTCATTACCTAAAGGTAAAAAAGGCCTTAATTTTTTCAGCGTAAATATCAGGTGTGGCTGGCGATCATCTAATTCTCTTTGTAGAATAAAAAGCAATGTCGTTTAGTTAAATTGTGATAGCAGTTGTGAAAACAGCACCGCGGGCTGCCTGCTGGGATCTGTGTCTTCACAAACTTCTCAATCAAATGACCTTGAGATGAAGGGGCCCGGCCAATTACCTACGCACAGGTGGCTGCTTTTTTAATAAAATAACATAACCGCAAAGACCCGTTTTTTTCTTTTTGTTTATTTGTACCGGCTTTATCATGTGGTACTCGGTAAATTTTGGGGTAAACGGAAAGGAGATAATATTGCCATCAACATCGCCCCATAATTTTTTTTGATAAACCACCATCTTCTCATCGTAATCGTACATGCGTACTTCATAAAGCCTGGAGGTGATGTCGCCGATAAAAACAAACTGGTAAGCACCTCTTTCTTCCATGGGCACAACCACCGGCATTTCGTATTCGCTTTCCATGGCAATAGATGCTTCACGTAAAACCGTGTAGCCGTCTTTGGCTAGTAATTGTTTGATACTGTCGGCCTGGCGGGCTATAAAACTGTCACTGCAGGGTTGTACTTTAATTACGCTTTGCGAGAAGGAAGTGAATGAAAATGCGCAGCACACAAGAAGGAGTATGGAATAAATTCTTTTCATGGTTTTAGATAGGAGCGGGTTCGGGTTTAAAAATAGCAGAAGTTTTCGGCTATCAAAACTATTGCGACATTTTTTTTACTGGTTAATAAGACAGGGATGAAAAATTACAGTACTACTTACCAAATTTTTTGCCACAAGCTTTGCGAACCCTTTCTACAATGTTACCAATTACATAATGTTCACTGCTTCTGTTTGCTGAAGTAGATGCCGTTGGCCTGTTGCGTGCAGGTAATTACCAGATCGTTTATGCAAACGTGTGGCGGCAGTGAAGCAGTGTAAAAAATAACTTCGGCGACATCCATTGCCGACAATGGTGTGAAACCATCATAGATTTTTTTTGCGGTTTGTTCATCGCCCTTAAACCGCACTAAAGAAAATTCGGTTTCGGCAGCACCTGGGTGTATGGCGGTAACTTTTATGGAGTGTGGCAAAAGGTCAATGCGCATTGCTTTGCTAATGGTGTCAACCGCCGCTTTTGATGCGCAGTAAACGTTGCCCATTTCATACACATCCTTTGCGGCAACCGAACCAAGATTAATTATATGCCCGGTTTTTTGTTTTATCATCAACGGCATTACGGCTTTTGAAACATAGAGCAGTCCTTTTACGTTAGTGTCAATCATCGTTTCCCAATCGGCTAAATCACCTTCGTTAATTGGGCTTCGGCCAAGGGCAAGTCCGGCATTGTTCAGCAGCACATCTATCTGCTGCCATTCAGCCGGCAACGATACAATGGAAGAAAAAACGGCGTCTTTATTTTGTACATCAAATGGGAGTAATAAACTGGGAGCACCATATTCTTCAGTCAATTTTTTTTGCAACGTTTTCAACCTGTCTACCCGTCGTCCATTTAAAATAAGCTGGAAATTATTTTTTGCGAAGAGATGTGCACAAGCCTCACCAAAACCAGACGTGGCCCCGGTGATAAAAACGGTTTTTTTCATGGGGGCGAAGATAGAAGAGTTTGGAGTTTGGTGTTTGGTGGTTGGTGTTTGTCGTTTTTTATTGGAGCCCCTTTGTTAGTTCACAACTTCACGAGTTTACAGGTTCACAAGTTCGGTTTTCAATTCAAAAGGCATCTTCCTGTTGCAGTTACCTGACTTTGAACTTTGGACTCGAAACTTTGAACTTTAAAAGTCCTCATCTTATCAACGTAACCGTACCTTTTCCAACCACCACTTTCCCGGTGTAGTCAACACCCCGTACAATCCATACATAGGTATTGCTGCCCTGTGGAATACCTTTAATTTTTCCATCCCAGCCGTCTTCATTTGTAGTAGTGGCAAACACCAATTGGCCCCAGCGGTTGAACACCCGGAAGTAATCAATTTTTGTGATGCCCACGGCAATGGGTCGTATCAGGTCATTCTTTCCATCGCCATTGGGTGTAAAGGCTGAGGGAACAAATATTTGCGGACTGGTTCGAAATACTTTTACCCGAATATCATCTTCATCGGCGCAACCTGCTGCATCCATTACTACCACTCTGTACGTAATGCTATCAATATCGCCGTTGTAAATACCAATAGGATTAAAAATATTATTTCGGTTGAGCGATGTGCCAGGTGTCCATAAATAAGATACTCCGCCGGTTGCGTTGAATTGCAAGGGTTGATTGATTACAACAGAGGTATCGTTACCTGCAAAAGCAAACACCTCGGGTAAAACGGTTACTGTTACGGTGTCGCGGCCCGGTTTCGGGCAGCCACGTGTATCAAAAACAGTAAGTACATAGCTGGTTGTATTTGTGGGTGAGGCAATTGGGTTTAGAATATTTGGATTACTTAACGATGCTGTTGGCGACCACGTAAAACTTGCTCCAACAATACTTGCGTTAAGTTGCGCCGGCGTTTGAAAACAAACAGTAGCATCAGCACCGGCACTAGCAACAGGATAAGGAACGGTAGTAACAGTAACGTCGTCTGTCGCAACACATCTTCCAATAAACGAACGGACGGTGTACGTGGTGCTACTGAGGACAGGTGTTACAAATTGGTTTTGCGATGTTGGATTTCTAAAAGCCGCAGCAGGGCTCCATATATAACGCAGGCCGTTGCCGCCCGCCCGAAGCCTGGCCGAGTCGGCAAAACAAATGGTGGTATCGGGCATTGCCTGTAGCGTAACGGTGTTTACTACTCTCACTCTTACAGTATCTAAGGCAATACAACCATTATCATTTAACTCTACAAAATAGTTGGTGGTTGTTGTTGGATAAACAAGTGGTGTTGCGGTGTTGGCGTTGATGATGTTGCTGGCCGGCGTCCATGTAAAAATGCCCGAGCCAATTGCTCCTAACTGCGTTGTATCGCCATTGCACATTAATGTGTCCTTGGTTAATAATGTGAGTGGAGGTCTGTCCAAAATGCTAATGTCCTTTATCACCGTATCAATGCAGCCTTTGCTGCTGGTTACAATAAAGGTAACCGTTTTACTTCCCTGAATGGGATAGGTGTAGGTTGGGTTTTGCAACCGCGAAGTATCGGCTAATGTGGCGTTATCACCAAAGTTCCATCGCCAGGTATTTACAAAACCATAGCGGGTATTTGTGGTATCGGTAAACTGGGTAGGTTTGGTAGCACAAAAACCGGAGAAGGTAAAGCCGGGGAAAAAGCCGGGATAGACTTTAATTTTTGATAACGCACTATCACTGCACGAGCCATTACGGTTTATGACCAGTTTAAAATTGTAGGTGCCGGTGTCGGCATAGGTATGCGTTGGTTGTTGAAGTGACGAAGTATTACCATCGCCAAAATCCCAATAGTATGATGTGATGAGTGGCGATGCGGGTGCCTCGTTAGAGAAGGTGTAAGTAAAACCATCGCAGGTTACATATTCGGGTTTTAAATCGGCATCTGCCACATTACAGTCGCCTACTTTTATTTGCAGGTCTTTTCGTTGAGTGGCAATGGCAACTCCATTTCGGTATTCGGTAACGCAAACCGTTACAACGTAAATGCCCGGAGCCGGGGCTGTACCGCACATTTGGCCAGTAACAGGATTGATATTTACGGTTGGCCCTAATGGAGAGGAAGGCCCATAGGGATCGAGATAGGGAACACCGCTGTAGGGGGGCGCCGCCGGCGGATTGGGAGAAGCATTGCCTGTACTACCACCTGTAAACGCGGTGCAGAAACTGTACGCCAGCGAGTCCCGAATATTATTTACAAGATCAGGCACATCGGTGGCGCTGAAGTCGTAACAAAAATTATTATAAGCACAAACAATAACTGTATCGGCGCCGGTAAACTGTGCACTGTTATTGGCAGGGCCGGTTGCTACTGGTACCGTGCCGGGTATAATTGCTGAGAAAGTAGCACCTACACTGCTTGATGGTGCTGCGAGGTTATTGATGCCCTGGATGCGGCAGCAACGTTGATAAACAATTGTATAACCCGAAATATTTCCGGAAAGCGTCACAGTAAATACATAGTAGCCTACCTGGTATCTTATTGGGGGCGGATTGCTGATGCAGGGATTCGGAAATCTAAGACTAAGATTTTCAACAAGCGACCTTGGAACAGAATTATTTGAAACGTTTTGCCCTGTGCCATTATCAAATATTGAAATTGGTGCCATGGCATCGAGAGGAGCACCTGTTGATGCACTATCACGATAGAGTTTAAGTGTTACCTGGTAGGTGTAATTATTTCCGGATTGAGAAACCAGATCATAGTAAATAGTGCCACCGGTAATGTGGTTGGCAAAACTTATGGTAGCTATTAAACAAAGACCAATAAAGAAGAGGACTTTTTTCATTCGGGTTTAGGTAAGGTTCTCTAAGCTATGCAAATACTGTTTTATGATCCGGTTGCTTTCATTCACTTCCTCAATCATGCCCATATGGCCACTACTTTCAAGCACATGAATATACGATAATTGGGGAAGGATAAAAGCCTTTAGCGAAGCTTCCATCGTCACGGCTTTATCAAATTTTCCGGCTATCATCAATACAGGCAGTTTGGTTTGTTTTAAAACATTTGATCGGTCGGGGCGTTGCATCATGGCCTCGTAGTAACTAACGAGTGTTGCAGGCGAAAAGTTGCGTGCCGCTTCTATTTGCTGCTCAATTAAATACGGTTTTTCTGTTTGTGTGATTTGGCTATACAAATTTGGAGTGGCCGTTTTTAAAAATTCGTAACCACCATGCTGCTTAATAAACGAAATGCCTTTTTTCCTGGTTTCTTTTTTTTCATCGTCATCGGCAAAAGGCGATGAATGAAAAAGGCCAATACCCGAAAGTAAATGACTGTATTTTTCGGCAAAAGCCAATGCGATGTAGCCACCCATGCTGTGGCCAATGAGAACAAAACGGCCCCCTAAATCCCCGCCGGCTGGCGGGAGACTTTCCAACGCACATGCCGAAGTTTCGGGACCGCTTTTCGACAACTCTCCTTTTTCTTTACTTAAGGATTTATGGGACTGGGTTGCAGCGGTACCCCTCTCCATCTCCGATGGAGAGGGGTTAGGGGTGAGGCTTTTCACCACCTCTGCCATTCCTTCCATCGTCATATCGTCAATCATTTCTGAGTTGCCCGTGCCTGGTAAATCGGGAACGATCAACTGGTAATCCTTCAATGCCTCTAATTGGTTATCCCATACCGAGGCATCTTCGCCAAAACCATGAAGCAGTACAACAGTTGGCCCCTGGCCGTAAATTTTGTAACAGATTTTTTTATCGTTGAATAAAATCTCTTTTGTTTCCATGATGGTTATTCTTTTGAATGATGATAGCTTCTGTAGGCCAGCAATAATGTTATTGGCAGAAATGCATTGTTCATTAGTTGCGGTAGAAAAAACCAGGCTAATGAAACAACCGCCATCAACCAAAAAATAATATTGAAATACAACTTAGCCCTGCTGTTTTTTTTGTGAAGGAAAAAGGCAGCAACCGCGTTTGTTGGGAGAGCCCACAGCAAATTGTAGTTGTTGGCACACCAGTAATGATTGGTGCCAAACCACATAAACAGTAAAAGAAATCCAACAAGGCCGGTAAATAAAAACAGCAAAAAATCTACCGCGGATAAAGTTGTTTGAGCGGCTTGTGTTCTAAAAAAAGACAGTGCAACAATGAGCGAACACAAAAATGTAACAACTACAACAGGTGTAAAAAACGATGACTTGTTTAATGGCGATGGCATGGCGATAATTGTTTGCGGTGGCGTTACCAGCTTTACGCCGTCCGTTGAAGCACTATCGAAACCCCGCAATAAATTATCGGGTAAAAACATGGCTTCGCGGTTGGTTACTTTTCTATCTATTCGGGCACCCAGCAAAAGGTCGATGCCCAGCTTACTCCAGTACTGGTTGCCCCTGTGCAAACAGCCATGAATAAGCTTGCGAAACGAAGGGATATTTTCTGGTAAAATGTTTTTGTACACCACGCCACCCGCTGCATTTTTTTCAATCATGTCTCTTGCCCTTGTGGTGCAGTTGTCCAACAAAAAATCGTATTGGTAAAAACGGTTTTGTTCCAGCGCATTGTTTTGAAGGGCCGTGTACAATTTTTGTTTTTCGGCGCAGCTTAATTGTAAAACCTGCTCCACTACAGTTCTGCTTTCCAACTGATATTGATAGGTAAAGTCGTTGAAGTTTTCCACTGCCAGTGCATACAGCAGCTTGCCCATAATAAACTTGCTATAAAAGTCGGGGGCAAATTCAAAAGTGCCGTAGTTGTACACTTCATCAACACCGGTTGCCCTGTTTTGAACACGGATGGCCGTATGCCCAAAAATGGAATATAGTTCGGCTCCGGGTGAGCAGGTAAGCAGGCCAATGCGCAAGGTGCAACTATCCTGTGCCAATGAAGAATGTAAAATGCAAAGTGTAAAATGAAAAAAGAAAAGAAATTTTTTCAATGAAATTTTTTTGTGCAGGCAAGATAAATAAAAGGGAGTTGGTTTGTTTCGGCTTGTTGCGAAGCAAATAACATCTCATGCAAGGAACAGTATTCTAACAGCAATTTCAAACTTCCTGAAGGGAGGATCAAAGCTGCATGAAACATTTGTGGGTGGCGGGGGAATAACACTGCGGCGGAAGGTATCCCTGCAGGTATAGATTTATGGAGTGAGCTGCGGCTTGCGGCGACCTTCGTACGGACTGTTATGTGATTGCATCGTACATAAATGTTCTGACTGCAATTCAATAGTTTTGAATGAATAAAATTGAGGAGTATGAAAAAACATTTCGTTGCAGTAGTTGGCTTATTGGCATTCATCATTTGTAGTTTCAGCAATGTGGCAACTGCCCAGCAACCTAAAAAAGAGGAGAAGGGGAAAATGAAACCAGGCCCGCAAAAAGATTATAGGGTGATAAATCCCCTTGATACCATTTTAATTGAACAGGTAACTGGTGTAAAAGGAAAATATAATAATGGCGAATACAAGATCACTATTCCGCAATTTGATTTGAACGTTGTAGTTGATGGCTTTACCATTGTGCCCGCAATGGGATTGAGCACATGGATTGCTTTTACACCCGCTGAAAAAGGTGCAATGGTTATGGGCGATATAATTGTTACCGAAACTGATTTGAAATTTGTGCAACAGGAAATAATCAAACAGGGATTTACTATAACTGCTATTCACAATCATTTTGTGCGCAACCATCCCAATGTTATGTATATGCATATTGGCGGCACGGGTGCCACAGGGCAAATGGCACAAAAAGCAAATGCAGTGCTTAATAAAATCACTGAATTACGCGGCGCCAACCCTGCTAAAGGAACGGCTTCTGCTGCGGCGGTAACCAACACTTTAAATACAAAAATGCTCGATGAAATAATTGGCCATACAGCCGAAATGAGCAAAGGCGTTTACAAGTACACAATAGGCAGGCCCGATGTTGACCTGCGGGAACATGGTTTGCCTGTTACAAGTTTTTTAGGATTTAATACCTGGGTAGCATGGCAGGGTGTAAATGAAAACGCCGCTGTTGCCGGCGATTTTACCATGCTGGAAAATGAAGTGGCACCGGTTATAAAAGCACTTGTTGAAAACGATATTGAAGTGGTAGCAGTACATAACCACATGGTGCAGGAAAACCCAAAAGTTTTTTTTCTGCATTATTGGGGAATTGGTGATGCGAAAAAGTTGGCAAAAGGAATTAAAACGGCGCTTGACCAAACCGGTTCGTCAATTAAAAAAGCTAAAATGAAGCACTGACCCTGGGTAGTGAATGAAACAGCAACATGAGAACAATAAGAAATTATGATTCAACAGTGCGATGTTGCAAATGATTATACGCGGCGTGTAAAAAATTTGGAATTATTTGCGAGTAGGTCATCATGATCTTATCGGGGTCGTTCAGGTGCTGAATCATGCTGTAAAATTTTTCTTCACCATGTGTTTCAATCACAATTTTTTTCTTTTCTTCCGTTTGTAAATACATGCTCATGCCAACGGCATCGGCTTCGGGGTGAAACTGTGTACCCAGCATATACTCGTTAAAACGAAGGCCCATCATAGCCTGCGCATACGGAACATGCGGCCGGTATTTCTCGATGCATAAAATTTCCATCCCGTACTTTTCCAAAGTTTCAAAATGCGGATCTGTTACCTGCCAGTCGCGGCTATCAACTACATAAAACGGATCTTTTAATCCATGAAACACAATATCCCTTTGGCCTATGGGCAACACATGCACAGGAAAAACACCAAAGGCCGTTGACTTGCGTTTTGTTATCTGCCCAATGCCGAAGTGGCGGCACACCAACTGAAAAGAATGGCAGATGAAGAAGATGAATTTTTTGTTTGCGTTATTATCGTTGGCATTCCATTCCTCAACAGCAGAAAGCCATTTAAAGTACACTGCTTCCCACACAGATCCTTCACTCTCCAATGGAGAGCCGGGGCCGCCGCTTGAAATAAAAACGTCGTAGGAAAGATCGGGGACTTCGTTTTTCAGGCGCACATCAAATTCGTCGAACTCAAGTTCAACATGGTGTGCTTCGCCCCACTGGTTTAAAATTTCCCTGATGCAGCGCATGCCCTGGTTGGCCTGGCCTTCGTATAAATCTAAAATAGCTACTCGTAACATAAACTTTGGTAATAAACATATTCTGTTTGCCTCCACACAATCTTGCAAACCGGGTGCCACTGTTCGGGCACGGTAACGCATGCACTGACGTACAGTGGTCTATAAACAAAGAAATTGTTTTTTTACGAAGTCAGAATTTTTTTTCGGGCAAACGATTGTATCGTTTCCGCTGTTTGGTTTGCCGTCAAACCAAATTCACATATGGCCCGGAAAAACGATTGAGCTTGCAGCACTCGTTTAATCTTAATACCGCCACGATGTTATGTTGGCTCCCTTTGGTGCCCTGGTCTTTACCTCTTCGGCCCATTTTTTTATAAACATTTGGTTGTATCGAAGCCGGGTAATGTAGTTGGGTAGGGTAGGGTCGCCGTTCCAGCAATGCTCGGCCCTGTCGCCGTAGGTTACTTCGCAATTGCACGATGGGTTCTTTAATTTCTTCAGCATGTCTTCGGCGGTGTACACGGCGTTGTTTAAATAGTAGTTATCCATATCGCCCACGTAAATATGGATTTTGCCTTTCAGCTTTTCGCCAAGCTTTGGCCAGTCGCGTTGAATAATGTGTGTGAGGTCGTAATTATCCCGCCAGTAGCGGGCAACGGCCGTGTCAATTACCCCGGTGTATTTATCAAAAATTCTTTTTGGATAGCCGTCAACATCCATTGGTGAGTACACAGCTTCCCAAATATCAAACTGATCGCCGCTGCGGCTGCGGGTACCTAAGGCAAGTTCCCGCTGGTTCATTTCTTTTATGGTTGCGCTCACATGGCCCAGGTAATTTCTGTGGCCTGGCCGTTGCAGTTTTTTAAAATTGCTTTCGGCATAATAAGCGTTTTTGTGGTTGTATAAATCTATGGTTACATAGTGGTGAAAATCTATCGGGTCGGGGCAGGCGGCATAACAACCGTTGTATTCATCGGGATAAAAAACCTGCGCGGCCAACACCTCCCAACCACCGGTTGAACCACCGTACATAAATCTTGCCCATCCCTGGCCAATGCCACGAAATCGTTTTTCAATTTCTGGAATCAGTTCGTACGTAATGGCATCGCCATAAGGGCCAAGGTTAGCGGAGTTCACAGCATACGAATCGTCGTAATAGGGATTGGCATGTTGAATTTCAATAGCAATTACCCGCGGAAATTTGGGGCCGGTCCATTGTTTATAAAAGTCGTAAGCCTCTTGTTGTTGCATGATGTTGTAGCCGGTAATATGAAAACGATCACTGGTATCGGGTTTTAAATTCGCATCGGGCGGCGTGGTGCGAAAGCCACTGAAGTTTTCGGGAAAGTGGCCGTGATAGATTGCCAGCGGATATTTTACACTGGGATGCTCATCAAATCCTTCGGGTAAAAGAATATGTGCACCCAGGTACATGGGCCTTCCCCAAAATTCGGTGAGCGACTTGCTTTGAATTTTTATGTGTTTGATGTACTTCGTGTCCTCGGGTTCTTTTATCGCTTCTATTTGTTTGCTGATGGTAATGGTTACTTCATTTGAAGACTTTGGATCAATATGTATTTTAACTGGAGTAGAATAAATGTTACCCGGTGCTTCATTCCAATGTTGCCCTTCGCCCCGATCCATAGGCAACTTAACAGTGTGGCCCGTTTTTAATTTAAACGTTTCATACTTGTGCAACAACGCCTGCACGTAATAATCTCCGGCGGGTATATTGCTTAAACGTTCGAGCGGGTAACCAAAAGCATCTTCGCTTAACAATTGCGTGGTGCCTGCCTTCCAATTTTCTACGTCTTTTCCAAACACCATTTGTGTGGTTAGTGCATCGCTAATTTGCAGCCTCGGTTCTTTGAGGTTGTTGGTAGAAATTAATAACAGCAAACGGCCATCGAAATTTTTTTGGTGCAGCGGGGCAGCAATTTGAACCCGGAAACTTTGTGCTTCAGTAAAAAAAGAAATTAAAAGCAGGGGCAGCAAAAAGATATTTTTTTTCATGTTAGTTAGTTTTGGCAAAAGCTGGTGAAGCATAAAAGATTAGAAGTGGTGAGTCTATAGTTTTTTGATAACACCATCGAGCAATGCACCAAACATTGCCTGCGCCACAAAGGTGTTGCCTGCATAATTTAGATGCACGCCGTCAGTAGTAAGTATGCCACGGTCTTTATTTTCGGGATTGTTGTTTTTTAAGTAGTCGAGAAAAGTTTTTCGCAGGTCGATTAGCGGGCAGGCTGTTTCGGTTGCAATTTTGCGTATGATGGCGGCGTAGTGATTGAGGTCGCCATCAAGTGGATTAGAAAAATCGGTTCTCTCCCCAATAACAGCCGGCGTACATACATACACGGTGATATTTTTATCCTTGAATTTTTTTATTACAGCCTTGTAAAACTTTTCAAATTTATCGGCGTCGGTTCCGGTACCCGAAGTTCGTTTGTGCCATACATCGTTCACACCAATATAAATAACCACTGCGTCCGTATTTTTTTGCAACACGTCTTCATCCATACGTAGGTACAGGTCGTAAATTTTGTTGCCGCCAATGCCGGCTCCACTCAATGTAACATTACCTATCAATTTTTTTTGGGTTAAAATGGAATCAAGTTGTGTAATGTAGCCGTCGGGCTTAACGCCGGCCTGCGT
The DNA here is from genome assembly GCA_031425835.1 of Chitinophagales bacterium. Lineage (GTDB taxonomy): Bacteria > Bacteroidota > Bacteroidia > Chitinophagales > Chitinophagaceae > Flavisolibacter. The sequence goes on from JANPKD010000049.1 coordinate 240,592, forward strand.
GATAGAATCGCCGAAGAAAATTATTTTTTTCGGCGATTGCATTGTTGCAAATCCAAAGGATGTGATTGCAAAAAGCAGCGTCATTAATCTGGTGTGCATTTTATTTTAATTTTTTGAATAAACTTTTTCGCCACCAATGTAGGTTGATAGAACTGTTGTAGTTAAAACATCTTTTGCATCAACCTGCATTAAGTCTTTGTCAAGCAAAATAAAATCGGCCAGCTTGCCTTTTTCCAAAGAACCTTTTTCTGTTTCTTCAAAGTTTGATTTTGCAGCCCAAATAGTCATACCACGTAAGGCATCTTTTCTGCTTAAAGCATTTTCCATTTGGTAACCACCGGCAGGCCAGGCTTTATCATCCATTCTAAAAACAGCGGCGTAAAAGGTTTTAAATGGCGATATGTCTTCAACCGGAAAATCGGTGCCTAGTGGTATCCACCCGTTTTCATTTTGTAATTGTTTGAATGCATAGGCGCCTTTTACACGCTGTGGCCCAAGCCGGTCACCTGCCCAATACATATCCGACGTGGCGTGGGTTGGCTGCACCGATGGAATAATGCTGTAACGGCCAAACATTTTAAAATCATTTTCATTTACAACCTGCGCATGTTCAATACGCCAGCGCAAATCATTTTTGCCTTTTAGATATTTTGCGTAGATGTTCAAGATGGTGCGGTTGCCACTATCGCCAATGGCATGGGTGCACATTTGAAAACCTTTCTGCGAAATAATATTTGCAACGGAATCGAAATGATTTTGAGAACTCAATAAAAAACCACTCCAGTCTTTCCTGTCTGAGTATGGTTCTAACAAACATGCGCCCCTGCTTCCTAATGCACCATCGGCATACACTTTAAACGAACGTACGTTGAGGTGAGGTGTTTTTATTTTGCCTTTGGCGAATAGAAAATCAAAATTTTGTTTTGCATCGCTTAACATGGCATATACCCGCATTTTTAAAATGCCTTTTTTCTGCAGGCTGTCCATAAATAATGCTGCTGTATAATTAATGCCGCAATCATCAACCGTTGTTAAGCCCATGGCAAAACAATTTTGCTGACCCTGTTGTAATGATTTTGCAATTTGCTCCTTAGTTGGTGAAGGAATTTTTATTGATACAAGACCCATTGCTTTATCAATGAGTATTCCGGTTAACTTACCATTTTCTAATTCAACAGTTCCACCGGTAAGCGTTTGTCCTGCTTTTACGCCTGCAAGATCTAATGCTTTTTGATTCGCAATAGCAGCATGTCCATCAACTCTGGTTAATAATACCGGGCGGTCAGGAAACATTTCATCCAGCTTTTCTTTTGAGGGAAATTCTTTTCTCTCCCAATCGTTTTGATCCCATCCTCTACCAATTAACCAACCTTCTTTATTTGATTCGGAAAATGTTTTGAGTGTATTGATAATTTCATCCCAGCTTTTTGTACCTGTAAGATTTGCGGTTTGCAAGCCCAATCCGTATCTGTAAAAATGTGCATGCGCATCAATAAAGCCGGGATAGATAAATTTCCCTTGCGCATCTGTTTTTTCTGTCGCTTCATATTTTTCACTCAATGATGCAGTTGAACCTACGGCTACAATTTTTCCATCTTTTACAGCTATTGCCTCAGCTATTGAAAAGGCCGAATCAACCGTGTAAATTTTAGCGTTGTAAACAAGCAGGTCAACATTTGTTTTTTGTGAGCAGGAAGAAAGTGTAGCGATGACTGTGGCGAGAAGCAATAAACATTTCATGGTTGAAAATAGATTTTTTCGGGGAGTTGTTTCAATGCCATCCGAAATTTAGGTTGTCGTGAATTAGTTACTGTAATTGTTGTTTCTGGAAATGGGGTGGCGGTTTTTAAACTGCAAGCAAAGCGGGTTCATTTTTTCAAATTGAACAATGTAATTTTCTATGCATACCATTACCTCGTTTATCTTGTTCGTTACTTCAATCTCAGTGAACCTTAGAAAATTCAATCCCCAAATCTTTAGGTGATCTTCTCTTTCTTTATCGCTAATTACAACCGCTGGATTTAAATGATAGCCACCATCAACTTCAATAATAAGTTTTACTGCACCGCAATAGAAATCAACAATAAAATTTTCCATAGGCTTCTGGCGGTTAAACTGGTAGCCCATCATGTTTCTTGCTTTCAGTTTCTGCCAAAGTAACATTTCTCCCTGTGTTGACTGGTTGCGCAAATCCCGGGAGAATTGTTTGAGATTTTTGTTGTAGGGTAAATATCTTTTCATGGAGAGGTTTTTGTCGCGGTCGAAAATGAACTTTCACCCTGCTTTTCCGGGTGGTGAATCCCCCTCACAATGCTAATAAAATGGGTAGACTCATTCACCCCCCTTTTTTAAAGGGGGACGGAGACCCTGACTAACAGGGGGAGACCCTGCCATCCACCAATCAGTTCAGGAACTTTGGTGGATGTTTTTTGTGGTGATCTGTTTTGTCCTGGTAGGCTTTTGCTGCTTGCAGAATGGATGCCTCGTCGTACAAATTGCCAACGAGGGTAATGCTCTGTGGCAAACCATTTTGACTAAAACCCATTGGCATACATACAACGGGGTTGCCGGTAAGGTTGGTAATGGCCAACTGGCTGCCTGCAAATGTTGGCGTAATTATCACGTCGTAATCTTTCATGAAGTCCTGAATTTTTTCTGATAATTCGGCGCGGTAACGGTTGGCATTTATGTATTCTACTGCTGGTATTAATCGTGCAGCACGGAAGGAATTGGGCCAGAAGTTTTTGTCCTGCCGCTCAATCAAATCATCGCGGTTGGTGCGGGTCAATTCATCAAAAGCCGCTGCGGATTCGGCGTTTAAAATAATGCTTATCAAATTTGCGGGATAGACTGTCGAGTCGGGGAAGGTTACTGGTTTTAGCACCACACCCATTGCTTTGAAGGCATCCAGCACTTTCCACTCCGGCGCATCTTTTGGTAACTGCTTGAAATAATTTTCGGCATAAGCAATGCGTAATGTTTTGATGTTGCTTTTTTGGTTGTAGTTAAATCCATGCGCTACTGAGCCATAATCTTTTCCATCGGTGCCATTGATGTAGTAGTAAACAATGGCATCATCTTCGGCACTTCGGCAAATGGGCCCCACTTTATCAAGGCTCCAGCAAAGTACCATTGCACCACTGCGACTCACGGTTCCAAACGTAGGCCGTAGTCCCGTAGCGCCGCACCTTGTAGATGGAGAAACAATTGAACCCAGTGTTTCGGTGCCAAGGGTAAACGGCAACAAACCTGCTGCAACTGAAGATGCCGAACCGGCCGATGAACCACTTGAACCCAGTTGCAGGTTCCATGGATTTTTTGTTTCGCCGCCAAACCATTTATTGTTGAACGCTAATGCACCCAATGAAAGTTTTGCGCAAAGCACCGCACCGGCATTTTTTAATTTTGTATAAACGTAGGCATCTTCATCAATCACCTGGTCTTTATACGGCGTGGTGCCCCAGGTAGTTTTATAACCCTTTACTGCAAACAAATCTTTTAGTCCGTACGGTATGCCATGCAGTGGACCCCGGTACTTTCCTTTCATAATTTCTTCATCCGCTGCCCTCGCCTGTTGCATTGCCAGGTCCTCGGTTAGCGTTATTACCGATTGCAGGGTGTCGCCCCATTTTTTTAATCGTTCAATAAAAAATTTAGTGAGGTCAACCGAAGTGATTTTTTTGTTTTTTACAAGCGATGCTAATTGTAGTATGGAATAAAACGCCAGTTGATTTTTGTTAGAAGGCATTACTACATTTGATGGTATTTGCCAGGCAATTGATTTTTGTGGGGCTGGCACCTTGTAGCTGTATGGTGCCGGGCTAAATGCGAAGGGAAAGGGCAAACTGTTTTTTGGAAGGCGGTTGTGCATGCGCTGATAAATGCTTTTTGCCATGGCAATGTTGCGCAGCATCGAATCGGCTTCGTCGCTTGTAAAATCCAGGTGATAAAGTGCCGCGGTTTGCTGCATTAATTTTATAGAATCGGCTTTCGTTTGTGCACAGGCTTTTGGGACATTAAAAAATATAACACCCGCAATTAAAAATAAAATCGGCTTCATGGGGAGTAAGCTAAATAAAAATCGGGAAGGAACAATTGAACACTGAAGTACGGATGATTAAAAAGTTATAAAGTTACTTTGTGTGTTTGCAGATGGCTGGCGATTGCTTTGATAATTTCCTTCATCAACACATTGTTTTCGTGTGCCGGAACCTGCGGAAAGGAAAAATAACCCGGGGTGGTTACAATAATTTTATTACCGGGCAACTGCAGCAAAAGATCGGGTTCCAGGGTTAAATGGTATTCTATGTAGAAGGGTGCCGAACGTTCGGTAACAATAGCATTCCGCACCACGTCCTGGAAGGGGAAGTATATGTTGAATATCCGTGCCATCTTAGAAATTGAATTTAAATTGGTTCAATCAATAGGTGTTTGGCAACAGAATGCTGGAGGTAGTTTTGTACTGTGTAATCTACAAAAATGAATGCGGTTTTTAAAATTTTTGGTTAACTATTTTTAGATGTCGGCCAGGTATTGTTGGTTAATATACTCGGCAACCTGCACCAGGCTTTTGGTTTCCTCGTACACCGCCAGTTGCCTATCGGCACCGGTTCCATTTTCAAGCATTTTATGCACATAGGCCAGGCGATGACGGCTGCCTAAATGGTCAACCACATCGTCCACAAAATCAAGCAGTTCGTAAATCAGCACACGGGTATTTATTTCTTCCTCCTTACCAAAATCAATTAAATACCCATCAATACCATAACGGCCGGCCCGCCACTTATTTTCGTTTATGAGTGCCCGTGAATATTGAATAAAGTTGAGGTTTTGCAAACGCAGCTTGTAAATTTTTGCGCAAATGGCCTGGAACAATGCTGCTATGGCAATTGTTTCCTGCACGTTCATGGGTACATCGCAAATTCTAAACTCAACGGTGTTAAAAAAGGGGTGCACCCGTAAATCCCACCAAATTTTTTTTGCATTGTCAATACAGTTTGTTTTCATCAGCAGTTTTACGTAGTTATCATACGCTTCAATGCTTTCGAAAGCTTCGGGTATGCCGGTGCGTGGAAATTTATCAAATACTTTTGTACGAAAAGATTTATAGCCGGTTTGCCTGCCCTCCCAGAACGGAGAGTTTGTACTTAGCGCATAAATGTGTGGCAAAAAATAACGGGTTGAGTTGGCAATATGGTTTGCCATCTCACGGTTTTCCATACCAACGTGCACGTGCAGGCCAAAAATTAAATTGCTGCGGGCCGCTTCCTGTAACTCATTTACAATTTCATTGTAGCGGGCATGGTCGGTTATCAACTGGCTCTGCCAATGGCTGAAAGGGTGCGTACCCGCCGCACCCATTGCAAACCCTAATCCACCAGCTATTTCGGCAATTGTTTTGCGCAACACCGAAATATCCTCGAAGGCTTCATCCACATCATTACAAATGTCGGTGCCTACCTCTACCACTGCCTGGTGCATTTCGGCCTTCACTTTGTCTTTAATAATTTTTTGCCCTTCGTGCACTATTTTTTGCTCGTGGCTTTTTAGTTCTTTGGTAGTGGGGTCAAGCACCATGTATTCTTCTTCTACGCCGAGCGTGAAAGTTTTGAAATTAAGATTGGCCATATTTTTTTAGTTCAAAGTAGTAAGTGTAAAATTTAAAGTAACCGGCTTACTGGTAGGTTGCCTATTTTATTTTGTAAAAATGTCACGCACGCTGATTGATAATCCAGCTACGGCTATACTATTGATATGATCGCTGGTTGCATAAATTCGGGCACCGTCAAATTTTTTATTTTCATTTAAAATAAAGACAGCCACATTTTCTTCACCTGGATAAACCAGCCAATATTCCTTAACCCCTGCTTCTTCATACAAATCAAATTTGAGTCTTACTTCCTTCTCGGTGTTGCCCGGCGAAAGAATTTCAACAACCAGGTCGGGTGCACCGATACATCCTTTTTCATCCAATTTCTCGGCACTGCAAATAATACAGATGTCGGGTTGTACAACAGTCGTAATCTCACTGTCCTTTTCCCGGTTTTTTACAGGCGGGCGAACATCGAAGGGAGCAAAAAAAACCTTGCATGATTTTCCTTCAAGAAAAGATGCGCACCGCAGGAATAGCTTGCCCGAAACTTCCTGGTGTTTGGTATTTGGAGCGGATAGTTTGAAAATTTTACCTCTAAAAAGTTCAAGCCTTTCTTCAAACTGCCACTGCAGGTAATCTGCATAGGTGTAAGATAGATCTGGCGACGGCTCCTCAACCATGCTCATTTTATTTTCACCTGGGTTGTAAACGGTAAACATGCCTGTTTCTTTACAATAACGGTTTGCCAGCAGCACTCGTTTTTACATACTCGCCCCAGGTTAAATTATCCTGCCCTGCTTTTTGGTTGAGTGCCCTCTCAACGGCATAGTTAGCGGCGGTTTCCACTACCCATTCAAAATTATCTTCGCCTACACCTGCCCGTTCTGCATCGGGGGCAGGATTGCCAAAATCAATTGCGTACGGTACGCCATCTTTTATCGCCAGTTCTACTGTATTAAAATCGTAACCCAAAAATTTGTTGATGCGGAGTACAATATCAGTCATTGTTTTCAGCATTTCGGCCGATGGTGCAAAGCTGGCACTGTAGCGCAGGTGATGCGGGTTGCGTGGTTCGTAAGGCATAATGCGCACATGCTTGCCACCAATACAATAACAACGATAATATTCTTCAAAAACTATTTCTTCCTGCAGCAACATTACCAGTTGCCCGGTTTCTCCGTGCTTTTGAAAAAATTCTTCTTTATCGGCTAAGCGATATACACTTTTCCAACCGCCGCCGGCGTAAGGTTTCATGTAAGCCGGAAAGCCGACGTAGCCAAAAATTTCATCCCAGTTCAAAGGGTAGGTGAGGTTTGAAAAAGATTCTGATTTTGTATCTGCTGGTAAATCGTACGATGGAAGAATTACCGTTTTGGGAACAGGTACATCTACCTGCGTCATCAGGCAGTTGTTGAAATACTTATCATCGGCACTCCACCAAAAAGGATTGTTGATTACGGCGGTACCGGTGAGGGCTTCGTTTTTTAAAATGGCGCGGTAGAATGGTATATCCTGCGATATACGATCAATAATTACTGCATAGCCCGAGTTTAAACCTTGCGCCGATTTATCGATACGCACCGGTTCGGCACTGATGTTATCAATGCCTTTGCTGTTTACTCTTTCAATAAATGCGAGGGGAAAGCTGCGTTCCTGCCCAAACAAAATGCCGATCTTTTTCATATTCGCTGGTTGTATGTTTATGTAAATGAAGGACTTTAAAGTACAAACAAATTCATTTGTAGAAAAAGAAAAAACAGAACACAAAATTTCGGCTCACTATAATCCATTTCAATAGGGAATTTTTCTTTTCAATTAAAAAACATTTCTGCCGCGTGGAAAGGAATTGATTCGTACCGGGGACCAACTTTAAATGATCAATGAAAAAATTCTCAATACCATTTCATCAGCTGTAGTGCACGTTGCATTTTGCTATTGGTAAAATCTTACTTTTGGCCGCATGCAGATTGAAGATAAAGAGTACCTGATAGTGGAGCAAAAAGCTATTCCTTCGCAATATTTAAAACGACACGTAATTGTTGATTGTTACCTGCCCAAAAATATCACCGACCCTAAAAAAATGTCGTTACTGCTTATTAATGACGGGCAGGATTTACCCGACATGCATTTTTCGTCCATGCTCAATACTCTTTTTTCAAATGAGCAATTGACGCCTCTTTTTTGCGTGGGCATACATACAGGCCGCGAAAGAAAAAATGAATATGGTACGGCCTACGTTTTAGATTTTGAGAACCGCGGCGTAAAGGCCGCCGACTATCAGCAATTTATTTTGAGGGAGTTGTTGCCGTTTCTTCAAAACGCGTATGCAATAGAACGCTTTAAACAAAAAGCAATTTGCGGTTTTTCGCTGGGTGGTTTAAGCGCCATTGATACGGTATGGAACCATCCTGAAACATTTTCAATTGCAGGTGTTTTTTCGGGTTCGCTTTGGTGGCGCACAAAAAATCTGCATGAAGGCTACAATGAGGCCACCGATCGGATTATGCATAAAAAAATCAGGGATGGTTTATTCCGGGAGGGATTGAAATTTTATTTTACTACCGGCTCTATGGATGAAACGGCCGACCGAAACAACAATGGCATTATCGATTCGATTGATGATACCGAGGCACTGATAACCGAGTTAAAATTGCAGGGATATGGCAGCAACAATATTGCATACATAAATTACCCCGATGGGAAACATGATGTGGCTACCTGGGGCAGGGCCATGCCTGCCTTTTTGGAGTGGGGGTGGGGTGTACGGACAAGTAATGCTGTATAACCCTTTTGAAAGAATCGGTATCAAAAAAAATAAGAGCTTATGCAATCACTCATCATTAGAGAAGCCAATTTAAACGATATGGCAAAGCTGCTTCAATTTGAGCAAGGCGTTATTAAAGCTGAGCGGCCTTTTGATGCAACACTGCAGCCCGGCCACATTAACTATTACGATATTGAGCAAATGATTGCATTGCCACATGTGCATCTTTTAGTTGCTGAAATAAACAATGAAGTTGTTGGCTGCGGGTATGCCCGTATTGAAAACGCGAAGCCCTACCTGGCACACCGGCAGTACGGTTATTTAGGTTTTATGTTTGTAGAAGAGGCCCACCGTGGCAAGGGCATCAACCAAAAAATACTTGAAGAATTAAAACTGTGGTGTGCCGCTAAAAACATTTTTGAATTACGTCTTCAGGTATATGATCAAAATGCCCCGGCAATAAAAGCATATGAGAAAGTTGGCTTTGAAAAACACATGATTGAAATGCGGATAGGGGCAGAGAAGAATTAAAAAAAACCTCATGAAAGGTTTCGTTGAAAAATATTAGCAATTGCCACATCGGCTGGTGTGCCTTTATGATTTATTTCTGCAGCAACCAACTTCTCCAATCGCCAGCAACTTTGTCCCAATTAAAAATTTCGTAATTGGGTTTGCCATCATCTTTTATTGGAAAATAATTGTGATCGGTTCCAACGTAAGCCTTAAATGTAAAGTTGTTTCTTTTCTGTCTTATCATTTGCATTCTAAGATAGTCGTTAAATGGCGACCCCCAATCCTTTGTTCCATAGCATATAAGTACGGGAATTCTTAGTTTTTCTAAATACTGAATGGGCGGTCTTGAAAACTCGTAAGTCGCCTTGTAAGTGTCGCCGTTGGAAGCATCCATATTTGTGGGGTCAATTACTATGTTGTTCCATAGGTTGATGGTTGATTCTGCAAGTCTCATTGTGTCATTTTCATTTGCCCTCTGCTGCTCGAGAATTGTCATGATTCTACCCATTGGATTACCACCTGAATAAATCAGGTGTGTGATTTTGGGGAAAGTGACAGCAAGTTTTGCTGCGATTGTACTTCCTTCTGAGTGGCCTGCTACCACTAATTTGTCTTTTAAAATCCAGCTTTGTTTTTGGAGAAATTTAATCACCTGAATATTTCTGCTTACGTAGTAGCTGAGTAAATTTTTTTCTGAGTATTGTGGTGAAAATTTTCGAGTGCTGTCGGCATAAGTAAAATCGTGTTGTAAAGTTTTTGTATGCGCAATTAGTGGAGTGTATGGCTTGCCAACAATTGCCAAATGATAATCAATTATCAAACTATCAGGATTAAATGGAAAAACCCCAAACATCCCGTTTTCATCGTACTTAATTAAAGGCTGCGGCAAACTGCCCTGGCAAAAAAGAAACAAAGGTTTTGGTTTTTGGTCCTCATCTTTTTTCGATTTGATCAATATATCAACAGTGTCGCTTTTGTAAATGATTTGAAGATGCCTGAAACCAAAATCTGCTGGTTGCTTAGTTTGTCCGAATATAGAAGAGGAGATTATTAAGCAGGCTATTCCGATAAGGGTCCTCATAATATGAATCAGAAAGTTCTAAAGTTTAGTGATCGCTCCCCGATTATCCCCCTCTCCAGCTTTGCTGGAGAGGGGTTAGGGGTGAGGTGCTTAAAACCCTTTCTTCTTCTCCTCTGCCTTCTGCATCGGATTGGTTCCACTACTTTGCCCACGGCCGCCCTGCCTGGTTTTAAATACTGCAAACCTGCTAGGTTGCACATCGGCATTGCCCCATTTGTTATTGCTTTCATCAATGTCGGCCGTTTCGCGGTTGGGGTCAATTTTAATACCTGCAACTTCTTTATCCTTCATAAAAAATTTGGTAACCTTTTGCTCATTCAATCGCCACACCTGCGCCGGTATGCGGTCAACTTCTTTACTACCATCTTTAAAAGTCCATTCAATAATTAGCGGCATTACCAACCCACCTTTATTACTTAAATGCAACTCGTAAAAATGTTTGTTGGCTAAAATGTTTTTAGTGCTGTCGTCCAAAGGCTCGGCGCGGGCCGGGGCGGTAGTGGTAAACCTGGTTGAGTCATATGCCTCAATACCGCGGGTGTAACGCCAGTAAAAATCACGCAGGCTGGTATCAACGTCGGTTTGAAAACGTATGCCTTCCTCCCTGTTGCGTTGTTTCGAAATATCATCAAACGGTACTTCGGGTTTTGCAACACTTGCAGTAATGGTTCTTTCCTTCATGCTGGCGGGTATGGGAGCATTCAAATCAGCTTTTGCATACTTCACCGAGTCGAGCGAAATATCGGTGGCATCGGTGCTGAAAAACCATCCTCTCCAAAACCAGTCAAGGTCTTCGGCACTTGCATCTTCCATTGTTCTAAAAAAATCGGCAGGTGTTGGATGTTTAAATGCCCAGCGACGTGCATACTCTTTAAACGAGTAATCAAACAGTTGGCGGCCCATTACCGTTTCACGCAAAATGTTTAAGCCCGTTGCTGGTTTGCTGTAAGCGTTGGGGCCAAAACCAATAATGTTTTCACTGTTGGTCATAATTGGTTCCAACTGGTTTTTTGGCAGCTTCATGTAATCGGCTATGGTAAACGCGGGGCCGCGGCGGCTGGGAAATTTATTGTCCCAAAGTTCTTCGGTCAGGTATTCAACAAAAGTATTCAGGCCTTCATCCATCCAGCTCCACTGGCGTTCATCGCTGTTGATGATCATGGGAAAAAAGTTGTGACCCACTTCATGAATAATAACCCCAAGCATTCCGTATTTGGTTCCTTCGGTATAGGTGCCATCTTTTTCGGTCCGTCCAAAGTTGAAACAGATCATTGGATACTCCATGCCATTTGCGGCTTCTACACTTTGCGCAACGGGGTAGGGGTAAGGAATAGAAAATTTCGAATAGCTTTTTATAGTGTGCGCCACAGCTTTAGTAGAGTAGGGCCGGTACAAACCATAAGCCTCTTTACCATAAAAACTCATGCACATAATCTTTTTGCCTTCCACCATTGTTGGCATAGCATCCCAAATAAATTTGCGGCTGCTCGTCCAGGCAAAGTCTCTTACATTTTCGGCTTTGTACATCCAGGTTTTTGTGGTTTTTGCTTTTTTGCCTTCGGCAGATTTTGCCTCTGCAAGCGTTACAACTTCCACCGGCTCTTTCGAGGTTTGTGCTTTTTGCCAGCGGCTTAGTTGAGCAGGCGAAAGAACTGCCGCATAGTTCAAACACTCGCCGGTGCTGCCCACAACGTGGTCGGCAGGTACAGTCATTTGCACTTTAAAATTTCCAAAGGTTAGTGCAAACTCGCCGCGGCCTGTAAACTGGTGATTTTGCCAGCCCTGAAAATCGCTGTACACGCAAAGGCGTGGGTACCACTGCGCAAGTGTAAACAGGTGGTTACCATCTTCGGGAAAATATTCGTAGCCTCCGCGACCACCCATGCTCAGGCGGTCGGGAATTTTATAATTCCAGTCGCAACTGAAAACAAATTTTTGCCCGGGCTTTAATGCAACAGGTAGTTCAATGCGCATCATTGTTTTGTTGATTAAATATTTCAGGGGCTTGCCTAAAGCATCTGTGAGCTTAGTTATTTTATGGCCATAACCATTGTCGTCTTTTTTGCCCATGGCTAATAGCTGTGCGCCACTTGCCATGTTGGGCATGGCACTTCCATTTTGGTAGTTGGCATTGTTTACGGTGCTGTGTTCGTTTTCATCCAGCTGCAACCATAGGTAGGTCAGTACATCCGGTGAGTTATTGAAGTAGGTAATGGTTTCGGTGCCGGTTAATTTTAACGCTGTTTCATCGAGGGTGGCTTTAATGTCGTAATCGGCCCGTTGTTGCCAGTACTTTGGGCCAGGTGCACCGCTGGCGGTACGGTATTCATTAGGGGTGGCCAATATGCCATCGAGCTGCTCAAACTTGTTACCGTGGTTCGAGCCCGGATTGTTTTGCGAGTTTTGTGCAAGGGCAGCTATTGCAGTGAGTGCCGAAGCAAAAAACAAAAAACATTTCTTCATGTAGTGTATTGTTTATTTTATTGTGAACTATGTTGTGAGTTTTGAGCCGTGAGCCAGTTGCCGCGGGCGGAAAAAAGTTGGTTTTGGTTTCTTGTTTCGGCAAAGTTTTTTATTCATCGTAATCATTGCAGCATCAGTTCTCCTTCATCAGATCTTTTTGTCTCCGCTTGCTCATCTCTCTACAGCTCCCAACACTTGCCTCGTTCAGGTACTAGGTGCTGACGGCCCGACCGCGGACTTCTGACGGCTGACGTCTCATGGCTGACTACTCTCAAATTCTCTGCACAGCCATTTCCAAAGCCAGGGCCATAACCGCGGCCGAAATAAAAAGCACCCAATCCCTTCTGTTTATTTTTAGTATGCCGACAAAGAACTGTGCCAGAAGCAATACGATGAACACTATTAAAATCTGCCCCAATTCAACACCGAGGCTGAAGCTGAACATTGATAGTGCAAAACTTTGATCGCTTGCAAGCATCATCCGCAGGATTTCGGCAAAAGCCATTCCGTGAATTAAGCCAAAGAACAACGCAAGGAAATAGTTGATGCGTATAGCTTTCGGTGTAAAATTTTTGACAAACAAATTGCTGGCTGCGGTAAAGATAATTGTGCAAGGCACTAAAAATTCTACCAATTTCACCGGCACCTGTATAATGCCTAAAGAACTAAAAACCAATGTTACGGTGTGGCCAACGGTGAAGGCCGTAACTAAAATCAGTACCGGCTTCCAATCTTTCAGCATGTAAATGGCAGAAAGGCAGGCAATGAATAAAATATGGTCGAGGGCTTCAATGGTAATAATGTGCTCCCAGCCCGTAGTAAAAAATAACTCGAAATCGCTCATAATTATGTTCATTCTCCATGCTGCTGCGGGTTGTTATTAGTGTCTTGTCGTCAACTTCCGCAAGCCAACTCACAATCACTCCCTCTCTACCCGGTGCAACCTTAGCGTTCTTAATAGCAACTATAGGTGTCGAAACGTTTTTTAACTTTTTTAAAATCTGTGGCGGTCAATTTAAACCACAGTTTTGTAACAGAAAAAAAAATACTACCGATGGTTGACATAAAGTTTAAGTGGTTGTTGTGTTCCTGTTTTTTTGTGTTGACCGCTCTTAGGCCGGCTCCTTCAACAACAAAGCCTGAAGAAAACCACGAGGCCGGGAAACACCCTTTCTACATTTCCGTTACCGAGATCAATCATAACGCTTCCGAAAAAAGTTTAGAAATCAGTTGTAAAATATTTACCGATGATATGGAAGCGGTGCTCAAAAAAAATGATGGATCGGCGGTTGATCTTGCTGCAGAGAAAGCAAAAACCCGGAACGATGTTTTAATTGAGGGCTACATTAAAAAACATCTCTCAATTTCGGCGGATGGGAAACCCGCACCATTACAGTATGTGGGTTTTGAAAAAGAAAAAGAAGCGGTGTATTGTTATTTTGAAGTGCTGAATGTTGCGTCTCCCAAAAAAATACAAATCAGTAATTCATTATTGCACGATTTTTTTGCCGAACAAATAAATATTATGCACCTGACTGTAAATGGCAAGCGGCAGAGTACCAAGCTAAATTATCCGGAGAAGGATGCTGCCTTTGTGTTTTAGCCAACTAAGACTGCAGAAGTCAATGAACTTTAAAGAGCATCAGGGTTCTCAACTCGTGAACTTGTAAACTCATGAACCTGTAAACTTGTAAACTCACCTCGCCACTTCCTCAACCGTTGCGCCAATACCTCTGTCGGTAATGGCATCGCACATAGGTTTTAGTTTTTCATATTCCCCCTGCTTTACTGCGTATTTTCCTTTGTGGTGAATAAAATAGGCACATTGTTCGGCCTGTTCGTAATGATGATTGCACACTTCCATCAATGTTTCTATCACCCATTCAAAAGTGTTTACCTCATCATTCCATACCACTAAGTGAAACGGGTCCGGCACATCGGTAACCGTTTCTGTATCGGCCCACGACTGATATCGTTCCATTGTTTTCATTGCAGGCCAAAGGTATAAGTTGTAAATAGATTGGCAAGATGGAAAAAGCAATCAAAAGTTATGGCGTTCTATTAAGTTACGGCTTACGCACTTCCGCCAAAAATGACAGGGACTCCAGATAAAGGTTTTTACTTAGTGGAAAATAAAGATCACCCTTACCCGACCTTCGCAGTTGCTAAGAAGTTCTTCCCGCTATCTCTTTCCGGCGTTATTACTATTAAATAAATGTGAAAAATTCCCTGGAATTTACACACTCCGTTTATGATTAACGCTTACTTTTAAATCCTGTTGATGCAAAACAATTCTACTCGTTGTTTTAGCAGTTCTATCTAATACCCCCCAGGATACCAATCGAAATTTCCAATTCTTCTGAACAAAACTAACTGACTGAAAAAGGAAAAATTCTTCATTGAATATTTACAGGCTTCGGTTTCATACGTAAATTATTTCCGGCTACTTAGCCGCTCTGGAGTTTTATGCACTTGCGGTATTGATTGGGTTATTTGATTTTACAAATTGTTTTACAACACACGGCATTATGAGAAAAATTAGCAACCTGCTTTTTCAAAGAACTACTGTTCTTGTCCTGTCTTCTTTACTATTCATCACCAACGTCCACGCTCAAACTACCATCACCACCCTTCCAAATCCACCCTACAACGGTGGCAATTCGGCTGGTACACCCAGTCAAATAACATTTGTGATAGAAAATTCCAATAGCGGCGGCATTTTCCTTACGGGTATTTCAAACTGGTGCCTGGCGGCGGACAATAATTCTATTTGGGAACTTTATTATACTGCCTCCGCATTATCGGGGCCTTCTACAAATGTTACGATTGCACCGTGGACACTCGTTGCAACTTCTCAACTCACTTCTGTTGTTGGCACAGGTATCACTCCAATAAATTTTGCCGGGCTAAGTTTTTTTATACCAGGCAATACTCAATATCGCTTTGCACTAAGGGCTACCGGGCCGGGCACTGTAAGGTATAGCGGCACCGGAACAGCCATTACGCCCAATACATTCTCCGACGGTGGCGTGAATTTACTTTTAGGTGATTTTCAAATTGCAGGAGCTAATGTTGGTTTGTCGGGCCCCGGAACAGGACTGACAAACAACCCCCGTTATTTTACCGGCTCAATAACTTTTGAGCCTGCAACAGCATGTACGGGTGTTCCTTTGGGCGGTGCCGCTCAATCTTCAATTAATGCTGTTTGCAATCCAACCACACCTTTTGTGCTTTCTGTAACTGGCTCAACAAGTGCAAGCGGATTAACCTATCAGTGGCAGCGTTCCGCAGATAATATTGCCTGGACGGATATAGCATCAGCTACCACATCAACACTTTCGGTTACAGGAATTTCGGCAAATACTTATTACCGAAGAAGGATCAACTGCGGCGTCAATTCGGCCAATTCAGTTTCTACTTTAGTAACGGTTACCGCGGTTAGTTATACCACATTACCATTCACAGAAAGTTTTGAAAACAACTGGCTGGATGCCTGCGATACAAGGGATGTACCCAATAATTTTTGGAGAAATACACCTGTTACCGGCAATAATTCATGGAGAAGGAATGATGATGCGGCTGCGGCAAATTGGGTGAATCCTGCTTTGGGGCCATATACGCCAACAGCATCTGTGGGAACATTCTCCGCCCGGTTTCATAGTTACCAGGCTACTTCGGGAACAAAGGGCCAACTTGATTTATTTGTGAATGGAGCAACTGGCCTACCAACAAAACGGCTGAGTTTTGATTTTATCAATACATCGGGCAACGACAGCCTTGTAATTTTTGTTTCCACAAACGGCGGTACTACGTTTACACGATTAGACAGTGTAAGAACCTCAACCGTCTGGAAAAATAAAAGAATAGTATTTACATCATCCTCGGCAACTACTGTCATTCGGTTTGAAGCCACCTCAGATTTTGGCGTTACTGATTTTGGCCTGGATAATATTAATGTAGCCGACGTTCCAAATTGTACGGGAACACCCGCTGGCGGATCAATTATACCTGCAACTCCAAATTTCTGTAATGGCATTCCCTTTACTCTAACTGTAACAGGCAGCCTTGATCCATCAGCCGTTGGTAACCTCACTTTTCAATGGCAGCAATCGCCCGATGGTATTACGTGGACAAATATTGCGGGTGCTACCGGCGAAACATATTCTTCAGCCGGAATTTCGGTGAATACCCAGTTTCGCAGGCAAATCACCTGTTCGGGTAATACAAGTAATTCAACAGTTGCAGCTATTACAATTGCATCTCCGGCTTATGCGCCAATGCCTTTCGCAGAGAGCTTTGAAAACACCTGGGCAAGTATTTGTGATACCCGCGATGTGCCCAATAATTTTTGGAGAAATAACCCGGTTACCGGTTTTAATTCCTGGCGGAGAAATGATGATGGCATTCCGTCGGGCGCCTGGACAAATAATCTCGGCCCATACACTCCCGATGCTTCTGCCGGCATTTATTCTGCAAGGTTTCATAGTTATCAGGCATCATCAGGCACAAAAGGCCAGTTGAACTTATACCTAAATGCTAGCACAGCATCACCCTCCAAACGTTTAAGCTTTGATTACATCAACACCACGGGTAATGATAGCCTTGTTGTTTATTTTTCGACGAATGGGGGTGCAAGCTTCACACGGTTAGACAGTGTGAGAACCTCCACCATCTGGAAAACGAAACAAATTGTTTTCACGTCCACATCCTCTACCACTGTCATCAGGTTTGAAGCAACCTCAGATTTTGGTGTAACCGACATTGGCCTTGACAATATCAATATTGTTGATTTTCCAAATTGTACTGGCACACCAACTGGCGGAACGATAGCACCATCCGCAGCAACTATTTGTCCAGCTACTGCATTTACGCTCAGTGTAACCGGCGGCACCGATGCAAATGGTATTACTTACCAATGGCAGCAATCAATTGATGGCGGCACTACCTGGACCAACATTGCAACTGCCACGGCAGCCAGTTACACCTCGGCAGGCATTACGGTTCCCACTTCGTACCGCCGGCAAATATTATGTGGTGCAGCAAACAGCTTTTCAACAATAGCTGTTCTTACCTTAAATGCACCGGTTTATATAGCCCTTCCATATGCCGAAAGTTTTGAAGCAACCTGGATTAATGGATGTGGTGTAAGAGATATTCCTAACAACAGTTGGAGAAATGTACCGGTAACCGGCAATAATTCGTGGAGAAGGGATGATGACCCGGGTGCTGCCAACTGGACGTTGCCAAACAATGGAGAATATACTCCGGATGCATCCGATGGATTGCACTCCGCCAGGTTCCATAGCTACGAAGCATCAAGTGGAACTAAGGGCCAGTTTAATTTGCATATCAATGCGGCTACAGCTTCTGCAACCAAGCGCTTGAACTACGACTTTATCAATACATCGGGTACTGACACCTTAAGTATATTATTGTCAACAAATGGCGGCACTACTTTTACCAGGATAGACAGTGCCCGCACTTCAGCCTTCTGGAGAACGAAGTCGGTAGTGTTCACTTCTTCCTCTGCAACAACAATTATAAGGTTTGAAACAACATCAGATTTTGGCGTAACCGACATTGGCCTCGATAACATTTTTATATCAGACTTTGCCGATTGTGCCGGCCTGCCCACTGCAGGCTCCGCACAAAGTTCTTCTACTACAGTATGTGGAGAGCAATTTACATTGAGCCTGAGTGGTTCTTCCTCTGCTGCTGGTATTGTTTATCAATGGCAACGCTCAACCGATAATGTAAACTTTACCAACATTGCAGGAGCTACCAATTTTACGCTTACTACTTCCCAAACAGTGACTACATTTTACCGTGCTGTGGTAACTTGTTCATTCACAAACGAAACAAGTAATTCCGCTTCCGTACAAGTAATTTCTCCGGCATTAGTTTCAGGCACGTTCGCTATTAATAATGCATTGCCGACAAACATTGCTGCATCTACTTTCAATAATTTCAACGATGCCTACAACCACATTCGCTGTGGTATAAACGGGGCGGTGGTATTTAATGTGGTAGATAATGTTGCTACCATTGGTACCTATAACGAGCAATTAATTATGACGCGGGTACCCGGTGCTTCGATTATAAATACAGTAACATTCAAAGGCCGTATGGCAACCATCGCATTTGCATCTACCAATACAAATGAAAGAGCCGTCATCAAATTGAGAGGTGCCGATTACATTCGGTTTGATAGCCTCATCATCAACGCAGGTGCAGGTACTTTTGGCTATGGAGTACAACTTATTGCCGATGCCGATTCGAACATTGTAAGCAACTGCATCATCAATAATAACACAGCAGCAATTACGACTAATTATGCTGGCATTGTAATTAACGGAACCGAGGCAGGCCCAATAGGAACAGGAACAGTGCTTTGCGACGGTAACATTTTTTCTAAAAACACAATTACTGGTGGTTATGCAGGTATTACCCTAAATGCAAGTTTAGCCGGTGCAAATGGAAACAACCAGTACCTGAACAACGTCATCAAAGACTTCTACATCTACGGTATGTACGTTGGTCCATCGTACGGTACAATTTTAGAAGGCAATTCAATCAGCCGGCCAACACGTACCGCGGTTACTACTTTCTATGGCGTTTATTTTACCGGCATAAGCACAAATGCCAGGGTTTCAAAAAATAAAATCAGCAATCCATTCACCGGTGCACCAACAAGCACCAGCGATTTCAATGGTATTTATTTTACCGGGGTAGATGCAACTATTACCAATGAAAACTTTGTAACCAATAACCTCATTTATGATGTGGATGGAGCCGGCGAGCAGTATGGTATTTATAATTCCAGTTCGGATAACGTTTGGTACTTGCACAATACCATTGCACTGAACAATGTTGCTGCCACTGCCACTTCCCTCACCCGTGGTTTTTACCAAATAACAACGGCGGGAGGTATTATTTTCTTTAATAACAATATCACCATAGGCCGGGGCGGCACTGGTATTAAGCATGCTTTTTACAGAGGAACAGCGGCTTCGGGTATTACGGCAGATTACAATAATTATTTTATAAACGCCGCCGCAGGTACAAATTTCATCGGCTTCCTTACATCAAACCGGGCTACGCTGGCCGACTGGCAGGCGGCCACCGGTGATGAAGCAAATTCTCTTTCACGCAACCCGCTGTTTGCATTGAGTACAGCAGATGATTACAAACCCACGAACGGAGCGGTTGACAATAAAGGATTGTTTGCGAATATTACTACCGACATTTTAAATGTTACCCGCAGCACATCCACCCCCGATGTGGGAGCGTTTGAATTTGCAGCACCGCCATGTGCGC
Organism: Chitinophagales bacterium; assembly: GCA_031425835.1. Classification (GTDB taxonomy): domain Bacteria; phylum Bacteroidota; class Bacteroidia; order Chitinophagales; family Chitinophagaceae; genus Flavisolibacter. The sequence goes on from JANPKD010000049.1 coordinate 260,323, forward strand.
AGCCACCATTACCTGGTAACACATTGTTTAGCGATACAACGGTTTGTCAAAACAGTCCTGTGCGATTAAATCTTACACTTACCTCATGGGGCAATACACAAACTTTCCAATGGCAAACAGCTACAACCGCTGCCGGGCCGTGGACGAATATTTCTGGTTTGCTTTCCGACCCTGATACAACTATTGTAACAACAACCACATTATTTTATCGTGCTGCTGTAACCTGTGGTGTATCTACTGTGTTCTCGAACCCATTGCAAATGCAGGTAAGCCCTGCATTGCCTGCCGGCACTTACACAATTAACAGAACAGGAACAAACACCTATGTGCCCGGTATTGCAGGGGGCAACTTTATTTCGTTTAACGATGCAAAGGCCGCCATGAGCTGTGGCATTTTCGGCGGGCCCGTAGTGTTTAATGTTGTACCCGGTACAGGAACTTACAATGAACAATTGCGTCTTGACAGTATTGCAGGAACAAGTGCAGTGAACACCATTACATTCAACGGTAATGGAAACACTATTTCATTCAACGTTACTACCACAGCTGAACGAGCCATCGTTAAATTAAGCGGTGCCGATCATATTATTTTCGATAGTCTGCGCATTGATGCCAGCGCCGGAACATTTGGTTACGGTGTGCAGTTAATAAACAATGCCGATTCAAATATTTTCAGAAGGAACACAATCATTTCATCTACAACCGCCACCACAACAAACTATGCGGGTGTGGTTATCAATGCCACCGAAGCAGGGCCAACATCAACCGGTAATACATTAAGCGATGGCAATAAGTTTGACAGAAACACAATCATTGGCGGTAACTCTGGTATCACTGTTGTAGGTGGTACTACTGCGCCGTTGTACATCAACGACAACCAGTTCACCAATAACAACATCAGCGAGTTTTATACGCATGGTATTTACGTTGCCGGCACCTACAACAATTTAATTGAAGGAAATAATTTTAGCCGGCCAACCCGTGCAACAACTGCCGCGAATGTGTATGGTATTTTTGCCACCGCAGTTGCCAGTAACAGGCTTACCATTTCGAAAAACAGGTTCTTTAATTTCTTCCGTGGCGTAGCAGCTAACACCGCAACTTTCCATGCAGTATATAGCAACAGCGTAGATGCCACCACCGGCAGTGAAGTAATGGTTACCAATAACCTTGTTTATGGAAACGAAGGCAATGCACCGATGTATGGTTTTTATAACCTTGGGTCAAACAACATTTTCTATTTCCACAACACAATTTCGTTTGATAATGGATTGAGCACGGCAACCGGGCAAACAGCAGGTTTATACCAAACCACTGCCGCAACAGGTGTTCATTTTAGAAACAACATTGTAACAATCAGGAGAGGTGGCACGGGCAATAAGCACGGCATTTATATGGCTACTGTTACCGGCACCGAAATAACAGCCAGCAACAACGACTATTTCATTGCCGGAGCAAATGCACATGTTGGTTTTAGAACAACAAACCAAACAACTTTGGCGCAATGGCAAGCCGCTTCTACACAGGATGCGAATTCCTTTGATCTCAACCCACTTTATACAGACACCCTCACAGGTAACTACCGGCCACAGTTAACTGCCATTAACGATAAGGGTGTTGCTCTGGGAATTACAACCGACATTTTAAATGCAACCCGCAGCAATACCACACCAGATTTGGGTGCTTACGAATTTGCAGCAATCGCCTGCCAGTCGCCGCCGGTAGCAGGTACGGCAACCGTTACACCATCTACAGGTATTTGTTTGGAAGTGCCGATACAATTAAATATCACTGGTCATTCACCGCTCGGCAACATTACCTTCCAGTGGCAGAACAGTGTTGATGGTACTACCTGGACCAACTTAGGTTCCGTACAATTCTTCCCCGACCTCAATACAATCGCCACGGTTAACAGGTTTTATCGTGCAGCGGTAACCTGTAATGGTGTAACCACATTCACCAATACGGTTTCAGTAAATCTCAATCCATTGTTGCTGGCGGGTACCTACACAATTGACCCTGCACTGCCAGCAGGAGGCACAAACTTCCAGTCGTTCCAGGCTGCAGTTACCGCCATGCTTTGCGGCATTACGGGCCCTGTGGTGTTTAATGTAAAAGCAGGTACTTACAATGAGCAGATAAGGATTCCATACATACCCAATACCAACACAGTCAACACAGTTATTTTCCAGAGTGGAACAGGTGTGGCCTCATCGGTAAATTTATCTGCCGCAGGCACTGTAACAAACAACTATACATTGCGGTTAGACAGCACCCGCTATTTCACTTTCCGAAACATGAGCTTTACTGGAACCGATGTGACCAATGGCAGGGCGGTTGAATTGTTTAATGAAGCAAGCAATAACAATTTTACCGGCAATATTATTAATGTGCCTGCTGTTACAACAGCATCAACAAGCGTGGCTGGTATTTATGCCAACGCATTTAGAGGACGAAACATTTTGTTGAATAAAAACACCATCAACAACGGTTCAAGAGGTATTCATTTTACGGGAACGTCGGCTGCTGTGCTGGCAAATGCAGGTCATGTTATTGACAGCAACGTGGTGAACAATGCATACAACTATGGAATTTACACAGAGTTTACACAGCGGTTGAGAGTCACTAACAATACTGTTTCTCATTCCGTTCCAACTGCCGCGGCATCGGCTGGTATCTACGCCAATTTTGCCGACAGTGCATTCAGGCTTACAGGTAATACGGTAATGATGAACAACAACACCGCAACCTCTGCGTATGGTTTGTATGTATTGAACACACGTGCAGTAATGGCCGATTCGTCTATCGTAGCATCAAACCGGTTTATGGCCGACAGCAATAATACCGGAACAGTTTATGGTATTACCATTTCCACCAGTAAAAACCTGGCCGTGATAAACAATGTTGTAGCGTTGAATAGTGCCGGCGCAACCGCTTACGGTTTATGGAGTTTGAATAATACCGAAACAGTTAACTACTATAACAACTCAATAAATGTTGCGGCAGCAAGTGCAAATGGATATGCGGGTTATTTCAATCATGCGGTAACGGGCAATGTAAATGTAGCCAACAGCATTTTCTCCAATAAAGGAGGAGGAAACGCCTTGTTCATTAACAACCCATCCAACTTTAATGCCGACTATAACATGCTGTATAGTTCGGGTGCAAACCTGGTGCAGGTAGCAACGGGTGCCACACTCAATTTTGCAACATTGAAAGCCTGGACCAACACCTGGAACTGGGATCGTTATTCCATTGGTTATGCTCCTGCATTTATCAGCAACTCCGATCTTAGACCCAACCTTGCCAGCCCCGATGTTTGGGCTATGCATGGCCGTGGTACACAAATATTGGGTAACAGTTACGACTTCAATAATGCTCCGAGACCACAAACATTAAGAACGGGTGTGCCTGATTTGGGTGCCTACGAATTTTTTCCAACTGCACAGCCAACTGTGTTATTAGCAACACCTGCTGTGCCTGCGCCAAACAGTACACAAATTTTTAGTTATGGAACCGACACGGTAATGCGTATTACCTGGGGACCAACCGCACCACCAACGGTTTCGGTTAGGCGATTCTCCGGTGTTGTGCCTACGGGCTTATTGCCAACGCAGGATTCAATGTACTTCTATACAAAAGTTGATGTGGGCGGAACAAACAACTACCAGTATTCCACCAAACTTTATTACATCAATCCATGGCAGGGTTCTATCCCGCAGCAGTTCCAGATTGGGTTGGGCCGAACAACACCATCAAATGCATGGGTAGTTGGTCAAAATAGTAAGGTTGATGTTGGTAGAAAAGAAATAAGTCAGGATGCTATTGTGTATCTCGATCGGTTTACTGGTTTGGTAAATCCATTCGCACAAATTGATGCCGATGATTCTACTTCAAACCGTGGTAAAGATTTCTGGGTTGGTTACCAGCGCACCAATGGTTTCGACGGCGGAGCAGGTGGTGGTCAGAATATGGTTATTTATATGGGTGCCGGCGATGTGCCAGCCAATGTTACAATTACCATTGAAGGCACAACAGGTACACCATGGGTACGCAATTATACCGTGCCGGCCAACACAACTTTAACCAGCGAAATTATTCCGAAAACCGGGGCCGATGATGCCCGGTTGGTAAACGAAGGCCAGTACAATAAAAAAGGAATCCACATTACTTCAAACGTGCCTATTGTAGCGTATGCACACATTTATGAGTCGGCGAATTCCGGTGCAACGATGTTGTTGCCAACAACGGTGTGGGGGTATGAATACTACACCCTGCAATCCAGGCAGAACTATACATCAACATCATACTCGGCTTATCACATTGTAGCACAACACGACAGCACATGGGTGGAAATAAATCCATCGGCACCAACCCGTAATGGATGGATGCCTAACGGTGGCACACAACCTAACGGTAGTTATTTAGTGAAGTTGAACAAGGGCGATGCTTTCCAGGTGCTGGGTGCAATTTTATCGGGCTCCGAAGGTTACGACCTTACTGGCAGTTACATTAAATCCATTGCCGGTTCAACTGGTTGTTATCCTATAGCCGTATTTGCCGGTAGCACTCGTACAGGTATAGGCTGCGGCACAAGTGCGGGTGGTTCGGGCGATTTGATTTTACAACAAATATTCCCCTACCAGGCCTGGGGCACCAAGTATGCCACGGCCCCAACAACCAATGCAACAGGGCCAACCGCTGCCAGCAACATGACGAATGTTTTCCGTGTAATGGTAAAAGATCCAACAACAGTTGTGCGGAGAAACGGTATAATCATTCCGGTTGCTTCGCTTATCAATAGCCGTTACTACCAGTTTGAAAGCAATATTGGTGAGTACATTGAATCGAACAAACCAGTGTTGGTTGCGCAGTATATGTCTTCGTCGGGTTCCTGCCCCAACACTACAGGAAATGGCGATCCGGAAATGTTTTATTTAAGCCCTATTGAACAGGCAATTAAAAAAACACAGTTCTATCGTAATAACCTAACAGCAATTACCACCAATTACATAACGCTCATTGTTCCAACCGAAGGTTTGAATTCGTTAAGAATAGACGGAATTAATTACCTGGCATTCCCTGTTGCTGACAGGTTGGTGACAGCGCATCCGTCGGCAAGTTTGCCCGGGTATTCAATTGTTACCAAACGCTGGACGGCGGGTAGCGGATCAAGTACCGTTGAAAGCGATTTGCCTTTTACAGGTATTGTATATGGAATAGGTAGTGTTGAAAGTTATGGCTACAACTTAGGTACACTGGTTAAAAACCTGAACAACCTGAGTTCTGTAAACACCACATTCAACACAGGCGCCAATCCCACAGAATACACCTGTAAAGGCGCACCGTTCAGGCTTACTGCTTTGCTGCCGATAGTTCCCGATTCCATTCGCTTTGTAATCGCCGGTTTGCAGCGGATAACGCCAAATACAAACGTTACCCTACGCAACCCAATACCAACCGATACGGTTGATGTAAACGGTGTACAGTTTTACGCATTCACCTTGTCCACCTCTTATACTTTAGATTCGGCTGGTACTTTCAACATACCGGTTCAATACTGGTCGCCCGAAATTGAAAGCTGCGATAAAATGCGCCAGGGTTCATTGATCGTTCAGGTGTTGCCAAAACCAATCACCAACTTCCAGATAACCTATGCCGGTGCTGGTGTGGCTGCCTGCGCAGGCGATGTGGTAAATCTATCGGGTGATATTATTACCAGCAATGGTATCGCACTTAATCAATGGCAGTGGACTTATGCTCCTGGTGGTACAGGTGGTACGGCCTCGGGTCAGAATCAAACAATCAGCTATGCAGCAGCCGGCACTTATGCAGTCACCCTCAGAGGCATCACCGCTGATGGTTGTATTTCGGATACCACACGCAACATAGTGTTTAATGCACGGCCTGTGGTTACGGTTGTAAATGATAACATCACCGCCTGCCCCGGCGATAATATAACCTTCACCGTTTCTAATCCAATTGCAGGCGCAACGTACAGATGGTACACCGCTGCAACTGCAGGAACTTTGTTGGGAACAGGTACAAGTTATACGGCTACCAATGCAGTATTGCCATTGAGTATTTGGGTTGAGGGAACAGCCAACACCTGTGTAAGCGCAAGCAGGAAAGAGGTGAGAGCAACAACTGCTTCATTGCTGGCACAACCGGTGGCAACTTTCCGTTCGTCAACCCCCAACTCCATTACATTTGGCTGGAATGCTGTAGCAGGAGCAACGGGTTATGAAGTATCTGTTGGTGGTGCGGCCTTTACTACACCAAGTTCGGGTGCTACCGGATTAACGCACATAGTGTCAAATCTTCGTCCATTAGATACGGTGTCCATCAGGGTTAGGGCATTGGGTGCACTGAGTTGCCAGGCCGCAACTTCAATAGTTGCCAGCGGCCGCACGGTACCCGATCAAATTTATATCCCCAATTCATTTACACCTAACGGTGATGGTTTGAATGACCGGTTGCTGGTGTATGGATATGTTATCCGGGAAATAAGGTTTACGGTATTCAATCAGTGGGGCGAAAAAATATTTGAAAGCAATGCCCAGGCAAGCGGATGGGATGGCATGTACAAAGGCAAGGCCCAGCCATCGGGAGTGTATATCTATGTAGCAAAATTTGTTTTGCTTGATGGCACAACAACGGAAAGAAAGGGTTCAATCAACCTGGTTAGATAAAATTAAAGTGGTACCTGCACTATGAAGCGATTGATTCACATAGTTGCTGTTCTTGCAGCAATAATGATATCGGCTGATGGGTATGCCCAAAACTTCACCAACAGGGGTAGGGAGTTTTGGGTAGGCTATGGCCATCACCAATACATGGAGCCAAGTTGCGACGGAAACACCGCTGCGCCAAACGATATGAATATGGTGTTGTATTTAAGCGCCGAACAACCAGCCAGGGTTACAGTTACTATTGACAGCAGTGGCAACCCGCCGTTTTTACCTGCGTGGTCAAGAACCTACAACATAACTGCCAACACGGTTATTCAAACTGAAAATTTACCTAAGGGTGCAACAGATGCAGGACCAAGCGGTTCTTCGCCAAGTTATGATGCCCGGTTGTTTGATATTCCACCACCAATTGGAACCGGTGGCGAGGGCATTTGGAGAAAACGAGGAATTCATATTGTGAGCGATGTACCCATTGTTGCGTACGCACATATTTACGGAGGTGTTTCTTCAGGCGCCACTATGCTGTTGCCAATAGAAACCTGGGGTTACACATACACATCCATCAATACCGAACAAAGAAATGCCGACCGATCATACTCATGGATGTACGTAATTGCAAAAGACGACCACACAAGGATTAGCGTTACGCCTTCTGCTTTATCACGCAGAGGCCGGGTTGCAGGTGTTCCATTTACAGTTGACTTAATGAAGGGACAAATCTATCAGTATGTTGCCCAGTCGGATTGTGCTACAGGCGATGGTCCCGAACTCACGGGTTCAACAGTAAAATCAATTGTTGGTGCCGATGGGGTGTGTCATCCCGTTGCTTTTTTCTCGGGCAGCAGCCGCACCGGAGGTGAAACACTTACCTGCGGTCCTGGATCGGGGAGAGACAATGATATGCAGCAGGGCTTCCCCGAGCATGCCTGGGGCCGCCGATATTTAACAGCTCCATTTTCAAAAGCCAGTGGCATTTTGCAGCCAACACAATTTCAAACAAGCGTTTATAAAATAGTAGTAAAAGACCCCGGCACAATTGTAAAAAGGAATGGCGTGCAGTTGACGGGTATTATTGGCGGTAAGTACTATAAATTTTCAAGCAATACTGCAGATTATATTGAGGCCGACAAACCGGTAATGGTGGCGCAATACATGTCGGGCACGGGTATTTGTAATGGCGGCCAGGGCGACCCCGAAATGATTTTCATCAGCCCAATAGAACAAGCTATTACGGCGGTAGGTTTTTACCGCAATACCCGACAGGCCATCACGCATAATTACCTCACACTAATTGTGCCTACCCCTGGTTTGCCTTCATTGCGTATTGACGGCAGCAGTTTTATTGATCACTCTTACCCCCACCCAAATTTGCCAGGTTACACTGTGGTAGTTAAAGGATGGGCATCGGCGCAGGCGCAGGTGCTGGTGCGTTGCGATTCATCGTTCAACGCAATAACCTATGGTTTGGGCGGAGCGGAAAGCTATGGCTACAATGCCGGCACATTTTTAAAGAACCTTAATGCCCAGGGCGAAATATTTAATACGCCGGATACCAGCAATAAACCACAAGCATTTACCTGTACGGGTACTCCAATGGAAATAACTGCGTTGATTGCGTACAAACCAAGTAGTATCAATTGGAGAGTAAGTACACTGGCGGCAGTAATTACACCCAATGCCGATGTGTTGGTTACTAATCCCGTGGTAATAGATTCTGTTGTCGTTGGCCTTTCAACGTATTACCGGTACAGGCTTCCGGGTACTTATGTTTTTAGCGATACCGGAAAGTTTGACTTGCCTCTGATTTGCACATCAACCAATATTGATAATTGTTCGTTACAGGAAACCCTGCAAATTTCCATTACGGTGCGTAATCGTCCATCCCCCGATTTTTCGTTTGTGCATACTGGTTGCCGAACCGACTCGGTTACATTTAACGGTCCGGTCAACACAGGTGCGTACAATGTATCAAGCTGGCGTTGGAATTTTGGCGATGCCACAGCCGACAGCATAAAGAGCCCGAAAAAAGTTTACGCAGCCACGGGAACTTACAATGTAAAACTCACCGTAACATCTACCGAAGGTTGCATAGCCGATACCACAAAACCAATTACTATTGGCCTTGCAAGAGTGGCTTCTGTTTTTACTTCCGTTCCTGCTGCTTGTTCAGGAACCCCAATAACTTTTAACGATACAACAACGGTTACCGTTGGAAAATTTTACTGGGACTTTGGTTTTGGTACCCCTGTACTACTCACATCAAATACACCACAAACTGTAATGTTCCCGGCCGCCGGAACCTACACGGTGAGGCATGTTATTCTCCCCGACGGAACTTGCCCGAGCGACACGGTTTATAAAACGATAAGGGTGTATGCAAAGCCGGTTCCATCATTTACTTACCCGGTTGGTTGTTTGCCTGCCAATGGTATTGTGCAATTCAATTCAACTACTTTGGTGCCCGACTCGCAGGCATTGGCAATTCATAACTGGAATTTCGGCGATCCTAATGCCACACCACTAAATCCGAACGTGTCGAGCCTGGCCAACCCAACACATACCTATGCTTATGGCACCTACACTATTTTATATTCTGTAACCACGGTAAATGGTTGTACAAAAGACACAACGGTTGTTGCCAGTTTCAACGTTTCACCAGTACTTAGTTTTTCGGCTTTACCAGCTTTATGCGAAAGCAGTAACGCAATATCAATCGCTAATGGTTCGGTGACAAATGGTGTTACAGGTGTTGGTTATTATCGCGGGCCTGGTACCGACTCGGCGGGGTTATTCCGACCCTCCATTGCCGGAGCCGGAACGCATACCATCTGGTATGTTTTCACATCAACCGGTGGATGCAAAGATTCTTTGTCGCGGTCCATTGTTGTTTCGGCTGCGCCAAAAGCATCGTTCACATTCTCTAATGGTTGCTTACCCACAACTGGCCTCGTGCAATTTACCAATACCTCTACTATCAGCGATGGACAAGCGCTTACTTACCAATGGAATTTTGGCGATCCGAATGCTAATGCGGCCAACCCAAATACATCAACTCTTGTCAATCCATCGCACAATTTTGGTGTTGCATCTTACAACATCCGGTTAACCGTTACTTCGGCAAACGGATGTTTGAAGGACACAACCGTTGCAGCAACTTTTACACTGAAACCACAATTAAATTATCCGGCGCTGCAACCCGTGTGTGAAAATGTTGCTGCATTTTCTGTTGCCACTGCAACTGTGTTAAATGCGGTTGCGGGTATTGGCAGTTATCGCGGGCCGGGTACAAATGCAGCAGGTTTATTTACACCGGCAAGTGCGGGTGTCGGCACTCATACCATTTGGTTTGTGTACACAGCAACCGGTGGTTGTAAAGATTCTGTTTCGCAAACGGTTGCTGTATCCGCCGCGCCAAAAGTATCGTTTACATTTTCAAATGGGTGCCTGCCAACTAACGGTCTTGTTCAATTTACCAATAGCTCTACTATCAGTGATGGGCAAGCGCTTAGTTACTTATGGAATTTTGGCGACCCTAATGCCAATGCCGCCAACCCCAATACGTCAACCCAACAAAATCCATCGCATAATTTTGGAGTCGGCTCGTATAGCATCAGGCTTATCGTAACCTCGGCCAACGGCTGCACTAAAGATTCAGTTGTGAATGCAAACTTTACCGTGAAACCAGCTTTGGGTTACACGGCGCTGGCACCTCTTTGCGAAAATGCTTCCCAACTTTCCATTGCCTCAGGTACAGTAACCAACGGTGTCCCTGGTTCCGGCATCTATCGTGGTGCAGGTACCGATTCAACAGGTTTATTCAAACCATTTGTTGCCGGTGCGGGCACACATACCATTTGGTTTGTTTATACAGCAACAGGTGGTTGCAAAGATTCTGTTTCGCAAACAATACTCGTTTATGCCGCGCCAAAACCATCCTTTATCTTCTCTAACGGATGCCTGCCGGTTTCGGGCCTGGTACAGTTCAACAACACCAGCACAATTGCCGATGCACAAACGCTTACTTACAACTGGAATTTTGGCGACCCAAATGCCAACGCCGCCAACCCAAATACATCAACCCAACAAAATCCATCGCACAATTATAATTACGGTGCCTACACAATAAAACTTACCGTGCAATCATCAAACGGTTGTGTGAAGGACACAACAGTTGCTGCGAGTTTTAATGTAAAACCGTTGCTTGCTTACCCGGCGTTGACTGCGGTTTGCGAAAACATATCCTCGGTTTCTGTGGCTTCGGGTTCGGTAACCAATGCAGTACCCGGCGCAGGAATTTATCGTGGACCGGGAGTGGACACAAGTGGTACTTTCCGACCTGCTGTTGCAGGTGCAGGCAATCATACAGTATGGTTTGTTTTTACTTCTACCGGCGGCTGTAAAGATTCGGTTGCGCAAACCATAAGAGTGCATGCCAAACCGGTAACAGTCTTTACCTACCCGGCAGGTTGTCTGCCAACATCAGGCTTGGTTCAGTTCAACAATACAACAACTATTACCGATCCACAGACATTAACTTATAGCTGGAATTTTGGCGACGCTGCCGCCAACCTTGCCAATCCAAATACATCAACCGCCCTCAACCCTTCGCATAATTTTATTAATAACGGAACGTACGCAATTCGGCTTACTGTGACTACCGCAAATGGTTGTGTTGGCGATACCACACGAACAGCAACATTTAGTGTAAAGCCGTTGCTGTCGTATGGCGCAGTCAATTCGGTTTGTCAAAGCCAGCCAGGTTCCATATCGGTGGCGAATGCAACCGTGGTAAACGGCGTTTCAGGTACAGGCATCTATCGTGGATTAGGAACAACATCTGTTGGAGTTTTTAATGCGGGCATAGCAGGTGCCGGTACACATACCCTCTGGTACATTTTTACATCAACCGGTGGTTGTACCGATTCTGTTTCTACAATAATAAAAGTGTTGCCCAAACCAGCGGCTTCGTTTACGGTGAACAATAATTTTTGTTTGAACCAGCAGGCAACATTTATTCCTTCGGGAAGCATTTCAACCGGTATAGTCAGCAGTTACAACTGGAACTTTGGTGATGGTAATTCGACAACTTATAACAATACAAATTCTTTTAGCAGGAGCTATGCCATTGCCAATAGTTACACGGTGCGTATGGTTGCTGTAAGTGATAGCGGCTGTAGTAGCGATACAGCCCTCCGCACAATAAATGCACGGCCGTTACCAGTAGCAAATTTTAATTTACCCACCGGCGTTTGTATGCCAAATGGCACCGCTGTTTTCACCAACGCCTCATCAATTACCGATAATTCGGCCTTGACTTATAGCTGGAATTTTGGTGATGGCAGTGCTGCGTCGGCAAACATTAATCCATCGCATGTGTATGCGGCGAGTGGTACATATCCGGTGCGGCTAACAGTTACTTCGCAGTATGGTTGCACAAATGATACAGTTAAAACGCTGAGTTCTTTTTTTGATAAACCGGTAGCAGGTTTTAGTGTAGCCCCTACTATACTTTGCCAGGGCACCAGCACCATTTTTTCGGATAGAAGTTTTGCACCCAACAGCACTGTAACAAACTGGAGCTGGAATTTTGGTGATGGCTCTCCCGCAGTAACTACTAAAAATCCAACAAAAAAATATAACCAGCCGGGCAATTATGCGGTAACACTAACAGTGAGCAATGCTGTGGGTTGTAGTTCGGATGTATTTGTTGATTCGGTGTTTGTTTACCTGCAACCTGTTATTGATGCCGGGCCTTCGTTCGTTGTGGCGCAGGGAACAACGGTTCAGTTTCGACCTGTAGTAAATGCTACCAACCTGCAGTTTGTGTGGTCGCCGGGAAACAATCTCGTCAACGCAACGAGTTTGTCGCAATCCATTGTAGCAAGCACAAATCAAACCTATACACTAACAGCTATTGGGCCAAGCGGCTGTACTGCATCGGATACCTTAACGGTAAAAATTTTAAAACCCGTAATCATACCCAATTCATTTTCGCCAAACGGCGATGGCATTAATGATACCTGGGTTATTCCGAATTTAATTGAGTACCCTAACATGAGTGTTGAAGTGTATAACCGTTACGGTCAGTTGGTGCTTGTATCGAAGGGTTACAGTACTCCATGGAACGGAACGTACAAAGGACAGCCGTTGCCCTTCGCCACTTATTACTATGTCGTCAATTTAAAAAATGGTTTTGCGCCGTTAACCGGTTCGGTAACCATTGTAAAATAAAAACTGCTTTGAAAAAATCGAAAACTGATAACATGAAAAAAATTATGAAGCGTACGGCATTTGCCATTGCCTTGAGTATTGCATGCTTAGGTACGCATGCACAGGTTGACCCGCATTTTTCGCAGTACTACGTTTATCCATCATGGCTAAATCCTGCACTAACCGGTGCCTTTGATGGCAGTTACCGGCTATCGGGCATCTATCGTTCGCAGTGGGGTAATGTATCGAGCCCGTTTACTACTTCGGGGGTTACCGCCGACTTCACCACTGAAAAGAATATTAATTACGGGGGCAGCATTTTGCACCAGGAGGCTGGCAACGGTGGCTATAAATACACAACCGCTTATTTAGATGTTGCGTACACCGGATTAAAATTTGGTGCCGGTAATTTTCAACGCATTGCTTTCGGCTTCCAGGGCGGGGTTATTCAGCGCCGCTTCGATATGTCGAAGATGACATTTGGTGATCAGTGGAATCCTATTACCGGTTACAACCCCGGTTCCACTTCGGCCGATGTACCTAATCGCACTTCGGCATCATCATTCGATATGGGTTTTGGAGCATTGTATTTTGATGCACGACCCGGAAAAAAAGCAAATTTTTATTTAGGTGCAGCGGCATCGCACATCACACAACCAACCGATCAGTTTAGTGCCACCGGCGATGCCAAACTTCCCGTGCGATACACAGTTCATACCGGGGTACGTTTGGCTTTGTCGGATGAGCTAAGCATTACACCAAATGCTTTGTATTTAAGGCAAGGCACAGCCACCGAAAAAATGATAGGTGCCTACGCACAAATAAAGGCGCCTGCGGTTGATTTACTTATTGGCGGCAACTACCGGTTTAACGATGCCTTCTCGCCATTTATAGGATTTAATTTTAAAAATTTTATGATTGGTGCCAGCTATGATGTCAACACATCCGACCTGGGTCGCCTGGTTAATGGCAGTAATGCTTTTGAACTTTCGCTCACATTCTTCGGAAGAAAAAAAGTGAAAACACCTGAAGAAGAATTTGTTTGTCCAAGATTATAATCTACTAATTACTGAACCTGCATATCATGAAAAAAATTGTATTTACAGCGGTTGTTTTATTGAGCATTCTTTCGTTAAACGCACAGTTTGCATACGATTATTTGAAAGCCGCCGACGAGTATTTTTATAAAAAAGATTATTACTCTGCTGCACTGTACTACGAAAAATACTTAGCAGCCGGTGGTAAAGCACTGCAGCAGGTTTATAAACCGTACACGGTGAGCAAGCTGGTAAAAAAAGCGGTAGTGCCTGTTAGTAATAAAGAGCAGGCCATTTACAACACTGCCGAAGCTTACCGCTTACTTAACTACTACGAAAAATCCGAGCCGCATTATGCGCAGCTTGCGGGTATGGAACTTTCAAAATTTCCAGGTGGATATTACTGGTATGGTGTTACACAAAGAGCGTTGGGAAAGTATGAAGAAGCTGAAAAATCATTCACATTGTTTGTTGCTGGTGGTACTGAAAATGAATACACCGAAGCAGCAAAAAAAGAAATTGCCAACCTGCAATTCATTCAAACCCAGTTAAAGAAAAAAGACCTGAAGTATTATACGGTTGCCCCTGCGGGAACAATGGATACCGGTGCCTTTTACGCACCTGTATGGGTTGATGGCAGCACGGTAATGTTTACCTCTACAAAACCCGATGCAGGCGCAGCGAAAAACGCCGTGTTTACGAATCGTGTGTACAGTGCCGGTTATGCAAATGGTGTTTTTTCGCCTGCCGAAAAAATTGCCATTGCCCAGCCAAAAGATATGCACCAGGGTACGGTAAGTTTTACGGCTGATGGCAACACCATGTTTTTGACAAGATGGAATGATGATGGAAAAAATAAAACATCGGCTATTTACAGCAGCACAAAAAACGCCGATGGATGGAGTGAGCCTGTGATGTTGGATGTTGCCGTGAATACAGTCAGTTCAAATTCGCAACAACCATTTGTAAATGGCAAACAACTTTTTTATGCAAGTGATAAACCAGGCGGCCTGGGTGGTTTTGATTTATGGATAGCCGACCTGGATGCGAGCGGCAAACCAACAGCTTCGGTAAATGCCGGAGACGCAATCAATACAAAATGGAATGAGCAGGCACCGTATTATCACAACGCTTCAAAAACACTTGTGTTTTCTACCAATGGCCGCGTAGGTATGGGTGGTTACGATTTCTTTTTTACTAATGGTGAAGCAGGAACCTGGGCCGCTCCTAAAAATTTTGGTTACCCGGTTAACTCGGTTAAAGACGACCTGTATTTTGCAAGCAGGGGCTCCGCTAAAAATATTTTAGAAGATGTATTGTTTAGCAGCGACCGTGCAGCGGCCTGCTGCCTGCAACTGTTTTCGTTGAAAAAAATTATTCCTGTAAAAAACATAATTGGGGTAGTGGTTGCCTGCGATACAAAGTTGCCCATTGGTGGCGCCACACTAACAATTGTTGATGAAACAAACAACCAAACCCTATTTACAAAAACCACCGATGCAAGTGGCCGTTACTCAATTGTGCTTGATGAATTTCAGCCATTGAAAGTAATGGCAACTACTTCGGGCTACCACCCGGGCACACTCAATTTTAATGCACCGGAAATTAATGAAGCGACAGTCCTGGAAAATCCTGATTTATGTCTTGCAAAAATTCCGGTGGCGGGCACGGTTGAAGTTTTAGACAATGTTTATTTTGAATTTAATAAGGCCGTGGTGCTTGATGAATCGCATGCATCGCTGAACCGTTTGGTGAAATTGATGAACGATAATCCAAATGCGGTAATTGAAATCAGCGGGCATACCGATAGCAAAGGCAACGACAGTTACAATCAAAAATTATCCGAGGCAAGAGCACAAAGTGTTGTTGAATATTTGTTGAGCCAGGGTATTGAAAGGAGCAGGCTTACCGCGAAGGGTTATGGTGAAGCCAAACCAATTGCACCGAATGTAAATGATGATGGTACTGATAATCATGCGGGTCGTGAAAAAAATCGGCGTACAGAATTTAAAGTGTTGAAGAACGAAGTCGAAAATTGAGTTTATGAAAAAAGTTTTTGTTGCTGGTTTTTTGATGATGTTAACAGTGTTTGCTGTAGCGCAACAGAAGCCTCATTATACCCAGTATATTTTGAACCAGTATATTGTAAACCCGGCATTAAGCGGCATTGAAAATTACACCGATGTAAAAATCAGTCACCGACACCAGTGGGTGGGTTTCGAAGATGCACCGGTGACAACTTATTTTTCCATTCATGCTCCTATTGGCAAAAGCGATTTTAGAACCACAGCAACTTCTCAAGGAATGGAAGGGGAGAACCCGCGGGGAGCAAGTTATTGGGAAAGTTATACGGCACCGGAGCCACATCATGGTATTGGCTTTCAAATGATCAACGATCGTACGGGGCCGATCACTAATCTTTCGGCTTATGTAACCTATGCTTACCACATAGGTTTATCGGCACGCACAAGCATTTCCGCAGGGTTTGGTGTGGGTGCATCAAGGATTGGATTGGATGGAAGTAAATTGGATATAGCACAGGTGGACCCCGCCGTGTACAGTGTAAATGTTGTAAACAAAATTCGACCCGATATAAATGCGGGGCTTTATTTATACTCGGCTAATTATTTTATTGGCTTATCGGCGCAGCAAATTATTCCGCAAAAAATTGATTTTTCAAACGGACAGGTAACTACTTTGCAGGGCAGGCGTGTGCCGCATTTGTTTGCCACCGCCGGTTACCGCTTTTTGGTTGGCGATGATTTTAATTTGACTCCGTCGGTAATGGTAAAGTATGTACAACCACTGCCAACTCAATTTGAAATGAATGCCAAGTTGCAATACCGCGACCTTTTTTGGGTGGGCGGCAGCTACCGCCAGAACGATGGATTTGCGGGTATGGCGGGATTAAGTGTAAATAATAAATTTAGCGTCGGCTATGCGTATGATTATACAACCTCGGGGCTTAACGCTTACAGCCGTGGCACGCATGAATTGCTTGTTGGCTTTACCATTGGCAACACTTACGGTGATACCTGTCCGAGAAATGTTTGGTAGGGTAATGCCACGGCACGGCCAATTTCATTCGGCGTAATGCCATTGGCTTAAACCAAAATAAAATTCGATTGTAATTTTGTTCGGCGGTACTACTGAGTTAAGCACTGCATTGGTGCATAGTTATTTCCAACGGGTGCTGCCCCATTTCCATTTTTCTTTTGGATGCACGGTTAACAAAACCAGGCTTGGTTAGTAAGTAAAAACTTTGTCGGTAGTGGTAATCAGCAGCGCATTGTATTGGTTAATTGCTTTGTCAATTTCCTGTGTAGATAATTTTGCCGTAAGAGTGTATTTGTTTGTGTTGAGGAGGAAACCGTTTGACAGGGCTTTTGAAAATTTGGCCAGGTCGGTAAGCTTCTTAAATTGAAGAGTAGTTTTTGTCATTGGAGGTTGATTTTACAGGAGCGTAAATGTAACAGAAAGTTTTTTTAAAAAAGCAACAGGGAAATTTGTTTACTTGCATCAATTTTTTTTTGTAGCAAACTTAAATGGTTGCAGAATCAAGAAATACAACTATGGGGGTGACTTTCTATAAGTTTGAAAATAAAGAATTTCTGTTTGTCAAAGGCTTTAATAAACCTACATCGGCAAAATACATTCTGCCAGCGCCTTTTCAGGAAAAGAACAATTTATTGCTTGCCGTTTAAAAGGACTTTTTTAAAAATACTTTTAAACAGTCCTTCTATTTAAACACAATGTGGTAGCTTAGCTACCGGATCGATTTTGCATGCGTATGCAGAACCATGAAAAGCCCGCCTATCCGCACCAAAACCACATTTATTTCCACTAGCATATTTAAAGCACCTTCATAACTATTCCTGTTATTGCCATCTGGCAAAAGTGATTTTTTGGTATCGTTTGTATTTATACTGAGGTTCGAGTATAAACAAATAATAAAGATTATCTACAGGATCATTTTAGGTAAGTGTGCATTGTATGCAACTGGAATTAGATTTCAATTAACTAACTTAAATATTGGACCATGACTAATCGCAGTGACTTCTTACCAAAGTTTAAAATTGGTTCAGGTGTTGCCTCTGTTTTAAATCCCTTAAACCTTTTTGGAGGTTCTGGCAGCAAATTTCCGACACCATCAGGCACAAATGTTTTAACCATTTTACGGAGTGCCAACATTCAGCACCAACTCGAGAAATTACGCAAGTTTTTAACCGGCTATTTAAAGTTGATGCTATTAATTCCGCTAACAATTGCACTGTCAGGTAAATCATTTGCACAGGTTGTTGTTAACTCTGCAGCAGACGTGGTTGCGGCCGCTCCCGCCACTTCGCCAAATACGGCAGGTGGCGATGTAACGATCCGCTCTGCTATTCAATATGCAAATCTGCATCCGGGAACAACCATAACATTTGCAGCAGCTTTAAATGGAACTCCGTTGACATTAACTATAGCAGGCATTAATGAAAACAATTCTGCAACAGGTGATTTAGATATTCTCGCTGCTATTACTATTACAGGGAATGGTCCAACCAATACCATTATACAGGCAGGTACAAATACTACCAACGGAATTGATAAGGTGTTTTCCGTAAACCCACTGTTTAATGCGGCATTTGCCACCAATATCTCTGGTATCACTATTCGTTATGGAAGAAATCCAAGCCCCTTCAGTGGTGATGGGTTTGGTGGAGGTTTGGATTGGGAAGGTTCTGGGAATGGAACGCTGGTTATAAATAATTGCATTATTACCGATAACTCTACCATTGACGGTGATGGGGGTGGATTAACACTAACAAATTCAAACCCTGGCAATGGATCAGCAACAATCTTAAATACCACGATATCTAATAACATTGCGAGAAGAGCAAATGCAGGCTCGTCTGCAATTGGTGGAGGAATATTTGTGGGAACTTCGACGTCAATATTTTTTACAAACTGCATAATTAATGGAAATTCGGCTACGGGACCAAGTAACCAGGGCCAGGGTGGAGGTATCTATATGTTTCACCCATCTGGTATTGCAGGACAGTCATCGTTAACTAACTGCGTAATTTCAAATAACACTGTTGGAAGTGACGGCGGCGGTATTCTTTCTACGCAAGCTTTAACCATTACAGGTTGTACTTTTTCTAACAATCAATCGGGAAGAAATGGAGGCGCATTATGGGTTAATCATACTAATGCTACAACTACTATAACTAAAACTAAATTCCTAAGCAATACTGCATCAACTTCAGGTGGCGCTGTCTATCATGGAACTTCGCCAACGTCCAACTTATTAAATATTAGCTTTAGCCGGTTTTCTGGGAACACAGCTCCAACCAATAGCGGCCTGTCCGTAGACGCCGGAAGTGCTACCGCAGAAAATAATTGGTGGGGTTGCAACCAGGGACCTTCAAATGCTGCATGCAATCAGGCTGCTGTTTTAGGAACAGGCACCCTCGATTTTTCACCATGGCTGGTTTTAAAACACACACCTTCCTCTGCCGTCGTATGCTCCGGTACCAGTACAACACTAACTGCAAGCTTCTTACTTAATTCCAGTGGAGGAGCAGTGGCGGCATCAGATCTTGATGTGCTGATTGGTTTGCCAATAACATTCAATACACCAATAAACGGAACTTTATCCGGGGCACAACCTACGATACAGGCAAATGGTACCGCAACGGTAACTTTTAATGCTACAACAGCGGGCAATGGAAGTGCAAATGCAGTTTTCGTCCCATCAGTCGACAATGTAACGGTAACCAGTAGCCCAGAAATAACTATTAATACTTGTTGCCCGGTTATTACAGTAAATAACCCGCCTGCTACAACCGGTACTGTCGGTACACCTATCACCAGCCAGGTCTTTACTTCATCAGGTGGTGCACCAACCGTAACTTATTCTCTTAACAGCGGTTCATTGCCAACAGGATTATCACTTTTAGCAGATGGTACATTACAAGGAACACCTACACAATCCGGTTCATTCCCTATAACTGTAAAAGCTACGGATGGTAATAGTTGTACGGGAGTGGGGGCATCTTATAGCATTACTATCAATTGCCTAACCAATACCATCGCACTTACTTCAGGTGCTGGTACCGATGCGCAGGCGGTCTGCGACAATGCAGCAATTACCAATATTACATATGCTACAACCGGTGCCACTGGTGCCAACGTTACCGGTTTACCCACAGGTGTAAGCGGCTCATGGATGGCCAATGTGGTAACAATCAGCGGCACTCCAACCGTAGGGGGGACATTTAACTACACGGTAACCCTCACAGGAGGCTGTGGAACTGTATCAACAACCGGCTCCATCACGGTGAACCCAGCACCAACAGTAAGTGCGCCAAACGTTACGCAACCAACTTGTGCTGTACCAACCGGAACAATTGTAGTAAATGCAAGCGGTTCTGGAACCTTAGAGTACAGGCTAGACGCTGGTATATGGCAAACGTCGAATACATTTAGCATGCTTGCACCCGGTAATTATAATATTTCAGTAAGGTTCCAAAGCAATCCAGAGTGTGAAACCAGCTACGGTGGAAATCCGGTAGCAATTAATTCAGTGCCTGTAGCACCAACAGTAAATGCGCCAACAGTAACGCAGCCAACATGTGCTGTACCAACAGGAACAATTGTAGTAAATGCAAGCGGTTCGGGAACCTTAGAGTACAGGCTTGACGCCGGTGGGTGGCAAACGTCAAATACTTTCAGCGGGCTTGTTGCTGGTAGTTACAATATTTCAGTACGACTTCAAAGCAGTCCCACCTGCGTTGCAAACTATAGCGGTAACCCTGTAGTAGTTGATGCAGTACCTTCTGCACCAACAGTAAATGCGCCAACACTGACACAGCCAACATGTGCTGTACCAACAGGAACGATTGTAGTAAATGCAACTGGTTCAGGAACCTTAGAGTACAGGCTTGACGCCGGTATGTGGCAAACTTCGAACACATTTAGTGCTCTTGCACCGGGCAATTATAATATTTCGGTGAGGCTTCAAACCAGTCCTACCTGCGTTACAAACTATAGCGGTAACCCTGTAGTAATAGAGGCCGTGCCACCTGCTCCGGTGGTAAATGCACCAACTGTTACACAGCCAACATGTGCTGTACCCACAGGAACGATTGTAGTAAATGCAATCGGTGTAGGAACCTTGGAATATAGGCTTAACACTGGTATGTGGCAAACGTCGAATAGTTTTAGTGTTCTTGTACCGGGTAATTATAATATTTCTGTAAGACTTCAAAGCAGTCCTACCTGCGTTACAAACTATAGTGGTAACCCAGTAGTGTTGAATGCTGCAACCGGCTGCACAGTGCCACCAACTATTACCTGTCCTTTAAATATAAACACAACCGCTGCTGCAGGCCAGTGTAGTAAGTCTGTTTCGTTTACAGTATCGGCAACAGGTGTACCTGCACCATCGGTAGTATGTAAAATTGGAGCCACAGTCATTACATCTCCATATACATTCCCGGTTGGAACTACTACTGTGAATTGTACAGCATCGAATGGCACATTGCCCGATGCCACATGCAGCTTTACTGTTACAGTTAATGACAATCAGCCACCAGTGATGAACACAATTACAAACCCGATGGTACTGTTATGGTCACCAAACCATAAATATCAAAGAGTAAATGTTTTTCAGTTTGTAACTTCCGTAACTGATAATTGCGGCAGCATACCTGTTGGCAATGTGGTTATCACTAAAGTAACAAGTGATGAGGCAGATAATGCACCAGGCAATGGCGACGGCAACACCACGCAGGACATCAAGATTGCTGCTGATTGCAAATCCGTGGATCTGCGCAGCGAAAGAATGGTTGGAGGTAATGGCCGGGTTTATACTATATATTTCTCAGTAACGGATGTCAACGGGAACAGGGTAACTGCAACAGCGAAAGCAATTGTGGCGCCTAATCAGAGTGGCACTACAGCTATAGATAACGGGCCTGTGTACACCGTGATTAGTAGTTGTACCAATGGCAATGTTACAGAAACCAAATCCGCACAGGAGTCAATTGCAACAGTTAAACCAAAAAGAATTGTGGTGCAAATTCATCCTAATCCTGTTCGTTCGGTTACTACCATACGCTATGAGCTTCCGGCTGATGCGCAGGTTAGTCTTGTAGTGTATAATTCGCTGGGGCAGAGAGTCGCACACCTGGTGAATGGCAGAGTGAGTGCGGGACAACAAGCAGTCCGGCTTGAGGCATCAGATTGGGCTGCCGGCATTTACACGTTCAGCCTAAGAACATCGGATGCAGATGGAAAACCTGTTGTATTGAGTGGAAAATTGGTGATTGCTCATTAGAGTTATAATATCATACATAAAACAAAAGAGGCTGTCTTCCAGATGTGAGACAGCCTCTTTTGGTAGGTACTGGTGATGAACACTTTTTTCAGATAACCACATCAAGTGTGATTTGCGTGCATCAAACGCCAACCTACCGATTGCAATCGGATGGTGTGAACCAATCAGGTCATCCACTCAAAACCCCTTAAAGGATCACCGGGCTGTTGTGGGGGTTGATCCCTATTGGACTGGGGCTGACCACTCCCAAGTGCAATCAGGATGCTCTGAACAAGTTCGCCAAATAAAGCCCCGATGATTTTATGACAGGAGCTTCTGTGGGAGTTGACGGGTTCGAACCGCCGACCCTTCCGCCTTTAAGCGGAATGCTCTCCACCTATTTGATGAATCAAAAAAGCCCCAATGATTTTTCACCGGGGCTTGTGGGAGTTGACGGGTTCGAACCGCCGACCCTCTGCTTGTAAGGCAGATGCTCTGAACCAGCTGAGCTAAACTCCCAATATTTAAAGAAAGAATGTTTTTCAACCGCCGACCACTCCCGATTCTTATCGGGATGCTCTGAACCATCCGCCAGCCGGCGGATAAACTCCCTTTTTTTAATAGGAGTGCGAAGATAAGGGTTGAGTATTTTTTTCAAAAAATTTTTTTCTGCCCACTAATTCAACTGTAACACGGGCAGGCGATAGTTTTGCCCATCCCAAATGATCAATTCGTTAATCTGCAGTTTCCAAAATTTATGAAACGGACTTTTGGAAAGTATTGATCGCACCTCTCTTTTGTTGGCTGCATTAATGGTTACCCAAACGGTTTGAATTTCCATGCTTACCGCGTAATGTTCTATCACCAGGTCGTCGATCAGGTCGTTTATCAACTTTCGATGCTCAGGAATAATTTGCATCGCTTTTTCATTCCACTCAAATTGTATTGTAACTACGTATTTGCTCATTTGGTTTAACTTATTTTCCATTCCACAATTTCATTGGCCCATTCTTTCCTGTACGGTGTGGTAATGCGAATGTAATTATCTGTGTACCCTTCCATCATGCCGGCTTTGGCATGACCTTCAAACAAAACTTTTCTTGTTTGCCCATGGTGCTGCTCAGTAAAATGTTGCGCCTTCATAAAACTGAGGTTGCGTAAAATTTTATTGCGTTCGTGCCTCACCTGCACGGGCACAACGGGTTTTATTTCCAATGCATTTGTATTGTCCCTTTCGGAATAAGTAAATACGTGCAAATAAGAAACATCAAGCGAGTGAAGAAAATCAAAGGTTTCCTGGAAATGTTTTTCCTCTTCCGATGGAAAGCCAACAATTACATCAACACCAATGCTGCAATGTGGCATCAGGGATTTAATCATTGCAACTTTTTCGGCGTACAGCTCACGTTTGTATCTGCGCCGCATTAACCCCAAAATTTTATTGCTGCCACTCTGCAAGGGAACATGAAAATGCGGCATAAACTTTTTGCTTTTAGCAACAAACGCAATTATTTCATTCGACAATAAGTTTGGTTCGATAGATGAAATACGAAACCGCTCAATGCCATCAAGGTTTTCTAATTCCTTAATCAGGGAGAAAAAATTTCCATCTGAAGTGCTCCTTCCAAAATGCGCACCCTGGGTGGCGGGCGGGTTAAAATCGCCCAGGTTTACGCCGGTCAACACAACTTCTTTTACGCCATTTTGTGCTAAGGTTCTCACGTTGCGCAAAACGTTTTCAATACTATCGCTACGGCTTTTGCCGCGGGCCATTGGTATAGTGCAGAAAGAGCAATTATAATTGCAGCCATCCTGTACTTTTAAAAAAGTTCTTGTTCTGTCGTTAAGTGAGTAAGAAGCATTGAAGCCGGAAACATCTTCAATATCACAACTTGAAATTTTCGCTGAGTCGCCTTTTGTCAATTCTTTTAAATGAGTAGCGAGGTTAAATTTTTCGGCGGCACCCAGTACTAAATCCACACCCGGTATTGCTGCAATTTCCTTTGGCTTTAATTGCGCATAGCAACCGGTAATTACCACTAAACTTTGCGGCGCCTTGCGTTGAATGCGGCGCACCAAATGCCGGCATTCTTTATCGGCGTTATCGGTAACGGAGCAAGTGTTTATTACATACACATCGGCCTCCTGGTCAAACTCTTTTTTTTCAAAACCTTCTGCTTCCAACGTTCTGGAAAGGGTAGAGGTTTCAGAAAAGTTGAGCTTGCAACCCAATGTATGAAAGGCAACTGTCCGCTGTTTTTGCATTAGCGGTCAAAGGTAGGCAAATGCAGTGGGGCGAGGCGAAGAGCGGTGAGGAATTAAGAAATTGTTTGCGGGCAGCACAATTTTGCAGAGCTTTCGTGGTAAGCTAAAATGCGCACGGTGATGTAAACTATTTTATGCAACCTAAAAATGTAATTTTTACATTGGCCCTTGTGGTGGTTGTCCTGGCAATTATTGTATCGCGTATACGGCACGAACCACGGCGTCAGGAAATATTTAACCGGGATACAAATAACATTTTGTACAGTACCTCGGCCGCGTGCCAAATGAAATGTATTAACATTGATGAAAAAGATGTTGTACAAATTATTGGAAACGGGATCATTAATTTCAGCCGGAGTAACCGGCATCAGGCCTGCCCAACATTTACCATACAAGGCAAGGGGGTTAAAGGGGCAACAGTTGTACTTGTAGTAGCTCAGTGCCGGAAAAAATCTACAGTTGTACACTGCGCTGTATTGCATGCTCAAAAAGATTGCGGGTGTAATTAGTGCTGCCTTCATTGCGGCATGGTGGTGCAACGAACCCTGTATCTCCTCACAAAAAAATTTCTAACTTCCCCCAAACTTTCTGCATGAGAAAAGCCGCTCCGTTTTTACTGCTGGTTGTACTGGCCGTGCTGGTATTATTTATCAAGCATTGCAAGGCTGATGAAGTAACTACCAAACCAGCAACTACTACAAAAAGATCTGGCGGAACCAAAACTCCGGGAAATGACCGCAACAATGGTTTTGACAGAACACTTGCCTACATTGAATACACGGCACATGCCCGATGCCGGATGAAGTGCCGGAAAATAAGCCAGAACGATATTGAAGACATAATGCGAAAAGGAAAAATTAATTATGCTAAAAGCGATGTGGCCGAGGCGCCTTGCCCGGTGTATGCCGTGCAGGGTTATACTAACGATAAAGAACACCTGCGTGTGATTTTTGGACAGTGTGATAACAAAACAAAAGTAATTACCTGTTATAACCTTGACGAAGATTTTGAATGTCACTGCCCCGGCGACGAAAAGAAATACAACTAACATGCGTTGGCTAATCCGTCCGCTTCAAATTTTATACGCCCTGTACGCAATGGTTGTTTTTGTATTGCTGATGCTGCCTGTTTTTATTTATGTGCTGCTGGTTATTCCGTTCGGCAAAATACAAGGAGGAAACCTTGCGTATGCTGGTTGTAAGCTCTGGGCCGACGTTTGGTTTGCACTCATATTTGTTCGGCATAAAAATATTTTTATTGAACCCCTGCAAAAAGATGAGGCCTATATTTTTGTGGCCAATCATATTTCTTATTTCGATTCGGCGGTGATACCAAAAGCATTTCGGCAACCCATACGACCATTGGGAAAAGTGGAGATGGCAAAAATCCCAGTGTTTGGAATGATTTATAAAAACGTAATTGTTACCGTTGACAGAAGCAGTGCAGCCAACCGGGGCAGGAGCGTTGCGGAGTTAAAAATGATTTTGCAAAAAGGTATCTCCATTCTTGTTTTTCCTGAAGGCACCTTTAATACAACTCGCCAGCCACTAAAAGAATTTTACGATGGGGCCTTTCGCATTGCCATTGAAACCGGCACACCTATTAAGCCGGTTTTGTTGTTGGATGCATACAGCCGCATGAATCCGGCCTCAGTGTTTTCGTTAAATCCCGGCCGCAGCCGTGCTATTTTTTTGCCGCAGGTTTCCGTTGCTGATTATACCGTTGATGATGTGGTGGTGCTTAAAATGAAGGTGTATCGTCTTATGGAAAATGCTTTGAGAGAATACAATGTGGAGTGGATAAGCCGTTAACTTTTATTTGCCTTAAGGTGACATGTAACGATGAATGAATGCCGGCGGTAACCATACATCATCAAATAGATTTGAGTACGAGGTATTGTAACAGTAATTCCTGAAAAAGAATTTTCTTAATCGGATATTCTCAAACCCTCAACTTTTTTAAGAAGTTTAGCTGTGCTATCCCAAAGCGCAACAGTTTTGTAGCGGCTTGCTGTTACAATTTTATCGCCGTTTTTATTCCAATCAATACCCCATAAGTTATTTGTGCCATCGGGTGCCGACTGATGTAAGAGCTCGCCCTTATTATCCCAGACCCGCAACACGTCGCTGGCAGTAGCCAGCAGGGTTCCGTTTTTGTTCCAGGCCATATTTCTTATTTCGGCTTTGCTGCCCGCAGCACTTTTTATGAGTGTGCCCTCCTCACTCCAAAAATGCAACAGGGTGGGTACGTTTTCGTTGTTCCAGTTATGACCATAATCGCCAATTACAAAATAGCTACCCGAGGGATGCCACTTCACACAAAGCATAATAGCGGCGGGGTTGGTGTGCTGCATGGTTTTTAATTCGTGGCCCGAAGTATCAAAAACCGAAATTTGAAAATTGGTGGCTACAAAAATGTTTTTTGTTGCGTGCCAGTCTAATGCCAGGTAAGCGCTGCCTGCAACCTCCGGTGCATTTTTATTTTCCATGTTGCGTAGCAGTGTTCCGCTTTTACTCCAAAGTTTTATTGCTCCATCCAGGTCGGCCACTGCAAGTATTTCTCCATTGTGGTTCCAACCCAATGCTCTTGAACCACCGTTGCTTTTTAATTGGGTTAGCTCGCCGTTTTCCAAGTTGAGCAGCAGTACATAATTATCCAGCGTTGCAATGGCCAGCAGATTGCCATCGGGGTTCCATTTTGCGGCGTGTATCCAGCTGTTAATTGTGTAGGTTTTGTACGGCTTTAAATTTTTTGCATGATAAATACGCAACAGGCTATCTACCCCGGCAACTGCAATAAATTGATTGTTCGGGTTCCATGCCGCGGTCCAGTATTGCTGATTGATCTGCTCATTGTACACGCCTTTTTTATCTGCACTTATTTTGGGTGAGCAGGAAAGGAGCAGGAGAAATATTGTAGTGAGATGGATGGCTGTTTGTTTCATGTAGCTGCCGGGTTGTAATGAAGTTGATGAGGCAAGATATTTAAGAAATGGGTTGGGGGGTGCATGGTTTATTGTCACAAGTCTTGCCCGTCAATACCACTCAATCCTTTTTCAATTTGTTTAACTGTGGGCAGCTTCCCTTTTAATGCCGCCGGTAATTTTTCGGTTGTTTGATACTCGCTTACGCCCATAGGTTTGGCAATGCCACGCAGGGCATATTCGGCCACCACTTTATTTCGTTCTTTACAAATGATGATGCCAATGGACGGCTCGTCTTTTTCGTGTCGTAACTGATCGTCAACCACGTTCAAATAAAAGTTTAATTTGCCTGCATACTCTGGCTCAAAGGCACCGGTTTTTAATTCAATTACTATAAAGCAACGCAGCTTCAGGTGGTAAAATAAAAGGTCAATCCTTCGTTCTTCGCCATCTACCTGTAGTGGGTATTGTTTGCCAACCTAGCTAAAACCGGCACCCAGCTCCAACAAAAATTTGGTAATCTGGTTAACCAATGCGTTCTCTAAATTTTTTTCAAAATATTCGTTACCAAGGCTGAGGAAATCGAACTTGTAGGGGTCTTTCAAAAGTTCTTTTGCAAGGTCGCTCTGGGGTTTGGGCAACGTGGTTTCAAAATTGGTAATGGCAGATCCTTTGCGTTTGTATAGTTCACTTTCTATTTGGTGTACCATTACGTTGCGGCTCCAGCCATTTTCAGCGGTTTGCTGCATGTAGAAGATGCGTTCTTCTTGATTTTTAACCTTGTCTAATAGGGTGATGTGATGGTACCAGGTAATTTGTGCAAGTGGTGCTTGCATTATTTCAGTGTCCTCTAATTTTTCAAAAGGTACTTGCACAATTTGATTTTTTTTGTTTTTGCAGGTGACGATGGTAATTGTGCAGCAGGTGGCTGCACAAATTCAGTTTCGGTTAATTGTGCAAGTGCCGCTTGCACAAATAGAGGGTAGGCTTCGGCAAAAGCTCGCATGCATTTAAGGTTGCGGGGCCAAATGCCTTTCATATCCGGAAACGCCGACCGCAAATCCTTCGCAAGGTTATCAATGATTTTTGCTCCCCAACCTTCGTGGGCCTGGTTTTGCAGAATGGCTCGTCCCATCTTCCAATACAGAACCAATAAATGTACGTTGGCAGAAAGCGATGCGCTTGTGCGGGCCGACCGAATTTCGGCTTTTAATTGTGCAACCAGGCTTTTATAACTGGAGGGTTGTGTCATGAAAAGGTTGTTTGTTTTTTGGTGGTGTTACAGACCTGTTGCGATAATGTTATCCGGAGATGAGGTTATAAAAGTGTTGGAATGAAACGTTTTCTTTTGGTGCCCGTTCGTGAGTAAACAATCAATGCAGATCCTGAAATCAAAAATCATTTCCTTCTCAAACATTCTCTTCACCCAAACCCCCAACCCACTATTTTTACAACCGCCATGTTTGCCGAAATAATTATACCACTTGCCCTGCCAAAAAATTATACCTGGGAAATTCCTGAGGCGTTTTTGGATGCACTGCAGCCGGGTTGCCGCGTGGAGGTAAACCTTGGCAAAAACAAAAAATACGCAGGCATTGTAAAAAATATTCACAACCACCAACCACAGTATTTTGAGGCCAAACAAATTATTAACGTGCTGGATGCCGAACCTGTGGTGCAACCCTGGCAGTTAAAATTGTGGGAGTGGATGGCCACGTACTACATGTGTACCGAAGGTGAGGTGATGGCTGCTTCGTTACCGGCGCATTTTAAACTGTCGAGCGAGACGATTATTATTTTTAATGAAGAATTTGGCGATGATTTTTCCACGCTGGATAACGAAGAATATTTAGTGGCTGAGGCATTGCTTATGAAGCATGAATTGAAGATAACCGAGGTGCAGCAGATTTTAGATGTGCCACACGTGTATCCAATTGTAAACAGGCTTATTGGCAAAAAACTTTGTTTTGTATGGGAGTCGCTCAAACAAACATTCAATGCCAAAAAAGAAAGTTTTGTGTTGCTGCAAAATGAATACGCCAGCGAAGAAAAACTTTCGGAGCTATTGAACAACTGGAGCCGTGCGCCAAAACAAATGGAATTGTTATTGGCCTACCTGCACCTGCTAAAAACGCAGGGTGAAGTAACAAAAACCGAGTTGCTGAAAAAAGCATCGGCAACAGATGCACAGTTAAAAGGGTTGGTTGACAAGAATGTTTTGCGCATTGACAAACGCAATGTTGACAGGGTGCAGTACGGCCCTAAAGATGGGCAGATAAATTTTGAATTAACTCCCTCGCAACAAAAAGCTTTTGATGAACTACAAATTTTGTTCAAAGAAAAACAGGTCTGTTTGCTACACGGCATTACATCAAGCGGTAAAACGCATGTGTACATAAAATTGATTGAGCAATACATACGTAGTGGCCAACAGGTTTTGTATATGCTGCCTGAGATTGCACTTACCTCGCAAATTATTCGGCGCTTGCAAAAACATTTTGGTGGCTACATTGGTATTTATCATTCCAAATTCAGCCAAAATGAGCGGGTGGAAATTTGGAACAAAGTAAAAACCGGCGAACTAAAAGTAGTGTTGGGTGCAAGGTCGTCACTGTTTCTTCCGTATCATAATCTGGCTTTTATTATTTGCGATGAAGAACATGATACTTCGTACAAACAACAAGAGCCCGCACCGCGGTATCATGGCCGAGATACTGCTATTTACATGGCCTCTATCACCAACAGCAAGGTGTTGCTGGGCAGCGCCACACCATCGCTGGAAACCTATTACCACGCCAAACAAAACAAGTATGGTTTGGCGCATTTGCCCGAAAGATTTGGCGATGTAAAGCTGCCGGCAATGGAAGTGATTGATACAAGAACGGTGGCAAAAAAACCGGGAGAAAAAGTTATGTTGTCGCCGCAACTGCTGGAAGAAATAAAGACGACGGTTGAAAGAGGACGGCAGGTGATTTTATTTCAAAACCGGCGTGGCTATTCGCCCTATCAATTGTGTACGGTTTGCGGCTGGATTGCCGAGTGCCGAAACTGCGATGTGTCGTTGACCTATCACAAGTTCAGCAACAAATTAAAATGTCATTATTGCGGGTCGGTTTATCCAATTGCCGCAACCTGCCAGGCTTGCGGCAGCGATAAATTAATGCAAAGAAATTTTGGAACGGAAAAAATTGAGGAGTTGCTTGATACGGAATTCGTCGGCATGAAAGTTAGCCGCATGGATATGGATTCCATTCGCAATAAAAACGCACTGGATATTTTGATTCAACAGTTTGAACAAAAAAAAATTGATGTGCTGGTGGGTACGCAAATGGTGGTGAAAGGTTTGGATTTTGACAACGTTGATTTAGTGGGCATACTCGATGCGGATGCCTTGTTGCACTTTGCCGATTTTAGGGTGAATGAACGTGGCTTTCAATTGATGGAGCAGGTAAGTGGCCGCGCCGGCCGGAGAGACAATGCCGGTAAGGTGTTGATACAAACCATCAATCCAAAACATCCCGTATTACTGCATGTGTTGCAGCATAATTACGTTGCCATGTACGATGAAGAGATTGAAAAACGGAGGCAATATTTTTACCCGCCATTTTCCCGGGTTATTCATTTGCGGTTCAAACATAAAGAACGAGATGTAGTAACAGAAGCTGCTTATGCTTTTGCCAAGGCACTCGATTTTTTGTATGGTAAAAATATGGTGGGCCCCGCCGAGCCGGTGGTGAACAGGGTGCGCAACATGTTTTTGATGGAACTGCTTTTTAAGTTGCCGAAAGATGCGCAGTTGATAACGAAGTGCAAGCAGGATCTGTTAAAACAGATTACAGTACTGCACCAGGAAACAAAATTTAAGAGGGTAATTGTGTTGGTTGATGTGGATGCGAATTAATTCGTTCCTCACCAAATTACCCAACGATTAAGCCTTTCAAAATATGGTACCGTCCAGGAAACGAGTTTACAGTGATTAACATTTAAAAATGTTAGTTGAAAAAACAAATTGAGATGGAGTTGCTCGACAATATTTCTTTAAAGCCGTTCAACAGTTTTGGAATTGATGTTGTGGCAAAAAAGTTTGCTGCATTTCGTTCGCTTACCGAACTGGAGCAACTGTTGCAGAACGCCAAACTACAAACACTAAATTCCCGACTCATACTCGGCGGCGGTAGTAACATTTTACTTACCAAAAATTTTGATGGTCTTGTTCTAAAAAATGAAATCACTGGTATTACACTGGTGACGGAAGATGATGAATACGTGTATGTAAAAACCGGGGCCGGAGAAAACTGGCACCAGTTTGTTATGTATTGTGTTGAAAATAATTACGCGGGTATCGAAAATTTGTCACTGATACCAGGCAACAACGGCGCATCGCCCATGCAAAACATTGGTGCGTATGGCGTGGAAATCAAGGATGTGTTTTACCAGCTGGAGGCATACCATGTAAATGACGCTGCTGTGCAAACGTTCAATTTAAATGATTGCCAGTTTGGTTATCGCGAAAGTATTTTTAAAAACAAATACAAAGGGCAGTTTGTAATTGCATCGGTTACATACCGGCTTACTAAAAAACCAAAGTTCAATATCAGCTATGGTGCAATAGAGCAGGAGTTGAAAAAAATGCATGTGCAGGAGTTAAGTATAAAAGCCATCTCGCAGGGCGTTGTTAATATTCGTTCTTCAAAGCTGCCCAACCCGGGCGAGGTTGGTAACGCAGGAAGTTTTTTTAAAAATCCGCAAATAGGCATACACGAATTTCACGGGTTGCAGCAAATGCATCCCGGCATTGTTGGTTTTCCGGTAGGCAATGAGCATGTGAAGCTGGCAGCCGGCTGGTTAATTGAGCAGTGCGGGTGGAAGGGATTTAGAAAAGGAGATGCAGGTTGTTATGCAAAGCAGGCCCTGGTGCTGGTGAATTATGGTAATGCAACCGGTAGTGAAATTTATGAATTGAGTGAAATGATTCTACAGTCGGTGAAGAACAAGTTTGGAGTTGTGTTGGAGCGAGAAGTAAATGTTGTGAGCTAACCGGCGGTTGCAGCGGTTGGCAATATTATCTTGTCAAGTACAAAACATTTCTATGAAAATTTATTTTTTTACGCTCGTTATTCTTGTGGCATTATCAATCCCTGCGTTTTCACAGGCCGATACAGTGAGATTACGCGACATAGCCAAGCAATCTAAAATTGTAACGGACCGCCCACCTCAGGCGGTTTATTTTCAGTTAGGTGGATCGGGTCCTATTGCATCGGCCAACTACGACAGGCGTTTTGGTAAGCGGGTGAACGGGGTAGGTTTTAGTGCAGGCCTGGGATATTGGAATGAATTTGGGATAAGCATTTTCTCAATTCCCGTTTCTGTAAATTATTTATTCGGCCGCAAAAATCATTTTCTGGAATTAGCTGCGGGTACCACATTTGTTTCTGCAGATGTGGACTGGTTTGATAGCCAGGATGAAAACGCCAGCGGATTTATTCATCATGTAAATATGGGTTACCGACACCAGCCAACACAAGGAGGATTCTTTTTTAGAGGAGGCATCAGCCCATTATTTGTTTTTGAAGAAGGCGGTTATGCCACCTCAGCTTATTTAGGATTTGGTTACAATTTTTAAAACCGGTAACCTCTGCTCCCGAAGTTTCGGGATTTGCTGTAACAAAAGGGCTGCAATTTTTTATAGCAGAAACACTTACACAAATCGAAAATGAAGAACACAATTTTTTTAGCAGGGATATTTTTTTTGTTACTCAGGCCAGCAAATGCTCAAACCAATTTGTCCATGAGAGCATCTCAATACCAGCTAGAAATATTGGGCCCGGCCGGTTTAGCAAGTATCAACTTCGATTCAAGATTTCCAAAAAAAGAAAGCGGGTTGGGCTTCCGAATCGGTTTAGGTTTTTCGCCACTCGGGGCATTTGGCAAATCGTGTAATAGCGGTACGCAAATTTCATTACCGGCTGGCTTTAATTATTTAATTGGCAAAAACACGCATTATTTTGAATTAGGAGCCGGTGGTGTGTTGGCAATAATAAGTGCCACTAAACGAGGTTGCCCCGATTTTGAAGAAAGGTTTTTTTCTGATAATACACAGAGCTACACGTTTATTACTCTGGGCTATAGACACCAACCATTTCAAAAGAAGGGCTTAACCTACCGGGCTTTTGTTTCACCGCTTTTTCAAACGGGTTTTTCCACTAAACTCTGGGGTGGCGTAAGCCTAGGCCACAGATTTTAGGTCAATTAAAATCATCTTCTTCGTCATCCATGTCCAATGCCGATGATGACTGAAAGTTCATCATGCTTCCCATTAAGTCTTTAAACTCAACAGAGGTTTCCATAATTTTTTTGGAGATGAGAGAGTAAGATGAAAGTCCGTGCAAGACAAACTCCATCAGCAGAGCGGTTTCTGCTTCATTGGCACGGGGGTAAGTTTTTTTCACTAAGCCATGTAAGCCATCAACGCTGTACAATTGATTTATTTTTTCGCGGTCGTTCAAATTAAAAAGCAGGTTGATGGCGTTGCCCTTATCGAACCAGGATGTAATTAATTTGTAGGGATTTTCAACCGGCTCAGGTTTTTCGCCCTTGCGCGGTGCTCTTTTTTTGAGTGTTTCGGGGTTAGGAAAATATTGCATGAACTGGGTGCGTATCGATTTGTCGAGTAAATTCATCGCTACCTGGTACGGCCCTTCCTGCTCGCCTTCGTAAACCAGTTCTATTTTACCGGTGATGGATGGAATGATACCTACCAAATCTGAAATCCAAACCTGCGTGGTTTTTTCCTTGTTGATAATGGAGCGGCGCTCCGCGGCACTCACTGCATTTTCAAATGCCGAAATAGTCAACCTTGCACTTACACCACTTTTTTTATCAACAAACTCGCTTGCTCTAGCTTCAAATGCAACCTGTTCAATCAGGCGTTTTACCAGGTCGCTTATATCTACAATTTTTTTCTGTTCGTTGGTAACATCCGCTTCCTGCTCGGTAATGGCCAGTGCATTTTCAAGCGACTTCGGGTAGTGCGTAAGTATCTGGCTTTCTATCCTGTCTTTTAATGGCGTTACAATAGAGCCACGGTTGGTGTAGTCCTCTGGGTTGGCGGTAAACACGAACAAAATATCGAGGGGCAGGCGCAATTTAAATCCACGTATCTGCACATCACCTTCTTCGAGGATGTTGAATAAGGCCACTTGTATTCTTGCCTGCAAATCGGGGAGTTCGTTGATTACAAAAATGCCGCGATTACTTTTTGGAATGATGCCGTAATGTATCACCCTTTCGTCGGCAAAACTCAACTTTAAGTTGGCGGCTTTTATGGGGTCTATGTCGCCAATTAAATCGGCCACACTAACATCGGGTGTGGCTAATTTTTCACCGTATCGCTGGCTGCGATGCATCCATTCAATGGGTGCATCGTCGCCCTTTTCCATAATGACATCTCTTGCAAATTTCGAGATAGGTTTGAGGGGATCATCATTTATATCACTGCCCGAAATGAAAGGAATGTATTCATCGAGCAACTCCGTCATTTGCCGGGCCATCCGTGTTTTTGCCTGCCCGCGTAAGCCAAGGAAAAGGATGTTGTGTTTGCTGAGTAATGCTCGTTCCACATCGGGTATCACGGTGTCTTCGTAACCAATAATTCCGGAAAAGGTTTCTTCGCTTTTATGTAGCCTTTTAATGAGATTACTCCTTATTTCTTCCTTAATACTCTTTGGTTTATAGCCACTTTCTTTTAGTTCGCCGATTGTGTTGATTCTCTTTATGTCCATTTTCATCATGTATTCTTTGATCAGTGTTTTTCAAATTCAATATGTCCTATTTTGAAATCGGCCTTCCAATTTTTAGTAATATCTATACTTGGATTTAGGTAAGGGAAAATTCTCTTGTCAAGAATAGATATGTTACTTTCAAATTCTTGTTTGAGTGCATTAAATCTCAGAGAAGGCTCTACTAAAATCTTATTGATCTTTAAAATTGTAAACTCATCATAATCCTCATAAAGCCATTCTAAAACATCATTTTCTTCAAGCTCTTCAATCAATATTTTATAACGTTCAAGTATGTCAGAAGGGCTTAGTCCTGTAAGTTCTTCTACCTTAGAAATGAAGAAAGAATAATCTTCCCAATAACCCATAATAGAAATTTCAATACACAGTCTTCCTCTTCCCACTCTCGAAATCCTTAAAAATAAATGCACCCAATTTATCTAAGGCTGCAAAGTAGGCCTTGCCATTATTCATCTCGGTAAACTCCTGCACAAACCGTTGCAGGTATGGGTCGGTGGCGATCATAAAAGTGGTAATGGGTATTTTTATTTTCTTGCATTGCGCCGCCAGGTTAATACAACGGTTAGTTACTTTTCTGTCGAGGCCAAAACTGTTTTTGTAATATTTTTTTCCAATTTTAAGGCAGGTTGGTTTGCCATCCGTAATCATAAAAATTTGTTTGTTTGGATTTTTGCGGCGCCGCAGGGTATCCATCGCCAACTCCAATCCCGCCACCGTGTTGGTATGGTAAGGGCCCACCTGCAAATACGGAAGATCTTTTATCTCCACCGGCCAGGCATCGTTACCAAATACCACAATGTCCAAAGTATCCTTTGGATATTTTGTTGTAATCAGTTCGCTCAAAGCCATGGCCACTTTTTTTGCCGGGGTTATTCTGTCTTCGCCATACAAGATCATGGAATGCGAAATATCAATCATCAAAACGGTTGAAGTCTGAGCTTTAAAATCCGTTTCTCTTATTTGCAGGTCATCTTCCTGCATGCTGAACGATTCGAGGCCATGATTGATTTGTGCATTGCGGATTGATTCGGTAAAATCAATTTGTTCCAGCATATCGCCAAACTGAAATGGTCTTGTATCGGGGCTTACTTCATCACCCATTCCATGCTTAAACGTTTGGTGATCGCCACTCCTTGTTTTTTTAAGTTTGCCAAAAATTTCTTCGAGACTTCGTTTACGAATGCCCTGTTCCGTTTTTGGCGTAATCTTAATTTCTCCACGGCCCTGGTCATCAGCTATAAAACCTTTTTGTTTCAGATCGTCAATAAAATCCCCCATGCCGTATTCCTCATCCGTCAACTGGTATTTTGTATCTAACTGATTCAACCACTGCAGTGCTTCGCCCACATCGCCATTGGTGTAGGTTAGTAATTGCATAAACAAATCAAGCAGTTGTTCAAACTTGCTTTTGCCCTGCTGTTTAGGATCGAAGCCTGTAAAATGAAATCCAATCATTGTATTTGCAATCTACAATTATTATGCGCCTTTTGTTCAGCGGGGTGTTAAGGTTGGTGAGTGAAACGCTTCATTTTTTTTACGGAGAATGCAGAGATGTTTTTGAAAGTGTGGACGGCAGCGAATTTTTTTTGGTGTTTTTTTTGTCTCATGGCCGTCTCTCATTTAGCTTTTGGTCATCGCCCGGTGGCGATAGAATAGTGGTGCGAAGCGAAGACGCTTCGCACAGCATAACCATCAATTTTGTTTGCTGGTGCCAGCATCAAAAAACCGGGAAGCATTTTCACTTCCCGGTTACAGTAGAGTTCCCAACTTCTTTCCCACACCACCTAACTGGCTTAGGAAAAAAGTTGGAAGCTTTAATCTTCTACGGCAGCTTGCGGTTGGTGTCACCCGAATCTCTTCTACCCGGATTTTCGGGGACAACCGCTTGCGGGTTGTACAGTTTTTCCATGTTGTCCATATACTGCAAATACTGGTTAGCATCCTGCTCGTCGTTGGCAAACGATCCCGCAAATTCGGGCTTCTGATCCTTCAGGTACTGGTAGTATTTCAATTGTTCGGTGAGGTCTTTACGCAGGGCTGCTTTTATTTTATTTGCCAATGTAGTGTGCCCTGCTCTGAATGCTGTTTCCAAATATAAAATGGATACCTGGTTATGATTTTGAAACCGGCTGACCATGGCATACGGCAGGCTTTCGGGCAAAATACCTTTTTCAACTTTTTCTAAAAGCGTTATGGCTTCCTGTTTTTTACCCAGGTCAACCAGGTTTGCTGCGGCCACCGAATAGGTTTGGCGCAGGGTGAGCAGGTGACGGCGGTTCTCTTCATCAAAATAAACACCTTTTGTACCGGCATTACCAAACCGGAAAACATTGCGTAGCAGACTATCGGTTCGGGCTACGTCCATTGATCGTTGACTAGGTTGCAGCACCGGTGTTAACCTGAAGATCATGCCCTCTTGCCGTAGGTACGGGCCGAAACCAATTTCGCCGTAGGGCGAGGTAAAACAGATTGGTCTTTTCCAATCGTTGGCGGCAACGATGTTGAGGATCGCTAACTGGTCTAACGTGAGATAGCTGCGGCCCTCATCTAACTGAATTCTCACTTCACTGCCAACCGAATCGGTTGCACTGGCGATACCTGATTGTTTTACAGCCGCTGCATTTACTGGAATAGAAAAACGTTTTACAGGGAAAGTAGAAATAGGGCTTTGGCGGCCAACAACATTTTGCATCACGTCTTTTAAATCAAAGAAGGTTGATTGGTCGGGGCCGGGATCGAATTGAATGTATTGCAGGCCACGTATTTGACTGGCACTCCAAATAACATCAACGGCAGGGCTTTCATTTACTTTGTAACGAAGCTGGTTTACGTACCAATCAATACCCAACAGGCTTGTATTTAAAATGCGTATGTCGGGGCGTACACCCTCAACCTCTTGTGCGTACCATAATGGGTAGGTATCGTTATCACCAAAAGTAAACAGTACGGCGTTGGGCGGGCAACTCATTAAATAATCCCGGGCCAGGTCGGGGGCCAGTGTTTTTTTGTTGCGATCATGGTCGTCCCATTCCTGCGCGGCCATAATTATTGGAACAATGAGGCAGGCTGCAGTGGCAACCATGGCAACTGTTTTTAAATTGGTTTTACCCACGGCACGAGCTAAAAATGTAATGCCCGCAGTAACTGCGGCAAACAAACCCCCGGCCAGTAGTGCAGCTATAAAACCACCACCACTCATGTGGTTTATATCGGCTAACAAAACAATAATGAAAGTAGTGGCACTGCCAAAAAGCAGCACGTTGGCAAACAGCGATTTTTCCTGTGCCTCTCTTGCCATGCGCACAAGAGCAACAACCGACAAACCAATCCACACGGCAAAAGCATAGTACGACCCGGCAAATGCATAATCACGTTCCCGCGGCTGATTGCCGGCCTGGTTCAAATAAAGTACAACCGCAAGGCCGGTAAAAAAGAAAAGAAGAAAAGAAACAACCCAGTCTCTTCTATCTCTAAAAAATTGGAACACACAACCCAGCACCCCCAATAAAAATGGAAGAAGAAAAAGTTTGTTGGTGGCTTTGGTGTCTTTGATGCTTTCGGGAAGTTGCCCCTGATCACCAAGCCGCAGGTTATCGATAAAAGAGATGCCGGTTATCCAATTACCATCTCTTATGTTTCCACCACCCTGTACATCGTTTTGTTTACCCGAAAAATTCCACATAAAATATCGCCAGTACATAAAACCCATTTGGTAGGTAAACAACCATTCAATGTTATCGGCAAAGCTTGGAATTTTTGCAGCAATGGGCGCACCAGCCTGCACCACCTGGCCCCGCTGCACTTTGGGTGCAAAGCCATCTTCCAGTTGATACGAATCGGGCTTGCCCGTTTGATCCTGTGTTTGCACTAAACCCTCTTCAACCGAAGTAACCATACTAACCTGCCTTGCCGCAACAATTGGAAGATTGAGCCACTGCAAATAATAAGTGGCGTGTTGTTGTTCTTCGCTGCCATCCCACACCCGTGGAAATACCTGTATGTCTTTCGATGCATATTCCGGTTCTGCATCGCGACCAATTTCAGCATATTGTTTTGTACTGTCGTCTTTGGCGTAACGCATTTTTCCTTCCTTTCTACCAATGGGCTGCGCCAGAAAATGCGGCCCGGTAAGTATTGGTTGCGATCCATATTGTTCGCGACCTAAATAATACACCAGGTTCATTGGGTTGTCAACATTGTTCATGTCAACAGATGGATTAGCGTTCGACCGTTCGAGTGTAGTAACGTAGGCCGAGTAACCAAGCATCATAAAACTAAAACACCAAAGACCAAGGCGCAGGTAACTCCATCCCCGCCTGTCGGCCCAACGAAGACCTAACCAAACTAAAATGCCTACCAATACAAAAAAGAAAATAAAGCCCGAGAAGAAAGGAAGATTAAAACTGTTTACAAAGAAAATATCGAAGCGGCCCGCAATCTTAACCGTCCATTGAATAACGGCAACCTGCGTAATACCGGTAATACCGCAACCTACGAGGAAAGCAAGGATGGCACCTTTGCGGGTATAGGGGTAACGTTTGTAATAATAAATCATTACGGCAGCGGGTATTACTAATATTCCCAGTAAGTGAATGCCGATTGATAAACCAAGTGTGAAGAATAAAAACACAATCCACCTGTCGGCACGGTTGCGCAGGTTACGGTCACTGCCGGCTGCATCGTCGGCCCGTTCCCATTTCAGCATAGCCCAAAATGCTATTGCGGTGAAGAACGATGATAAGGCGTACACCTCACCTTCAACTGCGCTGTACCAAAATGAATCGGAAAAAGCATAAGCCAATCCACCAACCAAACCCGCCCCCATAATAGTAAACGCCTGGCCACTTGAGGGTTCCTCTTTAAAACCAACGGTCAGTTTGCGTGCAAAATGCGTGATGGTCCAAAAAAGAAAAAGTACTGTAAAGCCGCTGGCTAAAGCGTTCATAATATTTACGGCCATGGCAGCGGTTGACGCATTATCGCCAAACAAAATGATGAAGAAGCGACCTAACAAAACAAACAATGGTGCACCGGGTGGGTGGGGCATCTGCACTTTGTAGCAGGCCGAAACAAATTCGCCGCAATCCCAAAGGCTGCCAGTTTTTTCGGCGGTTAAAATATAAGTGAGAGAAGCGATGGCGAACACTACCCAGCCGGTAATGTTATTTACTTTTCTAAAATTCATACTAAGATGGATTGGTATTTAGTTGAGCAACGGTGGGCACAAAAATAGGGAAGGAGATGTTAGTTTAGTTTGTTAATTGGTTAATTAGTTAATTGGGTAATTGGGCTTGCTGAGCGGTGATTGTTGCGTGCTGCATATAGCGCATTACTCTTTACTCCAGAGAAAATGTTCCATCTTCCCCACCTAACGGACGGGCGGTAATTGATTGTTGAGCATTGCGGATTGAGCACTGGCTTCATTACTCAAAAAAAACTTTTACTGTTTCATAATACAAACGATTTTGCATCATGCTGGCCATTTGCTGCCCGTTTTGGTTGTAACCACGCAGGCCAAACAAACCGGCGGCATTGCCTTTGTTAATGGCAATTTCCATATAACCGGCACTATTGAATAGCACCAGTTTTTCGCCCTGTGGCACATCGGCGTACGAACCGCTGATGCGTTCAATGGTTTCATCTCGTTTAAAAACAATTTTAAAACGCCGGCCTTTGCGCTGCTCCTCAAATTGATCCTGTGTAATGTTTACAATTACATTTTCAAAATTGTCAATAAAAATTATCTGTCCTTCTATCCAGTTTTCGCCGGTAGTAGGCCGCAATGGATTTTTTTCGATAAACTCAGCATCGGGCAGGCCAATATTTTGTACCGGCTCACCATTGATCAATTGTGCGATTGCTTTTGCTGCTACATCAATACAGTACAATGTATTTTTAATGGCCGTTTTTTCAAGCGGCACACTCAAAATCATTTCTGGTTTTTCTTCAAGTATCATTCCCATCAGTCCATTGTCGGCGCAAATAATATACTGGTGGTTATGAAAAATAAAAAGCAAATGCTCGGGCTTCGATTCAAAAAGATTTACCAGGATAATGTGGAAGGTATACTCGGGAAAATTTTTTATGGCATTGCGGCAAACATAAGCCGCCTGCGGATAATTGAAAGGCGAGAGCCGGTGCGTGATGTCAACAATCTGGAAGCCGGAATTAATGCGTAGCAGCCTGCCTTTAATTGCACCAACCAGGTAATCCTGTTCGCCGATATCGGATGTTAAGGTTACTAAGGGCATGTTATAAATGTGGCATGTGGAATCAATGACGAAAAACAAACAGGCGGGCTTACATACTCGTGGAGTTGCCGGCCCATTGAACGATCGCTGTCTTTTTTACAATTAGTTAGATCAAGCATGTTTCATTTAACCAGCTTGCCTTCTTTAAAAAAGAAATTCTTCACCAGCTTGTCGGCAAGGTTCGGAAAAAATTTGTTCATAAAAACGGTACGCTTGCCGGTAAAAGTTAGTACCAGTGTACGTTTTTTGTTTTCAATAGCCGACAAAATATGAGCGGCACATTCATCAGCTGTCATCAATTTACTTTCATCCATCGGCGATTCGCCCTGCGCATCACCCGATTTATTTAGGGCAGCGTTTCTTATGTTGGATGCAGTAAAGCCAGGACAAACCCACATTACATGTACCCCATCATCGGCCAGCTCCGTGCGTATTGCTTCGAGCCACCCCTGCAACGCAAACTTCGATGCAGAATAACCACTGCGGCCGGGCAAGCCTCTGTAACCGGCAATGGAGGAAACACCTACGATGGTTCCTTTATTTTTGATGATTGAATCCAATGCATATTTCGTGCAGTACACCGCTCCAAAAAAATTTACGTCCATCACTTTTTTTATTACGTCAACCGTTGTGTCTTTCAATAAAGCCCGCATTGAAATGCCGGCGTTGTTAATAAGCACATCAACGTTTCCAAAAACATTCATAGTTGATTCTATGAAATGCCGGCAGTCATTTTCGCTGCTCACATCGGCTACAATGGTGTGCAGTGGGTACGACGGATAAGCCGACTGTAGATTGTATAGTTTGTCGTGATGCCTGCCACAGGTTGCCACCTTTGCTCCGCGGGCAAGCAGCAGTTCAACCAGGGCTTTGCCAATACCATCGGTGCCGCCGGTAACTGCCACAACTTTGTTTGAAAAAAAATCGCTCATGATAGATTGCTTCGTTGCGCAAACCTAACAGAAATAAAACAGTGTATAAAAAGGATGAGAGGGAAGTTTGTAAAAAAATATCTTTTTTGCTGCAGAAGCAAAATTCATTAATACATATTTGAGGGAGTAAAGCGTTTGTGCGGATATGAGTGATTCAAGCCGTTTCGTTTACAACAAGGAAGGCAGATGGAGTACGCTCTTTAAAATTCGCGAACAAAATTTTAAGTTTTGGGATCGATTGAAAAGGATTTATTTTTTCAACAACTAAAATTTTTTGATGTCCGCCCCCAAAATTTGGAAGGTTTTTTTTGATTGAGTAAAAGCAACCAGTTGCAACGGAAGATGTACAAGCTTTTGCGGAATAATAATAGTGGCCACACCATTGCCTTTGGCA
Organism: Chitinophagales bacterium; assembly: GCA_031425835.1. Classification (GTDB taxonomy): domain Bacteria; phylum Bacteroidota; class Bacteroidia; order Chitinophagales; family Chitinophagaceae; genus Flavisolibacter. The sequence goes on from JANPKD010000049.1 coordinate 303,131, forward strand.
TCAACCGTTTTTAGGTGCCGCACAACACTCACATGCTGTAATATTCTTCCACTATTTTCTCCTTTTTTTACTGTGGTTTCGGCTTTTGGTTGAACCAATGCAAGGTGCAACAAAATATTTTCACTACTAATAATCTTGTATGAAACAGAAATGTTCTTATCAATTTTTATGGCGTCTATCTCCAAACCTGAAGCATTCTTTTTGTTCAGAGTTTCTGTTTTCACGGTAGCCAGAAGTTTGCTTTCATTTGAGCCAACAAACTGCGATTGCCCATTTACAATCACCTGCGGGGTATATATACTTTCTAACGAAAAATGAGAAGCATACTGCCGTTGCCGTGTTGTAAACTCAGGCATGCTAAAACTATCGATCCACCCTAAACGGTTCCAGTAATCCACATGGTAACTAAGAACGTACACGTTTTTTAATTCTTTCGCCCGTAGCCTGGCAATGGCTTCATCGGCAGACGGGCAACTGGAGCATCCTTCGGAGGTAAATAATTCAACTACTGCAAAGCCGTCGGTTTGTTTTGGGTGTATCGTTAAATCCTTTTTATCAAAGGTTCTGAAAGCCGTTAATAAAAGGGCAATCATAATTACTACTGCACAAAACAAATAAACTGGTTTCATTTTTATGGATGAATGTTATTACGGTTCAACTTTTCTTAGATGAGCGTTTGCTATCATTAAGCCCACTATTGTTTAAAATTTCCTTTAAATGTTTTTTTGAAATGTAGAAAATCGGGGATGGAAACATTTTGCACATAGCCATTGGATGGATTGTTGAGAATGTATTCCTGGTGATAGGCTTCGGCCGGATAAAATTTGTTGGCAGAAGTAACTTGAGTTACAATACTTTTTTTAAAAGTTTTTGCATCAGCCAAACGTTTTATCTCCGCTTCAATAATTTGCTTCTCTTTTGTATTGTTATAAAAAGCAACAGAGCGATAATGGTTTCCAATATCATTTCCCTGTCGGTTCAGTTGCGTAGGATCGTGGCTGGCAAAAAATGCCGACACAAGTGTGGCGTAAGAAATTTTATCGGGATTGTAATACACCTGCACGCTTTCCGCATGGCCTGTTTTACCGGTGCAAACCGTTTCGTAATCAGGGTATTTTGCAGTGCCACCAGCGTAACCCGAAACGGCATCCCGTACACCTTCTAAACTTTGAAAAACAATTTCGGTATGCCAGAAACAACCTTGTGCAAATGTGGCAACTGCTTCGTTGGCGCCTGCACTTTTTTTATTGCCAACAGAAATCCCAGTTTTCTTTATTTCTTTTTGCGCACAGGAAACAAACGCAGTTAATAAAGCGACGGTTGCAAAAAATATTTTCATGTATCTAAATTTTTAGTTTGCTGAAACAGGCGGCTTCCCACCTTCTGGTACAAAAATTAAAGCAGCGGAATTAATGCAGTAACGCTTACCCGTAGGCGCAGGGCCATCGTCAAAAACATGGCCGAGGTGTGAGCCGCTTTTGCTGTCCACAACTTCCCACCGTACCATTCCATGATCCTCATCTTTTATGAGCTTTACCGCTTTATCATCAAAAGGTTTATAAAAGCTTGGCCAGCCGGTACCCGAATCAAATTTTGTTTCGGAGCTAAATACAGGTTGCAACGACGCGGCGGAATAATAGGTCCCTTTTTTGTAAAAATGATCATACTTACCCGTGCCTGCCCTTTCCGTACCTTTTTTGCGCAGCACATTAAATTGCTCGGGGCTTAATTTTTCTCTCCATTGCGTTTCGCTCATTTGTATTGGATATTCGGTGTTGCTTTTTGCCTCAGTGGTAGTCCTGCTCTTTGGTTTGTTTGATTGCGCATCGCCACAGGCAGATACCAATAAAGAGGATGCGGTAATAAGGACAAGAAAAAGTTGTTTCATATTTTTTAGTGTTACATGAATAAATACGTAAGGAAATAGAATTGCTTACAGCCTAAGTGGCTAATTAACTTTTCTTTTTTCTTACTAGGTTGAAAAAAGTATTTTTTAAAAAGTCTGGGAGTTTTGTAGGGCACCTCCATTTTTCTTTTTTGTGCTATGGCCAGAGCCTTTCCTTAGCTTTTACAACTTTGGATTAATTACCCCTGGTAATAAGGTTTTTCGGTGCAGCCGCTATCATACAGCCTCACCCTCTGGGCATCCCTGAAACTACCTGCTGCACGCCTTCAGTTCATCAAAAAGGGTTTTCTATGCACCATAAAGATTCGCCGCCGGGTATTGCTGTTTCAGTCGTGACTCCGCGTTTTTTTCTCATCCATATCCACTTAGTTTTGCTTTTCAGTTGCTTTTTTTAGCGATGCCGAGTTGATGCAAAACCGAAGCCCTGAAGGTTTTGGTCCGTCGGGGAATACATGCCCTAAATGCGCATCGCAAATATTACAAAGCACTTCAACCCGCTGCATGCCGTAAGCATTATCCAATTTGTACTGAATTACATTTTCTTTTACGGGTGTGGTGAACGAAGGCCAGCCTGTACCGGAGTTAAATTTCTCCGAGGAATCAAACAACTCGGTTCCGCAACAAACACAGTTGTACAAGCCGGCGGTGTGACTTTCGCAGTACTCACCACTGAAAGGTCGTTCGGTTCCATGCTTGCGTGTAACCTGGTATTGTTCAGCTGTTAGGTGCTGCTTCCATTGTTCATCAGTCTTTGTAATTTTCTTATCGGGTGGTGTGTTACTCCTCGACAACCTTATTACATCATTCCAGTTCATGTGTTGTTAATTAATTTGAAAAGAATAATAGTAGCAATTTTTGTGCGGCACTGTTTGAGATACTCTTAAGTTAAACCCAATTACACAATTAAGTGATGCAAAACTAACACAGGAGCTGCATGAATATTTTCAACGTAAATAATTTTGGAACAGTAGGCCTCTACCATTATTTTTGCACTCCTTTCTAAAGAAACCGCAAGGTTATTTTGGAGATGATTTCGTAGCTCAGTTGGTAGAGCAATACACTTTTAATGTATGGGCCCTGGGTTCGAGTCCCAGCGGAATCACAGAATTACAACCCCGATGAAAGTTCATTGGGGTTTTTTCATGCAGACAATGAAATCCCGGTCGCCGAAGCACCACATCGGCAACAACTAATCTCTATCCTGTTGCTCCAGCAAAATTTTTATCATCCGCATTTGTTCCTCCAAATGGCCAAACTGGGCTTCGATGTTGATGTATGGTTTCTTCATCTTTCCATAATAAATACTTAACGACCCATCATCTTCGGCACTGGCGTTTTGCAAAACGGCATTTACGTTATTTTGTTTGAACACTGTATACAGGCTGTCGTTTGTTGTTAAAATAAAATCATCCGGATCTGCTTCTTTATTGAGGTACACTTCAGTGGCGAATGTTTTTAATTTTTTGAGATAATCAGTTACACTGTAGCTATCATCTCTATTGTTGTGAAGTGCTACCAATAGCGAGGAATCGGGAATGAGTTTCAAAACAAATTGCGCAAACCTAACCCCTTCATTAATAGCCCTAACTGAACTTTTGCCCAACAAGTTTAGAGATGTTGATAAACCATTGCGGGAAAACATGCGATTGGGGTCGAAACTGTAGGAGTTGTTTGCCATGTTGAACCTGATGTTTCTTTCATCGCCGTTGTTTATAGTGATTAAAGTGCCACCATAAAGGGAAAGCATTTGCCTGGCGGCATCTGTTGCCGTTTTTTCGTTGCTGTGTACATTTATAAATACAATGTTGTGAGAAGAACGGTATTCATCAACCGTGATGTAAATGGCGGTACTACCAATGGTGTGCTGATGGGTTTGGGTAACAGGTGTTATTGTTTCGCTGCTGTCAATCTGGGCGCAGGAGCTAATGCACAAAACACAATTGAGTAAAAGAAGAAGGTATTGCACTCCAGGTTTTTTTTGCGGCATTAAACTACAAATTCGGCCTGCAGTTTTTGCATCATCTCTTTATCAATCATTTTCTGTGCCAGCAGTATCATGTTTTTAAAGGCCCTGCCTTTTGAAATGCCATGACCAATGATTACCGGTTTTGAAATACCCAGTACCGGGGTGCCGCCATGATTTTCAAAATTGAAACGATTGAAATAGTCGTTCTCAATTTTTTGACGACCCATGATTTCAAAAATACTTTCAGCCATTTTTAAAACCACGTTGCCAGTAAAGCCATCGCAAACAATTACATCGGCTTTGTCAATAAAAATATCGCGGCCCTCAAGGTTTCCAATAAAATTGATGTGGCTGTTTTCTTTTAAAAGCACATAGGTTGCCTGTGCCAGCAAATTGCCCTTGCCCTCTTCTTCGCCAATATTCAGCAGGCCAACTTTTGGTAATTCAATGCCCAGGATATTCTGCGCATACAGCGAGCCCATTACGGCAAACTGATTTAGGTGTTCGGGTTTACAGTCCGAGTTTAATCCAACATCAAGCAATAATCCCGTGCTGCCATTTTCTTTTGGAATGATGGTGGAAATGGTTGGGCGCAGCACACCTTCCACCGGTTTTAGAGAATAAAGCGAACCAACAAGCATGGCGCCAGTATTGCCTGCCGAAACAAAAGCATCAATTTCTTCCGTAGCTAAATGTTTGAAGCCAACAGAGATGGAGGAATGCTGTTTTTCTTTTAGCGCCTTTGTCGGGTGTTCGTGCATTCCAATAACTTCAGGTGCGTGCACTATTGTATAGCGTTCGGGCAAAAGCGAAAAGGATTCCAATAGCGGCAGAATCTGTCCTTCATCACCAAATAAAACCAAATGGCCGGCAGCTTCGGATAGATATTCCGCCACGCCGTTCAAAGCTTCCTGGGGGGCAAAGTCGCCACCCATCATGTCAATGCCTATTTTCATGCGCATTAAAAATAAAAAATCCATTGCCCTGCTTATTACAACGGGGTAATGGATAAGGTGAATTTTTTGTTCGCTTAAACCAGTAGCAACCAAAAACCAGTACGGTCGGGTTCTGCATTCGCATCTTTTACCTTTCGGGTGCGCATGAGCCTTGAAAAGACGGAGACAGTTTCATCTGCCACACAGTCCATCAAAATCACACCGCTACTTAATGGGCGAGTTCTCTGCCACAACCTGTCCTCTGTAGTAAAGTTTGCCTTCGCTTGCGTGCGCACGATGGCGCACATGCGTTTCGCCTGTGATTTTATCAGTTGTAAGGGTAGCAGCTACCGCTTTGTAGTGTGTTCTACGCTTTGCGCTTCTTTGTTGCGAATGTCTGCGTTTGGGATTTGGCATAAATCGGTAAATTAAATTGATGATACATGTTAGATGGAAGACGACCGGCCCGGGCCAACATCAATCACCACCCCATATTTTATTCTTTGTCTAAATTTTTAAATTTTTCCAGCCCTTTCCATAAAGGATTTTCTTTGGGCAGGTTTTCAGTTGTTAAGCCCTTCAACAACGCTCTTGCCGTAGGGTTGCAAAAAGGCCCGTCCATATTTTCGTACTCGCAGGTTTTTTGCATGGGAATGCTCAGGTTCACAAATTCATAAATCCAATCTTTTACAGTCAGGTGACTTTCGCCACGGGCAATGTAATAGACGTCCGGATCTTCTTCCTGCTCATTCATTTTCTCCGGCTCTTCCACCATCTTTACGGTAATCGAAAACTCGTCGAATAACTGTAAAGGCAATTCATTACTGCAACGGTCGCAAGCCACATCAGCCTTACCACCAATTTCAAAACGAAGCAACATAAAGCTGTTATTCCTTTCGAGCAATAACTTTACCCTGGCTGTTACGTTTTTGAAATCCTGCATCCCGTATTCTTCAAAGAACCTGTCCGAAACCTCGTAATTGAACTCATGCATCCCCGGCTTTAAACCCACAAACGCTATCTCATATTCTCGCCGGCTGCTCATGCTGTAGTTTCTGCTTAAAATTTATACGGGTCGCAAAAGTAAAGGAATTGGCCTTAAAATGCGCTACTTTGCTCAAACATTTTAACGAACCTGCCTATTAAAACAATGTTTAAAAGTCTTCTCCGCGACCGGTTGTTCCTTCTTCTACTCTTGCTTGTTATTGCCATTCGGTTGTTTTCTTTAAATGAATTGCGGGTAGAAAAGTATTATGCCACGGGGTTTTATCCATTTTTTTCCAGGATATTAAGAGTGCTCACCGGCTGGATTCCATTCAGCCTGGGCGACCTGCTCTACATTGCCGCCTTTCTTTTCCTGGTAATTAAAGCCTGGAAACTCATTAAACTATTGGCCCGGCGCAGGGTGAAGGAGTATTTGTCGTGGATACTTTTTAGAAAATATATACGCCTGGTTCTTTGGATTTACATTGTGTTCAATATTTCCTGGGGTTTAAATTACAACCGTGTGGGCATTGCGGGCCAATTGGGGTTGCAGGTGCAGAACTACTCAAAGCAGGAAATATTGCAACTAACCGGTCTGCTTTTGAACAAGCTGAATTTATATGCCGCACAAATAGATACGGTTGACAGGGCTGAAGTGGAAAGGCCAGCAAATCTTTTCAAAGCGGGGGTGGCGGATTTTGCACAGGCCGAACGGCTCTATCCTTTTTTACAATATAGCCAGCCCTCGCTCAAGGTTTCTATCTACAGTTACCTGGGTCATTATTTTGGATTTACAGGGTATATCAATCCGTTTACGGCCGAAGCGCAACTCAACATTAACGAACCCATGTTCATAAAACCTTTTGTATTAAACCACGAGATAGCCCACCAGGTTGGCTACGGAAAAGAAAACGAAGCCAGTTTTGTTTCTTTTTTGGCGTGCAAGGAGTCGGCTAACCTGCACACAAAATATTCGGTTTACTACGAAATGTTTTTGTCTGCCTTTCGTGAAAGCCTGGTTGCAGATAGCAGCCTGGCAAAAATTTTCAGAGAAAAACTGCACCTCCGCGTAACCCGCGACAGGGCTTTTGAGTTAAACTGGCGCAGGCAAAGAAAAAATAACGTGCAACCATTGGTTACCGACTTTTACGACAACTATTTGCGCCTGAACAACCAGCCGAAAGGAATGGCCACCTACAATGAAGTGATTGCCTGGTTAATTGCCTACATGAAAAAATATGGCGCCGCCGCCATCTAAATCCATTCTTATCTGTTGAAGCATTTATGAAGAATTGGGTGAAACTTGTAATTGCCATTGCGCTGCCACAAATTGCCGGGGGCACGGCGGCTTTATTTACGGTAACTGGTGTTGGTACCTGGTTTCAACAAATTGAAAAACCTGCATGGAACCCCCCAAGCTGGGTATTTGCACCGGTATGGACAACCTTGTATTTATTGATGGGCATTGCTTTTTATTTAGTTTGGAAAAGCACGGCACCGGCCGCACAGAAAAAAATGGCTATGGCTTTATGGACGGTTCAACTGGTACTCAACTTTTTTTGGTCCTTCCTGTTTTTTAACCAGCATTTAATTGGGTGGGCTATGGTTGATATTGTTTGTTTGGGGGTATTGATACTGCTTACCATTTTTGCCTTTGCAAGAATAGATAAGCTGGCCGCGTGGTTGCTGGTGCCTTATATCAGTTGGGTGAGTTTTGCGGGCATTTTAAATTATGCCATCTGGCAATTGAACCGGTGAGTTCTAATTATGATTTCGTAATACCATTGATCGACCATAATGGTTCCAGGTGGGGGGTCAAAGTCCCTTTAGGGATTTAGGGTTTTTTAAAACTCATTCTTCCACATCATGCTCTCAACAGGCCTGCTACCCTGGCCACTGTATTTGGCACTTTTTTTCTGGTTGTACTTTACTTCAATTTCGCCATCAACGGGGAAATAAATGAGTTGACCAATGGGCATGCCCCGGTACACTTTTACGGGCTGTTTTACCGAAATTTCCAGGGTCCAGTTGCCGCAAAATCCTACATCGCCTTTGCCCGCGGTTGCATGAATGTCGATACCCAAACGGCCTGTTGATGACTTGCCTTCAAGAAAAGGCACGTGGGCATGTGTTTCGGTGTACTCCTGCGTAACACCCAGATAAAAAATATGCGGGTATAAAACAAAACCTTCTTCTGGTATTTCGAAGTGTTCTATTTCGTTGTGTTTTTTTGCATCTAAAATATGCTCACGGTAGGTAGCCAAGTGGCCACCCAAATGCACATCGTAACTATTACTGCCCAGGCAATCGCGGAGGTACGGTTCAATTTTAATGGTGCCTTTTTCTATCTCTTCAAGAATGCGTGTATCGGTGAGGATCATGTTGATTTACGATTTGAATCCCGAGGTTTCGGGGTGCGATTTACGATTTGGTTTTTCAGTTTGAATTTTGCGATGAAATGTTTTTCGGGTATCGACATCGGCAACACCCATTAATTTGTTGGCGCCATGAAATATGGTGCAAATAAATTGTAAATAGAGGCGGGAATAAAAATTAGTTTTGAACAGATGCATTGTGAATTGTGAATTGTCACCGGATAGCTATCGGCCAGTAAGTTGCGAACAGGCAAGATGCAATTGGGAGTGGGAAATTGACTTCGCTAAACTGAAGAGCCGAAGGATTGTACATTATAGCCAGTAATCCAATTGTACAGCTTTTGGTATTATTATTTAGTAGTTCGAAACTATCCTTCTTAACACTCTGATCTTAAATTTGAAATTTGAACTTTTGACTTTGAACTTTGAACTTTGAACTTTTGACTTTCGACTTTTGACCTTGAACCTTTGACCTCTTCTCAATATGCCTTTATTTTTTCAGCAAAACATTGATGGAAACACCAAACTCGCCATTTGGAAAATTGAAGAGCCCGAAAGTTTTTTTTTACGCCATGTGCCTTTGCAGAGAGAAATTACACATCCACACAAGAGATTGCAACATTTAGCCGGGCGATATCTACTGAAGCATTTGTTTCCGGCCTTTCCACTTAACCTTATTTTAATTGCCACTACCAACAAACCATTTCTGGAGGACGAGGCATTTCATTTTTCTATTTCGCATTGCGGCGACTATGCGGCAGTAATTGTAAGCACAGAAAAAAGGGTAGGGGTTGACATTGAAATACCCACCCCAAAGGTTTTAAAAATTGCCCATAAATTTTTGCATGTTGAAGAACAGCAGTTATTGAGAACACTGGACGGAAGTGATGATACTATTTATACAACTCTGTTATGGTCCGCTAAAGAAGCAATGTTCAAGTGGTGGGGTTTCGGCAATGTAGATTTCAGCGAAGTGCTGCGGGTTCAAATCAGCTCTACTGCCAAAGAAGGACGTTTGCCCGCACAATTTCTTCATCCGAATTTTACAACATCATTTCCGGTGCATTACAAAATTTTTCCGCACCTGGTGTTGGCCTGGATTGTTACAAATTAGCTTGTCAGCACATCAGCGGCTAGCGCAAGTCTCTCCCGTATTGATGTTTTAGTTTTGATGACGGGGTTTGATTTTTTCAGTGGATCTTGTTGCAACAGCAACTGCATGGCGTGGTAAACCAGTGGGTGATGGTGATTGAAAAGTTCGGGTTGCTCAAAAAATAACTCAACACTCTCCGCCCAAAATTCCTGCAGGTTTGCCTCGGCATAATCCGAGTACAAATTCTTACTCCCGGCAACTTCATGTGCGCAAGCGTGGGTGCAATGCTCCATCAGTGCGTTGAATTTTTTTGCAAAGGTTTTCGCGAAATTATTATCAATCGCCATTTTTTGTATGTAGAGTGCATGGCCCATCTCGTGTAGCATCACATTGCTTCCATCGTTGCTCACGGCGTACCCCTTCAACAGATGATTCCAGGCAATACTGATAACATTGTTACGCACATTGCCCATTAGTATTTTCAGTTCCTCCTCCGAGCAATATTCTTCGGGATAAATTCTGATATACTGGTAAAAAGGCAACAGGTATTCTTTCAGGCCAAACGTTAGCTGTATGGCCGCGGCGGAGGTAAGCACAGGCATATCTTTAAAGCCTTCATCATCTTTAATGATAAATTCTTTTTGTCGCATGAAATTTTGTAACCGCTCAATAAATTTTTGCTGCAAATGCATTTGCAAATGTTTGTAGTATTCAAACCGTTTCATCAAAATTTTGTGTACATCGGCCGGAGGTAGCGTTAACTGGCTCCCCGCAAAAATTATATCGGATTCGTGTTTTGCAGGCACACCACATAAACCGGTATAATGCCTGTGCAGCATGGTTTTTTTGCCATGGTAAGCCCATAGTTTCAACCCGGCAATAGCAACGGAGGAAATGATCATTACGCCAATCAACGGAAGCCCAATTTTGGTGTTTCATCTTCATCGGTAAGGTTCAAATCAATTGTATCCTGCCCGGCAATACCCTCAATTGAACCCTTGATGTATGCAGTGTTGAGCAATACTTTTTCCAACTGTTTCTCCCTGCTCTTCCACAATTTTTCCATGGCGTCCCGCTCTTTTTGAATGGAGCTGCGCATAGCAACAAACCCCTCCCGCACGGCTTTCCATTGCTCGGCAAATTCGTTGCTCGTAAGGTAGTCGTACAGCAGGTGCATCTTATCACCTTTGTTCTCGCCCTTTTTTGTGGCGTTAAAAATTTTTATTACCCCGTCGCGCAGCACATTTACCAATGCTTTTGCTTCGGCAAAATTGCAGATCCATACGCCGTCTTTGCTGCCAAACCGCTGCATGTCGTTGGGCATGGCCTGCGTAACAATCACGCCAAGGTCGGCGCCTTCGGCCCTCATATCCCTTTTTAATTTCTCAATCCAGTCGGCGCCAAAACTGTTCGTGCGTTTGCTTTCGAAAATAATTTTTCCGCACTCCTGTCCAAAGTTGTTGCGTATGGTGAGCATGCAATCCGCACCTTTTACGCCTTTGCCTACTTCGCAAACAACATCGAAGGGAAACGCGTTGCGCAATATTTCCTCTAGCGCCAGTTCCTGTACCTCGCCCTGCAGTTGCATGGAGGCCTGGTCGGCTTTTCGTTTCATTTCATCGGCCAGTTTTTTTTGTGCGTCTAATTGCTGCTGCAATTCCATATTCTTCAACATCATTTCCTGCTCTCTTGCTTCGGTTCGTTGCTGCTCAATTTTGCGGATATCAATGGTGAGCTTTTCTCTTTCCTGCTGCAGGCGGCGTTCGGCTACCAGTTCTAATTCGGCCTCTTTAGTTTTTAGTTCTTTTTCTTTTTGTAAGAACAAGAGTTCCTTTGCCCGGGCATCTTTTAATTTTATTTCACTATCGGCAATTGATTGATTGGCCATGCGCAACTGATTTTCGAAATCGCCTGCAATTGATTTGCGTAACTGTTGCTGTAGTTCCGCTTCAAGCTTTATTTTTTCGAGCTGTACCCGTTCAATGAATTTTTGATTTTCATTTTTTTTTGCCTCTTCAAAAATTCGTTGTTGTTCTTCCAAAGTTTTTCGCTCCGCGTTTATTTTTCCTATGGATTGCTGCAGTTCTCTTTCATATTGTTTTTTCAGCCGCTGCTCTACATCGGCCGACAGCACATCCTCCACATCGAAGCTGGTGCTACAGGCAGGGCATTTTATGTTGGTGGGCATGATTTATTTTTTACAAATAAACGGTAAATCTTAAAAGCATTTTTTCCTGCCCATTGTATTACAGGTGACAATGAGATTTTTGTCGGCAGTATCTGTGCTACAACAACCCGCAGGCATCAAATTGTTTCAATGGTTTTTGCCCCGGCTGCCCTCCAGTAGTATCTCGTTGTAATTAAATGGCCGAGTACATCAAAAACCGCTTTCAACACCAAAAAAACCAATGATGGTTTTATGTTCAAGAATTCGGGCAGCAATATCATCATGTGCATTGGCACAATACGCAGGTATGGTGTAAAAAACAGCATCCCGAGGTTGGGCGGATGCTGGCTGTACGCTTGCTTGTGCCGGATGAAGGTTACCAACTGACTGAAAAGCAGCGCTACAACGGCATATTTTAATAAACTGCCGTCAACGGTTCTTAAACCGATACTCACTATAAGAAAAATAAAATAAGCAAAATGGAAAGCCTGGTAATGAAACAGAAAAAAAAATGAGTAACAACTTTTGCCTTGTTTTGGGGAAACCGGTTTGTCGTTAAGAGTTATGGTCGTGTCCTCATTCATCTTAGTTGAAATGAGTTCGAAAAAAGTAAAGAGCCCAATCAAAACACTCTGAATCCAAAATACCCATACAATGGTGTTGTACTTGGTAGGGTCATCCTTATATTCAAAAATGAAAAAAAGATTCAGCAGTATTAGAATATAGAGGGCCGGATCAAGAAAAATTTTCCGCGAAGTATTCATTGTTTAAATGTACGCAGGAAGAATTTTTTTTCACAGCCCCTGGCATGCACGGATAATCAAGTACATAGATTGTTTTGCCGTCTCGCTAATTTTTTTTCCGGCGGAATGTAATCCACTAATATCTTTGCGCCAGTTCTTATCAATCACTTATCAAGAAAGGCTGAGGGTAATGGCCCGCATAGGCCTTGACAACCTGCTTTGTTTGCAACGCAAACCTGGCAAGGTGCCAATTCCATCCCCGATGATAACCGGGGGCAGATAAGTCAGATCAAAGCTTTTAAACATTATGCTCGTGTAGTCACGATCATTCCAACTAATAGCTCTTCTGATTTTTGCAGGAGGGCTTTTTCATTTTAGCCCCTGCCTGCAACTGATAATTGTCACCCGCGGTAACATTGGCAACTTTTGTATCCGCCGTTTGTCTCGCATTCTCTCCTGGTAAGTTGATTGACACAATTCTTTTAAAAGTTTATTGTCAAAATAATAAAAACATGCAGGCAGATAAAAAACTAAAAATCGGTTTATTTGGATTTGGTGTTGTGGGAGAAGGCGTTTTCCATGTACTCAGTCAAACGCCTTCGTTAAACGCGGAAATCAAAAAAATATGCATTAGAAACGGGGACAAGAGCCGGAACGCCGACAGTTCTTTATTTACCACCGATGCCGATTCAATTTTGCAGGATGATGAAATAAATGTTGTGGTAGAATTAATCGACAATGCCGATGATGCATACCAAATTGTAAAAGCAGCACTACGCAACAATAAGTCGGTGGTGAGCGCAAATAAAAAAATGATTGCCGAACATTTGCCGGAGTTGACGGCATTGCAGAAACAGCAAAACGTTTCATTGTTGTACGAAGCCGCGGTTTGTGGCAGCATACCTATTATTAGAAACCTGGAAGAATATTACGACAACGACCTTTTACAAAGCGTTTGTGGAATTGTAAACGGCTCAACCAATTACATGCTTACAAAAATGAACGACGAGGGTTTGAGTTATACCGAGGCCTTGCAAAAAGCCCAACTGTTAGGTTTTGCCGAAAGCAACCCGGCCCTGGATGTAGAAGGTATTGATGCAGCCAACAAGCTGGTTATTTTGCTTGCACATGCTTATGGCACCATCGCAAATCCCTTACAACTGCCACGTGCCGGCATTTCAAAAATTCATGCTACCGATGCGCACTATGCAAAGGAAAAAGGTTTTAAAATAAAGCTCACTGCCCAGGCACGAAAACTATCGGGTGGTAAAATTGCCGCTTTTGTTCTCCCACAGTTTGTCCAACCCGAAAGCCAGTTGTACACAGTGAGGGATGAATTTAATGGTGTGATTATAGAAAGCAAACTTGCCGATAAGCAGTTTTTGTATGGCAAAGGTGCGGGCCGTTATCCCACTGCGTCGGCGGTGGTAAGCGATATTTCTGCGTTGGGTTACGATTATAAATACGCCTATAAAAAATTGCATCGCTCCGAAAAAAATGAACTGGCATCAAACTATTTTTTAAAACTGTTTGTAAGTTTTAACGACCAGGCCGAAGTAAACAAATGGGATTTTGAAGAAATAACTGCCTACCACAGCACAGCCGAGCGACAGTACATAACCGGTGTGGTCTCGGTAAAAAAATTACTACAGGCATCCTGGCTGCACGATCCCTCGGTATCGGTTATTCTTCTGCCCAATGCAATTGTTGAAGAAAACACGTTGATAACCGGGTCGCTCAAAAAAATTAGTTTGCAACTGGCAGGCGTTAACTAAAAACAGCCAGGCATTTTTGTTTGATGCAGGTGAAAAAGACAAGGAGCTACGATTTAAAAAACGAAACCGATTCAATTGTTTCCTTTAACTCGGTTTGGCAAAGTGCAAGGATGATGGTGCCAATACTTTCGTTGTTGTAGATAAGTTGTGTTTTTTTTATTTCAACGGCCGCAACTTCCAATGCTTTTTCGTGGTAACGCCTGATGGTAGATTTGCCACCCGCCATTTTTGCAAACGATTGTAGGTAGGGGCTCGACGAAGAAGCGATGGTAACAGCATCGAGTTCGGTTAGCTCGTGCATGGCAGCCGCCCGCAATTTTGCATTTTCGGTCACACTGTTTTCCTCTGCTATGTTGTGAAAACCATCCCCAATGCGCAGGGTAAAAATGGTTAGTATCAGGCTATCTAAAAACGAATAATTAATTTGATTGAGCGGCACGTCCTTAAAAGTATGAAGACCTTCGAGCCCCGACAAAAGCAACAGGGGATTCAGTTTCAACTGCCGGGCTTTTTCATTAATGGTGTGTAAAAAAACGGGCTGGTTCATTACGGGTAGTTTGTTTTCAATAACGCAAAAGGGTACAGAATTGATTTGTTAACCTACCAAAAAAAGGCAAGTTTTCAAATTCATTTGGCTAAAATTAATTTCGGCGGCAACAAAATATTTGACGCATACTATTGCCCGCCAGGATGTAATTTTATGGCTCATCAAAAAAAAGGAGGTATTATGATATCTACAGCATATTCATGGAAACCTTCGGTTGGTTTCGCCTAACCGGGTTGCTCCATAAAATATCCTGATAGGCGCTAAAACGCCAAAAAGCCATTCGCCGCAAAGCGAATGGCTTTCTCTTTAATACATCACTTACACATCTGTATCCCGCTCAACGGTTTTAGTAACGGTAACCCTGTCGCTGGCCGATGTGGTTGAACTGCTGCCGCCACTCCGTAGTAAAGCCACTAACAACAGGATAAAAAGAGCACCACCAATAACCCATACAATAGGGTTAGTGTACCAGGCATCGTTGTTTATGGAAACATCAACCTTTCTTGTAGTTGTGCTGGTGCTGCTGCTCGACGAACCACTGTCCTGCGCCAGCAAAGCAAGTTGCATGAAGCTGAAGAATACAAGCGTCAGTAGCATTTTCAAATTTGGTGCTGTAACTGAAATTTTCATTTTGATTGTTTTAGTGAATAATAGCTGTGCTAAAAACCGGAATAATTCAACAATTGCGCCAGCACAAATTTTCCAGTCCAAAGCGAGCCGCCCGATAGAAAGCCTAAAGCAAATACCTACTCCGGGCTTTTTTTTGGGGAAAACTGGCATACATAAGCCTATTTGATTATCTTCATTTTTTTCTTTTAAATACTAACCCCAAATTCCGTAACCTGTTTTGCTGATGCAAACGCTAAGACATAGCAATTAAAACCAGTCCTAACTCAAATGAAAAACATTTTTACCCTCCTGCTATTATGCCTTTCCATGTTTACTTCAGCCCAGGACGGCGTTCTGGATCCCAGCTTTGGCGGCACCGGTATTATTTCAACCAGTGTGCCTGGTGGCGAGGTATTAACCGAGCGGTTGAAGGTAACCGTGGTTTCAGGCGACAAAATCTACCAATGCTACAGCATCTCTAACACCGGCGGAGGCCCCGGCGATTTTGGCCTGGTTCGGTACAATAGCGATGGTACCATTGATGCAACTTTTAACTCGGGAGGAGCAAATCCAGGCTTTGTGCGCACCGATGTTGGTGGGGACGATTATGCCACCTCTCTTGTAGTACTTGCCGATGGACATATTATAGTTGCGGGCTACAGCACCACCGCGACCTCTGTCATAAAACTGGCAAAATATACTTCGGCCGGCGTGCTGGTTGCCTCGGGCTTTGGTACGGCTGGCGTAGTAACAACTACCGTTGGCACCAATGATTTTGCCTACTCCGTCATCGAACAAACTGATTTAAAAATTGTAGTGGCTGGCTATGCCGAGGTTGCGCCTGGCAATTTTGATTTTGCTGTGGTTCGCTATACCACTGCCGGTGTGCCCGATGCCAGTTTTGACACCGACGGCATATTGACATTCAATTTTGGCGCGGGTGCTTTCATAGATGCCGCCTATTCGATAAAACAACAAGCCTCAGATGGCAAATTGGTTGTTGCAGGGTTTAGTGCAGCCGTAGGAGCGAGTAACGTCTTTGCGGTGGCAAGGTTAACAACATCGGGTGGCTTCGATGCTACTTTTGACGGAGATGGCAAACAAACAGCTGCCATTGGAACCCTTGATGACCAGGCCCGCTCACTAGACCTTGCGCCTGGTGGAAAAATTGTATTGGGTGGCTACACTAGCGTGGGTGTAAGCACAGATTTTGCTGTGGTGCGCTTTACTGCCACAGGCAGTTTAGACAATACATTTAATGGCACCGGGATGGCGACCGCAAATGTTGGAACAACTGCCGATCCAACCATTGTTTCAGAAGATTTTGGACAAGACGTACTGGCACAGGTAGATGGCAAAATTTTATTAGCTGGTTATTTGAGTTACGGCGCTCCCCCAACCGATTTTGCAATTATGCGGTTTAACATAGACGGCACTGTTGATAATACATTTGGGCCAAACCCAAATGGCCGCAATGTGATTAGCCCCGGAGGCGACGATTTTAGTTACTCATTAGCGCTGCAATCTTCAAAAATTCTTATGGGTGGCATTACTGGCAACAGTTTGGCCATTGTTAGGTTGAACAACACACCACCTACGCCTGTGCCTGTTACACTAACACAGTTTAATGCCGCTAAAGAAAATGGAGTAGTTAAAATCAACTGGCAAACTTCTTTTGAAGACAACGTTGCACACTACGAAGTGGAAAGAAGTGCCAATGGAATGAGTTTTATTTCAATTGGCTCGGTTGCACCCACCGGAAGCACCAGCACCACTACGAATTATTCGCACAAAGATGTGCAGCCCTTTGCAACCCTGAATTATTACCGCTTAAAAATTGTTGACAATGGTGGGTCGCATAAGTACAGCCGAGTTGTTGCAATTAAATTCTCCGGCACTAGTGCATTGCAGGCATTTCCTAACCCGGTAAAATCGCTTTTAAATGTTCAGGTGACCGTGCCTGCCGGGTTGGTACGCATACAGCTAACCGATGCCACTGGAAGGGTTGTAAAAACACAGCAATTAAATGCACAGGAAGGAACGATTGCCGTGCCGGTTGACATGAGTAATTTAAAACGCGGCATGTATGTTTTAATGGTGAATGGTGAACGCCTTAAAATAGTAAAGGAATAAAAATCGTTGAATCTAAATACAGATAAAGACTGCCGAGGGGTGGTCTTTTTTTGATTATCAATTGCAGTTGGCTTTAGCTAACTGTAAAAGGATGTATTTTCTTAGAGGCTTAGCCGCAAAAAACAAAAGTGGCTAAAGCCTCTTAATGAACTTTGTTTCAATTATTCAGTTGGCTAAAGCCAACTGCAAGTAATTAAATTTCACAACACCAACCCATCTCCACCCAACTCATACCCTTCATCAATCAATAAATTTTTTCCATCGGCGGCCGCGGTTGCCAATTCATCGCAACGGTTATTGCCGGCATTATTTGCATGCCCTTTTACCCACACAAAATTTACTTTGTGCTGTTTGTATAAGTTGTAAAACTTCACCCACAGGTCTTTGTTTTTTTTGCCTTTTGCAAAATTGGTTGCTAACCAGTTATTCAGCCAGCCTTCTTTCACCGCTTTTACTACATACTGACTGTCGGAGTAAACCGTAATATTCATCCCGGTTTTTTTCATGGCACTCAATCCGGCAATCACAGCCATCAATTCCATCCGGTTATTTGTTGTATGGCGGTAACCCTGCGATAATTCTTTTATCCTGTCGCCGGACTGTAACACAACACCATAACCGCCGGGACCCGGGTTGCCCCGCGCAGAACCATCGGTGTACATAAGTATATCCATTGCTGCGAAGGAAAGAAACTTTAGGAACAGATGAACATCCCGAAGCTTCGGGAGAATAAGGAACAAGGAATGATGAAGTAAACAGCCGTCCCAATATCGAACATCCCGAAGCTTCGGGAGAACAATGACTGATGAATGAGGAAGTAAACAGGCGTGCTGCCACAAGAACGAAGATCGAATAAGGAACTCTTGAAAACGGTAGTCAAGAAAAATCTTTCAGGCTCTGTCAAAGTCCCTTTACGTCCCGAAGTTTCGGGATTAGGGTTTGTTTTAAACCTGAAAAACCCCCACCCTAAATTCCTCCATCACCGGTTGGTGATTGGCAGCACTCAGCGCTTCCGCAATAACATTTCTTGTTTGCAGGGGATCAATTATTTCATCTACCCAAAGCCTTGCCGCCGCATAGTAGGGAGATGTTTGTTTTTCGTACCGGTTTTTTATTTCATTGAGCAGGCGGTTTTCATCTTCGGGAGTAATTATCTCTCCCTTCGATTTTAATGCCGCCACCTGAATTTGCAACAAAGTTTTTGCCGCCTGGTCGCCACCCATTACAGCAATTTTTGCTGTGGGCCATGCATAAATAAAACGAGGTTCGTAGGCCTTGCCACACATGGCGTAATTGCCTGCGCCATAACTATTGCCTATGATGATTGTAATTTTTGGCACTACCGAATTGGCTACTGCGTTCACCAATTTTGCCCCGTCTTTTATTATGCCCGCATGTTCGCTGCGGCTGCCCACCATAAAGCCGGTAACATCCTGCAAAAAAATCAGCGGTATTTTTTTCTGGTTGCAATTCATAATAAACCGGGCGGCTTTGTCGGCGCTGTCGTTGTAAATAACACCACCCATTTGCATTTCCCCTTTTTTATTTTTTACAATTTTTCGCTGGTTCGCTACAATGCCAACAGCCCAACCATCAATGCGGGCATATCCACACAAAATTGTTTTGCCATAATCTTTTTTGTATTGGTCAAACTCCGACTCATCTACCAGGCGTTCAATAACATCAACCATATCGTATGGCTTTCCATCGGCGGGAAAAATTGCGTACAAATCTTTGTCGCTTTTTGCTGGCTTTTTTGCTTTCGTCCTGTCAAATCCCGCGGTGCTGCCTTTGCCGATTTTATCAATAATTCTTTTTACCTGGTCAAGGCATTGCTCTTCTGTATCAAACTTATAATCGGCAATCCCAGATATTTCAGTATGCGTAACCGCACCTCCCAAAGTATCGGCATCAACATCTTCGCCAACCGCTGCTTTCACCAAATAAGGCCCGGCTAAAAAGATGGAACCTGCTCCATTTACCATCAGCGTTTCATCGCTCATAATAGGCAGGTAGGCACCACCCGCCACGCAGGCACCCATCACCGCCGAAATTTGTACAATGCCTTTTGCACTCATGCGGGCATTGTTGTAAAACACACGGCCAAAATGTTCTTTGTCGGGAAAAATTTCATCCTGCATCGGTAGAAAAACACCAGCACTGTCAACCAAATAAATGATGGGCAAATTATTCTGCAGGGCAATCTCCTGCATGCGCAGATTTTTTTTACCGGTGATGGGAAACCAGGCACCAGCCTTCACCGTTTGATCGTTTGCCACAATCACACACTGCCTGCCACTAACATAACCAACACCTGCAACCGTACCCGCCGCAGGGCAGCCACCTTGCTCTTCGTACATTTCAAAACCCGCAAAAGCACCAATTTCAATAAAGGTTGAATCTTTGTCAACGAGGTAATTAATTCTTTCCCGGGCCACTAACTTTTTGCGTTCTTTTTGTTTGGCGATAGCTTTTTTTCCACCTCCCTCATAAATTTTTTGGAGATGGGTATTCATTAATTCAACCTTCTGCTGCAGGGTTGGTGTTGGGTTGTTTTCAGTAGCAATCATAAAACAAATATAGTGGACGATCCGGCTGAAAATTTTCCCGGGAACAACACGAATTTTCGTATAGCCGAAACAACCAAAGCAGTTATTTAACCAGGCCACTCCCTAAAGGCTTGCACAATATTTGCATCTCCATTAAATCGAAACAAAATAGAATCATCATGGCAAAACAAGACCTGCCTACCCAACTCGATGTTACAAGAAATGGCCAAAAAGAAGTTGCGGATAACAAACCAACTTCTAACCCCGAAGCGGACAGCGTACAAAAAACTGAAGTAAAGAACAGTAATGCTAGCGGCCTTGGCGCCATGGGCCGAAGCGATGAGCAAATTGAAAAAAACGATGAGGGGCGGGCTTACTGAACAGTTTTTTAAATGAACTATTTCAGTTACCAAAGAACAACAATTTGCCTCTTCCCGGGAAAACGAAGCGGCTCGGAAAAAATAATTACGGCCTTGCGACGTTCTCAATGCACCCTAAGTTACTCTGCGACAACACAAAAAAATTGCAAACCCTACACAACAATAGTTTTTGTTTTAAACAGTTAATACAAAAGCATTAAGGGCAGCGTGTATCCTTATTCACTTAAATTTACTTTTCTAACAACAGTACATGAAAACAAAACAATCTTTCTGGCAACGCATAGGTATGCACGATTGGTTTTTAAAAAAAGATGTAACCGATGTTTCGGCAGTTGCTGCCATTACACCAAACGATGTTTATAAGTACATCATTCAAAAATTCAACGAGTCGGTAAACCAACTTTCGTTTGCCAATCGTGTGGTGTTTTACCACGAGTATATCATTGGTTTCAGCACCGCCGACTATCAGGAATTTGTTGACAACA
This sequence comes from Chitinophagales bacterium, assembly GCA_031425835.1. GTDB lineage: Bacteria > Bacteroidota > Bacteroidia > Chitinophagales > Chitinophagaceae > Flavisolibacter. Next base: position 323,778 of record JANPKD010000049.1, read on the forward strand.
AAAAAGGCATCTTCGGTTTGATTGTTCAGGAATCGGTACAGCAATTTTACGAGGCACTAAAGGAACAAAAAGCAAAAGGAAAAACGGTTGTTCCATCCAGTTCAAAATGGGTGTTTCGTTTTGTATCGCACCCCGCATATAATAATGGTGATAAAAGTTTTATTGGCCGGTTGCTGCCGGGCACGCAGCAAAAACAGGAGAACATGCGTATCACTTTTATTCCACGGCAAACAGGTATTGCCGAAACCTCCGACATAAGTCCCGAAATTTTACAGGGCTTCAATTTTTATAGCGAAGGATATTACGAAGTACCTTTTTTAGACAGTTTGGTGTACGATGAAAAAGGATCAGCGACAACATCATCATCCGTTCATGCAAGGCTCGAGGCTATCGTACCTGAAAAAGAGTTTTCGGGGCGTAAAATTGAATACCTGATGCACGACGCCGAGATAACCATTTCGGGGAAAGATGAACCCGAAGGCCGCAATGAAATTTTTCGCATTCCATCCGACTGGGTAAGTACGCCACACCTGCGCATACGGCACAACCGCAGCGAGGGAAAATTGTTCGTTACATCGTTTGGCGAAAAAACGGTTTTGAATGAAAAAGAATTAAGCATCAGTACTGCCGCCAATCCGGTTTGGACGGAGTTACCCATCAATTCAAAACTAGTACTCAATGGTATTGTAGGCATCAATGTTTTTAAATCGTAGGCTCATGACTTCATCAACTGTTCTTCCACTGGTGCTACTGTTTATTTGTGTCGCAATGCTTGTTACCCATTTTGCTGAGATAAAAAATTCGCACAAACGCAATGGCTGAAGACTTTTACGGACTTACCGACACCGGCAAACAAAGAGATAATAATGAAGACGCATTTTTTGTGCAACCCGTGTGGGCGAACAGTTGTATTGCCGCCTGCGTAATTGATGGTGTTGGAGGTTACGAAGGTGGTGAGGTAGCCGCAGGTATTGCCAAAAAAACGCTACTTCATTCGCTTACACAAAAGCGGCAGGATGCAATAACAATGATGCGCCAGGGCTTTGCAAATGCAGCCCGTGGTATTGGTGAGGAAAAATTAAAAACAGGCAGCAACCAGCAAATGGCCTGCGTGTTAACGATGGCTATTGCCGATGCAAAAACCAACCAGTTTTATTATGCGCATGTGGGCGACACAAGGCTTTACCTGTTTAGAGATGGAGGGCTGATAAAAATTACAAAAGACCAATCCTTTGTTGGCATGCTCGAAGACACGAGCCGTATTACCGAAGCAGCCGCAATGGAGCACCCCAAACGAAATGAAATTGACAAGGCCCTTGGATTTAGCGGCGATGATTATTTAGCCGATGACTTTATTGAAACAGGTAGCTCTCCATTTTTACCAGGCGATATGCTGTTGCTCTGCAGCGATGGACTGACCGATTTAGTCACCGCTGCGCAAATGCAAAACATTCTCGCTCAAAATACTTCGCTGAAACAAAAAGCCACCGAATTAATTGATGCGGCAAACAACGCTGGTGGCAAGGACAATATTACCGCAGTACTTGTGCAAAACACAAAAGCACCAATTAAGCAAAAAGCTAAAAAACCAATAGTGTTAAAGAAGGCAATAACACAGCCTGTACAAATGAAAAACGAAAAAGAAGAACAAGCAAAACCTGCGCAGCTAACCAAGGCAAAGCCATTACATAAAAGCAACCGAAACCAAATTGCGGTTATCTTCTTATCACTACTTTGCCTGGTGTTGATGGGCGGTTTGGGTTACCTTATTTGGAAGCAGTACAAAGGAGAAGCTGAAGAAAAAGCAAACCGGCCGCGCCAAAAAAATACAAGCGAGGTGCTTTTGCAAAATCTAATTAATACGGCCACCAGCGATACGCTGCAACTATCCCAAAAAGATTTTGGCAAAGAAGTTTCAGTCACCGATACAATTTTTATTAGGAGAGATTCGCTCTACATAACAGGTGATGTGGCAATGATAAAAGACAGCAGTTTTACCCAGGCTGGCCCTGCCATTTTTATTGCACCGCAATGCAAATGGATTGTTATTGATGGCATTGAGTTACGCAATTTTTCGATCGGCATTTTATCTGCAAACAAAAACGCTTTGCAAATTAAAAACGGAAACTTTATCAATTGCGGCATTTCACTAGCATACACCGGTGGCGGCAATGATTTTATTCACGGCATGTTCATTAATACCCGCACCCGAACCACCGATTCTTTATCCAACACAAACCAACAGTAAGAGATGGTGCAACCGATCGCAAAAAGAAATTCAAGATGGACGGAAAGAATTTTCCTCCTGGCCATCAGCGTTGCACTCGGCTTTCTTTTTTACACTTTGACGCAGTCAATGCAAAAAGATTTTGCTGAGGTGCCCGGGCGTACCGCAAACGGAACCATCGTTAATTTAAACAACCCTAAACTTGCTCAATCGTTGGCTGGCCTACTGCAGAGGGGTTTTTATTTTGAGGATCAACGAGACATAGATTACGTAGCATCCGTCATTGCAAAAAAGGATGGTACGCAGGAGAACGCGGTTGATAACATTGGTGAGCTCAACAAAACGAAGTACAACGTCAATGCCGAAGACGCGTGGCTAAACGGTGGGCTGTCGTTTAAAAAAAGAGTAGCGGCATCCCGGTTGTTGCTTGGTTTTAACGGTGATGATACACTTCGCTATCAGCAGGAAAAGGCGGCCCCGCCACAAATAGCATCAACTAATAAAATCGCATTGGGTACGCACTCCATTGCTGGTGTTATCACCAATAGAAACAAGCAGTTTGTTGGTGGCGTGCTGGTGCGTCTAACCATGATTTTACCCCAGGATAGTTTGTATAGTGAAACCGTCTCGGAAGTGCAATCACAGAAAGTAGAACTTACAACAGCGCAACGCAAAACCTTTGTGGCCGATGCGCAGGGCAACAGGCAACTTACCTCACTCATTGCTTATGCAAGAACCGATGCTGCCGGGCAATATTCCTTCACGGGCCTGCCATCAAACAAAGCATTTGAAGTATTGCCCTTGCAACCCGGTTTTGTTTTTGGCTCTTCACGCGGCATTCAGGAATTAGATGGCGATGCGAAATTTAATTTTACCCAGTCGCCACATACCATCAAACTTTTTTCCACAAAAGATTTTAATAACCTGCGCAAAGAAAAATCGCTTATCGTTCGTACACCTGCGCAGGCAATGAGTGGTTTTGTTACCATCGCCATTATATTTTTTGCCGGGTTTTTTTTACTGCATCTCATCATCAGCTTCCGGTTTTCCACTGCCGATAATTTTGTTTTGCCCGTGCTGATGTTGCTAACAGGATTATCGTTGCTTACACTTTTAAGTTTGCAGGATCCGCTGCGGGATCGTTTCCTTGCCGGCAGCACCGCCTGGTATATGGTGGGTGGTTTTAGCGGTATGTTTCTGCTGCTACTTTTTGATCTAAAAAAGTTTACACCCGATTCGGGCTTCTATCGGCAGGGAATTTTTAATGGTAAAAATGGTGCCCGTGGTTTGCATTGGGCAATGCTGGCTGCCTTGTTGTTGTTGCTCACTATTTTTCTTGGTTCGGGCCCCGAGGGTAGTGGAGTAAAAGTCAATCTCTTTGGTTTTCAACCCAGCGAAGTAGTCAAGTTTTTTGTAGTAATTTTTTTGGCCGGATTTTTTGCGGCCAACGAAAAATTTATTTCCGGCTATGCAACCATGCAAAAACGCTGGAGTTTTTTCTCTATTGCGCTTGCCAGTATTGTACTCACCATTTTATTGTTCTTAGCACTGGGCGATCTTGGTCCCGCCATAGTGCTCTGTTTTACTTTCATCATTTTATTTTCTTTTTCACGGGGCGATTTTGCTTACGCAGCTGGTGCCGTGTTATTATTTGTTTTAAGCAACTGGTTGTTTAAAAATATTTGGATTGCCACTGCGGTTACAGCGTTCATCTTATTGCTCACTATGTTGTTTGTGCGGAAGCAAATAAGTGAATCGGCAATTATGGCCCTCGTGGTAATTGCGGGTTTTATGTTGCTGGATAGTGTGCCTTTTTTAGATGACATTTTTCCGGGGCCGATACAACGATTGGTTGACCGTAAATCAATTTGGCTGAGTAAATGGGACAATGAAGTTTTTGGCGGCGATCAAATCGCCAATGGTATCTGGGCCATGGCAAGCGGTGGCATCACGGGCCAGGGAATGGGAGAGGGTTTTGCCAAAACCATCCCCGAAGCGCATACCGATATGATACTGCCATCGCTCGGCGAGGAAGCAGGATGGGCGGGCATCGTCTGTGTTTTTATTTTGTTTTTAATTTACCTGCATCGCTCCATCATTATTGGCAGGCAAACCGGCCGTCCGTTTTTATTTTATTTATCCGCTGGTATTGGAGTTGGAACATTCGTTCAATTTTTATTGATAGCAGGTGGTTCGGTTGGCGCATTACCCTTATCGGGTGTATCACTGCCATTTGTTAGCTACGGTGGTTCATCACTCATCATGAATATGATTGGTGCAGGCTTTTTACTTTCGGCCTCGCTGGTGCGTGGTACGCAGGTACAAATGGCCTACGTATCAAAACAACAGGATAAAAATTTATTGCCTGCGTTGATTGCCGCTTGTGTTGGTTTAATTCTGTTGACCGTAAATGTTTCCCGCTATCTCTTTAACAACAAAACCTGGGTAGTGCAACCTGCGTTGGTAGCCGATAGGAGCGGTGCAAGAATGTTTAGCTACAACCCACGCATTGCTAGTTTAATCAACAAACTGCAGGCAGGTTCGTTGTATGATAGAAATGGAAAATTGCTGGCAACCAGCAAACCACAAATGGTTTTTGAAGAACGTGATTCGTTGGTTGCGGCGGGGTTAGACTTAAATAATTTACAGGCACTCTCACGCCGGAGGTTAGACCGTTATTATCCCTTTGCCGAACAAATGTTTTTTTGGACGGGTGATGCCAACACCAACGTATTTATGGGTGGCATCAATGGTTATTTTGCCGAGTACGAACATGATGCAGCCTTGCGTGGTTTTGCAACACCCATCACCAACTACACGGTGCAGGCAAGCCGCTTCCGGGAAAACAAATTTTTGCCGCGCATTGCTACCGAAATGACGGTAACAAAAAAAGATTATTCGGTACTTGCCCCACTACTATTGGCAGGCATCAACAGCACCGCGGTTGATTCGTTTAAACAGCAAAATCGCGATGTGCAGTTGAGTATGGACGCGGCATTGCAAACCTCTATACAAAAAGATATTGCCCGGGATGATTCGCTGGCCGACAACCGTGTGTCGGTTGTAATTATTGATGACTCAACCGGGGATGTGCTGGCATCGGCTATGCACCCATTGCCCCTGGTAAACGACTGGGACAGGTTAACGATGCCGTTATCAGAACAAAATAAAATGGCTTACTGGAATGTAAATACCGACCTCGGTTTTACTTATGCCACGCAGCCCGGCTCCACTGCAAAATTAGCCACTACCCTTGCCGCGTTTAATAAATTAGGAATGGCAGCAACACAAAAAAATATCCTGATAAGACAGCAGGATTTAATCAGGATAAAAAGCCTGGAACCCGATGAGGCGGGAAACATTTCATTACAAACAGCATTGGTGAAATCGAACAATGCCTACTTTATAAAATTGGCCAATGAAGAAAAGTTGCAGGAAGAAATGGCAACAGTGTATTTACAAACCGGCATGTTTTTACGCGGTGTAGGCGGCTACTATTTTCAACGTAACAATAACAATACGGTAGCCGAAGAAAGCTGGCGAACACTTTGGCGCAAAACAGAATTTACTTCGCTGCGCTCTTACAATAAAAACGACATCATCAAAACAAGGGGCCGGGGTGTTTCGGGCATGGCCTGGGGGCAGGGCGAATTGATTGCAACGCCGGCATCTGTAGCAAGGTTAGCCGCGGGCATCGCTAACCACGGCAAGCTAACGCCACACAGGTTTGTTTTAAAGTTTGCCGACAGTGCGGTGAATGTTAAAGATGGCGTGGCTATAGCAAAAGATGCGCAATTTGCCCATGAAATAAAAAAGTACATGCTGGCGCAAAGCGCTAATAAAAAGTTGCAGTTGGGCATAACCGTTGCAGGAAAAACCGGCACGCCGGAGCGAATTTGGAAAGGCGAAAGAATCAACGACGGCTGGTATGTATTTTTTGCACCCAAGGCAAATGGGGGTGGTAATATTGTTGTGTGTATTCGTATTGAAAAAACAAAAGGCAGCAGCAACGCCGTGCGGCTGGCGGGCAAACACATTATTCCGAAGTTGATAAAGATGGGGTACTTGCGGGGAGACGATAGAATGGATGTAATTGATGAATGATGAATGCCGTAAGAAATAACATGTACGTGGTAAGATGTAAGGAACGAAAATGCAGGATGTAATCAATACGCTGTAATGAACCTTTCAATTCAAAATAAAACCTTCATTCATGTTCGACCTTTTTAAGAAAAATACTGAAGAAAAAGCTACCGATGTAAAAACCATTCGGGAGGCTATACTCCAATCCATAAAAGAACAACTGCGCAAAGCCGAAGGTGGTGAAGGCAACAACATTCGTGGCATTCAATTGTACATTACCTGCCAGCCCGAAGAAAAACATGCTTATGATGCTGCCTTGTATGTTGGCGAGGAAAATAAGTTTAGAAATGATGAAGTGCAACGGATTGCAGATGACTTTGCCATTAACCTGCCCGAAGAATGGGCGATGGATATTTTATTTGTTGATGAACCGCCATCCGAGGCAACACCAATTGCCGGTGTTGATGCAGCACTTTTCATCAGTACAAAAAAAAATATCGTACAGAAAAATGTTACCGCCTACATTAAAATAAGGATTGGAGAGGCGGAGAAAACCATTTACCCCATTACCTCCACTGGCGGTAAAATTTATATTGGCCGCGAAAAAAAAGTGCAAACCGCCGATGGTTTTTACCGGGAAAATAATATTGCTTTTCCCGAAGCAAGCAGCGATGCAGCAAACAAATTTATTAGCAGGCAACATGCCCATATTGAATTTGACCACGAAGCAGCAACCTTTTGTTTGTTTGCTGATGAAGGCGGTGTGCCCCCACGCAATAAAATAAAAGTGCGGTCGGCAAATAACCCGGCGCCGATAAAATTATATTCCACGCATGTTGGCTATCCGCTGCAGCAAGGCGACCAGGTATTGCTGGGTCAATCGGCGCTTATAGAATTTAGTTATACCATTGAAGAGAATGAGGTGTAAATAATGGCCAGGATATTTACCATAACAGAAGGATTAGAAAACCTTGGTGCCCTAAAAACCGGTGGCCAGGGTTCGGTGTATAAAGGCCGTCGGGCCGATGGTTCACTCACAGCTATAAAGTTGTTACCTACTCCTATTTTTCACGAAAGCAATGAGGACAAAGCCTACCGCGATTTTAATAACGAAGTGGAAAAATTGCAGCGGGTAAATAAAGAAGTGAACCCGCACGTGGTGCGCATACTTTCGTGGGGCGTTACCGACACGGGCAATTTCCCTTTTATTGAAATGCCGTTTATTGAGGGGCCGGATTTGGAGGAACTTTTATCGGCGCCGCACGAAAAAATTTTTACGCTGGCCGAAGCCATAAAAGTTGCCGAACATTTATCAAACGCATTGGCCCATTGCCATGCAGTGAACGTAAAGCACGGCGATGTAAAAAGCAATAACGTAAAATTTAATTTGCAAACGGGTAATTACATTCTACTCGATTTTGGTTTGGCGGTGCTGAGCGATGAACAACGCCGCACCAGCTTACGCCAGGCAGGTGCCATTGAGTTTATGGCACCGGAGCAAAGCGAAGGCAAATTGTTTTTCGCTTCCGATGTGTACAGCTTCGGCATTATACTTTTTGAGTTGCTGGCAGGTGTGGTGCCATTTCCGTTAAAAGAAAAAAATGAGTCGGCACGCAACAGGATAATGCTGGCTCACTTAGAAAAACCACCGCCCGATATCATCAAATTACGGAGGCAGAATTTACCCGGTAACTGGAGCGAAGAAGAAAAAGAAAAAGAGCTGCAAGTGCCAGCCTGGCTGTTGGCGGTAATTGATCGTTGCCTGCAGAAAAATCATGAGCAACGTTATGCAACAGGAGAGGAGTTGTACAAAGAAATAAAACAGTGTTTGAATGGTGTGGCACCTGCTGCATTTAACTGGTCGGCCCTGCCCGAGCAGTTGGAAAGTGACGGATGGCTTGCCGAAAAAAAAGAATTACAGCAGCAACTGCACCAACAACAAAAGGAGCTCCACACTTTGCGGGAGTTGGTGGTAAATAAAGAAGGAGAATTAACTGAATTACGTCAGCGGCAGCCCTACGTTGTTGCGGGGCCAACAGGTTTTTCATCGGGTGCTTTTTATACTGTTTTATTTTTTGCTGCCGCCTTAGCGGCGTTTGCCGGTTATTTATTTTTTGAAAATAAAATGAACGTTGCAGATGTATCAGGCAGACCACAAAATGAATTTGTTGATACAGCCCTGCAAAACAGAACGGCTATCAATGAGCCACAGCAAACAACTACCGAGGACCCCGTTGTTGTATTGCCACAGGTAAAAGACACAACACCTGCAACTACCATCACCGAACCCGCAACCGACCCGATGCAATTTGATACTGCGGCAAAGAATAATGATGATGAAAGTGCACAACCCCAAACAAACAATTCACCAACAACAGGTACCGTACAATACACTGTAAAATCAAGAGCATACTTTCACGACGAGCCGGTAGAAACAACACGCCGCAACGCTTACATTGTTATTGAAAACAACGCCCTGCTTACACCGCTCGATGAGAAGGATGGATTTGTGTACGTAGTTTACACCAACGCAGCCGGGCAGGTTTCAAGGGGCTGGTTGATGAAGAAGGATTTGGAAGTGAAGGAGTGAGTAGGTGAGTGGTGAGTTGTGAGCGGTGAATGATGTCCTAAATTCCTAAATTAGCATTCCAATGAAAAATCATTACTGCGAAGCATGAAAAAATCACAAAAACTTCACCTGATATTTTTCACCGCAAGCTTGCTTACATTTTTCTCATGCAATGAAAAACAACCCACACCCACAACAAACGCCATAGCAGCCATCAATCTTAAAAGAGGTGCCCTTATTTCCTGCGGCCCAGGCGATAAGCAATTTGGAACCATTGAATTTGCAACTTCCTGCACGCAAAAAATAAAACCAGATTTTAATCTTGCACTTGCTTTACTGCATTCGTTTGAATACGATGAAGCCGAAAAGGTTTTTGCTAGAATAATTGATGCTGAACCCGAATGTGCCATGGCCTATTGGGGTGTGGCCATGGCTAATTTTCATCCGCTTTGGGCCCCACCAGCCGAAGCCGAATTACACAAAGGCGCCAAGGCAATTGCAATAGCACTGGCGTTAAAACAAAAAAGCCAACGGGAAACAGATTACTTAAATGCTATTGCTACATTTTACACCGCCTGGAATAAAGTAGATCATCATACCCGTTGCATCAATTTTGAAAAAGCAATGGAACATTTACAGGCCACCTATCCCACCGATAAAGAAGCGGCCGTTTTTTATGCGTTGGCACTCACAGCCGCTGCCGATGTAACCGACAAAACATTTGTAAAACAAAAAAAGGCTGGTGCTATTTTAAATGCGCTGCATCCAGGCAAACCAAATCATCCTGGCATTGTGCATTACATCATTCATACTTACGATTTTCCCCAACTGGCAAAAATGGGTTTGCCCGCGGCAAAAAAATATGCTGCCATCGCACCTTCATCGGCCCATGCACTGCATATGCCTTCACACATTTTTACAAGGTTAGGGTTTTGGCAGGACTGTATCAACTCAAATACCCTCGCCGCCGCTTCGGCAAAGTGCTACGCTGAAAACACGGGGATAAAAGGGCACTGGGATGAAGAGCTTCATGCAATGGACTACTTAGTGTACGCCTACCTGCAAAAAGGTGAAAACAATTTTGCAAAAGCACAGTGCGATTATTTAAGAACGATAAAAAAGGTAGAGCCTGCAAATTTTAAAGTTGCTTATGCCTTCGCTTCCATTCCGGCGCGGTATGTTTTAGAAAATAAAAATTGGCAAGAAGCAGCAACCATGCAGATGCACCCGGTTGATTTTCCCTGGCAAAAATTTCCCTGGCAAAAAGCAATTATGCATTTTACTAGGGTGCTTGGTTTGGCCAATACCGGCAACTCCGCTTCCGCACGAACGGAATGGCAAAATTTGAAAACCATTTATGATACGCTGGTAAATCAAAAAGATGCTTACAAAGCCATGCAGGTGCAAATTCAAATGAATGCCGCCGGGGCCTGGTTGATTTTTAAAGAAGGCAAAAAAATTGAGGCAGTTGCCCGCATGCAGGCAGCAGCCGACATGGAAGACAAAACCGAAAAACATCCGGTTACACCTGGTTCAGTTGTACCCGCCAGAGAATTGTTGGGCGATATGTTTTTAGCAATGCAGCAATATGATAAAGCCCTGGAGGCTTATGAGGCAAGTTTGCAAAACACACCCAACCGCTTTAATGGATTATATGGGGCGGCCACGGCAGCGGTTAAAATAAATAACACCGAAAAAGCAACATATTATTTTCGGCAACTCACTTCTGTAGCAAACGCAAGCAATGGTTCGCGACCTGAATTGGCCGCGGCCAAATTGTATTTAGAAAAACAGGTACGCTGAACAGGTACTTCTCTTTTTCAAAACCTTTGCATCCGATACAAGTTTTCATTTACTATCACCCCTAATTTTACCGCATGGCTAAAATGTTTACCATTGCGGAGGGTTTAGAAAATTTGGGGGCGTTGCGTACCGGCGGTCAGGGTTCGGTATATAAAGCAAAGCGTGTTGGCGAAATCATAACCGCGGTAAAAATTCTGCCTACGCCTGTCATCAACCAAAATTCAGGGGATAAAAATTTTGCCGATTTTACAAACGAAGTTGCCAAACTTAAAAAGGTAAATGAACAACCCAACCCACACGTGGTTCGCATACTGGGGTCGGGCATTACCGAAACCGGTGCATTCCCTTTTATTGAAATGGAATTGATTGAAGGCCCCGACCTGGAAGAATTAATTAAGCCCCCACACGATCCGGTTTTTTCAGTTGCTGAATTAATTAAGCTCACCCTGCATTTATCTGGTGCACTTGCTCATTGCCACAAAGCCGGTGTTAAACACGGCGATGTAAAAAGTAATAACGTAAAATACAATCTGCATACCGGCAACTATGTTTTGCTTGATTTTGGTTTGGCAATTGCCAACGATGAACAACGCCGGACCAGTTTGCGGCAGGCCGGCGCTATTGAATTCATGGCCCCGGAACAATACGAAGGGCATTTAACCTTCGCATCTGACGTGTACAGCTTTGGCGTTATTTTATTTGAGTTGATTGCCGGCCGTGTACCTTTTCCCCTACACGACAAAAGCGAGACGGCAAGAAACAAAGTACGACTTGCGCACCTTGAAACACCGTTGCCCGATGTGCTGCATTTGCGGCAACAATGTTTGCCCGAGGAATGGAGTGAAAAACGAAAAGCAGAAGAAATGCTTTTGCCAAAATGGATCTTGGCGGTAGTGGAAAAATGTTTGCAAAAAAATCAGGGAAACCGTTTTGCCGACGGTGCAGCGCTGCAGGGTTTTATTCTTCAGCAAAAAGAAAGATTGAACAATACAACCGATGGTAATACCCAATCGGTTGTAGCGCTGCGGGAAGAAAATAAAAAACTGCTGCAGGAGAAAGAGGTTCTTCACAAATCGCTTTCGCAACGAACGACAGCACAATCAAAAACTTCGGGTCTTTTATTTCCTCTTCTTTTTTTACTGGGCGGCATTGCCCTGGGCTATGCGGCATTCTCCCTGCTCAGGAAAAATAAAAAAGAAGATCTAGTTGCTGAAATGGATAATTCTGCCGGCCCGGCCAAACAGAGAGTTAGCATTGGCCAATTTAAAGTGGCTGCTGCGAGAGCCTATTTTTATACAGCCCCCGATGAGGCAACCAAACGAAAAAGCTACTTAATTCCATCGAATGATATTGTGTCGGCACTCGATGAAAGAAATGGTTTTATCTACACCGAGTTCACCAATAGCCGGGGGCAGACATCAAAGGGCTGGGTGCAAAAAACCGACCTGGTAACACTTGACGCCTGGATGGAAAAAAACGCCGGCGGCCAAAATGTAATTCAATTACGGCCCGAGGATGTAAAAGTGCAGATGGATGAAGCCCAGAATCTGATGGCACAAAATAATGTAAAGGAGGCCGTTTATCTCTACAGCTACCTGGCAAAACAAAATGTAGCCGAAGCTATGTACGAGTATGGTAATTTGGCCATTCAAAAAAAACATACCGAGCTGAGTTGCAGCGAAGGGTTCGAATGGATAAACAAAGCTGCGGCTAAAGGTTTTGCACCAGCAAAAAGGACACTTGGGTTTTTATACATTTTTGCAGATAACCCACAATTGCTGGATATGAATGATTATGGTGCATGCAATTTTCAAAGGAATGTGTACAAAGGTTCTCAACTCTTAGCGCAGGCAATGCTTGCCGGCGACTCCACCGCAGCAAAACTGCTCAGGCAGTTGCAATTACCAGCCGCGGCTGATTCTACGGATTAAAGCCGTGATGCCTTATTCCCACCAATGACGGAAAATAATTGGGCCTCCGGCGTACCTTGGCTGCTGTACCCCCTGGATTACTAGGTTCCATCATCCACAACATCCCATGGCGTAACAGGTTTGTCGCCACCAGTTTTGTGCTGTTGATTGTTTTCATCAATTTTTTCCTGGAGTTCTTCAACACCCTCCCTGGTGGTTTCGTCCATTGGGATCGTTACGCCTATGCGCACATTCTTCATGTCTTCCTCCGAAATTTCATGATCCTCGTCCTCCATATGCTGGCGTACTACTTTTTGGGTATCGCTTTCAAAACGCGGGGGCTTATTGTCTTCTGTTCCGTCCGGAACTGTTTTATCAGGTTGCATAAACTGTTTATAGTTGGGTATAAAAAACCCATGCCAACATAGCCCGCACTGGTAATATTACGTGCCATCAACCTAATGGTTTAATCATAATTTGATGGTTCATCTCAATACTTCAACAGTTGCTTAAAAACCCGGTGGCTCTTTTTTTGTATCCGTTAAATCTGTAGTTGCCAATGTATCGTAGCTATCAATTCATCTTTAATTATTTTTTATGCTGAAACAATTACCAACAGCCCGCTTTTTAGGTTTGGCCCTGAGTGGTGTGCTTTTATTTTCTTCCTGCCAAAAAAATGTTGATAGTAACGAAGTCGCAACTTCGTTATCTGATGATCTTGCAAAAAAAGGTGACAACCGGGGAAAAGACAACGGCACCGTATTCTATGCACTTACCGACAACAACCAACTAGTTAAGTATTCTACAGACAAGCCTTTTAGCGAGATGGGTGCGGTTGGATTAACCGGTTTACCAACAGGTGAAAAAATTTTAGCCATTGACTTCAGACCGGCTACGGGCCAATTGTACGGCGTTAGTTCGGCCAGCCGCATTTACACCATCAATCAAAACAATGGCAGAACAAATGTGATTGGCACAGCGCCATTTACGCCGGCTATTAACGGCAACCTGGTTGGCTTCGATTTTAATCCAACGGTTGACCGCATAAGGCTGGTTACAGATAACGAACAAAGCCTTCGCATAAACCCCGAAACTGGAGCAACAGTTGCTGTTGATGGCAATATTAACCCGGGCAATCCGGCATTGAATTCTGTAGCATACCGTAACAGTTTTGCAGGTGCCACCACTACAGAATTATATGCCATTGATGTAGCGAGCGATAATTTATTTACCATCAACCCGCCCAACGCGGGCACACTTGTGCTTGATGGCCCATTAGGCATTGATGCAAAAGGCGAAGGCGGTTTTGATATTTCGCCCGACAACAGCCTGGCACTTGCTGCTTTATTTGCAAAAGGCAATGACGATGATGATGACAACGATGAGCAGGATAAAAACAATGGCTTTAAATACCGCTTTTATTCCATAAACCTGGAAACTGGAAAAGCAAAGAATTTGGGTAAGACAGACAGGGTAATTACTGGTGTGGCCATACCTACAAACCCGGTTGCGTATTCTGTAAATGAGAGCAATGGGCTGGTGGTTTTTAATCCCGAAACAGGTGTATCATTCACCAGAAATATTACCGGTTTGCAAGCTGGTGAAAAATTAGTTGGTATTGATTTTCGGCCAGCTAACGGGCAGTTGTATGGCTTAGGAAGCAGCAGTCGCATTTACACAATTTACACAGCCGCTGCAATGGGTACAGCCAGCGCTACTATGGTTGGTGCAATGGCATTTACGCCAGCATTATCGGGTACTTCTTTTGGGTTTGATTTTAACCCTGTTGTTGACAGAATTAGAATTGTAAGCAACACGGGACAAAATTTAAGAGCCCATCCTGCCACAGGCGTTATTGCATTTACAGATGGAAGTTTAAATCCAGGTTCACCGATGGTTGACGCTGTTGCCTACACAAATAATTTTGCCGGAACCACAACAACCGAGTTGTATGCCGTTGATTTTGGCAATGATAATTTATACACCATTACACCTCCAAACAATGGCACTTTGGCGTTGGATGGAGGCTTAGGAAAAAATGTTGAAGCACACAATGGTTTTGATATTGGTGGCACCAGTAATGAAGCCTATGGCATTTTTACAGTAGGTGGCACTACTGGCCTATACAAAATAAATCTGGATACTGGAGCAGCTACATTTAAAAGAACCATTAGTGGAAGAATGAATGGTTTTGCATTAGGGCTCGGTTTTTAATTCGTCAGTTTTGTTTAGTTACAAAAAAGCGTTTCTGCCTGGTGCAGGAACGCTTTTTCTTTTTATGGAGCTAAGAGGGCGATGCTGTTTTTGCCTCTTTTGTTTTGGCATCGCTTATTTCCTTTTGCAACTCTTTATTGATAAGTACACCTGCTTTAGCTCCTTCGGCTGCGGCAACAACCACAAAGTGCATGTCTTTAGAGGCATCGCCTGCTACATACAACCCAGGTATGTTTGTTTGCTGAAAATGATTGGTTGCAACTACTCCTTTTTTGGTCATCTTACAACCAAAGGTCTCAGCAATATTGCAATGCTGATCGTAGCCATTTACAAAAAACATCGAATCGCAAGCCATTTCTTCTTCATTCTTAAAAATGATTTTTTCTAACAGTCCCTTCTTACCAAATAGTTTTTTTATTGGCAGCTCCACTATTTTAATATCATTGGCAATCAACTGCTTTTTGTGACGAGGTTTTAGAGTGTTTCCTCCATCAGTGTATAGGGTTACATTTTTACTCCAGCTTTTCAGGTTTAATGCCAGTTCCCATCCTTCTTTTTCTTTGGCATACACGCCCAAGATTTTGTCGCTCACTTCCCATCCATCGCAATAGGGACAGTGGTGTACCGATTTTCCATACATCTCATCAAAGCCTTCAACGTTTGGCAGAGTATCAATAAGTCCAGTAGCTACAAGCATTTTTTTGGACTGGTAACTGCGTCCATCCGCATCTTTTGCCACAAAAATTCCTTTCTTATTTTTTGCCGCTTTGGTTATTTTTTTTTTAGTTTTTTGAACGGAGTATTTCCGCAGTTCTTTATGACACTCGCTGATAAAATCCGGTGGAAGTATGCCATCTCTTGTCAGATAATTATGCATGCCATGCGACCAGCGGTTGCGGTATTTTTCTGTGTCGAACAACAAAACCTTTCTATTGCAGCGACCCAGCACCACTGCTGCGTTTAGCCCGGCGGGGCCGCCACCAATAATGATACAATCGTAAATTTCATTCATAAAATGCATTGTGCTAATAATGGCTTACAAACTTGGTGCTACGAATAAATGCTGCAGCAGGTACACAAAACAAATTGGTTTGGGCTCATTGCAATAACCCGATGGTCATCAACAATACTTCCAGGATAGACCGACCACATGGCTAAAATAACTGTGGCATGTAACGCTTTACACCCGGTAACAAACTGCATTAATATTCATGCCCGCACCAACCGACGCAAACAGAACAATATCGCCTGTGGCAACGCTGTGGCCTTCCAATTGTCCTTTCAAAGTAAGATCGTAGAGGGTAGGAATGGTGGCCACGGAACTATTACCCAACCATTGAATGCTCATGGGCATTATACCTTCGGGTATCTGGCGAATGCCGTATAGTTTGTACAGGGTTCGTATGATGCCCTCGTCCATTTTTTCATTGGCCTGGTGAATAAAAACTTTTTTTAGTTGGTCGATAGGTACTCCTGCTTTCTCCAAACACTCCTTCATCGCTTCTGCCACCTGTTTCATTGCATACTCATAAACCTTTCTGCCTTTCATTTTTATATAACGAATGCGGGGATCGCTGCCGGGGAAATTGCTTTGCCCCATATAAATAAAGTACGCTTCGTCAATACAATGACTTACCGCCGATGTTGCTAAAATGCCGCTTTCACTATCCTTGTATTCTAAAATACACGCCCCCGCGCCGTCGCTAAAAATCATGCTATCCCGGTCGTAAACATCTATTACCCGTGAAAGTGTTTCGGCTCCAATAATCAACGCCTTGCCGGCAACGCCTGCTTTAAAAAAAGCATCGGCCTGTATAAGGCCCTGTACCCAGCCCGGGCAACCAAACAATATATCGTAAGCCACACAACGCGGATTTTTAATTCCCAAATTATGTTTCACCCGGCTGGCCAGGGCTGGCACGGCATCGGTTTGTATCGTATGCTTTATAACGTTTCCAAAATTATGGGCTACTATCAACTGGTCGAGTGTTTCCGGGTCGATACCACTGTTTTCTATTGCCGCTCTCGCAGCAAAGCTGGCCAGGTCAGATGAATTCAATTCGGTACCAGCATAACGGCGTTCGGCTATGCCGGTAATTTGTCTGAATTTTTCAACTACTTCGGCCGGTTCTGTCTCTATGCGTTTTGTATCATCGGCATAAAAGTTATGAACAGTAAAATCGCGGTTGGTAACTTTTTCGGTTGGAATGTAACTGCCCGTTCCGGTAATAATTGCTCTGCGCTGCATAGTTAATGTGTTAACTGGCCAATAAAGGACCGCGCCAAATATAAACCATAAAATAAACGGGCGTCGTGCCACCGGTTGGCAGCAGTAGTTCCGGCAAAAGAAACTGGTGAAAAAACTTTACGCTGGGCTGTTGATCAGCATGTATAGGCTGGCGGCAACAAAAGCAAAAAATAAAATAGAAAGAAAAAAGAAACGGAGGAAGCGGAATTTGTTGTGGAAGGCAACGCTCCTGATGGCGGTTTTCATTGAATGTTAGTTTTTTATTAGGATGAATTTCGAAGTCAAGATAGGGCGAAATTGGAGGAAAGCAAATAAGTAAGAACTTTTTTTCGATGGGATATTTTTTTCTGGCGATGATGGCCCCCCAACACCGACCGCCAGCTGCTGCTTTCCTGACGGCGTAGTTGCAAAGCACAAAAAAAGCCCCGTGATTACAGGGCTTTCATTTTATAGAGCGAGGTTATTTTACTTTAATCACCGGACTCAATTTGTATCCGCCATTTTCTTCTTTCACCGAAAGGGAGGCATCGAAGTCGAGAATAAAAGTGTTGAGGGTTTCGCCGAGATGTTTGTCTATTTTAATTTTCAAGCCAGCATGTTCGGCACTCGGGGTTTCTAAATCGTAGGTAACGCCATTTGCAACAATGGTATTGTCGCTTCCTAAAATAAACCGCACTTCTTTTAAAATGCCTTCGGGAACATTGCCTTGTGCAATTACTGTTGTAATACCATTTTGAAGGTCGAGCAGGTTAACCGTGGTGTCTTTTGAATCAATGGAAATCCAGCCGGCATCATCATTATGCATTTTCACTTTCATTCCTACAATGTGCACATTTACTGCTTCGAACGAGGCAGGGGCATCGGTAAGTAATAGCTGAAGCGGAACCGTTTTTTCGGCTTTATTGCAGGAAAGAAAAACTACAGTGGCACTTAACAATAGGGCTAAGGTTAAAATAAAACTTTTCATAAGGGTATTAATTTGTGAGGTAAAGATATCCGCCGACAGATGAAATAAAAATGAACAAATACGTATTCGACAACCTATTTCTACTTCGTGGATATACTTGCAGGTAAGGGCTTTGCTGTTGACTGGGCTCTGGCTTTTCTAAAAGGTTTGTCCCGCCTGAACAGCATTCAGCTCTACAATTAATTGCTGCACGGTTAAACTCTGGGGTGGTTTAATGTACAAAAGCCCGGCAATTTTATTAATAAGCACTTCTTCGGAAAGTGTTACATTTTTATCACTCAGAAACAACTCGGCGCAAAAAGAAAAAAGCGCTAAGCGGTTTGATGGTTTAATTACTTCTAACAAAAAACTTAGGTAAGCTGTTTCATCAGTGATACTACTTTTGTATCGCCGGTAGTTATTCATTTCATCTGTTAGATTCAGGTTTTTATTGAGGTGGGCAGATACAATTATATCGGACACGGTCTGTAATTCGGCCTCGCCAAAATCACCATCCTTCATGCAGCAATGAAAAAATAAATGAACGAGTGCTTTGTCTTTATGGTTTATGAGTTCACGATACATAATCAGCATGTGTCAATATTAATGCCAGCCCACTGGTACCCCGTTTTACTTTCATTAAAATTCCAATTGGCCATTTATAACAAAATCATATGCACAGGTTGAGATTGATGGTAATTTAATGCTGCTAAATTAATCTCAATTCGGCCACTTTTAAAACCTTCTGTATGCGATTGCTACCCATTTTGTTGTTTATAGCAATTTCTTCACCTGCACAAATCAACCGGTCGGCCAGGCAACTGGCGGTTGAAAATATCGGTGCATTTGTAACGGAGAAATTATTTAAGAGTAACACCTACCAGCCATTAAAGTCTTTCGATTTACAATCCGTGGAAAGGGTGGAGGATAAGATAACCAGATGGCGAATGAAACACCAGTTTTGCATTGATGGCAGCTGCCTGGCTGAAGAAAAAAAATTGCCCTGCGCGGGCAATCACTACAATTTTGTTTTTTACCTGGATGAAAAAATGAAAGTTGTATTGGCTGAAAGAAGGGATGACTAATGGGCAACCAACAACTGTTTCGTGATTTTATCCCGCATATTTTTTGTCAAAACTCACCATCCATTCAATTCCAAACTTGTCTTTAAACATTCCGAAGTACGACCCCCAAAATGTGTCGGACATTGGCATAGTAACCTGGCCCCCTGCAGAAAGACCCCTAAATAATTTGTCGGCTTCTTCCCTGGTGTCGGCACTTATTGAAAGTTGTACGTCAGTGCCCTGCACCACTTTGCCATACATTTCCGGGACATCGCTGCCCATTAAAATTGTTCCGTGCCCGATTCGTAAAGAAATATGCATGATCTGGTTCAGGTCCGTTGTTCCCATTTGATGCTCGGCAGGCGCATCTTTAAACCGCATTACCATTCCATAGTCGCCACCAAAAACCGATTTATAAAAATCAAAAACTTCTTCGGTGTTGCCATTAAAGTTGAGATAAGGGTTGATGAGTGCCATTGTACTTGGTTTTTATTGTTACAAAATTTATCAACGCAATTGAAAATGCTGGTGCAGCAGCCTGTACACCCTCAACGTACCTGGTCCTGGTAGGTTTTTAAAATGACTAACTTTCCTCGTAGGCCTTTTCTAAATCGGCGATGATTATTTTGTTCATTTTCATCATCGCCTGCATTACGGCTGCAGCTTTGGAAGCATTCTTATCGTTATGCATCTCGCCCAATATAGGTGGAATAATTTGCCACGACACTCCGAACTGGTCCTTCAACCATCCACACCTGCTTTCCTGCCCCCCATTAGCCGTAAGTTTTTCCCAGAAATAGTCTATCTCTTTTTGTGTTGGACAATTTACAAATAGGGAAATGGCTTCGCTAAAAATAAAATTGTGTGGGCCCGAGCTGTCCATTGCCATAAATACCTGGTTGGCTAAAACAAACTGTGCATGCTTCACTGTGCCCTCCACATCATTTTCGCCGGCTGAATATTTTAAAATACCGGTGATGGAAGACTGATCAAATATCGAAGTGTAAAATTTTATAGCGGGTTCGGCTTTGCCTGCGTTTTGTTTTGTAAAGAGAAAAGATGGCGTAATTTTTTGACCCACATCACTCAACCTGCCAAAAGATATTTGCCAGGAAATACCAAACCTATCCTGCAGCCAGCCATATTTTTCGCTCCATGGATATTTATCAAGTGGCATCATTTCCGTTCCGCCTTCCAACAGTTTTTGCCACACATCGTTTGTTTCTTTTTCGGTTTCGGTAACCACAAAAAAAGAAATTGAAGGATTTAGTTTAAAGTGCGGGCCGGCATCAAACGCATAAAATTGCTGTCCCTCTAACTCGAAGATCGCAGTCATTACCTGGTGCGCCGGAAAAGGACTGCCTTCTCCCCAATGTTTGATGTTGGTAATTTTTGCATTGGTAAAAACCGAGGTGTAAAATTTCGCAGCTTCTTCGGCTTTTCCGTCAAACCATAAAAACGGAGTAATTTTTTGGCTGCTTGCAAACATTTTTTGTTCGCCAGGTTCTCCTGTAGTTTGTGCGTGATTGATTGTTTCCATTGTTTTAATTTTTTTCGGCCAGGGTTTTTATATTTTCCATGGCTTTCGGCCACATTTTTTCGAACATTTCTTTGTATTCATCAGCAATGTCCATGTCAACTGCCACTATGGTGATCCCATCGACTTCAGTAAGTGTGTAATTTTCCTTAGCCCCCGACCATACCTTCACTTTGTCACTCGTAGTATCAACTACACCATTTTTTATTTCGCCTAAATGTTCAAACGACATAAATTCATTTGGCTTGTTATCGGCAACCCTGCTAATCATACCGCTGCCATCCGGCCCAAGGAATTTTACTTCCGATCCTTCTTTCCAATTATCGGTTTCTGCATAAGAGCCTTCGCAAAAAGCCGTTGTCCATTTGCGATAATTTTCGTCAGTCCACAGGCTTTGCCATACTTTTTCTTTTGGAGCGTGTATGCGCTCCGAAAAATTGATCTTCTGCATTGTTTTTGTTTTAGTGGTTAGAATTTTTTTCCTGAGTGCTCAATTATTGAACGCCTCCCGCTTATTTTTTCTTCAGCGGCCTCGCCATATTTTCTTTAACCCTGAGCCTTACGATTTTTGCAATTAAATCCAGTGGCATTGGTTCGGTGAGTGGAAATTGCACCGAACCCTTTCCCGCTTTGTAAATAGAAAGTTCTTTTTCAAATGCATTAGTACCTGAAGGGGCGGGGTAAAAACCAATATGGTTTTTGAAAGCCGCAAAATGAACAAGGTTTCCGTTTAAAGCAAAAGTGGGAATGGCGTATGCAATTTTTTCTTCAGCGTTTGGCGCCTCTTTTTTAACGGTTGCCCTAACCTGCTGTAAGATTGTTTGAATATCCTGAGGATAGGTGGCTATGTATTCATCAATATTTTTAGCCGGTTTTGCCATTGCCTTTTTTTCCATGATATAAATCTGTTTACAATGATTTTGGAATTTTTAAATGCCGCTTCAGTTACATATACTTCATCGCGTCGTAACCCAACAACCTTCGCCACAAAGCAATCTGGCCAATACAATTCGCCTCGCGGTAAATAATGAAAGTTACAAGTTCGTAGTAAGTCATTTTCATACCCGGCATCATTTCAAATTGCTCATCAAGTTTTTCATCACTAACCGTCATAAAAGCCTTTCGTAACTCAGGGGTTACTTCTTCCCAATCGTTTTTAAACGAGGTTAATGAGGGATAACGCAGGCCATCCTGAATGCCTTTATTGTCTCTAAAAAATTCATCTGCCTGCTGCCGTTTATCCACTCCAAGCATTCTTGCAATTTCAAAACGCTGCTCTACCAAACTACCGGTGAGCCAGGCCACATGATTGGCTTTTGTATTCATCCTGTTGTGTGCATCATCATCGGTAAAGCCATCGAGTGCTCGCCCGAAAAAAGTTGTGTGCATATCATACAAAACAACGAGCGAATACATTCTGTTGCTGAGTGGTTTCGTTTCCATGTTATATTAATTGAAGAGTGAAAAACGAAGCTACCGATATTAACCAGGATGGGAGGGTGAGAACACGCCAATTTCAGGGGTTGGTTGCGACACAATTATTCATAGTTTCGGGAGATGAAGCACATCTCCATCCTGGTGCCCCTGGGCCATACAAGCATTACCAATATTGAAGGAACACACCACATATTTTCAGAGGTAAATTCCGTGAGGAGAGGAATGGGTTTGCCGCCCTTATTCAATGTGCAGTTGGTGGGTTTAAGCGAAGCAACCAGCCAGAGAAACGGACTATTTATTATAACTCCTGATGTGCTGATAAAGGATGTAGAAAAAACCGATCTTATCATCATTCCGGCCATGCATGGCGATCAGGAGAAAGCCATTGAGCTGAACAAGGAATTTCTGCCCTGGCTTGTTAGCCACTATAAAAAAGGAGCCGAGGTGGCGAGTTTTTGCATTGGCACCTTTTTTTTGGCGGCCACTGGCTTGTTAGATGGAAAACAATGTGCCACGCACTGGAGATTTACCAACGAATTCAGGAAAATGTTTCCCGCAGCGAACCTGGTGGACTATAAAATAATGACGGATGACGAAGGACTTTATACCAGTGGCGGTGCGTACTCCTACCTGAACCTTGTGGTGTACCTGGTTGAAAAATATGCGGGCAGGGATATGGCCATTTTGATTTCCAAGGCTTTTATGATTGACATTGACAGGACAAGCCAAACCCCGTTCATTATTTTCCAGGGCCAGAAAGACCATGATGATGAAGAAATAAAAAACGTGCAACTGTATATCGAAAAAAATTACGTGGAAAAAATTACGGTAGAACAACTGTCGACCATTTTTGCGATAGGCCGTAGAAATTTTGAAAGAAGATTTAAGAAAGCTACCTCTAATACGGTGAACGAATACATTCAGCGGGTGAAGATTGAAGCCGCAAAAATGACACTTGAAAAAAGCCGTGAAAATGTGAATGATGCTATGTACAAAGCCGGCTACAGCGATAGCAAAGCATTCAGAAGCACATTTAAAAAGTTTACCGGTTTATCGCCACTGGCTTACCGTAAAAAATATGTACGGCAGGTTTTTGCAGAATCCAATTGATCAGGAAAGCTTTCATATTGGTGTTGCTTATTCTTCATGCGGTTTGAGCTTTTCTGTGATCATCTTATACATTCAACTTAACAGTTTCCCTACTTCATGCCTTTACTAGAATTAAAAAATGTTTCCAAAACAGAGCGGGAAGACTTTCTTGTTCAGAATATTTCTTTTACTCAAAATACTGCCCGGAAAATAGCCATTGCCGGGGCAACCGGCTCGGGTAAAACAACGCTGCTTAAATTGATAGCCGGCCTAATGCAACCGACAAGCGGCGAAATATTTTTCGATAAAAACAAAATAAAAGGACCTGACGAAAAATTAATTCCGGGCCATGAACACATTGCCTACCTATCGCAGCATTTTGAACTACGCAGTCATTACCGGGTTGCCGAGTTGCTGGAGATGGCGAGTGTCGTTTCCATTGACATGCTGGCGTCTATTTCCGGCATTTGCAAAATCAGTCATCTTACATCGAGGTACACGCACCAACTTTCGGGTGGCGAAAGGCAGAGAATTGCGCTTGCCATCTTACTCGGTACAGCCCCAAAGCTTTTATTGCTCGATGAGCCTTATTCGAACTTAGACGCTATACACAAACACATTTTAAAACAAGTGGTGGATGACGTGTGCAGTAAAATGAAAATAAATTGTTTGCTCGTTTCGCATGACGCCGCAGATGTTCTTTCCTGGGCCGATGAGATTATTGTTTTGCAGGACGGAAAAGTTTTGCAACAGGGCACACCTCAAATCATTTTCAACCAGCCCGCCAATGAATATTGTGCAGCGTTATTTGGAGCGTACAATGTGCTAACTCCATCTTTACTCACAGCATTCGCAGGCAATGGCGCCAATGGCAATGGGCATTTTCAAAATATTATTCGTCCATCAAAATTTCTGCTAAGTGCTAGTCCCGGGGCACTACCCGCACAAGTAATCCAGGCAGGGTTCGTTGGCAATCACTACCAGGTACTCGTATCCGTGCGTAATGAAAAAATTATTATTCACACACCCCAAAAGCTAAACCCGGGCAGCCAGGTTTTTCTTACACTGACCAATGATGAAACGCAAATAAAGCTTTGACTTTTACACCTTCTTTGGTGGTAATGCAAAAGCCACTGCTTCGTGTTCAAAATGACCGCGGTGGCTACCGTCGCAAAAAGGTTTGTTTTTCGACAGGCCGCAACGACAAAGAGAAACAATCGTCCGTCCTGCTAAATCGTAGTTGTTGCCTTGTGCATCTACTATCTCAAAGTCGCCATCAATTTTTGTAGATCCGTTATTGTTGATCGTAATTTTTGTTGTTGCCATAACTATTATGCTTCTGTTTTTTGTAAATGTACCACAATGAAAAATGCTCCATTGCAGTGGTGTTATTTAAAAAATTGACGTGCACCAAACTATTGCACCTCTTAAATGTTATTGATGGTTGTTTTTAAAAAGGACGGTTTTTTTCGAGTGGCACCTGTTGGATGGTAAAAGTAGATTGCCCGGTTGCCCTGCGGTGCAGGTAAGCATAGAGTACAAATACATTTTTACCATCGCTGGTTGCTGTTGTTGGAAACACGGCGCCGGTATTAAAAGTGCCTGTTGCGGTTGCCGATTGAAACATATTGTTGCTGGTAAAAGAAATTACTTTTCCATCTGCCGTACCACCGGCATTATTTACACCAATGAGTTGTTTGCCATCTTTACTGAGCAACAAACCATCGGGCCTGTTCAATGCCGCATCCAGTGTAACAGTTGAATATGCCGAGGTATCATCGACCGGAATTTTTACAATGCTGTTTGTTGCGGTGTGGGCTACTAACAGATACCCACCCTGGCTGTTGCCAAATTCAATTCCATTAAATCCAAATCCACCGGGAGGTGTTGCAAAAGCCGGGTTTTGGAAAAAAATACTCGCCGTTCCATCGGGTGTTATTTTATAAATCACGGGGCTCATGCTGTTGGTAACATAAGCATTGCCCTGAGCATCCAACGCAATATCATTCACAAAGATTGGAGCGCCGGGTATTAAGGACGCAAGGTCGATTAATGCCACACGCCTGCCATCATTCAAATTATAAATGCCTACACTGCCAGGCGCATTTGCAACGTACAATAATTTTTTTGAGGTGCTTATTTCCAGCCCGGTTGTTGAGGTTAATGCTGCATCGTCAATAAAAACGGAGTAACTGCCATCGGCATTTACAATACCAATATCGCCGCGGTTGGTTGAGCTTACTAAAAACCTATCGTTGAAACGATCGTAAACAACTCCCTCTGGAAAAAGATTTTGTTGTGTAAAGTTGATTTGTTGTGGGGCATCCATTTTCTTTTTGGCACCTACCTCATTGTCTGCGGTTAAGCCTGGTGTTTCATTGATGGCCTCTTTTTTACAGCTCATAAAAATTATGGCACAGGTAGCAAAGACGATTATTTTTTTCATGTTTATTCTTTTGGGTGACTGATTAATTTTTGTGTTGATCGATGAAGCAGAATTTTATCAATAATCATTCCATGCAATCTTTTCAATGCGGTAAAAAATGCAAGCGTCTAGTTCGTGGTGGTAGATTTTATTTGTTTGGTTTTGAAGAGATAGCTTATATTAAATTCTTCAAACAAAAATTACCTGCACTAAAGTTTTTAAAATGCACAATACAAATGCAGATGCAAGTCTTTTTAACGAAGACCTTGCGGTTGTACCCAACGAAAAACGAACCTGGGGGACCTGGAACTACGCAGCCTTGTGGATTAGCATGAGCCTTTGCATTCCTACCTACATGCTTGCCTCATCGCTCATACAGGGAGGTATGAATTGGTGGCAGGCGATACTCACTATTTTTTTGGGAAACATGATTGTACTTATTCCCATGATTTTAAATGGACGGGCCGGAGCAAAATATGGCATTCCGTTTCCCGTACTAGCCCGTGCAAGTTTTGGCGTAAGGGGTGCCAACATCCCCGCCTTATTGAGAGCCATTGTTGCCTGCGGGTGGTTTGGCATTCAAACATGGATTGGCGGGTTTGCTTTGTTTCAGATGCTTCGTGTGTGGCTGCCATCCATGGAAACATTGCCGCAAATTTTTCCCGCATCATTTGGCCTGGCAACAGGCCCCGCTATTTCCTTTTTTATTTTCTGGCTGCTGAATATGTGGGTAGTGTATCTCGGTGTAGAGAGCATCAAAAAACTACTCGTATTCAAAGCTATTTTTCTTCCATTGGCTGCATTGGCTTTATTGTTCTGGGCTATATCAGCAGCAAATGGCCTGGGCCCTATTTTACAAACACCCTCCAAACTTTCATCGGCGCAATTCTGGGTTTTCTTTTTCCCGGCACTCACCGGGATGGTTGGTTTTTGGGCGACACTATCATTAAACATTCCCGATTTTACACGCTATGCAAAAAGCCAAAAAGCGCAAACAACCGGGCAGGCAATTGGCCTGCCAACATCAATGACCCTGTTTGCATTTATTGGTGTTGTAGTTACATCGGCCACCGCCATTGTTTATGGCGAAACCATTTGGGATCCGGTAATTTTAGCCGGAAGATTTGAAAACAAAATTTTAGTAAGCCTTGCCATGATTGCAGTTGCCGTTTCTACATTAGCAACCAACATTGCGGCAAACATCGTTAGCCCGGCGAATGATTTTGCCAACCTGTGGCCGCGTAAAATAAATTTTAGAATTGGTGGCTACATCACGGGTATCATTGGCATTTTAATTTTTCCATGGAAGCTGATTGCCGACCCGGGTGGTTATATTTTTACCTGGCTGGTTGGTTACTCAAGTTTGCTTGGCCCAATTGGCGGCATTATGATTGTTGATTATTTTTTTATCAGACAGCAGCAATTGGTTGTTGATGATTTGTACAAGATGAAGGGTGCTTACACTTACAGAAACGGATTAAACAGGGCTGCGCTAATTGCTTTGTTGGTTGGTATTTTACCAAACGTTCCTGGTTTTCTTATAACTATTAAAGTTTTGAGTGAAGATGTTGTTTGGCCGTGGTTGTCGGGCTTGTACAGCTATGCGTGGTTTGTTGGATTTTTTGTTTCGGGTGTTTGTTATTTAGCTTTAATGAGAAAAAATGCTTTGTAGGCAGGTAACACAAATTCAAAATAGAATTTTTGAAGTAAAAGGCGAGAAGGTAATGCTTGATTTTGACCTTGCTAAGTTGTATAATGTTGAAACCAGGGTATTCAATCAGGCTATCAAACGAAACCTTGACAGTTTTTCAGAGACTTCATGTTTCGGTTGACTGCAAGGGAGTGGAACAATAGGAACATTGCTATTTTAAGACCTTTTATTGCCTTACAAAGGTTTGTAGTTGAAAATCATTCTGTGTTTGATTGGTGAAGGAGTTGAAGCAGCGAATAGATGGACATGATGTACAATTACACAACATTTACGATGCCCTTGAAAATTTGCTCGCTGAAAAAGCAGAAAAAAAAGCAGAAGAAATAAATTGGCAGGAATGAAAACGAATTGGTTTTAAATAGAAAGGTTGTCGTATAATTTGTGATAGCTGTTCAAGCGAATTGGTCACAGATGGTAATAACAAACAGATTAAGTGTATGACTGTAATACAAACTATTCAAAACAGAATTTACGAAATAAGTGGCGAAAGGGTTATGCTGGACAGGGATTTGGCTGCGCTTTACGAGGTTGACGTGAAAGTTTTAAATCAAGCCGTTAAAAGAAATAGTAAGCGTTTTCCAAAACGATACATGTTTCAATTAGCGAAGGAAGAGTTTGAAGAATTGAGGTGTCAAATTGAAAGCTCAGAAAGCCACAATCCTTCAAGGTCACAAATTGTGACCTTGAAAACAGGTCGTGGAAGTAATCTCAAATATTTGCCCTATGCATTTACAGAACAAGGTGTTGGCATGTTAAGCGCCGTTCTCAACTCTGAAAAAGCTGTTACCATGAGCATCGCTATTATGGATGCTTTTGTGGCAATCAGGCGTATTTTATTGGAGGAAACTGATTTAAAAACGCAGTTGAAAGCAATCAAAGAAAGGTTAGGTGAACACGATGTACAACTTAATCAAATTTATGCTGCCCTCGAAAATTTGCTTGACGAAAAAGCGGAAGAAAAAGCAAAGCAAATAAACTGGCAGGAAAGGAAACGCATCGGTTTTAAATGATACAATGATCATTAGCACAAACTGTGATGCTGATGGGATAGAAACCGATCAGCATTCGTAGTGAGTTCAGCAAAACAAATTTTATGTCATTACTCATCAAAAACGGAAGAATCATCACGGCATCGGAAGATTATGTTGCCGACATTTTTATTGACGGGGAAACCATTGTTGCCATTGGAAATGATTTGACACGGGCCGTAGAGACGCAATGCATTGCGTCTCTACGTGAAACAACCGAAATACAAACCATAGATGCATCCGGCAAATACATTTTTCCCGGCGGCATTGACCCGCATGTGCATTTGGATATGCCTTTTATGGGAACATTTTCAAGTGATACATACGAAACCGGCACAACAGCAGCATTGTTTGGCGGAACAACAATGGTGATTGATTTTATTTTACAAAAACAGGGAAACAGTTTGCAGGCCGCGTTGCAAGAATGGCAATCAAGAGCCAACGGTAATTGCGTGGGCGATTACAGTTTTCATATTGCCGTAACCGATTTTAACGAGCACACAAAAAAAGAGATCAAACATTTTATTGGAGAAGAAGGTATTACTTCCTTTAAAACCTTTATGGCTTACAAAGGTGCATTGATGATTGACGACCGGCAGATGATTGGCTTAATGGAAGAAGTAAAAAAATGCGGCGGTTTAGTAACGGTACATGCCACCAATGGCGATATGATTGATTACCTCATTGCCAAACATCGTGATGAAGGAAAACTATCTCCCTTGTATCACTATCTATCACAACCCGAAGTAACCGAAGCCGAAGCATCGGAACGTTTTGCCGATATGGCCAACTATACCGGTTGCCCCGGCTACATAGTTCACCTCACCTGCGAAGGAGCATTGAATGCGGTGCGCAATGCTACCAGAAGAAATCAAAATGTGTTGGTGGAAACCTGCATCCAATACCTAACCATTGATGCATCGCTCTACGAAAGAGAGGATGGAGCCAAATGGGTAATGAGTCCGCCGTTGCGTGAAAAAAAAGACCAGGAAACTTTGTGGGCCGGAATAAACCAGGGCCTGGTAAAAGTTGTGGCAACAGACCATTGCCCATTTAAGTGGGAGCAGAAACGAATGGGTAAGGATGATTTTTCAAAAATCCCAAATGGTCATCCGGCAATTGAGCACCGCATGGAATTATTATTCAGCGAAGGAGTTGCAAAAAACAAAATTACATTGAACAAGTATGTAGAAGTTGCCTGTACCAATCCCGCAAAAATCTTTGGCATGTTTCCACGCAAAGGCACCATTGGTATTGGCAGCGATGCCGACCTTATAATTTTTGATCCCTATGAAAAACATACCATCAGTGCATCATCGCATCACATGAATGTTGATTACTCTGCGTATGAAGGATGGGAGCTAACAGGAAAAGTAAAAACAGTTATCCTTCGCGGCAGAATTGCCATTGATAAGAATCTTTGTAAATTGGAAAAGGGTTATGGACAATTTATAAAACGAAATAAAGTTGATGGGAAAATTTAGAAAATTTAACCACAAAGAACACAAAGAAAGACACACAAAGAACACAAAGGTTCTCCGTGGCCTCTGTGTAAAAGCTTGGTGTACTCTGTGGTTTAAAAAAGTTCAATAAAGTTCTGAACGCACAAGAGTGCGACGCAACGAAAATCTAATAGTAGCCATGCAGTTTGTTTCAGAGTCATTCAAAATTTCAAATTCAAAATAAATCAATGCCACGAATCATTAAGTCAGGCCTCATACAAATGTCGCTTCCAAAAACAGAAGGGGAAGGAACCATTGAAGAGATAAAAGAAGCAATGGTACAAAAACATATTCCGCTCATTGAAAAGGCCGGGCAGCAAGGTGTGCAAATTCTTTGCCTGCAGGAGATTTTCAACACCCCATATTTCTGTCCCGGGCAGGACAAAGCATGGTATGCATCTGCTGAATCTGTTCCTGGCCCCATTACCGAACGCTTGGCTGAGTATGCAAAAAAGTACAACATGGTCATGATTGTTCCTATCTACGAAAAAGAACAGGCAGGTGTGTTATATAACACCGCTGCCGTCATTGATGCGGACGGAACTTACCTGGGCAAGTATCGCAAAAATCATATTCCGCATACATCGGGTTTTTGGGAAAAGTTTTTTTTCAAACCCGGTAATTTGGGTTACCCCGTTTTTCAAACAAAATATGCGAAGGTTGGCGTGTACATCTGTTACGATCGTCATTTTCCCGATGGTGCAAGAGTGCTTGGGTTGAATGGTGCCGAGATCGTTTACAATCCATCGGCAACTGTTGCCGGCCTCTCCCAATATTTATGGAAGCTGGAACAACCGGCGCATGCAGCTGCCAATGGTTATTTTATGGGTTGCATCAATCGTGTTGGCGAAGAAAAACCCTGGAACCTCGGCAAGTTTTATGGCAGCAGTTATTTTGTGGACCCCCGCGGGCAAATTTTTGCGCAGGCCAGCGAAGACAAGGATGAATTGCTTGTTGCCGATTTTGATTTGGATATGATTGAAGAGGTGCGGAGCACATGGCAGTTTTTTAGAGACAGAAGGCCGGAGACGTATGGCAAGCTGGTTGAGTTGTAGGAACACGGATGAAACGGATGGATGGATAAACACTGTTTATTATTTTATGAAGCACGAGGAACTGACAGA
The DNA here is from genome assembly GCA_031425835.1 of Chitinophagales bacterium. Classification (GTDB taxonomy): domain Bacteria; phylum Bacteroidota; class Bacteroidia; order Chitinophagales; family Chitinophagaceae; genus Flavisolibacter. The sequence goes on from JANPKD010000049.1 coordinate 354,695, forward strand.
AAAAATTATCAAAGCGTTTTATAAAGTTTATAATACACTTGGTTATGGTTTTTTAGAGAAGGTGTATTTAAATGCATTATTGATTGAATTGGTTATTATGGGGCTTGATGCCACAAAAGAAAAAAGGGTATTAGTGTATTACGAAGGGCAGGTAGTAGGTGACTATAGTGCTGACCTGACCATTGAAAACGTTGTTATTTGCGAGACAAAAACATCTGAGGCTCTTTGTGAAGGGGATGAATGGTAGTTGGTTAATTATTTGAAAGCTACGGAAATTGAAGTGGGGCTTCTGTTTAACTTTGGAAAAAAACCTGAAGTAAAAAGAAAGGTGTACGATAACGAGAGAAAATTTTGGCGAATAGCTATCATCACACAAACAGACCGCATTTGAGAATCAAAAGCATCCGCGAAAATCCCTTAATCCCTGTCATCCGTGTTCCAAAAAAACAGCCATGATTAAAAACAACCGTCTTACTGCAGAACAATACGCTGAAAACTTCAGTGACATTCATCCACCTTTCCATGAAAAAGAAGCTGCATTGGTAGAAGCCAACCGCTGCCTTTTTTGTTACGATGCACCGTGCATCAAACAATGCCCCACCAGCATCAACATTCCAAAATTTATCAAGCAAATAACAACCGACAATATTAAAGGATCGGCAAAAACAATTTTTGACGCAAACATTTTTGGTGGTGGTTGTTCAAGGGTTTGCCCGGTTGAAAAACTTTGCGAAGGAAGCTGTGTGTATAATTTATTGCACGAAGCTCCAATACCCATTGCAAAGCTGCAACGCTTTGCAACGGAGAATGCCATCAAAGAGAAATGGCGGTTGTTTGAACGCAAGAATTCTTCTTTAGGGAATGGCGGTATACAAAAAGTTGCCGTCATTGGTGCGGGCCCTGCCGGGTTATCATGTGCTCATGTTTTATCAAGAGAAGGTATTGATGTTACAGTATTTGAAAAAGAAAGCAAAGGTGGCGGGTTGATGACTTATGGTATTGCAGCTTATAAAGTAACGCCTGAATTTTGCCAGGACGAAGTTGACTTCATCACATCGCTTGGCGGCATTACCATTGAATACAATAAGGAGCTTGGTAAAAATATTTCGCTGCATGAATTACAATCAAACTACGATGCAGTGTTCCTCAGCATTGGTGTTGGTCTTGCAAGACAGCTTGATATTCCCGGCGAAGAAATGGCAGGAGTAGTTGATGCCATAGAATTTATTTACAATCTGCGTTCATCATCTTACAATCAAATTGCAGTTGGTGATAAGGTTGCCGTTATTGGTTTGGGTATGACTGCAATAGATGCCGCTACACAAGCAAAACGACTTGGTGCAAAAGAAGTGACGATTGTTTATAGAAGAACACAGGAGGAAATGCCTTGCACCCAACACGAACTGGACATTGCCATGCTTGATGGTTGCATTGTAAAATGGTTAGCAGCACCTAAAGAAATTATTGGCGCCAACAATCAAGTGACCCAACTGGTTTGTAGCGAGATGGAACTGGGTATGCCAGATGCATCGGGGCGGAGAGCACCTGTTGACACCGGCAGAATTTTTACGTTGGAGCTTGACATGATTATAAAAGCAGCAGGGCAAATGCCGTTTACAAATTTGGTTGATGCCAACGACATTCAAAATTCGAATGGGAAGGTTGTAGTTAACAATAATGCCACAAACATTGCCGGAGTTTTTGCCGGTGGCGATTGTGTAAACGGCGGTAAAGAAGTTGTTGATGCCGTGCAGGCGGGAAAAGATGGAGCGAAAGCAATACTTGAATATTTTGACACGAAGAATGTGAATGCAAACATTGAGGGAATCATTATACTCACCTAAAAGGCGTTAGTTATTATTTGCTAATTTTAAAATTCTAAATCTGAAAAATGTTAGACCTAAACGAAAAATATATTGTTGACAAAAAAAACAAGCCAATAGCTGTTCAGTTGGATATCAAGACTTTTAAAAGGTTAGAAGAAGTGTTGGAAGACCACGCTTTAAGTAAGTATATGCAACAAGTGGAAAATGATGAAAAGCTGAATCTTGAAGAAGCAAAAGCCTTCTACAAAAAAACAAAAAAGTAAAGTGGAAGTCACCTACACCAAAACTTTTTTAAAAGACCTGGCAAAAGTTTTTCCAGCTAAGACGAGAAACAAGATTGAACATTTTGTTTTTGAAGAATTACCAACAATAGATTCAATTGCAAACGTTGGAGCCATTGAGCAAATGACTGGATTTAAAAACTATTATAAAATGCGTTTTGGCGACTTTAGAGTTGGAATAAAAAAGAGCAACAATAGCATTGAATTACTGCGGGTCTTAAATAGAAAAGAAATCTACAAATATTTTCCTTAGATTTTGTAATAAACTGACTTACTGAAGCAAGACGCACTTGAAATGATAATGGGTTTGAATCAATTAAACCCCCAAGCTTCATATTTACTATGGCAAACATATCTTCAAACTTTCTCAGCATAAAATCACCCAATCCATTTTGGCTTGCCTCCGCGCCACCAACCGATAAAAAAATAAATGTGCTTCGTGCATTCGAAGCAGGGTGGGGCGGTGTGGTTTGGAAAACACTCGGCTCGCAGGTAAAAAATGTTTCTTCGCGTTATTCTGCGGTCAATTTCAACAACACAAGAGTGATGGGCTTCAATAATATCGAGCTTATTTCCGACAGGCCCCTTGATATTAATCTCAAAGAAATCGTTGAATGCATCAAACTTTTTCCTGACAGGGCAATGATTGTTTCGCTCATGGCGGATAACACAAAAGAAAGCTGGCATGAACTGATAAAAAAAGTTGAAGACACCGGCGCACATGGCCTCGAGTTGAATTTTGGCTGTCCGCATGGTATGACCGAAAGAGGTATGGGTGCAGCCGTTGGCCAGGACCCTGAAATTGCACGAATGGTAGTGGAATGGGTCATGGAAAAAGCAACTATACCAGTCATTACAAAACTTACTCCTAATGTGCATTCGGTTGTGCCAACAGGCAAAGCAGTAGTTGAAGCAGGCAGCAATGCGCTGTCATTAATTAATACCATTCAATCGGTAACCGGTATTGACCTTGACACATTTGTTCCGAACCCTTACGTCGCCGGTAAATCAGTTTTTGGCGGTTATTGCGGCCCGGCAGTAAAACCAATTGCACTAAAATTTCTGGCTACTATTTCGCAGGACGAAACCACAAGAAAAGTTCCTGTCTCCGGCATTGGTGGTATCGGCACATGGAAAGATGCCGTGGAGTTTATGCTCCTTGGAGCAAGCAGTGTGCAGGTGTGTACCGCGGCAATGAAGCACGGCTTTCGTATAGTTGAAGACATGTGCGATGGATTGAACAACTGGATGGATGAAAAAGGATTCGAAACAATTAATGATTTTATTGGCAAGTCAATTTCTACACTCACACATTGGGAAGACCTTGACATCAACTACCATCATGTGGCCAATATTAACCAGGATAAATGCATTCACTGCGGGCTTTGTTACATAGCCTGCGAGGATGGTTCGCATCAATCTATTTCCCTCACGTATGGCAAGCCGTACAATACTTACGCAATTAAAGAAGAAGAGTGTGTGGGCTGCAACCTTTGCCAGTTAATTTGCCCTGTTGAAAGTTGTATTACGATGGTGGAGCAACGCAAAAGTGATGAGTACCTGAACTGGAAAGAGTTTCAAACAAGAAAGTTGCCTTTGAATGACCATTGATCAAGCATAGGCATCAATCTTTCTTCGACAGTAAGCTTATGAAATAATATTTTCAATGCTGTTTGAAATGGGTAGCATGCTGCGGGAGGTCCTTCGTTTGTTTTTTTCCTGGTTGAGTTGATGAATAATCACAAATCAATTTTACAAGGCTTCAACCTTAAAAAAAATTTCTTCCCGCACTCAACTTTCGACACAGTCACTTGTTTATGTTTTTAAACCTAAATAAATGGCAACGTTCTCTTTAAAATCCCTAGCAGCAACGCTCCGCGAACTTGACATTTGTATGATGGTGACACAATCAAAACGTGGCAGTTTTAATAGCAGGCCTATGAGTAACAACAGGGATGTTACGTACAAAGGAGATTCTTATTTCTTTACTTACGAAAAGTCTCAGAAAATTAAAGAGCTCGAGGCTAATCCGCAGGTTTGTTTAAACTTCGAAGGAAGCAAGGATATGTACATCAGCATAAGCGGAAAAGCAAAACTCATTCGCAATAAAAAGGCGTTTGCCGATCACTGGGTTAAGAGTTTGGATCAGTGGTTTGAAAACGGCATCGATACGCCGGGTTTAATATTGATACAGGTAAAAGGCGTCAACCTCAAATATTGGCAAAGAGAAAAAGAGGGTGAAATTAAATTGGGTAATAAATAGCTTTTTGGGCTTCCGGTCAATAACAGGGCTGGTATAAAACACTGACTTCAGACTTCTGGACCGAATGGCCCTTATCGAAATGCAGATCGCTTAACCTATGCAACTTGCAGCGGATGCAATGTGCTCTTCAGTTCATTTTCCTATTTTCACATTTTTACAGGTGCACATTCCAAAATTATTATCATGCCTTACTATCATACATTAGGGTCAATACCCCACAAACGCCACACGCAGTTCCGCAAGCCAGATGGCACTCTCTATTCAGAACAGCTATTTTCAACCGAAGGTTTTTCAAACGACTACTCATTGCTCTACCATGTACATCCGCCAACACAAATAATAAAAACAGAAAAGCCGGTGGATGTGTCGCCAAAAATCGCGGAAGAAAAAATGCTCAGTCACCGCAGCTTCGACGGGTTTAAAATAAAACCGGTTGCAGATTATTTAGACAGCCGTATTCCTATTTTGGTAAATAACGATGTACATGTAGTACTGGCATCGCCAAAGCACAGCGTTACCGAATATTTTTACAAAAACGCCGATGCCGACGAAATGATTTTTGTACACGAGGGCAGCGGTATTTTAAAAACCATGTACGGCGAATTAACCTTTGGTTACGGCGACTATCTTGTGATTCCACGTGGCACCATTCACCAGTTACACTTCGATGGGGAAGAAAATCGTTTGTTCATTGTTGAATCTTTTACGCCAATCCGGTTCCCAAAAAAATATCTAAGTAAGTATGGGCAGCTGTTAGAGCACTCGCCGTACTGCGAGAGAGACATTCGTGCACCTAAAAATTTAGTAACGCACGATGAACGCGGCGACTTTTTGGTAAAAACAAAAAAGAAAGGTGTTCAGTACAATATTCATTACGCCACACATCCTTTCGATGTAGTAGGATGGGATGGGTGCTGCTACCCGTATGCTTTTTCCATTCACGATTTTGAACCCATCACCGGGCGGGTGCATCAACCCCCACCCGTACACCAAACCTTTGAGGCCAATAATTTTGTTGTTTGCTCGTTTTGTCCTCGCTTGTTCGACTACCATCCCAATGCTATTCCCGCTCCATACAATCACAGCAACATTGACAGCGATGAATTACTCTATTATGTTGACGGCGATTTTATGAGCCGCAAAAATGTTACCCGTGGTATGATGACTTTGCATCCTGCAGGCATACCCCACGGCCCACACCCCGGTGCTGTTGCAAAGAGTATTGGTGCAAAGGAAACAAAAGAATTAGCGGTGATGGTTGATACCTTTCATCCGCTTATGTTAACGAAGCAGGCACTCGAAATTGAAAACGATGATTACGTAATGAGTTGGGCAGAGTAAAATATAAAAGCGTTGGCTGCCAAACAATCATCATTGGTAATGAAAATGGTTTAACAGCCAACGCTCAGTCAATAAATAATCCTTTGCCCTTAATTTATTTTCTCCATTCGCATATCCAGCCTTTTAGCCTTTTTGAAATATTCAATTAATAAAACCGAACCTGGTTTGGCTGGCATTATCCTGATAGAAGTGGCCTCAGTTTTCAAATTTATTTTGTCGTTGGTTATTTTGCCATCGTAGTACGATATGGTGTTGAAAGTAGAGCCCTTGTAATTTTTCGATTTTTCATAATCAACATAGCCCGATACAAAAGAAGATTTATCCTGACCCATTTGGGTAAATGTATAATCAAAGGCGCCATAGGTTTTTGCAACCAAAGCCAGTGTATGGGGTGTTACAAAGTCGGACCCCGTACTCAAACTAAAACTGTTGCTGTTTTTGGAGTAGATTTTTGCCGAGGTCAACTCAAAATTTTTCGAAAGTTCCAGCATCATCAGGTCGGTGATTTTAAGTTTGGTTACACCGCTTGTGTACGATCGCGTTAATACATTCATTGCAATCCCCACTCCATCGGCAACTTTTTTGTAGCCTTCGCCTACCGCGAAAATTTTTCCGTCCTCGGTTTGCATCAACTTATGAAAGTAAATCCAACCCATATCTTCTACCCGGCCTTTGTCATCAACTTTTACGTACTTGGCTAAATCCTTTGCCCACGACATGTATTTGCTTTTTACAATTTTGCCTTTGTTGTTCATCAGCCATATTCCTAATCCCTCAGTTCTGTCTTGTAATACTCTTTCCCCCGCCGCGTAATACGGGCCAATAATTAAAAATTCGCTACTGCCTTTAGTGGTAGAAATATTCATTGGGTACAGGCCATGGCTGCCATCCTGCGTTCTTATTTCAAAAACCTTTTTTCCATTTTCAATATTAAGCCCTACCAGGGTTGATTCAGATTCTTTCGACATCAGCTTTTCTCTCGATAGCACTTCCAAAACAACAATTGAATCATTTGCACCCAGGTATTCGGCTCCCGTAAATTTTCCGTTTTCCAGGGGGTTGTATGTCCATGTTTTTCTTTTGCCCGAGGCATAAAAATTTACGTCGTAGGTGTAATTTTTGTCCTCACGTATTGCGGTTACCGAAACAAAACCTTTGTTTGGAATATCGTACACGTTTTGGTTTTCGGTTTCCTCATCGTCTTGTTGCAACCGCACTTGTTTAAAATAGCGTTCCGATTTTTTGTCTAAAATCTTTGAGTAGGTAAAGCTTTGTTTGCCATCCAGGTTGTACAGCCGGTAGTCGAGTGAGTTTTGGTCGTCATCATAAAATACAAACACAATGGAGGTGCCGTTATATGATGATTCCATCAACACAATTTCTTTCGAGTCGTTGAACTTAATGTCTTTTATTTTGTTGAGGTTTTCATCCACAACCTGCAAAGTGTATTCATTTGTTTTGCGGTCAATTTTATCCGACTGAAAAAAGAAGTAATAGCCTTTAATTTGTTCGTTTTCGATAATAGTGCCCGAATTCCGGAGCGACACTTTATGCACTTTGTCAATGCTGAGTTTTTCCTGGGCAGAAATTAAGGAACTCAATAAAATAAAATAAGTCAGCAGCAATAATGGCTTTCGCATAAATGGGTGTTTAGTTGTTTTTAAAATTTGTATTTAGGGTTTGAAAAATTGCTGTTGTAATAGTTAATCCATTCTTTTTTTTCTTCGGGTTTGCCGGCGTTTTCTTTACTGGCAATTAAAGCAGCCACAAAATCTTCACTGCTTTTGCCGGCCGTGCTGTGTGTTTGTAAAAAATGGTAGGCAATCGATGCAAGCTCCGTCAGCCGCACATTTTGCAGCAGTTTTAGAAAGTTGTTGTACTCTTCGTCAAAATCGGGGCTGGGCAGGCTTACTATTTTGCTTAAGGAATGCTGTTGCTGTGCCGTATAAATTTTGGTGAGGCATTTGCCAGCCAAACCCAAAACGTAAGGATGGGTATCACCTGCATTCAACATTTGTAAGCAGGTAAAAAGGCAACGCGAAATTTTATCGGTTTCAAACAAATACTCCAGCCCTTCGTACTCAAACAATTTTTGCAGGGTTTCAAATTTTTTCTGATCCTGAAATTTTCTAGTGTTATTTTTTTTCCCTTGCAGTAGTTCCTTTTCTACATAGGCAATGCGCAGTTGGCAATCGGGATGGGTTTTAAGCGAATCGGCTAATGCTTTCGCCTCTTTTTTTTCTTTTTCGTTGTCTGTAAAACTTAAAGTTTTGTTTTCAATCCATCTTTTTTTGAAAGGATACTCTGCAAAATTAAACTGGTTTTCCAATGCCTGTTTCCCGGCATGTTTGTCTTTGTCAATCGAATCAAGTAATGCTAAACATGAGGAAGCTTCCCGCAAATCGTAGTTAGTATTTTTTAAAAGTACAAGCGCCATTGAGTCGGCTTCTTTTTCAAATGCCCTGCTATGCCTGCGGCTGTTGAAACCAATCTTCAAAGCAAGTTGTTCCAATTGTTTGTTTGCCGAAAACTCGGCCTTGCTTATTTCTTTTAATTGGGTTTGAAAGGTTGTAGAGTTTACTGTTTCCACGTAGCGGGCAATGCTATTGTTACCATGATTTAGCAGGTAGTGCGCCAGCTCATGACAAAGTATAAAAGCTACCTGTGCTTCATTGTCCAGTCGGCTAAACAGGCCTACGTTAAAAACAATAGTACCCTCGCCCATGCTCGAAGCATTTGGCCAGGGCGTTCTTGAAAAATATATGCGGAGATTATGGTGAGCCAGTGTGCTGTTACCACTGATAATCTGTTTGGCCAGTCCGTCGAGGTAATTGGTAACTGCCGAATCGGTAATTAATTCGCTCGCCTCAACTCTTTCTTTAATTGCATCGGCTCTTTCTTTATAAATAGCAGCAACTTCTTTTTTATAGTTGCTCCGGATATTTAGTACATCCTGCTGCAGCCTGGCGGTGATGGCAGCGGCAATTTCTTTTTCTTTTACAATGTTTTTTTTAAAGGGGTGATAGGAGAGCTGCTGCCCATAACCCGGGCTGGCTAAAAAAAGGGTAGCGGCAAATAAAACTAATCTCATAGCGTTTCTTGGGGCCGCCAAGATAGCAGAAACTCTTGATTTGTTGGTTTTCAAATCCTGTTTCTGTAAATAATTTGGAACGAATATGGCAAACGCTTTACATTCGGATGAACTTAATTAAACCAATCATGGTAAAAATCAATGAGCTTAAAGAAGGTGATATTGTAAACATTCTCGACGAAGGCATAGAACGTATCGGTACCGTGGTAAAAGCCAGCCGCGAAGAAAATATGGCGCTGATAGACAACGGCGTCCAGGAATTTTGGTTCCCGCCCGAACAAATCGTTCCTGTGCCGCTGACCGATGAGCAGTTGGTAAATACACTTGGTTTTGAAAAAGAAGATACAGCCGAGGGAGTAAAATATAAGAAAGGGCCTTTTAGAATAGTTGTACACGATCCGGGCAATTATACCAACATGGATGTTTGGTACCGCGAAGATCGCAGGCATTTTAACCACCCCCTTTACGTACATGAGCTGCAAAATCATCACCTTCAAATGACCAAAGTGCATTTAGAAAGGGTTACCGCACACTAAATCCTCACAAATATTTTGAAAAATTTGGCAACAGGGCTTCGCAAAAACCGAAGCCTTTGTTTTTTTGAAGTGAATCCCCATATCTTTGCGCTCCCAAATTAAGTATGTCGAAACAGCCATTAATTAAACAAGACGGTACAATACTCGAAGCTTTGTCAAATGCAATGTTTAGGGTTAAGCTCGAAAACGGTCACGAAATTTTGGCTACCATCTCAGGAAAAATGAGAATGCACTACATACGAATTTTGCCGGGCGATAAAGTTGGTGTGGAAATGAGTCCCTACGATTTATCAAGAGGACGAATCATTTTCAGGTATAAGTAATAAGAAAGACAAGAGTACTTGGATAATAGTACTTAGACAATACAGTAACAATTAATTTCCAGTCTGAGTACTTTGTACTTAGTACTAAAAATCTGAATCATGAGAGTTAGAGCATCAATCAAAAAAAGAAGCGCCGATTGCAAAATCGTCCGCCGCAAAGGAGTTCTTTACGTAATCAACAAAAAGAACCCAAGGTTTAAACAAAAACAAGGATAATCGTAAAAATCACAAAGTAGCAAAACGCAAATTCCAAATTGAAATCCCGTGTTGGAATTTGGAATTTGTTCCCTGGAATTTAAAATAAAAATTTATGGCTCGTATTGCCGGCGTTGACTTACCAAAAAATAAAAGAGGCGAAATTGGCCTTACCTACATCTTCGGAATAGGTTCTGCCACTGCCCGTTACATTCTCGACAAACATGCTATTGACCGTAGTAAAAAAGTGAATGAGTGGAACGATGATGATCTCAACCACATCCGTACAACCATCACCGAAGAGTTTAAGGTTGAAGGACAGTTGCGTTCAGAAGTACAGATGAGTATTAAGCGTTTGCTTGATATTGCCTGCTACCGCGGTTTGCGCCATAGAAAAGGTTTGCCGGTAAGAGGGCAGCGTACGAAAACCAATAGCCGCACCCGTAAAGGCAAGCGTAAAACAGTTGCTGGTAAAAAGAAAGCTCCGAAGAAATAATATTGTAGGGTCATGCCATCGGCATGACCTGTGTTTTATGTAGGGTCATGCCATGGCTTGACCAAATGCACCAGAAATTTTTGAACCAATTGCGGATGCCCGGTGCAGGAGTAGAATTGGTTCTGGTTCCAAAAAAAAAATGGAATTAGTTTTTTAAAGTAAAGATTACCTAACACAAATGGCAAAAGCACAAAAGACCCAGCAGAGCGCAAAGGCTGCAGCAAAAAAAAGAGTAGTAAAAGTTGATAATTACGGCGATGCACATGTGAACGCCACTTTCAACAACCTCATTATTTCTATTACCAACAAGCAGGGTCAAATTATTTCCTGGAGCAGTGCTGGTAAAATGGGTTTTAAGGGTTCAAAAAAGAACACACCATACGCAGCACAAATGGCTTCATCCGATGCAGCTAAAGTTGCATTAGATGCAGGTGTAAAAAGAGTTGATGTATTTGTAAAAGGTCCCGGTGCCGGCAGAGAAAGTGCCATTCGTGCATTAGCTCAATCTGGTATTGAAGTAACAATGATTAAAGACGTTACGCCGTTACCACACAACGGTTGCAGGCCGCCGAAGAAACGCAGAGTATAAAATTCCAAATAAAAAATTCCAAATCCCATTTGTGGAAGTTGGAATTTCATGATTTGTTATTTCATTATAATAAAGGGTGCTTCATTAATTTTTACCGTTTTTACAGATGAACGCACCGGTACAAAAAAGCGGAAATGAATAAACAATTATGGCACGTTACACTGGTCCAAAGACCAAGATTTCCCGCATTTTCGGGGAGCCAATTTTAGGCAATGGCAAATGGTTAGGAAAAAACTCTAACCCTCCTGGTCAGCATGGTGCGCAACGCAAACGCAAAACCATGGGCGAATATGCATTGCAGCTCCGCGAAAAACAAAAAGCTAAGTACACTTACGGTGTTTTAGAAAAACAATTCCGCAAAACTTTTGAAGAAGCCTCACGCAAAAAAGGCGTCACCGGCGAAAACCTTATTCAACTTTTAGAAGCCCGTTTAGACAATACCGTGTTTCGTATGGGTATTGCGCCAAGCCGCCCCGCTGCACGCCAGTTGGTGAGCCATAAACACGTAATGGTAAACAACGAGGTGGTAAATATTCCCTCCTGCCAGCTAAAGCCAGGTGATGTGGTTTCTTTAAAAGACAAGTCGAAAGACAATGCTTCGGTTGTAAGCTACATTCGTGGTAAAAACCCAAAGTTTGGATGGGTTGATTACAACGAAACAACTTTTACCGGAACATTTATCACTTATCCCGAAAGAGCTTCTGTTCCTGAGAACATCAAGGAGCAACTTATTGTGGAGTTGTATTCTAAATAATCAATAATGAGTAATGAATAATGAGTAAGAAAGCCTCACTCATCTCTGATTACTCATCACTCATTTTTTAAATCGTAAATATTATGGCCATTTTAAATTTTCAGAAGCCCGATAAAGTCGTTCTTCAAAAAGTTAGCGAGTTCGAAGCTCAATTCGAATTTCGTCCGCTGGAGCCAGGCTACGGCGTAACCATTGGCAACGCACTACGCCGCGTATTGCTTAATTCACTTGAGGGATATGCAATTGTAGGAGTTCGGATCGAAGGTGTTGAACACGAATTCGCCACCATTAAAGGCGTTTCTGAAGATGTGGTGGAAATCATTTTAAACCTGAAACAAGTAAGGTTGAAAAAAGTGGTTGACCATGATGTACAGAATGAAAAAATCACTCTTTCAATAAAAAACAAAACCGAAATTACCGCGGCTATGCTGGCCGAAGGCACACAGTCGTTCCAGGTAATGAACCCGGGTTTGCTTTTATGCACCTTAGATAATTCTTCAAGGCTCGATATAGAAATTACCATTGGCAAAGGCCGTGGTTATGTACCCGCCGAAGAAAATAAACCAAAAGATGCACCGCTTGGCTACATACCGGTTGATGCCATTTTTACGCCAATCAAAAACGTAAAGTACAGCATTGAAAACACACGTGTGGAACAGCGTACTGACTACGAAAAGCTGGTAATGGAAGTAAGCACCGATGGTACCATTCACCCCGAAGAAGCAGTAAAGCAGGCCAGCCGTATTTTGATACAGCACCTGATGATTATCACTGATGAAAACATCACCTTCGACAATAAAGAAGAAAAGAAAGAAGACATAGTTGACGAACAAACTTTGCAATTGCGCAAAGTATTGAAAACACCGTTGGAAGATTTAGATCTGTCGGTACGTGCCTTCAACTGTTTAAAAGCAGCAAAAATAAATTCATTGAGCGAGTTGGTTCAGTACGAGCAGGAAGACCTGATGAAGTTCCGCAACTTCGGCCAAAAATCGCTTTCCGAAATTGAGCAGGTACTCAACGAAAGAGGTTTGCATTTTGGAATGGATTTAGGCAAGCTGGGTATTGATAAGGATGATTATTAGGCCCCCTGTCCCCCGAAGGGGAAATTAGGTCGGTGATTCTTTTTTATAGCAATTAGTTCTTTTAAATAATGTTGGTGATTTTTTAGTCGAGGCTATTGTGACTATGGTGCGACATTGGCGTCCGCCTCATGGGGATCAACTGCAGGCATACTGTTGGGCCCATGCTCAATTAGGTTTCTATAGTACAAGAGTGCGACGCAAGGAACGATGATAGTAGCAATATAGCTGGTGCCATAAAAATCAACATCAACAAATAAAATCTCCACCCGCAAAAGAGGAGTGTTGCAAAACACCTCTTAATCGGCGTCTGGGGCAGGGCTTGCAACTCCTTGACACGGTGCAACCCCTACATTAAATAACATGTTTTAAGTAGTAGAGAAGAAGTGAGCGTTGAATGATCAAACGCCAACTTTGAACTTTACACTTTGAACTTTAAACTTCAAAAAAAGTCATGCGTCACGGAAACAAACAAAACAACCTCGGTAGAAAAAAAGCACACCGCGAAGCGTTGTTGAGCAATCTTACATGTCAGTTAATTAAGTACAAGCGTATAGTTACAACGTTGGCAAAAGCAAAGGCACTGCGTGTGTATGCTGAGCCATTAATAACAAAAAGTAAAAAGAACGAAACCCATCAGCGCAGGATTGTGTTTGGCTATTTGCAGGACAAAGAAGCCATAACAGAATTGTTTAGCACTATATCGGAGAAAATTGCGGGCCGCCCCGGTGGTTACACCAGGATTATTAAATTGGGTACCCGCCCCGGGGACAATGCCGAAACTGCAATGATTGAACTGGTTGACTTTAATGAAATTTACGGCAGAGGAACTACGGATAAAAAAGAAGGAGCCAAAAGAACACGCCGGGCAGGTGGCGCAAAAACAAAAGCCGCTGCAACTACGGCGGATGAAACAGCCCCACCAAAAGCGACAACTGTAAAAGCCGAAGCCGATGATTTGAAAAAAATTGAAGGCATTGGTCCAAAGGTAGAGGCAGCTCTTGTAGCTGGCGGTGTGAGCACATTTGCCGCCATTGAAAAATCAACACCCGAAGAATTGATGACCTTATTAGGCATGGCAGAAGGAAACTTTAATGCAGTTGATACTACAAGCTGGCCCGAGCAGGCTGCACTGGCAAAGGCAGGCAAGTGGGATGAGTTGAAGAAACTGCAGGACAAACTTTCTGGTGGCAGAGAAGCGTAAGAACGATTGCTTACTATAAATGAAAAGGCTGTCTCTTTAATTAGTGACGGCCTTTTTTTTGCACGGTTAAGATACCCGATCTCCACGCAGATATGGAATATCTATAAACGCTCTGCGGATAAGGAATGTCTCAAACTGTTGCGTAGCTATGTCATATCGGTATGAAAAGTGGAAAAGTTTTACTCCCGTTAACCCTTCTAATATTTTTCTTTGCACAACTCTTTTACAAATACAATGGAACAACAACAGGCAATTTTATTATTACAGGATGGCACTACCTGCTACGGAAAAGCCTTTGGTGCGATTGGTACTACCGGTGGCGAAATTTGTTTTAATACTGGCATGACGGGGTACCAGGAGGTATTTACCGACCCAAGTTATTATGGCCAGGTGCTTATAATGAATACGGTACACGTAGGTAATTACGGTGTTGCCGATGTTGATGTGGAAAGCGACTCTATTCAAATAAGAGGATTGATTGGTCGTAACCTGGAAGAGTTATACTCCCGCCCAATGGCACAGGGTTCGTTACATGAATACTTAAAAGATCAAAATATTGTGGCCATTGAAGGCGTAGATACAAGAGCGTTGGTGGCACATGTGCGTAATAAAGGCGCAATGAATTGTATCATCTCGTCTGAAATAACAGATGTGGCCGAATTAAAAAACAAGCTTGACCAATTGCCCGATATGAGTGGGTTGGAACTGGCATCGGTTGTAAGCACAAACGAAGCTTACGAATTGGGCGACCCTTCGGCTTCCATAAAAATTGCAGTGCTTGACTATGGAACCAAACGCAATATTTTTAATTGCATGGTTGAACGAGGGGCTTATGTAAAAGTGTTTCCTGCAAAAACTTTGTTGGCCGAATTAAAAACTTTTAACCCTTCGGGTTATTTTATTTCCAATGGCCCCGGCGATCCGGCTGCCATGGATTACGCCGTGCAAACAGTAAAAGAAATTCTGAAAGAAGGCAAACCAATGTTTGGCATTTGCCTGGGCCACCAGTTGCTTGCATTAGCCAATGATATCCCAACATTTAAAATGCACCACGGGCACAGGGGTATGAACCATCCGGTAAAAAATTTAGTCACCGGCAAGTGCGAAATCACTACACAAAATCATGGCTTTGGTGTTGAACCCGAGGCTGTAAAAAATGCTGCCCATATTGAAATTACCCACGTTAATTTGAATGATCAATCTATTGAGGGCATTAAAGTAAAAGATAAGCCGGCCTTTTCGGTGCAATACCACCCCGAGAGTACGCCAGGCCCGCATGACAGCCGCTATTTGTTTGATGAATTTATTGAGTTGATGAAACACTAATGATGCTTTTAAGAACACGAATTTAAATTCATGAATTACACGAATTCTTTTCATGTGGGGGTATGATATGAAGGAGTGATGTTCCAATCTTCATTACGTCGTGTCTTTGTGGCTTCATGAAAAGAAACTTTTTTTGAAAAAGCTTCTTCACTCATTGTATAACGCTTTCTCATGTTACCTCAGCTAACTACAAATCGTTTATTGCTTCAGCCAATATCTCCCCATGATCAGCAATTTATTTTTGAAGGACTGAGCAATCCTTCTGCTATTCCTTTCTATGGCGTTCAATACACATCGTTTGAAGAGACGGCCAAACAAATGGAATGGTATAAAAAAAGTGTGGACGAAAACACTGGCGGCCCATGGAAAATAGTTGATAAAACTACCGGCGAAAACCTGGGTGTAGTTGCATATTATTTTTACAAAACCGAACACAAAAAGGCCGAAGTGGGTTTCTGGCTTTTTCCGCAATATTGGAACAAGGGTTTTATTTCTGAAGCATTGATGGCGGTGATTGATTATTGTAAAAATGAAAAGGGCATGCACCGGCTTGAGGCCTTTGTGGAGGAGGGTAACGAAGCAAGTGGCCGCGTTTTAGAAAAATCCGGTTTTGCATACGAAGGCACAATGATAGACTGTGAAATTAAAAATGGCAGGTACATTAGTTTAAAAGTGTACGGGCTTATCTTGTAGCAACAGTTTTATGCGCACACTTTTGATCTGGTTACCATTGCTGATTAATGCTACCGCATTTTCGCAGGATAGCATTGCAGTTGCCCCGGCAACAAACGACCTGCACCGCTATAACATTTTTTTAAAAGGAGAATTTCATGACCGCAGGTTAGAAAATGAACACAGTTTTCTATTGCTGGCTAAATACCTTCACATCAACAACAATGTTCGCCATTTGGTTTTTGAATATGGCCCCGACTTTAGCTACCTCGCCAACCGTTATTTGCAAACGCAAATAGATTTAATGCCTGGCCGACGATATCTGTATTTTTCAAAAGCATTTTGGGATAGCCTGGTTTTGTATAACAATGCACAACCTTCTTACGACAGGCTAAAAATTCACGCCTTCGATTTCAACCGCAGCATTTCAACCGCAATGGCTTTTGGCGAAATGATTTTACATAAAGAAGCATTATCCGACGCCGCTATTCAATTTTCCATCAACAAAATAATAGAATGGAAAACGACACCATGGACCTGGGAAGGACAAGAAAAATTTGTTGATCAGATGAATGCCTTGCGGTCGCTCTGTAAAAATAAAGAAGCTCTTCTGATGCAATATTTCGGGGAGGACTGGTTGGCCTTTGCTGCTATATTAAACCACAATGTAAAAAGCAAAAGCACCGTTGACCGTGATAAAAAAGTAATAAAGTATCTCACAACATTTTTAACCAACAAGAGTGGGGGTGAAGTGCTTTTTAATTATGGCATCTCCCACACATTTTTAAATGGTGTAGGTTTTGGAAAAATGCTCGACAAAAATTCGCGGTATGCTGGGAAAGTTTGCAGTATTTATCCCTACTATCAATTGCCGCCTGAAGAAAAGTCAAAAATTCAATCGAGAAAAGACAGCTACCTGCCCATTAACATCATTGCAGAATTGGAACAGTATACACCCTATGCTCTGATAAACTTAGAGCACCGAGGCCTTTATCCAACGCAATTTAAAATTTCGCAGTGGGTGTATGTAATTCCGAAGGCGAAACAACCGTAAAGTTTTAATTTCATGGCTATGCAAATCGCTATCATCAATGGCCCAAACCTCAACCTGCTCGGAAAAAGAGAAACGGATATTTATGGCAACCTGCCATTTGAAAATTATTTTGAGGAACTGGAAATCAAATACCCCCAGGTAAGTTTCTCCTATTTTCAAAGCAATGTTGAAGGTGAACTGATAAACGAACTGCAGCGGGTGGGGTTTGAATTTGATGGAATTGTTTTTAACCCAGGTGGTTACACCCATACCTCGGTTGCAATCGGCGATGCCATTGCGGCTATTACAACACCTGTTGTAGAAGTGCATATCTCAAACGTGCATGCAAGAGAGGATTTCAGAAAGCTGTCGCATGTATCGGGCAAAGCTGTAGGTAGTATTTTTGGTTTGGGCTTAAAAGGGTATGCATTAGCGGTGGAGTGGATTATTAACTCACAATCTTCTTAGCAGCTTTACCTATATCACCACTCAGTTTGTAAATAAAATTCAACTGCTCTACCATTAATTCATCATCACTATTTTGTATCGCCCACTTTTCACCTTTCATTCCGGTGTGAGATGGGGATTTATCTTCGTCAAACACCAAAATGCTCTCTTCCAGTGTTGACTTTGCTGCGACTGCGCCGGTAATGAATGCTTCGGGATACACCTTCGGCTCTTTCGACATAATGCTTGTTGCTACGGTGGCTACGTTGGAAAATAAAATGTGGTTGAGCACAACAAACTCCTGCACGTACGCCACGTTGGTTTGTTTGTTTCTGGGTTCGGATAACATGCGTTGAAACGCGGCAGATAAATTTGCCGATCGCAGATACACATCTTTGCGGGCCAGTTTGTACTGCAACTCATTTACTTTATGTCCATGGAGCCCCTCAATTAACATTGCTAAATAAGCAGCGTTAGCACGCAGGATATTTTTCATTAAACCAGTAAGTTGTTCGCCTTCCCACCGAGGAAATAAATAGTGGCTGGCCACAAAAGCAATAACGCTACCTATGGCCGTATCAATCAGTCGTTCAGTAATCACTGTTCTAAAATCATTTGCACCTAAAAAATTCAGTAATATCATTACATAAGGCGTAATGCAAATAACCATCGCCAAATAATTGGTGCGCATAAAACTGTAGGCACCAATCATAAAAATCACCATCAGCACAAACAAAAAATTTGCAGATGGAATAAGCAGCAACAACAAAAAACCGGTGATGGCTCCAATGATGGTTCCTAAAATTCGCTGCCTGTTTCTTTCTCTGGTTAAGCTGAAAGAGGGTTTTAAAATAAATGCAATGGTCAGTAAAATCCAGTAGCTATAGTCACCATACTGCAATAGCCTGGCGATTATAAAGCCTGTTACACACGCTATGCAAACCCGCAACGAATGCCGAAATACCGAAGACTGCAGGCCGAGGTTGTTCCAAAAAACGATGGGTGTTAATGGTTGGTGGGTTACAAAGTGTGAATGATCCGTACCGGTTTTTTCCAGTAAGGCATTTTGGTCAAAATACCTATGCAGCTTTCTGGTGTGTACAAGAAGGCCACGAATGTTTACAATAATCTTTTTTAAAACCAAAGGGTTTGGCCCGCCTTCAACTGCTAAAGCATCAGTAGTAACCTTTAATCTTTTTATTTCTTCGTCGTAATCAAACAGAGCAGCGAATGACAAGCCCGATTGAATGCTTAAACCAATGTTCTCCAACTCCTCCGCAATCCGCATCAGTGAATGGTGAATCAAAAGGAGGGCCTCCGAACCTCCTAACTTTTTGCGCAGCAATTCGTAATTATAATAGGCGGCGGTAATGTGCTCAAACAAATCAACAGTTTGTACAAACGTAAAAACCAACCGTCTCCCGTCCTCCGTTTTTTCTTCCACTATTCTCCCGGTTTTAAAAAATATTTCCCGCACGGTGTCCTGCTTTTCATTTACAATAATTTGTTGCGCCACCAATTTTTTGTAACCACTTTCGGTTTCAACATCCTCAGCATAAAAAGCAGCTCTTAGTTTTAGGTAAGCTGCTATTTCTGTTATGCACTCGCCCAAAGCTCTTTGCGCCACCCGATACGGTTGAAGTGAATAAAAGAACCAGCTTACCCCCAGATAAAAAATGCAGCCACCACTTATCAGCAGGGCGTTTGTAATAATTTGGTTTTCTGTTATGGGCTTGTCCATTGTAAGTATCATCACAAGTATCACCGCACTGCCTACAGCCGACGCCCTGTTACCATAAACCGATAACATGGAAAAGAAGAAGGTGATCACCACAATTCCTGCCGCCATAAATGTTACACTGCCTTGCAGGTATGATGTGCATATAGCCACCACAAATGCAAACGCTGCGCAAATAATAATCCCGGTGCGTTTGTGAATGATGGGTCCCGGAGCATCGGTAAGTGAGGCACACATTGCACCTAAAGAGATGGTTAGGCCCTGTTGAAAAGTTCCGGTGTATAAACCAATTACTGCTGGTACCAGAATAGCGAAGGTTGCACGTATTCCGTCGGCAAAGGCCTGGCTATAAATAAAACCCTGGATTGTTTTCTTAGTTTGTTTCGCTGATAACGCCATGCTGTTGAAATAGAACCGTGTAAAATTGCAGATAATTCTAAGGGTGATTAGTATAACTTTCCCAATACGGGGAAGATGATTAATTTTTCAGGAGGATTTTGATAACCCATTTCTACATTTTTTTGTTTCGGAGGGTGATACGCAACGTTTGAAGCAAAAAATTCATCCTTAAATAATTGGCAGGAAATTCGGTGTTAATCTAAAGCAGGCAAACTATTAACCGAGGATTGCAGCGTACCGAACAATAATACCACTATCATGAAATTCACCACCACGGCCGCATTTATTTTCATGCTTTTTTCCTGTAGCAAAAAACATGACTCCATCGAACCCGCCCAGGCCCCGGCAATAGCAAACGAAAAAGCATTTAACTGCACTTTCGGACTAACCGAATTCAACAAATCAAAAAATGCTGTTGCAGAGGATGTAGCAGTCACCAAAAAAAAGCTTGAGGCTTTACCGGGACCGATAGGGGTACCCACTGCAACTATTTATCTTGATTTTGACGGTCAGTTTGTTTCAGGTACCTACTGGAACACAAACGGTGATATTAATGCTACCGCTGCTAATCTTCCTTTTTCTGATATAGAAAAAATTATTCAGAGGGTTAGCGAAGATTTTATTCCATTTAATGTAACTGTTACTACTAGTCAGGCTGTTTATAACAACACTAATCCGCATAAAAGAATACGTGTAATTATTACAGAAGCCTGGGAATGGTACGGTGTGGCAGGCGGCGCAGCTTTTAATAATTCTTTTCAATGGGGCAACAACACACCTGCGTTTGTGTTCAGCACTTTATTAAGCTATAACGAGAAATGGATTGCCGAAGCTATATCCCACGAGGTGGGCCATACACTAAGTTTACAGCACCAGGCAAATTACAGTAGCGGTTGTGTGATGCTCACCGAATATTTTGCAGGCCAGGGCCAAGGTCAAACCGGCTGGGCACCAATTATGGGCTCCAATTATTTTCAAAATGTAACTACCTGGCACAAGGGTACTACCAATGGTGGCTGTGGAGTGGTGCAGGATGACGTGGCTGTACTTACGGCAATACTTGGTGCAAAGGAAGATGAAGGCGATGCTACTCATAAATCCGAACCCGTTGCTCATAACAGCACAGCCATCATAAACAACAGCACGGATGTAGATATGTTTTATGTGGAGTTAAAGAATGCTGCAACGATAACCGCAATGCCCTCCTGCCTTGATAATTGTATAGGCGCAAATGTTGACCTGCAAATTAAGGTGTACGACAAAAATGGGGGCCTGGTGCAAACCTCAACCGATCCATATTCTTTAATGGCAAACTCCCCTGTAGCGGCCGGTAAATATTTTGTGTCGGTTCAAACTATTGCTAACGCCAATCAAAGCCGGTATGGTATGCTGGGTAGCTATCAGCTGCAGGTGATGCCTCAATAGTGGCTGAAAGCACGCATTCTTTGCTCTTGCCATACACAAACCGTCGAGGCCGGAATTTGTATATGGCAAAATTGTTGGGTTTTTAATTAATCATCTCACTTCACTGCCTTCTGCACTTCATCAAGCCTGGCAATGTAAATGCTGCGGCCATGGGTGCCCAGCACAATTTCATTGTCTCTTTCGTGAACAACAATATCATGCACCGGCACCGACCGTGGTAAACCCGCAGTCCACATCATAAAGGTGTTGCCCCTATCGAAACTTACATAC
Organism: Chitinophagales bacterium; assembly: GCA_031425835.1. Taxonomy (GTDB): domain Bacteria; phylum Bacteroidota; class Bacteroidia; order Chitinophagales; family Chitinophagaceae; genus Flavisolibacter. Next base: position 375,986 of record JANPKD010000049.1, read on the forward strand.
AATCCCCCATCCGTACCCACGTAAATAATGTTCTCATTTTTTGGATCTTCCTTTACCACATTGATTGGTTCGGCAGGTAAATTTTTTCCAATGGCGATCCATGTAGTTCCATAATCATCACTGCTATACAGGTAGGGATTAAAGTCATCGTTGCGATAACCATTGAGTGATAAATAAACCCTTGGCTCTTTATGTTTTGATGCGGTAATCCTGCTCACCCACAATTTCTGAGGAAGATTTAAACCCTTTTTCTTTACATCGTTCAAGGCGATCCATGTTGCTCCGGCGTCTTTGCTAACATGAATATTGCCATCATCGGTACCGGTGTACAACAAACCAAACCGAAGGGGCGATTCGGAGATAGCCGTAAGTGTACCGTATGGTACATTGCCATTGCCATCACCTTTTGTAAGGTCGGCGGTTAAAGCAATCATCGTATTGCCCTGGTTAAACGAGCGATGTAATTTGTTGCTGCCGAAATATAGAATATCGTTGTTGTGAGTGCTTAAAACAATTGGCGACTGCCAGTTGAAACGCAAAGGTTTTTCGCCCAGCTCGTGGCGTGGAGTAATTCTTTTTGTGCCTTCCTTCGTTGCCCTGTTTGTTCTTGAATAATTTCCAAACTGCGAACCATAGTATGTTGTAAGATTATCTCTCAAATCAACCTGCACCTGCATACCATCACCACCGCCAATATTTTTTACTGCATCATCGCTTAAGCCCAAACCAGAATTGGCAAAAGAGTTGCGCGGATTTTGCGAAGGCAGATACCAAACACCATTATCCTGGAAGCCACCATACACGTTGTATGGTTTTGCGTTGTCAACTGCAATAGCATAGTACTGTCCCACGGCAGGAGTGTTGGCTTTAAACCAAACATCGCCATTGTCGTACGTAATATTTACACCACCGTCGTTTCCATTTATCAGGTGATTATCTTTTGTTGGATTGATCCATAGTGCATGATGATCGGCATGTACATTGTTCTTATCCATGTTCTTCCATGTTTTGCCGCCATCAATTGAAATTTGCGAAGAGAAACCAAGTGCAAAAACTTTATCGGGGTTGTAGGGCGATACATAAATTTTTGCGAAGTAGTAGCCATAAGTAAAGAAGATGGGAATTTCTTTTTGGTTTGTTTTTTTCCAGGTGCTTCCACCGTCATCGCTGCGATAAACTTCGGCGCCAACAGGTGTGCTTTCAAAGCCGGTGTTTACGTACAGATAGTCGTACAACGAAGTTGGTTTAAGTGTATTGGCAGCCACCATTTCTTTTATTTGTTTAGAAGAATATTTTGGCGACAACCTGTTGCGGCGTAAAAAAGTATCCAGTTTTTTATCGTTGAGATTTGCGAATTGCTCAATCGAAAGATTCTTTAAATCATCAAGTGCATAAGTGAGTGAATCTTTTTTTGCAGTGTCGGGTTTTGCTTTTTGATTGTCAACAATGGCATAAACTATCTGCGGATTTTTTGGGTAAACTGCCAAGCCAATCCGGCCAACAATATTGCCGGTGGGCAGGCCCGATGCCGGTGTGCTTAGAAGCTTCCAGGTGTCGCCGCCATCGGTGCTTTTGTAGATTCCGCTGCTGCTGCCGCTGGCAACAAACTCCCAGGCTCTCCTTGTTCTATACCAGGCGGCCGCGTATAACTCATTTGGATTTTGCGGGTTTATTTCCATTTCCACAACACCCGTGTTTTCGTTAACAAACAAAGTATGCTTCCATGTTTTTCCCCCATCAGTGGTTTTAAAAACACCCCGGTCTTTGTTGGGCGAATAGAGGTGACCTAACACACCCACCCAGGCAACGTTATTATTAGTGGGGTGGAGTTGTATTTTACCAATATGGTGGCTTTCGGGCAGGCCAACGTAGTCCCAGTTTTTTCCATTGTCGGTGCTTTTATAAACACCAATACCTGCATACGATGAGCGGCTGCTATTTACTTCACCCGTGCCAACCCATATAGTTTTTGTTTGCCAGTTAACTGCAATGTCACCTATGGTTATCACATCGGCACTATCAAAAATAGGCGTGAAGGAAAGACCATTATTTTTTGTGTGCCACAAACCACCCGTTGAATAGGCAACATAAAATTCTGTTGGATCGTTAGGATTGGCTTCAATATCACTTACCCTGCCACTCATAACCGACGGGCCAATATTGCGAAAGGAAGTTTTGATGGTGGAAGCCGCAGCTAAATTTTTTCTTTGCTCGAGGCCTTTCCATCTATCCGCGGCGGCTGTTGGTTTTACCTGAGCAAACGTGCCGGAAGAACAACATGCCATTGCGCAAATGAGAGAAAGCAGAATTCGTCTTGAAACAGTTGAATAATTGTTTTTGAATTTTAACAGGCGCAACATAATTAGTCGGGTTTTCGTTTATAATTTGCTCATGAAATTTTTAAGTAGTCCACAGCCGACAGATAACGGCTGATAGCTGATGGCTGATAGCTCACAGCTCAACGTTCAAACTCAAACATACTAAACAATGCGATACCTATTTTTTCTTCTGTTGTTGTGGAGTACTGCCGCGCAGTCGCAATTAAAAAGTTATATCATGGGTGCCAAAGGCGATACACTAAACCGTGTTGATGCCAATGGAAAAAAGCAAGGGCCCTGGGTAATTAAGGTGCCCGATTTGCGTGGCGAACGTGGCTACGAAGAAGAGGGTGTATTTAAAAACGATGTAAAAGAAGGTGTATGGCGCCGCTACTCAGTGCAGGGCGATTTAATTGGAATGGAGAGTTATAAATTTGGATACAAGCATGGCAAAGCAGCGTACTTTAATTACCAGGGCGAGTTGGAAAGAGAAGAAAGCTGGCGGGCCATTGATCCGCAGAACCCTTACGATACCGTACCCGTCTTTGATGTAAACGACCCAACTAAAATCGTTCGTTTTGAAATCGTAAAAGTAGAACCCAACTCATACAAACACGGCACCTGGCGTTTTTATGACCCGCGCACCGGTCGCATTGAAGACACGGAGGAGTGGGTAATGAACAAGCCCAAAGAAAAAGAAATTGCAGTAGTTGCCGCTGATGATATGGCACCCATCGACCCCGCAAAAGCCGAAGCCGATGAAGAAAAAAAGAAAGTAGCAAAAGAAAAAGCAAAACCAAAAGAAGTGCTCGAGTTTGAAAAGAAAAACTCTGGGAAGAAAAAGATCAAATACAGAACGGGGAGTACGGGAGGGTAAATAGCTCATGTGCAAATTAGCCAATGAGCTAATGGAGTTTCCTAAAGTACACTTTTCAGATGGTTCAATTATTGAGTATTAAACGAGTATCTCCTTCACGGTTTAAAGGATTGCCTATTCTTGTTTCTGATTCCGCACACCATCGTTCATTTTTTCATGCTGACACCACTCGTGGAATATTTTTATTTGCTCATCTCCCCTTATTGAAATAATTCCTGAAAAACAACAACTGCACTTCTACCGCCGTTGCCCAATATGCCCAGTCATGTTTTCCTGGCCGTTCAATATAATCATGGGGAATTTTTAGGTCTAACATTTTTTTGTGTGCGGCCCGGCTCATTTCTACAATAAAATCTTCGGTGCCGCAATCAATAATTATAGCTAAAGAATCTTTTGGGTAATTTTCCATCTGCCCCATTATTGAGTTAGCCCGGTACAAGTCTTTATGCGATGTGTCGCCCAGCAGATTGCTAATGCCATACCGTTTATCGGTTATCAGTTCAATAACCAGTGCTCCGCTCATGCTGCCACAGGCGCCAAAAAATCCGGCGTTTTTAAAACCTAAAAACAACCCGCCGTGCCCACCCATACTCAAGCCCGTTATGGCCCGTGCTTTCCGATCTTTTATGGTTTTAAAATTTGCATCAATGTACGCAGGCACTTCTTTACCAATGTACGTTTCGTACTGCATGTTAGCATCGGTGGTAGCGTTGATATACCAGCCGTTTGTTGCACCGTCGGGACAAACAATTATGGTTTGATAAGTGTCGGCATATTTTGAAAGCGTTGGTACCCTTGTTATCCAATTACTGAATTTTCCTCCGTGACCATGCAGCAGGTAAACTGTTGGAAAGGCCGAAACTTTTTTATAGTTATCAGGTGTAATTACAACGCAGTTAATATTTTTTTTCATAGCGGCGCTGTAAATGGCAACGGTGTCAACCTTGCCTGCAAAGCAAAATTGTGCAACCAGTAATGCAAGCGAAATAAGAATGTGTTTCAGCATATTTTGTATTGAGGGATAAATGTAAGGAAAAAGGTGGGTGGTAAATTAGAGTCTTAACCTGTCACCAAACTAAGGTAAGCGGCATGCCTACTTTACGAGATTATCTATGGAGGAACGTTCACGTCCCTCTCCGCGAGGAGAGGGGTTGGGGTGAGGCGCTTCGGGCCGGCAAAAGATTTCATCACATCAATGGTAGAGTCATAATCAATTCCCAGTAGGGTGCACGCAAACAAAAATTTTCTCCCACAAAAAAACTTTCATCACTAATTTCATTTCATAACTACATTCTTATGAGAGTATTGCTTTTCACCTTTCTTCTTTTTTCTTCTTTTCTTTCATTTTCACAGGATCTAAAGTATTACCTCCCCGATTCTGTTACCTACAATGCATCTATCCCCAAACCAAAAGACATTATTTATCACGAAGTAGGAGAGTGGCATGTAACGCACGATCGGCTGGTAAATTATATGCAGGCTGTTGCCAAAGCCGCCCCCGACAGAATTAGGTTGGAAAACATCGGTTTTACTTACGAAGGCCGTCCGCAGGTTTTGCTCATCATCACATCGGCAAAAAATCATCAGAACCTCGAGCAAATACGTCAGCAGCATTTATTACTTTCCGATCCTTCAAAATCATCTTCGGTAAATGTTGAAAGCATGCCTGTGGTTTTGTACATCGGTCATTCCATTCATGGAAATGAACCCAGTGGTGCTAACGCATCGCTGGTAAGTGCATACTATTTAGCAGCCGCGCAGGGCAAACAAATTGATGAATTGCTCGACAATGCCGTTATACTTTTCGATCCATCTTTTAACCCCGACGGACTGCAACGATTTAGCACCTGGGTTAATCAGCACAAGAGTAAAAATTTAGTAACCGATGCCAACTCAAGAGAATTTAATGAAGTATGGCCCGCCGGCAGGTTCAATCATTACTGGTTCGATTTAAATAGAGACTGGCTACCGGCGCAACACGTAGAAAGTCAAAATCGTTTAACCTGGTTTCATAAATGGAAGCCCAATATTTTAACCGATCACCACGAGCAGGGAAGCAACGCCAC
>JANPKD010000050.1:0-31395 GCA_031425835.1 Chitinophagales bacterium
TACGATTCACTCAGGTATGAAGATTCTGAAAGCACCCAAATCAACACTTCAAAAAGCACTATAATTATTTTTACGTAAAATGAAAAAACAAATACACAAAAACCAATTTGAAAACGGTCAACGTTTTTTAGGCATTGACACTGTTTCAATTGACAATGCGCTTCAGAAATTTTTTTTAAAAACTTGTTATTACTATTGGTTGACTTGATTTTAATATTGGCCAAGCTTTTACTAAACGGACGAATCTAACAAGGACTAACAGCCTGTTTTGATTATTTATTATTGAGGAACCAGAGTTTCGAGAATCACAACCCACGGTTTGTAGTGCTCATGTTGCACTTCTTACCCTTCACGTATAGTGCCTCGCCGCTCGAAGCTTTCAACTCGTGGCTTGCTTACTCACTTTACATGCACACCAACCTTGGCATTGTACTTTTTGGCGATGGTCATTATTTGAAAAACTTCACCCCAATAAGCGCTGGTGTCGGCGTTTACAACTACCGATGGAGTGTCCACCATTTTACGTGCGGCTTCAATTTTATTTTTGAGCAGGCTATCCATAAAACTATAATCAACGGGTTGCTGGCCGATAAAATATTCATGGTCTTTGTTAACCGAAACCACGATGTTTTGTTTGGCCTTCATATCCTTTGAACCGCGGGGATTATTGACTTTTACCAGGTTAGGGTTGGCTAGCGTTGAAGCAATTAAAAAAAACAGGAGCAGAATGAAAAGGATGTCATTCAGCGGACCGGTATGTATTTCGGAATGTGCTCTTAATTTTCTTCGGATGTTCATTTACAATTTATTTGTTTCCCGCCACCGCTTACGAGGGCACTTTATGTTGAACTGGTTTTAAAAACGCTAAACACTAAACTTCAAACGCCCAAACTACCTCGTTGGCTCTTGCAACACATCAATAAATTCGGCACTCGACGATTCCATTTTGTTTGCCGTTTTATCTACCTGTGTTGTCAAAAAGTTATGGGCGATGTATGCCAGCAAACCAATGATTAAACCCGCTGCCGATGTTACCATTTTTGTGTAAATACCATTGGCCATTGTTTGAATAGTAAAGTCGCCGGTGGCGGCCAAATTGTAAAACAATTGAAACATACCGATGATGGTTCCTAGGAAACCAAACATGGGTGCTACGCCGGCAATAAGCGACAACACGGATAGATTTCTCTCCATGTTATAGAGTTCAAGCTTGCCTACATTTTCCATACTTTTTTCAATACTGTCAATCGGTTTGCCAATGCGCTGAATGCCTTTGTCAATGATGCGGGCCACCGGGTTGTCGGTATTTTTCGCAAAGCTTCGGGCGGCCGTTACATTACCATTTACAATGTGGTCGCGAATAATGTTCATGAAATTTGCATCGAGGCGTGAGGCTTTGCGCACAGCGATGAAGCGTTCGAAAAAAACAAAAATGGTGGCGATAAAAAGTGCTGCAAGAGGCAGCATTATCCAGCCGCCAAGTGTGAGCAGTTCTACAATGCTGATACTACCATCTTTGTTCATGTCGGCTTGAGCGGTAGCAGTTTGAGATAAGGTGTCTGCAATTTGAAGCAGGTTAATCATACGATTGTTGTCTTTTGGCGGTAAATGTAAAGTAACAGCCTCAATAACGGAGATGAGGCTGGATTATTTTGGGGCATATCCCACAGCCTTAAAGTTTTGGGTTAGTTTAAATTCGCCTTTCCAGAGTGAAGGGGTAAGTCAGCTATGGTTTTTGGGCGTATCGTGCGGTGATGCTATGTTTTCCGAGTCTTGAACTTATGATCTTGCATACTAATGAAGTGGGAAATCCTAACCCGCCGCCTTTGCTGAAGCAATGGCGGGCAAGCAAACTCCATCCCGAAGTTTCGGGACTCAACCCGCTAACTGTCGTTTATACAACTGAATAGCATTTTCAAAACCTAAATAAAGTGCATCGCAAATAAGCGCATGACCAATGCTCACTTCATCAAGCGCAGGAAGGCTTTGTTTGAAAAATTTTAAGTTGTGTAAATCCAAATCATGCCCGGCATTAATGCCCAACCCAAATTGTTTTGCTGTTTCTGCTGCAACAACGTAAGGTGCTATCGCCTCCCGATATCTGTCGGGATGGTAATTGGCTGTTGCCGTTTGCCGTGCATAGGCTTCGGTGTACAATTCAATTCTGTCGGCTTCGGTTGCCGCTGCACCTTCAATCATTTCAATAACCGGGTCAACAAAAATAGACACACGTATGCCGGCATTTTTAAAAACCGCAATTGTTTTTTTCAGGTACTCTTTGTGCTGCAACGTATCCCATCCGTGATCAGACGTGAGTTGCCCCTCAGCATCGGGTACTAGTGTAACCTGGTGGGGTTTTATTTCAAGTACAATGTCAATAAATTTTTGCTCGCGGCAATTGCCTTCAATATTCAACTCTGTTGTGGTAATTTTTTTTATGGCTCTAACATCGTTGTACCTAATGTGTCTTTCATCGGGGCGTGGATGCACTGTAATACCGTCCGCTCCAAATCGTTGTGCGTCAATTGCCGCCTTCACTACATCGGGATTATTGCCGCCCCGGCTGTTGCGCAACGTTGCAAATTTGTTGATGTTGACTGAGAGTTTGGTCATGTGGCGAAGGTAAGTTGTTGCCGCGGGCAAGTAAATTTTTGCAAACGGATTTAGAGTGAACAGTTACAATCGGGGTTTTATCCTGGTACTAAGCTGTAAAAAAATGCTTAGTAAGCCATGACCAGTTTATTTATCAAGTGTCCAATCTTTTCTCCATCAACTACGGCATCAACCCTTGATGTTAATAAAGCCTGCTGCGGCATAAAACTTACATCAGCGGTTTGAGGATCCTGTACTATAGTATAGCCCCCGCAAAGTTTTATTTTTCGCAGGCCTTCGGCGCCGTCGGCATTGGCACCGGAAAGAAGTACGCCAATCACCGCCGCACCATACATTTCTGCTGCGGACTCAAACGTTACGTCAATGCTTGGCCGGCTGAAGAGTATTTTCTCTGAACTGTCTAACGAAAACGTGTGATGCTTTTCAAACAATAAATGGTAATCGGGTGGAGCTAAATAAATGGTATCCGGCTTCATGTTTTCTTTATCCTCTATTTCAATTACAGGGAGGTTTGTTTTGGCCGCAACCAAATCTGTGAGCAGAGACTCCATTCCCGGCTTTCGGTGCAGCACAATTACAAATGTGCACTGCGATTGAAGTGGCAGCTGTGCCGTTATACTCAATATAATTTCAAGCGCACCAGCCGAGCCGCCAATAACAACCACCCTGTGTTTGCTCACATTATTCTGCGCCATATTTTTTCGTCTTTGTGCCATTGGCTGTACTTTCCGCTGATGGGGGAGAAGCGAATGTTTTCTTTTGATCCTAAAACCAGGAAGCCTTGTTTGTCCATACTATCATCAAAAAGCGATAACACATGATCCTGCAGTGCTTTATCAAAATAGATTAAAACGTTGCGGCAGAAAATGATGTGGAATTCATTGAAGGAACGGTCGGAAACCAGGTTATGTAATGCAGGAATAATTTTTTTTTTCAACTTCGGATCAAACTTCACCAAATCGTATTTAGCGGTGTAATAACTTGAAAAATCTTTTTTACCACCAGCAGCGATATAGTTTTCGGAGTACTGTTTCAGTTGGCTCAGCGGAAAGATGCCGCTACTCAAATTTGCCACTACAGCCGGGTTGATATCGGTTGCATACAAAAGTGTTTTATGCAACAGGCCCGCTTCGTGCAAGAGAATAGCCATGCTGTAAACTTCCTCACCACTTGCGCAGCCTGCATGCCAAACCCTAATGAGTGGATGGGTTGCCAACTGCGGTATAATCGTTTCCCTGATGGTTTTAAAAACACCGGGATCACGAAACATTTCTGTCACGTTCACGGTAATTTCTTCAACAAACCGCTGCATATAATTTGCCTCGCTGCGCAGCCTATGAAGCAATTCGGGAAAGGAGGGTAGTCTGTCCAACACCATTAGCCGCTTAATGCGGCGCTTTAATGAAGAATGGGCGTAGTGCGTAAAATCGTATCCATATTTTTCCAGCAACTCATTTAATAGCAGTGCCAGGTCTTTTTCGTTGATCGCGATTTTTTCCACTGCTTTAATGTTTGGTACAAATTGGTTTTAGATTTTCTGTCGGCGCAATTTTTACGCCATGGTTTTAACGATGGCGGAGGTTATGGTGCGCAGATTAATCATACAACCACACTCTCAATAACGATACCAGCTGGTCCACATCTACCGGCTTGGTTATGTAATCCGAGGCGCCGGCTTCAATACATTTTTCACGGTCGCCGGTCATTGCTTTTGCCGTTACCGCAATAACGGGCAAATCTTTATACTTAAGATTTTTCCTAATTCGCCGGGTACTTTCATAACCATCCATCTCCGGCATCATCATATCCATAAGTACCAGGTCAACTTTTTGATTTTTTTCCAATTGCTCAAGAGCATCTTTACCGTCGGTTGCAGAAAGCACGATGATACCCTGACGTTCCAAAGCTTTTGTCATTGAAAAAATGTTGCGCACATCATCATCGGCTATCAAAACGATTTTGTCTTTTAATACTTCGGTAAAGCCGTTGGGCTTTTTTGTTTGAAATTCACCATCCTGTTTTTGTTCCGCTACCAAATGCAGAAACAAGGATACTTCATCCAATATTCGCTGGTACGAGTGTGCCGTTTTCACCACTATAGAATCGGCGTATTGTTTAATCCGCATTTCTTCCATCTGTGATAAATTTTTTCCTGTAAAAACAATGATGGGGAGGTTTTCTAAGCCCGGCGTTTTTTTTACTATTTCCAAAGTATCGTAACTCTTTTGTGTGGGCACGCCCATATCAAGAATTACACAATCAACATCCTTCCGCGTTAGGGCATTAATGCTTTCGTTTACCGAGCTGCCTATATTAGTTGTTACGTTAAAGCTCTCTAAGAAATAAGCCAGTGCCTTCGCATGCTTTTCATTTTCTTCTATTATCAAAACCTTTTTTGGATGACGTGTTAATGCATCTTCAATTTTTTTAAACATCTCCGTCATTTTTTCAAAAGCAACCGGCTTGTTTATAAAATCAACCGCGCCTTTGCTTAGGCTTTTTGTTCTGGCCTCCAGCGATGACATGATGTGTACGGGGATAGATTTGGTGGCCGGATTATTTTTCAGCACATCAATTACCTCCCAGCCACTTTTTACCGGCAACTGAATGTCTAATAAAATGCCAAGTGGTTTGTATTGCTGCGCCAGCGTTATTCCTTCATCACCTCTAACCGAAACAATGCCCTTGTAACCTTGCTTGCGTGTAAAATCGAGTAGTGAACGGGCAAAGCCGGTGTCGTCTTCAATAATCAAAATCACTTTATCGGTGGATAAAATTGTTCCGCGGTCATCTGGTATCGCTTCCGGGATGTGCTGTGCTACATACATTTTATTAGCACCGTCATGGTCGTCCTTTTCTTGTTCATCATCTACGGCAACTTGTGGTAAGGAGGCAATTTTATTTGGCGTTACCGGTTTTTGTAGGGGTACCAGGAATGTAAAAACACTACCCTTTTCCACCTTGCTGGTGATTTTTATTTCGCCGCCCAATAATTTGGCAAGTTCCCTGCTTATAGAAAGGCCCAGCCCCGTACCGCCAAACTGCCGCCTTGTGCTGCCATCGGCCTGTTGAAATGCTTCGAATATGGTTTGCTGTTTTTCTTTTGGTATGCCAATGCCCGTATCGGTTACCGTAAATGCAAGCATATTATTTTGCTGGCTTACTGCCAATTGCACAAAGCCCTTTTTGGTAAACTTGAGTGCGTTGGATATAAGATTGCGCACAATTTGTTCAACGCGCAGCCGATCGGTTTCTATTAATACGGGTGCGTTTTTATCAACATCGGTTTTATAGGTTACGCCTTTATCTTTTGCAATTGGCGAAAACAAAGAATCGAATTCTTTTACCAGTTCCTGAATATTTACATCGCTATACTCGAGCTCCATCTTACCAGCTTCAATTTTTGAGAGATCAAGTATTTCATCAATCAAACGAAGCAGTCCGTTGCCCGAATTTTGTATTACCCGTGCATACTCAATCTGATCGGCGGAAAGGTTGCCTTCATGATTTTCGGACAACAATCTTGACAGCAATAAAACGGAGTTCAATGGCGTTCGCAGCTCATGGCTCATATTGGCCAGAAATTCAGATTTGTATTTAGTACTCAGGGTAAGTTCCGCCGACTTTGCCTGGATAGCTAAATTGCGTTCGAGCACCAATTCATTTTTTTCTTCCAGCAGCCGGCTTCTTTCTTCCAGTTCCATATTGGCCTGTTGTAATTCTTCCTGCTGTACTCTTAGTTCTTCCTCCGATGACTGTAACTTTTCGGCCTGCAATCGTAGTTGCGCATTAATATTTTCCAGTTCTTCATGTTGCGACTGCAATTCTTCGGATTGCACTTGTGTTTCCTTTAGGAGGTTTTGTACCCGCTGGCGGTTTTGTGCAGTGTTGATAGCTATGCTTGTACTTGCGGCAAATAGTTCGAGATAGGCCTGGTGCCTGTCAGTATAGGTTTCCATTGAGGAAAGTTCAATTACACCACGCACCTCTTTATTGAAAATAAGCGGTACGGCCATTACGGATTTTGCTTTTACCCTGCCGGCCACGGTAGTTAAAATGTAATCTTCGGGCACTATATCATTCACTAAAATAATTTTGGAGGATGCTGCGCATTGCCCCGCAATTCCTTCACCCACCAGCAATTCTTTTTTAGTGAAGTCCATTAAAGCATAACCGCCATGCAGTTGAAGCAGGCCTTCATCATTGCGCAAATAAAATGCGCCGGAAATACTGTTTGTATGCTCTGCCACCAACGCAATGATTCCCTGGCTAAAATCAACAATCTCTTTTTCAACAACTACCTCATTACTCAATGCTGCTATGCCTGCGTGTAACCATTCTCTTTCCGCCAATTTTGTAAAAGAATCTTCGAGCGATGCGGCCATGTTATTAAGTGCAACCGCCAGCCCTCCCAGCATATCTAATTTTTCATCCGTGATTCTTATTTTATAATCGCCGGCCGAAATAGTTTCGGCTATGCCCTGTATTACTGCAATGCGATTATTCGTTTCCTTGTCTTTTTGTTCCAGCTGTTTTTGTAATCTTTCTTTCTTTTCGAAATCGGCTGTTACCCTGCCAAAAGAAATAACTGTTATCAAAAGCGAAAGCATGGAGGCGATGATGATAAGTACGGGTGTAAAACCGGTAAAACGGTCTAAATTTTTTGTACGTATAGCAAGCAATTCCTGTTCTTTTTGCTCCATCAGGTTAATGTGAGACCGTAACCGGTCCATTGCATTTTTTCCAACAATAAGATTGGCCGTGGAAATTGTGTCGCCTCTTTTTTTAATGTTGAGAAGACTCTCTAAAATTGAAAACCTGTCGTCGACCCTGTCTTTAAGCACTTGTGCAGCCGTCTTTAATTCTTCATCCTGCGTCAGACGTTTGGCAAGGGCCACGGAGCGTAAAGCCGCCTCGTGTGCGCCATAATAAAGAGTCAAAAATCTTTCATCACCTGTTAATAAAAAACCCCGCTGCCCGGTTTCAGCATCTCTTGCTGCCGACAATACATCATTCAATGCATGAAGCACCTGGTTCGTGTGATTTACTTCACCGGCACTCTTTAGCAAACTGCGAATGCTAACAAAGGAAGCAACTGAGCTAATGAGGAGTAATAAAATCGAAATGCTGTAACCTACAATGAGGTTACGTTTAAATTTGTTCTCCATTTGCTTGTATTAAAGGCGGAGTAAAGCTGCCATGTTTTTCTGAATGCTGGCGCAGCGGCAACACAAGGATGAAAGTTGTTCCTACACCCACCGTGCTTTGTGCCGTAATAAGACCACTGTGTTTCTCAACAATTTTTTTTACAATGGCCAAGCCAATTCCGGTGCCCGCATATTCCTCACGCCCATTGAGGCGTTGAAAAATTGAAAATATTTTATCCAGGTACATTTCATCGAAGCCAATGCCGTTGTCGCTTACTTTAATTCGAACGAATTGACCCTCCTCTGCCGCCGGCGCCGAAAAAGATTTTTGATCTGTTGTTTCTCCAGTGATGCTGATTTGGGGCCTGACAGCTTTTTTTGAAAACTTGATGGCGTTGCCTATGATGTTGAAAAAAAGCTGTCGTAACTCGCCCGGTATTACCTCGGCGGCGGGTAGAGGGTTTAAGGTTATCTCCGCATTGGTATCGGTTATTACCAGTTCCAGATCAGTTAAGGTTTCTGCAACAATTTCATTAAGACTACTGAAGATAAACTGAGGTGTTTCCGAAAGCCCGCTAAACTGTAACAAGTCTTCAATGAGGTTGCGCATTCGTTCCGATGATTTGGTAAGACGGCTCATGTACGATTTACCTTCCTCCTTTACCATGTCGCCATCGAGCATGATATTTCCAAACGTAAGAATTTTGCGCAGTGGTTCCTGCAAATCGTGCGATGCCAGAAACGCATACTGCTGCAGTTCCAGGTTGCTCTTTTTTAATTCTTCATTTGTACGTTGCAGTTGTGCGGTACGCTCTAAAACTTTTTGTTCCAGGTAAAGATTGTTTTCGTAAAGCAGTTTTTCGGTCTCTTTTCTTATTTCAACTTCTTTTTCCAGGTTTGCATGCGCATCGTTTAATTCTTTTGTTTGCCGGTACAGCCTGTAAAAAGTTTTTACTTTAAGCAGCAACAGGTCGGGGTCAAAGGGCTTCGTTACATAGTCAACCCCGCCCGATGCGTAGCCTTTCGTAACAAACCGCTTGTCGATATTAACCGCCGAAAGAAAAATAATAGGTGTTTGGCTCGATCGGCTGTACCCTGTAATGGCCTCGGCCACCTCATATCCGTCCATCCCGGGCATTTGTACATCCAGTATTATGAGTGCATAGGTGGTTTTTAAAATTTTGAACAGCGCTTCTTCTCCTGATGCCGCTGTGTCAACCTCAAACCCATTTATTTGCAAAAGCGTTTTAAGAGAAAAAAGATTTTCGGGAGTGTCGTCAACAATCAGAATCATGTTTGGTTAGGTGGTGGTAATAAATGACGCTCTATAAAAGCAATTGTGAGCCGGCTAGGTTTGGAAATCCTGGCTTAAATTTTCCAGGACACCTGTAATGTCTTCCGCACCTGTAGCAGTAATACCTGTAATTATTTTTTTTAGCACAACCACGCTGGAAGGCTTTGTGATAAATGCTGCAGCTCCAATCTCCCGGCAAAGTTCAACATCGCGTTGTTGCGAAGAAGTGCTGTACATAACCACGGGAACATTTTTCAGTGTGTTGTCTAATTTCAGTTCCCGGAGGCACTCCCGCCCATCGAGGCGGGGCATGTTCAAGTCAAGAAAGATAATGTGAGGCAATGGAATATGAGGCGATTTCAATTTATCAAGCGCATCCTGTCCATCCATTGCCGAGGAAAATTTTGCTTCAGGCGCCACCTCACGCAACACTTCTCTAAATAAAAAGACGTCGTCTTCATCATCATCGGCTAAAAAAAAGCAAAGTGGTTTATTCATTGGTTTGTTATGGGTAAAGTTAAGGGAGGGTCTATTCAAAACAATCAAGCCGTGGCGGTCGTCAAAACAGCAAGCAGTCTGCTTTTCTGCTAAATAGCGTTGGGCCGTGCGCCCACGATTTGAGAAACGGAGAATTTGCAACCAGCTTCAAAACAATCACTGTTTAATCGGCCCGCAAACCCGCAGCGTCCTGGTGCAAAAAAAAAGCTGCCGTTAAGCAGCCCTTTCTTAGGATATTGAAATGGAAATTTATTATTGCATAGTGTTTACCGCTGTAGTGGTAGCGCCAGCTTTTGTAGCTGTGTAAAAGGTAACCTTCGTTTTTGTTTTACTGGTTTTTGTTTTTGTTTTCACTTTTACTTCTGTGCCTTCTTCTGGCGTGGCAGCTGCCACCGTGTTCAAGGCAAATATTTCGGCCGGGTTAGCTTCGTCAAATGCTTTTCCCAGTGCAACGTTGAGTGTACTAGTTGTTGCATCATAAATCAATGTGCCTTCGGGAATAGTTTTTCCATCCGCAGTCTTTTGGCTAATGATGCGATAGGTTGCCGGAGATTGCTTAAGATAGGCCTTCATTTTACCCTGTGGCAGGCCCTCAATCCATACAATGCCTTTGCTCAATGAATCCATCGTAATATTTACCGTGCCCGCGCCTTCGCCACTTAACTGATAGGTGCCGACAGCGGGGAACGCTTTTTCTAAAGTTAATGCCTCTGGCATGGGCTGTAACTTGTATTTGGCGGCAATAGAATCAGCCGTTGTTTGCGCATTGAGCGAAGCTGTAAAAAGAATGGCCGCGATGGCGAGAAACAATTTGTTTTTCATACGTAGACTATTTAATTATTTATTGAGAAACGATTTTCGCCCTACTTATACAATACTGTGCCAAGTTTTTAAATGGCTGAAAAATTATGTTTTGTGACGTTACATTTTTTGAAAACTGTACAGTTCGTTGCCTTTTATGTTCCTCGCCTCCTCAAAGCATTTTTTTCCCTTGCGGCCACTGTTAAAACTTTTAGTGGCAAATGGCTATCATTATCTTCGCTTTCAACGATGGAAACAATAGCTACAGAAAATAAAACAAGGGCGACGAATGGCGCAAATGGCCAGGAGTTTATAGAAGTATTTGGCGCCAAAGAGCACAACCTCAGGAATATTGACATTTCAATTCCAAAAAATCAGTTAGTAGTAATTACTGGCATCAGCGGCAGCGGAAAATCGTCGCTGGCCTTTGATACTATTTACGCCGAAGGCCAGCGGCGGTACATGGAAACTTTTGGTGCCTATGCCCGACAGTTTATTGGCGAAATGGAACGACCCGATGTGGACAAGATAACCGGTCTTTCGCCTGTGATTTCTATTGAGCAAAAAACCACAAATAAAAATCCACGCTCCACCGTTGGTACTGTAACCGAGGTGTATGATTTTTTAAGATTACTATTTGCCCGTGCAAGCGAAGCCTACTCGTACAACACCGGGAAAAAAATGGTACGCTGGAGCGAGGATGAAATTGTAAACAATATTTTCAAACGGTTTGATGGTACTGGTATAAATATTCTCGCTCCGCTTGTACGGGGGCGCAAGGGCCACTACCGCGAGCTTTTTGAAGAGATGAGGAAAAAAGGATTTTTAAAGGTGAGAGTTGATGGTGAGGTAAAAGATTTAACCCCTAAAATGCAGCTTGACCGCTACAAGATTCATGATATTGAATTGGTGATAGACAGGTTGAAAGTAACAAAGGACATGCGTACCCGCATTAGTCAGAGTGTGCAGCAGGCCTTAAAAATTGGAAAGGATTTGATGTTCGTTGCTCAGTCGATACCTGCCCCCTCTTCCGCTAGCCATCGGAACCCCCAGGGGGGAGCAAGCCAGGCACATCCCGAAGTTTCGGGACCGCCTATTGATGATGCTTCAAATAAAAAGAAAAGTTTGAAAGCGCTGGCGCAAAAAACTAATGATATATCGTCCGCCACAAAAAAAAATAATAAATCAGCAAGCGCTGAATTATTTATTAACGAGACGGCAACATCAGAGGGGTCGAAACCTGGTGTTGGTGCGTTGGATGATTCCCCGCCAGCTGGCGAGGGACAGGGAGCCATCTACTCCCGCCTACTTATGTGCGAGGATACCGGCCTTTCCTACGAAGAACCATCGCCCAATGCATTTTCTTTCAATTCACCTTATGGCGCCTGCCCGCTTTGTAAAGGACTGGGCCAGGTTTACACAGTTGATTTGAAAGCCGTAATTCCCAACCACGCTTTAAGTATTAATGAAGGTGGCATAGCCCCATTGGGTGCCGAGCGGGAGGCATATACATTTAAGCAAGTACAAACGCTGGCTAAAAAAGCAAAGTTCAGCTTAGACAAACCGATAAAAGATTTGCCAACCAAAGCCCTGAATTTACTGTTGTACGGCAGGGAGGAAGAAATTGGTGCATCTGAATTAGTATATGACGATGGTGCTATTGAGAGCAGTGTTTACGATGGCGATTTTGAAGGCGTAGTTAACCAGGTAAAACGATGGTTTGCTACAACCACCAGCGAGGCCATACAACGCTGGGCCGAAGGCTTCATGCAACTAACGGTGTGCAGTACTTGTGATGGTACGCGGCTAAAAAAAGAGAGCCTATGGTTTAAGGTTGATGAAAAAAATATTTCGGAGTTAAGCGCCATAGATTTGGTTGCGTTGAAAAAATGGTTTGTTGGTATAGAGGACAGATTAAGTAAAAACCAAAACATCATTGCCAAAGAAATTATTAAAGAGATAAGAGAACGGCTGCAGTTTCTGTTAGATGTGGGCCTCACGTATCTTTCGTTAAATCGGCCAACAAGAACCCTAAGCGGCGGCGAAAGCCAGCGCATACGGTTGGCCACACAAATAGGTTCGTCCCTGCAGGGTATAACCTACATTTTAGATGAACCATCAATAGGCTTGCACCAGCGGGATAATCAGCGACTGATTACCGCGTTAAAAAACCTGCGTGATATTGGCAATAGTGTATTGGTGGTAGAACATGATAAAGACATTATGCTGGCTGCCGACTATTTAATTGATGTTGGGCCAAAAGCCGGCCTGCACGGTGGCCGCATAATGGCGGAGGGCACTCCCGCTTTTGTGCTGAAGCAGGATACACTAACCGCTCATTTTTTAAATGGCGAGAGAGAAATTGCCATACCTGCCGAACGCCGTAATGGTTCGGGTAAATTTGTTGTGGTAAAAGGCGCTACCGGCAACAATCTTAAAAATGTATCGGTGCAATTTCCATTGGGAAAATTGATATTGGTTACGGGTGTTAGCGGCAGTGGTAAATCAACACTTATTAACGAAACGCTGTACCCCTTGCTTTCGCAGCATTGCTACAATTCAAAATTTACTGCACTGCCGTATAAATCCATATCGGGGTTGGAGCATATTGACAAGGTGATAGAAATAGATCAGTCGCCCATTGGCCGCACACCACGCAGCAACCCGGCTACGTACTGCGGTTTTTTTACCGAGATCCGAACGTTGTTTGCATCAATACCTGAAGCAAAAATAAGAGGCTATGCTGCAGGGCGTTTTTCATTTAATGTAAAGAGCGGCAGGTGCGAAGTATGCGAAGGCAGCGGGCTGCGTACGATTGAAATGAATTTTTTACCTGACGTGTATGTGCACTGCGAGAAATGTAATGGCAAACGATACAACCGCGAAACACTGGAAATAAGGTACAAAGGCAAATCAATTTCTGATGTATTAAACATGACTGTTGAAGAGGCAGTAGAATTTTTTCAAAACATCCCATTTATTTACCGAAAAATAAAAGTACTTGAGGATGTGGGTTTGGGTTACATAACACTGGGCCAAAGTGCCGTTACACTAAGTGGGGGAGAGGCACAGCGGGTGAAACTTGCAACTGAGTTGGCTAAGAGAGATACCGGCAAAACTTTTTACATTTTAGACGAGCCAACAACCGGTTTGCATTTTGAGGACATTCAGCACCTGCTGGATGTGTTGTATAAATTGACTGACCGCGGCAATACCGTACTGGTAATTGAACACAACATGGATGTAATAAAAGTGGCCGACCATATCATTGATATTGGCCCCGAGGGTGGCAATGGCGGCGGCAGGGTTTTGTTTGAAGGCACACCGGAAAATTTGATAAAGGTGAAGGAAAGTTTTACCGCTCAGTTTTTGAAACAAGAGTTGAAGAGCTGAAAACATGGTGCTAACAATCAATGTTGTGAACTGTTATGCAGCTGTAGGTAAATTTTCTCTTTCATTACAACAAGGGGAAATACCAATGCCAAAATCAAAATTTCGTGCCTTGCTAATAACATTTTGAAAATCAGTTTTTGATACTTGTGCCTACACAAACTTTTTTACGAAGCTCCAGGCGGTTTTGTAATTTCTGTTTCTTTGGTCTTTATTTTAATGAAGCCATACATTAAACCCAACCCAGCCAGCGCCGCGAGCAAACAAAGCCACAGACCAATTCCGGTTTTTACATCAAGAATGCCAATAGCATCGCCAACCGCTGAATTTTTTCTTATCCAAAATAAAAAGGCGCCAGCAACAATTGCTGTAAAAGCCCAGCCGACATACTTTTTATAATCGGGTGAATAATCCTGTGTTTTGTCACCCATAATCGAAAGTGCTGCAATCACAATAATGCCGGCAAGGCATAACAGTCCCCAGCCGCGAAATCCGTTTATTGAGTTAGACATACCAAACATGCCCACCGAAATCCAGGGCAACATGAGTGCAACCAATGCCAAACCAGCGGCGATAAGTACATACAATTTTTGTTTGTGAAATTGTAGCTGTTCCATAAAATGAAATCAATTAGTGTGTGGCCTACTCGTAAGGCTTTTCGGCAATTGCCCCCAAATATTTTGCGTTATTGGGTGTTCCGCCATCTCAATAGGGCAATCACAATTTTCAACGGGGAAGTTTTTCAGGCTTACTCACAACAGCAGTAAATAATAAAGTTAGGCAAGCTGATAATACCCGGTATGGAATTTTTTTGGGGTGCCCGGGAAATAAAAAACCCGTAGGGGCTTATCTGAAAGTGATTGAGCAAATCTGTGCAGAGATGGCCGGGTGTGGCTTTCAAGGGATACGGATTACGCTAATTTTTCTGACCGGTACGGGTTCATTAGTTATGGCAATAAAAGAACTACGTTTTAAAAATCCAATAAGAAGAGCAGAAAGCAATTAATAAAATTGTAGGCGTACGATAGGGAACGGATTAGGTTGATTCAACCGGGTATGGAATTTTATCATACTCTCTGCCTCTTATTGGAACTGTTTTTATTTCACAATTAATTTTCCTTCTTCTATACTTTCATCGTTGGCAAACACAGTGTATATGTAAACGCCTTTCTGTACATGCTCCACAATGTTCTTTTCTCTATTTTTCAACACTGACTGGTGTACTAATGTTCCTTCCAAATCAAAAATGTAGAAATGTAGTCTTTGCCCGTCCTTTGTATCAATACTGATGTTAGCCGATTCTACTTGATGACTGCGGAAGCTGACCACAGTTAATTTCTCTTTTTGTTTTTTTATAGCCTGCTTAGCAAACGTTGGTGTATGCCTCTGGGTTTGCGCATTGCTTACAAAAGGTGTCAAAGCCAGTCCCATAAAAAGCAAAAAGCCTGGGTTCATATGGTTAAGGGTTTAATAAAATGCAGGGCAACGCATTTGCCTTGCCGCTCTGCCATTTGGTGAATTTGAATCGTTCAACCTCCAGCCCAATCGTAAAATGCTGGAGAAGAAAGAGTCGTTTTGTTTGGCATTTCCACGCTGCTCTCCGTCGGCCGGCGTTCTGTTATTTGGTTGCCCGGGAATTTGATTTTCGCGGAAGTACAACTGGTTGGCCATTGCTGCCTGCTGTGGTGTGAGGTAATTGGCAAACAAAGTATTGTCAATGTATGTGGTGCTTACATCATCTACATAGTCGGAAAATGATTTGCGGTGCATTACTTCAAAGCCTACATAAAAGTTGTCTTTGATGTAGTATTTAAAACCGGCGCCAATGGGTATTTCAAAAGAGGTAAGGCTGTATTCTTTTCTGTCAGGGTACTCCGCCATTCCCTGGCCCTCGGTACGCAATGGCTTTAGATCAACCCAGCTTGCCCTGCCGCTGGCGTCATAATATTTTCCCTGTGGATTAAATTTAAAAGCCCCGAAACCTACTACCCCATAAGGTCGCAGTTTGCCCTGCAGGCCATCATATCTTTCAAAAAATACAGTGGGGTAAAACTCAAGTGCTGCGTAAGCCTCCCATACGTTGGAACGAAACTGCAGGTTCCTTCTCTTTCTGTGAATTTCATCGCCACCTTTGTCGGTAATTACGCTGTCGTAACCTTCAAGCCTGCCCTGGTTTATGGCAACCCTAAAACCCAGCCACTCGGCCGGATAGATGTTTGCATAAAGCCCCTTTGCAAGGTTGATTGTAGAAAAGTTTACGTCTTTAATAAATCTTGTGCCCTCGCCATAGTTACCACCAAGGTCGCCAAGAAAAACAAGCGGGCCAATGCCTAAGCCTATTTCTATTTTCCCACCTCCTGTGGTAATAGACTGGGAAAAAGTTTTTGGGGAGAAAAGTGCAAAGAGTGTAATGAGCACTAATGTACGTACGCCTGGTACAAACGTTCTCATAGAATTAAATTTTTGGTTTTAAAAAAGGATTTGGATAACGAGGCTAAAGTAGGCTGTCAGAATCTAGCTTGCAAGCGTATCGTAGTTATTTATACAAAATCGGGTTTTAGTACTTCGTACAATTACGAGGTAACATGTTTCAGCATATGTATGTGCGGAATACCATCTTCCAGGTATACTTCTCCTGTTTGTTGAAAGGAAAATGTTTCGTAAAATTTTTTGAGGTATAACTGAGCGCCAATCTGGATGGTTTGCCTTCCGTAAATTTTATAGATGGCTTCAATGGATTTTTGCATAAGCTCTTTGCCTATGCCCCAACCCCTGGCCAGGGGGGAGGAAATAACTCTGCCAATAGAAGTTTCGGGGTAGGCGTTGCCAGGGGCTAACAGCCTTGTGTAGGCCAAAAGTTTGCCGCCACTCCATCCCATAAAATGAAATGCCTCCTGGTCTTTATCGTCGGCATCCTGAAAAACACAGTTCTGCTCTACAACAAAAACCTCGTTACGCAGTTGCATAATGGCGTAAAGTTGATGCGGCAACAGGTCATCAAATTTTATCAGCATCCATTCTATTTCCATAAACCAAATTTTCTACTCTTGAAGTAAAGAGGTTACCGTGCTAGTACTCGTACTTATCTTTCCACAAATTTTTTAGAAATTTTCTGAGTTCTTCTTCCCTGGGGTTTTTGCCTGGGTTATAAAATGCCTTGCCCTTTAGTTGTTCAGGTAAAAATTCCTGCTCAATAAAATTGCTTTCATAGTTATGAGCATACTTGTAATTTTTACCGTAGTCTAATTTTTTCATTAGCCCGGTTGGAGCATTACGTATATGTAATGGCACAGGCAAATCGCCTTCATTTTTTACTGCCTTTATTGCTTCTTCAATAGCCATGTAAGCTGCATTGCTTTTGTGTGAGGAAGCAAGGTAGGTGGCACATTGTGATAAAATAATT
The DNA here is from genome assembly GCA_031425835.1 of Chitinophagales bacterium. GTDB lineage: Bacteria > Bacteroidota > Bacteroidia > Chitinophagales > Chitinophagaceae > Flavisolibacter. The sequence goes on from JANPKD010000050.1 coordinate 17,147, forward strand.
CTTGCTTCGGGGTAACCTATTTTATTTACCGCTTCAAAGCAGGAGTTGGCTAACACAATGGCAGTTGGGTTGGCATTGCCAATATCCTCACTTGCAAAAACCACCATGCGGCGTGCTATAAATTTTACATCCTCGCCGCCTTCAATCATCCGGGCAAGCCAATACACCGCAGCATTGGGGTCGGAGCCGCGCATGGATTTGATAAATGCCGAAATAATATCGTAGTGCTGTTCGCCGCTTTTATCGTACAGCGCAATTCTTTTTTGTGCAATGGCCATTACCTGGTTATCATCTATCAAAATTTGTCCGTCAGATGAAGTGTTGCCTACAACAAGTTCTAAAAGGTTCAATAGTTTTCTGGCGTCGCCACCCGAAATATTCAGCAAGGCCGCCGTTTCTTTCAACACAATGTTCTTTTGCCTCAGCCATTCATCTTTTTCAATTGCAGTAGTCAGTAACCGGACAAGCGCAGTTTCATCGAGTGGTTTTAATACATAAACCTGGCACCTGCTTAGTAAGGCGCTATTCACTTCAAAAGAAGGGTTTTCCGTTGTGGCTCCAATGAGTGTGATAATTCCTTTTTCCACAGCACCGAGCAAGGCATCCTGCTGCCCCTTATTAAAGCGATGAATTTCATCAATAAATAAAATGGTGCCGTCTTCATTTTGTGCTGCTGCAATTGCTTCCCTTACGTCTTTAACACCAGCGCTAATGGCACTTAAGGTGAAAAAGGGAAGCTGCAGTGTATGGGCTATAATGTTGGCGATGGTTGTTTTTCCCGAACCTGGCGGCCCCCATAAAATCATTGATGGAAGTTTGCCCGAGGCAATAGCTGTTCTTAAAATACTTCCCTTACCGGCAAGGTGCTCTTGTCCTACTAAATCATCTAAGGTTTGAGGACGCATACGCTCTGCTAACGGTGCAGATAAATTCATGGCTCAAATTTAGAAGAAATGAAAAGACCTAAATGCGATTTATAAAATGGAACCGCCGGTGTGAATTGTTTGGGGATGGCAATGATGAAAAATGCAAATCTGAAATACCGCGTGCCTGCTTATGGTGGTGAATTACATTTTACAACTTTGGGGTATGCCCAACCGAATTACGAAAGTGCAAGAGTCCCGCTAAAGACGGGATGAACCATGCGACGCCACTGCACCCCGAAGCTTCGGGGGATAGTAGCAAAATTGCCAGTACCAAAATCAGTTTACGTTGGCTTTTATAAAAGCTTCAATCTTATTGAAAGCATCGGTCATGGTAGCTGCGGGCCACACGTCGTGGCCCAATCCGGTATACTCAACAAACTGGCTGGTTACACCAACACTTTGCAGTTTTTGGTGTAATAAAACCGATTGCGAAATAGGTACAACAACATCGGCCGATCCATGAAGTATGATAGTTGGCGGCGACTGCGCTGTAACAAAATTTATTGGGCTTGATTGAAAGTATAAAGCCTGATTGGTTGATGGTGTGCCGCTCAGTAACAGTTGCAATGCAAACTGCAATGTAGGTAAGGAGGCATTAGAATATAAAGCGGCCATGTCGGTGGGACCAAACAAATCAACTACCGCTTTAATTTTTGGCGTTGCATATTTATTAGCCTGTAATAAAGACATGTGTGCGCCGGCACTTGCACCCAGCAAAACAAATTTTTGCGAAATCTGGTATTCACTCCCTTTTTGAATTATGAATTCAAGTGCGGCTTTGATATCATTTTCCTGTGCGGGAAAAGGGTTGGCTGTGCCGCTGGCAAGCCGGTAGTTAATATTGACAACGGCATAGCCAGGGAGACGTTGCTGGAGAACAGGCACATAGCTAATGAAATCATTTTTGTCACCAGCCGACCAGGCGCCGCCATGCACCATGATTATAACTTTCGTACTGTCGACGTTTCGGCCCGCTGGTAAATAAATATCCATTTTTTGTGCCGCATCGCTGCCGTACGCAACGTTGGTAATGGTTTGTGCAACGGGGATTTGTTCTTCCTTTGTTGCATCTTTTTTACAGGAGCTTATAAACAACAAACAGCTAAAAAGAAATATCAAATTTTTCATGTTCTGTGAAAATACTCAATTTGTTACTCTGGTGTAATTTTTAACTCTTCTGCCGACATAGAAGTTTCGTTAAAAGCCTTTTGACGCTTGATTGTGGTTCTCCTTGTTTTAGATTTGGTCGCTCCACAAACGCTGGAAACTTCTTTAAATATTTGACGTTTATTTCTGAAAGACTTTTTTTTCAAACTTGTTTTCCTCTTTCCGTAATTATTATTGTTATTCTTTCTGGTGCATCGGGCAAACCTGATTTTTGCAAATAAGTTGTTGCCCAGCCAACTCTACTGCCAAAAACAAATGTTTCACCGATTGGTAATAATTCTGTTTTTTCCTGGTTTGTTAGATTGAATTTGTTTGCAAGTATTCACCTACTTCAATAAGCCGGTAGTCTTTGCCGTCGGAACCAAGTTTCAGAAGTGGCAGCATCAAAGTTTTGATAGTCCGGTATCATCATCATAAATGCAGTTTTAAAATACAATCGTCTGACTTGCTGAGGAAGTTTTGAATAGCATCATTATTTCTTAAAATGAAATTTAGAATGAAAAGGGTTGTTTGATTACCACATAAAAGATGAATAACTTTTGGAGGGCAGCCTTTCACTAAACTCCATTCATCAAAATCATTGTCTTTTGTGAGAATATGGAAATTATGGTTTTTGGCATGCTCCCAAATCTCAAGGTCTGTTGCTTCTACCGACAATAAATGACGGATATGCTGAACTTCCTCAAAATGCTGTCGAAGTGGTAGGCAAAGTTTATGTGAGATGTTATTGTCTAAAAGTAATTTCATGCGCCATGAATCAGCTGCGTATGTTTATCAATGTCCGCAGCATAGCTTAAGCAAGCTTTTACGTCATCAAGAGTTAACTCCGGAAAATCACTAACCACTTCATCAGCAGTCATGCCTGCCGCTAAATAGCCAAGCACATCGTACACAGTAATACGCATTCCTCTTACGCAGGGTTTACCATTGCGTTTGCCGGGTTCTATGGTTATGATGTTTCGATATTCTGTGGGCATAATCAAATTTAATAAGAAAAGGCTGAGATTTACTGTAGGTGTAAATTATCCTATAATTGACCGGGTCAGGTCTCAGCTATTTATTTGCGATCGTTATACCCAACTCCTCCAACTGTTTTTCATCTATAGTTGCCGGTGCATCAAGCATTACATCTCTGCCACTATTATTTTTTGGAAAGGCAATAAAATCCCGAATGCTTTCGCTACCGCCAAGTATGGCACACAGCCTGTCGAAACCAAAAGCAATACCACCATGCGGTGGTGCTCCGTATTCAAAAGCACCTAATAAAAAACCAAATTTATGCAGGGCTTCTTCTGTGCTCATGCCCAGGGCCTCAAACATTTTTTCCTGTAGTTCTCTTTGAAAAATCCGAATGGAGCCGCCACCAATTTCGTTGCCATTCAACACCATGTCGTAAGCATTTGCTTTAATGCCTGCATACGGGTGTTGTAAATATTCGGCGGCATTTTCAATAGCAGGATTGTTGTTAATCATCACCTCAATATGCGTTGGCTTTGGCGAAGTAAATGGATGATGGCGTGCCACCCAGCGGTTGCCTTCTTCATCGTATTCAAACAAAGGAAAATCAAGCACCCATAACAATTTGAATTCAGTATTTTTTCTCATGCCCAGGCGGTTGGCCATTTCCATACGCAGATCGCTAATGGCTTTTCTGGTTCTTTCTTCAGCACCGGCAAGTATTAAAATTAGGTCGCCCGGTTTTGCATGCGCGGCATCCGCAATAGCTTTCAATTTGTCTTCGCTGTAAAATTTATCTACACTGCTTTTAAAACTGCCGTCCAAATTCACCTTAATAAAAACCAACCCTTTCATTCCAATTTGTGGCCGCTTTACCCACTCCGTTAACTCATCGGTTTGTTTGCGACTGTATTCACTGCAACCAGGAACACTAATGGCAACAACTGTTTCGGCTTGATCAAAAGGCCCCCCCACCCCCCAAAGGGGGGATTTAGAACCTACATTTCCAAGCGGACTTTGTTTGTCAAGAAATGTGTGCTGAGGAAAATTCAAGTTTGCCAGCCTCATCTCAAACCTAATATCAGGTTTGTCGTTACCGTAATGCCACATGGCGTCTTCCCAGGTGGTGCGTTCAACGGCCTCTGTGTAATCAATTCCTTTTACCTGTTTGAAAATAAATTTTACCAGGCCTTCAAACATGTTCAAAATATCTTCCTGCTCTACAAATGCCATTTCGCAATCTATCTGTGTAAACTCTGGCTGGCGGTCGGCCCTCAAATCTTCATCCCTAAAACATTTTACAATCTGGTAGTAACGATCGTAGCCACTCACCATCAGCAATTGTTTAAAGGTTTGAGGCGATTGGGGGAGTGCATAAAACTGACCTTCATTCATACGTGAGGGCACTACAAAATCTCTTGCACCTTCGGGTGTTGATTTGATAAGAAACGGCGTTTCAATGTCCATGAAATTTTGCTGGTGCAGGTAGTCTCTCGTGGCCCGATTAACTGCGTACCGGAGCTCCAGATTTTTCTTTACTGCGTTTCGCCTGAGGTCTAAATACCGATACTTCATGCGCAGGTCATCACCGCCATCGGTATCATCTTGTATGGTAAATGGCGGCACGGCCGATTTGTTCAGTATTAAAAATGAGGAAACAATTATTTCGATTTCGCCGGTTGGGATGTTTGCGTTTTTATTGCTGCGCTCAGCAACTTTGCCCGTAGCCTGCAAAACAAACTCGCGGCCCAACGGGTTTTGCATCAATTGCTCATTTAGTTCTTCACCGAATAATAATTGCGTAATGCCGTAGCGGTCGCGGAGGTCAACAAAAGTAATAGCGCCGAATTTGCGAATGGTTTGCACCCATCCGGCGAGGGTAACTACGGTATTACTGTTTGCTAAATTTAATTGGCCACAGGTATGCGAACGAAACATAGTATTCTTCAATTTTAATTATCAGGATCCAGCGCCTAAAGTTCAGGGCGCAAGGCGCAGCTGAATTTTTAATTTGAGCGGCAAAGATAGGGTTGAGAAAAGTTGTGACGCCATTGATAGCGAACACTTGAGGCTGAAGTACAGCACGGGTGGCAGTTGCAACAGGCTGAAAAACTCTTTGGTAAATAACAGCACTGATAAAAGACCAAATGAAATTCTAATTCAGTTCGCCAGCCGGCTCCGTATCATCATAATCTTTACGAAGTTGAATCAGCTGTCTTTTCAGGGTTTGAAAAATGGCCTGATGTTTTGTTGAAGCAGCAAGGTTGTGTTGTTCTTTTGTATCGTTGAGCAAATCGTACAGCTCCCACTCATTCACCGTGTGGAAATAAATTAATTTATAGCGATTGGTACGTATGCCCAAATGCGGTAATACTGTATGGTCCCTTCCATACTCATAATACCTGTAGTAAAGCGATGAGTGAAGTTGATTTGTTTTGTTGTTCCGCAATATTGGTTCAAAATTTTTTCCTTGCATCCATCCCGGAACTTTTGCGCCGGCAATGCTGAGCATGGTTGGTGCCAGGTCAATATTTTGAAGTAAATGATTGGCTACTGTGGCTGGCTTTATTTTTTGCGGCCAGCGTACTATCAACGGCGTGCGCATAGCAACATCATACATAAATCGTTTGTCGAACCAGCCATTCTCTCCCAGGTAAAATCCCTGGTCGGAGGTAAACATGACAACAGTATTTTTTGCAAGGCCCGTGCTATCGAGATACTGTAACAATCGGCCGATGTTTTCATCAACAGAAGCAACACAGGCCAGGTAGTCCTGCATGTACCATTGATATTTTAATGCTAATAATTGTTTGCCCCCAGGTTTTTGATCTTCTATCATTTTCCCCCGTGCCGAATAGATCTCTCTGATTTGTTTTCTTTCTGGTTCGGGTATGCGTTGCATCAGTGCATTGTATTGTGCAATTTCTCCTGCATCGGGTTTAAGAAGTGGGTTGTTCATTAAATAGGCTGGATCAACTTTTAAATCGCTGCTCAATTTCATGTCGTGTAAAATGCTCATGGTTTGTTTCACCCAGGCGGCTCCCCGTCCCGATGTATCCGAATACAATGTTGCAGGTTCTTCAAATTTTCTTGCACTGTACTCCCTGATATATTTCAGCGCCGGAAAAAAATTTCGGTGCGGCGCCTTGTGATGCAGGTACAATAGAAAAGGTTTTTTCTGATCTCTTTTTTCACTCATCCAGCTTATCGCCTCATCGGTTACAACATCTGTAGCGTAGCCTTTTTGTTTGACTGTGTCGCCGCTCATGTTTATGAACGTTGGCTGGTAATAAGACCCTTGCCCCGGCAAAATTTTCCAGTAGTCGAAACCGGTGGGATAGGATTGCAGATGCCATTTGCCAATATGCGCTGTAGTGTAATTTGCCTGCTGTATTAATTTAACCACGGTGTTTCTGGATGAGTCAAAGCGGGTGTAATTGTCTTTCATTCCGTTTTTATGCGAATGCTGACCCGTAAGTACCGTTGCCCGCACCGGGCCGCAAATAGAGTTGCCCACAAAAAAATTTGTAAACCGAACACCTTCTTTTGCAAGCCGGTCGATGTTAGGGGTTGCAATTAGTTTTTTGTTGTAAGCACTAATGGCGTTTTCCGACTGATCGTCGGTCATGATGTAAATGATATTAGGCCTTTGCGAAAACCCGGAAGCTGTAAAACACGCTTGTATTAGTATCATTAAAAAGAACCGCATTGTGAGGAAATTTTTAGAGGTTGTTATGATGGTGGTGCCTCAATAAAAATACAACGCAACAAGGAACGATGGTTGTGAAATGATCTGCACTTGTGTGAACTGGTTGTTGGGAGTGGCGGTGCAAACCAATAAGAAATTTATATTGTTACCTGCCGGCCGGCTTTTTCTTCTTTTTGTTTTTGAAAAAGATAGTAGTAGAACAAAATGCCAATGCCAATGATAAAAGGGATCAGTGCCAAATGTTTTCCTTCAAAATTGCGCCACACGTGCATAGTATCGAAACCCAAAAATTCGGAAATCATCCATAAAGAGTTAGCCGAAATCCAGAAGGTGATGGCAACATTGTGTGCCAGCTCGGAAATGACTTGCCTTGTGCGCCAGGCAATAATTATTGAAATAATCAGGGTTGGAAAAATCATTGCTATGCCCAAGGGTTTCCATACCATGCACCAGCTAATGTCTTTCAGCAACCAAAAAACGATGTGCATGTTTTCCATACGGCGGTAACGGGCGGGAATAACGTAATCAGCTTCTTTGCTCATGGCAGTTTTTAATAAGCGTCAAATGTACAGGTTAGCGAAAGTTATTTGGAGAGTATTCGTTTAAAACGACTGACATCAGCATCGGGCAAAATGGGCCGGTTGCTTACGATATTTTGTACTAACTGGCGAGCAAAAAATGGTGCAAGGGAAGTGCCCTTTGTTCCCATACCATTGAGAATGCCTACTTGCGGAAACAGCGGGTGAAATCCAACAAAGGGCCGGCGTTCTATGGTTGCAGGCCGAACGGCTGATTTGTGAAAAAGGATTTTGAATGGCGCTCTTAACCACTGTTTGAGCAAGGTGGTAGTTTGTTGCAGAAACTGTTCAGAGGGTCGGTCATCATTAAATTGCCATTGGTAATTTGAGCCCACCCAATAAGTGTTTTGAACGGGCAATGGCGCCAGCATTAAGCCGCGTTTAAAAATGTGCTGATTGTTTAAATCGCGGCACTCAACTATTAAGGCTTCGCCTTTATTTGGCGCAAACGGCAACAGGTTGAACCATTGATTTTGTAAGGATGAGATGCCATCGGCAAAAATGATTTTACTTGCTGTAATGTTGCCGTACTGCACACCTTCATCTACCAATTTTAATTCGGTGTTTTCAAATTCTTCCTCAATAATGGATTTTAATTCAAACAATTTTTTTCGCCATGATGCCATCAGCAGTTGCAGGTTGACCGAGTATGCAGGTCGAACTTCGCCACAGCCAAACTCGTAATTAAAATGCTGGTTAAAATAATTTTGATTGGGATAGCTATGGAGGTAAGTATCGTCTTCTTCAATTCGTTCAACAAAAGCATTGCGCATTTGCGCCGAAGGAAAAAAATCAATGATGCTTTTTTCAAAAACAAAATTTGATTGAAGATGGCTTCCTATTTCTTTATAGGCATCCAAAGCAAACGGCATCACTTCATCAATCATCCATGTGGTTACGTACCGCCTGCCGGTAATGGGGTTGATGATGCCGGCTGCTATTTTTGACGAGCTGTTTTCATTGCCATCATCAACAACCAAAAAACTTTTTCCTTCATTGTACAAAAACCAGGAGAGCATAGTGCCACTAATTCCCTGGCCGATGATTAAAACGTCAATGGTCATTGGCAAATATAAAACCTCACCCCCAACCCCCTCTCCAAGTCTCTTGGAGAGGGGAACTGTCATTTCTTCGACATATAGTTTTTATCCCGGTTCGAAGATTTGTATTTTGAGAATAATAATCTTGTACAATTAAAATCTAAGCGACCGTCATCTATCACCCCCCTCTCCAGCTTTGCTGGGGAGGGGTTGGGGGTGAGGTTTTTTACTCCACGTTTATCCTCGTCCCTTCGCTATGCGCCGAAAACTCCGGCGCATACATGCACTGTATGGTAGTAATGCCATTACTAAAACTGCCTTTGTGATTTACAAACAATGGGTATTCAAAAACGTAGGTTCCTTTTTGCAAAAAATGAAAGAAAAAGTTTGTGCTTGCATCTTTTGTGCTTTCGTAATAACCCAAACCGCCCTGCCATTTGTAACCACTTAAAACATTCACGGGTTCCATAGCCGATGCCCGCAGGTCTTTCATGTGTACATATTCCATGTCGCGGTCAACACGCAACTCAATACGCACTTTTATTTTATCACCAACTTTCAATTCTGTTCCTTCATTCACTGGTGTAAGTACAGGCCCGCGGTCGGTGTTTTTTTCAATGAATAATTTCTTTTGTAATTGTAGTGGAGTTGATGCGGTGGTCACTTTATCCATGTCTTCAAAATACTGCCAATAGACGGCGCCCCAGGAGGGGGTTGAGGCTTGGGGGTGTTGCACGGTTACCGTGATGTTTCCCATCTGAGGTTGTATGTTTTTTGCTTCGATTGTTTTTTTGAAGTAACCTGTCCCGCTTTCGGTGGCAATGTCGGTAGACTTTAAAGTGACAGCACCCAATTGCACTTGCACTCGTGGCTCATTTTGCAGCCAGTTGGTGCCCTGCAACAGCATGGCATAACAGGCATCGGCAGTTGCTTTTGTGGTGCGCCAGTTTGAGGTTTGTTTATTTTTTATCAGCCAGGTTTTTAAATCATCAACGGTAGCAACGTCGTTGCTTATTTCACTAAAGGCCTCTATCATCAATGCCTGTGTTTCTATTGGAGAAAAACTCCAATGCCAGCTATAACCAAATTTGTTATTGAGCCAGTAACGGCCGAGTTCCTCGTGGTTGATGGAGGTTTCTTTCAGCGATTTTAAAATGGCCAGCGGTGTTTGTTTATTACCAGTGCGGTGTAGTGAAAGCGCAATCATTCCCTGCATTTGTAAACTTTGTTTCATCCAGAATTTCACCGACTGACCGCGATAAAAATTGTATGCCGCTTGTGTGGTGCCGGCCATTGCGTACTCGGGAAAAAAGCTGCGCATGTACAGGTAATGAATATTGAGGCCACCCAAATCTTCGCGGCCAATCAACTTTTTATCTTTGTTGCGCTTCAGCATTTCATTGTAGTCCTGCAGCATTTTTTTATCGAGATAAGGGATGGCTGATTGCAGAATGCTTTTTAATTCAGCAACATCCACACCTAATTTTTTAAGATGCCCTATGCCGGTAACGATGTATTGTGTAATGTAGCGATCATCGGGGCCACCTTTGAACCACACAAATCCACCGTTCGATGATTGCATGTTCTTCAATTTTTCCAAAGTGTTTTTTGCTTCACGGTTCATACGAACAAGATCAAAGAGCAGGGCTATGTTTTTCTTTTGCTGTGTTTCATTTTGAGCGTCGAGTACCCAGGGTGTTTCTTCTAACAACGCTGATTTTAATTCCTGGTTTTTCTCCAAGGCCCCCACCAAACCTCCCCCGGTGGGGGAGGCTTTCGAAGAGTCTGCCCATCGCAGAAAAATCTGTTTGATGCGTGGCGCTGAATTGATAATTTTTGTTGCCAGTGCGTTGGCATAATAACGATTCCAGTTTTGCTCGGCGCATTCGTACGGATACTCCATTAAATAGGGTAGGGCCTGCACAGCATACCATGCTGGGTTGCTGGTATATTCAACAGTTAGCGATTGGTGTTGCAACGTTTCGCTGGTGCCTGACTGCAATAATTTATTGAACGTAAACTTTTTTGTGCCACTGCCACGCACGGGCATGGGCAAGGTTTCAGTTACCAAAATTTTATTGGTAAGAACGGGCAATGAATTTTCTTCGCCATCACTCAAAACCCCGTCCCGGCCTCTCTCAACAGGTGAGGATTTTGCACTGGCAACAACTCTCCACGTCAACGTACTTGTAAAAAGAAAAGGAATTTGAATGGGAAAACTAACGGCCTCGCTGCCACCTGGTGCTACAGTGAAATATTGATTTGGAAATGTGTTGAGAAACCAGCCATCAACAGGTTGGTTAGTGGCTGCATCAAATAATTCTAATTGTACTTGGCCGGTAATTTCTTTGGTGGAAAGATTGACAACTTTCACTGGAAATTCCATGCGGTCGCCCTGCCGCAAAAAGCGTGGTGCATTGGGTTGCACCATTAATTCTTTTTGGGTAACCAATTCTTTTTGTGATAATCCAAAAGCCAGGTCTTTCGTATGCGCAAGTGTTTGTATTTTCCATTTCGTCAAAGCTTCGGGAGCAGTGAAAGAAAATTCAATTGCACCATTTGCGTCAGTTCGTAGATCGGGAAAGAAGAATGCGGTTTCGTTGAAGTTGCGGCGGATTTGGATGTCTGTATTAGGATTACTTACCTGGCTCTGTGCAATAGGTTCTAGTAAAGAATCCATTACTGATTTGGTCTCTTCGAGATCATCCCTTCGGCCATCTGCATCAGACTCTTTGGCTCTGTTCATCGTTCCAGTAGCTGGAGCAGCTATTATTCCCTCGTCTTTCAAACCAGCCTGGCTTATTACATCAATTCTTCGATAGTTATCATAACCTTTCCGACCTTTTCGATATTGATTTTGTTGGTTTATTTCTTCCATGTTAAAAGACAACTCATCATACCTCTTCTCAAAACTTTTATAATCTTCTCCGCCCAAATAATTTTCCTGCGATTGCACTGATGTAAAATTTTGGGTTCCATTCCAGGCCGTGCGGTTATAAAACATTGGCCATAAATTTGGCTTGCTCCAACTGTGTGGTTTAAATTGGTCGAGTGATGCATCGTACATGCTCGCAAGCATTTCGGCGGCTACCATTTCGTTTTTGCTGCCGGTAATTTTTACTTTCCATTTTTCTTCAGCACCGGGCAAAGTTTTATCGCGAAATGTTGCGTATTCAATTTTTAATTCCTTGTTGTTCCAGGGCACATTTATTACATCGTTGAATTGATAAAAGCGGTTGTCTTTTATAAAAAAATAACTCAGGCCAAAACCACCACGCTCATTTTCGGTGGGTCTGTAACTAAACTTTTTCTTTTCGTTACTGATGTTGGTGAATGTAAATGCGGCATCATTTTCATTGGGCGAATTTTCTGTTCTGCCTTCTTTTAATGCTGTTTCCTTTTGTGAGATGAGAAAAACATTATTGGCTGAAGAGCCAATTTGAACCGTTGTTGTTTGTCCCGGTTCAACTGCACCATCGCTGCCAACTGCCCAGAGATATTGTGGGTTGGCAAAATTATTTTTTGCATCGAACAACTCCACAATCCGCACATCCTTTATTTCATTTCCTTCCTTGTCTTTTGTAACAAAAGTTATTTCATAAAACCCAGCCTCAAATTGGCCATTGCTTATTGCCCACTGCCCATTTACCCCGCTGCTATCGGTTTTTGTAAACAACACACCGCCCCGGCTCCATGTTTTTTCATCCCTTTCGTTTTTGTATTCGTCAATTGGAAAAAAAGAAAGGAATTCTGGTTTCGTCATTACAAACTGGTCGGGCTGTTGCCAAAACCTGTCGCGGATTAAACGGTTTTCCGGAATCAGTTTACGCACCGACACATTCACCATCGCTGGCTGAAATTCGCCGTTCATATTTTCTGTTCTGATGCTGATATTTTTTAAAGAATCAATCATTATTTTTTCGGGTAATTGCACCCGAAGCAATAACGATTTGTACCCGGCACTTACTACATTTTCGCCGCTTCTTGTTTCACCATTTATATCGGTCACATCAGCATACACACGGTAATCAAAAACAGGCTCAGATTTTTTATCAATTTTTTTATCGGCAATGGCAAGGAAGCGAACAATAAAATTTCCGTTTTTATCCGTCGTTGTTTCTCCATGAGCGATTTCCATTGGTTCGGAGCGGGGCAGCCAGCTACGCCACATCAACCATGGATAAAGAAAACGTGGCTCCCTTACCACGCGGTACACAACCTTAGCCCCTTCAATATTATTGCCTGCGTATGCTTTAGCAATGCCTGTTACAGTAACACTATCGCCAACTTTGTAGCTCTCTTTTATTTTTTCAAAATCAACCGCAAACTTTGGCCGTTTGTATTCTTCCACCGAAACAGATACACTGTTGTTGCCGCTTTTTTCGGTGATGGAAAAAATACCATTGAGTACATTTTGCGGCAGCACAAATTTGCTGTTGAACGATCCAAATTCATTTGTAGTTAACTCCACCGAATCGGTTAGCTGGTAGTTGGCATTACGCAGGTAAATAGTGGTTTTGTATTGCGTGGCAATATCGTTTTGCTCACCCGTTTTTGTTACCACAATGCCTTTAAAAAAAACGGTTTGTCCAGGTCGGTATATGGAGCGGTCGGTAAAGAAAAATATTTTTGTTTGTGGTTTTTGCGGTGTGGGTTGGTTGTTATAATAACTGTAGCCATACGATTGGTCGTTTAAATTCAGCCGGTCTTTTTCGTAAGTAATGTCGAGGAAATAATTATTTCTCCGGCGCTCCTGTGTTGGCCTCGCCACCTTAAAATATCCTTTGTCGTTGGTGGTGTAGGTAGCGAGTTTTGTTTTGGTGTTGCGGGATGTGTTGTAATCGTATTCGTTGGTGTAAACAGTAACGGCGGCTTTGGCAAGAGGCTGCCCGCTTTGCCTGTGTAAAACAAAAAAAGCCTCGCCCTGGTTTATGTAGCTGATGGCCGAAACATGAAACAACTGTGCGCCCATCAAAGTTTTTTGGCTGCTGAAATTTTTATCGGCTGCAACCAGCAAATAATATTCACCAACCGGTAGTGCATCAATTTTTATTTCAACACTGTGCTCCTGTAAATCGTTAGTTGCCGGCAGGGGTTGTTGCCAGCTTTTCAAAACCGTTGCCGATAAAAGACTGCTCCAGTATTTTTCGTCATCGCCATCCCGCTCAATTCTTTTTTTTAAATCTTCATTGGCTTTTATCAATCTAAAAGAAAGAGCCCTAACATTAGTGTATCTCACCAACGCTTTAAAAGGTTGTGCCGGCAGATTTACTTTCTCTACTTCAAACGAAAAATTTTTTTTGGTAATTTGCTGCAGCAGGTTGTAACTGTTTGCCCAACCCTCGGTTTTTTTTGAAGTGTCGGCTACAACTTTTTCTAGAATTTTTTTGGCTTCCAGTTTTTTATACCGTTGTGTTGTATCGCCAAAAGGCTGGTAGGTATTTGCAAGCTCATTGTAGTAAGCCGCCAGTAAATACGCCGCCTGTGCTGTTGAAGCGGTGCTACCATTTTCATCTATTAGTTTTTGCAAAGCAGCCACATACAACTCCTCCTTATTTTCCATGGTGGCATTGCTGCGTACAAATTCAATGCGGTCAATGTCCACATCAATAAGCGCCTCTTTGTTTTTATTGGCTAAGTGCAGTTTTATTAATTGCTGGTAAATGATAAGGGCTTTATGTTGCAGGGAAAGGCTGTCGTTTGTACTAAACCGCTGCTCAACAAATTGGGCCGCGGGTGCAAAGGCCGACGGTTGATTTATCTCGAAAGCGTAGGATGGTTTTTTAATATCCCGCTCGGTGTTTTTAAAATATTGCAAGGCATTGTGGGCTAATAAATCGTAGAGTGTTGGGCGCAGATAACGAACGTTGCC
>JANPKD010000051.1:0-73433 GCA_031425835.1 Chitinophagales bacterium
AGTGTTTTTTGTATTGGGCTATGTACCCGAACAAATAACCGAAAAACAAAACACGGTTACCGCGCAGTTGTATCACCCCGAAGATTTGCACCTTTTGCCCTGCCGAAAAGAAAGCCAAAAAAACTTTCAGCAGGTTGATTCAATGATACAGTACGAATGCCGCCTCAAAAGCATGGATGGTGAATGGCATTGGTTTTTGGTGCGGGAAATTGTTTTTAAAGCCGATGAACAGGGAAACATAAAACAGATATTAGGCGCGGCCTTAGACATTAACCGCCGCAAGGAAATGGAAAAAACCATTTTGCAAAACACGTTGCAGTTAGAACAGTCCAATTCAAGCCTGGAAGAATTTGCCTATGTAGCCAGCCACGATTTGAAAGAACCGTTGCGTAAAATTTCCACCTTTGGCGAAAAGTTACAGGCAGGCTACGCAAAGGAATTATCGGGCGATGGGACGATTTACCTAAATAAAATTGTTGATGCCTCCCGGCGTATGCAGTTAATGATTAGCGACCTGCTTTCCATTTCAATGATCAGTGGCAACCGATCTTTTGAACCCTGCTCACTGCAAACAATTTTTGAAGAAACCCTGCAAACTCTTGAATACAAAATCGAACAGGTAAATGCAATTGTTACCTCCGACCCTTTACCAGTGGCTGATATTATTCCATCGCAGTTCAGGCAATTGTTTCAAAACCTGTTGAGCAACTCGCTCAAATTTGTAAATGGAAAAGAGCAGCCGCGTATTACTATTTCCTACACAATGCTGCCGCTAAAAGATGTGGTGCATTATCAATTACCCCAGGCCGAACAATACCATAAACTTGTTTTTGCCGACAATGGCATTGGCTTTGAAAATGAATTTGCCGGAAAAATTTTCACCATTTTTCAACGGCTGCACGGCCGCAGCGAGTACGAAGGGTCGGGCATAGGTCTGGCTATTTGTAAAAAAATTGTAAGCCACCACGGAGGTATTATTTATGCAAAAGGCGAGTTGCAAAAAGGGGCAAGCTTCACTATCATTTTGCCTGCGTAATTTTTTTCCTGTCTTCAATTGCAGTTGGCTTCAGCCAACTGAAAAAGAAATTATCTTATTAAGAGGCTTTAGCCATATTTGATTTGGCAATGTGGCTAAAGCCTCTTGCCATGTTTGTGCAATCATTCAGTCAGCTAAAGCTAACTGCAAGCGATTGCTGACGCAACGATCATCTTTTTATTTTTTTACGCCCGATAAATTTGTTGATGAAGGTGTTGCTCCAATCACTTCGGTAATTACATCGCCCACACTTGCATTGGGCATTTGCACCTTTAGTAACGCACTTAATGTGGGAGCAATGTCGCTCATGTACACTTCGCGGTTTAGCTTGCCCGGCTTAACACCCCAACCCATAAACACCAGTGGAATGTGCGCATCATACGGGTTCCACAATCCGTGCGTGGTACCTAAGCGCCAGTTTTCAAACCACTGCGGTTTAGAAATTACCTGTACCTGGCCGCTGAGTTTTTGATTGTAGCTATTTGCCAGCATTGTTTTTAATTTCTGTGGCAAGGTTTCGTTAGCGAGATTTTCTAAATCCACCACGGCCAATACGGAAGTCTGTTGCAGCATGTGGCTGGCGATAAAATTTTTTATTTCCTTTTTATCAAGTTTGTTGGCATTTATCAAACTATCGTTTAAATAAAACTGGTAGTTGATGTAACTGCTAATGATGCCTTGTATACCAAACTTTTTTTGCAGGCCATCGGTCAGCGCTTTTTGCACGGGTGCATTATCCACTACTCCCGCGGGTATTTTTCTGTCAGCTAAAAAACCCGGGTTATGCGCCACGCCATGATCGGCGGTTAAAAAAAACAAATACTGCCCTTTTCCAATTGTTTTATCAAGGTGCGTAAAAAAGCTGGCCAGCTCTTTATCCAATCGTAAATAAGCGTCTTCAATTTCAATGGAGTTGGGCCCGAAGCTATGCCCAACATAGTCGGGCGATGATAAGCTAACGGTCAAAAAATCGGTGTATCCACTTTTACCTAACTGCTCTCCCTCAATGGCTGCTTTAGCCATTTCTAAAGTATAGGTATCGCCAAACGGTGTGGCCTTAAATACTTCATATTTGTTTGCGCCGGTAAGGTGGGCAGTTATGTGCGGAAACGAATTGCTTACACCTCCCAATTTATTTTCGTAGGCGTTACTATCGCTTGTGCTGTGGGTGTAGGTGTTTATGGGAAATAAAGTGTTCCAGTTTTGCTGTAAGTAGCCATCAGGTAGTTTGCGGCTATTAAAACTTTGCACCCAGGCTGGCAATTGCTGCATGTAAAAGGTACTGCTCATCCAGCCACCCAATGCATTGTCGAACCAGTAAGCACCATTGGCCGTATGGCCACCAGGCAAAATAGCGCCACGGTCTTTTAAAGCGATGGCTATGGTTTTATTTCTAAAATTGGTGGCCAGCCTCAATTCATCGGTAATGGTTGTAGCCCACATATTGCGCGGCGACATTTTGCCAGCCGCCGTTTTACTACCAACACCTTCCACCGAAAAATCATCGGTGCAATACACTACCTTTTTCTGCGCTTTATCGTACCAGTTGTTGCCCATTATGCCGTGCAGGGCGGGCACCGATCCGGTGTACACACAGCTATGGCCGGCTGCGGTGTATGTAGGTGTGTAGGGTATCATCGTGTTCTCGCAGCTAAAACCTTCGGCCAGCAGGCGTTTGAATCCATGGGCTGTATACCTGTCCTGGTAACGGTAAAGAAAATCCCAACGCATTTGATCAACCACCAGGCCCACAACTAATTTAGGTTGCTGTTGCGCATACGGTGCCAGGTGAAAAATGATAAAAAGAAAAACAAAACATTTTTTCATGGAGGTGAATTGAGGGCCAAATGTAGTGGGTGCCCGGCATCGGTTTTCAACAAATTATTTTGTTGATTAAAAGTTTATGTCCCTTTCGCTGGGTTGCATACCTGTATCCAAAATTTATTGCCGGTGGAATGAGTATGACCACCGAATTTTTCTTCCTTCCGAAATCCCTATTTTTGCGGCGGCTGAAAAAAGGTGATGAGGATGCTTGCCCGGTGTAGTACGCTAACAAAGTGCGGAACAGAATTACTGAACGTACAAGGGAGTGTCACAACAGGCGATTAATAGTAGCAATTCAGCTCGTACCAAAATATTAAAAAATTAAAACCCAACCATTTCAGTAGGGAAATTCGTACAGCTCTCCGCCACGTGGCGGAGGATGGGGGTTTGTTCTTAAACTATATTATGGCAGATATTTTTGAGCGCCTCGTAAAAAATTATGGTCCAATTGGTAAGCACCGCGAAAGAGCCTACGGGTATTTTGCTTTTCCAAAATTAGAAGGAGAAATTGGCAGCCGCATGAAGTTTCGCGGCAAGGATGTAATTGTCTGGAGCCTGAATAATTATTTGGGTTTGGCCAACCACCCCGAGGTGCGAAAGGCTGATGCGGATGGTGCAAAAGAATACGGCCTGGCCACGCCAATGGGTGCAAGAATGATGAGTGGCAACAGCCATTTTCATGAGCAGTTGGAAACCGAACTGGCCGCCTTTGAAGGCAAGGAAGATTGTTGCTTGCTAAATTATGGTTACCAGGGAATGGTAAGTGTAATTGATGTGCTGTGCAGCCGCCACGATGTTATTGTTTACGATGCCGAAAGCCATGCCTGTATTATTGATGGTGTGCGCCTGCACCCCGGTCACCGCTACGTTTTTAAGCACAACGATCTGGACGATTGTACCAAACAATTAGAAAGGGCAACGACTTTAATTGAAAAGCAGGGTGCCGGTGGTATTTTGGTTATTACCGAAGGTGTGTTTGGCATGGCCGGCGACCAGGGAAAGCTTAAAGAAATTGTAGCCCTCAAGGAGAAATATGAATTCCGCTTGCTGGTTGATGATGCCCATGGTTTTGGTACACTGGGCAAAACCGGCGCCGGTGCCGGCGAGGCGCAGGGCGTGCAGGATGATATTGACTTATACTTCTCAACGTTTGCAAAATCAATGGCATCCATTGGGGCATTTGTAGCCGGCGACAAAGCCATTGTGGATTACATACGCTGGAACATTCGGAGTCAGATATTTGCCAAAAGCCTGCCATTGCCATTAACCATTGGTAATTTAAAACGCCTTGAGTTGCTACGCACCAAACCCGAGTTAAAAGATAAACTGTGGGAGAACGCCAACAAGTTGCAGGCAGGATTAAAAGAAAGAGGTTTCGACATTGGTAAAACCGACTCACCTGTAACACCTGTATACATGAAGGGTGGTGTAGAAGAAGCAACACTTATGGTAACCGATTTGCGGGAAAACTATGGCGTGTTTGCTTCGGTGGTGGTGTACCCCGTAATACCCAAAGGCCATATTATTTACAGGTTGATACCAACCGCGGCGCATACTGATGCCGACATTGAAGAAACACTGAACGCCTTTAGCGAAACAAAAGAAAAGCTGGTGGCCGGTGCCTACAAATCGGAAGTGATACCCGACATGGCGGAGTATAGTGCCAAACGTTTTGACTATTTGAAAGACACGCCGAAGAATAGATAATTTTTTGAAAGAGGTTTTGAAAGTTCGTTTTTTAAAATTCCATATCTACGCGGATATGGAATTTTTTTTGGGGGGCCCGCAGTCCGATCAACGGGCATTTTTTCACAAAAGTGTGTCGCATTAATTGTACTTGCTTTGTTTCGAGCAATGAATTCAAATTTTAATGAAGTGTGGCATGAGTTTAAAAATACCATTAACGATTTACCTTTATCAAATGAATCTAACCGACCTTATAACAATTGATCCGGAAGTTTTGAGTGGGCAACCGGTATTTAAAAACACAAGGGTTCCGGTCGAAACACTATTCGACTATTTGGAAGCGGGTGTTTCATTGGATGAATTTCTCGATGACTTTCCCACGGTTACAAGAGAACAGGCGATTGCGACGCTGGAGATAGCGAACAAGTTTCTAACCTCCAAAAATCTTGTGAAGTTGTATGAAAATGCTGCTTGACGAAAACCTGCCCAAAAAATAAAAGTCTGACTTTTTAGATCACGAAGTATATACAGTTCGTGAGAAGGGTTGGAACGGAATAAGCAATGGCCAACTCTTTAAATTGATGGTGGACGAAGGGTTTCAAGCCCTTCTTACTTTTGATAAAATCCTTCAGTACCAGCAGAATTTTCAGAAATACACCATTACTGTCTTTGTGTTTTCAGCGATCAATAACACATACGCCGAGCTAACCCAATTATCTACAAAGGTTCAGGAAGTCTTGAGTACTGAATTGCTAACATCTGGTGCTATCGTTATCAGAAAATAGGACACAACCTTAACCAAACCCCTTCCTAATCCTCCCGCTCATTTTCCACCAACGGCGTTTATCTTCAACCCCAATCCCCTACATTTACCCATAAAATTTTTGTACATGAAGCACCTCTTGCTCGCCTTATTTTTTCTGCCCCTGATTACCGTTGCCCAAAAGAAAAAAATAACCCTTGAAGACCTTTACAAAAAAGGAACTTTTCGTGGTGAGTTTGTGCCAGGCTTTACCGGCGCCGATGACGACAAGCTAATTGACACGGCGGTATTTGATGCCACCGGTAAAAAAATTGATACCCGCGATTATGAAGTAAGCGCTGATAAAAAACGCATCATCTTTTTTAATGGCCGCGAAGCCATCTACCGGCGGTCAACAAAATCGAATGTTTATGTGTACGACGTTGCTACAAAAAAGGCAGTGGCGTTAAATGCGGGTAAGGTGTTGCATCCTACCTTTTCGCCCGATGGAAATAAAATTGCTTACGTGTTCGACAACAATTTGTACGTGTACGATGTGCCTTCGGCTAAAACAACTGCTGTTACAACCGATGGCAAATGGAATTATATCATCAACGGTAATGCCGATTGGGTGTACGAGGAGGAGTTTGAATTTTCACGGGCTTTTGAATGGAGCCCTAATGGAACATACATTGCCTACTACAAGTTTGATGAGAGCAAGGTGAAGGAATACAGCTTCACACAGTTTGATGACAGCTACAACAAACAATACACCTACAAGTATCCCAAAGTGGGGGAGGCCAACTCAAAAGTGGAAATTCATATTTACAACCTAGCAACAGCTGCCGATGTAAAAGCAAAATATTTGCAGGGCGATATTTACATTCCCCGCATTAAGTGGACGAAGCAGGACAATAAACTTGTGGTGTTTTGGATGAACCGCCTGCAGAACGATTTGAAATTACTGATGACCGATGCCGCCTCCGGCGATTTGCAAACAGCCTACGAAGAAAGCAACAAATATTTTGTTGAAATAAATGATAACTGGTGGTTCTTAAAAGACGGCAAAAACTTTATGTTCACCAGCGACATGAATGGCTACACACAAATTTATCATTACGGGTTTGATGGCAAAAGAAGAGTGCAGATCAGCAAAATGAAATACGACGTGGCAGATGTAAATGGCGTTGATGAAACCAATGGACTGGTTTATTATACACTTGCTTATCCAACGCCAATGGACCGGAACCTATTCGTTTCTGATTTTGACGGTAAAACCACCACGCAACTAACCAACGGAACAGGCTGGCACCGCGTGGTAATGAATGATGATTTTACAAAGTACTACGACTACTATTCCAACATCAACACGCCGCAAACGGTAACGGTGTACAATATTGTAAACAACAAAAAGAAAATTTCGGTTACTACGAATAAAGTGCTGAATGAAAGCGCCAAACTAAAATCAACATTAGCACAGTTCGATTTGGGCACAACAAGTTTTATTCGTGTACCCAATTCAAAAGGCGATACACTTAATGGCTGGATGTTAAAGCCTGCAAATTTTGATGCGTCGAAAAAATATCCTGTGCTGTTTTGTAATTATGGTGGTCCCGGGTCGCAGCAGGTGGCCAACCGGTTTGGCGCGGCAAGTATGTGGCACCAAATGCTGGGGCAAAATGGATTTATTGTAGTGAGTGTTGACAACACGGGTACGGGTTACCGTGGCGAGGAATTTAAAAAGAAAACTTATTTGCAATTGGGCAAACTAGAAATTGAAGACCAGATTGACGCGGCAAAATATTTGGGATCCTTATCGTACATTGATAAAAACCGGATTGGTCATTGGGGTTGGAGCTACGGTGGGTTTATGAGTTCATTGGCCCTAACAAAAGGTGCCGATGTTTTTAAAGCCGGCGTTGCCGTTGCGCCTGTAACATCGTGGCGGTACTACGATAATATCTACACCGAGCGGTACATGCGTACACCCGCCGAAAATGCAAAAGGTTACGATGATAATTCGCCCATAAATTTTACCAACAACATTAAAGGAAATTATCTGCTCATTCACGGCACGGCCGATGATAACGTTCATTTTCAAAACAGTGTGCAAATGGTAAAAGCCCTGGTGAAAAGCAATATCGATTTTGAAAGCGCTTATTACCCCGATAAAAACCATGGCATAAGCGGTGGCCCTGACAATACCAGTTACCATATCTGGAGCAAGATGACTAACTGGTTGTACAAAAATTTGAGGGATGATTTGGCACCCGTCGGTACTAATCAAAATACTGGTACACGGAAAGCATTTTAGGTATTTTGAACGATTGTTAGCCAAAGCTTCATTTTACCTGTCATTGAAGCGACATGAGTATGGAAGTCTATTTTTTGTAAGTTTGATTTATCAGATTATGACCTTGATTGATAAACATAACAGTGCTATTCAAAAACTTTGTGCCCGCCACCAGGTTAAAAAACTATATGCTTTTGGATCGGTGTTAACCAACAGTTTTGGCGACCAAAGTGATGTGGATCTTTTAGTAGAGTTTTATCCACTGGATGTAACAAACTACTCCGACAATTACTTTAAATTAAAGTTTGCCTTGGAAGATATGTTGCAACGACCTATTGATCTTATAGAGCAGAAAGCCCTAAACAATCCATTTTTCAAACAAGCCATTGAAACCTCAAGCCGTATATTGTATGCTGCCTGAACAAAAAACATGGATGTATGACATGCTCCAGGCAATTGCGGAAGTTGAACAGTTTTTAATTGAAATTGATTTTCCCATTTATCAAAAAGACATAAACAAAACGTGCGGTTGAACGCAATCCTGAAATTATTGGAGAGGCCATGAACCATTTGTTGCAACATGGTTCGCCCATTTTCTTTTCAAACAGCCGAAAGATAGTTGACACCAGGAATCGGATTGTTCACGGGTATAACACGGTATCCGATGAAATAATCTGGAACATCATTACCGAACATCTACTTATATTGAAGCAAGAGCTAACCTTGCTCATGGAATGATAAAAACTGAAAGGTTTCAACAATCTCTCACCCCATTTGTATCTTCATTACCAATGAAAAAAATTGCAGTCTCCATCACCGGCGCCAGTGGATCAATTTATGCAAAGCTGTTGTTACAAAAACTTGCACCATTGAAAGAGCAAATCAGTGAGCTCTCCGTTGTGATGACGGACAATGCCAAATTGGTTTGGAAAACCGAACTTGATGATGACACCTATAACAGCTTTGATGCGAAATATTTTTCAACAAAAGATTTTATGGCGCCATTTGCATCGGGTTCAGCTAAGTACGATGCACTGATTATCATTCCTTGTTCAATGGGTACGTTGGGTCGCATTGCTTCGGGTATGTCGGATGATTTAACTACCCGTGCCGCCGATGTGATGCTCAAGGAACGGAAGAAATTAATTTGTGTAATCAGGGATACCCCATACAACCTCATTCACATTCGCAACATGGAAACAGTAACGGTTGCCGGTGGTATTATTTGTCCCGCCTCACCCTCTTTTTACAGCAAACCACAAAACATTGAACAAGCCGCACAAACCGTGGTTGACAGGGTGCTTGATTTGGCCGGTGTGCAAATTGATAGTTTTAGGTGGGGGAAGGAATAACCTAACTACTGGGGTGAGATGCAGATAGTGGTTACCCGCTGACGTATTACGCGTTGTGTTAACCTCCCAGGTAAGATTTTAGGCCCTAACTTTTAAAGAGGGCTTGACAGGATGTGGGTTAGTCGGTTAACCTGCCGCCCGCGGTCAGCCAGTCTGTAATTTTTTGCCGGTCGGCCACCGACAAAGCGGCTGCAGGTGGTGGTGGCATTTGATTGGCGGTGCCAGCCTGCGTAACTGCCCGGTTTCTTACATTAGCACCTTGCGCCACAATAGTGCAATTGTCGGTGAAGTTAATTCCGCTTTGTGCGCCGGGGCCGGTATGACAACCGCTCAATGCACAGTTGGCGGCCAAAACGTTTTTTACAGCGTTGAATAATGGGCCAGGTGTACCGGGGCAGGTGGTTGGGTTGGGTGTAGGGTTGCCACCCGAATTGCTTTTGCTGCACGATAGCACTACAACCACGGCAAGGGCTACAAGGAGGATTGACTTTTGCATAAGAAATTTATTAGTAAATACGTAAACAATTGTTTAGAGGATGCTACCGCCAGCCCGAAAAAACTAAAAGGATTGTACAAAGGCACCGCAATAAAATTTTTTGTTTTGAGTTTGATAATCGCTCCTTTTCTTTACACCCTAACAGTAAGTAATGAAAACACATTGGTTACTTTTTATTTTCACTTTCTTCTCACTGAGTGTTTTTTCGCAAAACACGGTGATTGCTTCTATCAATAATTTTGAAAGCAGCAAAGGTATTTGCCGGGCTTGTTTATTTAATTCGCCCGATGCATTTGAAAAACAAAATCCTTTACAATGTACACTCGTCACGGTCACCAACAATAAAACTAAGGCCGAGTTTACTAATTTACCCGATGGCACATATGCCATCTTTGTTTTTCACGATACCAACAAAAACGGGATGATGGATACAAACTGGTTAGGTATTCCAAAAGAAGGATATGGAGCATCAAAAAACAAATTGCCCTTTGCAGCCGCGCCAAAGTTTGATCCCAACAAATTTTTTGTTGCCGCCAACACAACACTCACTCTTTACATCCGGTTAAGAAATTTATAACGCCACCATTCATTGCCGTATTTTCATTGACTTAAAAATGCAGCAATGAGATTTATCCTGTTTCTCTTTTTCCTTCCCATTATAACAAATGCGCAAACTGCTGATGCTGAAGAATTGCGGAGGTTTGAAGCACACGCAAACAATGTTGAAATAATAACCGACCAATGGGGCATACCCCACATTTACGGTAAAACCGATGCCGATGCTGTATTTGGATTGATGTATTTGCAATGCCAGCAAAATTTTGAGCGGGTTGAGCGCAACTACCTTGAGGTATTTGGCCGCCTGGCCGAAGTGGATGGAGAAGAGGCTGTGCTTGATGATTTACAAATGCAACTGATTTACGATTCGGTTGCGGCAAAAAAAGATTTTGAAAACAGCCCGGCCTGGCTTAAAAAATTAATGCATGCCTTTGCCGATGGAGTAAATTTTTATTTGCAAAAACATCCCAAAATAAAACCCGCGGTATTCAAACGTTTTCAGCCCTGGTTTCCCTTAATGTACACCGATGGTAGCATTTCGGCAACGCAGTTTGGCGGGATAACATTGGCTGACACAAAAAGTTTGTACACGCCAAACGACTTAGGTAAAATTGTTCCGAAAGAAAATTTGTATGACGAAGGACGGGTAATCAAACTCACTGGTTCAAATGGTTTTGCCATTGGGCCTTCACGCACCGCATCAAAAAACGCTATACTCTACATTAACCCCCACGTAACTTTTTATTTTAGAACCGAAGTGCATTTGGTAAGTGAAGAAGGGTTGAACGTTTATGGTGCGGCCACCTGGGGTAACTTTTTTGTTTACCAGGGTTTCAATGAATTTTGCGGATGGATGCACACGAGCAGCTATGCCGATGTTGCTGATGTATATGCCGAAAAAATTGTGCGGCGAAACGATTCGGTTTTTTATAACTACAACGATAAGTTGCTGCCAGCAAGTAAAAAGCACATAACCATTCGCTATAAAAAAAATGGCACGATAGAAGAAAAAAATTTTACCGGGTGGTATACGCATCATGGCCCGGTAATGGGAAGCCGAAATGGTAGTTGGCTGAGTCTGAAAGAACGCAATCGTTCGTTAGATGCGCTCATGCAATCGTGGTTGCGTACAAAAGCAAATGGATATGCTGACTTTAAAAAAGTGATGGAGCTGAAAGCAAACAACTCAAACAATACGGTGTTTGCAGCTGCGGGCGGAAACATTGCTTACTGGCACGGCAATTTTATGCCAAAGCGCAATACAAAATTTGACTGGGATGCGCCGGTAGATGGCAGCACTACAGCAACCGAATGGAATGGTACGCATGCCCTCAATGAAATTGTACAGGTGCATAACCCGGCTACCGGTTGGATACAAAACTGCAATTCAACACCATTTACGGCTGCAGGCAAAAGCAGTCCGCTCAGAAATAATTATCCTTACTACATGGCGCCTGATGGCGAAAACCCACGGGCACTGAATGCAGTAAGATTGTTGAGCAAGGCAAACAATCTCACCTTGGATGATGTAATTGCTATTGGATACAACCGCCATCTTACTGCTTTTGATATTTTGCTCCCAGCACTTTTTAAAAGTTATGATGCACTACCAGCTGATGATAGCAGCAGGAAAAAATTGTATCAACCAATAAATTATTTGCGACAGTGGAACCGCCAATCTTCAGCCACATCTATAGCTACTACAGTGGCTGTTGAATGGGCTGCGTTGCTTGCCCAGAAAGCACCGCCACCAAAAAATGATTTTGAAGAAACCAATATTGTAGGAAGGCTGGAGTGGCTGGCAAAAAATGTTTCGGGTAATGATCAGCTACAGTTACTGCAACAAACGCTAACCAGGTTAACCGCTTTGTATGGCACCTGGTTGATGGCCTGGGGCGATGTCAATCGGTATCAGCGCAATGACAAAAGCACAAACAATAATTTCAGCGATGACCAATGGAGTCTTCCATCGGCACTTGCATCAGCGGCCTGGGGCTCTCTGCCTTCTTTTAACAGCAACAGGTTTGGCGGTACTAAAAAACGATATGGTTACTCCGGAAACAGTTTTGTAGCCGCTGTTGAATTTGGAAATAAATTACGTGCAAAAACCATAATGACAGGTGGTGAATCGTTCACACCTTCATCTCCATATTTCACCAACCAGGCCGAAGGATTTTTAAATGGAAATTTTAAAGAAATAAATTTTTATAAAGAAGATGTTTTAAAAAATGAACGAAGCAGGTTTGTACCGGGAAAGGAGTTTTAAGTTTTGCTTGCCCGGCATAGCTTCCGCCGTCGTTAAAACTATGGCGGATAAATCTGAATGGGGTAAACTCGTGAACCTGTGAACTTGTGAACTCAGAAACCCCTGAACTTGTAAACGACTTACCCTAAAAACATAAAACTCAAAACTTAAAACCTTACATGCATTTCACCTCACAAAGTCTTTCTCCGTTGAACCATAAAGAATTCAGGTTTTATGTTTTTATGCGGTTCTTTTTTATCATGGCGCTGCGTATGGTGGCAACGGTTGTGGCGTATAAATTATTCCATCTTACCAATGATTCATTCGCCATTGGCATCGTTGGTCTTTCCGAATTTGTTCCCGTTTTTATACTGGCACTTTATGCAGGCCACGTGGTTGACCGGTCGGATAAAAGAACGCTGCTGTTAAAAGCAATTATTGGTTATGCCGTTTGTGTTGCCATCTTAATTGTGCTAACGTTGCCTTCCATTGAAAAACAACTGTCTGTTTCGCAAATATCGCTTTGCTTTTATGCAGTCATTTTTTTCACCGGTATTATTCGAGCCTTTGCCGGGCCATCTTCCAATGCCATCATCGCTCAGTTGGTACCCCGTAATATTTTGCAGTTTGCTACAAGCATCTCCTCTACCTCCTGGCTCACTGCTTCAATGCTTGGCCATGCCAGTGCCGGATTTTTAATTGCATACATTGGTGTACACGCAACTTTTTATGTTGTTTTTGGTTTTGTATTAATGGCGGCTGCGGTATTATATCAAATAGAAAAAAAGCCGGCGCAACATGCAAACCTTACAGTAAAAACATGGGAGAGTGTTAAAGAGGGATTGCGGTTTGTGTATCATCATAAGGTAATGTTGGGTGCCATTTCGCTCGATTTGTTTGCGGTGTTGTTTGGTGGTGCTGTTGCATTGATACCCGAGATTGCCAGTAAAGTATTGGCAGTTGGGCCTATTGGTTTTGGCTGGCTAAATGCCGCAATTGACATTGGTTCACTTATTATGATTGTGGCGATAACATTGATACCATTGAAAAAAAATCAGGGCAAATTATTGTTGTTTGCCGTTGCCGGTTTTGGATTGTGCATTATCTTATTCGGTCTGTCTAACTGGTACTGGCTGTCGTTTGCCGCATTGCTCATTGCCGGTATGCTCGATGGAATTAGTGTAGTAATTCGCGGTACCATTATGCAGTTAACCACCCCCGATGAAATGCGTGGCCGCGTTAGTTCGGTAAATTCAATGTTCATTAATTCATCAAACGAATTAGGCCAGTTTGAAAGCGGCTTTACCGCACGCATTTTTGGTGGTGCAAGGCCGGCTGTTTTGTTTGGTGGTTGTATGACTTTGCTGGTAGTGATAATTGCCTGGTTTAAAGTAAAGGCTTTACGTAAGTTTGAATACTGAGGTAAGAGAGATGAATGGACAATAGACAATAGGCAATAGACAAAAGACGATAGGCAATAGGCGATAGGCAATAGGCAAAAAACAATAGGCATTGGACAAACGACAATTTAGCTTCAAGTCATTGATTAAAACATCTGGAAACGATATTAGAACTTAAAACTCTCCCCATGCACCGAAGAAATTTTATTCGCAACACTTCTCTGATTTCTGCAGCGGCATTATTTGGCGGTGAAAAAGCCATTGCATCTTTTTTCAAAACAAATGCGCACAATATAAAAATGCTGCGTGGTAACGTAGGCATTTTTACAGAACGTGGCGGCACCATTGGTTTTTATTTGGGTAAAGATGGTGTGGCAATTATTGATTCGCAATTTCCCGATACAGCCCCTCATTTAATTGACGAGCTGAAAAACAGAAATGCAGGACCGCTAAAATTTTTATTCAATACGCATCACCACGGTGACCACAGCGGTGGAAACATTGCCTTTAAAGGAATGGTTGACCATGTAATTGCGCATAAAAATTCGTTGCTGAATCAAACCGCTGCCACCACAAAAAACAATACACTCGACAAACAACTGTTGCCAGATGTAACGTTTACCAAAAAGTACAAGTTGAAATTGGGCGATGAAAAGTTGAAGGCAGATTATTATGGTCCGGCTCATACAAACGGAGATGCCATTTATCATTTTGAAGAAGCCAACGTTTTTCATACCGGCGATTTGATGTTCAACAAACGGCACCCTTTTGTTGACAGGAGTACCGGTGCCAGTATCACTAATTGGATAAAAGTATTGGGGAAGATCAGGAGTAAGGCCGATAACGACAGCATCATCATCTTCGGGCATGCACTGGTGCCGGGAGAAGAAACCGGTACGAAAGAAGATGTAATGAAGTTTCAGGGCTATTTGCTCATGTTACTGTCCTTTGCGGATGCAGAAATAAAAAAAGGCGTCACAAAAGAAGCCTTTATTAAGAACACGGCCATACCCGGCGTTACCAAATGGGACGGACAGGGAATTGAACGACCATTGGGTGCTGCGTATGATGAACTGACGGAAAAAAAAAATTAGGGGAGTAAGCGATGCAATTTTTTTACAACAACGTCAAAAAAAGAGTTTGACATTTCAAGCTGTAGACTACTTGGAATACCAAACTCAAAAACATTAAACTTAAAACGGTCAAACCTCTTCGGCCGTAACCGGGCTGATTACATTTTTTATTTCCTCAATTCTGTTCGCTGGAAAGCCACCTTTATCGGCATGCTCCTTTATAATGGTTTTGTTGGGGGCATTGTAAATGCAATAAATTTTGTCTTCGGTAACAAAACTTTCCACCCATTGAATTTTTGGCCCTAACTCATCAAGCACACTACATGATTTTTGGGAGATAGCATGGAGCTCGTCTTGCGATAATTTGCCTGCAGCCGGCAGTTCTCTTTCAATAACATAACGTGGCATATTGTTGTTTTTTAGAAAAGAAAAGTTACGCATTCATTTCAATTGCTGCGTCAACTTATCCAGCACATAAAAACTTATGGGGCAAAAGCTGGCGTTTTTCAATGTTAGGGTAGGCCGCTTAATAAAAACATCTTCGTCGGTGTAAGGAAAACGATGACAGTCGGATGGCCTTTCCGTATAAATTGAACAAAAATTATCAGCTCCCAAAAATGGACACGGGGTGGTCTTCACAACAAAATCGCCTTCTTCATCTACCCGCAAATAGGTGTCAATGAACATACTCTCCCGCATGCCTAAGTGTTTGCTTATTCTTTTTACATCAGGCGTTTTAAAACGCGGCGAATAATTTTTACAACAGGCGGCACACTGCAAACAATCTATTTTTTTAAAGGCCTCCTCATGCAATTGTGGTAGTTGTTTCAGTACTTTATTCTTATCGGCTTTTGCTAAAAATTGTTTGAACTGTTTTTGTTTCTCCTTAAACTTTTGTTGCCAGTTATGTAAACCGTTGTCGGGCATGCTGCAAAGAACAGGAATTAAATTTTAAAGCAACTGGCACCCTTCATTTAAAAGGCATGGTTTTTAAAGCAATAGCGCAAACTAAGAGCGTGTATGGATTTAGATAAATTTTACGACCAGGCTTATACCTGGATATTAACCGTGGGCCCAAGGATTTTGTTGGGGATAATTCTTGTGCTCCTTGGGTTATGGCTTATTCGGTTTTTAAAAAAATGGTTGAACAACCACCTTGTTAGCAAAAGAATTGACTCTTCTATCCGCTCATTTCTTATCAATGTTGCCGTCATTGCATTGCAGGTACTGCTTGTTTTTAGTTTTATGCAGGTTATTGGTGTGCAAATGACGGTTTTTGCCGCACTCATTGGCGCATTCGGTGTAGCGGCAGGCCTTGCCTTGTCGGGAACCTTTCAAAATTTTGCAAGCGGCATTCTTATCATTCTTCTAAAACCATATCGAGTTGGCGATACAATTATTGCGCAAGGCCTGGAAGGTATTGTATCCGTGATCCAGGTTTTTTTTACCATCATGAAAACCGCCGATAATAAAACTGTTTATATTCCCAACAGCAAGTTATCGAACGAAGTAATTATCAATCTTAGCCGGGAAGGAAAGCGAAGAGTGGATGTTGAAATCAAATTGAATTTTGGAATTGATTTTGACGAGATGAAAAAGCTGGTTGAGAAAACTGTTTCTTCCCTGGAGGGATTGCTGCAACAGCCAGCATTCAGAATAGGCGTTTCTTCTGTGGAACAGGATGGCTACAAAATTTTGGTGAGTGCCTGGGTGCCCGCCGCCGAATTTTACGAAACCAAAATGTTGCTGCAGCAAAAAATTATGGAGAACATAAAACAATCTGGTGTAAAACTGCCCGGCACCGCTTAATTCTGTAGTTTGTTCAGAGCCGATTTTAATGCCAAATCTTAACTCATAACAAATGCTTTCTCACTTACCTTTGCGTCCCGAATTTTCGGGATTAAAACGGAGTTTATTTTATGAGCCTTTTTGAAGCCCAAAGCAAAGAATTTCAACGCCGGCACAACGGACCTGATGAAAATGAAACAGCCCAAATGCTGAGCACAATTGGTGTAGACAGCATCGACCAACTCATCGATCGTACCGTTCCCTCCGGCATTCGTATGCAGCATGTACTCAACCTGCCGCAAGCCATGAGCGAAGCCGAATACCTTAACCACATAAAAGAAGTGTCGCTCAAAAATAAAGTTTGCAAAAATTACATTGGCCAGGGTTATTACGATACGCATACACCAGCCGTCATTCTTCGTAACATTTTTGAGAACCCAGCCTGGTATACACAGTACACACCGTACCAGGCCGAAATTGCACAGGGGAGACTGGAGAGCCTCCTTAACTTTCAAACAGTGGTCAGCGATCTTACCGCCCTGCCAATTGCAAACGCTTCTTTGTTAGATGAGGCAACCGCCGCCGCCGAAGCAATGACCATGTTCTTTAACGCATTGAACAAAGACATTCATCATGCAGGAAGGCCAAAGTTTTTTATTGACAATGAAATTTTTCCCCAAACAATTGATGTCGTTATCACCAGAGCCCTTCCGGTAGGTATAGAAATTGTTTTTGGCGATTACCCCCAGGCGATGATTGATGAAACTTTTTTTGGTGCACTGGTACAGTATCCAAACAATAAAGGTTCGGTTGAGGATTACAGAAATTTTATTACACAGGTGCATGCAGCGGGTGCCTACGTTGCCATGGCTACCGACTTGCTGGCACTAACCTTACTTACACCGCCCGGCGAGTTGGGTGCCGATGTGGCCATTGGCTCTGCACAACGGTTTGGTGTGCCGCTTGGTTACGGAGGCCCCCATGCGGCTTTTTTTGCAACCGGCGATCAATTTAAACGCAGCCTGCCCGGTCGCATTATTGGTGTGAGTGTTGATGCCGCCGACAACCGTGCCTTGCGCATGGCATTGCAAACAAGAGAGCAACACATAAAACGTGAAAAAGCCACGTCTAATATTTGTACCGCACAGGCTTTGCTGGCCAATATGGCTGCCATGTATGCCGTGTATCATGGGCCCAATGGGTTACGCAACATTGCCAAAAGAGTTGCCGTGCTTACCGGTGCTTTGGCCGATGAATTAATAGACGGTGGTTATGAACTGGTAAGTGAATCCTTTTTTGATACAGTGGTGATAAAGGTTGATGATGTGCAGGCTTTAAAAAGGCGGGCCGAAGAAAACCAGATTAATTTCCGCTATTTTGAAGATGATATTGTTGGTATTTCTTTGGATGAAACCACTACCTCATCTGATGTACTCGACATTCTAAAACTGTTGGATAAAGAGATTGATAGTAACGTGCAGCTCCTCACCATTCACGATGATGGCATGTTGGATCAGATACCTTCTTCACTAACACGCACCTCCGAGTTTTTAACGCATCCGGTTTTTAATGCCCACCATAGTGAAACCCTGATGATGCGCTACATACGTTTGTTAGAGAGTAAGGATTTTTCTTTAGTGCATGGCATGATACCGTTGGGTAGTTGTACCATGAAGCTGAATGCTGCTGCTGAAATGATGCCGCTTAGCTGGGCGCACTGGAGTAAAATGCATCCATTCGCTCCTGCAAATCAAACAGAGGGCTATGGTTTTATTGTGCGTGAGCTGAGTAAGTATTTGTGCGAGATAACAGCCTTTGACGCCTGTAGTTTGCAACCCAACAGTGGTGCGCAGGGGGAGTATGCAGGTTTGCTTACCATTAAGTCTTTTCATGAGGCTAACGGTGAGGGGCACCGCAATGTTATGTTGATTCCCATTTCAGCACATGGTACCAACCCGGCATCGGCTGTTATGTGTGGTATGCAGGTGGTTGTAATAAAAGCATTGGACAATGGTTACATTGATGTGGAAGATTTAAAATTAAAGGCCACCCAACACGCAGAAAATCTTTCGGGTATCATGATCACCTATCCATCAACTTATGGTGTGTATGAAGAGAGCGTTAAAGAAATTACCGACATCGTTCATGCAAATGGCGGGCAGGTATATATGGATGGGGCGAACATGAACGCACAGGTTGGGCTAACAGCACCGGGTTTAATTGGGGCCGATGTTTGTCATTTAAACCTGCATAAAACCTTTGCCATTCCACATGGCGGCGGCGGCCCTGGTATGGGGCCAATTTGTGTAAAGAACCATCTTGCGCCACATTTACCCTCGCACCCCGAAACTGAAAAAGATGAGGCGGGAGCTGCAGGCCCGGTTAGTGCTGCCCCTTACGGCTCCGCATCAATCCTCTTAATTTCTTATGGCTATATAAGAATGCTTGGTGCCGATGGTGTACGCATGGCCACCGAGTTTGCCATTTTGAATGCCAACTACATGCTGGCGCGGTTGAAAAATGATTTTGATATTCTTTATACAAACCACCACGGCGCTTGTGCGCACGAATTTATTGTTGACATCCGGCCCTTTAAAAAGAGTGCTGAAATTGAAGCTGTTGATGTAGCCAAACGATTGATGGATTATGGCTTTCATGCACCAACAATGTCGTTTCCGGTTACGGGTACAATAATGATTGAACCAACAGAGAGTGAAGACAAAGATGAACTAGACAGATTTTGTAATGCCCTGCTCAACATTCGAAAAGAAATTGCGGCGATAGAAGGGAATGAAATGGACAGGAAAAACAATCCGCTGAAAAATGCACCACATACCCAGCTTATTGTTTGCAGCGATGAATGGAATAAACCTTATTCAAGAGAAACGGCTGCTTTCCCTATGCAAGTAATCAAACAAAATAAATTTTGGCCTGCAGTGTCTAGAGTAAATGATACGCACGGCGACAGGAATTTAATTTGCGTTTGTTTGCCAACAGAAATGTATGCGGAGGAAGCTTAAGTATCATTAAATAAAAGAAGAAAAGTCTCCCAATGTGCGGAGACTTTTCTTTTAATTCGTAAACCTTGCTGTAGGTGTACACTACACTCTTCGCCTGTTCACTGCGGCCCAAATGGCAAGGGCAATAATGGCCCCAACTGTGGCAACCAATATGCTATAAATATTAAAACCATCGACCTTGCCCCAACCTAACAGTGATGCTACCCAGCCACCTACAACGGCGCCAACAATACCAATAAGAATAGTTACAAAAAAACCACCCGGATCGTTGCCGGGCCTCAGTGCTTTGGCTAGCAAACCTGCTATCAAACCAAGAACAATCCAAGATAAAATACCCATAAATTTATTTTAGTGATGAAGAATACCCAACAGTTTCAATAGTTGTGCCGCAATAACCTAAGTGCGGGTGTGCAAATGTTTTTACGCTTTTTCCAGGTACTGCGAATAAACGTAGCCTTCCTCTCCTTTGTCGTTTCTTATTAAAGTCCACTGATCGTTTGCTTCGCTGATAACGGTTACGGTATCATGGTGGCCTGCTTTTCCTACAACTGCCTGATCGGTTCCCGGGCCTTTCCTGATATTCAGGTTAGATGACTCGGTAACAACTTTTGCTTTGCCACCTGTGCCTATGTCGGCTGCTTTTACATCCAGCACTAAATCACCCGAGCGAAAGTCGGGATCAAGTTTGTTGTAAATATTCCAAAGGTTGTCCTTCACCGCACCTGATGGTGCCTGGCCATCTACATACAGCACGTTGTTCTGCTCCCGCACCTGCAGGTTGGTAACGCCTGCTGCTTTAGCGGCGTTAACCAGTTCGGCATATTTTGTTTCTATTGTTGACATAAAACTTATTTAATGGTGAGGTTGTTATTTATTCTTTTGGCATTAAGCCCGTTGATTGACTGCATGAGTGTTGCCAACCGATCTCGCTGAATTTCTCCGGTAAGGGTTACCTCTCCATTAATAACTGTTGCATTTACACCCGGAAAATCCTTTACGGCATCTTTTAATCCTGTTTGCATGGCTGCATCGTTTGTTACTTCTACCGGTGCAATAGAACTGCCTGGCGTGTTAATCATAACGTTGTTGACAACCGACTTCACACCAGCAATACTTTTTACTTCATCCTCAGCATGTTTGCGGCAATCTTCATCGGCGCATTGGCCGGTTAGAGTAAGCACACCGTTTACTACCGTTGCCGATAAATTGGTCATGCGGTTATCTTCCATCCTCTCTTTATTAAAAGATTCAAGAATTTCCGCATCGCTCTTATCGCTCTTGCAAGCTGTAAACTGCATCGAGGCAACAAGGCCAAGTGCTAAAATCGCCAATTTAAATTTTGATTGTTTCATTGTTGTTTTATGTTGGTTTAAAAATTTGTTCTTGTCCACCAAAGTTTGATGAAGGGCGGATTATCGTCTGCCACCCAAAATTCGGCCAAGTAAACCGCCAGTGCTCCCCATGCCCCGGCCACCGCTTAACATGCCAATTAACGAACCGAGGCCACCGCCGCCAAGCATTCCCCCAAGACCGCCTGCGCCTCTGCGGCCACCGCCCATTAGCCTGCCTAAAATCATTGGAGCTGCTAAACTTATCAGGCTCTTCAACAATCCACCTCCATTAATGCCTGCCGATCGCATTTTATCTTTTAATCCTGGCGAGGAAAGCATACCACCTCCCTGCACAGTCTGTGGGTCAATGTTTTCGCCGGTGGTTTTTTCTGCAAACTGATCAAGCACGGCCATCTGTTCCTGATTCACTTCTAAGTAGTCTGCAATTTTTTGAACGTTATGCTCTTCGGCTTCCGAGTAAGTTTCATCGGCTTTTGCAAAAGCAATTAAATCGGTAACCAAAGAAAACCGCAACTCACTTGTTTTGAGCACGTCAAGGGATTGTTTCAAATCTTCACCAGATATTTCATTGGCCGACGCCAACACAATCTCTTGTTGTTCCGCCGAAAGACCGGCGGCCGTGCACAATTGGGTCAGGTGAGTCATTTCTTCTTCCGATGCCGACCTATCGGCTGTGGCAATGGAAGCAATGGCTCCGAGGTAAGCACCTTTTTCAAGATCGCTGTAGCCTTCGAGCAATGTTGTTGATGTGTTCATTTGTTTGTTTGAATTGCATTACAGATATAAAATCTGTGCCAGTAAATCTTCAAATTTTTTGCAATCAACATGGGGCATTCCAAAGGATTGAAATTTTTTAAATTAAATTGTAACATGCGTTTTGGAAAAACATCAATGTTTTTTGGGTTAAACGGCTTGATTGCTTTGTGCTTCGTTATTTATTTTTTGCCCTGGGTATTTAGTAGCACGGTTGATGCTAAAATTATTTCGCCTTATGCACCTGCAACCTTGCACGTTACCTACGTAGTTAATGGAAAGGCTTACAGCGGTTCTTACATGCGTAATGGTGTGTCGCTTCTAAATGAAACGGTGCGTATTCGCTATCTGCGTTTTCGCCACCGTACCTCTGTGGTCAATTCGTTTATGGGTATGTGGGCCGAACCACTTGCGTGGTGGGGCGTTTTTATTTTCGCTTCAGCCGCGTTATTGTTCACCAACAATGGGGTGTTTTCAAAAGGCACAGTTTTTCAACTGCAAAAAAAATTTCCGTGGCTTTTAATGGAAGAATATTTTCCCATACCAAATGCTTCGTTCCGGCACACATCAACACACTACAATAAACACCAGCAAAAACAGAAACAACAGTTACCAGGAAAAGATCTTGCTTGATTATAAAGTAATTCTACTCAATTTAAGTTGCAGCAAAAGGACGGGCGATTTTGATATGCCAGTTAATGATCACCCGTATATGATGGAGGGTGAAAATTTTAAATTCGCAAAACACAATTACTCAAAACCAGCGGGGCCACAATTGCCGAAATGAAGCAGGTGGTGAGATGGCGGTGTGTTGAAATTTACAAAGTAATTTCACTATTTTGTAAATCAACTATCCAACCTACAACCCTATGGAAATCGTTTTACAAAAATTTCAGTATTGGCAACACCGCTTACGTACTGCACAATTCCCCACGTTTTTCGATTTCTTTCTCAGGCATCCGCAACTGCTGCTTGCCGAAATAAAAATGATAGGCGTAGTACAAGGGATGGATGATTACGAAAAAAGAAAACTGAAAATATTTAATCAACTTAATTTTCTGCAGCTGTTATTTGGCATTTTGGTTCCGTTTTCGGGTATGTGGCATAGTGATGGACTACCGGTTAGCGCATGGCTCATATCTTGTTTGCCGGTGCTAACAAGTGTAGTTGTACTGGTTTTAAATTTTTATAAGCGGCACGAATGGGCACGCCTCAGTTATTTTATCGTGTATCCTTTTCTTACTTGTATTGTTTATTTGAATGGAGTTAATGCCGGAATAACACTACACTTCATTTTATTCGGTATTCTGTCTGTATTTTTTTTGCAGGACGTAGGTTACATGATTTTTACGGTGGCCCTGTCCATGATGAGTTATTTTATTCTGGCTGTTGTACTCGAAAAATTTATTTACGAAGTAAAATTTGAAAATCCCACCCTTTACCTGTTTAACCAGGCACTTGCTTTAGGCTTTATTTTTTATGGCTTGTACCTTGTTAAACGGGAAAACGCCAGTTACCAGTTTCGCATTTTGCGTAAGAACACCGTGCTGCATAAAAAAAATACGGAGATAAAAAAACAGAGCACCCTGCTTGCCGAGAAGGCAAAGTTGCTGCGGGTTCAAAAACAGGAACTTGTTGAACTCAACTCGCTGAAGAATAAATTGTTTTCTGTAATTGCACACGATCTTAAATCGCCGGTGTATGCAGTTCGCGGTCTTTTCCAAAACATGCACCAGCAAAACATGCCCGCGGCAGACATCAGGAAGATGTTGCCTGATGTGCTCTCGGAACTAAATTATACCATTGGCCTTATGGACA
Source organism: Chitinophagales bacterium (assembly GCA_031425835.1). Lineage (GTDB taxonomy): Bacteria > Bacteroidota > Bacteroidia > Chitinophagales > Chitinophagaceae > Flavisolibacter. Next base: position 23,437 of record JANPKD010000051.1, read on the forward strand.
ATTTACTCCACTGGTCTAAAAGTCAAATGCAGTCAAGCGAGGCTAAGGTTGAAGAGGTGGATATTTCTGTTCTTATTAACGATGTAATGCGGCTACTGAGTTTACAAGCCGAAGCGAAACAGGTTTATATTGAAAACAAAGCCAGTTTGCCCATACGTGTGTATGCCGACAAAGACATGATAAATCTTGTATTGCGCAACCTGCTGTCGAACGCTATAAAATTTACTCCGCATAACGGCATTATTTCTGTTGGTGTCAACAATCTTAATTCGCATGCCGAAGTATTTGTGCAGGACACCGGGACCGGTATTAGCGCAGAAGCACTACAAAAAATCAAGGAAAATAATTTTTACACAACAAAAGGTACCGCCAGCGAAGGGGGTACTGGTTTGGGACTAATGCTTTGCAAAGAATTTTTGAAAAAGAACGGCGGTCAAATGTTTATTGAAAGCGAATTAGGCAAGGGAAGTATTTTTTCATTTACGTTGCCGACCGGCAAGCGTTAGTTAGTTTAATGGTTAGCCGGGTAATCGGTGTTCAGAACTGTATAATAGGGCAACGGTTATCGGCATACTAGAAAGTGGCCGTTAATCTGTGCAGTCAGTAATCCGGAATTTGTTCAATCAGTGATTTAATACCGCCATAGTTAACCGGCTTATGCATATCAGCTTTTCCTCTTCGTTTTTTATTTCTATACTCCAAACCTGCGTGGTTTTTCCAAGGTGCAAAGGCGTTGCTGTTCCGTAAACATAACCTCCTGCAGCCCGCCTTGTATGGTTGGCATTGATGTCGAGCCCTACACAGTAATATTTTGTAGCATCAACAACCAAATTTGCAGCTATACTTCCTAAGGTTTCTGCCAGTGCAACCGATGCACCTCCGTGCAGAATGCCCATCGGCTGAGTGGTTCGGTAATCAACAGGCATTCGGCCTTTCAAAAAATAATCACCTACTTCTGTTATTTCAATTCCAATATGCTCCACCATGGTTCCTGCACCACGGCGTTGCACATCTCCCAAAGTATTTTGTTTGAACCAGATTGCCATAATCGAAATTTTACTCCCTCAAAATAACAAACTTACACTCATGATGGGTGACGAAGTGTTACCAATGGCCAGGAATGGTTGCCATACGTTATATCTTTTATTTTCAAAAACAGAAAACACAACACGATGAAATTGCTACAAGTTGAAATGGAAACAGCAGATGTACAAACACTATTCTCCTTTTATAGAAATATTTTGGAGATGGATGTTACAATACAGAAAGATGGCTTTGTCATCACCGCGGGCCACAGTAAAATAATTTTTACGCAGGCTTATCCTCCTGCGAGGCCATTTTATCATTTTGCATTTACCATCCCATCAAATAAAATAATTGAAGCAAAAACATGGCTGGAGCAGCGACTGCAACTTTTGTGGATGGAAGAGTATCAGAGCCCCATTGCCGAATTTGTAAACTGGGGCGCCCGTTCGGTGTATTTCTTCGACACAGCCGGCAACATTGTTGAATTAATTGCAAGGCTTGATCTGAACAACAGTAAAACCGGTGCATTCACGGCCAGTCAAATTTTAGGGCTCAGCGAAATGGGAATTGTATTTCCGCAAGGAGTAATAGAAGCCCAAACATTAAAAATGGTTAACGAAAACCACCTGCCCTTTTTTAGTAAGCAACCCCCCTCTGATCATTTTAAGGTGCTGGGCGATGATGAAGGTTTGCTGATTGTAGTTCCACAAAATCGATACTGGTATCCAACGAAAAAATCGTCCGCCATGTTTCCAATAAAGATTTTGTTGGAGATGGATAATAAAACCAGCACACTAATTTTTTGAAGAAATATTTTCCCTGTTTTAATGTTGTGTTGAATTCGAGGGATCGCCGTTTTTGTAATCATTAAAGTCTGCCAGATTGAAAATGGCTTGATAGTTTACCCTGGCACCACATCGAGTGCAGCAATTTGTTTTTCGTATGCCGATGGCAGCAGCAATTTTTTTAGCACTCCATCAAGTCGTATTTTTTTACTGAGCCTGTAGAGTGCCACCGGCAAATAGGAATGGCGATTGAGTTGAAGCAGATTTTTTACATGTTGCGGCATCACTCTTATCTGCGCTTCCAGTAACACACGATACCTAAAACCACCAAGGTGTTTTTTGTACTGCCGAAAAAGATCATGGGTGTAATCGCTTTTTTTAAGGTCGTTGTGCAAATGCTGCTCCCTTACAGGTAGCCACTCATTATAACTTACGGGTAAATCTTTTAATTGCATGCGCATGCCCACTCTGTAAAAAACATTGTACACCTCTTCTTTTTCATCAGCTGAAAGCTTTCGTTCTAATAATTCAAAGGCGGCAATCGAATAGTGAATAAGCATGAACAACACATCGCGGTAGGCCCAGTCGGGTATCACGTCGCCCCGCGATTGCTCTACGCTTTTATGTATGTGGTAAATTGTGTCAATTGATTTATTCGCTTCTTCTTTTTCGGCAAAAACTATTTTCCTGGCGTAGGTAACCGTTGAAAATAAGCGGCCCAATGGATCGGCTGGTAGTTTGCCGGTAAAGTACAACCAGTCCACAGCTTTGTTTAAAGCAAATTCGGCGGCGGCGCCTGCAAAAATAAATAAGATGGTATCGCTGCTGCCCCAGATACGGCGCACAATCGAAGCGGGTTTTACAAACATCTCCATGGGAGCATAAAGGTATAGCGATGATCTATCCGTTGGGTAAGGTTATGTGTGGTAGTGTTTCGGTTGCCACCAACACAAACGTTTATGCGCAACCCGGTCAGGATTTTCAATTGGCCCAAAATTATTTATAGCGGAAGTAAACAAACAGCCTTCCAAAGTTTTTGCTGTCGTTCTCTATGCGGTGATACAAAGGTTTTATATGTGGCTGTTGTAAAAAACGCTCTACTTTTTTACGCAATTGCCCGCTACCCTTTCCAGGAATGATTTCCACTTCCGTAATTTTTTTCGCCACCGCGTTGTCAAAGGCGTTTTGCAATGCTTTGTCAATTGCGGCGCTGTTGTTGTAAATGTCGTGCAGGTCTAATTTAATTCGGCCCATAAAAGATGTTGACTGAAAATAGTGAGGTGTTGGCGTAGGCTTCGAGCTACCATCCTCGAAACAGATGGGATAAAACATCTGTTATTATCAGTGTGAAAAAATTTGGCTGCCTTATTTGAAAATGCGTTGCAAGCTGTTGCTGCCGCAGTGCATAACTCCAAACTCCAAATCCTAAACCCAAAGGCTCTACGGCAAACTCACATAATGCTGTCCATCGGTGTACTCTTTATCAAGCGCATCTATTACCACCTGTAAATGTTTTTGATTGCCCAAAAAATCAGCGTTACCGGCATCAATAAAAAGTGTTTTTACATGGTGTTGTTTAATGTAGTTGGTATAGGTTTCCTGGATACTAAAAAGATAATCGTCGGGTATTTTTTGTTCGTATGGTCTTGCTCTTTTCTTGATATTCTGCTGCAATTTATTTACCGATGAATGCAGGTAAATTAAAATTTCGGGCTGCACCACTTGCTGGTGAATTATTTCAAAAAGGCGCTGGTACAACCTAAACTCATCATCGGGCAAGTTTATTTTGGCAAACAAAAGACATTTGCTAAACAGGTAGTCGGAAATGGTAACATTTTGAAACAGATCTTTTTGTTGAATCAGTTCTTTTAACTGCTTAAATCTTTCGGCCATAAAAAACAACTCGAGCGGGAAAGCGTACTGCCCAGGGTTTTCGTAAAACTTCGGCAAAAAGGGGTTGTCGGCAAACTGCTCCAGCACCAGCCTTGCATTGTAATGCCGGGCAAGCAAATGCGCCAGCGTGGTTTTGCCCGCACCAATGTTTCCTTCTATTGTAATAAACGTGTATTTCATGAGCGGTGCGTAATGGCCGCGCAAAATAAAGATTGTTGCACTAAGCCCTCAACAAATTTTATGCACCTCAAGCGGGTCGGTACACTCAGCTAAAAGTTGTGTAATTGTTTTGTGCAACTGAGGATGCTTCATTTGAGGGGCCACATCATTTATACATTGCAACACAAACCGCCGGTGTTGCATTTGCGGGTGTGGCACCTGCAACCCAGGTTGGATAATTATTTCGTTGTTGAAAAAAATAATGTCAATGTCAATCGTTCGGGGTCCATATCTTACCTCCCTTTCCCGGCCCAGTTGTTTTTCAATTTGTAGTATGGCTTGCAGCAATGCCGGCGCACTAAGCTTTGTGCGAACAACCAGGCACTGGTTAATAAATGGGGGTTGATTTTTAATGCCCCAGGCAGCAGACTGGAATAGAGAAGATTGCAGAATTACAGGGCCGCATTTTGTTTCAATAGCCTTTTGGGCTTTGCGCAAATAGGTTTTTGTATCGCCAATGTTCCCGCCTGTAAGCAGAAAAGCAGTGTTGGTATTAGTTTCTTCCACGGCGTCAAATATCTTTTATTTTTGACCACATAAAAAACTACGAATGAGAGCTTTCTTCAAAACATTTTTTGCATCGCTGCTGGCCCTGATTGTTTTTATTTTCATTGGCCTGTTTATACTATTTGCAGCAGCGGCGAGCCTTACCAGCAAGGAGGCACCACAGGTAGCTGTTAATTCGGTGTTGGTAATCGACCTTTCCGAGGCACTCCCCGAAATGCCTGTACCCGATCCTTTCGACATTATTAGTGATGAAGAAAAACCGGTGAGTTTGTTTAATGCGCTGCGCTTGATTGAGCATGCAAAAACGAACGAAAAAATAAAAGGTATTTACATTATTGCCAACAGCAGCGCCTTGGGTTTTGCCGGCAGCAACGAAATGCGTAATGCCATTGTAGATTTTAAAAAATCGAAAAAATGGGTGATTGCTTACGGCGATATGATGACACAGCAAGCCTATTTCGTGGCAGGTGCGGCAAATAAAATTTACGTAAATCCATCAGGCAATTTTGATTGGATGGGCTATAGTGTTACGCTTCCGTTTTTAAAAGGCACTTTAAATAAATTAGAAATTGAGCCGCAAATATTCTACGCCGGAAAATTTAAAAGTGCAACCGAAATTTTTCGCACCGAAAAAATGACACCCGAAAACCGGTTGCAAACAATGGAATGGCTGGGCGATATGTACCAGTATTTTTTAGTGCAAACCGCACAGTCGAGAGGTGTAGATACGGCGGCATTACATGCATTGGCTAATACCGCCACGATACAAACGCCAGAGGATGCGGTGGCTGCCAAATTAATCGACGGCGCAAAGTATGATGATGAAGTAAAGGCCGAAATAAAAAAGAATTTGGGGGTTGAGAAGACGGCAAAATTCAACACGATTTCTCTGAGTACTTACAACGATGCGGTTAATTTGAGAACCGGAAAGCCCGACCGGATTGCTTTAATACTGGCAGAAGGAGATATTGTTGATGGTGAAGGCAGTGATGATAATATTGGAGGTGACAAATTTCGGAAACTCATTCGCAAAGCAAGGTTGGATAGGAGCGTAAAGGCCATTGTTATGCGGGTGAACTCGGGCGGTGGCAGTGCATTGGCCAGCGAAAATATTTGGCGTGAACTGCAATTGGCCAAGCAAGATGGCAAACCAGTTGTAGTAAGTTTTGGAGATGTAGCAGCATCGGGTGGTTATTACATTGCCGCTGGTGCCGACAGTATTTTTGCAAACCCAAATACAATTACCGGCTCCATTGGCGTGTTTGGCATCATTCCCAACATGCAGGCTTTTTACAAAAATAAACTCGGCATTACCTTCGATGGTGTCAACACGGCAACTTATGCCGATGCCGGTGGCACGCACAGGCCAATGAACGAAGCCGAAAAGAAAATGATACAGAATTCAATTGAACGCATTTATTTACAGTTTAAACAACGCGTGGCTGAGGGCAGAAAGAAAAACATTGCACTTGTTGATTCAATTGCGCAGGGCCGGGTTTGGAGTGGCGAGGATGCTTTGCGTTTGGGCCTTATTGACAAATTTGGAAACCTGCAGGATGCAATAAACTCGGCGGCACGTATGGCAAAGATGAAAGAGTACAGCATTCGTGAATATCCGGAAACAAAAAGCTGGTTGCAAAACCTGCTCAATAAAAATAAACCCGAGCCTGAAGCGATGATAAGAAAAGAAATAGGTGAAGAAAATTTTCGGATGTACCAGCAAATGAAAAAAATAAAAGAGATCACCGGGTCGGTGCAGGCAAGGTTGCCGTTTGAGTTCATTCTTCAATGATGTTTTTGGTTACGGGTTAAGTTGTGGTTTGTCGTTAGTCATTTGCCAAATGCTAAATGCCTAAAAGTGATTACTCAATACCAATTACCTGACACAATTTCATTCTTTGAATTACGCACCACTCACCACTCACCATTCACAAGTCATTTCTAATCACAAGCATGCCAAAACAATACAGCCAGTTTACCGCATTAACGGCAATAACAAAAGCCAGTTTAAAAACAACATTCAGAAGTCCGCAGGCAGTTTTTTTCAGCTTGTTTTTCCCTATCGTATTAATCTGGATTTTTGGTTCGTTGGGTAGTGGCAACGGTGCCCCCTCGGTTGATGTAGCATTTGAAAAAGGTGCCGACAGTACACTACCTGTTTTTATGCGTCTTAAACAAAACCCGGTGCTGCATTTTATTGACCCGAAAAAAAAACAGGTGGAAGATGAATTACAGAAAGGAAGAATTACCGCCGTTATTGATGTGCAAAAAAACAACGACACAAACCTGCATGCAACGGCTTTCACTCTTCATTTACGCACCTCATCCGCAGCACAACGTAGTTTGGGTTTATTGCAATCTGTTTTAAATACCACTATTTCCAAAATGGATAGTGCGGTGTACCCCGAACGTAAAACAATAGCAACGGTGACACAATCGGTGGTGCAGGGAAGAAGGTACCGCAACATAGATTTTTATTTACCGGGCATGATTGGGTTTTCACTTATTGGCGCGGCGGTTTTCAGTATAGCTTTTGGTTTTTACAATTTGCGTGATACGCTTGTGTTGAAAAGAATGTACGCTACCCCGGTAAACAAAATCAATATTATTCTCGGCGAGAGCTTTGCAAAACTTTTGTTTCAACTGATAACGGTTGTTGTACTCATTGGCTTCGGTTATTTTGTTTACGATTTTACTTTGGCCAATGGGGTGGTAACGTTCATTAACATGCTACTATTAAGCGGCATCGCCCTGTTGGTATTTTTAGGTTTTGGTTTTTTGATTACGTCGCTGGCTAAAAATCAAAACGTCATTCCTATTTACGCCAACTTGTTTATGTTTCCGCAATATTTTTTATCGGGTACATTTTTTCCAAAAACTGCGCTGCCACAATTTTTGCAATCTGTTGTTCAATACCTGCCGCTCACCGCATTAAATGATGCAATGCGCAACGTTGCATTTGAAGGTGCGGCGCTTTGGGCCTGCTGGCCACAAATAATTGTTTTGTTGGTTTGGGGTGTTATCATCTATGCTATTACCGCAAAGGTTTTTAGGTGGGAATAATGATCGACAGCGGCCATAAGCATTCTTCAAAGAATGGAAAACAGGAACACGGATAACACGGGTGGGATGGATGCCAACGCCTGCCCGTCCGTTCAGGCGGGGATTTTTTTTTTGTTGCGCAAAAAAACGAGGGATGAAAGAACATTGGATGTCGGAGGATCTTGGTTAGGCAATCCAAATTCTGTGCAGCAAAATATGTCCGTGATTATCCGTCTTATCCATGAATCCGTGTTCCAAAAAAACTTTCATTTTTAAATCATCGCCCTCCAAAAATTTTCACAGTGCGTATCATCAAACTCGCCATCATCAGTTTCGTTTTTTTATTCCTGGTAGTTACGCTCATTTCGTTGCTGATACCCTCGCACATTCGCATATCAAAAGCAGCCAACTTTGGTTTAAAGAAAGAAGAAATTATTGCGCTGGTAAAGAATAAAGAATCGTGGAAGCAATGGCACCCGGCATTCATGGTTGACACCATTCGATGGAATCAAAAAATTTCCTTCCTGCTTCAAAGCGCTAACGATTCGCTTGTAGTATGGAAGATGGAGCAGCCCAATAAAAATGCTGTATTCAATGGCTGGCAGATTTATGAATACGCTGGCGCCGATTCACTCACCCTTCAATGGTATATGGATTTTGATTTGCCCTGGTACCCCTGGCAAAAATTTGGCTCACTCTTTTACGAAAACACTTACGGTGTAATGATGGAGCAGGGACTGCATAATCTAAAGACCATTGTAGCCAAACAATCAATCTCCGAACAAAGCCGCAAATAATTATCCTGCTTCCCGCAATTTGCTGGCAACATTCCGCAGGAAACAAGTAAATTGCCCCATCCATTCACCAAAAATCTGCTGATTTATGAACAAGATTATTCCCTTATCCGGGATGAAAAACATGCGGTACGCATTGTTTCTTCTGTTTCAATTTTTTTCCATTTTTGCCTTTGCGCAGTCGCGTATTACCGGTAAAGTTACCGGCCCCGACGGCAATGGTGTGCCCGACATCTCGGTGCAAATTCGCAACACAACTTTTGGCACCCTAACCGATGCTACGGGCAATTACAATCTGATAGCCAATGTAAATCCCGGCAGTTACATGCTCGATTTTTCGGGTGTTGGTTTTAAAGCAGCAAGCCAAACCATACAGGTAACATCATCGGGCAATGTTAGCGCTAATGCAAGTTTAACTGTTGACGCATTGAGTATGGATGAGGTGGTGGTTACGGGAACTTCTGCGGGTACCACACGCCGGCAATTGGGGAGTTACGTAAGTACTGTAAAAGCTGCCGACCTAACAAAAGGCGCGACAGGAAATGTACTGGCCGCTTTGCAGGGTAAAACAGCCGGGGCTCAAATCATCCAAAATTCCGGCGATCCCGGCGGTGGAATTTCAGTTAGGTTAAGAGGTATTAGTTCCATCTCGGCAAGCTCCGAACCACTCTATATAATTGATGGCGTAATTGTAAATAATGCAACTACCCGTGTTACCAACACCAGCGGTAATTACGATGGTGGTTCTTTTGTTGGTAATATTGGGCAGAACCGTCTGGCTGATATTAATCCAGCCGACATTGAAAGAATAGAGGTATTGAATGGTGCAGCGGCGGCCGCTATCTATGGTTCGAGAGCTAACTCAGGGGTTGTTCAAATTTTTACCAAACGTGGAAGCGTAGGCGCACCTGTAGTAAGTTTTTCTACCAACATCTCCCGCAATTCTCTTCGCAAAAAAGTAGAAGTAAATCAATCGCCGACAAAGTTTGGCGGACCCACTGATGGTGTTGGTGCACAAACACAGGATATACTTACACCAGCGTTGCTAACAACTACACCCGTTACCCGGTATGATTACAACGACTACATTTTCCGCAACGGGTTAGGTACCGATAACAATATTTCTGTCTCGGGCGGCCGCGAAAAAACAAAATATTTTACTTCCGCTTCTTATTTCAAAAATGAAGGCATCATAAAAAACACCGACTTCAGAAGATTCAGTTTCCGTGCTAACATTGACCAGGAGCTGAGCGACAAGCTGAAATTTTTAATAGGCTTGAATTACACCAACAGCTTAAGCAATGAGAAGCCCGATGGTAATTCATTTTTTTCGCCACTCAACTCCATCAACATCATTGGTAATTTTCACGACATCCAAACCCGCGATGCTTTGGGCAATATTAGGGCCATTGGTGAACGGGGCAGGGTAAATCCGGTTTCGGTAATTGAAGACATAAAGCAGAAACAGGAAACCAACAGATTGATTGCAAATGCCGGTTTAAAGTTTACGCCATTACGGGGTCTCACCTTCGATTACACCTTGGGTATTGATCAATATTCGCAGAAGGGCGAGACCTTCATACCACCATTCGCCTATAATGTGAGTGACGGTTTTTTTGGTGGCGGTGCCGCACTCGACCCCACACGTAATGGCTACTCTAGCGCCGGTAACTTCAATTTTTTTGGAATAAACAATGAAGTGAACGGTACTTATCAGTTCAGACTTACAAACGATATTTCTTCAACCACGCAGGTTGGTTATTCATTGCAGTACGAAAAAAACAGCTACAGTTTGTTGCAGGGCCGCGGCCTTGCACCATTTGTGCAAACGGTTAATGGTGCAAGTACTTTATTGCCCGGTGTTGATGAACGCGGTGAATTTTCGGTGTGGGGATATTATGCCCAACAAAATTTTGCCTACAAAAACCTGTTCTATTTAACAGGGGCATTGCGGGTTGATGGGTCTTCGGTATTTGGTAAAGACCAACGCGATTTAAAATATGCGAAAGCTAGTGCCAGCTACATACCAAGTGAACATGAGTTTTGGAAAAAGTCAGCGGTAAGCAGGGTTGTAAATTTTGCCAAAGTAAGATTTGCCTATGGCGAAAGTGGTAACCTCACCGGCATTGGCCCTTACAGCCGCTTTAATTCTTACAGTAGCAGTTCTTTTTTAAATCGTACCTCACTTACTTCAAGCTCACAGTTAGCAAACACCAATGTGAAACCCGAAAGACAGAGGGAGGTTGAATTTGGTATCGACTTGGGATTATTCAACAGCCGCATTAGCTTGCAAGCCAATATTTACAATAAAAAAGTGAGCGACCTTTTAATTAGTCGGCTCATAGCACCTACTACCGGGTTCAGTAGTTTGTTAGACAACTTTGGGAGCCTGGAAAATAAGGGGTATGAATTGGTATTAAGCGGCTCGGTGTTACAAGGCAAAGATTTAAGCTGGAAAGTGACCGCCATCTACAACCATAATAGAAATAAGGCAATTGAAACCGGTCCGGGCTTAACGTTACTTTCAACTAATGCGGGTGCACCCGTTGCCCTCATTGAGGGGCAGCCAATTGGTGTTTTTTACGGAGCCTTCTTTGCATTGGGTAGCAATAACGAGTTGGTGAAGAATGCTGCCGGATTTCCCCAAGGTGAAAGAGGGACCCAAACTGGCCCGTTAACTTTTACGGTACAGAGGGATGCGACTACTGGTTTGCCAATCGGCACCTTCCCCTTGCTTCGTAAAATTATTGGCGATCCAAATCCCGATTGGACAGGAAGTTTGGTAAATGAGTTTTCGTACAAAAAATTAAACCTGCGTGTGCAGTTAGATGCCGTACAGGGCAACGAAGTTTTTAATGCCGACTGGCGCACCAGGCAAGGAGTAGGCAATGGTAAGGAAGCGGAGAAGGAACAAACCGGCGTATATCCACGTGGGTACATTAGTAGCTTTTATGCGGCCATTGAACAATGGCGTATTGACGATGGTTCGTTTGTTAAACTGCGTGAAGTTTACCTGAGTTACACACTAGGTAACATCAAAAAAATAAAAGACGTTACGGTGAGCCTTAGTGGCCGCAACCTTATAAGCTGGGATAATTACAAAGGTTACGATCCAGAAGTAAATGCAGCCGGACAAAGCACCATTCTACGTGGTATTGATTTTGGTGCAGTACCTATTCCAAAAACATTCAGTTTCGGCATTTCAGCCAAATTTTAATTCCTAAAAAAATCAACAATGAAAAATATAAAACACATAATTGCAGTGGCGGCGCTGGCAGGGCTGGCAACTGTACAAACCGGATGTAAAAAAGATTATACCGATCCATCCCGCGCCACTGAGGAACAAGTATTTTCTTCGGCCCGTGGTTTAACGGGTGTAGTAGTAGGTTTACAAAGAGTGTACACTTTAGGTCGTGCAAGCAACCTGTATAATGCCGTAACTATAAACGGGCTGGTAACCAACGAACTTAGATCAGTTAATACAGGTAATACCGCAGAGGAGCAATTGGCAGCCGGTGGTAACCTGGTGGACGGTAACCACTCCATGCTTACTACATTCTGGGCAAACCTGAATAAAATAATTTACGACGCGGATAAAGTAATAAGCAACTCAAAAAATTTAGCCGATAAAAATTACGCAAGCGGGTTAATTGCCTACGCAAATATTTTTAAAGCACTGGCCATTGGAAACCTTTCGCAGTACTGGGAAAAAGTGCCAACCACAACCGGCAGCACTGTTTCTTTTATTGATAGGATCGACGGATATAAAAAAGCCATAGCAGCAATTGATGAAGCACAGGCAGCAATAGCAGCCAATGCTATTAGTGCTGCATTTATTGCAAACGTTCCGGCCGGTATTGACATTGTTAACACCCTACATGCTTTAAAAGCCCGCTACTCATTATTTGCTGGTTTGTATGCACAGGCCCTTACCTCAGCAAATGCAGTAAATCTCGCAGCAAAATCAACCTTTAATTTTGATGCACTTTCACTAAACCCTTTATTTGAAGTGGCTACATCAACAAACAATGTGGTGCAGCCGAAAGATTCAACATTGGGACTGTTACCACCATTGCAACCAGCATTAAACGATGGCCGCATACCTTTTTACACTACCATCAATTCAACCATTTTACCGCGTTACCGCATTAATGGATTTGGAGCCGCCGCCGCTACGGCTTTTCCGGTTTATTTGCCAGGAGAAATTACATTGATAAAAGCCGAGGTGTATGCCCGCCAAACGCCTCCCGATTTGGTGAATGCGCTTATTGAATTGAATAAAGTTGTAACAAAGACCGCCGATCCTTTTGGTGTAAATGCAAATCAGCCTCTTGTGGTGGCAACCACACAAGCCGAAGTACTCGATCAAATTTACCGCCATCGCTCAATCGAATTATTTATGAGTGGCTTAAAGCTAGAGGACATGCGCAGGTTTGCCCGCCCGGCTGCGGAAAGAAGAAGAAATTTTATGCCCTATCCACTTAGGGAAAGAGATAACAATCCAAATCTTGCTGCTATTCCCGATCCCGCTTTTTAAATAAAAACGTCTTTTGAAGATAGGCTGCTCCCATCACGGAGCAGCCTTTTTTTGTACCAGTTTTTTTGTTTCACTGCAACGCTTTGCCTACTCTTGTTGTCAACCCCTGCAATAGCGCTACATGGATTATCACAATTTGGTTAAAGACTGCCTGAAAGCAAAACCTTCGGCGCAAAAACAGTTGTACGATTGTTTTGCCGCGGCTATGCTTCCGGTTTGTTACCGGTATACCAAGTGTATGCCCGATGCCGAAGATGTGTTGCAGGAAGGGTTTGTAAAAGTGTTTCGCAGCCTGCACCAGTTTAAATTTGAAGGCGAGCTGGGTGGATGGATACGCCGCATTATGGTAACTACTGCTATTAACTTTTTAAAACGAAATGCCCGCTACCAAACCGATTTGCTTTTTCCCGATGAACATCTTCATGCAGTATCTAACGACCAGCACCCCGAAGTAAAAATGGAAGCAAAAGAGTTGGCCGATTTAATACGACAACTCCCGCCGGGCTACCAAACCATTTTTAACCTCTATGCGGTGGAAGGTTATAACCATACGGAAATAGGGAAAATTCTTGGCATTCGTGAGGGCACGTCACGTTCGCAATACGCAAGGGCAAGAGCATTGTTGATGCAGTGGATTGAACAAAAAAATAACGACATAAAAAAGGCAGTTTATGCAAAATAATTTTGAAAAACAGGTGCAGCAAAAAATGGACGAACTGCGGTTTGAGCCTACACCTCCTGTTTGGCAGAAGGTGGCATTGCAAATACAAACAGAAAAGAAAAGAAGACGCTTCTTTATCTGGCTTCCCATTTTAACCTTGCTTACGGCAGGTGGTATTTGGTGGGTTGTTCAGTTAGAAAATTCACCCATTGCCAGAGCAACAAGTGCTCACCAGGCTAACGGAGTTCAGCCAAAAAAAACCGCCGAAACAGTTTTGCCTTCTGAAACAGTAGATCAATTTTCTTCTCAGGAAAATGTTATTCCAAAAAAAATAAATCAACTTCCTTTAAAAAACGCAATTGCTCAAAAAACAAACGAACCTGTAGCTGAGCCAAAGACATCTATTGAAAAATCGGAACCTGGAAAGGAAAATGCGCAAATTCAAGATGGACAATCCGTAAGTACATCACCTGGTTTAATGCCAGGGGCGGGCGGTACTGTGCAACGGAAAACTGTGGAAAAAAGAAACGCTACACAACGGCTTGCCGACAATGTTGCTGTGAAAAATAGTGTAACAGATGGAGGCGGTGCTATTGAGAAGCAGTTGGAAACCGTTACGGATAAAAGGTTAGAGACTCTCGCGGCTAAAAACTTAGAAACCGATGCTGATAAGAGAATCGAAACTGCTCCTGATAAACAAATGATTGTCGCAGCCATACCAGAAACGGCAATAAAAAAAGTGAACCCGGTTACGTTAGGCGATAACCCTTCAACCAAAATCAAGTTGGTCCCCCGTAGCTCAAGCGAAGGAGCGCAGCAAAAACCAGTTGAGCCAATCATAAAAAAACCTGCGCTAAAAGATACTACCGTTGTTCTAAAAATTGCCTCGGCGATACAACCCGATACAACAGCGGCTGTTCAACCAACAGTTATGATTCAGTTGCCGGGAAAAAATAAATGGCAGTTGCAGGTAAATGCAGCGGCGGGTATCAGCGGGTTATCGCACGGCATTAATCTATTCGGCGGTTTGTTTAGTGGCGAAAAAAGTATGGCCGACGCTACTGCGTTTGCAACACCGGGGTCGGCACCGCCCACAGCCCGCCGTGCGCCATCAACCATCCGTAATGGATTTGCTTTTTCCATTGGCGCATCAGCCGAAAAAAAGATTTCCAGGCGCCTGTCTTTTTCTGCCGGGCTTCAATATAATTACTACAGCACAAGCCTTGTAGTAGGCCAGCTCACCAGGCAAGACTCGGTTGTTAGAAATTCCCTGCAACTCAACCAGTTTTACGCCAACAGCGGCGCCGGTTTTTCAAACAAAACAAACAGCTACCATTTTATCTCTCTGCCCATGTCGTTGAATTGGCAGGTAAATAAAAAATTGCCTTTGTACCTCAAAACCGGTTTTTCACTGCAGCAAATGGTAGCTGCCAATGCAGTGTTATACGATGCAGGCAGCAATATTTATTACACCGATAACAATGCGTTGAATAAAACACAAACCTTCCTGCATACGGCAATTACCTGGCGGGTAGTAAACAAAAAAAAGTTTTCCATGCACATTGGCCCGCAATTGCAATATGGCATTTCGCAGTTAGAAAAAAACAAAAGTGGCAACCACTTATTTGCGGCATCAATCGGTACTCAAATATCTTTTTCGGGTAAATAAATTCAGTAAGGGTGCTTCCTAGCAATAATCAGTTGAAGCAGAATTGGTACTAAATCTTAGTAGAAATCAAATGAACTTTGTATCAAACCTTATTACCTCATTCAACCAATTCTTTGCAATTCAATAAGGTAATAAGGTTTCAGATCCTTGGTGTGTTGTATCTCTACTAAAGTTTAAAACCAATTGCAGTCGTCTGATAAATTTGATTCTACTTGTAATCCCTGGCAACCATAAAAATTGAAACCATCCTTTTTTGAAAAAAAAAACAACCCCACGCAACGCTGTCTGCAAACACATTGTCAGCATAAAAAACAACCAACATGAAAAAGCTTCTGCTTGCCACCACCGGTGTAATATCAATTGCCTTGCTTTTGATTTGTACAACGGGCTGTTTAAAAGATTCGTGCAGCAATAATTACAAAATTTCAACGCCCATTTACCAATCGCTAACACAGCTGCGGGCAGGTATAAAAAGCAGTGCGGCACAGCCATTGCAAAACACCGGTAAAATTTATGTGTATGGCAACTACATTTTTTTAAACGAAGTAAATAGAGGCATTCATGTAATTGATAACAGCAATCCGGCGGCACCCCGCAACTTTAGTTTCATAAACATTCCGGGCAATGTTGACATTGCCGTGCAGGGAAATTTTATGTACGCCGATTGTTACTCTGATATTGTAGTGCTGGATATTTCATCGGCTACAAATGTGCAGCCGGTAAAATTTTTAAATAACGCCTTGCCTGAGAATAATAGTTTTTGGGGTACAAGCACCAACCCCGATTCGGTGCAGGTGATTGCAGGGTATCATGTAAGGGATACGACGGTTGATTGCGCAACGTCGGACCGTTGGAAAAATAACATGGGTAACTTGATGATGGACGCAGGTGGCCGGCCCTCAATTGCTAGTGCCGCTTCTGCTTCGCCGGTAAAAAGCGGGCAGGGTGGTAGTATGGCAAGGTTTACCATCGCCAATAATTTTATGTATGGTGTAACTGGTAGCAGGCTTTACGCATTCAATATTGCCAATGCCGCCGAGCCACAAAAAACCAACAGCATTAACCTGGGCTGGGGTATAGAAACCATCTATCCGTTTCAAAATAAGTTATTCATTGGCTCCACCACTGGCATGTTTATTTACGACATCACCAACCCCTCTTCCCCGGTTGCGCAGGGTTCTTTCTCTCATGCAAAATTTTGCGATCCCGTGATTGCCGACGGGCAGTATGCTTACGTAACGCTCCGTTCGTCCACCGATGCCAGTTTGCGTTGCCCCGGCACCAACAATGAATTAAATGTGGTTGATATCACCAACGTGTTTTCGCCACGCTTATTTAAGACCTACGGCATGACCAACCCCCATGGACTTTCAAAAGATGGTAACACGTTATTTATCTGTGATGGAAAAGACGGTTTTAAAGTTTTTGATGCCACCAATCCTTCAAACATTTTTTTGACAAAAACATTTAGTGGCATGGTTGCTTATGATGTAATTACACTCGGCGGCATTGCCATTGTGGTTGCACAGGATGGCCTGTATCAATACGATTATACAAATACCGGCAATATAAAATTGCTCAGTAAAATCACCATTGAAAACAAGTAACATGAAAAAGATTTTTTTCGCTTCGTTATTTTTTTTGGTTGCCACGGTTGCCCCGGCACAACAAATAAAAAACAGCAAACCAAAATTTCAGTCACTTGTGCACTTGGGTTTTGTAGAAGGCAATGCAGGCAACGCATTTCAACTACAAGCCATTAATGGTTTTGATTTTAATTGTTTTAGTGCTGGAATAGGTATGGGCCTTGATTATTATGGAACAAGAAGCGTACCCCTGTTTGTTGATTTGAGGAAAAATATTTTGCGTAAACCACAAACGCCGTTTTTGTTTTTAGATGCCGGTGTGCATTTTCCGTGGTACAACCAAAGCGAAGCAGCAATAACTAAAGGCAAACCCGGATTGTTTTATGAGGCTGGTGTTGGTTACAACATTCCATTGCAATCGCACGCCTTTACATTTAGTGCTGGTTATAGTTACAAAGCTTTCAACGAAGAAATAGAAACCCCGGTTTGGTGCCTCATGGGCGATTGTGCTAATGATGTTCAAAAATTGAGTTACCAGTTGAGAAGAATTTCAATAAAAGTGGGGTTTAGGTTTTAGTGATGGTTAGAAAGAAATGCAGAATAATCCAACAAGATTTCAAATAAATTTTCGCTTGCTGCCGAACCGCTAGGGGGTGCCGTGAGTAAGAAAAAGGTTTATGTAGGATTTAAAACCACGAAGCGGTGATAGAAAAATTGCTACGGTTTCTTATAATTGGCAATCAGTCCTTCGCTTCAATAAACTTTAAATTCCGTTGAATGCCTTTCCATTTTGTACGGCTGAGCGGTGAATTTTTAAAAATGTTCTTGAATGCCTCCTCGCTCAATTCTTCCCAATCTTTTTTACCAAAATTCAATACTTCGGCAATGGGTGTAAAACCCGGTTCATTATGTGGTTTTTTAAACCGGTTCCATGGGCATACATCCTGGCATACATCGCAACCAAAAAGCCAGTTGTCGAATTTCCCTTTCATCTCCTGCGGAATCAATTCATCTTTCAGCTCAATGGTAAAATACGAAATACACTTGCTGCCATTTACAACCTTGCCTTCTTCAATGGCATTGGTAGGGCAGGCATCAATACACCGAGTGCAACTGCCACAAAAATCTTTTGCGAACGGATCATCATACAGCAATGCAACATCAACAATCAGAGTAGCAATAAAAAAAAACGAGCCACTCTGCTTGTTAATCAAATTGCCATTTTTGCCTACCCAACCTAATCCACTTTTCTCCGCCCATGTTCTTTCGAGCACCGGTGCCGAATCAACAAAACCCCGCCCGTTAAACTGCCCTACGGTTTGTTGTAGTTCGGCTATCGCCAATTTTAATTTTGCTTTTATGACGGTGTGATAATCCGTGCCGTAGGCGTATTTCGAAATTTTTGTTTCGGCAGAAGATTGCTGTGGAGGAAAATAATTTTTTAACAAAGTGATCACCGACTTTGCACCAGGCACCAATTTGGTTGGATCAATACGCAAGTCAAAATAATTTTCCATGTACTGCATGGTTCCGTGCATGCCGTTGTTCAGCCATTTTTCTAATCGCCTTGCATCATCATCAAGCCTCTGCGCCGGTGCAATGCCACAGTAATCAAAGCCGTGGCGTAAAACGGTTTCTTTAACTAGCTGTGTATGTTTTTCAATTGCATTCATTGGCGCGGCAAATTACATCAACACAAATACAAAGCGTTCGTTCAGCTACGGCGAAGGAGAGGGTGGTAGATAACCAATCATTTAAATAATTCCGGGTTCGCCGTACTGCTCTACTCCCCCGGAAGCGGCGGCAGATATTCCATATCTCCGTAAATATGGAATATCCATTGTAGGAACCGGGCCTACTGATGTGGTTCAACTTGGCTTTTCTAAGGGTAATCAATTAACAAAAAAACTTTTTTGCAATACTCTTTTATGTCTGTGATAAAATATTGATATTACACCACATTTAAACTACTGCTCCATGATAAAGCTGCTTCTGCCGTTGCTTTGCATAAGTTCTCTTTTTGCATCTGCCCAAAACCAAAGTGAGTTTACAAAGTTTGGAAAAATTACTGCCGCCCACCTGCAAACAAAAATTTATCCAATTGACAGTAGTGCAAATGCTGTTGTGCTAAGTGATATAGGCGATGCGGCCATTGTAGGTAATTCAAAAGGATGGTTTTCCATCAGTATAAAAAAGCACAAAGTGGTACATATACTCAGCAAAAATGGATACGACGAAGCCACGATAGAAATACCACTTCATTTTAATGATGGCGCCGAAGAACAATTGGAAAACCTGAAAGCGGTTACCTACAATTTGCAGGATGGCAAGGTGATTGAAACCAAATTAGAGAAAGCGCAAATTTTTAAAGAAAAGGTAAATGAAAACACAACCCTTCGCAAGTTTACCATGCCCAACATAAAAGAAGGCAGCATTATTGAAATTGAGTACACCGTTGTTTCCGAATTTATCTGGAACCTCCAGCCCTGGGTGTTCCAGGATTTTGGTGCCCCAACTCTTTGGAGCGAATTTATGTTCAGTGTTCCGGAGTTTTACTCTTACTCTTTTTTAAGCCGTGGGTATCATGGCATAGCCATTAACGAACGTAAGGACAGGAAGGAAAATTTCACAGTTAGAGATACAAGAGGCGCCGGCGCAACCGAAACATTTAATTTTTCGGCCGGTGTTACCGAATACCGTTGGGTTATGAAAGATGTACAGCAATTAAAAACCGAACCTTTCACATTTACGGCACGCAACCATATCTCGCGTATTGAGTTTGAGCTTATCTCAAAAAACTATCCACTTGAAATAAAAAATTACCGCACTTCCTGGGCGTCGCTCGTAAACACGATGCTTGAAAGCGAAAACTTTGGAAAAGACCTAGGTAGCAACAATAACTGGCTGAGCGATGATTTAAAGTTTGCCTCATCACCAGCAGTATCAGGCATTGAAAAGGCACAAAGAATTTATGCGTTTGTACGCGATAATTTCACCACCACCAGCCGGGGTGGGACGTATTTAAGCCAATCATTAAAAAATGTTTTGAAAACAAAAAAAGGCACCGTGGCTGATGTTAATCTTTTACTCACGGCTATGTTGCGCCATGCAGGTATTGAAGCAAACCCGGTAATGCTCAGTACTACCGAACACGGATATACAATGGATAGTTACCCAATGGAAAGCAATTACAATTACATTATAGTTGAAGGCAAGGTTGATGGGAAAACATTTTATTTAGACGCCACCGAACCACTCATGGGTTTTAATAAACTACAGCCTTTTTGTTATAACGGTCATGCACGGGTAATTAGCGAAGAAAACAGGCCTGTGTATTTTGCTGCCGATAGTTTAAAAGAAGCACAAAATACCTTTTTGCTTATTGCCAACGATGAGAAAGGGGCGTGGGTTGGTTCAATGACGCAAACGGCTGGCTACAATGCCTCCTACCATATACGGGAAACCGTTAAACAAAAAGGCCGCGAAGAATTTTTTAAAAAGGTGGAAAAAGATTTCGGTATTGATGCTAAAATTTCGGAACCGTTTATTGATTCACTAAAACACTACGATTTACCCGTGAAGTTGAGATACACGGTGACTATTAACCATGGTGGCGACGAAATACTTTATATCAATCCCATGTTTGGGGAAGGGTACAAAAAAAATCCGTTCACTTCGGCGCAACGCTTTTATTCAGTAGAAATGCCTTACACCAGCGATGAGACTTTTGTTATGAACATGGAGGTGCCCAAAGGATACACGGTAGATGAATTGCCAAAACAGATGCTGGCGAAATACGACGAAGAAGGGAAAACCTTTTTTGAGTACCGTATCACACACTCCGGTGATGTAATCTCCTTTCGTTGCCGGGTGAAAATGGCAAGGGCTCTGTTTATGCCCGAAGAATACGAAAACCTGCGTGAGTTTTTTAACCTGATTGTAAAAAAGCAGGGCGAGCAAATTGTTTTTAAAAAGAAAAAATAAATCCATGCGCATTTCAATATTGTTAGCGACGTTTTTTTGTGTTACGCATTTGTTTGCGGGCGAAATAAAATACCCGGTGAGTGCCATTCCCGAAAAACTTTTAAAAGGCGCCAACGTAGTAAAGCGAATGGAAGAAATCCATTGCGAAATTTTTAGCCTCACCGAAGTAATAGTGAAGAAGAAGGTGGCCTACACCATTTTAAATGAAGAGGGCAGCAGGTATGCAACCATGGTTTTGGGCTACGATAAACTGAATAAAATTCTTTCTTTCGATGGTGCTATGTACAACGCCTTTGGTTTACTTGTTCAAAAACTTAAGTCGAAAGATATTAACGACCAAAGCGCTACCAGTGATGGACAAATGATTGTAGATAACAGAATAAAGTACCACACTTTTTCAAGTGCGGTTTATCCCTACACGGTAGAATATGAAACCGAAGAAAAAGCCCTGCACACCTTCTATTTCGAGAGCTGGTATGCACAAACATCTACCTTCATGTCGGTTGAAAAAAGCAGCTGCGTTTTTCGTGCGCCTGCCGATTATTTGCTTCGGTACAAAACCTTTAACACCAAAGCCGCACCTGCCATTACCACAGAGAAGGATAAAAAAATTTATAGCTGGAGGGTTGACTCGCTCATTGCATTTAAAATGCCATACGCTTCTCCTCAGCGCCGGGAACTAACCACAGCGGTTATTTTTGCACCTTCCAATTTTGAGGTAGAGGGTTTCAAAGGCGATGCAAGCAGTTGGCTGGGCTATGGCAAATTTCAAATTCAATTAAATAAAGGCCGTGATGTATTGCCTGACGCCACTATAAATCAGATTGTAGCATTAACAGCGGGCATTACCAATCCAAAAGAGAAAATAAAAATTTTGTACGAGTTCATGCAAAAGCATACCCGCTATATCGGCATTCAATTGGGCATTGGCGGCTGGCAACCTTTTGAGGCCAGCTTCGTTGCTACAAAAGGTTACGGCGATTGCAAGGGTTTATCAAATTACATGTACAGCATTTTAAAAGCAGCCGGTATCAAATCGCACTACACACTGATAAGAGCCGGAAGGGAATATTTTAATGTAGAAATTGATCACGACCTTCCATCAACACAATTCAACCACATTGTTTTATGCGTACCGGTTGAGAAAGACACCGTATGGTTAGAATGTGTTAGTCAAACTTCACCTGCGGGTTATATGGGCGATTTTTCCGGCAACCGCAAAGTGGTCATTATTACTGATGATGGTGGTAAAGTAGTTTCCACACCACACTATGGTTTACATGAAAACACGCAGTTACGAAAGATTGCTGCAAAGCTTACCGAAGATGGTACTTTAAACATGCAGGTGCAAACCGCATACAAGGCAATACAGCAGGAAGATGTGAGTGGTATGATTACCCATCTTTCAAAGGAAAAGGTGAAAGAAAGACTGAATCAAAAATTTAGATTGGCAACTTATGACATCACTGATTTTTCGTACACCGAAAAAAAATCTGCCTTGCCTGAAGTAATAGAAGATTTAAAAATTACAGTACCCGATTATGCTACCATAACCGGCAAGCGCATTTTTATTTTACCCAACATCTTAAATAAAAACGGCGACCGCCTCACCCTTGAAGAAAACAGGACCGTTGATTATTTTTTCGACATGGCCTGGAAAGACGAAGACAAAGTTGAAATAGAAATTCCTGCCGGTTACACAGTAGAAGCCGGCCTTGCCGATGCATCGTACAAAACAAAATTTGGCACCTACACAACTACACTGAAATTAGAGGGCAATAAAATTATTTACCATCGTGTAATGGAAAAATTTGAAGGCCGCTTTCCGGCAAGCGATGGAAAAGACATCGTAAAGTTTATGGAAGATGTGTACAAAGCAGATAGAAGCAGGTTAGTGTTGGTGAAAGCCCTCTAAATCCCAATGTCATTCAGTTAAGGAATTTGGTTTTCAATTGCCCCGCGATTCATGGCGGAGATAGATAGATGCAATACTCTTTTTATGGGCTTTAGCCCAATGAACAAGGCGTATTAGGCTAAAGCCCTGTCCTATTTTTTTGCTTTTATCCGGGCTCTAAACAGCCGGGCAACAGAACTCTTTAGCTAACGACATTGGGATTTAGGGGGCTGGCTCTTTTTCCATCGCCTCGTTCATTTGCATATACACTTGCGCAGTGGGTTCTTTTAATAAAGTTTTGGACATTATAAAATACACGTGCCCGCGAGCCCAATCAACAACCGGCCAGGTGCCAAAAAAACCAGGAGCTGTCATAACGGTTGCTTTCCCATCTTTTTCTTCTATAACCCAGGCACCCATTGCATAACCAAAACCAGTAGCCGCTTTTGGAGCCAGTTTAATTTGCCCCGGATCGGCTTGCAGTTTGCGCATTTCTTTTATTGCTTCTTCACTCAACACCTGTTTGTTGTTATGCTTGCCATTGTGCAAAAGCATTTGCAAAAATTTAATGTAGTCGTTGGCAATCGACCTTGCGCCGTAAGCAACATTTATTGCCGAACCGTCCATTGTGCCAAAGGTGGTTTTCGTCATGTCGAGCGGCTTAAATAATTTTTGTTTGATGAGCTGATCAAATTTCTTTTTGGTAACAATTTCGGCAATACTACCGGCAATGGTTATACCGGCATTGCTGTACCTGCATTCCGTTCCGGGATTTGATTGAATTTCTTTTTTTGCAAACGATTCGGCAGCCAACTGCAGTGATGCGTATTTTTTTATGTCCACTAATTTTCCATCCGTTTCTATGCCGGTAAAATTGCTGAGGCAGTGCCGGATGGTGATGAAGTTTTTTCCGTAGCTGCTAAAAATGGGAATGTACTGGCTCACCTTATCATCCAGGGAAATAACACCTTCATCCACCAAAACCATAATCAATGCGGTAGTTAACCAGGTACTTGCACTGCCAATCGGGGCTTCTGTTTTAGAATTAAATTCACCCATTTCTTTTTTAAAAACAATTGTGTCCCTAGCAACCAATCCCACTACGTCGGCACCCAATAATTTCTGATTTTGAATAAGCAGCGCATTCAGACCCTCAAAATTTTCGATCCCGTATTCCTTATCATTCTTTTTATTTTTTTGTGCGTTGCCCGCCTGCAACAATAACAGTAAAACAGCAACGGAACTGAACTTGAGGCAGATGGCGTGTAAATTGTATGACATTCTTACTGCGATTTTAGTAGTGGACTTGTATTTGTGAACTTAGTACAAACCAAATAAATATTAACCAGGAGAGCAAGGATTTATGATTTTAGAAGGAATGACCCAGGGAAATTGATCTGGCTGAATAAATAAAATCAACTCATAAAAAATACATGGGCTTTAATCTCAGGAGCCGATGTTCAAATAACAACTATGAACTTATCAAACTACACAGTCAAAGCAGCAGAGGTAATTCAGCAATCGCAGCAGGTGGCGTTTAACAACGCCAATGCCAACATTGAAACTGAGCATATTTTAAAGGCATTGCTGCTACAGGAAGATTCGCCGATTGATTACCTGCTTAAAAAAAATTCGGTGAGCTTGCAGCAACTGGAAATAAAATTAGATCAGCAGTTGCAAAAGTTGCCAAAGATTTCGGGAACTGAACCGGCGCAGAATATTTCGAGGGATGCAAACAGTGTAATGTTGCGGGCGGGTGCAGCACTCAAACAGTTCAACGACGAATTTATTACCCCCGAACATTTGTTGCTTGCAATAGTGCAGGGCAATGACAGTACTGCTAAACTGTTGAAAGATTTTGGTCTTTCGGAAAAAGGACTTGTGGCCGCAATTAATGATCTGCGTAAGGGCTCTAACGTAACATCGGCCACGCAGGAAACTCAGTTCAATGCTTTGAATAAATACGCTAGAAATTTAAATGAATTGGCCAGGCAGGGAAAACTCGATCCTGTAATTGGCCGCGATGAAGAAATACGCCGCACCCTGCACATACTTACTCGCCGCAGCAAAAACAATCCAATACTGGTAGGCGAGCCTGGGGTGGGTAAAACCGCCATTGCCGAAGGGCTGGCGATAAGAATTGTAAATGGCGATGTACCCGAAAACCTGAAATCGAAGATTATTTACGCACTTGATTTGGGCCAGTTAATTGCCGGCGCAAAATACAAGGGCGAGTTTGAGGAAAGATTAAAAGGCGTTATAAAAGAAGTAACCACGAGCGACGGAGAAATTGTTTTGTTTATTGATGAAATACACACGCTTGTTGGCGCCGGCGGTGGCGAAGGTGCAATGGATGCAGCCAATATTTTAAAACCTGCATTGGCCCGTGGCGAGCTAAGAGCCGTTGGTGCAACAACATTAAATGAATACCAGAAATATTTTGAAAAGGACAAAGCCTTGGAACGGCGGTTTCAAAAAGTGTTGATTGATGAACCATCGGTTGAAGATGCCATTTCTATTTTGAGGGGATTAAAAGACCGGTACGAAACCCATCACCACGTTCGTATAAAAGATGAAGCAATTATTGCAGCCGTGGAGTTATCGGTTCGTTATATCACGGATAGATTTTTACCCGATAAGGCAATTGATTTAATTGATGAAAGTGCGGCCAAGTTGCGGCTCGAAATGAATTCGATGCCCGAAGAATTGGATAAGCTGGAAAGGCAGATACGGCATTTGGAAATTGAAAGGGAAGCCATTAAACGGGAGAATGATGATAGTAAATTAAAAGACCTTAGTACTGCGCTGGCCAATCTTGCTGTAGAAAGAGATACGCTAAAAGCAAAGTGGCAGGAAGAGAAGGAAATGGTTGAAAAAATTCAAAACGCAAAAGCGGATATTGAAAAATTAAAACAACTGGCCGACCAGGCGGAGCGAGAAGGACAGTATGGTAAAGTTGCGGAGATACGCTATGGAAAAATTAAAGAACAGGAAACACTCATTCATGAATTTACCATTCAGTTAAATGAGTACGGGCAAAACAGCCGGCGCTTAATGAAAGAGGAAGTGGATGCTGAAGACATTGCCGAAAGTGTTGCTAAATCAACTGGCATACCCGTATCAAAAATGTTGCAGAGCGATAGGGAAAAGTTATTGAATCTTGAAGATGAACTGCACAACAGGGTAGTAGGGCAGGATGAAGCCATTACCGCCGTTGCCGATGCCATACGCCGCAGCCGTGCTGGTTTGCAGGATGCAAAGAAACCTATTGGCTCATTTATTTTTTTAGGAACCACCGGCGTTGGTAAAACCGAATTAGCAAAAGCCCTTGCCGACTATCTTTTTGATGATGAGCATATGATGACGCGGATTGACATGAGCGAATACCAGGAAAAACATTCAGTATCGCGGCTGGTTGGTGCACCGCCGGGTTATGTTGGCTACGATGAAAGTGGCCAGCTAACGGAAGCGGTAAGGCGCAAACCTTACCAGGTGGTTTTGTTGGATGAAATTGAAAAAGCGCATCCCGATGTTTGGAACATTCTACTGCAGGTGTTAGATGATGGAAGGTTGACGGATAACAAGGGTCGTGTGGTGAATTTTAAAAACACCATTATCATCATGACGTCGAATATGGGCAGTGATATTATACAGGAAAACTTTGCCGAGGTAACAGAAAAAAATAAAGAGGCCGTGGTTGATAAAACTAAAGACGCGGTGATGATAAGGTTACGTGAAACCATTCGCCCCGAATTTTTAAACCGCATTGACGAAGTGATACTCTTTCAACCACTGATGAAAGCCGAAATAAAGGGCATCATCCGCATACAGTTAGAGCAGTTAAAAAAACTGCTGGCCGGCACAGGCATTCAGTTACTGTTTTCCGATTATTTGCTCGATCATCTGGCCGACAATGGCTTCGATCCGCAATTTGGCGCAAGGCCACTAAAGCGTTTGATACAAAAAGAAATTGTAAATGCGCTGAGTAAAAAGATATTGGCAGGCAGTGTAGATAAAACGCAACCTGTGCTGATTGATGTTTTCGATGGCGTAGTAGTCTTTAGAAATGAAAAAGACAATGCTGAACACAAAATAAAAGCAGCGGAACAAGTGTAATAACAGGTAGTGGCTGCAAATTTGATCTATTAAAAAGGCCCGCTAAATATGCGGGCCTTTTAACTACATTACCACCTGTTCAATTATTTAAGCAACTACAAACGCCGAAATGAAAAAAGAAATACTGAGAGAAATTAAAAATGGTGTACTCATTCTCGTTGGTATTATTTCGGCAGGGTTGGGCATTAAGGGGTACCTTCTTTCCAGTAAATTTATTGATGGTGGCGTTACCGGAATTTCAATGCTGTTGAACAATATTTTTAACTGGCCCCTGTACGTACTTCTGCCGGTTATCAATTTACCCTTCATTATTCTGGGCTACTTTCAAATGGGGTTAAAATTTGCCATAAAAAGTTCAATTGCCATTCTAGGGTTGGCGATCTGCCTGGCATTTATGCCCTACCCCGATGTAGCCCCGGATAAATTATTAACTGCATTGTTTGGTGGCTTTTTTATTGGGCTGGGTATTGGTTTGGCTATGCGCGGAGGTGCCGTGTTGGATGGCACTGAAATAGCGGCCCTACTGGTAAGCAGGAGTAGCGGGTCGTTAAGGGTAGCCGATGTTATTTTGATACTCAATGTTGTCATATTTGGTGCAGCTATTTTCTTTCTTGGTATTGAACCTGCCTCGTACTCGATAGTAACTTACTTTGCGGCAGCCAAAACCGTTGATTATTTATTACATGGTTTAGAGGAGTACACCGGGGTCACAATTGTATCGGAGCGCAGCGAGGAAATAAAGGCAGCAATTGTAGAGCAAATGAAAAGAGGAATAACCGTTTATAGTGGCAAAGGAGGCCATGGAAAGGGCGGCGAATCGCCGGGTAAAAATGAAATCCTTTTTACTGTTGTTACCCGCCTCGAAATTGGCAAACTACAAACAATTGTCAACCAGATTGACGAAACTGCTTTCGTTATCCAGCATAGTATTAACGATATACAGGGCGGGATGGTAAAAAAAATCCCACTGCATTAATTATTAAAGCCGTTTACCTTTTATCAGTTGAAAATCAATTGAGTTTCTCACCTGTTCAACAGCCAGCAACTTGGTAGTGAGTTTGTCAGCCCGAATAAAATAATCTTCTGTTTATACACTTTGCTTTGCAAATTTTTATTGCGGTAAGGAGCACATCTGCCGGGAAATTTTCGAATCGGCGAAGTAAATTCCTCCTTGAACCATAGCTGCGGTAAGGAATAACACTTATGCGCCTTATGCTCTAAACAATTTGGTAGCTAATCGGCAGTAAACTCCAGCATTTTCCCTTTTGCCTACAATATTTCCCATTCAGGCTTTTATAAAAATAATTTCGTCAGAAAAAAGTGGGTGGTTGTTATTGATACCTTAACTTGAACTCGTAACCCAGTATCAAAACTTGCTTGTTATGCAAATCAGAGAATTCAAATACCAGGAAAAACATACCAAAAAAACTTTGGTACTTAACAACGGAGTGTATTTAACCAGCCGGCGCATTACAGATTTTCTGCTGCTGCTTTTTCAAATCGACTCGTTTTATGTAGAAGTGTATTTTGATGAACAGGAAAGTGAAATCGGCTACATGAGAGCCTTTAGCTCCACCGAACATCTTGCACCTTACCTACACAAAATTGATATCTCTTCCGTTATCTGATAAACATCTTACCGCTTTTTGCCGATCGCCGCGGCGTCGCTCGACGCAGGCCCCCAACCATTATCGCTAACACTGATAGACTACCTAAATTTTCCTGTTAGTGGCTCTTAAAATACGCAGGTAAGGCATTCTTGTGCATATTCATGTACCAGACCTAAAAACTAAAGGTTACTCTTTGAAACCATTGGCATAGTTTTTAAATAGCTAAGGTTAAAATACAATTATGCCCAATTGGCTTAGAGCAATTATTGCAGGATACGGAGCAAAAAAACTTGGTGGTGGTTGCATAAGCACCATTCTAATTTTTATTGTAATCTGGTATGCGCTCGGTAAATGCTAAGCTGCGTTTTTAATAAAATGCTTGCTTGTTTTGTGTGCAGTACAACAAGACAGCAAGCATTTTATTGCTGTATTATGCAGGGTCGTTTATTATCTGCTGTGCAATTTGTTTTTTCAGGTTTTGTTCTTCAATGTCTCCGGCTTTATTAATATCGTAGCAAGGTTTTACTGTTTGTGATTGGTGGTACAGGATGGTGAATTGATTGCCAACTATTGATTGCAGCTCGGGATCGTCAATAAATACAGAATACACATTCAGGTAGGGCACTGGTGTCATGCTTAAGTCTATCGTTTCTACCTGGTAATTAATTTTTCTGCCTTTGCCGTTAAACGGAACTTTTATCGTTTTCATCATTTTTTTTATTGCTTCAGTGAAAATAACGTGCCGCTACTTAATGCTATGTTGTAAACAAACGATAAAGGCAACTGAATTTCCCCGGGTACAATTGCTATTGACTGCAAAGAATTTTAGGTTCAATTTGTGTTCATTCTTAACAAGCAAATATTACGTTTTGTAATGCCTACCCCTGTTTTTACGGGGGTTTGTTTATACTAAAAAAGCCTGCTCATTTTTTGAGCAGGCCCGTACAAAATTTTGTTTTATTTAAATTACAAGCTACCAATTTTTATCATCAATCCATCGTAACCTCTGCCATCAACAAACTGGTAACCACCAATTAAATACCCGCCATCGCTTGTTGGGATAAGGGTATTAATAAATTCATCGTCGCGGTTGCCATATGTACTTGTAGCAGCTTTTCCTCCGGCTGCATCCAACTTTACAATCCAGCAGCCAAAGTCATTATTTTGTCGCTTTACATCCCAGGTTGTACTGTTGGTGTGCCCGACAATCATGTAACCGCCATCGTTTGTATTTACTATGCTCGAAATATATTCTTCATTGGCGCCGCCATAATTTTTCGACCATTGTTTTGCACCGCTGCCGTCAAACTTCATAACCCATGCTTCATTTCCTCCACGGTTGGTAATAATGTCCCCTGCTGTGCTTCGTGTAAATCCTGCCGTAGCTATACCACCATCTGCAGCTGCCACTACGCTTTTAAAATAATCTTCGTCAGTTCCGCCCCAGGAGCGGCTCCAAACTTTTGTACCTGCCGCATCAATTTTTACAATCCATCCATCAAAATTTCCGCGGTTCTCAATTAGATCTTCATTACTGCTTTTCGAAAATCCGCTGGCTGCAAAGCCTCCGTCCTGTAGTTTTACAATGCTACTAAATTGATCTTCGTTGCTTCCACCAAAATTTTTGCTCCATAAAATTTCACCGGCAGCGTTTATCTTGGTTACCACCCCCTGCTTATCGCCGCGGGCAATAGTTTCGTAACCTGCTATCATAAAATTGCCATCTCCACTTGAAATTATGCTGAAGGGTTTGGCATCGGTGCCGGTTGAGAGTGATTTTTCCCACTGCTTATTCCCAGTGGCATCCGTCTTATAAACCCACGAAAAATTTCTAAAGTTGTCGAAGGAATATCCCGCAACCAAAAATCCCCCATCGGGTGTATTAATAATGGCCGTTGAATAATCATCAAAATTGTTACCGTTTGTTACGCTCCAGACTTTGGCTCCGGAGTTATCAAGTTTTACCAACCAGTTGTCGAAACCAAAACGGCTGCCACCAATATCCCCATCAATGCTGCGGCTTGCACCTGCCCCAACTACCGACCCATCGGCTAGTTGAACAGTGGCATTTATAAAATCGTAGTTGGTGCCTCCGTACTTCTTGTCCCAGGTAAGGGCTTTATTGTGTGGAATGGGTTCGGTGGGCGGCACCTCGATGCCGGGATTTTTTTTGCAGGAAGAAATTAGCACTAAACACAGAAGAAAAGAGGGTACGATGCGCATTTTATAGGGTTTTATAATTAGTGGATAACATAGATAAGCTTGTTTCAATCTCCATGCCATGTTACCACCGTTCGAAAAGTGAATTGACGTGGATTATTGAAATGAGCTTTTATACAATTATCTACGAAATACTTTTAGCTATGGGTATATTATTCAGCAATTAAACTTTCGGTACAGGGCTTGTTCAGTAATGCCTGATCATTGACTTTCAGAAAATTTCCAACAATCATTACCGCTCACCTCTTTAACCAGATACCGTTGCTTGCCTGGAAATGTAACAATTGGAATCAGTATGGTCCGTAGGGCGTCAACACCTGATAAGGATTTTATTTTGCTATTTGTTTACCCCTGATCACCATATTCTATTCAAGCTCACTTGGGTAACAATACTATCGAGGCCACGTAATTACACCCACCTACTATTAAGCAATTACCGATTGACATTAAACCTGCTGAAGCTTACTTTGTGATTCGATGCTAATCCGTAACCGAAAACTGAAAAACCATGCCCCGACAAACTTTTCTTGCAAAGGAATCATTTGTAGATGCCTCTGAGAAACTAACCAAAGATTGCGTGTTATCCCTACCGGCTTACATAGCCAGCTTAAGCCTGGTTAATGAAAACAAACTCTTACACTCTTTTAAATTTTGTTACGATCAGGAAGAAAAAAAAGCCCGGTACAATATTGATGTTTCGATTTTACCTTTAAATGATCAATACACCCGAATTAGTCTCCACGCCTCACATGCAAACGGACATTCATTTTACAGCGATTCTTCTCTTTCGCTTGCCTTGCACGATTTTGAATCGGCTATACATGCAGCTGTAAAAGGCGACATGGCTTTATACATGCCATTGGCCCCCCGGCAAAAAAAACAAACCTTTGTGGAGCATTGCAAACAAACTTTTAAAACAGCATTTGGCTTTTTAATTTTGAAGAAAAAATGGTCTTGATTTTATTGCGATTGTTCAAAAAAGTTTACGATTGATTGTTGTTTGCGCTGTTACTGCCTAAAACGATTTAGACGTTTTAGCATTAAAAATTACTTCCCCCGTTTTACGGTTTACTTATAACTTCATGTTTATACTTAAACATGATTAAAAAAACCGCGATCATCATCGGCGCTACAGGCCTGGTTGGTTCCCACTTGCTCCAAAAAATTTTAACTGACGAACGATTTGCTTTCGCAGTGGTATTCGTACGCCGCCCTACCGGTATTCGACATCAAAAACTCATTGAGCACATCATTGATTTTAACGAGCCGGAAAAATGGCAGCAATTGGTGAGAGGCGACGTGCTTTTTTCTGCGCTGGGAACAACAATTAAAAAAGCTGGTAGTAAAGAAGCACAGTACAAAATTGATTTCACCTACCAATACAATTTTGCCAGGCTCGCGGCGGAAAATGGTGTGCCTGTTTATGTGCTTGTGTCGTCGGCAATGGCCAACCCGAACTCCCGAATTTTTTATACCCGCATAAAGGGCCAATTGGAGGAAGCGGTAAAAAAACTTCTGTTCAAATCTGTTCAAATATTGCAACCGGGTATGCTGGTTGGAGTGCGAAACGAAGAGAGGCCCGGTGAAATAATTGGTAGTGCTGTGATAAAATTTTTGAACAAGCTCGGTATTGCAAAACAACAAAAGCCAATTGATGCGGAAATAGTAGCGCAGGCAATGATCAATGTGTCTTTCAGGGACAATGAAAAACTTGGCGTGTATAGTTTATTGCAGGTGTTTAAAGCGGCAGCAACGGACTGAAGTTGTGTATACCTACCACACATGTAAATTTAACTAGTAAAATCCTCTGAGCCTGTAATCAAAATCAACAGGTAGATATTTTGTTTTTAAATTAGATCGCAGCAAAATGTTCCTATGATTAAGATGCTGCGTACTATTTAAAGGGGTTCAAATCTGTCTACTTTTGGTCTGTTACATTTCACTTCAATGATTTCATTTACCACCACAGTAAAAAAATTCGATGCCCAGGGTGAAAAAACCGGGTGGACATACATTCAGCTACCGGCGGCTACGGCTCAGCAACTTTTTCCGGGAAATAAAAAATCATTCAGAGTCAAAGGCAAACTCGCACATTATTTAATTAAAGGAGTTGCAGTGATGCCAATGGGCGACGGCAGTTTTATTTTACCGCTGAATGCAGCTATGCGCAAGGCAGCCGGCGTTAGGCATGGTGCCACAATTAATGTTGCATTGGCGGTTGATGGTGAGGCTCCCAAAATTTTTCCTGCATTGCTGGAATGTTTGCAGGATGAGCCGGAAGCCCTTTTATTTTTTAATTCGTTACCCAACGGACACCGGCTTTATTTCTCAAGATGGATAGCCTCGGCAAAAACCACAACTACTCAGGCAAAAAGAATTGCCGGGGCAGTAAATGCTCTGAGTAAAGGTTGGGGTTTTGATGTGATGTTGCGTGCAAGGAAAAAAATAAAGGACGACAGTTGATAGCCTTTTTTGTTCACCAGGTAACTCATGCACCATCTCAGAATGAAGGAAGTGTTGAACCAAACATTGATTGATGCCCGCAATTCATTTAGTAATAAAAGGAAAAGTACAAGGTGTTTATTTCAGGGCCTCCGCTATGAAAAAAGCACGAATCCTGAGCATTACCGGCTGGGTAAAAAATATGGATGATGGTGCCGTTGAAATTATAGCGAATGGGGATGCAGAAGCACTTGAGCAACTGAAAGATTGGTGCTACACCGGCCCACCGGCTTCGGTAGTGCACGAAATAAAAATTACAGATATCGGTGAACAATCTTTCAGTTCTTTCATCATCAAAAGGTGATGAAGTATACTGTCACTTCCGGCTATTAACCTGATATATATGCCCTCCTAATTACAGCCGCGCCTGCTTACCCATTTATTGCTCAAACTGTTGCACACTATAGCAGAAATTACCCATTATCTGCCGCCTAAGGGCTAAATAACGGCGGCATTATTTTGTTGGTTGTAAGGCAGTATTTATCAATTATTAACCTTTTAAACTATAGTGTTTTATGGCAGAAAGAGATCAATACCCTCAGATGGGTAGGGGAGAAGAAAACTCCAATGAAAATTCATTTGAAAAACGGAATGTTTCAGACGCCAGTGAAAATAATTTAGAGGAGCCTGGAAAAAGCGATACGAGCCAACGAAGTTCTAATCGTGGGTTTGCAGCAATGGATCCGGAAAAGCAAAAAGAAATTGCCAGCGAAGGTGGTAGGGCTGCACATAGGCAGGGTGTAGCACACGAATGGAGTAGCGACGAGGCAAGAGAAGCCGGCCGTAAGGGTGGACAAATCGTTAGCCGCAACCGTGAACACATGAGTGCCATTGGCCGTAGGGGTGGTCAGAGTTCTGGCAGCCGTCGCAGCCAGAGAAACAACAACCCACCTAATACTACCGAGGAAAAAGGGTGAGCGGTTTCGTACCCGTTCAATTTGTTGAAAGATTTCCAACCTTTCTTCCCTGGATAAGTTGGCGTTTCAGGCAAAAGCTTGAAAACACTATCTGACAAGAAAGGTTGGAATCATTTCATCCTTTACGGTATTCTTGAAAAATATTGCAGCTCGCATATGTAATGCTTTTTAATGAAGTCTCTTGCTGATACAAATAAAAGTTGAAACATTAGCTGAACTAAAGCAACCATTAAATATCTTCGGCCCCATATCTGCAAAAAATGAAAAACTTCTTCCTGCTATTTTCTACTGTTATTTTTATTTCCTGCAACAACAATTCCAATCAACCTAAAGTAGCCGCAAAGGATACAACATCGCCGCAACAGGCGGGAGGTGCTACCACACCAGGTGCAGGTTTAGACACTGCAAAATTTAATGAACTTGAAAAATATTTGGCCAATGGCGACACGTCGGGACGTTGGCCGGTGAAACAACCCTATCCATTGCCTGGTGCAATTTTACCCTTCAACCGTGTAGTTGCTTACTACGGCAATTTATTCAGCGTTAAAATGGGTGCTTTGGGCAAATGGCCAAAAGATGAAATGATAAAACGCCTCCTCGATGAAGTAAAAAAATGGAATGAGGCCGACACGGTTATTAAATCAATACCTGCCCTACACTACATCTGCGCTACTGCCCAGGGTGCTGCCGGAAAAGATGGTAAGTGGCGCTACCGCATGCCAACTACCGAAGTTGATAAGGTATTAGAATGGGCGAAAGAAATAAACGCACAGGTTTTTATTGATGTACAAATTGGCCTCAGCACTTTGCAGGAAGAAATTCCGGTGTGGGAAAAATATTTGTCGATGCCCAATGTGCATTTAGGTATTGATCCTGAATTTGCCATGTTAAGCAAAGGCGGCAAACGACCCGGTTCGGTTATTGGCTCAATGGATGCCGCCGAAATTAACTGGGTCGGTAATTACCTTGCAGAACTTGTTCGCAAAAATAATATTCCGTCCAAAATGTTTATGATTCACCGGTTTACCAAGGGAATGGTAACCAACTACAAGGAGATAAAACTTCGTCCTGAGTTGCAGATAATCATGGACATGGATGGATGGGGACCGCCAGATTTGAAAAGAGGAACCTACCGTTACTGGATAAATGAACAACCGGTGCAATTTACGGGCTTCAAACTTTTTTATGTGAACGACACCGAAAAATCGGGACTGAAAGAGATGATGACAAGGGAAGAAATTTTGAGATTAAAACCACGGCCTATTTACATTCAGTACCAGTAACGTTGGGGATTTAAGTTTGCTTCCATCATTCGCTAGCGCCGGGTTTAAGTTTGCATCAGCCTGTGTAATACAAAATAGCCCGCTACAATAAGGAGCAGAATAATAACAATGGCGATGATGGTAGCGGGAGAAATTTTTAATTCTAATTTTCGGCGATAAGCCTTTTTCTTTTCTGTTTTTTTTCGCAGGTCGGCATTCAGTTGATCAACAAGCGACGCCAATTTTTTTTTGTCTTTAAAGTCGGTCAACCCTTCCAGGGCGTCGGTTTCAAATTCGTTTCGCAAAGCCTCTTTTTCTATTTCGTGCTGTTGCTGCGCAGAGAGTTTCCCCTGTAAGTATAACATCAACGTTTCCTGGTCAATTTCGGGGTTCAAATGGGATAATATGTCCTTTAGATTATCGCTCATTTTGTTTGTTGTTCTTTCATTTTTTTCTCCAGAATAATTTTCAAATTACGTTTCCCATTTTGTATGTGGCTCTTAACCTGCAACAAACTGAAGCTGGTTTTTTCAACAATTTGCAGGTAGCTGTTTTTCTTCAGGTAAAACAAAATTACACATTGCCTCTGCTCTTTACTTAGTTCGTTTATCGCATCTTCCAGCAAGTCGTAGGTTTTGTCGTCGGTAACCAACTCTTGTTCGCCGGTAACGCCAACAGCAGCATGTTGTTCCGTTATTTCTTTTACCCTTTTGCCATCCTTTCCTCTCAACTGCATCAGGCAGTGGTTTTTAGCCACCATATACAACCACGATTTAAAAAAATCAATTTTATACTTTCCTACTTCGGTAAGTACTTTCAAAAATATTTGTTGCACACAGTCTTTTGCTTCCGTTTCGTTCTTTAAATATTTCATGCACACACCAAGCAACAGCAGGGTATAACGCTCCAGCAAAATGCCAATCCATTCGGTGTTACCATCGCTGCGGTATTTTTCCAATAAATCGGCATCGGCAATATGTGCGTAGCGGTTGGTGTGCACTAAAATAGTTTAATCGGTTAACTGGTTAATTGGTTAATTGGTTATTTCGTTAACTCATGAACGTTAGAACTCGTAAACTTGTAAACTTGTAAACTTGTAAACTTGTGAACTTGCTTTTTTTCTCACTAAGATGCAAACAATGCAAATTTGCACAAACTAAAAATACCTTTTTGTGATGACCTACGCCATTTGCACTGTTCCTGCCGCACCTGTTAGAAAAGAACCTGCACACCGAAGTGAAATGAGCAATCAATTGTTATTTGGCGAAGCAGTAAAAGTATTGGAAGAAAAACGGGAGTGGATGCTTGTACAAAGTTTATACGATGGCTATGAAGGGTGGTTAACACACCATCAGGTTACAGCAGTTGATGAGAACATTGCTTTAACCCCGGTTCAACATGTTGCCACTGGTTTATTAAACCCCGTGTTGTGTAACGGAAGTTTAATGAACGTACCCATGGGCAGTCATTTCCCAGGTTTTGATGTAAATAATTTGCAGTTTTGGAATGGCTGGAAATTCACAGGAAGTTATAAAAGCGTAATAGAAAAGGGCAGCGCTGATTTGGTGGAAACCATAGCAACTCCTTGGCTTAATGCACCCTACCTGTGGGGTGGAAAAACAATTTTGGGGGTTGATTGCAGCGGTTTTGTGCAAACGGTATTTAAGTTGCTGGGTGTGCAATTATTAAGAGATGCTTACCAACAGGCGGAGCAAGGAGTGGCCGTAAATGATTTTAATGATGCTGCAAAAGGCGATGTTGCTTTTTTCAAAAACGAAAATGGACGGGTTACCCACGTAGGCATTTTGTTAGGAGGAGGAAAAATTATTCATTCATCGGGCAAAGTGCGGGTTGATAGTTTGGACAGCGAA
The DNA here is from genome assembly GCA_031425835.1 of Chitinophagales bacterium. GTDB lineage: Bacteria > Bacteroidota > Bacteroidia > Chitinophagales > Chitinophagaceae > Flavisolibacter. The sequence continues at coordinate 60,532 of JANPKD010000051.1, forward strand.
GGAATTGTAAATAGTGAGAATGGAAAAAGAACGCATGAATTCCATTCCGTTAGAACATACCTCTAAAAAAACCAACCACGGCCTTATCCCATTCCAATAGTTTAATGGCTGTATAAAAAAGAATAGCTGCGAATATTTTTTTCAGAAGTTCCTTATCAATTTTTAACGCCAGGCTGCCGCCAAAATATCCACCAATTAAAAAACCCACTGCCAGCAGGCCAATTATTCTAAAGTCAACCGGATCGCCGGTTTTTTTTAGCTCGGTTGCATACTTTAAAAAGCCCAGTATCACCACCGGAAAAACCAACACACCTAACGAAGTACCCTGGGCCTGGTGCTGGTTGTAGCCAAGAAAGAAAACCAGGGCCGGCACCAAAATAATTCCGCCACCTACACCGACCAGCCCACTCAGCATACCTGCGCACAAGCCAATAATTAAAACAATGAAAATGATTTGTGTTGTCATAGTCTGTTTTGATTGAGGCATCACATGGGAAATTTTTCTTTGTAAAAAGCAATGGCTTCGTTAATGATAGTGTATGCAATTTCCTTGTTCTGAAAATCTTCAATGTGCACCTGTTTATTTTCAAGCACTTTGTACTGTTCAAAATAATTGCGCAACTCATTAATAAAATGTGGCGGCATATCTTCAAGTGCATTAAAGTGATTTACCGAAGGATCTTTTGTTGCAACGGCAATTATTTTATCGTCTTTTTCGCCCATGTCAATCATTTGCATATTGCCAATTACTTTGGCCTCAACCAAACAAAGCGGTTGAATAGATTGTGAGCACAGCACTAAAATATCAAGCGGGTCTCCATCCTCGCCAAGTGTTTGCGGAATAAACCCATAGTTAACAGGGTAGTGAAAAGAGGAATAGATAATCCGGTCCAGTTTCAGCAAACCGGTTTCTTTATCAATTTCATATTTTGTTCTTGAGCCCTGCGGTATCTCAATCAATGCCTTTACAATTTCGGGTGCCTTGTTACCAAAGTTTGCGCCATGCCAGGGATGTAATACGTTTATTGTTCTTATCATAATTAAGAGGTGATTTTATACCCTGCGAAGGTAGCCGCTAAGCCAACTACTACACTAAGGCTGGTGTACAATATAAAAGGCAGGAAGCGATGATGCAAAAGCATGTCGACACCTTCTTGCGTAAACGCCGAAAAAGTAGTGAAGCCGCCGCAAAAACCTGTTACAAGCAACAGATTAAGCGTAACATTTGTTTTTGCAAAATAGCCCCAAAGCAAACCAATAAGCAGGCAACCAATTACATTAACTAAAAGAGTGCCCACCGGAAAACTGTCATTCAGCATTTTTTGAAAAGCAAAGCGCAGCATGCTACCAATGGCGCCACCTAAACCAACCAATAAAAAATTACTGAGCATGATGCGAAGTATCGGTTTGCGGAAAGGAGTATTTTAAATCAACCAGCCACTGTTGGTTAATGCGAACGACCCGCACTGAGTCTCTTTCTTTTTTGTACGAGTTGGAATAGTTTACAATTACTATCGTGTCGGCTACATTTCTGGTGTCGTATAAATTTATTGAAGCGTCGCGGTAACCTCTTTTGTCGTCGGCATTCATCTGGTTTTCCCAGTTTCTTTTGAGGTTGTCTAAAACCTGCAGGTTGGTTGAATCGGGCAACATGAATTTTTGTGCATCATTCCATTTACCATCTAATGCGGCACGGATAAAATTTCGGGCTGCATCAACCTGGTTTTCCGAGGTGACTGTAGTTTTATTTTCGCTATTAGTGCATGAGAAAAAAGTAAGTGTAAGTAAGACGGGGAGAAGAAAATTTTTCATTTACGCAAAAGTAAAGCGGAAAAGAAACAGTTGCCAACTTTATCCTTTCAGACAATGTGTATCCTACAACTAAAGTTGGCAACTGTGGAGGGTTTACTCTCTCTCCCTATCATAAAATCGGCGGTCTTTTCTTTCTTTTTTTTCTACCTCCTCAATTTCCTGTTCCCGCTGATGTTCTTTATCATAAGCCCGCAAAATTGCTTTCACCAATTTGTGACGTACAACATCCTCTTCATCTAATTCAATATAGCCAATACCTTCAACATTTTTTAAAATGCGGCTTGCCTTCGCTAACCCGCTTTTTTGATTTTTGGGAAGATCGACCTGGGTTAGATCGCCGGTGATGATGGCTTTTGCATTACCACCTATGCGGGTTAGAAACATTTTTATTTGAAGGTCGGTAGCATTTTGTGCCTCATCCAAGATGATAAAACAATTATCCAGGGTGCGGCCACGCATGTAGGCGAGTGGTGCAATTTCAATTGTTCTTGTGCTCATATAATACCCCAGCTTGTCCGCAGGTATCATATCATCCAGTGCATCGTATAAAGGCCGCAGGTAGGGATCAATTTTTTCTTTTAAATCGCCGGGTAAAAAGCCCAAATTTTCACCTGCTTCAACTGCGGGGCGGGTGAGTACAATTTTTTTAACGGCTTTATTTTTTAAGGCACGTACAGCCATCGCCACTGCGGTGTATGTTTTACCGGTACCAGCCGGGCCAATTGCAAAAACAATGTCGTTTTTTTCAACTGATGTAACCAGCTTCTTTTGATTGGCGGTACGTGCCCTTACTGTTTTTCCGTTGGGGCCAAACACCAACACTTCGGCGGGGTTGCGCTCCACAAAGTTGTCGAGGGTTTCAGCATCATCACCACCCAAAATTTGTTCGAAATAATTTTCGCTCATGTGTCCATTTCTTTGGAGGTACTGCACTATGAGTTCTATTTTTTCTTTTGCACCTTCTACCTGCTCGGGAGCGCCACTTAGTTTTAACTGCGTGCCGCGGGAAAGAATTTTCAGCAATGGAAATTTCTTTTTCAGAATGTCCAGCTTTCCATTATTAACACCAAAGAACTCAATAGGGTTTACGGTTTCCAGGTTGATAATTGTGTCTCTCAATTCGTTTAGGTTTTGCTATGAACAATCCCGGCTTGCCTTCCCTGGCCGTAGCTAAGGGAGGGTCGTCAGCCATAGTTTTAGTGAAGGCTGATTTTTCTGCACGGATTAAAAATCTAATGGTTCACTAACCATCTTTCAACAAGATAAATAAAACGGTTTAAAAATTTCACTTCTTACTTATACACAATTGTGTATTAAAAACAATGCCTGAAAATGGTAGAGCATTGTTAGAGTTATGTGCAGGGGATATAACAGAACAGGCTATTTCAATCCTGTCGGGCAGTTTAACCATTGTCACCGTTGCCGCGAAATAAAAAAAGCCCATCCTTTAACAGAACAGGCTTTAAAAATTCGTTTCTGGAATTCTTATGGAAATATTCCCAACTCCGCGTAGCTGGTACCAACTTTATTGATGGCGACTACATAGGCTGCAGTACGCATGTCGGGTATTCGCGGATTTTTTCTCCATTCATCCATAATTTCTTTGGTTGCGGTAATCATTGTTTCTTCCAGGCCGCTGTGCACCAGGTCAACTTCGTCGGGGCCGTGCATAATAAACTCCCGCTCCCTGGCACTAACTTGCTTGTTGGTTAGCTCTTCAATTTGACCAAGTATGTGCTGATTCAAATTTTCTGTAAACCGCTTCTCCATTCTGCCATATCGAACGTGACTTAGATTTTTCAGCCACTCAAAATAAGAAACCGTAACACCGCCCGCATTTAAATACATATCGGGTACCACCAGTGTTCCTTTTTGTACAAAAATTTCATCGGCTTCGGGTGTTAAAGGGCCGTTGGCACCTTCACCAATAATTCTGGCTTTCACACGTGGGGCATTATCGGCATTGATTACATTTTCCAGTGCAGCCGGTATTAGTATGTCGCAATCATACTCCAGCGCATCTAAATTTTCTGCGAAGTTGGTTCCATGATTAAAGTGGAGAATGGAACCACTGGTTTTGCGGTGCTCAAAAACTGCGTCAATATCCAAACCATTATCGTTGTAGATAGCACCTTCGTACTCGGCCAAAGCAATGATTTTGGCACCCGCCTTTTGAAAAAATTTGGCGGCATGATAGCCAACATTACCCAGCCCCTGAATAACCACACGTTTGCCTTCGATGCCCACCGGCAGACCAAACTTTTCCATTACGTCGGGCATGTTGCACACTTCCCTAATGCCAAAGAAAATGCCTAAGCCTGTTGCCTCCCGCCGGCCACGTACCCCACCTTGCGTTATGGGCTTTCCGGTTACACAACCAGCAGCGTCAATTTCGCCGGGTCTAAGACTTTGGTACGTATCTACAATCCAGGCCATTTCTCTCTCGCCGGTTCCGTAATCGGGTGCGGGAACATCAGTACCCGGACCAATAAAATTTTTCTTTACCAGTTCGGCTGTGTAACGGCGTGTAATTTTTTCAAGTTCGTAAACCGAATATTTTCTTGGATTGATCTTAATACCCCCCTTACCACCGCCAAAAGGCACATTTACAATGGCGCACTTAAATGTCATGAGCGATGCAAGGGCCATCACCTCATCCTGGTTTACCTCGGCGGCAAACCTAATACCACCTTTACACGGCGTTTTATGGTGTGAGTGCTGTACACGATAGGCTTCAATTACTTCTATACGGCCGTCGTCCATACGCACCGGAAACCTCATGGAGTAAACAGCATTACATGCTTTTATCTGCTCCAGAATGCCCGGATCCCAATCGGTAAACTTCGCTGCTTTGTCAAAGCTTTTTTCTACTGCGCCGAAGAAACTATATTCTGCATTGGCTGACATGTGCTACTATTTTAGGTTAAGAATTATTTTTTTCGATTCTCGATATTTTTCTGTCTAAACGAACCAGGTAAATGATGATGCCAAATAAAATGGTTAGCACCACGGCAACCACAACATAAATTTTTCCGTTGCTGCGCATTTCATCGGCCATTGCAATTTCATTTTGTGCAAACATCATTATGTGTACCATTAGCAGAAATGCAGTAACAAAAATTTTTTTCATCATTATTGAAGCATGTTTTTTTCGGTAACGAGCAGGAGGCGTATTTTAAGAGTTGTTATCCATACGCCTAATAAAGTCCACCCAATAATGGCCGGATAAAAAACAAGGCGCATGCCGGGTGCAAGGTCTTTAAAATTCAAAGCCGGATTTCCTTCACTGCCTTCACCCCCCGGATGCAAACTGGGTAAGATGCGTGGGATAATCCAGATGGCAGGAAATAAAAAGGCAAAAGCGAAAATGTTGTACACGGCGCTGATGCGTGCTTTTTTATCAATGTCGTTTATAGACTGGCGTAGTACTAAATACGCAAAATAAATAAGCAGGGCTATGGCCGCGCCAATTAGTTTTGGCTCACGTGCAATTTCGCTAAACGAAGCGGAGGCAGGAAGGTTGGGATCGGCCCAGGTATACGACATCCAGATGGAACCGGTGGCATAACCAAGTAATCCAAAAACAATTCCTACGGCTACGTACTGGCGTGACATGATATCGCTACGCAGATTATTAAACCTTAAGTATTTGATTGCATGGTAAAGCGAAGCACCGAATAAAATCATCATTGCCCACCACATACACACATGAAAATAAATGTTGCGTACCGTTTCGTTCAGTTGTGGCAACCGCGGTACATTTTGCCATAACAAGCCGGCAACAATGGTATAAACCAGAAGAAGGATACAAGCTATTTTCCACCACCATTTATTCATAACTGTGGTTATAAAAGCGGCAATCGTTTTTTAATTGGCGCAAAAATAAGGGAGAATGGCAATGCGCCAATATGTAAACGTGAAAATGACTTTCTTCTTCAATAGCTCTATGTAATGCAGGGACTGCATTGAAAGGTATTGATGTATTGCACCATTTTTCAAATTTGCACATTCACTCAGTCTTTCCATAAAAAAGGAAAAAGAATAATTGCCAGCAGTATGACAAGCACGTCTGACACAAGTAGCATTGAAACATTAATTAAAGGAATTGCGGCGTCAGAAACAAACACCGTGGATGATACCTGCATTAATAAAAGCAACTGCGGCACAATGATAGGAAAGCCCAGTATTGCCATTATGGCTGCATTTTGCTGGGCTTTTGCAGCTATTGCCGCTAAAAACGTAAATACCAAACTAAGGCTCCATCCGCCCAGGAAAACAATGCCTATAAATTCGGCGGTTTTTTTTACTGGGTAATCCATGAACAGAGAAAACAAAATCATACTGAGGCTACTCATCACCAACATCAGTACAGAATTAAAAAGCAGTTTGGCCAAAACAAATTCCTGGGGGCTTGTGATTGTATGATAATAAAGCATTCGGTTTTTGCTTTCGCCCAAAAAACTTTTGGCAACCGCATTGATGCTGATAAAAAGCTGGATGATCCAAAAAAGTCCGTTCCATATTGCAGTGGACGGTTTTTCAACAGCCATGTACAAAACAAATATGGTGGCGCCAACGTATAGCACCACGCCATAAAAAGCATACTGCTGCCTTATTTCAAGCAACAGGTCTTTTTTAAAAAGGGTGAATATTTTATTTGCGGAAGTCAAAATTTTTGCTAATAATGCTTTTGTTTTAAAATGATAGTAATTAAAAAGGCCAACCTTTTGCGAAAATAACCTCTTTAATTTTTCGCACTCGTTGCTATGTAAGTAATTTGGCTGAGAAATTTTTTTATGAAAAAGTATTTGCCACTTCTTGTAATAGGCCTTGCTGTAACAATAACATCGTGCAGTAACGAAACAAAACAAACCGAAACCACAACGACGGTTAAAAACGATTCCTCAATAGTTGGTACGGAAGAATTGGCTGCCGAACTGATTACACAAAAGGATACGGCTACCAATGCGGCGGTGGCCGCCGCTGGGGTTGAACTAAAATTCAACCTGCAAAAAGGCAAACGTTACGATTACACAATGAATTTTGATTTAGAGCAAAAAGGAAAAGAACGCACCACCACCACCACCATGAACTGGAACTACATGATGGAAGTAATAAATGATGATGGAAAACTTAAAACCATAAAGGCCACCTATAAGCGCATAGCAATGAGCATGAACATGGGCGGGCAGAAAATGAATTTCAGTTCCGACAACGCAAGTACAGATAAAGCCAACCCGCTGCAAATGCTCAACAATATGTTTGGCGCAATAAAGGGGCAAAGTTTTACCATGGAAGTTGACAAAAAAGGAGAAATTATTTCGGTGCACGGATTTGATAAAATTGGAGAAGCAATGAGTACGCAATTAACATTGCCCGAAGAAATGAAGAAGAGGGTGTTGGAAAATTTTCAATCGCAGTTTAACGACCAAACAGTAAAAGAAACCTTTGGACCCTCATTCAATATTTTTCCAAACAAAAAAGTAAAACTGGGTGAGACCTGGCAAAAAAAATCTTCAACTATCATGGGTAATATGCCGCTTGCATCCGCTACAACCTACACGGTAAAATCAATTAACAGCAACATGGTAACACTCAATGCCGCATCAAATTTTACTGTGAAGGAACAAAAAGGAACTATGAAAGGAACCTATGTAGTGAATGCTTTATCGGGGCTCGTATCCTCCGCAAATTTTGAACAGATAATTGCTGGCGATCAAACGGTAACTAATAAGGGAAAGATTAGAGGAAGGGAATTGTAGGGAGTTGGAAAAGTTCGAGGCAATAGTTTAAAACCGATTGCTGTCTCATCGGGGCTTGAAATTTCAAGAAGCTCCATTCACGTATTGGTACTACCCCAGAACTTAAAAAGTGAAACTTAATACTGCAGATTGCTACACAAAACAATTCCTGCACCTTGGCTCGTACACATTTTTTGCACCTAGCATTATCTGTTCTTCGTTCGGAATAATCCGGTACGAATAGTTGGCTATGTTGCCACACTTCATACAAATTGCATGAAGCTTGGTAATGTAATCGGCTTTGGCTAATAAAAAAGGCATTTGGCCAAAGGGCTTAGCGGTGTAATCCATATCTAAGCCGGCCACAATAACCCTCACGCCACGCAATGCAAGTTCATCACAAACGTTGGCAATTTCGTTATCGAAAAATTGGGCTTCATCAATGCCAATAACGTCCACATCCTGCGCCATTAATAAAAGTGTTTGCGAGCTTTCAATGGGCGTCGACTGGATTGCGTTTTCATCGTGCGAAACGATTTTTATTGCATCGTACCGAACGTCAATGGCGGGTTTAAAAATTTCTACTTTCAGGTTAGCAATTTTTGCCCGTTTCAGTCGCCGTATTAACTCTTCCGTTTTTCCCGAGAACATGGAGCCGCAGATTACCTCAATCCACCCACGCCTTTCTCCCCTAATGTTTGGTTCAATGAACATTCATGAAAATTATAGCCTGTAAAAAATGTATTGGCAAACTGTTAGTAATTTTAGGCACATCTTTTCGTTTACCAACTAAACATCCTATTGTTAAAAACAGCGAAAGTACCATAAACAATGGAAAGAATTAATGGCCTCATTGACAGGTTGTGCCAGCAACAACAACAACAGGCAACCGCCGCACAACTGCTTGCAACTGTACAGCTATTACAGGCGCAGTTAGTGCAAATGCAGCAAGGCCATACTACCGCCGGCACGGCAAAAGTAGCAGTAACTATGCCCGCGCATTTTAATTTTAGTGAGGAAATTGTTCGATCGGCAAAGCCGGAAATTATAAATAGCCCTGCACAAAAACCCGTGTCTGAAATGGTAACCCAGGCTGTTGTTTCCACACCGGTCGAAGACCCGAAACATGAAGCCTACAATTTGCGTAAACCACAAATTGTTGCTGAACCGGAGCGCAAAATTGATAAGTCGATACCTGCATTAAGCCAGGCAAATTTTTACAGCGCCTTTGATGCAGCCCCTGACGCCACAACCATTGTACAGCCCACTGCAAAAAAAGAAATTCATGAGATGATTGGTGGGGCAAAAGAATCATTAAACGATAGGTTGAATGAACAAAAAACCGAGTTGGCGCATAAGCTAAAAGAGGCACCGATAAAAGACCTGCGTAAGGCCATTGGAATCAACGACAGGTTTGTATTTATAAAAGAATTATTCCGGGGTGATGAAGCCGTTTACGAACGCAGCATCAAAACCATCAACAACTTTAATATCTATTCGGAGGCCGAATACTGGATGAACAGGGAGTTGAAATTAAAATTTGCCTGGGATGAGGATAAAGAACTTGTACAACATTTTTATACCCTGGTAAGAAGACGGTTTTCCTGAATAAACGCAACTATTCTTTCGGTGGCCCCTGCATTTTTTCGCACAAATTTTTCCGCGGTTTCTCCTGTGGTTTGCAACAGATCGCTGTCTTTCATTAGTCTGCTTAAAACCGCTTCCAGTTGTTCAAATCCGGCAACACTAAAGGCACCACCCGTCGCAATCATTTCACTCGCCTCCCTGTATTTTTTATAATTAGGTCCAAACAGTACGGGCTTGCCATATACAGCCGCTTCCAGAATATTATGTATGCCATCTTTTGTAAATCCACCTCCAACATAACAGGTGTCGGCGGCTACATACAATTGCGAGAGCATGCCTACATTATCAATCAATAACACTCTGGGGATGTTTGTTGCATTGTGTAATTGTGAAAATCGAACCGCTTCCGGAAAGAGTTTTTCAATTTGACTGAGGTGCGTTTCAGTTACTTCGTGCGGAGCGATGATGAGTTGAAACTTAGTGAGTTGCTGCAGCATTTTTTCATCATCGGGCCAGGTGCTGCCTGCTACAATTAGTGGCATGTTGCCCACGAATTTTTTAAGCTGTTCTGGTAACGAAGCGTTACCCGCAATTTCAATTACCCGGTCAAAACGAGTATCACCGCTCATACTGCAGTTAACAACCCCATACGTTTTTAGCAACGCCCCTGATGCTTCATCCTGCACAAAAATGTGGCGAAATAAAAAAAGCATCTGCCTGTAAAACGCACCCCAGGGTTTAAAAAACATTTGATCACTTCTAAAAACCGCCGACACTAGTAACAACGGGATTTGTTTAAAAGCCAGTGCCGAAAAATGGTGATACCAAAAATCATACTTTACAAAAATGGCCAGTTCGGGGTTTACAATGGCAACAAAGTCTTTTGCATTTTCGTGCGTGTCTATGGGTAGATAGGTAATTACATCGGCGTAACTGTAATTTCTCGCCGCCTTCAATCCCGAGGGTGAAAAAAAAGAAACCAACACTCGGTGATCGGGGTACAATTGTTTTAATTTTTCAATTACCGGTTTGCCCTGTTCAAATTCGCCGGCCGATGCGCAGTGCAACCAAATTATTCTGTCGCCGGTTTTAATTTTTGGTGAAAGAAGTGCTCTCCAATTGCGCCGGCCACTCACCCAGGATTTTGCTTTTGCATTCCATAACCCCGCAATTTGTATGGCAAGGTGGTAGCATCTTATGCTGAGATTGTAAAGCGGTAACAAATGGAGTGCAACTTTTAAAAGGGATAAAAGTAAAGCCTTCGGCCAAATCATATTTTCCTATTTTTGCGCCGCCCAAAATCAACTGAAAACAACACCTCTTAACCCGGGTGTTTTATCAGTTGGAAGCGGGTGATAAAAATTCTTATGCATGCGCGGAATACAAATGGTTGACCTGGTAGAGCAGTATAAAAAAATAAAAACGGAAGTTGATGGAGCGGTTTTAAATGCCATGGAAACCGCCACGTTCATTAACGGCCCGCAGGTTACCGGTTTTGCCAGTTCACTGGCTAAGTATCATGCAGTTAAGCATGTAATACCGTGCGCTAACGGAACCGATGCCTTGCAGGTTGCCATGATGGCACTTAACCTGCAGCCCGGCGATGAAATAATTACTCCTTCCTTTACTTACATAGCTACCACCGAGGTAATTGCTTTATTAAAACTAACACCGGTATTTGTTGACGTTGATCCAAAAACATTCTGCATTGACCCACTGCAAATAGAAAAAGCCATTACGCCAAAAACCAGGGCCATTGTTCCGGTTCACTTATTTGGCGGAGCTGCAAACATGGAGGCAATAATGAAAATTGCCGCGGCACATAATCTTGCAGTGATTGAGGACAATGCCCAATCAATTGGCTGCGATTATTATTTTGCCGATGGCACAACAAAAAAAACCGGCACCATTGGCACTATTGGAACAACGTCCTTTTTTCCGTCAAAAAATTTGGGTGCCTTTGGCGATGGAGGTGCAATAATGACCAATGACGATGGCCTGGCCGAACGGATGCGCATGATTGCCAACCATGGCCAAAGCAAACGGTATTACCATGATATTGTTGGGTGCAACAGTCGCCTCGACAATTTACAGGCAGCCATACTCGAAATAAAACTCAGGTATCTTGATCAATACATCGACGCACGCCGTGCAGTGGCCGACTACTATGATAAAGCTTTTGCAGGTATTGCCCAAATAAGCACACCATTTCGTGACTCAGTGTGCAGGCATGTTTTCCACCAGTACACCTTAATTCTCCAAGGTATTGACCGAAACAAATTTCAAGACTATCTTGCGGCCCGTAAGGTTCCGTCAATGATTTATTACCCTGTGCCAGCTCACCGCCAAAAAATGTTCGCGGGGTTTAATTCTTCACAAACAGAACTGCCAAATACCGATTGGCTTACGCACCGTGTAATCTCTCTGCCTATGCATACCGAAATGGATGAAGAGCAGCTTTCATTCATTGTCGAAAACGTTTTAGCATTTATTCATCATCATCATTAATCGTACGTTATGAAAATTACAGTTGTAGGAACTGGCTATGTTGGCTTAGTAACTGGTACTTGCCTGGCCGAAACCGGAAATCATGTTTGTTGCGTTGATATTGACGACCGCAAAGTGAACAAACTTAGAAATGGACAGGTTACCATTTACGAGCCTGGCCTGGAAAAACTCTTTGAAAGAAATTTGAAGGAAGAACGTTTGTCATTCACCACCAATTTGAAAGAAGGATTGGAAGATGCGGAAATTGTTTTTCTTGCCCTGCCTACGCCGCCCGGCGAAGATGGTTCGGCCGATTTAAAATACATACTGGGTGTTGCCGATGACATTGGCAAACTCCTTTCCGATTATAAAATTATTATTGACAAGAGCACTGTACCAGTAGGTACCGCTGAGAAAGTAAGAAACGCCATCGCTAAAAATTACAGTGGCGAATTTGATGTGGTATCTAACCCCGAATTTTTGCGTGAAGGAGTAGCCGTGGAAGATTTTATGAAGCCTGATCGTATTGTTTTGGGCACCACATCGGAAAGAGCAAAAGAAAAACTCAACGAATTGTACGGCCCATATGTACGCCAGGGCAACCCGGTAATTTTTATGGATGAAAGATCGGCGGAGCTAACAAAGTATGCTGCCAACGCTTTTCTTGCGGTTAAAATTTCTTTCATGAACGAAATTGCGCAAATCTGCGAACGATTAGATGCTGATGTTGATATGGTGCGCCGTGGCATTGGCAGCGATGAACGTATTGGTAAACGCTTTTTATTTCCGGGCATCGGCTATGGCGGAAGCTGTTTTCCAAAAGACACGCTGGCGCTCATAAAAACCGCGCAGGATTATGAAGCGCCTGTCCGCATCGTGGAAACGGTTGCCAGCGTGAACGACATCCGAAAGCGCGCCATGGGAAGGCGTGTTATTGCAGCGACTGGCGGCTCGGTGCGCGGCAAAACCATTGCCGTCTTGGGGCTGACTTTCAAGCCGAACACCGATGATATGCGTGACAGCCCGGCAATTGCCATCATCCAGACCCTGCAAGACGGCGGCGCGATGGTTCGCGCCTATGATCCGGAGGGCATGCAGCAAGCACGGCTTGTGCTCAATGATGTGATCTATGCCGAAGACGCATATGCAGCGATTGAAGGCGCCGATGCGATGGTTCTTGTGACGGAATGGGACGCCTTCCGCGCACTGGACCTTGCCAAGGTGAAGCGCCTGTTGAAAACCCCCGTGGTGGTTGATCTGCGCAACGTCTATCGG
>JANPKD010000052.1:0-36276 GCA_031425835.1 Chitinophagales bacterium
GTTCTGTTCTTAATGAGCAAACCGTTTTTTGCTGATAGAGCAGTTGATTTTGCAACAACTAATGGCACGGCCAATCCTAAAGCATGTGGGCAACAAATAACAATTACCGTTACCATTCTTTCCATTGCAAATGCTAACGACTGCCCCGTTAAATACCAGTATAAAAAAGTAGTAACACCTGCAGCAATTGCAATCAGTGTCAGCCATTTTGCCGCCCTATCTGCCAGTAGCTGTGTTTTTGATTTTGATTTTTGTGCATCATCCACCAATTTTATTACTTGTGACAGGTAAGAATCTTTTGCGCCATGAGCTACCGTTACTTTAACTGAACCGTTTCCATTGATAGCACCTGCAATTACTTTATCGCCTTTTGATTTTTGTACCGGCCTGCTTTCGCCGGTCAACATGGATTCATTCAAATAACTTTCACCTTCGAGTATGATGCCATCTGCCGCAACTTTTTCTCCGGGCTTGATTAGTATTACATCCTTCTCTTTCAGCGTTGCAGTTTTCACTTCAGTTATTTCTTCGCCTTTTACCAAATGTGCATCATCGGGCATTAACTGTACTAACAATTCTAATTCCCTTGAGGCACCGGCTACAGATTTCATTTCAATCCAATGCCCCAGCAACATAATTAAAATCAGTGTTGCCAACTCCCAAAAAAAATCCATTCCTTCCAATCCAAATACCGTGGCAACACTATAGATGTACGCAACGGAAATGGCGAAACCAACCAGTGTCATCATGCCGGGATTCTTCACACTCATCTCTCCCACCAAACCTTTAAGGAAAGGCCAGCCTCCATAAAAAAATACAATAGTGGAAAGGCCAAACAATACGTATTGTGCGCCGGGAAAACTGATATGGATATTCAACCAGTGCTGTATCATTTCTGATAACAACATAACCGGAATAGTGAGGACCAATACCACATAAAATCGTTTTTTAAAATCAGCAATGCCGGATGAATGTGCTGAATGGCTCTTGTCATCATCCTTTTTTATAAGTGGCACCAATGTCATTCCGCACAAGGGGCATTTACCCGGCGCATCCTGCACAATTTGCGGGTGCATGGGGCAGGTATATCGTTGAAAATTTTGCGAGCCTTTATGCAAATCAACGTTTACCGTTGCACTATCATCTCTACTGCCGGCGGGCATGATGTGATCTGCATGATTGGCCGGTATTTTACTTTCAGCGTCGTGACGGTGTAAAGAGGATTTATCCGTTTCTGCTTTTACAGGAACTAAGTGCATTCCGCATTTGGGACAACTACCCGGCTGATCCTGTTTAACTTCGGGATGCATGGGACAGGTGTAGACGATGCCTTCATCCTGCTTCAGTTTAATTATTCGAGTGTCCATGTGAAGTTTATTGTTACTGGTAACTATCTGTGGTTTCCCTCCGAAAAGAATTGTTTGCTCACCTATATTATTTCGATAGCAAACGCCACTTTAACTTTCTCCCAGCTAATAATTATTTCTGCAACCTCCTCTCCTTTCACATCAATTTCATACTTCAGTCTTTCCACCATTTCATTTGTTGTCTGTGGTTTTACATTGAAGCGGGCCAAGTCATCTTTTTCACTGTAATCATCTGCTAAATGCTGGTTCCAGTTTTTATTGATGATGATTGTCCATTCCTCTTTGCCGGGTATAGTAAAAATGGCGTACTTACCAGCCGGAATTGTTTTATCACCAACGGTAAAATCTTTACCAACTTCTATTGTTGTTGCTTTGTGTGCACCCGTAACCCATACGGCATCGTATGCAACCAGGCCGCCCCAAATTGTTCTTCCTCTTACTCCAGGTGAGTGGTAATTGATTTTGATTTCCGTATTGCCAATCAATTTTTTTGTTTCGGAAGGAATACTTTTTTTGGAAGTATCTGTTTTTGCGGTTGCTGTTACCGACGAATCTTTTTGCAATTCTTTTTTTCCATTGTCAGCATTATCTGAACAGGCAAACAATGTTGCAGATACAATTATTGTTGCGATAATTTTTTTCATGTTGCTGTGATTTAATTTCGGGTAGGCAGTAGTTTCAGAGTAGGCAGTTGGCAGTAAGTTTTTAAGAGTGGGCAGAAGTTTCAGAGTAGGGAGTTGGCAGTTGGCAGTAAGGTGTTAAGAGTGGGCAGAAGTTTTAGAGCAGGCAGTTGGCAGTATTGGGTAGTTTACTGCATACTGCTTACTTTTTCTCAATTACTTACTACCTTCTCAACTGCTACCTACTGCTTACTGCTTACTTTCTTCGTACTGCTTACTGCCTACTTTCTTTCTACTTCCTACTGCCTACTCAACTACTGCTTACTCATTAATTCCCACCACCTGTATGATGATCCGTGTGAGCCTGGTTAGCTTTTTTTACATCTTCTTCCGATCCTGTTGCTACGTTCAAAACAAAATCAATGGTGTGAATTTTACCATCTGCATTAAACTGTACCCAGCCACGGTACACCCCCGGTTTTTCAAACGAAGTATGCAAATCAAATTTGCCCGCCGACACCTCAGGGTGCACATGCAGGTACTCTTTATCGTTCACACTTATCACAACAAAATGTGCTTTTGCCGCTAAGTAATTATCCAATGTATTAGCATCTATTTCTTTCCCGTCTTTTTTTACAACACCGGTAATGTGCATTAATGCACCGGTTACCAATTTGCCACTGGTTGGTTGTAGTTCAAATGAATAATTGCCCGAATTACCTATCCACTTGTTTGCCGAAAATGTTTTTGCAGCCGGAGCTTTTCCGGCAACAGTGATACCGATTTTATCTACCACAGCACCTCCGCCTGTTGGATGATAATCGGCAAAAGCTTTGTAACTACCTGCAGCCGGAAACGTCGTTGTTACCGTGTATGCACCATCAGCATTGTACTCTGGGTGAATATGATCAAACCACGAAAGATCATCACTTACTAAAATGAGATGAATTTTTTTGTCGTGTTTAACATCCAGTGCAACTTGTTCGCCTTCGGCATTTTTCTTTTTAGGAACAAAAGAAAGCGCAACATCTTTATTGGGTTCAACGCTGGCCGGGTTAGATGTGAATTGCATAAAGTAAGTGCCCGCTGTAGCTACAGGCGCATCGCTGTGTTCCAGCTTCATGCCGCATTTAGGACAGGTTTCACCTTCTTTTCCTGTTACCTCGGGATGCATAGGACAGGCATAAGTATGTTCGTGACCATCCCCGGTTGTACTCGTACTGTCTTTTGTGTTGCTGGTTACTTTCGCATCATTATTACACGATGCTAAAAGAGTAAGAATCGTTGCTGATAAAAAAATTTGTTTGAGGTTCATTGTATTTTATTTTAAAGATTGTTTAATTATGATTGTGACCTTCGTGGCCGGTTGCTGGTTTTGTTTTGTTTTTTGAAGACTGTTGTTTCAAATTCATATTGCACACAGGGCATTTACCGTCCTTTAGGTAAGTTTTATCACCTTCACATTTCATTGGGCATTGATAAGCCGTTGCTTCTTTTTTTACTTCTTTCAAACTCATATTGCACACAGGGCATTTACCAGCTTTGGCATAAGTTTTCTCCTCTTCGCATTTCATTGGGCATGCAAAAACGGTGGCCTCTTTTGCTACTGCTTTTAAATTCATGTTGCATACAGCACACTTGCCCGCTTTAGCATACATTTTTTCGCCCTCGCATTTCATTGGGCATTGGTACTGCAAACTGCCTGCTTGCTTTGTGGTTTTTCCTTTCGCTTTTGTTTGTGTTTTTTGTGCGTTCACTGTTGATGCAGTGAAAACCAATAGCAGCATGAGTAGAAGAACTTTTACTTTTTTCATTTTGTTTTATTTTTTGATCAAAAAATTATTGTCCGAGGTAAATCATTTTCATTTGGTAAACATTTTCCGTTACAATCCGTTCGCCTGCTTCCGCACCTTGTGCAATAGCTGTATAAATTGCATTGCTCTCCCCTTTTTTTATGAAAGAAATGCTGAACTGTTCGGCTTTATCCTTTATAAAAACGGCAGGCTTTCCGTTAACATCAACAATGGCATTGGTTGGAACTACCAGGTCTACAATACGGTTACTTCCATATTGAAGCACACGAATATTTTCGCCGATCTTAAATTTTCCTCCCGGGTTAATTATTTCAAACACCACCACCTGCGATTGGTTTTCGGCATTTACAGACTGTGCTGCTGATACCTTTCGGAGTGAGTAAGTAGCCGTGTCGTTTGTTGAAAATGCTACAAACCTGTTGCTTTTATTTGGCCCGCTTGAGTCAATTGCAAAAACCTGGGTTTCTACGTATACCTTGTTGAGGTTAGTTATTTCGAAAATGGTTTGGCCCGATGATACCACCGCGCCAATTGCATAGTTAAAAGTGCCAACCACGCCGCTGATGGGCGAAGTGAGGGTAATCATTTTTGTACTGCCTGCATTGCCGCCAACATTAGCATTTAACAACCGCAGGTTTTGCACCGCCGCTTCATATCTTGCCCTTGCTTCCGAAACATCTTTTTTAGCGGCTATGTCGGCAATGCTCAACAAACGGTCGTACTGTGCTTTTGCCGCTTTTACTTCAGCGTTGAGTGTGTTGCGTTGGGTAATAATGTCAATCTGCGTTCCGGCTTCTACCTGTTGTTCCACTATAGCAAGCGTTTGTCCCTGTGCAACCGTTTGTCCTGGTGTAACACGCAACGAAACAATTTTTCCTGTTTGTGGTGTTTGAATAACAGCCATGCCCTGCG
This sequence comes from Chitinophagales bacterium, assembly GCA_031425835.1. Classification (GTDB taxonomy): domain Bacteria; phylum Bacteroidota; class Bacteroidia; order Chitinophagales; family Chitinophagaceae; genus Flavisolibacter. The sequence goes on from JANPKD010000052.1 coordinate 4,714, forward strand.
GTGATGCGATAACAGTTCCCAACAATTCTTTCGCCTGGTAAAAATTGCCCGCTCCGGTTTTTGTTGTGAGAATATTAAAGAGGAACTGAGATTCTTTCTCCACCGTGAATGCAGTGGATAAACCTGCTCCCGAAGCTCCGCCACCACTATGATCATCACCGCCATGCGCCAGGGATGGATTGACGGAAGCTGTTGGAATTAATAAGCCAATAATTATTGCAGTCGTGGCAATTTTGCGGTTGCGGTTTTTCATTAAAAAATACATAAGCAACAAACCAAACAACAAACCTACAGCAGCCCAAAGCCAGGCACTGTCGTACCAGTGAGCATGATCTTCTTCAACCGGGGCCTCTAATTTTTTTCCGATCTCAATTTTTGGAACCTGTAAAAAATCGGGGCCAAGACTGCTGTTGATATTAACCTGCAGATCGTAAATTTCATTTGCCGGAAAAGTTCCCTTCAATTGGTAAATGCCGGTATCAATTCTTGCAAGTGTAAACTGCAGATTTGGTTTGCCCACAATTTTAACGGTGATACTGGCTGAGTCAATTGCCTTATTTGTTTTTGCATCAGATAAAAAAAGCTGAAGCATGCTTTCTTTTTTACTTTCCAACTCTCCATACTTAATCAGTATCTCATACTTATCAGAAAGAGCCTCGCTGCTGAAGTATTTTGCGGAGCCAGTTACGGCTTTCTTTTCATTGCCATGATTCTCGCCTTCATGTGCTAATAAAGAAGTAGGCAGTAGTAAGTAGGCAGTAAGCAGTAGCAGCAGAATTTTAAAGTAGGCAGTAATAGAGGAGGCAGTTGGCAGTAATGGTTCGTTTACAAACGGCAACCTCTTTGATACTGCAGACTGCCTACTGCCTACTCTCAATCTACTGCCTACTCTCAACTTACTTTGATAATAATTTTTCATTTCAAATTCTTTTTAGCTACCGGTAAAAATTTAGCTGGGTTTTCAATCATGTAGGAAAGGAGTCTTCCACTCTCTTCAGTATCAGCGTATAGTTTGTTGTATTCATCCAGGTTAAGGTATTCGCAAGCCAAAGAAAAATCTAACCAAACCTGTGTTTCAGAATTCTCCATATCCGCATCAGTTGTTTTGCTAATGAAGTGAGCCTCGTATCTTCTTTTTCTATAGCCTTCTGCAAGATTTGTACAAACTGAACGAGAGGAACGCCTGATTTGATCCGTCAATCCGAACATCTCTTCCCGTGGAAACTTTTTCGTGATCTTAAATATTTTCATTGCAACAGAAAATGCTTTTTGAAAAGCGATTAGTTTTTTGTAGCTCATAATTTTAGTCTTAAATACTGCTTATCAACCTACTGCCTGCTGCCTACTGCTTACTAACTTACTTACTGCCTACTCTTATACTACAATGTTCCGTTTAGGTAAGCCAGGTTAATAACTGATTCGTTGTAAGCTCTATGGGTTTCTAAGTGGTTTGAAAAAATATCGAATGCCGTTTGCAGATTTCTTAATGATTCAACATAATTCAACTCTCCACCTGCAAATAACCGTTGTGATGTTTCGATGATGGCTTTCGCTTGTGGTAATGCCGTGCTATTAAAATAACCGAGACTTTGCAACTCCTTACTATAATTTGTTATCGCCTGCCTGTATTGCGCCGCTAATCTTTGTTGCTCTAACTGCTGTTGTGCTTTTGCAATTTCAATCGAGGTTTTTGCTGCGGCAACACTACTTCTGTTCTGTTTACGCCAAATAGGAATGGTTAATCCAAACTGGTAACCAACGGCCCGCTGGTATTCACTAATAGTTGGAAATAAAACGCCTGCCTGCAACTCGGGCAACAACCCGGATTTCGCCACCTGCAATTCTTTTTCGTTGATGGTAATTTGCTGTTGTAAAATTTGCTGCTGCACATTTGTAATCACCGTATCGCTGCCCGCAACAAAAAGATAACTGTCCATTCCGCTGGTAATAATAGAATCGGTGTAACCGGTGTAAAATCTAAAAATTTGTTTTTCGGCTTCCCGCTCGGCTATCACTCTTTGCAGTTCATTCCGCACCGCATCGGCCTGGGTGGTGGCTTGCAGTTCTTCCAGCTTATTTATCTGGCCGGCATCAAAAAACCGTTTCGATGAAGTTTTAATTGCCTGGTAAATACTATCCTGGTATATTATCAGCCGAACCCTTTCTGTAAAAAATTGCAATTGCAAAAAACTGAGTCGCACCTCTCTTTTTAAATCGTATTGCGAACCACGGAGTTGCAACTGCGCCAAACGAATCCGTTCGTTCTGCAAAGCTTTGCGGTTGCGGTACACGGACGGGAAACTGAAATTTTGCTGCACGCCGATTTGTGCACCTTCATCATAAGGCGATAGCTGATATTGTAATTGTGGATTTTCTAAACCGCCACTCCCCGGTAACAATTGTTGCTGTTGCTGAACTGATAAACTTGCCGCCTGTAAGTTGCGCTGGTTGTTTATGGCGAGGGCAACAGCATCTTCTTTTGTCAGCACTGTTTGTGCAACAATAGTTTTATCAATCACCAAAAAAGAGAAAAAACAAACTAAGTATCGTAACATAATAATGATTTCCGTTTACACAAAAAGGATTTGTTTCCCAACAGTGGGAAGGCCTTTAGCAAACAGAAATCTAAATCTGGAACGATTGTATTACAATCCGGAGGTCGGGTATGGTAGTTGGATGCCGCCATCGGATGGCATGTTGTAGCAAGTCAGCATCCGGCTGCGGAAGTACGTTTAATTGAGTGCAATAAACAAATAAAGACGTATGAGAAATAGCCTCAGGTGCTGCAATGGTGCGACTTATGGCCTTTTCCACCTTTTCAATTTGAATCACTTTGTTTGAGCAACAATCATCATCTCCTGGCTTTTGCGAATCATTATCGTGATGATGCTCCGCTACATTATTGTGCTCATGTTTGTGGCCTTCACTTTTATTATGATGATGGTTGCCGGCATGCTGGTGTTCGATAGGTGCTTCAACTTTGTGGTGATGAAAACTATGAAAGAGGTTACTAAAAGAGCAGGCAAAACTCATCACCGAATTCATGCTGAAAACAAGCAGCAGAAATAAAGCCTTGAAGTATTTTGTTTTATCGAATTGCATAACGCGGCGTAAAAATAAGTCATAGTTTGTTAAGAAGATGCCTTGTCGTTTCTGAGCGTGGGCAGAAATGCAAAAGCAGGCAGCAGGCATAGGGCCCTGAAACTGGCAACAAGTTACACCATTGAAACCTAGGCGGTATTGCATAAAAGCCAACTCCCTATACTACCCTTTTAATTCCTGGCAATCCATGCCTTTAACTCAGCTATTTCGCTTTGCTGAGAAGCAATAATATTGTTTGCCATGGTTTTTAACTGTTCCTCGTGGGCACCTTGCTTGATGTAAGCCTTTGACATGTCAATGGCACTTTGGTGATGTGGTATCATCATTTGGGCAAATTGTTTATCAATTGAGCCGGAATGATCCATGTCCATTTTCATCTTGCTCATCATACCCATAGCCTCTTTAAAAAATGCATCGCCGCCACCATGGGCATTGTGCCCCGATAAAAAGGTGTTGAACGCCGCCACCTCTTTTTGTTGATCATTAATCATCTTTTGCGCCATCTGTTTCATTTGAGCATCGGTGCCTTTTGCCACTTCCATTTGCGCCATTTCAATGGCACCCAAATGGTGGGCTTTCATCAGAGAAGCAAAATCATTGTCGGGATTGTTGCTCGATTGCATGGTTTTCATATTGTCCATCATGCCATTCATCATGCTCATCATGGATTTGCCGCCCATACCGGCAGTATCCATATCCATGGTTGAGTGATCCATGGCATTATTATTTGCTGAGGTGTTTGCACTATCTGTTGTGGTTGTAGTAACCGTCTTGTCAGCATCATTACAAGCCCAAATACCGAACAGAACGATAAAAATCAGTAAAACCTTTTTCATTTTTTTGTAAGTTTAATTTGGGAAATACTCAAAAAATCATGCCCCTGCTATTTGCAACAGTTCTTTTTAAAAAGCCCCCTGATAAATTTGTAAACACCAATAAACACTTTCATTTCTTTTGGTAAAATTTACTCGACGGTTATAGTAAATGCCAGAGCATCAATCCACTCATTATCATCATCAAAAAATCTTCAAACAAGGTAACCTTGCCCAATGGCAGTTTAAAAATGGTGCCAAGACAGGCACACTCAACAGCTCTTTTATTTAAAACACTTTGCACAACACCAATTGAACTAACAGTCATCACAATCAATGTAACCAAATTTGTAACCAAAGGATTGAAGCCGGTTAAAAATGCTATTCCCAATCCTAATTCAATAAAAGGATAGATGTAACCCCAGGCATAAAATTTTTTTGCCACCACATCGTAAGTTGAATAACCATCGGCAAAACCTTTCAAATTCATCAGTTTAAAAAATGAAAACACCAGGAAAAGGCCCGCCATAAAATGGCGCATCCACTGCATCCGGTCAAAACCGTTTTGAGAAAATTGAATAAGCAAGGTTACAATGGTGATGTAGCCAAAAATTAAAGCAATAGGGAGATAGGAATTTTTCTCCAGGGCATCTGTAGTCATTGAAGGACTCATTTCCACATTGGCATCAGTTATTTTGTAAGGCCCGGCCTTGCTTACAAAATTTTGCAGTGCCGCTGTGTCAATATGTTTTTGCAGGGTAATAGTTGCCTGCGGCGATGGCAACTGCACATCAGCACTTAAAATCTCTCCAACTTTCAGCAACTCACTTTTTACCTTGGCAACGCAGGCGCCGCATGTCATTCCGGTGATGTTGTAAGTATGTGTCATTGTAATTTTTTTATAACACAAAGCTACCGGCGGCTTTATTGCTTGTGTTACAGAATGATCGGTTTCATTTACAGGATTTTGCTATTGCACCTCGTCGATAGTTTTTCTGTGGGTGCCCCCTAAATTTTTAAAATGAGAAGGGGTTAATCCGGTAACCTGCTTAAATTGTGCAGAGAGATGCGCCACACTGCTATAACCTAAGCGGTAAGCAATCTCGCTCAGGGTTTCCTGGTTGTACACCAGCAGCTCTTTTGCTTTTTCTATTTTTTGGTTGATGAAATATTTTTCAATTGTAGTGCCTTCCACTTCCGAAAATAAATGACTGAGGTAAGAATAATCTTTACGAAGTTTTGAAGAAAGCACTTCGGAAAGTTTGAACCTGTCATCGCCTTTTTGATAATGCACTTTGTCAATGATAATGGTTTTTATCTGCTCAATTATTTTTTGTTTGCTATCGTCTAAAATTTCAAACCCAATTTTCTGCAGTCCGGTTTTTAAAGCCTGCATTTGTTTTTGGGTTGGTGCTTTTTTCAATTCCACTTCGCCCAAATCAACAGACGAATACTGAAATTTATTTTCAACCAGTAAATTTTCAACCGCAAGAATGCAGCGGTTGCACACCATGTTTTTGATAAACAATTTCATCTCTATCTTACTTTTATCAGCCATAAAACATTACAGTTTTATTTTAACCCCACCATTAAAAACAAACCCCTCGGTATGCGTCCAAATTTCATCAAAGGTTGGGTTAAGCCGTGAACCGTTCACTACGTTTTTATACCGGCTTTGCCTTGTGTCGGTAAAGTTTTCAAAATTTACATAAACCGAAAACCGTTGAAAGATTTTCTCCGCCATAAAACCCAGTTCTTTAAATGAAGGGGTTCTAAAACCATTCGATAAATATTGTGCGCCGGTAAAGTACCCTTCCAGGCCTAACTTAATCACCCCTTCTTTTTCGTAGATCAATGCACTGTTTAATTTATGCTTTGGCAATAAAGGCAAAAATTGATTGCCGGTTAAATACCGTGCCTGCGCATTGGTAAACGTGTAACCCAAAAACAGTTTAAAATGATCCTGGAAAATAAACCTGGCGTTTGTTTCAAAACCAGCACTACGCACCGGTTGAGCGGCATTGGCAAAAAAATTATTTCCCGCCAGGTCAGTGGCTAATACAAGAGGTTTTTCAATGGTTGTATAAAAAAACATGTGGTTGAAAGTAAAAGCCAGGTCGCTGGTAATATTTGTTCTAAAGTTTACATCGGCGGTGCCGCCATAACTTCTTTCCGAAGTAACATTATTTAACTGGCCAACATTTCGGTATTGTATGGTTTCGGTTTGTTCGGTAAAGAGTGTTGGTGTTTTGTACCCCATTCCTCCGCCAATTCTCGACGACCAATTTGCGTTGTATTTAATGAGCAGCGATACCCTGGGTAAAACAAAAACCTCCGTATTGGAATAGAGGCTATTGCTGTAGTCGGCAACATCCATACGTAAACCACTTTCCACTTTGATGTTCTCTAAGACATCCCAGGTGTGTTGTGCGTAGGCGCCCCCTGTTGTTACGCTGTTAGCCCTGGTATTATTTCCTTTTTCCTTAAAACGGTTATTGACAAAATTGCCACCTAACACCAACGCATGTTTGGCACCATTGGTTATGTAACTCACGTCCGTAAAAGCCGTGTAATCTTTTCCTTCGAAACTGTACGACGGAATATTGATTGAACGGTCGAACACACTAAAACTTTGTTTGACTATCAGTCTTTTTGTTTTACCTATTCTTTTATCCAACTCAAAACTGCTGATGTTTCTAAGCGTTTCATTGTTTTCAAAGTATTGGTGAGCTGCATCACTTCCTTTTTCAATAACCACAATATCTCCACCGGTTCGTTTTGTTCTACTGAGGCTGTTGCCAACTGTGATTACAGTTGATTCATTTGGATAGAAAAATAATTTCGGGTGGAGTGTAAACCCATTCGATTCGGGTACTTCGGTAAAATCATCCTTATCTACATCATAAGCCTTTTGTTTGTTGTACAATGCAAGAAGGCTGTAACCAGCTTTTTTATTTCGGCCCATTGCAAAACCACCAATATTACGCTGGCCGATATTGGACTGGTTGATCAGAAAATTGTATTCGGGTTTCGTCCCCGGAGTTTTTGAAATAAAATTGATAACACCGGCAATGGCACCTCCACCAAACAATGGCGATGCAGGCCCCTTGATAATTTCCACTTGCTTTAAATCCAACGGTGGAATTTCCAGCACACTAAGCCCACCTGAAAAGTTACCAAAATTGGCAAAGCCGTCTTTTAAAAGTTGTGTGTACCTGCCATCCAACCCTTGTATCCTGATGCTTGCATTACCCGAGGTAGCGGAAGTTTGTTGCACCTGTATGCCCGTGCTTTCGTGCAACAGCATAGCTACGTTCGCAGGCCGCATGTTGTTTTTTTCGTCAATTTCCTCAAACTCAATTGTCTCAACTCTTGTTGGCACATTGGCTATGGTGCGGCTTGTGCGTGTTGACTGAACGATGATTTCTTCCAGTTCCTCTTCTTCAGTTTCTAACTCAATTTGCAAAGTGTCTGAACTATAGGGAATGGAAATCGAGGTTGCTTTTTCCTGGTAACCCACGGCTGATACAACAATGGTGTAGTTGCCATTGTTTTGGAAAAATACCGACGCTGTACCAAGACTATCCGCAGCAAAACCCCTGGTTGTTTCTCTAATTAAAATATTTGCTGCAACAGGTGTTTTGTTTTCGCCGCCCGTAATTTTTATTTGCAGCGTTTGTTGTGCCTGGCTGTACAAGCTAATTGCCGACAGCAGTAATATTGTTAGTAGTCGCATGACTGGCTAAAGGATTTCAGTGAATAATCAAATTAAAGAGTAGCTGTGTGTGGCTACTGAAATAGAAAAATTAAGAAGATCGTGGAGGCTGCCAAAAGGGAAAGGCAGGCTCTAAAGTTTGCGCCGGCAAAAAGTTGGTATCAACTTTAGCTGGCACCAACGAAGGAGGCGTTGATAAAACTATAAGATGGGTTACTGAAGATGCGGCGCAACAGCCGCAACTGCAAAAGGGTGAACAGTGATCCTCCTCTGGCTCTTCATTACCAGGCTTGGAACGGAAATAATTTTCAACTTCGTTGCCCATAGAAGTTTCATCGGCGCAAGCCATACAACTGAATGATAAAACCAGCACCGCCATTATGAAAGCAAATATTTTTTTCACCGCTGCAAATATAGTTTTGGAGGCAGTTACTGCCGAATGAAGGTTTGTAGCAGGGTTGCAGGCATCGGGTTCCGGGATAAACCCCGCCCGGAGAGTGCACCGTCCTTTGGTCAAATAAAGGGTTTACATATTCGCCAGTGCAAAAAGTGCCGACAATACAATCACGCATTTCCAGCAAGTAAGGCTATTCATCTTTTTCATAAAAAACTTTTCGTAAAGGTGGCAATAATCCCGCCCTTTTTAATAAACAAACTTGTAAGGTTTTGTTCTTGCCCCGGGAAGCAATCTATACCGCCTTTATTGTGCAGGTGATTTATTGCTGAAAACAATGCCAAAGATCATCCAACATCACTCACGCAAATATCCATTCCGTTTTTTATCTTCGCCCCTTAATGAACATCATTGTAAGGCAAGCCCGCATAATTGATCCTGCTTCTTCTTTTCATCAGCAAAAAGCCGACATACTTATTGAGAATGGTTTTGTTACCGAAATTGGCGAGGTACCTCTTTCGGCGGATAAAGAAATTAATGTTGATGGTCTTTGTATTTCTCCCGGCTGGCTCGACGTATTTGCACATTTTTGCGACCCCGGTTTTGAATACAGGGAAACACTTGAAACCGGTACTGCCGCAGCCGCATCAGGTGGTTATACCGACGTGATGTTGTTACCCAACACCGCCCCGGTCGTTCACAACAAATCGGGCGTTGAGTACCTGGTACAACGTTCAAAATCTTTAACCGTAAATCTTCATCCAATAGGGGCGGTTACAAAAAATGCCGAGGGAAAAGAACTTTCTGAAATGTACGACATGCACGCAAGTGGTGCCGTTGCCTTTAGCGATGGATTGAACAGCATTCAGCCCGCGGGTATTGTTCTAAAGGCATTGCAGTACATAAAAGCAATTGACAAAACACTGATACAACTGCCCGATTCAAAATCAATAAGTGCAAACGGATTGATGAACGAGGGAATTGTTGCTACGCAAATGGGCCTGCCCGGTAATGCTTCAATTGCCGAAGAGTTGATGGTAAGCAGGGATATAGAACTGGTAAAATACACCGGCTCCAAATTGCACATCACCGGCGTTTCAACTGCCAGGTCGGTTGCGTTAATAGCAGCTGCAAAACAGTCAGGCATTGCCGTTACCTGCTCCGTTACACCACAGCATCTTTTTTTTATTGATGCCGATGTTGAGGGTTACGACACCAATTTAAAATTGACACCACCGCTCCGTACCGAAGCAGATAGAGAGGCATTACGTGAAGGTGTGCGCAATGGTATCATTGACTGCATCGCATCGCACCACCAACCCTGGGATGCCGACCATAAAATTGTAGAATTTGAAAACGCCGCATTTGGTGTAACCAGTTTGCAAACAGCATTTGCAGCAGTGGCCACCTGTATGCCCGAACTAAGTATTGATAAATTAGTAGAATTATTTTCGGCGGCACCCCGTAAAATATTTGGATTACCACAACCCAAACTTGCCATTGGGGAACGGGCAGCCTTTACGCTTTTTTTACCCGAACACAAATGGCAGTTGTCGAAACATTACTCCCGCTCGGGCAACACTCCCTTCATTGGAAAACACTTCTCCGCAAAACCTTTGGGCATTATTAACGGCCACGGGTTATTTTTGAACGAACAATAATCAACAATGCAAAAAGAATCAAACATTGCCCATGGCATTAAATGGGGAATTATTATTGGAGCGGTTTACTGCATCATGCTATTTATACGGTACTCTGCCGGCGACACAAATCCAATCATGCTGGCTGTTTGGTCGTTTATTGGTTATGCCGTGGTATTGGGCCTGCTAACCTATTCGGGTATTCTGCTGCGTAAAAAAGTGGGTGGCTATATTGATTTAAAAGAGGCGTTTAAAATTTTTTTTTTGTCGGTGTTGCTTTTCGAATTGTTTTACACCGTTTTTAATTTCATCTACCTCAAATACATCGATCCACAATTTTTTCAAACACTAAAAAGTGCCACGCGGGTTTTGCTCGAACAAACCGACCAATCGCAGGATAAGATTGATGAGATGCTGAGTAAGATGGATACCGATGAAGCGGCTAATCAAAATCTTGGCAACGCAATGAAGTCGTACCTGTTTTCAATAATGATGAGTGGCATATTTGCCATGATCATTTCGCTAATCATCCGAAAAAACAAACCGGCGTTTCCAAGTACCGGCGATGGATTTGCTTAACAAAACATAATGGACCTAACGATTATCATCCCGCTAAAAAACGAAGAAGAATCGCTGCCCGAACTGGCGGAGTGGATAGACCGTGTGTGCAACACAAATAATTACAGCTACGAAATAATAATGGTTGATGATGGCAGCAACGATGATAGCTGGAAAGTAATTGAAACATTAAGTGCCGCCAACCCTGCCATTAAGGGAATAAAATTTCAACGCAACTATGGTAAAAGTGCTGCGCTAAACGAAGGATTTAAAGTGGCGACTGGCAAAGTGGTAATTACTATGGATGCCGATTTGCAGGACAGCCCCGATGAAATACCGGGCCTGCACCACATGATTGTAAATGAAGGTTACGACCTGGTGAGCGGCTGGAAGAAAAAGCGGTTTGATAATACGCTGACAAAAAATATTCCTTCCAAATTTTTTAACGCGGTAACAAGTAAGGTATCAAAAATAAAACTGCACGATTTTAATTGCGGCCTCAAGGCGTATAGAAATAAAGTTGTAAAAAGCATAGAGGTGTACGGCGAAATGCATCGCTACATTCCGGTTATTGCAAAATGGGCCGGCTTCAAAAAAATTGGCGAAAAGGTGGTGGAACACAGGCCGCGTAAATACGGTGTTACCAAGTTTGGCTGGGAAAGATTCGTCAACGGATTTCTCGATCTGCTTTCCATAACTTTTGTTGGAAAGTTTTCTAAAAAGCCCATGCACTTTTTTGGTTTGTGGGGTACGCTGTTTTTTGTGGTGGGCCTGGGCATTACATTATACCTTATCATTTCAAAAATTGTTGTTACCGATTTTGCCCTCACCAACCGCCCCGGTTTTTACCTGGCCCTCACCTCTGTTATCATTGGTATGCAATTGTTTTTGGCGGGTTTTATTTCCGAACTAATCAGCCGCAACGCACCCGGCCGCAACTGGTATTTAATTGAAGATAAAATTGGTTTGTAATGAGCAACATTCTCATTATTGGTCCGGCACACCCGCTGCGTGGCGGCCTTGCAACTTTTAACCAACGACTGTGTAAACAATTTATAGATGAAGGCCACCAATGTGCAATCGTTTCCTTTTCACTTCAATACCCTTCCTTCTTATTTCCCGGCACTACGCAATACTCAACCGAGCCACCACCCGACGGAATAAAAATTCACACGCTCATTAATTCAGTCAATCCAATTAACTGGATTGTTACTGGCACCAAAATAAAAAAGCTGTCGCTTGATTTAATTATTGTTCGCTACTGGCTGCCATTTATGGGACCTGCTTTGGGCACCATACTGCGGCAGGTAAAAAAAAATAAACACACCAAAGTTGTTTGTATAGCCGACAATATTATTCCGCACGAAAAACGCCCCGGCGATTTTGTTTTTACCAAATACTTTTTAATAAGCTGCGATGCCTTTGTTACCATGAGCGAAAAAGTTTTGGTGGATTTAAGGCAGTTTGAAAAAGATAAACCTGCGCAGTTGGTACACCATCCATTGTACGATAATTTTGGTCCAATCATTTTGAAGCCAGCAGCACGACAGCTTTTAGGCATTGATGCAAATGAAAAAATCATTTTGTTTTTTGGTTTTATTCGCCAATACAAGGGCCTTGATTTATTACTGAATGCAATGGCCGATGCCCGTATTCAAAAAGAAAAAATAAAACTGCTGATTGCCGGGGAGTTTTACGAGGATGCGCAACCTTATCATGAATTGATAAAAGAGTTACACCTGGAAGACAGTGTCATCCTCAAAACCAATTTTATACCCGACAGTGAAGTAAAAAATTATTTATGCGCAGCCGACTGTGTGGTACAACCATATAAAAACGCCACTCAAAGCGGCGTTACACCACTGGCGTATCATTTTGAAAAGCCAATGATTGTTACCAATGTTGGGGGATTACCTGCGTTGGTACCACATGAAAAAGTTGGGTTGGTTGTTGAACCAAATGCTGCTGATATTGCCAATGGCATTATTCGCTTTTATGAAATGGGCGAAGATTATTTTTTGCCGGGTCTTCGGGAGGAAAAGATGAAATACTCCTGGCAGCATTTAACGAGGTCGATTGTGGATTTGGCAGGGTTAATCAAATAATGAGGTCAAAAATTATTGATCACAAGCGACAACATTTCAAGGAACGGAATCGGTCGCATTCTGTCTTTTGAAGGCAACGTCATTTAGTTAGGGTTAGAAAAAACCTTATAACCTTAGTAACAGTTAGTTCTTTTGAAGGCCGACCTTATTAGCTTATTTTTTTCGACTCTTTGGATAAGGTGATAAGGTTAACTCCTTGCTTGCTTTTTTACTAAGGTAATAAGGTGAGCTTCCGGCTTACAGGTTTCCCGATTCTATTAAGCATAAGGCAGGGTTAAAGAGTGGCGGCAGTGATTTCGAATAAACAAATTTTTGAGAGAGGTGCGTTTGGTACCGTAACATTTCTAAATACGCCGCTGAGCAATTCGATAATAATAATTTCCCTTACTTTAACTATGATCTACCGCAGCAAAGCTCCCCTCCGAATTGGTTTGGCCGGTGGCGGCACCGATGTTAGTCCGTACGCCGATTTATACGGCGGTGCTATACTCAACGCAACTATTTCCTTGTATGCACAGGCAAGCATTGAACCACTCGCCGAAAATAAAATTATCCTCAACGCTTTCGATCGTAATGAGACCGAAAGCTTCGATCTGTTGCCCTCCCTCCCACTCAATAAACATCTCGACCTGCTGAAAGGTGTTTACAATTGTATTGTTCGTGATTATGGTGAAATTAAAACAGGTTTTCAACTTTCTACTTTCGTAGATGCGCCAGCAGGTTCAGGTTTGGGCACTTCATCAACTTTGGTAGTGGCCATCATTGGTGCCTTTGTAGAAATGCTACGCCTGCCGTTAGGCGAATACGACATTGCGCAATACGCAAGCGAGGTGGAAAGAAATTATTTGGGATTGGCCGGTGGCCGGCAGGATCAATACGCTGCAACATTTGGCGGCGTGAACTTTATGGAGTTTTATGCCAATGATAAAGTGATTGTAAATCCACTGCGCATAAAGCAGCAATATTTGTTTGAGCTGGAAAACAATTTGCTGTTGTACTATACTTCCACCAGCCGCGAGTCGGCAAAAATTATTGAGCAGCAAGCTGGTAATGTAGTTGCAAAAAACCAATCGTCGATTGAAGCCATGCACCAGCTAAAACAACAGGCGCAAATGATGAAGGAGGCTCTATTAAAAGGGAGGCTCAATGATTTTGGTGAGATATTGGATTACGGCCACCAGCAAAAAATAAAAATGGCGGCGGGCATCACCAATCCGTTGATGGAAGAGATTTATGATACGGCTAAAAGCGCAGGTGCAACCGGCGGAAAAATTTCGGGAGCCGGCGGTGGCGGGTTTATGATTTTTTATTGCCCGGGTACTACTAAATACAACGTACTAAAAAGCCTTGAAAAATTTGGCGGCAGGCACCGTGGTTTTGGATTTGTAGAACATGGGTTAACTACCTGGTCGAGTTGAGCACAAGGGTACATACACTACAATAATTTATCACTCCCAACCAGGCACACTGGTATCCTCAGATGATATCAATACGATCTATTGTTTCGAAGACAGTGCACTGCAAACAAAAACCCGGAACAATCTTCAGTCGTTACATCAACAACTAAACAATGTGCCGGGCAGTTTTTCTATACACCTGTTCACCTCTATGGGCAGGTAATGGTAGGATTAAAGGGTGTGAACATGCCGTTTGGATTGTCATGGTACAACCACACATGCAGGCTCCAGTGTGGTGCGGGTGTAGGCGTGCCACCAATATTAAATGGCTGGCTGCCGAACATGGGGCGTGGCTGTCCAACATTAATTACAATGTATTCTATTGCTACCAGGCGCAATTTGCCTCCGGGCCCCGATGCATACAAAACCACTTCTGGTTTTAATGGATCGAAGACAGGATCAATCAATGAAGGATTAGCCCAGTGGTAGCCCATACCACCAAGGCCCGGCACGGAAACACAATGATCGCTGGGAACATAACCAGCCTTAATAGCCTGGCCCATAGAATGAAATCTTGAGGTAGCCTGCTTAACCGATTTTAGCAGCTCGGTGTCGGCAGATTTTTCTTTTGCAACGGCCGATGTTGCATTCAGTTCTGTAGGTTCATTCCTGACTTCTTTTTTGCAGGCGGTAAGCGCAAGCAGCAGTAATGCGGGCAAGAGTGTGCCCCGAAAGGGATTCCGTTTCATTGTTTAAGTTTTATGTGAAGAAATGAGATCCTGATAGCAAGCGGGTACGAGGGCGGGTAGCAGTATTTACTTTACCGAATATACGTAAAAGAGTACAGTGAAAAATGATCTGAGCGGAACATATTTAACACTGGGCAGGCCCGGTGTGGCCCAGCTTTTTTTAAACTTTACGCCTTGGCCATACACGAGTTACATGGCAAAAGAAAAAGTGTTCGGGTACCGAACAATTCTTTTTTTATTTTCAGGCTGAAATAAATTGGTATGGCCACAACTACTGCGCAAAAGCTGAAAATAAAAACAGGATACAGGCTGCGTACCATTAACGCTCCAAAAGATTTTTTGATTAAGCTCGGTACCCTGCCCATTGGTGTAACCGTTACAACTAGCAAAAAAAATATTCAGCAAATCCATTGGTTTGTACTTACAAAGGATCAAATGGAAAAGGAATTGAAAAATGTAATTCCATTGGTGCAGGGTGATGTTGTATGCTGGATTTATTATCCCAAAGGCAGTTCGAAAAAACAAACTGATTTAACGAGGGATAAAGCTTGGGATGTGTTGCTGGCGCAGGATATGCAGTGGCTTTCACTCATTTCATTTGATGAAACCTGGTCGGCGTTTGGCTTTCGGCAAAAAACAGAAGCCGGCAAAAAAAGCGAAACAACACCAAAAGAAAGACTTGTATTTCGGTACGTTGATGCAGCAACAAAAACAGTAAGGCTACCCGAAGGTTTAGAAAAGGCGTTACAGAAAGAAAAAAAGCTACTCGACTATTTCAACGCACTTGCCTTTAGCCATAAAAAAGAATACATAGAATGGATTGTTGAAGCAAAAAAAGAAGAAACCAAAGCGGCCCGCATTGCAGGTACAATTGAACGGATAAAAATGGGGTGGAAGAACCCGGCGAACAGGTAGGATTTTTTTTGGAGCACCATGTTATCTTAGGTGCGACTGGGACACGTCGCTACTGGCGATGTGGCAACAAGGGCAGAACTTTGCGCTGCAATGAAACTGTAGCACAGCATTGAAACTTCGGCTATTTCTGTCTTATCCTTAAGCAGCTACCTCAATTTTTTCTTCACTCCTTTAAATGTCATTTGCACATTTTTTATACTGCCATCAGCATCAAAAAACATTTGGTCGATACATACAACTCTATGGTCGCGATCGAGGTTGGGAATGGGGCGGCGATGGTAAATAATATACCATTCATCGGTGTTGGGTACGTTTATTACTGAGTGATGCCCTGCACCGGTGGCAATGGCCTCATCTGCCTCTAGTATGGTGGCTTTTCGTTCAAAGGGGCCGAGCACATTATCCGAAACCGCATAGGCCACTTTGTACGTGCCGTTCGTCCAGCCACCTTCCGACCACATCAGGTAATATTTTTTATTCCTTATAAACATTGTCGGGCCCTCAACATATCCTTTCGGTGTAATTTCCTTCACCAGCATACTGTCGGCAAAAGGAATTAGGGCCGTAAAGTTTTCGTTCAACTTGGCCACATTGCACCTGCCCCATCCACCATAGATGATGTAGTATTCACCGTCCCTGTCTTTAAAAACATATTGATCAATGGGCTGGGCGTTGTTATGAAATTTATTGATCAGCGGTTTGCCCAAATAATCTTTAAAAGGCCCGGCGGGATTATCGGCAACAGCTACGCCTATCCCGCCCAGTGTGTCATCGGCCTTGCCATTGCGTTGTTTGCTTTGAATATCGTTAGCCGAAAAGAAAAAGAAATATTGCTTCCCTCTCTTAACTATTGCCGGAGCCCACATGGCCATTTTGGCCCATTTTATTTTAGAAGTGTCTAGTATCCGCGAATGTTTTTTCCAGGTAACCATGTCGGTTGACGAAAATGCGTCGAGAAATACTTGTTTTTCGTACCTGGCTGAGAAGGTGGGATAGATCCAGTATTTTTTATTAAAGATCACTCCCTCCGGATCAGCGTACCATCCTTCTATAACAGGATTTTTTTGACTAAACACTGTAGTTGAAAGCAAGCAAAAAGTGAAGATGGAGTAAATGAAAGGCAAGCTGTTTTTATTCATATACCGGCTATGTTGGAAGTGAATATCAATTTAGAAAAAGTTTTACCGGCGGCGGAAGACCGGGCAGGCTGATGAGATTCATTGCAATGAGTGACAGTTTACAGGCTGAAAAATTCTGCAAAACGCAACCAATAAGTATCGTACACTTTGCTGACCTGTATTAGCCCCGAAGCAGCTCCTTTAAAAACAATTGCACATTTTCCGATTTTCCCAGGGGCTCCATTAAAAAGATAAAAAGGTTTACACCTACTGCAAGAAAGGTTGCCGGGTGTTTAAGCTTATCATACTTCCATGCACCTGCCAGAATCATTGAAAGAATTACCAATTGGGTTATATAGAGGGGCAGCATAATATTGATATTTGGCCAGTCTTTTATGTTCATACCCACATAAACATTCTGTATCCCCCTGCCAAGTGCCGGCATCATAATAATAAATACGGTAGCTATCAACCACCATGCATGGTTTTCTATTTGTTTTCTATGGATAATGCTTTTAATCACAGCGTATCCAAAAGCTGTCATCATTACTATTTCCACCGCGGCCACACCAAAGAAAAACCAGGGTTCAAACGGGCCAAACTGCTCTGGTAATGCAATGGCTTTTTGTGTAGTTACAATATCTCTGTTCATCATACTCAAGGCAGTTAAACAAACACCACCAGCCAGGAACATACCAATAATACCAAGTGTTCGGTGACGCGGAAGCTGACCATGCGTAGCAAAATAAGGCTGCATAATTAAAAAGATATACCAGATTGTACCCGTCCAGTAATGTATATGCACTGACCATGCATTCTCTGAAAAATCGCCCCAATAGTCTTTGAAAATACCAAACTGCATAAAAACCATGGGCACCAGCATCCAGAGGTAGAGGTTTTTGTACTTAGCCATCTTTGTAATTATTTAAAAACAATTAATTAAAAGCTGCTTGTAGCTATGACAGCTCCAAAGTTTTGGTGTTCTGCAATTGTGCCGCGGTATATTATTGGGTTACTCGTTAAAGATATACTGACTGATTGGTATTAACAGCCACTGGTGCGGAAGCGACATGAAAAGAGATTTGAGTAAAGGAGATGCAGGTTGTGTCACTGAAGCGGCATTAAAGATCATTGAACCACACCCGTGTCAGTCCTCAACGCAGGGGTACAACAGGCGATGAATTTCCCGGCTGATTGATACTATAGATGTTGGTTTGGTGACAAGTTCTACCCCAAACTGGTTGCAGTAAATTCTATCGGTGTGGCTATTAGAAGTGGAAAATACAACCACAGGCAGTTTATGAAGTTCTTCGTCTTTTTTAATAACGGCCAGTGTTTCCCGGCCATTCATGCGCGGCATGTTTATATCTAAAATAATCAGGCAGGGCAAATTTTGATCTTGTTTTGCTCTACCCAATAAATCCAGGGCTTCCAAACCATCCACAGCGTGTACTACCAGTAAGGAAGCGTCAATCCCTTGAATCGCCTCGCAAACAATCAGCCTGTCGTCCTCATCATCATCTACGCAAAGCACAAATTTCGGTGTCTCCAACATGTAGGGTGTTTATTGCAGAGATAGTGCTATTTGCGAGAACAGGAACTAATTTTAAGCGAGCACATAGTTTCTTTCGACCAATGGGTAAGATTAATGGTTGAAGCGGATGGTAACACTTGCTCCGGGTATTACCCCTCTGCAAAAACTTCCCCGCCGTATCCATCGCGGCAAAATCTTTTTGCTTGTCTTTCCGATTTATAGGGCTCTACCAACAGCATGCCCTGTTCTCCTTTTCCGGTACGATACAACTTTGGAGTTGCATAAGTCGGGTTTTTTGTCTCGGGTGTATAGTCCAACGCGGAAGACATACATTGATGATGAAAGGCACCACACAGGTCGAAGTTACTTTCGGCCATTTGCCAACAGTGGCAGTCCCAAACCCCGCGTTGACCATCGTGCTACCTTCCCCAACAACACTCCCGCAAAAATTCTAAAAAATTATTTAAGTGTTTGAATGGCACTCGTCAAAAACGTAATTATCATTGTAAACTGCAATCAGGCACACCGGGGTTTCGAAACTATTAATAATATGAGCTTAAATTAAATGGCAGAACAAAAAAGGGAAGATCCTAAAGTTAATCCAACTACTGTTGCACCGGCCAGCATTGCACACCAGGGCGTTGATGCCAATAATGGCCCTCCCGTCGATACAAACAAACATAAAGAAAGTATGGAAGTTCATCGTCATGCGCATCACGAGGGAAAATAAGATTGGAAGGCATATATCCAGGAATTTTTGATGCTATTCTTTGCCGTATTCTGTGGCTTTTTAGCAGAATACCAGTTAGAACATACCATTGAACGCGACAGGGAGAAGCAATACATTGAATCAATGATTGCCGACCTGAAAGAAGATTCTTCTAAAATCAATTCTGGGCTCAGCTACTGTAGCAAACAGTTTGCAGGTTTTGATAGTTTAATTCAAAATATTTACCAACGGCCTTACACCGACAGTAGTTTAAGATTTATGTACTACATACAATCAAAATATGCACATAATAGAAATGCTGTCCTTTTTAGCAAACGAACTATTACACAATTAAAAAATTCGGGTGGGTTAAGGCTTATCCGAAACAAAGCTGTATCCGACAGCATTATTCTGTACAGTGAGGACTGTGAAAAAGCCGAAGCGCAGGCCGATTATTTTGAAAAAGTTCGGATGGGCAAAGTGAATGACTATTCTATAAGATTGTTCGATAATCAATATATCCTGAATGCCAGGGGTCAACGAATCAAAAATTTTTTGGAGCGTAATTCAGAGATTAAACTACTGGATGATAACGATAGACTTGTTAGAGAGTATGCAAACGCAATTACTTATGCAAGAGGTTCACTTGGCAATTATATTTTAATGCTCAAAGCAATACAGGCAAGCATACCCTCTAAATTAAAATTTTTAGAAGATAAGTACCATTAAACCGGGCTATGTTTTTAACCAGGGAATGTGGCAAACGGTTTTAAAAGTTAGTTGCGTGTACGCCGCTAATGGTATGAGGCGGTAGCTCTGTGCAGAGGTACCAACGGCACCGCTACTGGAAATGGATTACAACGCCAATGCTGTTTTAAAGAGAAAAATGCCGGTATGTCCCGAACCATATCGGGACGGCATTACGGTCGTTCATTGATGATAGGCGATCTGTTAGTACGTCATGCTGTCCCGATATGGTTCGGGATAGTTCTACACCTTCTCAAAATATAATGTCCGTTGAGAGAAGGGTTATTCTAAAAAGGCTCGTCTTCATCAAACCGAATCCAGTACTGCCATTTGCTGTTTAGTATGGTGTCCTTATTTGGCGGCTCGCGGCGCTGCATGCTGCCGCCATTTGGCAGGTACGACAATCGTTCTCTTGCAGTAATACCATATTCTTTCAAATCCGTATCCCGAATGGAAAATCTAATGGTGCTGTCTTTGTACACTGAAAACTCCGATAGGTAATCAGAGCCCAGCTCTTTCATGAAACCATTAATTTTCTCCGAAACGTCGGGCGGTAACCTCGGGTTTACCAAAGTTGCTGCTGCCGACCGGCCGTAATCAAAAGAGCTGTGGTCTTTCATCTCCTGTTGCAGTGCCGCAAAATTTTGGATCAACAACTGCCCTATACTGTCATATAGCGGAAGTTTGGTAATAACCTGCTCATCGAACGGGTGGTTTTTGTAGTTGTAGGTCTTGTTTTTTGATCCGCAGCCGGCGGCCGATAGGATAAACAAGAGGGTAAAGAATTTGAGCATAACAGGATGATTAAACATGGAGATAAAAATTAAAATTACTGGCTTGTTTTGGTTATGGCCGCTGGCGTGTTTACAACGGTTTTGGAAGGCTACTGATAACTACCCTGGCCTGGAATGGAACAAAGATGCACGATAGTATCAGTACAACGGCTGCCCCAGGTTCCTGCGCCAAAATAAAGGTTGGTTGAAATGATAGCATGAGAAAAAAACCGGCTGTTACCGTTACCAATTTATCTTTATACAGATAACACCAGGTTTTACCTAAAAAATATTTATTGGGCTACGGGAGGAACAAAAAAACTTGCCGGTGCTGATACAAATGTTACACACAAAATATGAAACAAGAAGAGAACGGTAAACCAACAGTGTTGGTTGTTGACGATGATGAGGACACGCTCATTCTGATGCAATTCACGTTAGAAGCCGAGGGTTATGTACCACTCATTTCGCCAAATGCGCAAAATGCCCTGGGCATTATTAAACGCCACCACCCCGCTATGGCATTGCTCGACCTGAACATGATGGGTGTTGACGGTGCCGATATTTGCCGGCAAATAAAATCAAACCCGGCAACCGCCTCCATCCCGGTAATCATTTTCTCCGGCAGCCACAACATCGAGGAAATTTCCAAACAATGCGGTGCCGATGCCTACCTGGCCAAACCATTCAGCCTGCAGAAATTTAAAGAAGTGTTTCGGGAGCTGGTAAACACAGAGGCCAGCTAATTTTAAATGTACTCATGGCAAACTGGCAACATCTTTTTGGCAAGGCGGCTCACATTATTGAAGACCGGTGGGACGAGCTTCGTGCGCACCTCAACAAAAAACTCCAGCTCAACGATCCCATTCAAATTATTCCCTATCGCACCTATGGTACAGCAAGGCGATTGTATATCAAAGGGCGGGTATTGGAAGATAAAAAAATTGCAAGCGCCGGAGATAAAGACACGGTATTGAATAATCTGTTGAACATGTACAAACGCTTTGAAAGCGATGAGGTGCCCGGCGCCAGGTTGAAAGTACAGTTGACCAACGAAGCACATGAAGTAACAACGGATGAGGAAGGCTACTTTGTACTTGACATCAACCCCGTAACGCCGGTTATTAATGAACAACTCTGGCACCCGCTGCTGCTGCAATTGGTAGATGCACCCCTACCCTTTGCCGAAGGACTGAGTGCTTACGCCGAGGTAATGATTCCACCGCCCGATGCGGAGTACGGCATTATATCCGACATTGACGATACGGTTGTAAAAACCACGGCCACCAACCTGCTGGCTATGAGCCGCATTACCTTCTTAAACAATGCCAAAACACGACTCCCGTTTGCCGGTGTGTCGGAGTTTTATAAGGCATTGCAACTGGGCCGGAACGGCAAACGAAACAACCCGTTTTTTTACGTAAGCAGCAGCCCATGGAATTTGTACGACCTCTTAAAAGATTTTCTCGACCTCAATGAAATTCCTGCAGGCCCTTTGCTGCTACGCGATTTTGGCACCAACAAAAAAACGGAAGGCGGTGGACACATGGGCCATAAGTTCAAAGAAATTCAACAAATTTTTGAAGCCTTCCCGCAGCTCAACTTTGTATTGGTTGGCGATAGCGGCCAGGAAGACCCCGTGATTTACCGCGAGGTGGTAAAACACTTTCCCAACAGGGTGCTGGCTATTTATATAAGAGATGTGCAGGTACCCGAAAGAAAAAAAATTGCCGTTGATGTTTCGCAATCACTCGCCGAACATAAAGTTGAAATGCTGATTGTTGAAAACACAGTGGAGGCGGCCGAACACGCCGCAAAGCAGGGCCTCATTTTTACACAAGCCATACCTGCTATTGAGCAGGATAAGAAAGAAGATAAAGGCCAGGAAGCGGGTAAGGAAGAAGCAACGGTGATGGCCGGGCAGTAATCATAACGTTTGTATAGGGCAATAAAAAACCGGCCTGCAACTTGCAGTCCGGCTATATTCATTGTAGAAAAAGGTTAACTTTTTTACAATCGCGGCATTCTGCCATGAAGTTTAAACTTCCGTCCATTACGCCGGATGCTCCAAAGATTCATGATTCCAAATTGCCGGCTTACGGTACCATTATCATCTGATAACTGGTTAAGATCTGTCCTGTTTTCTGATCCTGTTCCGTTTGATTCAACCTGTGTTGGGGGTAGGGTGTTATTGTTTGTCATAAAGTTTTACCACATAAAAAGCAATCGAAAGAAAAGCCTGTATGGCCGGTGGCAACAATGGGTACGCCTTTTTTTATAATGGCCGGCGAAAGTAAGACACACCAATGATTCCATGGCAAAAAATGTTGCCAGCCTGTGTTAATGTTTGTTGGCTTTTCTTAGCTCCTCCATTAAAAATTCTACAAACAAAGCAGTTCTATTCTTTCTTTAAATGCTCCTCATAAGCCTTTTCCAATTCTGCAACTGCTGCATCAAAACCCGCCCGGTCGGTAAAAGCAGCCGGACGGTAGGCACCACCAGGCCTGCGTTTTTTGTGCAGCTCAAACTGGCTGGCATGCGATGCTACCCAAAGATCAAAGCGCAGGCTTTTTAATGAACGGAATGTAGCCGCATAGTCGGCAGCAATGCCGGGATAAGCGTATACCTCTTCAAACTTTTTTTCAATAACAATGCCCGGCAAATTAGCAACGAGTACCGTATAGCCCCGCTTTGCATCTTTTGTTTGCAGCAAATAACTGCACGAACCTTTGGTATGACCGGGATGGCTCAGTAACACAAGCGTTGCATCGCCTAAGCGAATAGTGTCGCCGTTTTTTAGCAGGCTATCCACTTTCACGGGTTCAAAGCTGGGTGTGCCCGTACCAAAAGCATAATCGGAGGCGCCGCCATCGGCCACCACTGTTGCATCGGGTGTGTTCACCCAAAATTTTGCACCGGTCCATTTTTTAATCGTTGCCATTGCGCCGAGGTGATCGTAGTGGGCCTGTGTGGTGAGCAGCAGTTTGGTATCGGCCAGGCGAAAGCCAAGGGCTTCAATATTGCTTTTGATTTGCGCGGCAGAAGAAGCCAGGCCCGTGTTGATTAAAATATTGCCTTTGCTGGTGGTAATGAGGTAACAACCCAGGTCGTAGGTACCCACGTAATAGAGGTTGCCGGCAATGCGGAATGGCGGGTAAGGTTTCAACCATTCGGGGTGAGATGCCGATGATGGTTCTTGTACGGTTTGGGCTGAGAGTAAGCATGAGAAGAGAATGGTAGTTGCGAAAACTAGAAGGCGGGCATGCATAAAAGAGAATTATGGTGGGTGCAAATTTAGGCCAGATCAGGAAGTGGCATGGTTCATCATATCGTCTGAGCTATGATTTTTTTGATTTTTGTGATTGTTATGATTTGTACTTTTTGTTGGTTAGCCTTTTAAAATTCAGACTCATTTCTCCAAAATTTATTAATAATCCTATTTCAAGATTATATGCCTCCAGGTAGTTAATGCCTTGTGCCAGGTGGGTATCGTCAAGCTTTGAGGGGGCATGGTTCATCATACTGTCTGAGCTATGATTTTTTTGATTTTTGTGATTGTTATGATTTGTGCTTTTTGTTGGTTAGCCTTTTAAAATTCAGACTCATTTCTCCAAAATTTACTAATAATCCTATTTCAAGCCTATATGCCTCCAGGTAGGTAATACCTTGTGCCAGGTTTGTATCATCAAGCTTTGAGGTGGCATGGTTGCTCATATTGTCTGAACTATATTTTTTTGATTCGTGTGATTGTTATGACTTGTACTTTTTGTTGGTTAGCCTTTTAAAATTCAGACTCATTTCTCCAAAATTTATTAATAATCCTATTTCAAGATTATATGCCTCCAGGTAGTTAATACCCTGTGCCAGGTTGGTATCGTCAAGCTTTGAGGTGGCTTGGTTCATCATATTGTCTGCACTATGATTTTTTTGATTCTTGTGATTGTTATGATTTGTACTTTTTGTTGGTTAGCCTTTTAAAATTGAGACTCATTTCTCCAAAATTTATTAATAATCCTATTTCAAGATTATAAGCCTCCAGGTAGTTAATACCCTGTGCCAGATGGGTATCATCAAGTTTTGAGGTAGCTTTTAATTCAACTGAAATAATTCCTTCCACCAAAAAGTCTACACGCCTTGTTCCAATTCGTTGCTCACGGTAAAAGATGGGCATTTCCTGTTCCCTTGTAAAGGAAATAGCTGCCAGTGTCATTTCTATAGCTAATGCTGTTTGGTAAATCACTTCCTGAAAACCATTGCCTAAAGTTTTGTGCACCGTCAGTGCACAGCCAATAATTTTTGAAGTGAGTTCCGAGTATTTGTATTGCTCGTTAATCAATGCCTCATGATTTATTAGATATCCTTAAAGATAAACTAATTGTTATTCGAGCTATGTTCACAATGGTTTTCTTATTGTTCTAATTACTTCTCCTTAATTGATGTTTCATTTTCATGGCAATCATTTAATCACATAAATCATAGTTGAGACAATTGCCGGGGTTGGCAGGGCCACACCCCCGGGCGGACTTAAAACTATATACCAAAATGGCGAACCACAATTTCTGGCGAGTTGGCTCTAGTAGAGTACCTTTCGCCTTATGACTAAAAACGGCCCGGTAATAATTATAGAAGATGATGCTGATGACCAGGCCTTTTTAAAGGAAGCGTTTCAGAACCTGGGTTATCCAAACGAGTTGATCTTCTTTTTTGACGGACAATCAGCACTTGATTTTTTGACTACCGGCAATGTACAACCGTTCCTCATTTTGTCAGACATTCAGATGCCTAAACTCGATGGGTTTGCATTGAGAGAAAAATTAAAAACTGATGCTGGATTAGCCCTAAGATGCATTCCCTATTTGTTTTTCTCAACCTGGGTAGAGCAAAGAGCCGTTATTGATGCGTACAGTTTGTCGGCGCAGGGATTTTTTGAAAAACCGAACAGTGCGGCGGAATTGGAAAAAACAATTTCGGTAATTATGGAGTATTGGATAAAGTGCGCGGCACCAAACAATTTTTAACCAACAGCGACCTTCGGGTGTACCCTTCTTTCCCGTTTTGAGGGAACATTATTCACGCCGCATTTTGTATGAGGGAATGACTGCGTGTGTTGGCTACCAATGGCAATCGTTTACAAATACCTGGAGTTGTTAAGAGAAAGATGCCGGTATGCATCGGCATGACGTTCTTACTGATGACGGTTGTTTACCGAAAAGTTATTAGTACGTCATGCGGTCCCGATATGGTTCGGGATGGTTTCAGCATCTTTCAACCGTGCTGTCATGCTGAACTGGTTTCAGCATCTTTATCAAGCACGATGTCGGTTGAAAGAAAGATGCCGATATGCATCGGCATGACGTTCTTACTTGACGGTCGTTTACCGAAAAGCTTATTAGTACGTCATGCGGTCCCGATATGGTTCGGGATGGTTTCAGCATCTTTCAACCGTGCTGTCATTCTGAACTAGTTTCAGCATCTTTATCAACCGAAAATTTTGTTGAAATAACTAAATCAGTTATTAGAGAAAGATGCCGATATGCATCGGCATGACGTTCTTACTAATGACGGTCGTTTACCGAAAAACTTATTAGTACGTCATGCGGTCCCGATATGGTTCGGGATGGTTTCAGCATCTTTCAACCGTGCTGTCATGCTGAACTAGTTTCAGCATCTTTATCAAGCACGATTTCGGTTGAAAGAAAGATGCCGATATGCATCGGCATGACGAACGTGCACCTGTATGATCGTAATTAGTTTTTGTGCTTACGCCGCCGGTGGTATGAGGCGATGGCCTGCGTGCTGGCTACCAGCGGCACACCGCTACGGCATGACGGTAATTAGTTTTTCTCTTTAAATTGTTCTTTATGCTCCTCTAACAATTGCAGGTAACATTTATCTTTTTTTACCTTCTGCCATACCTCGTAAAAAACAGCTGCCGATTGTGCTTTTTCCTCATCCACATCCAATGGTAACTGTGCCCTTCCATGCGCACCGCTGATTCCTTTTTTATCTGCCGGTACAGGGCCCGCATATTTTTTCCCCGACTTATGATTAGCATAACGCCTGCTCCTGGTATAACCCATTTGCAAAAACTTTCTTGCCATATCCATCCCGGCAAAATCTTTTTCCTTTTTGTACAGTAGAAACAACGAATAAATTTTCTTTGCCGATTTCCTGGCCACACCAGGTGTTTTAAATTTCCAGTGTGGTAATATTTCTGATTTGTATGGCTCTACCAATAGCACTCCCTGCTCTCCTTTGCCGGTACGGTACAGCGCTGGGTGTTTACGTAAGTCGAGGTTTTTGTAATCGAGTGTATAGTCGAAGGTTAAGGACATGTAGTGGTGATGGAAAAAATTATGCCCGGAGTAGATCACGGTTGATAATAAAGTTTATTTCCACAAAAGCCGTTGGTAAGCAAAGCACAAAGCCAACGCCTCATGCCAACGGCGGCGTAAAAAGCCATCGCATCATACCAACGGCGACCTCCGAAAGTTGAAGAGATAACCTCTTGATGTGCTCAGCCAGCGAGCTTTTAGTTTGGGTATATTTACCTCACCCATTATTCAATAACTGAATTTGCCCGTTATGACTATCGCCATCCCTATTATCTTAATAATAATCGGTGTTCTTCCGCTTTTAATAACCATTCGGTATGTGCTATTGGAAGAAAAAATAAGGAAGTCGGGAATTTCAACCACCGGTATTGTAACCTCTATTAAAACCACCCGCATGTCAAAAGGGCCAACCTCCGACCGTGTGCATACGCGGTATAATAGCATTTTCGCGGGGCACTATCATGAAGCAAGTTTTGTAACAGCGCATAGGAAGTATAGGGTTGGACAGTCTATTCCGGTAAAATATCTTTCTGAAAAGCCCGATAAGATTGTGGTGGCTGACAAAAGGGGCTACTGGCCAATGCTGATTTTTTCGATTTTACTTTTCGTGTTTGTCGTTTTTGCCGCGTATAAGATCTATGGAATGTTGTTGAACGAAACGCCATGACTATAGAGGGGGTAGCCCCGCTGAGTCGGCAGGGGCCGACCCCGGGCGGACATTAGCTCCCCTACCCATCACCGAATTAATGTTACCGTCCCTTTTTCTATTTTCTGCACTTCGCCTTCAAACTGGTACGTACAAGTCCATACAAACACACCTGTTTGCTGAACCATGCCACTTACTTTTCCGTCCCATCCTTTTAACTGTTGCGCGGTTTGGAAAATGATTTCACCCCAGCGATTATAAACCGCAAACTGGTACTTCTTCACCCTGCCAAATAATAAGGGTTGAAACAGGTCATTCCTGCCGTCGCTATTTGGTGTAAAAGCAGTGGGAATGTAAAAGCCGCTGAGGCATTGTTTCAAATCTACTTGCACCGAGTCTCTTCCTTTGCAAATATTATTGTCGGTTACTTCAAGCCAGTACATGCCCGGCTGGGTAATTACAATGGAAGAACTGTGTGCTCCATTGCTCCATGTATAATTATTAAAAGAAGTAGCGGGTTTTAGTTCCAAAGTACCGTAAGAGCAAACCGCCGTATCGCCCTGTAAAAATCCCGAAGGGAGGGAATACATGGTGGTGATCGTGCTGCTATCGCTGCCCTTACATCCATTGGCATCTGTAACCGTCACCAAATATTTTCCAATTGTACTGACGTTAATGGCCTGCGACGTAGCCCCGGTACTCCATTGGTACGAAGAGAAACTGCCGGCATTCAGCAACCTGGTGGAGCCCGTACATAAGCCTGTGCTTTTATCAATACTTACAACAGGCAGCGCATACACACCCACTACTTTCACCGTATCAAAACTTTTGCAGCCTTCAGCCGTTGTGGCAATCACCGAATATTGCGCAACTGTTTTTGCAACCATCCGTTGCAAGGTGCCACCATTATTCCATTGATAGTTTTGAAACCCGCTGCCGGCATTAAATACCACGCTATCACCCAGGCAAAAACTTTTATCGTTGCCAAGGTCAATAGCTGGCGAATGATTAACGGTAATGCGCACCGTATCATAAGCAAAACAGCCCGGCGTTTTTTCTGCCCTGATGTAATAGGCCGTATCTACCATTGGATTAACCACCACGTTTTGCGCTGTTGTTGAACTGATGTTGTAATTGTTGCTCCAGCTATAGTTGATAAAACCTGCCGGTGCGGAAAGATGGATTGTATCGGTATTGCATTTGGTGCGATCTACGCCTGCATTGAAAGAAACAGGTGGGGCGGGCATCACCTGGATGGTATCGCTTAACACGTTGCCACAGGAGTCGGTAACCTTAACCCAATAAGTGCCGGCCTGCACAGCCGTAAAAACGGAATCAACCGAACCGTCCTGCCATAAATAACTCAAAAACTTCGGGCCTGCTGTCAGTTTAATAACATTGCCGGGGCATAACAATTTATCAGGCCCAAGTTGCAACGGTGGTGTGCGGGAGTAAACCATCACCACAACCGAATCCTTTCGGGGGTTGCAAGGACTAAGCAGCGTGGCCGAAACAGAATAGGTTCCAAACGCAGGGAACTTTACGGTTATAAGCGAATCGTTTTGTGTAATTACAGTTGCTCCACCGCTTGTTTGCCACCGTACCGGCAAGTTGCATTTTTTGTTGCGAAATACTTTGTATGTATAGGTCTGCGAAAGATTACAACCACCCGCGGGGCCGCTTACCTTCAGTAGCACACACGAGTCAATAAAATCGGGACAGGCATACCTCGACTCTGAATACACAGGGTCGAACGGGAAGTCAATGGATCGCTGCGTCAATCCCACGCTAGAATCGGCAGCCGGTACTATATCTGCCTGTGTGTACTGAAGCGGCAAAAAATCAAAACCATTGTTGTCAGCACTGCAGCCCGTACTGCCTGGTGGTGAATGTTTAATTTTTTGCAGCCGGTAATTTAGGGTGTATAAACCGGTTTGTTCTACCAACCCAAAATCAGGAGCCACACACCCCCATTCGTTCCGGTTATTTACGGCTGCGTATGTGTACTGGCGGGTGCCCTGCCCCCCATTGCCCCGCCCCCATTGTAAGGCAAACGAAGAATCGAGTTTTAGAAAATATGATGCCGTGGCTATGTTTGGCTGTAGCGACAAGGGACGGGTAGTAAAGTTAAGCAGGTAAATATTCAAAGCGGTATCCGCCTCCGCCACACCACCTAAGGCGGAAAAATATCCGCTAAAATTATTATTGATATTGTCCTGGTGCAGTATAGTGGTGCCTCTTACAAAACTCCCGGCATCGTTAAGAATGATAACCGAATGGCCGATGCGGTTGTTATAGGCACTGGCAGTTGCCGAAACCATTAATTGCGAGCCGTAGGGTTGAATGCCCTGAAAAAAAGACGTACCGATAGCAGGTATATATTCCTTGGCCCACACGGTTTGGCCCAATGCGCCGTCAACCCGGATAACAAAGTTTTTGAAGGTTCCGGTTTGTCCGTTGGTTCCCGGAACGTGCGTTGAACCCGAGATATAAACCTGTTGATTTACCACCGTCAATCCATTAGCCGAACTAAACCCGCCGGCAACCCTGGTGAAGTTGTAGGCGCGGGTCCAAACCACATTGCCGCCGGCATCAAGTTTCACCAGTTTTATAGCACCAACTATATCGGCCCAATTAGTAAGGCCGTACACCGAACCGTCGCGGTCCTCCGCCAATTTTACCAGGGCCAAACCGTTGCCACGGGATGAATAGCTCTTTTGCCAGAGCCGCGTACCCGATTTATCAAAACGGGTGAGGAAGAATCCACCACCGTAATAACCGCCGCTCACCAGCACCGATGAATCGGCACAGCCCAATACCGCCTCAACGGAGCCTCCCTTTGTATCATTTATCATTCGCGACCATTCAACACAGCCGCCAGGTTTTGTTTTTACAACGTAGGCCCTGTCGAGCGCAATAAAGTTGGGCATTGTAAAAATGCGCGACGTGCCACCAATAACAAAGCCACCCTCCCGGGTATCATCAACGGCCGAAGGGGTTTCGGCACTTTTACTAAAACCATAATTACTCACCGAAAGCGAATCGGTATTATAAGGAGTGCCGGGGCAGAAGTAGGTAACCCTGGCCGTATCGGTACAGGCCCCATTAGATGCTACCAGCATTACCTCTGTTGTGCCGGTGCCAACAACATAATTGAGGAGCGGCGTAGGATTAAAAAAATTGAAGCCATTAACAAACCACTGAAGACTGGTGGCGTTGGTGCTGGTGCTTGTAAACGCAACCAGTGTATTTACAGCACAAACCGAATCGTTGCCAGGCGTTAACCTTGCCACTACGCCACAGGCATTACCTGTTTGCGCAGTAGCGGGCAAACAAATTGTAGCCAAAAAACAAAACAATAAAATTTGTAGAAAAGAAAAACAGGTCCAATCCCTCACAAAACGTTAGTTATGGCGGTAAAATAGATTAAAAAACTCTTACCTGCAATTGCAAGAGTAAAAATTTACCGCGGAGTAAACTATTGATGCTGCTTTTTAAGGTGTGCAATTATTTCTCTGAAACTTCCGGGGGCAGTTAGGATGTTCCTGCTATTTCTTCTGCCAGCGAATCGGGGACGTAAAATGTGGTAATATTTCTATTTTATATGGCTCTACCAATAACACTCCCTGTTCTCCTTTACCGGTGCGGTACAACTCGGGGTGTTTGCGTAAGTCGATGTTTTTGTAGTTGAGTGTATAGTCGAAAGTTAAGGGCATGTAATGGTGAGGGAAAAAATTATGCCTGCGCTATCATTCATTCCCCCAAATTGCCGTTGGTAGGCGATGCACAATGCCAGCGCCTCATACCAACGGCGGACGCCCACACTTTGGAGCTGCTTTCGGGGCGAGACAAACAGCTCCAAAAAAGTAGGCTCGCACGCAGGTCTCAATATTAGTTTAACCAAATCACTACTATCAAATACCTTTAAGACGTTGGAGTTTTTAAACCTACAAAAAAAGAAACGGATGTAATTACAGTCAGCCGTTGAAAACTTAATATTATGAGTCATTCATTTAAATCAATAACGCTATTATTATTGTTAGCATTGATAACAAATCTATCGGTTGCACAAGACGTTAGAGAAGCCGAAATCATACGACTTGAGAATGTGGAGAGAAACGCCGTTATGAAAGGTGACAGTAACTTGTTGTTTAACACACTATGGTCGCCTAAAATGGTCATTAATACTCCTGCCAACCGGGTGGGAACAGTGGAGGGAACAAGGATGCAATTGAGAACCGGCAAGTTGAATTATTTATCATTTGAAAGGAACATTGAGAAAATAACTTTCAACGATAACCTGGCTATCGTTAT
>JANPKD010000053.1:0-135145 GCA_031425835.1 Chitinophagales bacterium
GAAGAATTTAAAGGAACCGGCAATATGGAATTGCAGCTGGATCGTCGTTTGGCCAATCGCCGCGTATTCCCCGCTATTGATTTGGTGGCCTCATCTACCCGCCGCGATGATTTGTTGCTTGACAGAGATGTACTGCAAAGAATGAATTTGCTGCGTGTGTTCTTAAATGATATGAACACGGAAGAAGCAATGTCGGAGTTGTTGAAAAGAATGCGGGGTACAAAAAGTAATGAGGAATTTCTTGCCTCAATGAACGGTTAAGCCCGTTTGTTTCAATCATTGGTTTCATTTTTGTAATCAATTGGGTTGAAACAAAAAACTTAATCATGAAGAAACAATTTCTCAGCCTCTTAACAGTAGTAACGCTTGGCTTTACTGCTTGTAATAACGACAAAGACACAACAGCAGAAATCACCGACTCTACCGGTTCAACAACTACGGTAGCTAATTCCACAAATGACTATACGGCCATTGCCGATTCATTTCAGCGGGTAAGCGATGCTAATAAGTTTATGGATGCCCGCACTGGTCAGCCTATAAAAATTTCGGTTGACAGAACGACTGGCCGAAGAGTGAACGCTGCAACCAGCGAACCTATTACCCGTTACATTTATGTTGATAACACCGACTGGTGGGTATATGATGCCGATGGTGTGCAACAGGGTCGTGCAAAAATGGAAGGCGATAAAGTAATGTACCAGGGCGATAATGATAAATGGGTTGATTACGACACCAAATGGAAAGTTGACGAAGATGGTGATACAAAAATGAAGAGCGATGACATGAAGATTAAAACCGACAAAGACGGAGATACAAAGATCAAAACCGATAGTACAAAAATTAAGATTGACAAAGACGGAAAGGTGAAGACAAAAGACAATTAATATTTTTCGAAGCAGAGCTGGTGCCTCCTTTTACAGGGAGGCATTTTTTATGTGCGGTGCTTCGTCAAAAACAATTAAATCATTTTAATGATCAGGCCTACTTTTGTTTGGTGCAAGTGAAATCCCTTCCAATCAACGAATTTCTGTTAGCCAGCAACGGCCATCTCTTACTCGATGTACGTTCGCCAGCCGAATATGCACATGCGCATTTACCCGGCGCCGTTAATCTTCCACTGTTTAGCAATGACGAAAGAAAAGTTGTAGGTACTGCCTATAAACAAGGAAGCAGGCAACAGGCAATTAAAATTGGACTAGACTATTTTGGCCCCAAAATGAGGAGCATGGTGGAAGAAGTGGAGGTATTAGTTCAAAGTTCAAAGTCAAAAGTTCAAAGTCAAAAGTTCAAAGTTCACTCGCCCACCATAGCTTCAGAGACGGTGGGAAGTCAGGAGTTCATAGATCATGATAATGAAGCAGCAAAAAGTATTAAGGATGCTGCCGACTTTGAACTTTTGACTTTGAACTCAGAATTAAAGTATGGCTCACTAGTTCCGGCAACTAAGTCCGTTTTCCTCTACTGCTGGCGGGGTGGTATGCGCAGTGGTGGCGTTGCGTGGTTATTAAATTTATATGGCTTCAACGTAACCGTGCTTACCGGTGGTTATAAATCTTTTCGGCGCAGGTGTTTAGAAGTTTTGCAACAGCCTTGCGAGCTGAAGATTTTAGGAGGCTATACGGGTTCGGGTAAAACAAAAGTTTTAACCGAATTAAAAAACAGGGGCGAAAAAACAATTGACCTCGAAGCAATAGCCCGCCACAAAGGTTCGGCATTTGGAAGAGTTGGCGATGGAGTGCAACCCTCGCAGGAAATGTTTGAGAATTTATTGAGCTGCCAACTGTTGACACTGCGTGAGGAGGAAGAAAAAGAAACAGGCAGTGGGCAAAATGCAATAGGTAATGGGCAGTTCACCACGCACAATTCACCCCTCACCCCTCCTGCCTCCGCCGAAGCTATGGCGGGCAAGCACCACGCACCCATTTGGGTTGAAGATGAGAGCCAGCGTATCGGCCAGGTAAATATTCCCAATACATTCTGGAACAACATGCGGCAATCGCCGGTAAGCTTTTTAGATATTCCGTTTGAAGAACGACTGGAGTACATTACCACCGAATACGGAAACATTGACCCCGCCATTTTAATTGAAGCCACACAACGTATAACCAAACGGCTGGGTGGTGTAGAAACAAAAAATACGATCGCTTTTATTGAAGCAGGAAATGTCCGCGAGGCATTCCGCATACTTTTACGCTATTACGATAAGTTATACCACAAGGCATTGCTCAACCGGCAAAAGCTGCCTACCTTATTGCAGAAAATAGAATGCCCCACAGTAACCGCAGCCAATGCAAATGCATTGCTCAAACAATATCATACAGTATGAAAACCATTATCGCCCTTTGTTTTTTTATCTGCACTTTTTCGGCCTCCGCGCAAATTGTTAGTGGTCTGTATTCAGGAAGCCTCATCAACGACAGCACAAAAAAAATGCAGCAGTACGAGTTGGCCCTAACCGATTACCGCGGTAAAATTGGGGGCTACTCGTACACCACATTTGTATCGAACGACACATTTTATTACAGCATAAAAAGAGTAAAAGCGTTGCGCCAGGGCGACAAATTAATTGTGGAAGATGAGAAGATGATTGTCAATAATTTTCCCGAGTCGCCGGCAAAAGGTGTAAAACAAATCAACACTATACAGCTAACCAACGAGGATACCTTGCGTAGGGTAAATGGAACCTGGACAACAACGCAAACAAAAATTTATTATTCGCTAAAAGGTGGAATGGATATGCGCATCAATGCCGACTCATCGCAGTCGGCACTCATTGGCCACTTAAAAGAATTAGGTATAGTAAGTCAGCAAAATGCCGCCAATTACGAGGTGGCCGATACCAAATTAAAAGAAGAGGCTATAAAAAAAGAAAAAGAGGATGCGATAAAAAAAGCCGCAGCCGACAAAAAATTAAAAGATGACCTGGCAAGCAAAGAACGAAACCAGAAAGAAAAAGCCGATGCTAAAACACAGCAGGCGATAGACAAACAAGCCAAAGAAGAGATTGCAAAAAAAGAACGGGAACAAAAAGAAAAAGACGAGCAGGAGGAAAAAGCAAGAGAGGCACTCGAACAAAAGGCAAGAGAAGACGTGGCGAAGCGGGAAAAACTTCAGCTTGAAAAAGAAAAACAAGAGCAGGCACGGCAGGAACAGGCGCAAAAAGATTTAGCAAAAGCTGCGCGGTTAAAAGACAAAGAAGCCCGCCGCATTGAAGAAGAAAAAATAAAACAACGTGTTGCCAAAGAAAAAGAGGAAGCTGCTAAATCAACAACCCCGGCGGCTGTGTCAATCACAAAAATTCCGTACACGCAGCGCAAAATAAATCTGTTGAAGCCAATTGAAATAACCGCCGACAGTATTTTACTTTCCATTTACGACAATGGTGTAATCGATGGCGACTCAATAAGTATTTACCTCAATGGAGAAACCATTATCAGCAACATTAAACTTACCGCTACCGCCACAAAAAAATGGATTGTTTTACCACAAACAGAAACCATTGAAATAATTCTGGTGGCCGAAAACTTAGGTACATTACCCCCTAACACTGGGTTGGTTGTAGTAAAAGATGGAGAACAAAATTACCAGGTACACTTCAGTGCCGACCTGCAGACCAACGCCGCAATTATTTTTAAACGAAAGCTCAAATAAAATTTAGAAGTGGAAGAAATAAAACTCACACAATTTTCGAAGGGTGGTGGCTGCGGATGTAAAATTGCTCCCTCGGTGTTGCAGCAAATGATTGGCCCAAAAAACAATGAAATTTTTAAACAACTCTTGGTAGGCAACGAGAGCAGCGATGATGCGGCGATTTATCAAATTGATACTGATAACGCAGTTATTTCCACTGCCGATTTTTTTTTACCCATCGTTGATGATGCATTTGATTTTGGCCGCATTGCAGCTGCCAATGCAATAAGCGATGTGTATGCAATGGGCGGCAAACCGCTGATGGCCATTGCCATTTTGGGATGGCCTATTGAAAAACTACCCGTGGAAGCGGCGCAAAAAGTTTTAGAAGGAGCAAGAGCTATTTGTAAAGAAGCAGGCATACCACTTGCCGGTGGGCATACCATTGATTCCTCCGATCCTATCTTTGGCCTAAGCGTAACCGGTAGCGTTGCCCTAAAAAATTTAAAGAAGAATAACACGGCCGAAATTGGCGACCTCCTTTTTCTCACTAAACCTATTGGCGTTGGTGTGCTGGCAACAGCGTTGAAAAGAGGTTTGTTGCTGGATGAACATTATCAGCCATTGCTCAAACAAATGACTGCGTTGAATAAAGTTGGCGAACAACTTTCAACACTAAATGGCGTACATGCAATGACGGATGTTACCGGCTTTGGCTTGCTGGGTCATTTAATTGAAGTGGCTGAAGGCAGCGGCGTAAGTGCCGAACTTTATTATGGCGATGTGAAAAAAGTTGCCGGCCTTGATGACTATTTAAAACAAGGTATCAGGCCCGACGCTACAACCAGAAACTGGAACAGCTACAGCAGCAAAGTGCACTTTGAAAAGGGTGTTAATGTAATGGAGGCGTTTAACTTATTGCCCGATCCACAAACGAACGGGGGCTTATTGTTCAGCGTTGCGGCAAGCGAAAAAGACAAAGTGCTTGCAGTGCTGAATAATTTTGGCCTTGGCAATTTTATTACACCTATAGGAAAAATTACGGCACTTCAGGAAAAGGTTATTCATGTAAGAAATAGCCATGCAGATACAAACTAAAAACGAAATGATTTTTGCGCTCAATGAAAATGTTGACGCTTTCATCAGCTACATCAGTGCATTAAATGATCGGCAATTTGAGGTGGCACCAGATGCAAAATGGAGTGCCGGGCAAAACCTCGATCACCTTATTCGCTCCATTCAACCCTTGCAATTAGCTTACTCCCTTCCAAAATTTTTGCTCAAACTTTTATTTGGTAAGGCAAACCGGCCGTCAAAAACCTACAACGACCTAGTAGCAAAATACCGGTCACAACTCTCCGCGGGTGGCCGTGCCAGCGGTAGGTTTGTACCGCCAGTTATTTTGGCTGATAAAAAAACTACACTGCTGGCAACTTATAAAAACGAAACACAAAAGCTTATTTCCAAAGTTGAACGCACAAGTGAAAACGATTTGGACTTGTACATTCTTCCTCACCCTTTGTTGGGAAAAGTTACCTTAAGAGAAATGTTGTTTTTTACCATTCACCACAATGAACATCATTTGGAATTGTTGAGGATTAGAAATGAAGTAGGGGTTTGATGTTGTTTAAATAAGCTTGTCATTTTTCTGGATCAATTCCATGTTATTACCCTCTCTCACAGGCCGTGCAATGCACTGTTGTGAAATGTTAGTTGCTAAAGGCAAACCTATAATTGCTTGAGACACTTAGTGGAGTTCAGTTTCTGTATAAATTGGGTGCAAAAGAAAAATAAACAGCTAAGCCCCGGCAAAATTCCGGGGCTTAGCTAGCAAATACATTAAAACAGGAAGCGTTGTGCAACTGCCCTCTGCACTGTTTGGTTACTTACCGCCCTTTAGGGTAGCCTGCAATTTTTTAAGCTCGGGCCATTTGCCGGCGGCAGCAAGTTTTGCTTGCTTTGGCCAGTTTGCGGGATTGTGCACTTTAAATTTATTTCCGGCAGCTTCAAGTATGGCTTTTAATTTTTTGGGTGTGGCTTCTGCCAAATCCTCAAACCCAATAATGCCGGCAGCGGCTAATATTTCAGCAATTTTTTTACCAACGCCTTCAATTTTAGTAAGGTCATCCTTAGGAGTTATGGTTGTCGCAGCTGCAGTGGTTTCGTTAGCTGTTTCAGCCACTTTCACTTCTTCCGCCGGTACTGTAATTACACAATTCTCTACATGATAACCCAGCACAGGTATAAAGCTATTAGCCGTGTTATCGTTTACCCATCGGCCATCGTTAAGCAAATAGCGATACTGGTAAGTTTTGCCCGCTTCCAGTTGCATAGTGGCCTTCATCGACCCATCTTTTTGTTTTTTTAAACTGGGGGCCTGGCTATCATTCCAGTTATTAAATTCTCCTAAAATAATTCCTGAAGTTGCATTGGCTACCACATCGGCAGGCAATATGAATGTTACTTTTTTTGACATGATGATTTCTGTTTTTAATTGTCAGCCGTGTTCAAAGGCATCGCTGTTCGTGCTATGCTGGCTAATTACCCCTTAATACAGAAATTGAGAAAATGTAACCCAATGGTGGTTGAATGTTATTAACAGCCTGGGGAAACTTTTCGTGAGTGAACTTGATTTTGTCGGTAAACATTTGTTCGAAAGGGCAAGGCAGATTTAAAACATGACATGCCCTATAAATCCAACTTAAGTAAGCTTATCAATTTTTCCGGCAAGCTGCTTGTCCTTTTCTGTCACCACATCGCCGGCATCGTGTGTA
The DNA here is from genome assembly GCA_031425835.1 of Chitinophagales bacterium. Lineage (GTDB taxonomy): Bacteria > Bacteroidota > Bacteroidia > Chitinophagales > Chitinophagaceae > Flavisolibacter. Next base: position 6,405 of record JANPKD010000053.1, read on the forward strand.
CTTAGCCACACTTCAACGGTGTTCCAAACGTTCGTCCATTTCGGATGATGATCCATTTTTTCCGCAATCATCGCCACTCTTGTCATAAATGCAAATGCCTCGCTGAAGTTTTTAAATTCAAACTTGCGGTACAGGCTGTTGTTTGTTTGTTGCCACATTGGTAATTGGTTAATTGAGTAATTTGTTAATTGGTTAATTAGGGCGATTGGATCATTGGATAACCTGGTATTAGAAATACTGCTTCCATCTTCATTCACTCGTTTCGTAACTGGCTAATTAAAAAACCAGGTGTTCTTTATTTCTTATTTTTTCATTCGTCAGTTCAATAACCAGCTGCACACCATTTACCAGGCGAATTGATTGCAGCATTTTTTGCAACACATCGTCGGCAACAAAATCTTCCTTCATCAGCCATAAAAAGTCGAGGTGCTTAAACTCTGGCAGAAGATATTCACCGTCGTGCTGGTTGTTGTATAAATAATGTTTCAGGCAGGTGGTAGGTTCGTTGTATTCATAAACCGAAAAAAAATACTTCCGGCCTTTTTTCACTAATTGAATTTCCAGTTCGTTGTTTATTCTAAAGTCAATACCTAACAAATGATTTACCTGCCAGCAAAACTGATAATCTTTCGCCGGTGCCATTATGCCTAATAGTTTGGTATCCGAAAAAAAATCTTCAGCAAGGTCGTTATTATTAAGGGCTAATTTCATTTGTGTGGTTTGCGCTAACAGCTTGTAGCTGCATTTTTCAAATTGATTACTTCTGCTAAAATTCAACCGGCACCGAAGCCGCAGCCCCGTTTCTTATGTACTGCGCAGTTGTTTTATCGCCCTTCTTAAATTTAGATAGCGTTTGCATGTAGCCCTCCATTGAAGTAATGGCATGCTCACCAAGCTTTGTAATGATATCGCCCGCCTTAATACCTGCTTTTTCCGCCGCCCGGTTTGCGCTAACACCATCAACCCGCACCCCTGCACCGCTGTAAGTGTAGTCGGGCATAATGCCAAGGCTTACCGAAAATCTTGCGGTTGTAGTAGTTTGGGCTTCTCTTGTTTTTGTAAAAACTAATTTTTCGGGCTGGGCGGCTGTGGCTGTAACTAAACTATAAATGTGTTTTATCAAACGTAGTTCGCCATTGTAATTTATTTTTTCAAAATCATCGGTTGGCTTATGATAATCGGTGTGCAGGCCCGTGAAAAAAAACAACACCGGAATATTTTTCAGGTAGAAAGAAGTATGATCGCTTGGGCCGGTTCCGCTGCTATCAAAACGAAATTGTAAACCATCGCTAAAAAGTTTTTTCTTTCCTTTTGCGGCGTATAATGCACCCCATTGTGGCGAAGTACCATAACCACCAACTGTTACCGTACCCGACGAATCGTTGAGCCGTCCAATCATATCCATGTTGATCATGTAGTTTACCGATGCAAAATCAACTGTTGGGTTTTGGGTAAAATATTTCGAGCCATACAACCCTAACTCCTCTCCCGAAAAAGCAATAAACACATAATTGTACTTTTTGGCGGCCGATGATTTCAGCAGCCTGGCCAACTCTATCAATGCCGCCGTTCCACTGGCATTATCATCGGCGCCATTGTGTATCTGCCTTTTCTTTTCTACTTCCCTCGAGTTGCCATCTTCGCCAAAACCTAAATGATCGTAGTGTGCACCCAAAATAATTGTGGTGGCTGCGCTGTTATTGATAAAACCTACCACGTTGGTGCCGCTCCTGGTTTTTTCGCCAATGTCAATTTTTAAATTTATGTCGAGGGTGGCACCATCATCATGAAAGTAATTTGTTGCCGCGGTTTTGGTAATATACACAATGGGAATGGGCAACAAGGCAGCACGACTGCGACCCTCAAAACTTAACCCATCGGCCTGCGCAGATGTGTTATACACAAACAAAACCGTTGCTCCTTTCTTTGCTGCCTCAGTTGCTCTGTCAACTAATTTTCCCTGCAAATCAAAATGGGGATTGGCGACGTTTTCTTCCAGCATTTCTTTTACATTAATAAACCAGGGCATGCTGCTTTCCTGCAACGCAAGCGAGGGCATTGCCTGCAACGATACGTTTGGACTCATAACCAGCGGAAAAAAATCCTGGTTGAGTTTTAAATTCTTTCCGTCAATGGTGAGGTGGGTGGAGGGGTTGAGTTGTTTGCCATCGGCAATGGGAAACTGTTGAGCGTATCCGCCATCTTTTGTTGGTAACAATCCCAGGTTTGCAAACGCAGAACTAATGTAGGCTGCGGCCAACTGTTCGCCAGCGGTACCCGTGCGGCGTCCTTCCAATTTATCGTCGGCCAGGTATTGAATATGCTGTTTAATGTTGGCCAGTACCAGCTTGTCTTCCTTCTTCCAGTTTTGTGCAGCAACAGTGGCGGGGACTAACACCAACGAAAGGATGCAATGGATTTTGTTCACTATAAATTTTTTTTCGGGGGGTGATGCGAATGGCAAAAATATTAAATGCCGTTGGTGCTTATGACTGTAAAATCACTTTTTCAAAAAAAAATGATTTCCTTAAGCTATTGCAAAACTTCCGATATCGTAAGCAGGGGCAGGGTTGCACATTTACCTTAGCGCCGCCAAGGTGTGACGAAAGAAATCATCCATATAGCTTTAGTAGGCAACCCTAACAGCGGTAAAACTTCGTTATTCAATTCGCTTACGGGTATGAATCAGAAGGTGGGCAATTTTCCAGGCGTTACTGTCGATAAAAAAACCGGCCACACTTCCCTCTCCGATAAAATTACCGGCAACGTTATCGATCTCCCCGGCACCTACTCGCTCTATCCAAAACGATTGGATGAATGGGTGAGCTACCGCGTTTTACTGAACCAGGATAAAGAAATAAAAGCCGACGTGTTTGTAGTGGTGGTTGATGCGAGTAATTTAAAACGCAACCTCCTTTTTTGTTCCCAGATTCTTGATTTAAAAAAACCAGTTGTTGTTGCACTTACAATGGCCGACCTGGCCAAACGCAAGGGCATTGAAATTGACATTTCCGAGTTGGAAAGGGAGTTGGGCGTGCCTGTGGTTTCGGTAAATCCGCGAAAGAGTAAAGGCATACCCCAATTAAAAAAAATATTGGAACAAACCGCATCCAACCAGTACAAAATTCCTTTTCGCGATTTTATTGATAACAAAGCCCTGGCTCCTTCTGCTATTTCCGATCTTAAAAAAATAATAAAACACAGCAGCGATTATTCGGCCATTCATTACCTGATTAACCACGAGCAATTTAATTTACAGCAACCCACACAGCAAGCAATTGAAGCGGTGGAAAAACAACACGCCTTCAACCCTACTAAAACGCAGGCAACCGAAATTTTGCAACGCTATGGCCGCATAAAACAGATCATGAAAACGGCGGTCAGTGAGCCCGACCCTATGCAGCAAACTATATTAACCGACAAGCTGGATAATTTGTTTCTGCACCGCAAATGGGGCTATTTCATTTTGTTGGCCGTTCTGTTTATTTTATTTCAAAGTGTTTTTTATTTGGCTGCTTATCCAATGATGTGGATTGAAACGCTGTTCTCATCCCTTAGCGGCAGTTTAGCCACATCGCTACCGCAGGTTTGGTGGAGCGACCTGCTCATAAATGGAGTAATTGCAGGCCTCAGCGGCATCTTTGTTTTTGTACCGCAAATAATGATTTTGTTTGGACTGATAACGCTGCTGGAAGACACAGGTTATATGGCCCGCATTTCTTTTTTAACCGACAGGTTAATGCGCACAGTGGGGTTAAATGGCAAAAGTGTAATGCCATTAATTAGTGGTTTTGCCTGCGCCGTGCCGGCAATTATGAGTGCGAGAAATATTGAGAACCGGAAAGAAAGACTGCTGACAATTTTAATTACGCCCCTTATGAGTTGCTCGGCGCGGCTACCGGTTTATACCATCATCATTGGGCTGGTTATTCCCAACACTTACCTCTATGGATTTTTTAGTTTGCAGGCGCTGGTAATGATGGGGCTTTATGTTTTTGGATTGGTGACTGCGCTACTGGTTTCATTTATAGCCAAATGGTTTATCAATATTAAAGAGCGTAGTTTTTTTATTTTAGAACTGCCTACTTACCGCCCGCCACGCCTGAGTAACATTACCCAAACCATGTTGAACAAGGGGAGGATTTTTGTTACGGATGCTGGCAAAATCATCATGATCATCTCACTTATTCTTTGGGCGTTGAGTAATTACGGCCCCACCAACAGAGCCGATAAGCTGGAAAGAGAGTATGCTTTGAAGATCCAGGAGAACCCCGCTGCCACCGACTCTTTGCAAACAGAATTGGGGACCGCTAAATTAGAAAACTCCTATGCCGGTATCATGGGCCGGGCAATAGAACCCGCAATAAAACCACTTGGTTACGACTGGCGAATAGGCATTGCATTAGTAACATCGTTTGCCGCACGAGAGGTTTTTGTTGGTACAATGGCAACATTATACAGCGTTGGCGAAGATGAAAAAGGGCTGCGCCTGCGAGATAAATTGGGCGCCGCTAAAAAAGAAGACGGGAGTAAATTATTTACGCTGGCCACCGGCGTGTCGCTGATGGTCTTTTACCTGTTTGCCATGCAGTGTATGAGCACCCTGGCCATAACCCGCCGCGAAACAAAAACCTGGAAGTGGCCGTTGATACAGTTTGTGTACATGACGGGTATTGCTTACTTAATGAGTTTTATCGCTTACCAGTTGTTGAGCTAAGAGAGAGGGATTTTTGAATTCTGATTTCTTTACAAGGAGGAAAAGAGAAAGGGAAGTACCATCGTACCCGATGGGCTTCAATGTACCAGTTAAACAGAGTTTTCAGACGGATTGAGACTGTGTTTTTTTCTGAGCATTTCCTATGTCTACCATGCTTTGTAGTTCAATGAACACTTTAATAGTTCGTAAAGATCTGAGGGAAACCGCAACTCAATGATGCAGCTCTATAAACTTTGTGCGCAGCATAGCCAAACCTCTTTGCGGCTGCGGTTGAAATATACGGTTGCGTTGTTTGCTTTTTAAAATGTGCAGCTTAACTACTAAGCGTTGGGCTGCATGTACCGTAAACCAGGTAGCCATAAATAAATTGAATAACACAAACACGGGCAGCAATACGATACGTAAGGCCAGGTAAAGAAATCCTCCCATTAAATCGAGTAACTGGTTCATGGTAAAAAGGTTGATAGGGTTAATGGGTTCTTGCCGGAAACTGGAATTAAAAATGAAATGGGGATTTCAGAGGAGGGGATTGTATAATGGCTTAGACAAAAGCTTTTGATTATTTGTTGCACACATTTTATTTTTTTGTTGGCAGCCATCATTCCATGTAATGAAATTCTCGTGCCAACCTCAAAACCCTTGCTGCATAAGCAAAGTACCAACAAGTAGGCTTGCCCAAACAGGGGAAATTAAATGAGTTGCGGGATTGATTGGATGAAATGTGTTGACTCCCGGAGTTTTTAAGCCACACATGCTCAGATTTATTTTTTTAAAAATAGACTGACGTGGCTGAAAAAATAGGCGCATCTGCTGCAATATTTTTTTCAGCAGCAGCACCGGTGACCGCTGAACTTTAGGTAATCAAGACCGATTCATCTTCAACTCCACTGCGCTTGCTATGTTCGTGGGGCATATTTTTTCTAATGGGTTGCAGCTTCCAGTAGGTTAAGCTACGCCAGGCCCACTCTAATGGCCCAAAGCGGAAATGCCGCAACCAGATATGACTCCAGATTATTTGCAATGCCCATGTTGCCCCCACAACATAATAAATTTCGAAGCGCTGCAATTTGCCAAACATACCAAAGCCAACCCCGTAAAAAAACAAACCTACCAGTAACGATTGCATGAGATAATTGGTAAACGCCATCTGCCCTACGGGCCTCATTAACGCAAACAACCAATTAAACCACCCCGATTTGTACAGCAGCATAATCAAACCAAAAATGCCTAATGCCCGAAAAGTGCGTGAGATTTCGTAAAACTCAAATGGTACGTTTTTACGAATTTCAAATTGGTTGAAGTTGTAATCAATATGAGGTTGCAGCCTAAAATACGAAAGCACTAAGCCCAGTCCTAAACCAACGATAAATAACGCCCAATAAACTTTTGCTGATGCCTGGCCGGTTATCCATCCGTTTTTAAAAAATGCCATTCCTAAAAACATCATCAACAAAATATCGCCAAAACCAAAATAGGTGTAAAACAATTCGCTACGCAAACTTCTCTCACTTTGGTATGTATAAAATTCATAGTAGCTGCCCTGCACTGCAGACAGGCTTTTTTTCATTTTTTCGGCCTTGGCTTTGGCAGTGTTTCTCTCTTTAAATGCAGTCATTGCCCCCAGTTCTTCTTTTTGAACAGCGGTTAGTTTTGTAACCGTTGTATCCATTTTGGCAATGGCCTCTCCTTTGGTTATCATCGTTCTTTCGCGGTAGGCATCAACATTATCACGTGCCGTTTGCAGTAATAAAAACACCACGGCACCAATCATTAAAAATTTTGCCGACTGACGCCGAAAGGCAAATGCCACTAAGCCCAGCACGGCGTAGTGAAATAAAATATCCCAAAACCAAAGCAGCACAAATGCATTGAATAAGCCAAACAGCAAAAGCCACAACTGCCGGCGAAAAAAATAATCGGCTGGCCAAAGCCCTTCGGCTTTTTTTTCTTTACCGGTAATGAACAAAATGATGCCTGCGCCAAAAAGCATGGAGAACAATGCCCGCTGACTGCCCTCTAAAAACCAGTCGATACCGTACCATACTTTAAAATTGCGGGTACCAACCTCATTCATCACCGTAAGATCACCATAGGCAGCAGGGTCGGGCAGGGCGAAGCCTGGAATGTTCATTAATAAAATGCCAAGGATAGCAAAACCCCGGAGGGAATCTAAAATGGTAATGCGTTCCGTTTGCGATACGGGTGCGGCAAGTGGAGTTGTCATGCGAAAGAAAGTTTTGGTTGTAAAAAGAAGCGGTGCGAATAAGTGAAATTGATAGGGCAGGAAGAATTTTAAAGGTAGAGGTTCTTTGTAATTTTTTTGACAAGCGAGAAAATTTAATTTGAAATGATCGATGCATCTAAGGCAACCGTTAATCCACTGCAGGAAGCGAAGTTTTTTGCAGTAAGACACTTGTAGCGCCTGTCCCAACTTTATTCGGGAGGCGAATTTCAAGAACGTTTGTACGCTAGTTAACTGGGGATGGATTTTCTTTCAGGCAGGTGATCTATTTTTTACAATACCCACCCGATTCTTCAACACTCAATTTGTTATCGAGGTCAATGTTATTTGAACTTTTTTCTTTACCCCAGCCGAAGAATTTTTCAAAAAAGGGAAGCAGCTTGTTGGTTTTTATTTTGCTCAAAAAATAATCTTCGTGTTCTTTTTCCTTGATGCCCATTTCGTACAGCACCTCGTCATGTTTCGTAATACCAATGGCGTTGAATAGTTGTTTCATCCGAAAGTACTCGCACACATTACCGCTCTCTAATTTGCCCGCAAAATAAAAAGGCATAAACCAGCCAATAACATGGCAGCTCCCCGAAATAATTTTACCGATTACCGCGAACCGAAATTCGTACCATTTTGAAACGGGAATCTTGTATTGCTGCATGATGGTGAGTACTTCGGCGCGGTGGTTCCATTCATCAATTTCTATTTGGCGAATGGCAGCTTTTTGCAACACATCTTTTACCGATCCGGCATGACCCTGGTATGCAAAGGCCGCGGCCTTTTCAGCCGAGTAGGCTTTTTGAAGGAGTGCTGAAAGTTGTGGATGATTCAGTTGTTTGGCTGGCAATTTTGTGGCAGGGTGAGTTACCGTAGATACATTCATGTTGAAGGGAAAGATAATTACAAAACTGCAGCGGCAAAAAGCCGGCAACTATATCTTCACTAAATTTACCCATGCGCCAACTTGCTGCAATAATGTTTTCGGACATGACCGGCTATACTGCACTTATGCAACAAAACGAGCAATTGGCAAAACTAAAGCACAGGAAACTGAAGGAGGTTTTAGAGGCTTCAGTTGCTGATCATCACGGAAAAATTCTTCAATATTATGGGGACGGGGCCTTAAGTATTTTTAACAGCGCTATTGATGGTGTTCACTGTTCAATTCAAATTCAAAAAGCATTACAACAGGATCCTAAAGTGGATTTGCGCATCGGCATTCACACCGGAGATATTTTAATAGAAAATGAAACCATTTATGGTGATGGTGTAAACCTCGCATCAAGGATAGAATCTCTAGCTGTTCCGGGTTCCATTTTTATTTCGGAAAAGGTGTTTGATGAAATTAGAAACCAGGAAAACCTGAGTGCACTTGAAATGGGCTATTTTGAATTTAAGAATGTAACAAAACCAGTCCGCATTTTTGCAATAGACGAGGCAGGCCTGGTAGTGCCCACCCGTAACGAACTTAAAGGAAAAACCAAACAGCCAACTAACCGCCTTGCCGTGTTGCCTTTGTTAACATAAGTGCCGACCCCGACAACGAATATTTTAGTGACGGTATTACAGAAGAATTGCTCAATGCATTTACTAAGGTTGAAGGCTTGCAGGTAACCTCCAGAACCTCGGCCTTTGCCTTCAAAAAAAGAAATACTGATATACGTGAAATAGCAGTACAGCTAAACGTAGATAAAATATTGGAAGGCAGTGTACGTAAATCGGGAAACCAGGTTCGCATTACCGCGCAGCTGATCAATGCTGCTGATGGCTACCACATATGGAGCGAAAATTACGACCGTGATCTTACAGATATTTTTGTAGTGCAGGATGAGATCAGTGCGATGATAGTAAATAAACTCCGGGAAAATTTAGCCTTAAGAGATAGGGAAGAAACATTGGTGAAAATACCAACCCGAAATATTGAAGCCTACACACTTTTTTTAAAGGGCTTGCATTTTCACAACAAGATTACCCCCGGAGATGCGCAAAAAGCGATTGACTGTTTTGAAGAAGCAATAGCACTTGAGCCGGATTATGCGCATGCTTATGCCATGGCTGCGGTGGACTATACTTTTCTTGGAGGCACCGGCCAAATGCTGCCGGAAAAAGCTTTTGAAATTGTACATAGGTACAGCGACAAAGCACTAAAACTTGATAGTACTTTGGCAGAAGGATATGTGGCCAAGGGTGCTGCTTATTTGTTCTACGATTGGAAATGGCAACAGGCATACGAGGCGTTGACAAGAGCCATCGAACTCAATCCGGCAGCAACCGTAGCCCACCACCTGCTCTCGGTTTATTACATGATTACAGGCCGTAAGCAGGCCGCTGTGGATATTATGGAAAAGGCTTTACAGGTAGATCCACTTTCACCTATAGTTAACCACTTTCTTGCGCAGGTGTACCAAAACGCGGGCCGAACGAATGATGCATTAAGACAGGTTGAATGGTTGTTAGACATGCACCCGCAAATGGTTGCAGCACTTGAGATGAAGGGTTGGTGCGTGGGTGTAAATGGAGATTGGGGGAAAGCCGCGGAAATATTTGAAGAAGTGCACCGGTTAGTGAAGCATCCTTTAAAGGGACTGGCACCTTTAGGCTATGCCTTTGCTCAATTAGGTGAAACGGAGAAAGCATTAGAGTGTATTAGTAAAATAGAACAAAGGCAAAGCGAAGAACCCGGACTAGTATTAGATGTAGATTTAGCAATGGTCTGGTGGTCGTTAGGAGAAAAGGACAAATTTTTCTTTCATTTATTTCAATGTGTTGAAAAAAGAATGGGGCCTGTAGCAATTTTGATTGAACATCCTATGTTCAAAGGTGCCTCGGATGATCCCCGGTATAAATTATTAAAAGAGCAACTAAATCTTGTTGAATAATGGCATACTCGCTACCACAAAATGAAAATGAAACCTTCGTTTGCCCTCCGTATGGGATGTACAAATTAGGCCTCAGTAATTCACCAATTTATCAACCACCTCCCCCAACCTACCCTTCGCCATAAAATTTTTTTCCAACTCCACGTTGAATGGTATGGCTGTATCCAAACTTGCGCAACGCATAACAGGTGCATCTAAATACTGAAAACAGTTTTCCGCTATCCATGCGGCAACTTCTCCACCAATACCACCGGTCAACGTATCCTCGTGCAACAACAAAACTTTTCCAGTTCGTTTTACCGCTGCGGCTATTGCGTCGTAATCAAGTGGCAGCAGTGTGCGTAAATCTAAAATGTCAATGGAAATATGCGTATGCCCAGCGGCATAATCTTCGGCCCAATGCACACCCGCGCCATAAGTGATGATTGATATGTCGGTGCCGGTTTGCACTTGTCTTGCTTTGCCAATTTCCACTTCGTAGTAGGCTTCATCCAATTCGCCACTTACGCTTCTGTACAAAGCTTTATGTTCAAAATACATTACAGGGTTAGGGTCGTTTATTGCAGCAATCAACAATCCTTTTGCATCGGCCGGCGTGGAGGGGTAAACAACTTTTAGTCCAGGTGTTTTTGTAAACCAGGCTTCGTTACTCTGGCTATGAAATGGCCCCGCACCTACACCACCACCAGTAGGCATGCGAATAACTACATCGGCATTTTGACCCCAGCGATAATAAATTTTTGCAAGGTTGTTGATTATTTGATTAAACCCGACCGTCACAAAATCGGCAAACTGCATTTCCATTACGCTTTTAAAACCCTCTAACGATAGCCCAAGTGCCGCGCCTACAATCGCACTCTCGCACAAGGGTGTGTTGCGTACTCTTTCTTTGCCAAACTGCTGTACAAATCCTTCGGTTATTTTAAAGGCACCGCCATACTCCGCAATATCTTGCCCCATTAAAATTAAATTGGGATGGTGCTGCATTGATTGATACAAGGCTTCTTTAATTGCATCAACAAAACGAACGGGCCCGGCCCCCCTACCCCCGCCAACTGGCGGGGTATTAGCCAACGCACCAACCTCGCTTTGCCGTGTACCTGAAATATTTTTTTCGTTTTGTGTAATAATGATTTCTGAGGAATGTGCATGCACGGTTCCCCTCTCCTCCCGAAGCTTCGGGATCGATGGAGAGGGGTTAGGGGTGAGGTACATATCCCCAACCTCCGTCTCTGTATCTATTGTTACCGGCTTCCCCTCAAAACCAATTTTCAATTCCTCTTCTATCTTTTCTTTTTGCTCCCTCCTTATGGCGGTGATTGTTTCTTCATCAGTAAAATTTTTTTTCAGCAACCACTGTTCATAATTTTTTATGGGGTCTTTCTGCTCCCACTCTTCAAACAATTCTTTCGGTACGTACTTCGTGCCGCTGGCTTCTTCGTGGCCACGCATTCTAAACGTTATGCACTCTATTAAATAAGGTTTTTGATTTTTTATGCAGTAGTCTCTTACACCTTTCACTGTATCGTAAACGGTAAGAATATTGTTGCCATCAATCACCACACTTTCCATTCCGTAACCTTTCGCACGGTCGGCCAGTTGTGCACATCGGTATTGTTCATTTACCGGTGTGCTTAATCCGTACCCATTATTTTCAATGATAAATATTACCGGCAAATCCCAAACCGCAGCCGTGTTCAATGCCTCATGAAAATCTCCTTCCGATGTACCGCCATCGCCGGTAAAAGCCAGCGATACTTTTTGTTCTGCTTTGAGTTTGTAAGCCAACGCCACGCCATCAGCAATGGCTAATTGCGGCCCTAAATGCGAAATCATTCCGCAAACAAAATGTTCCTTCGATCCAAAATGAAAACTCCTTTCTCTGCCCTTGCTGTAACCATCCTGTGCACCCTGCCACTGCTTAAATAATTTGTGGAGCGGCATATTGCGGCAGGTAAAAACGCCCAGGTTTCTATGCAGCGGCATTATCCATTCATCAGGCTGCATAGCTAGAGTGGCGCCAACCGAAATCGCCTCCTGCCCTATGCCGCTAAACCATTTTGAAATACGACCCTGGCGCAACAACACCAGCATTTTTTCTTCAATTAACCTGGGCCATAAAAGTTGCTTGTAAATGTGTACCAGTTCATCGGCATTAAATCCTTTTGCGCTAAAATCCATGTTACTGCATTTGAAAGGCGAATGTAACCAAGGTTGTGTGGAGATGAAATCTTTAAAATACTTTTTTCAAGTACAGGTATGCAAGTAAAAACAGTGGCGTGGGATGTAACCAGTCAACGATCAATCAATCCCTGTCGCCGCCAATAATAGCACCAAGTATGTAACTCACCAACGAAACGATTAAGCTGAACAATAATGCAGAAAACCAACCATCAACTGTAAACCCATCAACCAAACTTGCTGCCCATTTAACCATGAGCGCATTAATAACCAACAGAAATAACCCCAGCGTAATAATAGTAACAGGGATGGTAAGAATAACGAGGATGGGTTTTATAAAAGTATTGAGCAGTGCCAGTACAAGTGCTACAATGATGGTGGTTTTCATGTCAATGATTGCTACACCGGGTAAAAAACGTGCAGCAACGTATGCTGCAACTGCTGTAATAAGAACCTTAATGATAAAGCCCATGACAATAATTTTTGAGTGAGAAGATATTCCATATCTGCGGAGATATGGAATATCTATTTCGAAATAGTATGCGTTATTTCCCGGGCATCGAGGGCCTCACCTCAATTTTACTTGGCAGCGTTCGTGGATGCATGGTTAAAATATCAAGCACTAATTTACCAATGTCTTCGGGTTGAATTTTCCAGGCGTCGGCATCGTTGGGAATATGATTATTAAAATGCGTGGCTACAGACCCAGGCATTATGGTGGTTACTTTAATGCCGTGCTTGCGCAGGTCGAGCATAATTGCTTGTGTAAAACCAACCAGTCCAAATTTGCTGGCGTTGTACGCCGCACCGTTTTCAAAAAAGTTTGTTCCGGCAAGGCTGGCAATGGTAATGATATAACCCTGCGATTTTTTCAGTGACTCAAGGCTTGCTTTTACAGAGTTGAACACACCGGTAAGGTTTGTATCAATTGTGTCTTTCCAATGCTCTTCAGTTAGCGTTTCAATAGATGCAAAATGCCCAATGCCTGCATTGGCAACCAGCACATCTAACTGCCCAAACTGGTCTATAGCTGCTGCTACCGCACTTACCTCCGATGCCATTGAACTTACATCAGATTCCAACGCAAGTACTTTAGCAGAATCATGACTTAACAATGCTGCTGCTTCTTTTGCCGCGGATAAACTGCGGCTTGTAATGGCTACACGCATTCCCTGATCCAATAAAATTTTGGCGATGCCAAATCCTATCCCCTTACTGCCCCCTGTTATGTATGCTACTTTATTTTTTAGATTGTTGTCCATTGAATGTAGTGTGTGTGATGAACTATTGAAGTAATTAATTGTTGACTGTCAGGTAACAAAGGAAAGTAAATTTTGTTGGGCCACGGTGTTATTTTTAGATGTTGCTGCTCCGGATCTGCAGTGCAAAAATCAGAACCCCTACCCTAACTTGCCGCTCCCTTTATTTACAGTTTTGTGCTCCAATACAAATAATAAAATCACCCTTCATGCGGTTACGCACTTTCGAATCTTTCTGGTTGGTAAAAAATGGAATTCTTTACAGTTATCCATCACTTCAAAAAAATATTGACACCGAAATTGTGGTGGTTGGCGGTGGTATATCAGGCGCACTTACCAGTCATGCACTAATGGAGAAGGGTTATGATGTAATACTAATCGACAAAAGGGATATTGCCTTTGGCAGCACAGCCGCAACCACCGCAATGTTGCAGTATGAAATTGATGTACCACTGTATCGGCTGGCCGATATGATTGGCGAAGATGCTGCGGTTGACTGCTACAAAGCCGGTATCGACGCGATTGATTATTTACAAAATTTGGTTGAAACATTAAAACTTGATTGCGGTTACCAGCAAAAACAATCGCTTTTTGTGGCGCATGATAAAAAAGCAGCAAAATGGCTGCAACAAGAATTTGCCATGCGCAAAAAACACAACATGGGTGTAGAATGGCTGTCGCAAAAAAATATTCTTGAAGCGTATGGTTTAAAAACTTTCGGCGGCATTCTTTCCCAAACCGCTGGCAGCGTAGATGCTTACAAACTGGCGCATGAACTAATCAGCTACAACGCCAAACGTGGCATGAGGGTATTCGATCAAACCCAAATTGAAAAATACAATTTTGATAAGGAGGATTTTGTAACCCTTACAGTGGCCGGCGACACAACCTTAGCATGCAAGAAAGTGATTTTTTGTGCGGGGTACGAAGCAACAGACCTACTGAAAGAAGACATTGCTAAGTTGTTTTACACCTATGCATCGGTAAGCGAACAAGGCATTGAGCTGAATAAGAAATTACACCATACCCTTGTTTGGGATACGGCCGACCCATACACATACCTGCGCACTACCGATGATGGCCGGCTGCTAATTGGTGGCGAGGATAGCGCCACCAACATTCCATTTTTTCAGCAACGCATTAAAGAACGCAAAGCCCGCAAGCTGAAACAAAAGTTAGAAAAGCTTATTCCAGGTGTAAATTTTATCGACGACTTTAATTGGGGTGGCACTTTCGGTACTACGCACGACGGGCTTCCGTACATTGGCAAAAGCCCCGAATACAACAACGCATTGTTTGTACTGGGTTTTGGTGGTAATGGCATAACCTTCTCGGTGCAAGCCATGAAAATTATTCCCGACTTACTTGCGGGGGTTGAAAATAAACTGGCCCACTACTATAGGTTTGGGAGGAAGCAATAGTACCCATCTACGATTTTTTGTTTGCCGCAACGGGCCTGGTAACAACAGCATCAACCGGCTTTGCCACATCTTTCACTACCTGCACAGCAGCAAATGGAGTAGTTATTAAACCACCCGAAGGCAATTCAACCAAATAACCTTTGGCGGTTATGGCCAGTGGAACTAACAAAGTGTTTGCCTGTAACAAACCAACATCGGTTTTTTGAGCTTTGATCAATTTTACAAATGCCGAAAGTTTTTTTTCGGGAACCGACGGAGCTTCTTTTATAGTGCGGTTTACAAATGGTAGAGGGTCAATGGGCCCATTGGGAGTATACACACCAAAATGTAAATGCGCCGGCGTATGTTTTGCATTGCCCGTGTTACCAACAAGGCCAAGTACATCACCTCTTTTAACTGCTTGTCCCTGTTGCACCAATTGCTGATCAAGGTGTGCGTAGTACAAGTGTATATCCTTTCCCGCTACATTCATCCAAACAGTTTTACCACCAATACCACCGTCTTTTACTCCGGTTACATAACCATCTTCGGCGGCAACAACAGGCGTTAGCTTTTTTGCGAAAATATCAATGCCTTCATGGCTTCGTTTGCCACCATCGCGGCCATCGCCCCAAAAACTTCCAACGTTCGCTGTACCCGAAACAGGAAAAAATAAGGAAGGCCCACTTGTAATGGAGAACGAATATTCACCGGTACGATTTAATTCGGGTTGCAAACGCACCAGATAGTTGCCTGCTTCGGCAATGTCTAAATAAAATACCCCGGTGTTTGTATCGGATGAAAGCAGGTGCTGCGTGGCAGCACCGTTTTGTTTGTAAACGTCGGCGTACAAAACAAAGTTGGCCGTGGGGGCTTTTGTTAATTGAAATGAAATGCGTTCGCCGGCTTTGGCAACAAATTGAAGGCCCAATGCCCGGGGTTTATCGGGTTGAAAATAACCTCTCTGTTTGTACGGAACCGCAATTGAATGCGGATTCGCCAGCGCAGCATTGGCAGCCGCCAGCCACTGCCTGCCTTCAGGTGTTTCTTCAATGTCGGTTTTGTCTAGCTTCTCCGCATATTTTTCATGAGGCGTTTTGTTGCCAAAAATATTTTTTGATGCGGAGGAGCAAGATGTGCCTGCCAGGCCAATAAATAAAAAGAAGGGGAATATTTTTTTCATGGTGCTGCCCGCTAAATGCAAACTTGCTTCCATAAAAGGTGAAAGATTTATTAAGGATGGGGTGAAGATGCATTGAACGATTAGAGCTGGCTCACACTGTTAAAACAATGTGTTCATCATCACCTTAACTACAGTATTCCATTGCTAACTGTTTTTGAGCTGATATTCTTTCAGCAATGCCTCGGCGGGTATCCGCAACATTTTACTGAATAGCCTAATCATGTTCAACGAAAGAGGTTGCTTGTAGTTCAGTACTTTGCTGATGGTTCCCTTGTCGCCGTATTCCCTGGCAAGGTCGGCGGGTTTAAAACCAAAATCTTCCATGCGAATTTTAATCATTTCTGTGGGGTTAGGGACGGGAGGCTGAAATGTTTTTTTTCGTACTCGCTTATCAAAAGAGACAACACTAACATTTCCTTATAATCAGGCGAGCCTTGTTTTACATCGTAAATTTCTTCAAAACGCTTTGAAGCGATTTTATGATCTTCTGCATAATCAATCAATAACCACTGTTTCATTGCTCTATTTTTAAATTGTTTCAGGATTAATCTTGTCGTAGTCTATGAGAACCTATAAACCGAATAACCACAGTTTGAGCGTCATATCCTACAAAAATGATAAGCCTGTACCTATTGTGCTTGATCTCAAACCTTGCTCGATCATTTTTTAGCATCTTAGCATTCGGAAAATCATCTAACATTTACGACCTCATTTCTCTTTGTCACTGTACATTTATCAATGCAACGTTTTGCCATTTCAAAATCACCCGGTATGAAAAAGATTTTCGCCTTACTACTTACACTGTCTTTTGCATCAACAACCTTAGCGCAATCGGCAACCGCCCTTGCTATCATTCCCGAACCAGTTTCAATTACAAAAGGCAGTGGCACATTTTTGCTTCCACAAAATATTGTTATTGAAGCAGCATCCTCATCCGAAATAAAAAATGTAACGGATTATCTGCAAAAAAGAATTTCAGTAGCTACTGGATCCAAATTTTCTGTGCGGAGTAGTGCACTTACAGCCACAATAAAATTATTGATCAACAGGCAGCCCAATACTGTATTGGGAAAAGAAGGTTATCAACTATCCGTTTCCCCCAAAAGCATAACCATAAATGCGAACGAGGCTGCGGGATTATTCTATGGCGTACAAACCCTGGTGCAATTGTTTCCTAAAGAAATTGAAAGTGCCGCTCGCGTACAAAACATAAAATGGGAGGCACCTGTTGTAACCATTACCGACTACCCACGATTTAGCTGGCGCGGACTGATGTTTGATGTAAGCCGCCATTTTTTTACCAAAGAAGAAGTGAAGAAATACATTGATGATATGGTACGATACAAGTTCAACATTCTGCACCTTGGCTTAACCAACGACGAAGGTTGGCGTATTGAAATTAAAAGCCTGCCAAAACTAACAAGCACAGGCGCATGGAATGTAAAAAAGGAAGGGTACTTCGGCACGTTTACGCCACCGACAGCTAATGAACCACGCAACTATGGTGGCTTTTACACACAGGAGGATATTAAAGAACTGGTGCAGTATGCAGCCGAACGATTTGTAAATATTTTACCAGAGATAAACATGCCAGGCCACAGCCTTGCCGCAGTGGTTTCGTACCCCGAACTTTCCTGCACCGAAGGGGCGGATAAATATGTAGTGCGTTCTGGTGAACAAATAATGGATTGGAGCCGTGGTGCACCACCCATTGCCCTGGTTGATAACACCCTTTGCCCAGCCAACGAAAAAGTGTATGAATTTGCCGAGAAAGTAATTACAGAGGTGGCGCAGCTTTTTCCATTTGAATACATACACGTTGGCGGCGATGAGGCCCCGCATAATTTTTGGGAAAAAAATGAACAGGTAAAAGCTTTGATGCAACGGGAAGGTTTAAAAACCATTGAGCAGGTGCAGGGTTATTTTGAAAAACGGCTCGAGAAAATTGTTTTGTCGAAGGGCAAAAAATTTATTGGTTGGGACGAAATTATGGAAGGTGGACTGGCCCCAACCGCTGCGGTAATGAGCTGGCGGGGTATGAAAGGCGGGACGGAAGCTGCAAAAATGGGTCATGATGTAGTGATGAGCCCTACCACTTATGCCTACCTCGATTACATGCAGGCCGATCCCATTATTGAAACACGCATCTACGCATCGCTACGGTTGAGCAAGGCGTATGAATTTAACCCCCTTCCGGAAGGCGTGGATCCAAAACGTATAAAAGGCGGGCAGGGAAATTTATGGACGGAACAAATTTACAACTACCGCCAGGCCCAGTATATGACCTGGCCACGGGGGTTTGCCATTGCCGAAGCGGTATGGTCGCCGCAGAATAAAAAAAACTGGAAACATTTTTTTGCACGTACCGAAAAACATTTTGAAAGGCTTGATGCTGCCGAAATAAAATACGCACCCAGCGTGTACGATCCCATTTTTACGGTAACAAAAACCGGCGATTCAACATTAAAAGTTGCTTTGGCAACAGAAGTAGACGACCTGGATATTTATTACAGTTTCGACAACTCATTCCCGGATCACTTCTATCCAAAGTATACTACGCCACTTGTGCCCCCTAAAGATGCGGTGATGTTGAAAGTAGTCACCTACCGCGGCAAAAAACAAATGGGCCGGTTTAATTTAATGCCGGTAGAGGAGTTGAAAAAAAGGGCAGGGATTTTGAAAAAATAAATGTTAGTCAGATTGATAGCATCTTTTTTTTATGACGAAAAATTATTGAAAGGACAATGAAAAGGTGCAAAACCGCACCGCCATGTTTGTCCACTTGAAAAAACTAACCTAAAAAGGTTTTCATAAATGTCTGTCACATGTAGCTCCTACTTTTCAATACTCAAGACCATTTTCGTGGAACCACCGACAGCACATGCTTTGACCGCAAATGCAAATGTTGGCAGCAATAAAATAAAATGGTTCACGACTTTGGTACTTATTCTTTTTTTGATTGTCAGTTGTAAAGGCAAGCAAAGTGAATATGCCTCGAAAGGTTCGATATCGTTATTTGACACAACATCTGGGCAGTATTTTATTTCTACAGCCGATGAAAAATTAATTTCCACTTGGCAAGAATTTAAGTACGCCATACTAATTTCTGATTACAAAAAACTTAAATCGTTATCAACAGATAGCATTATCAATTCAGGATGTACGGACGGGAAACAAGCGATAATTGACGGCAATTCGTTTTATGCCAGGTGTGCCCAAACGGTATTTTCAAATTCACTTGCGTCACTCGTCCAGGATAGTTCAAGAATTAGACGCGCATACGACTACACTGAAAAAAATCCAATGCCTACCCTTTCTTAAGGACTGCTTCGGATTTGACCAACCCGAAAGTCGCTGAAATCTTAATCACTTACCCTCTTCAAAAAGGTGAATACGAAGGAACAACTGGCATAGTCGGATTTATTGAAACAGCTATTGCGTATAAATTTTTCGGCTATTCTACCATCCCTTAAAGCGTTACTACAACTGGCCTTTCACCACCAACCAAAAAAATCCAGCAAAAATTTTATTGTAAATCAGCGCTTTACAAAGGTGCTTGTAAAATTAACAGCCCAATAGTTTGGTTCGAATACAAGTACAAGCCTACATTCGCGCCTCCAAAAACAACACCAGGCCATAAGCCTTGCGTTGTAAGTAGGAAGCAGGAAGAGGATGGTCGGACTGCTTTTTTTAATAACCTTCCCGCCCTGCGGGATTAAAGAATTTTTCATGAGCAAATTACATTTTACAACAAAGCATGCGAATGCGGCTACCGTAACACACAATTGGCATATTGTGGACGGTACCAATCAAACCGTGGGACGTATGTGTGCCAGAATTGCTGCAATACTGCGCGGCAAAAACAAGGCATACTACACCCCTCACGTTGACTGTGGCGATTACATTATTGTTACCAACTGCGAAAAGGTAAAGCTGACAGGAAACAAAATGGACGAAAAAATTTACGACCGCTACACTGGCCACCCGGGTGGACGCAGAGAAGAAGTAGCAAAGGATTTGCAAAAGCGTCGCCCCGAAGTGCTCATTGAAAGAGCAGTGAAAGGTATGCTACCAAAAAACCGTTTGGGCCGCCAGATGTACAAAAAACTTTTTGTTTACGCCGGCGATCAGCATCCGCACACAGCACAACAACCAAAGGAATTAAAATTTTAAAACAAGCCCTCAGCCATCAGTCGTCAGCCTTTGCTGACTGCTGAAAGCTGATTGCTGAAAGCTTTCAAAAATGGAAAAACAAAAAACCAGTGTTGGCCGCCGTAAAGAAGCCGTAACCCGGATTTTTATTACAAAAGGCACGGGCAACATAACAATAAACGACAAGGAACTTAAGACCTATTTTCCTTTAGTGTATTTACAAAACCAGGTTACACGGCCATTGAAAACTGTGGAAGCTTCGGAGAAGTTCGATGTTAAAATAAACGCCACAGGTGGTGGTGTAAAAGGCCAGGCCGAAGCAGCTATGCTAGGTATTGCCCGTGTTTTAATTGATTTGAATCCGGAGTTTAGGCCTGCATTAAAAGCAGCAGGTTTGTTGAAACGTGACCCTCGTTCGGTGGAGCGTAAGAAATTCGGTCATAAAAAAGCACGTAAAAGCTACCAGTTCTCTAAACGATAATTCAGTAATCAGTATAGAGTACTTAGTACTTAGACTTTGCGGCACCGCACCGGTCTTTGTATTAAGTACTAAGTACTAAAAATCTATACAATTAACATGGAACAAAACACTTCCCTGCAACAGCAACTCCTCGACGCGGGTGTACATTTTGGCCACCTGAAAAAGAAGTGGAATCCCAAGATGTTGCCCTTCATCTTCGCAGAAAAGAAAGGCATTCACATCATTGACCTTAATAAAACAACCGAGTGCCTGCAGGAAACGGCGGCGGCGCTAAAACAAATTGCCCGCAGTGGTAAAAAAATTCTTTTTGTAGGCACTAAAAAGCAGGCAAAAGATATTGTTTCGGAATGCGCACAGCGGGTAAACATGCCTTTTGTTACCGAGCGTTGGTTGGGTGGTATGCTTACTAACTTCAACACCGTTCGCAAAAGCGTAAAAAAAATGCAAAGCATTGAAAAAATGCTGGGCGATGGTTCTTTCGACTCCATTACTAAAAAAGAGCGTTTAACCCTTAGCCGTGATAAAGAAAAAATGGAAAAAGTTTTAGGTGGCATAGCCCAATTGGGACGTGTACCTGCAGCTTTGTTCATTGTTGATATTGGGCACGAACACATTGCCTTGGCGGAAGCCAAGCGTTTGGGCATCTCTACTTTTGGTGTGGTTGATACCAATTGCGATCCTAATAAAGTTGACTTTGCTATTCCGGCAAACGACGATGCTACCAAATCAATAGCCATTATTACCAACTACATTACCGCAGCAATAGCCGAAGGTTTGCAAGAACGTTTGGCCGCTAAAGATGAAGAAGGCGAGGACCAAAGTGGGGATGATGAAAATACCAAACGTGCTTCAAGGTTAGAAGCCGAAGCACAAGCTGAAGCAGGTAGAGGTCGTGGTGGCCGTGGCGCACCCGGTGCCGGCAGAGGAACACCCGGGGCGGGCCCAGGCCGTGGACCCGGAGCAGGCGGACCAGGTGGAGCTGCAGGCGGACAACGTAGACGCACACCCGGTGGAGCTGGTGGCGGTGCAGGCCGCGGACCAGGTGGTGGAAGAAGGTAAACCCCAACCCCTAAAGGGGCTTTGGAGCAGTCGTTTACTTTCTTTAATCAGTTCTTTATTTCAGTTTTTTTTTGGAACCAAGGTGATGCACTGCTATTTAGCTTTCGTTGCGTCGCACTCTTGTACAGCAACGTTTCATTGAGCATTTGGGAAGAATCATTACGTATAAGAAAAGAGCGGAGGTGTAAGGTGATAGTAAGAATTACAGAAACCTCATCCGCCAAAGGCAGGCGCAACCGCCGCGTGATAGTAGTAATCCATTTGGAGCCATAAAATAAATTTTCAAAATCAATAAAAATTTTCCCTTCATCGGGGGCTAAAGCCCTCTTTAGGGTTTGGGAGTTTTCAATATGTCAACAGCAACAATAACAGCACAGGATATCAATAAGCTTCGCCAGGCAACTGGTGCCGGCATGATGGATTGCCGCAAAGCGTTAACAGAAACCAACGGCGATTTTGAAGCAGCAATTGACTGGTTGCGCAAGCAAGGACAAAAAGTTGCCGCTAAGCGAAGCGACCGCGAAGCCAAAGAAGGTGTAGTGATTGCCAAAACCACTCCTGATAATAAGACCGGTTTTATCATAACCATTTCTTCAGAAACGGATTTTGTTTCGAAGAACGCCGACTTTGTATCGTTTGCACAAAGCATTGCCGATGCAGCCGTTAGCAATAATGTAAAAACCGTTGAAGAATTAAACGAAGTAAGCGTTAACGGAGCGAAGGTTTCCGAATTGATAAATGATAAGCTGGCATCAATTGGCGAAAAAATTGGTGTGGCCCGTTTTGAAAGAGTGGATGCGCCTTACGTGGCATCTTACATTCATGGCGCATACCGCATGGGCGTTCTGGTGGCCTTTGATAAAGAAGCAGGAGATGCAGGAAAAGATGTGGCCATGCAGATAGCAGCCATGAACCCGTTGGCCGTTGATCCATCATCGGTATCGGCCGAAACAGTTGAAAGAGAAAGAAGCATTGTGGTTGAGCAAATGAAACAGGATCCGAAAATGGCCGGCAAGCCCGATGAAATGATTGCCAAAATTGCCGAAGGAAAGCTCAATGCATTTTTTAAAGAAAGCACTTTAATGGCTCAGCCGTTTGTAAAAGACAGCTCAAAGTCTGTTGGTGATTATTTAAAATCTGCAGGCGATTTGAAAGTGATTGACTTCAAAAGAGTAGCTGTAGGGTAAGGAATACGATAAAGTTTGTAAGCAGTTTTCTAAAGCCTTCAAGTGTTGAAGTCTTGATATTTGAGCCGGTTGTAACACAGCCGGCTCTTTTTATAAATGCAAATAATGAAGCCAAGTCGGGCGAAGCAAGGGTACGGTGTTGCAATTTTAAAAAGCAGTTTACATTCTTTCTCTCAGCAACATTGTGTTAGTAACACCTTAAAAATCCTTCGGTGTATTTACCTCATGCAGCAGAGCCTTTCCACTTCTTGTACCCAAATGTTTTTCTTCGGCTGCCACCAGCTGCCCATTTACAATAACGTATTTAATACCGGTAGAGTAAGCATGTGGTTGTTCATACGTTGAAAGGTCTTTCACCTGGGTTTCATCAAATACAATTATGTCGGCGGCAAACCCTTCACGCAATAATCCGCGGTTGTTTAAACCAAACTTTTGCGCCGGTAGCGATGTCATTCTTCTTACGGCTTCTTCCAAAGAAATCACTTTTTCTTCCCGCACATATTTGCCCAGCACTCTTGCATTGGTACCATAACCACGCGGGTGCGGTGCACCCTGGTTAAAAACGCGAATGGATGCATCGGAAGCAAACATGTTGAATGGGTATTGCATAATGCGTTTTACGTCTTCATCGCCCATGCCATGAAATACAGCGCTTGCACCGCCTGCAGCCACTAAATCCATAATGGTTTCGGCTTCCATTTTTGCCGTGTGTTTTCTTCCTTTCAACAAATTAATTGCTTCAATGCTTTTTCCATTGTAAGTGGTATCGGCCCGGTGAAAGGCCACCACCGCATAGCTAAAATGTTTGAGCTTTCGTTTTTTTAATTTGCGCAGCATTATTTCGGTTGCATATTTTCTTACCTCGGGTCGTTGCAGTCTTGCTCTAATTGAATCCTGACCGTCGGCTAAAATTTCATCGGGTATCAATGTGTTGATGCCGGTGCTGCTGGCGGTGTACGGATATTGGTCAATGGTTACGTCAATCCCTTCCTCCCTTGCCTTGATAATCATTGCAATTGTTTGTTTGCTGCGCCCCCAGTTTTGCTGGCCGCTCAATTTAAAATGCGAAATTTCAACCGGTATGTTTGCTTCTCTACCTATATGCAAGGCTTCATTAATTGCAGCTACAACACTATCGCCTTCATCACGCATATGGCTTGCATACACACCCTTATACCGGGCTGCAACTTTTGCCAGCCGCACAATTTCTACTGTTGGGGTAAATGTGCCCGGTATGTAAATAAGGCCCGTGCTCAAACCCACAGCACCTGCTTTCATTGCAGCTTCCACAATGGCTTCCATCTTTTGCATTTCCTCTTCGGTAGCTTTCCGGTTGGAAGTGCCCATTACTGTTTTACGTACGTCGTTATGGCCAATGAGTGATGCCACATTGATGGAGGGTTTTAAAGAATCAATTTGCCAGAGGTATTTTTTTATATCGGCGTTAGATGAGCCGCAGTTGCCGGTAACAACTGTTGTAACACCATCGAGGATAAAATTTTCGGCTGTAGGATTTTTAAATTCTTCGCCTTCGATGTGCGTGTGCACATCAATAAAACCTGGCGACACAATCATGTTGTTCGCATCAATTGTTTTTGCAGCAGTGATGGAACCAGTGTTTCCTATTTTAGTAATCTTTCCACCACTGATTGCTACACTTCCACGGTACCAGGAGTTACCAGTACCGTCTAATATTCGAGCGTTTATGATAAGGATGTCGGCGGTTTGTGCAATGCTGTTGTTGGCCGCGATAAAAAACAGGAAGGAGATAAAAAACTTCATGCTTAAAACTAAAGAAATATGGCCGTTTGCAATAGCGCCGAAATATTAAACTTCTGCCAGCACAATTTCTTTTTTCAAAATGTTTTTGCGGTACCACAATTCATACACTGGGTCTAAAAAACAAACACCGCTGGTGTTTTCATCAATCAGTTCTTTATGCAGCAACGCCTTTTTTACTTTCAGCACGTTGGCCGATGTGCCCAATTGGAATTCGTGTAGTACATCTTTAGAGCTTAAGCCTTTTCGAATGCCTGAGGCAACTGCTTTTAAAAACTGGTGCTGCGCATTGGTTAAATCTTCCGTATCTCTTGTGTATAAAATAGCATTTTGCTCAAGCAATTGATTTAATGCCGCAGCAATAATTTCAGCGGTTACGGTTTTTGGCGTGGCCACCCAAATAAGATAACTCAGCTGTTGCACGTAGTAAGAATGATCCTGCACGGTATCGGCAATAAGGTTGGCAAGCACCTCGCTTATGTTTTTTTTAGTTGATAAAAATTGCCGCCGAATATAAATTACCCAATCGCCTCTTTCAATTTTTGGTAAATAAAATACATCACCAAATTTGTAAAAGGGCATAGATTGTTTTTCAAAAAGTTCCGCCATCATGCTCTGCCTGCTGCCGTATAAACAGTAGGTTACGTTTTTATGATGCTGCCATTCGGTACGCAGGCGTTTTTGAAACAGTTTCGGTTCTGTGAAACTGCCGCAGGCTTGAAATTCATCAATACAAATAATGAGGTGCCAGCCTTTTGCCACTGCAATATTCTGCGGCAGGTTTAAAACTTCCTTATAGTTTTTTTCAAGTTCTTTCCAGGCAAAACTTATTTCAAAATCCTGCGAGGGATCGGCTCCGAGTGATATTTTTGGAGTGATATGCTTAAAGAATAGTTTACCATTTTGTATCCACTCGGTTAGTTTGTTCGATGTGCTCTTGATGGTTTCGGCAGCCAGTGTTTTGTAAAATTCTTCTTCGCTGCGAACGCCGAGTAAATCAATCAAAATAACCTTTGTATTTCGGTTTTTTAGGTTGGCGGCAACTTTTTTTACGAGCGAAGATTTGCCCCAGCGCCGGGGCGAAATAAGTATGGTGTTGATATGATTGCGCAGGTTTTGTACAAGCCTTTCCATATCGGCGTGCCTGTTGGTAAAGGCGTCTTCGCTAACGGTTTTGCCAAATAAAAATGGAGATTCCATGGTTGCAAATTAAACTCCTTTTAGCAGCTTACCAAATGGTAACTTACCAAATGGTAACTTACTAAATGGTAAGCCGGTAATTTTCTTAAAACTCCAACCGTAAATTGTTTTAAATTATGCCATGAACAAGCTAGCCTCTTTTGTGACTTGCACCTTGGCATTTTGTATGAATATTTTTTGTTTTGCGCAAAACTACCAGCCTCCTTATTTTACCGACAGTGCGCAGCGCATTGAAAAAATAAAAGCCACACAGGCAGTTATTGACAGGCTGTATAAAGAACATGCAGGCAAAAATAATTTTCCCGGGTTTGTATATGGTGTAGTGGCCGATGGTAAATTAATTTATACCGGGGCTACCGGTTACGCTAACGTAGAAAAAAAAATACCTGCAGCAACTTCTTCGGCTTTTCGCATTGCATCTATGAGCAAGAGTTTTACCGCACTGGCGGTTTTGCAGTTAAGAGATGCAGGTAAGCTTAAACTCGACGATGCAGTGTCGATGTATATCCCCGAAATAAAAAAATCAAAACTGCTTACTACCGATGGACCACCTATTACAATTCGCCATTTGCTTACACATGCCGCGGGTTTCCCCGAAGATAATCCCTGGGGCGACCGCCAATTAGCCGATACTGATAACGAGTTAATGCAACTTACTTCCGGTGTGTCTTTTTCAAATACGCCAGGTGTTGCTTACGAATACAGCAACCTTGGTTTTGCCCTGCTGGGAAAAATTATCACTAAGGTTAGCGGCCAGCCATACCAGCAATACATCAACCAAAAAATTTTACAACCGCTCGGCATGAACAATACTTACTGGGAATATGCAAAGGTTCCGCAGCAGCAGTTAGCACATGGTTACCGCCGGGCCAACGGTGTGTGGGAAGAGGAAGTGTTGCTGCACGACGGTGTGTACGGTGCAATGGGTGGCATCATTTCTACCATTGAAGATTACAGTAAATACATGGCCATGCACATGCAGGCCTGGCCACCCCGAAATGAAAAGGAGGGTTTGGTTTTAAAAAGAAGTTCGTTGCGTGAAATGCATGCACCCTACAATTTTGCAGGGTTGAATTCTGCCTTTAAATATGCAAGTGGAAAAGCTTGCCCTACCTCCGCGGCTTATGGTTTTGGGTTACGGTGGCTTACTGATTGCGAAGGAAAAACTTTTGTAGGTCACAGTGGTGGGCTGCCGGGTTTTGGCAGCAACTGGAATTTTTTACCGGAATATGGAATTGGTGTTGTTTGTTTTGCCAATGTTACTTATGCACCAACGGGTACTTTTAATCTCTCAATTTTAGATACTTTGGTACAAATGGCTACCCTCAATAAAAGAGTAACACGGCCCTCAGCCATTTTGCAGAAGAGAAAAACGGAATTGATGGCCTTGTTGCCTAACTGGCAAAGCGCCGGTAAGTATAAAATATTTGCCGAGAATTTTTTTGCAGATTACAATATTGCAGATTTACAAACGCAGGCAACAAAGTTTTTTGCAAGCGCCGGCAGCATTGTTAAAGTGCATGACCTGGTTGCTGAAAATAATTTACGCGGCTCGTTCATTATAGAAGCCCAAAATAATAACCTGCAAATAAGTTTTACATTAACCCCCGAGGCCAATCCTTTGATCCAGGAATACCATCTTACCGAAATAAAAAAATAGGTTGTTCCGTAAGTGCTGACGGCGATGTTATTGAGGTCAATAATCGCCGCCCCACGAAAGGGCAGAAATCTTCAGTGCTCAATTTTCAATGAACATTTCATGTTGTCCGCTCACAAATAACTCAACCACCACTGCGTATGTGTTTTTTTGTAATTGCTAAACCATTTGCAAAGTGGATACAACGCCAGCACTACAAAAATCCATACACCATAAACCACCCAAAGATTGTAACCTTCGCCGGGAACAAGATATTTTATTCCCAGGCCCTCCGGCGCAGGTTCGGTTAACGAATGGCCTCTTGCTACAAAAGCAATTGCAGAAAGGAAGTGAATTAAAAAGAAATGCAGCACGTAATAAAAAAACGGCACACGGCCATAAACTGTAATAAATTTTGCCAGCGCAGTCCTGGTATTTCCAACCCAGGCAATAAATAAAATGGACGGCCCAATAGTCATGCACATGTACAAAAGAGAAGGCGGGTATTTACGGGTATCAATAAAAGAAAGAAAAGTGTACAATGCGTTTTTTTGACCCGACCACTCTTCGGGGTTGCCGTATAGGTTAGTAGCTCTCAGCAGAATAAAAAAAGCAATAATTCCAAAGCCTAACCAGGTGAGCACTTTCCTCCGTTGCAACCCTTCAAACATGGAAAATAATTTTCCAAAACAGTACCCACAAATCATTAAACCCGTCCACGATAAAAAAGGATACATCACCATCAGGTTACGTTTTTCACTCAACGGAAAAAAGCCTTGTACATGCAACAGCGAATACAAAACACTAAAGCTGCCGCGGGGTTTACCTTCTTCGTAAAAATCTAATGAATTATGCCCGAGAATAATTAGTAGGCCCAGGGCAAAAATCACGGGATAAGGAAGCCAGATAACAAGTCCTAATACAATCATGCTAATGCCAATGGCCCAAATGGTTTGCAACCCAATTAAGCTGTATCCCGGATCAAACGAAAAAGCAAAGTTGATAACCACTACTTCTATTATCACCAGCCAAAGACCCCGACTGATAAGGAAGCCACTTAAATCTTTTTTTGTTTTACGTGCCTTTTGAAAGTAAGCGGAGGTGCCGGCGAGAAAAACGAAGACCGGAGCGCAGAAGTGAGTTATCCATCGGGTGAAAAAAAGCAGGGGCGTGGTACTAGATAAATTCAACGGGTCGGCCACCATTGCACCGTCGTGGAAAAAATCGCGGGTGTGGTCTAATGCCATTATAATCATTACCAGGCCGCGAAGCAGGTCAATTGAATCTATGCGGTACGATGCCTCAAGCGGCGCGGCAGCGGCAACATAGCGATCGGCAGTGGGGCTCAAAGTTTGGGACATGTTTTGGTTTTTAATTTTCTGTTTCAAAATTTTGCGGCCAATAAATTGTGAAACAGAAAAATGCGCTCTAAATCTATTGAAAAAGAAAACAAATTGGCGGACCCGCCCTGGAAACGTGGGAAATTATTATTTGCAACGCTGTTATATTTCCAGGTTAAAACTTTTGCATTTTGTTTGCTAACTAAATCCGCCTTTCCGAATCTTTAGTAAGTGTAGTTGAAAGTAGTGGTGAATGGATATTAAGATTTAAAACATGGATTATGAAAAGAGTTTTACAAATTGAAACCATCATTGATAAACCGCAGCAACTAGATGACATGGTTGAAAAATTGGTGCTGCACAAATCAAATGCTCAAAACAGTAATCACTTAGTATTGAAGGGGTGGAGTATAATAGACATTGCATCGGCGGAAGCGCATATCAATGGCATCATTACTGTTAACGAGGGCAATGAAAAGGCAAGTCCTTTATTCACATCTCCCTTCCTGTTTTCGTGTATCAAAAACAAAATAGGCGAGTATAAAATTGAATGGAGTGTTTGCCTATCCTAATACCTACTTTTTTTTCACCGCCACCCAAACTTCTTTTTTATTCTCCCAGTCGCTGCCCGTGTAACTAAGTTTAATAGAGCCATCCTGCTGAATTGTAAATTGATATTGTGAAGGCCAGCCATAATATTCAAAAACATTGTTGCCAACATATTGCAGTGGATAACCACCGTTAATGCTTGATGCATCTTTTATCCAAAGCAGGTTTTCTTTTTTATAAAATTCTTCTGTTTTGTCCTTATTGTCACTTCTTTGATAGGTGCCGGCCAACCGATTAATGACGGCTGCATCCGCAGGTATTTTTTCCAGCATGGTAACATCAAATAAAACTGCCAGTTCGCCATTAGCTCCCTTAGTTGTTTTAAGAATCCGGTTTTTTGCAGCGGGCAACGACGCAGAACCATCGTTCGCAATGTTTTTATCGCCGGTAAAGTACAGTTGCGTAATTAAACTTTGATAATCGGGTGCCGAAACCATCATGTGAAAATGGGCCGGCCTCAGGTTACCACCACCGGCATCGCAGGGCACCGGGAAAATCGTTTGAAAACTGTAGTTTCCATTTTCATCGGCATAAGTTTTTGCACGGTATTTAAATTCGGGCGACTCATTATCATACACACCATTTCCATCGCAATGCCAAAGTTCAACAACCGCATTCTTCAGTGGCGTTTTACAATCCTTGTGTTTTATTTTTCCGGTTAGTTCAATCAATTGCCCCGTGGCATTAGCAATACGCATGTTACTACGTACCGGTGCATCAGGCCTGTAAAATGGCCCAAGAATATCGGTGGTGGTTTCACAATCACCTTCGTAAAACTGGCCATTGAATTTAATAAAGCCCGATGCGCTTACGGCTACGGCACTTAGCACGGTGTTCCTGATAAAAATTCTGCGTTGCATAGCTAGTTAATTTGGTTTGATAAATTAAATGCTTATTT
Source organism: Chitinophagales bacterium (assembly GCA_031425835.1). Lineage (GTDB taxonomy): Bacteria > Bacteroidota > Bacteroidia > Chitinophagales > Chitinophagaceae > Flavisolibacter. The sequence goes on from JANPKD010000053.1 coordinate 36,598, forward strand.
ACAGGCCGGTAGTAGCAGGGTGCAGAATGGAAGATTTCGGATGGGTTCAGCTATTCTAAAAATAAACAATTGAAATGGTTGATGGCAGATTTTATTGCCGAGTAAGATTTCGTCAGCTAATTTTTCTTGGGTTTGGGGGGAATTATCCCCCGCCTTTATCTCCAACAAACCAATGCTCTTTATTTTTAAACAACACATTAAAAGTGGTAAGCGAACCATAAATGCGGGTAATGTATTGCTGCAGGTTTACCTTGTCTTCATCGGTTAAAACTTTGTGTGCATTAATCTGCTGCTCCATCACTCTAACCCTGTCGCGTAGCATCACAATCTTGTGAAAAAAATCTTCGATTGGCACTTCCTTTGGTTTTAATGATTTGTCGGCGGGTTGCAGCAACATCATACCGCGTTGCCACCTATCGCCTAATGGCACCACTTCGTTAACGCTACCCCACAAACGTAAAATTTTGAGCAACGATTTTTCTACGTCGGAATGTGTTTCTATTTCTTCGGTAACATTTTCAGGAATAATTTCTTCAAGGTGATTGTCATTCTTATCAATTTCTTTAATGCCGTGATAAATAAACGAAATGAGGTAGGTAGCGTACCTGATGCCCACAATAACCCCGGGGCCATGCTGCGTATGTTGCAACCTTGTGCCTACACCTAAAGTAAGTTGATCCATAATTAAATATTGAACTAGTTAATCGTTGAGGGCCTGGTACACCAGCACTCTAAATTTTTCATCAGCATCCCAATGAGTGCTGCCCCAAATTTGCCGGTAAAGAATGCCTACTAATTTTTCTTTTGGATCGGCCCAGTACTGTGTGGCAAACGCACCACCCCATTCAAACACACCTTCGGGTGTAGGCATTTTGCTACTGCCTAATGCTGTAGTGATGCCAAAGCCTAACCCAAATTTATTGTCGCCAAATTTGATGTCGCCAATTTGGTTCATCGTCATCATACGAACGGTGTTGGCTGCAAGCAAACGTTTGCCATTTAGTATGCCGCCGTTCAACATCATTTGCAAAAACAGTGCATAATCACTGGCTGTGGAAGAGAGACCGCCGCCGCCCGAAAAATAAGTGCCGTTTGTTACCGGATAATTGGTAACCATTACGCCGTTATAATTATACTCCGGTGCAATTTTACGCAGTGTTCCTTTATCGTCTTCGTATAAGGTTACCAACCTTTTATGTTTTTCTTTTGGCAAATAAAAATGGGTATCCTTCATGCCAAGCGGTTCAAAAATTCTGGTGGTAAAAAACCGCTCAAGGCTCATACCAGAAACCACTTCAACCAAATAACCCAGTACGTCGGTGTTCATTCCATAAGTCCATTTCAGGCCTGGCTGATGCACGAGCGGCAGCTTGCCAATTTTTTTTATATCGGTTGCCAGGAGCTTTCCTTCGGCTACACCCAGGCCCGCCGTGATGTTGGCTTTTGCAAAAATGGCGTTTATTGCATCGCCGCCAATTTGCGCATAACCAATGCCCGAAGTATGTGTGAGTAACTGGCGAATAGTTATCTCAGATTTTGCAGGAACGGTGGTGTAGGTGCTGTCTTTCTTTATAAATGAATCAAGCACCTGGGCATTAGCAAACTCGGGAATGTATTTAGAAACCGCATCATCAAGCAAAAATTTTCCTTCTTCATACAACATCATCACGGCTACACTGGTAATGGCCTTTGTTTGCGATGCTATGCGAAAGATATTATCGGTACGCAGTGGTTTTGTTTTCTCCAGGTCATCGTAACCAAACGCTTTATGGTACACTAACTTTCCGTTGTGCATAATGAGCGCAACGGCACCGGTGGTACGGCCATCCTTTACCCACTGGTTTATGTTCTGATCTATGCGTTGTAAGCGTGCCGATGAAAACCCTGCGGCTTCGGGGTTAGCAGTTTGTGTGCCGCCTGCGGTTGTTGACTGATTGGATTTTGTTTGAGCGTACCCAAGCTGTGTTGAACCGCTAAGGAGTATTGCCAAGGCAAGTAGTTTTAGCATTTGGTTGATTTAGTGTTGGTGAGTTTTATAAAAATTTTGATTCTGCTTGTGTAAAAATATCGCAGTCTATTTCAATTGCGCAGCCGTAAAAATCCTGATAAAATTTCCACCCAAAATTTTTTCAATGTCTTTCCTGCTGTATCCCCTTTCAAGCAATGCTTTTGTAACCAGCGGCATTTTACTTACATCATCCATTTGCTGCGGTGCCGAGTCAATCCCATCGAAATCGGAGCCCAACCCAACATGACTGATACCTGCCAGTTTTACAATGTAATCAATATGGTCAATCAATAAAGAAAGCGGCGCTCTTAATCGTTCTGCTTCGGCAGGATAACGCGTTGCCAGCCACATATCAATTTCAAAATCGGGGAGGTTGTTTTTTTTGAGCGAATCAATTTCGTTGCGGTGCAGGTTTTCAAACACCATTTTTCTTTGTGCGAAGTTGCTATCTACAAACCCCGAATAAAAGTTCACATGAATTACACCGCCGTTTTTGGCCACGGCTTTTATCTGATCATCTTTTAAATTTCTGCGGTGCGGGCAAAGCGCATGCACACAACTGTGCGAAACAATTACCGGTTTTGTTACCAGCTCCATCACATCCCAAAATGTTTTTTCACCTACATGGCTCAGGTCAACCAACATACCAAGTTCATTCATGCGGCGCACAATTTTTCTACCATGTTCGGTGAGGCCCATTTGCAAGGAAGAATTGGTTTGTGCTCCGTGCTTCTCTTCGTCTGCCGCCGAACTCGCCCATGATGTAGAGTTGTTCCATGTCAGCGTCATATACCGGACACCCCTTTGGTACAACCGTTCCAAATATTCAATGCTGTCTTCTATCATGTGGCCACCTTCAAGCCCCATCATTACTCCTAATTTTTTTTGTTTGATGGCCCGGGAAAAATCTTTTGGCGAGAGCACTATCATCATCCTGTCAGTGTTACGATTGGTTAGGCTGTACAGCGAATCTATTTGCCGGTTGGCATAACCAAACCCTTTTCCTTTTTCGTACCGTTCGTCGCTCCACACCGAAAAAATCTGTACATCAACGCCACCTTTTTTAAAACGATCAAGGTCGGAATGTGTTTTGCCGGTAAGGTTTGTTGTTATATCAAGTCCTTTGAGAATGGAAATCAGCACGTCGTTGTGCGCATCTACTACAATAGCTTTTTCATGAACCGTTTTGTACAACTGTGCAGACGAAGTGAGTGAGAAAAAGAGTGGTAATCACAGCCATGCCTTTATCATGAGGAACATTTGTGTCATCAAATTAAAGCATTCTAAAAAAAATGGAACTAAAAGCTTTTTTGTTTTGTAAAATCCTCGCCCGATTTTTTAATGTAGTACTGAAAATCGTACTCACCGGCATACAAAGCAAAAAAGTAGGAGGGTCGGTATTGGTGCATAAATTTTTCCAATGGCCCGCCATCTAAATTGGTGAGGCGGCGCACCAGGGCTTTATTAAAACGGTAGTCGACAAATTTTTCTTTTTCCTGCTCCAGCAACCGTTCTCTAAACCTTTCCATTGAGCGGTTTTTTCTAAATTGAAAAACCCGGATTAGTTCCTGTATGTCAATGCCCACCCCCGAGTTGGTTACCGAAGTAAGACTTGCAATATTTGGGCGGCGAAAATTAAATCCCTTTGCATAGTCCTTCCGGTTTTGAACAGAGTCTTGCCGGTAAATGCGGCTGCGAATTTTTACTTCTTTCATTACATCCATCTTTAGCCGCAGGGCAATATCAAATTGAGTAATGTCGGCAATTTTTAGTACCGGGTATTTTGGTGTCATCTTACCCAAAAAAGAAAAAATAATGGAATCCTTTTCGCCCACTTCTATTTTATAACGGCCCATTGAGTCGGTTACAGTACCTCTGCCACTCGTGCTTAACACCGTTACCGATTCGATGGTGGCATTGCGTGAACTGTCGAACACTGTGCCGCGAACGATGTATTGCGCCGATGTGGAAACAGCAATACAAAAAAATAAAAGCGTTGTGAGCGTTATGTAAATGCTGCTGCGTTTCAAGCGGAGGTTTGAAGCAAGTAACAAAACAAAATGTAAATGCAATGGTAAAACAGCTATGAGTCGTCAGCCGACAGCAATCAGCAGTCAGCTGTAAACCGTAAGCCATGCACAACCAGTAATATCAACAGGCATGCTTAGCCTTCCTCTTCAAACCGCAAACTTGTGGCTGACAGATTGCAACGGCTCCCTACCTTCGAACCATGCATATCAATTTTGAGTGGAAGGCAAGGGTAAAAGATCTTTTGCAATCAGAGCAATTGCTTTTGCAACAACAGCCAAAATTTATAGGTGAAGATTTTCAGACGGATACCTATTTTAATGTGCCTTCAGGCAGGCTGAAATTGCGGGAAGGCAATATTGAAAATGCGCTCATTCATTACCACCGCAACGATTTTGCCGGCGCCAAACAAAGTGATGTGATTTTATACAGGCACAACCCGGATGCGTTGCTACAACAAATATTGGCGACGGCGTTAGGAATTAAAATAGTTGTTGAAAAAAAACGCCGCATCTATTTTATGGGCAACGTAAAATTTCATTTTGATGAAGTTACCGGCTTAGGAAAATTTGTTGAGGTTGAAGCCATTGACACTAATGGAAGCATTGGAATTGAGAGGTTGAAACAACAATGCAACCACTACGCTTCACTGTTTGGTATTGCCGATGAACAATTTGTTTCTCGTTCGTACAGCGACCTGCTGTTGGCAAAAAAATCCTCAACCAGCTAAAGACAAAGGTCTTTTTCTTCTTTATAAGCTACTGACACTGTTTGTTTTATTATCCGGTGTTTATTGGCACGGCTTTTTCAATTATAACAGAAACTGCACTCATGAAAAAAGTTATGGAATTGGCGATTGGGCCTGATGGGGCCATGATTGAAAGGCCATACGCAGGAGAAAATACCAGTGATGAATTATTTGAAATACAGAACCCTGGTGAAGATGAGAGTGATGATGTAACAGAAGAGGACCTCGTTTTGGGAGATGAAGATAAACTCAGTGGTGATGAACAGGAATACGAGGTGGTGTTAGAAGATGACGACCTTGATGAAGATGACATCAATGAGGCTGATCTGATTATTGACACAGACGACGACATTGATGATGATGAGGATGATGCCCGGTGAGAACTAAGTATAAAAGCAGCCCTGCAATTGCGGGGCTTTTTTTTGCCCGGTGATATCAACAGCAGCTAACCGCCGCTACCCGCCCTCAAATTTCCCGTTAATTCAATACAACTGATGCCCGCCAACATTCGTCATTGATGGTGACTTGCGCAAAAGCAGGCAACCGCCAAAAATGAAACGACTTTTTTCCAAAAAATCTGCCGAAATAAGTACAAGCAAAGCCTTACCATCATTAGCGCTTTGCATAATGCTCGATGCCATTGGCTGCGCCAGCTACCTGCTGCCTTTTTTGGGCGAGTTTATTGATGTGATTTGGGCTCCCATCTCTGGTATAATTTACTACCGGCTTTTTGGCGGCGCCAAAGGTTTGTTTGGTGGTGTGTTTGCATTTATAGAAGAGTTATTGCCGGGGTTCGACATCATACCCACATTTACCATTACCTGGTTTTTGCAGCAGCAAAAAAAGAGTAAGGATGTAGTTACTATCCAGTCGTTTCGTTAAGGAGTTTTGGGTTAGTGTAGGTATCACTCATACAAATAAATTCGGCAGCCCACCCGGTTGCAATTTTTCCGTACCCATTATCAATGCCTAAAGCTTTTGCAGGATAGAGTGAACACATACGCAGCGCTTCCTCCACCTCAATACCCACCTGGTTTACCAAATTTAAAAAAGCAGTATGCATACTTAACGCCGAACCGCTCAGTGTTCCGTTGCATTCATATTTGTCTCCTACAGTTTCATGCCGGTAAGGACCTTCGTTTGTTTCAGTTACCGCATCGGTAATGGCAAATAATCGTTCGCCCATTATTCTTTTGGCAATAGCAATGGCTGCATAATCAACATGGTGGCCATCGGGTATAATACTGCTCATCACCGTTTGGTTTTGAAAGGCCGCACCAACAAGGCCAGGCGCACGGTGCTGCAATCCACTCATGGCATTGTATAAATGTGTTACTGATGCAATACCTGTATTAAAACTCTGTATGGCTTGCTGGTAGGTGGCATTGCTGTGGCCTGCCGAAATTATAATATTGTTTGACTGTAGCAACGCAATGATTTGACTGCTACAAATTTCCGGTGCCAATGTAATCATGCTAATTATCCCTGCGCCATATTCCAACAAATCATTTACCTCTTCAATTGTTGGCTGATGCATCCACCCGGTTACGTGAGCCCCGGCTTTTTCGGGATTAAGCCATGGCCCTTCCAAATGCAAACCAACCACACCTTTACCACCAGTTGCACGATATTGTTTTACTGCTTCAATACAACTTTTAAAAACAGTGATTGTGTTTGTGGCAACAGTAGGTTGAAATAAGCAGGTGCCTGTTTTTGCAAAAGCCTCATACATGTTTTGCAGGGTTTGCACCGTGGGAAACAAACTAAATAGCAAACCATGGGCACCATAAACCTGCGCATCAATAAACGCGGGTGCTAAAATGGAAGTGCCAAAATCTTTAAAATCAATTGCCGGCGGAACTTTGTGAACAGGCAACACTTCTGTTACCAATCCGTTGTCAACTATAATTGCATGGTGCTGTAACCAAACGGTGCCAGTAAATATTTGTTGTGCAGTGAGAGCGATGGGCATGTTGTAAAAATAGCACCTCACCCCCAACCTCCCGCAAAGCGGTACAGGCTCTCCAACAGTCCCGATAGCTATCGGGAGAAGAGGGCAGTAGTTGTGTGCGACCCTATAAATTTTTACGGCAAAAAAATGAAGACTTGTGTGTGCGGTGGACAGAGGCTTCCGGCGGAGTACCACACCTTCGTGATTAAGGGCTCTTTAAAATAATTTGCTGCATGCCTGCAAATAAACTTTTCCAGATCATACCAAAAAAAGCCTGGGTGGTGAGGCGCATAAATTTTACATTTCTTGCTTTCCGCACTACACCATCAGGCCCGGGATTATTGGCGTGTACGGCATAACTGTTTATGATTTTTGTAAGGAATCCTTTTACCACCGTGGCGTTGTTTTCATCTTGCTGGCGCATGATAATTGCCAGGTTATTGTAACGCATGTCCACATCGGCCCAGCCAGTCCACTCATCAGCCTTAATGGAAAAATTTAGCTCATGTAGTTGCAAAGAAGGCAGATAAATATTCGACAATGGCACCGACAATTGATTGAGCTGGGCCGCATCTACATTCTTTACCGACCCACTTACGTCATACCGGGCATTTGTGGAATCGAGATAAAATTTAAATGCAGCAGTCATGGGACTGCTACCAAAAATATTCGCGGTTGCGTCTATGGTACAAAAAGGATTGGCAAGAATGGCGATTGAATCGTTGGTCACATTTTGCATGTGCATGTTTACACTTGTAAGCAAGAACTTTCCTTCGTTACGTGTGTTTTTTGCTTTCTCAATACTCTCCACCTTTCCATTGGTAATAACTATGTGTTTAAAATGAATGAGTGAGGCTGCATTCAATAATTTCTGCTGTGGAAACGAACCTTCTTTACTGCTGAAAACTTTTTCCTGTGTTTTGTCATTATACACAAGCATTCGGGGTTTGTTTAAAATAACACTGTCGGCCACTATCGCATCGCTATTGATAAACCGGGCTACATCCATACCGGTCATTTTCACCTTATCAAACTCCACGTAGTATAAAGTTTTTTGCAGGCCGGTTGTACGATAAAAATCTTCCTTGTCCAGCGTTGGCTGCAATTTAAAACTGTCAATTTCAACGGTATTGTTTTTGGAAGAGTAAACAATCCACTCCGCCTTTAGTTTGTAGGTTGAATCGGCGTTGCGGTATTTTAGATCGTGAAAACGAAAAGTAATATCCTCCGAAAAAAATATGCGGCTGGTATCGGCAGCGGCTGCGCTGTCAATACGCAGGTTTTCGAAGCGGGCATCAAACCGGTCGAACTGCAGTTTCATTGAAGTGGCAGTGTCGGTGGTTTTATACAAAAACTTTATTTCGTCAAACTTTACCAACCCGATAGAAATGCCTTTGAGCGCAGGTTGCATGGCCTTCCAAAGTGGTTCCGGTTTTTTGCGTTTTGTTTCCACCCTTGGGTGGCGCATCAGTTTAATGTTGGCACCCTGCGATGCTATTTCATCAATAATAATTTTCTTTCCAAAAATCAATGACAATACACCCACACCATTAATCTGGCCCTTATCCAGGTCAATTTCTGCGGTTAGCGAAGGCAATGCATTTTCTGCCTGCAGCTGGCGGTACCGGTTACTGTCAAGCCTTAGTTCAAAATGGTCAATATGTACAGCACTGGTAAAAAAACCGGCATCAAGGCCTTCAAGCTTGTAGGTGTACAAACCATTTGAACCATCAACAATCAGTGCATGGATTTTTTTTCGCAATGTTGGCTGCACCAGGTAATGAGTGATGGTGGTGAGTGCAAAAAAAATAAAACCTAAAATACCCAGGGTAATCCACGCAATACGTTTGCGGCGTTTAAAAGTGAAGGCCATATTTTACTGAATGAAAATGCTGTGCCAGAGAATGTGCGGCCAATGTGCAATGTCGATTACCCTACCACAAACCGGTATCCCACCCCTTTTACTGTAATAATCTCCACGGAAGGATCGGCTTTTAAATAGCCGCGTAGTTTGGTGATGTACACATCGAGGTTGCGACTGTTAAAAAAAGAATCGCTGCCCCAAAGCAGGGTTAGTATTTGTGATCGCTCAATTACTTTGTCCCTGTTTTCAAAAAGTATGCGGAGCATTTCACTTTCGCGATATGATAGTTTGCGCAGCTCGCCTCCATGTTCCAACGTTTGCCTTTTAATGTTAAGGCTGAAAGTACCCAAATGAATATCCGCCCCCGTGTCAATGGTTTCCGTTTTATTCTTCAACACATTTTCTATACGCACAATCAGCTCCTCAATGCTAAATGGTTTGCGCATATAATCGTTTGCACCAACACTAAATCCGTTGAGTACATCGGCGGTTTGAGATTTTGCGCTGAGAAAAATTATCGGAACGTTCTGGTCCCTTGCTCTTATTTCATCGGCAATGGCAAAACCGTCCTTATTGGGTAACATAATATCCAGTACACACACATCGGGTTTCGATTGCAAAAATTGATTAAAGGCTTTTGCACCATCGCTTTCAAGCACAACCTCGTACCCTCTGTCCTGCAAACTTTCGCTTACTATTTTGGCTAAAAAAATTTCATCTTCAACGTAGAGCAGTTTGGCTTTTTTCATTCAAAAAAATTAAGAAGGAAAGTAAATATTTACGCGTTGCGTTTGGGTAAGGTTATTACAAAATTGCTGCCTCTACCCTCTGACGACTGCACCACAATGTTGCCACTATGTTTTTTTACAACATGCGCCACGTAACTTAATCCAAGGCCATAACCTTTTGCATTATGCAAATTGCCAGTGGGTACCCTAAAAAATTTTTCAAACACTTTATTATGAAATTCCGGGGGGATACCTATGCCGCTATCAGCAATGGAAAGCACAAGATTATTTTCATGCCCTTTAACATCGATGCGCAACTGCGGTGCATTGTTGCTGTACTTGAGCGCATTGTCGAGCAAATTAAAAATCACACTTACAATGTGCAACCTGTCGCCGCTAAAGTTGGTATCACCTTCAACATTTATTTGCACTACTGCTCCCCTGTTTTCAAATTGTAACCGCATTGATTCTGTTACCTCTTCAACCAACTGTTCCATGTCGAGCGGTTCGTACTTTAATTCAATTTCCTTGTTTTCGAACATGGAAAGTTTAAGCACTTTATCAACCAGCAGCGACAACCGCTGTAGTTCATTCGCTGAAATGTTGAGGTATTCTTTTGTACGCTCGGGGTTGATGTTTGCACTAAAATTGCGCAGGGATTCAATGGCCACGCTTACTGTGGCAATCGGTGTTTTTAACTCGTGGGTAATGTTGCTGATAAATTCGTTCTTAATATCGGCCAGCCGCCGTTGCCGCAACAGGTTTCGATATAAAATGGTGAATGATAAAACAGTAAATGCAATCAAAAAAACAGAAAAAAGAATAGGAATGGATATCCTGTTTAAGAGATAGGAAGTTTTGTTTCCAAGGTTTAGTTTATAGGTGATCGGGCTGGCAAAACCCAGCGTAACCTGCTGGTGAAAACGCCGGTCATCCTTTTCGGCGTTTTCAGAACGGCTTATCGAAAAAGGAACGGCGATGTTTTGTTCTTCAAGCCTTTTTTTATACGCGGTATTGATCTCAAAGATCTTTACCGAATCCTGCAGCGAATCAACATCAAACAAAAACTGCATTACGCGGTTGCGTTTTCGGCTGCCCTCTCTCCCCAACATACGCAGGGTGTCCTCGTTTTTGATAATAACTGTTTGGCTATTGGAATCTTTTGCCTTTCGTACCAGCACATCAATCATGCTCACCAACTTGGGGTCGGGGCGCATAAAACTATCACCAGTTGTGCCTCTTGTATTTTGTTTGATGAAGATGCGGCCTGAGTCGGGGGATAGTCTATCTAACTTTAGTTTTGTGCTTTGTAATTGAAACACGGTTTCTCTGAATAAAAACCCGGTACGCATATCTAGATTACGTTCTTCTCTTTCGTAAGCCTGTGTAAGCCAGTAAACCTGAAAGCCTGTGATGGCCATAATGGTTAAGGCCATCAGGAGCGGCATCCACTTTATATTCTGGGGCTTTTGCATCAGGACAAATGTACCCTTTTCACTTACCGCTCATAACTTGTTTAACCATTATTAACCTCACCTCAACGTGCATTAACCGTGGCTGTACATTGCTTGCTTTATTTTTGGCTAAATGCTTAGGCAATGAAAAAGATTTTTGTAATAACCGCTGTTTTGTTTTCTGTTTTTGCCCAGGGGCAAATGAAAGAAGGACGTATTATTTATGAACGCACCATGCAGTTGCCCATGCGTTTTATTACCGCCAACGCCGAAATGCAAAACCAGATACCCCGCTCCCGAACCGATCAGTATGAATTACTTTTTGGAAACAACCAGTCGTTATACCAATTTTTACCAACGGCTGTAAATGACGACCCCGGAACTTTTTCGGGCGGCGGAATGGTAATGCGTTTTGGCGGAACCAATGATGTTGTTTACCATAATTTTCAGCAGGCTACACGCTTAGACCAGCGGGAGATAATGGAAAAAGAATTTTTGATCAGTGATACGATTCAAAAAATAAACTGGAAACTGACCGATGAAACAAAAACGATTTTAAATTATCCTGTAAAAAAAGCAACGGCGCAGCGCATCAATACGGCCACCCGTACTTCAATGGAAAACGGCGAAATGAAAAGGGAAGAAATCCAGGATACGGCCTTGGTCGTTGCCTGGTTTTCGACAGAAATCCCGGTATCCGTGGGCCCCGAATTTCAGGGCCAATTACCCGGCGCCATCCTCGAACTTGAAATAGATAAAGGCCGCATAGTGTATAAGGCGTTAGAAATATTGCCAAAGGTGTCGGTAGCAAAAATCAAAGCCCCTTCAAAAGGAAAAAAAGTTACCGCCGCTGAGTTTAGAACTGAGCGGGATAAGCTGATGGATGAAATGCGCAAGAACATGCCGGCGGGAAATAATATCCGGATTCAGCAGTGATTCACAGGAGGCTTTTTATAAAAATCGGCTCTGCTAAAAGAATCATTGTTCAATAAGGAAAAAGGAGAAAACTTACTTTAGGAGGCTGATAAACTGCTACCTTTTCACAACCCCTGGTTTTCGGAAGTGGTTGGTTGATCTGTATCCTCTCTCTCTTTTTGAAATACCGTGAGGGTTACCTTCCACTCTGGAAAATAAAATTGCAGAGACGCTTCAATTTTTAATTTGGGCAGGGCAACGGCAGCTGGTGTAAGTACATACTGACTACTACTGAATTTTTTGCTTTCGTCCGCTTCTTGAAATTTACCGGAGAGCGAGAAGGAATAACCATCAAACTTCAACGTCATAACCTTTAATTGACCGGCGAGCCATTTGTATTTTTTTGCAGCGGTTTCAAAATCTTCAGTGGTAAGCAGTACCGCCTGCCAGCTAAAAACAGGCTGTTTGTCTATAAACTCCGTAATAACGTTCTGCTCGGCCCCCGTGTAGGTTAGGGTAGATTCGTATTCAATTGTTTGCGGGTTACTGGCTATAACATCGCCTTTAATGGACTTGAAATTGTTTGAATAATCGGCTACCACTCGTTGCAAATTGTTTCGGAGGTCGTTGTTGGTTACAGGTAATTTGAGCTGGGCAGTAGCGGTAACAGATAAAAATGTAATGAATAGGCCGGTTAAAAATCGTTTTTGGTTTTTCATTCGGGAAAAAATATTTGGTTGCTTGGGCACCAAAATAGACAAAGCTTTCGTTTTATCAACATAAAGCCCTAACTTTCTCACAGTTTTTCCACATTTAAACCACCCCATCATGAAAAACAGAAACATTGTTCATGCCCACCAGGAAGTTGAAATTTATCGTGCGTATTACAAACCGTCTTTTAATCTTTTGCGATTTACAAAATCAATTTTAGGTGTACTGCTCTTTGGCCGCTCAACAGTTGCCAGGAGTTATCTAAGAACAAAAAACAAAACAACGTAAATAAAAAGGCCCGGAAAAATTCCGGGTTTTTTTATGCGTCGTGCGGATGGCGAACCACCGTACGTAGAGCCCGGCCCGGGCATAACAAAAAAAACACCCCAGGCAAGCAGGGGTGTTTTCGTCGGAAGGTTCAGAGGACTTACTGAACCAACACTTTTTGAGAATATACAGACTGGTTACTCCGGTCAACTATGCGCAGGAGGTAAGTACCGCGGGCATCACTTCTTTTTAATGAAATGTTTTCTGTTTGTCCTTCGCTGCCAACCACTACTCTTGTCTGCATTACCCTACGTCCAACAACATCGGTCATCTCCACTGTATAATCCCCCTTTGGTATTTTGCTGAACGACAGTGTAAGATTATTATTTGTTACCGGGTTGGGGTAAACGGAAATTAAGCCGGCGTATTTATTTTCAAGACTACTTTTAGCCAGGGTTACATTTTGTATTTCGGGCCGATTAGCTTTTTTGGAGGAAAGGAAGTTGCTGTTTGCCAAATCGGAACTACGATATACACTGGCAGCCGGGGCGTAGATAGAAGCGTTCCAGTTTTTTGGGTTAACAACATAATAGGCATTGCCATCAACTGCGCTGCTTACCAATAAGGAACCTTCGGCATCTACTACTGCGCCATTTACCGTAAAGTTTTTTGGCAGGTTTTGAATGGCGCCCAAATGTGTGGCTACTTTATTTTCGGTGTTCACTTTAAAAACATGGTTGCGGGCAGAAAGAATAAAAAGATTTCCTTTATCGTCACTAATCATATCGCCGCCAAAAGAAGAACAACGGTTGTGTATGGAAACGCCGTTGTTGGCAGGATCGTCAACCAAATTTCCCAACTGCTCAACCGTGTGTTTTTTGCCTGTGGTAAATTTTATAAAAGTGTTGCCATCGTTGCTTATTGCATAACCGTTACCGTCGGGGGCAATTACCATGCGGGTAATAATTTTGCCTTCATCATTGTGCATGTTTCCCTGCCTTGTAAAAGCCTGGTCGGAAACATAAAACAACTTCATTGTTTTTAAATCGATGTAACGCAACTGGTCGATAAACATTGGCGTGAAATAAAGACGGTTGTGTTTTTTATCGTAAGCCGCAGCCGCCACGCCAGTGCTGAAGGGCGATTGCAGCATGGTGCCAAAACGTTTATCGGCCTGTTGTACTAATTGTTTTTTTGAGGCGGCGTCATAAATATTTGCAGTGCTCTCGCTGCCATTCAATAAAACATTGCTGTACTGACCTGTACTCAAATCAAGTTTACGTAAAGCGTTCCAGCCTGCACCTTCTTTTGTAACATCGGTAATGGCGTATGCAAAACGATCTTGCGCCTGTAGTTGATTAATGCTTAATAATGTAAGGGTTGCTGATAAAAAGGCGGAGGGTAAAATTCGTTTCATACATGTTGGTTTATCGGTTAAATGAAAGATTTAAGTTACAACATTTCGATACCGCACATTTACTTTTTTTTTGAAAGGAATCAGGATTTTTTGAAAGGTTGATAATCAACATTCCATATTTGCTGTTGAGGTATTTCGGCGGCCAACGGCTGGCAATTTTTTAAACTCTCAATGCATTGCTGCGGTAGTTGCTGGTAGAGTTTTGTGCCTTCCGTTTTCCAGGCAAGCATTTCATCGGTTACCTGTTTTATTATTTTAAAAGGGTTGCCAACTACCAGGGAGCGGGGTGGAATAATTTCTCCCTGCTTAATAAAACAAAGTGCCCCAACAATACATTCATCGCCCAGTTGTACTTCATCCATAATTACGGCGTTCATACCCACCAAACAATTTTTGCCAATGGTAGCGCCATGTATAATAGCGCCATGCCCAATATGTGCACCCTGTTTTAATAAAACAGTTATTCCTGGAAACATGTGCACTGTACAATTTTCCTGCACGTTGCAGCCATCTTCTATGATAATTTTACCCCAGTCGGCCCGCAATGCACAACCGGGACCTACGTAAACGTTTTTGCCAATAACAACGCTACCCGTAACCGTGGCTTGCGGGTGAACAAAAGAAGATGGATGCATTACCGGTTTAATACCGTTGAATTGGTAGAAGGCCATGTGGTAAAATACAATGTGGGTCTAAAGTTATGTAGTTAGAATTTTCAGGATCACTCAAAACGCCTGGGAAGTGACTTAATGAAATCAACGATGTCATCAAGGATTTTTCTATCGTTGCTGAGCCTGGGAACTTTATGCTGTCCGCCTAACTTTCCTTTGCTGCTTAGCCAATTAGAAAAACTGTGCGCCGGCAATTTTTTTACCAGGGGCAGGCGCAGGGCAATGTCTTTGTGTCGTTTTGCTTCGTAATCGGTGTTGGTATATTTCAATGCAGCGTCTAATTCGTAAACGAAAGCGTCGATGTTTTGGGGTTCTTTTTCAAATTCAATCAGCCATTCGTGGGCACCGTTTCCATCGTCGGAGAAATAGACCGGGGCAGCCGTGTAATCTTTTACCAGGCAGTTTGTGTTGTTGCTGGCAATGGCAATGGCCTGGTCGGTGTTATCAATAATCAGCTCTTCGCCAAAAGCATTAATGTAATGTTTTAGCCGCCCCGAAACTTTTACACGGTGCGGGTATAGCGATGTAAACTGGATGGTATCACCAATTAAATAACGCCACAACCCACCGTTGGTTGAAATAACGGGGGCGTAGTTTACACCCACTTCTACTTCATCAATCTGCAAGGTTTGCGGTTTGGTTTTTCCCCATTCGCCCGGGGGCATAAACTCATAAAAAATACCATGGCCACACATCAGCAGCATGCCGTCCTTTGTTACGTCATCCTGCGCGGCAAAAAAACCTTCCGACGCATTGTACATCTCTAAATAGTTTATTGGCCCGCCAATTAGCTTTTCAAACTGCTGGCGATAGGGCACAAAACTTACACCACCGTGCATGTACAATTCAAGCGATGGCCATACTTCTTTAATGTTGTCTTTGCCGGTAATTTCCAAAATGCGTTTTAGTAAAACTATCAGCCAGGTGGGCACACCGGCCATTGAGGTAACGTTTTCGTAAATGGTTGTTTGGGCCAGCTTTTCCAGTTTGGCTTCCCACTCGTCCATCAAAATAATTGATGTATCGGGGGTTCTTATCCAATTGCTCCAGAAGGGCGAGTTCTGTACAATCACCGCACTTAAATCGCCATAATGCACCTCTTCATTTACGTGGTTTATCTGGTGGCTGCCACCAATAACCAAACCCTTGCCGGTAAGTAAATCGCTTTGCGGATGTGTGGCGTAATAAAAACTGAGTACATCTTTAGAAACACGGTAGTGATTTTCTTTCAAACTCTCTTCGCTAATGGGAATGAATTTGCTGCGTTCACTTGTAGTGCCGCTGCTTTTCGCAAACCAGTTTACCGGCGTGTTCCAAAGTAAATTTTCCTCGCCATTCATCATGCGTTCAATGCAGGGTTTTAAATCTTCGTACTCGTGAATGGGCACGGCGTTTTTATAGTCTTTTAGAGACTGCAGCGAAGAGAAATTATACTTGCGACCTATTTCGGTGTTTTGCCCGGCAGCAATTAAATTCTGCCACACATTAAACTGCATGGTTACCGGGTCATTCATCCATTGTTCAATGGAAGGAATGCGCCAGCGGGCAAAACGTGATATGGCGGGAGAAAGCAATTTCATGCTGAGAGGGCAAGATAAGGAGAATAGTAAGGTAAGCAGTTAACAAGCTATCGTAGCCTTTTTCTTTTGTAGCGATCGGACTTTTTTTATGAATAACCGCCAACACTTTAATTGTGTTTGTCTGCATTTCAGCTACATAAAAATTTTGTAGGGAAACCATTGCATGAATACACGGTTGTCCGCTGTTCTTTGGAGAGGGTTTTCATCAAAAATCACCTGCGATTACGCTTGAATACTAAAATCGTTGCAACCAAAAAGCCAATTGCTACAAAAAGCAAAACATATCCACTGAACGAACCTTGTAACCATCCAGTGTCGCTGTAGTAAGCTCCGCTTACTTTTTTATTAGTGACTAAAAGATATACTGCCAAGATGAGCAGAAAAGCGGTTATGACACTTAGAACTATTTTTGCTCCCATATTTATTTTGCACTTAAATTTTGTTAACTGCGCAGATTGCTAACAACAACAGTCATTGTTACCGTTTTTGAAGTGTAACCATATCCCAGGGAGCAAAATTCATCTTCCCCTTTTCATACAATTCCAACCGCTCTGCAACAAGGTTGGTTTCTCCAACTGCGGATAAAGCGGAAAAGCTCACTATCATCTCTTGAATGCCACAGCTCTTCAATTATTTTGAGGCGTTAAATTGGTGGGAGTTTTTTTAATTCCGAAAAATCAATCATAATGGCAATTTATAAATTTACAATGAGCATTTATGTATTAGGTTAAGATTGAAAAGAGTAAATTTGAAACATGCTTAGTGAAGCCCAGCAACTTATTATTCTACAAATTTTGTCACCACTTGCGCCAAGTAAGATTGGCGTATTTGGATCTGTAGCGAGAGGTGAAAATGGAAAGGAAAGTAATATTGATATTTTGGTGACTTTTACAAAAAAATATTCTCTTTTTGACTTAGTAGAAATGAAGCAACGATTGTCTGAAGCATTATCTGCTAAAGTAGATTTGGTTACCGAAAATTCTTTACTCCCCAATCTCAAACCGCATATTTACAAAGACCTTATTTTAATTAAAGATGCACAAAGAGCCTGAAATTTTTATAGGCCACATTCTATCTTGCATAAACGATATTTTGTTGTACACTCAAGAAATGAGCAAAGAATATTTTATGTCAAACAAAATGGTGCAGGATGCTGTAATCAGAAACTTTGAAGTTATGGGTGAGGCAAGTAAAAACATCACAATGGATTTCAGGAATCAACATCCGGGAATACCCCTGGAGGCAAATATCAGGCTTGAGAGATGTTCTTATACATAATTACATGAAGGTTGATTTACAAGCCGTTTGGACTACAATTACAGATCATCTTCCTACATTAAAATTGAAGCTCGAAAAACTATAAACTATCCGGCAACGCTTCCACATCAATGCCCTCTGGCAAAAACTCCTTGCGTTTCAACTCAAAATTTCGGCCGAGGTATAGATTTTTCACCTGCTCGTTAGCCGCCAACTCCTCGGCTGTGCCGTGCATAAATATTTTGCCTTCAATCAGCAGGTAGGCCCTGTCGCAAATCGAAAGCGTTTCGGTTACGTTATGGTCGGTAATCAAAATGCCAATGTTCCTGTTTTTTAGCTTTGCAACAATCGCCTGAATATCTTCCACCGCAATGGGGTCAATACCGGCAAAGGGTTCATCCAACAAAATAAATTTTGGATCAACCGCTAATGCCCGGGCAATTTCGGTTCTCCTTCTTTCGCCGCCACTCACTACATCGCCATTGCTTTTGCGTACATGCTGCAAGCGAAACTCATTCAACAACATTTCTAATTTTTCCTTTTGTTCTTTTTTAGAAAGCTTAGTCATTTCCAGCACTGCCCGCAGGTTGTTTTCAACACTCAGTTTTCTAAACACCGATGTTTCCTGTGGCAGGTAACCAATGCCCATTTGTGCCCGTTTGTACATGGCCATTGGCGTTATGTCCACATCATCTAAAAACACTTTGCCCTCATCGGGCTTTACAAGGCCTACCGTCATGTAAAAAGTAGTGGTTTTGCCCGCACCGTTCGGACCCAGTAAGCCCACAATTTCGCCCTGGTTTACTTCAATAGAAACCTGGTTAACTACGGTGCGTTGTCCATAGCGTTTTATTAAATCGCTGGTATGTATGCGTGTATTCACAATTGCATTTTGGGTAAAAATAAATGATTCGAATTTTTTACTTCGTTAAACCATCATCCAACCATGGTTAACTTCTCCCATATTCATTCCCCTATTCATTCCCCTATTCATTCATTGTTCTTCCGAGGCTTCGGGATGTTCATCTGTTTAACATTCTCCCCTTTTTTATACAAAAATCTTTGTTCTTCTGTTCGATATTCCTTCCTCTCTTGCCTCAAAAGCAAACTAGTATTATGTTTGCGCCTCTTTATGAAAGTTACCGACCACCTCAGCCAGAGCAAAGACACAATTGTATCGTTTGAAATTTTACCTCCATTAAAAGGCAAAGGCATTAATGCTTTATGGGCACACCTCGATCCGTTGATGGAATTTAAACCTTCGTTCATCAATGTTACCTACCACCGCAGCGAGAGTATGTTTAAACGAAAAACTGACGGCAGTTTTGAGAAGGTTGAGGTACGCAAACGACCGGGCACGGTTGGTATTTGCGCCGCATTAATGAACCGTTATAAAGTAGATGCAGTGCCCCACCTTATCTGCGGTGGCTTCAACCGGCAGGAGACTGAAGATGCACTAATTGACCTGAATTTTGTTGGTTGCGATAATGTGCTTGTATTGCGTGGCGATGCTCCCAAGAACGAAGGTTTTTTTGAACCCGAACCCGGTGGCAATAAATACGCTATTGATTTGCTTGACCAGGTAATGAAAATGAACAACGGGCTTTATTTGGAAGAAGATTTAAAAAACCCCGTAAAAAGTAATTTTTGCATTGGTGTAGCTGGCTACCCCGAAAAACATTTTGAATGCCCCAACCTGCAAACCGACCTTGCCTTTTTAAAAGCAAAGGTTGAAGCCGGTGCCGACTATATTGTAACCCAAATGTTTTTTGACAATAAAAAGTTTTTCGATTTTGTTACTGCCTGCCGAAATGCTGGTATTAACGTTCCCATTATTCCGGGACTAAAACCTATTTCTTCAAAAAAACAACTCAGCATTATTCCACGCACGTTTCATGTGGATATACCCGAAGACCTTTCCAACGCAATTTTGCAATGTAAAACCGATGCCGATGTGGAACTGGTTGGGCAACGATGGCTGCTGCAACAATCAAAGGAATTGAAGGCCGCGAAAGTGCCGGTGTTGCACTACTACACTTTGGGCAAGCCCGATATTATTGCTAACGTGGTGAAGGATATTTAAGGAAGTCGAAAGTTCAAAGTTCAAAGTTTCCAGGCCAAAATCGTGGCGAAAGTTTAAATGTAATTGCTGACCGGAAAGGGGACATGATTTTGGAATCCTTATCCCTCACCATTAAATTAGAGTTAACCTTGGCCTGTGCACTAGATTGAAGTTTTTACCTGAACTTATAAACAACCTTGAACTTTAGGCTTTGAACTGGCAAGCCTCACAATCCCCGTAAAACCCTCTCATTCACCCGCACGGCATATTTCTTTTTCAGTTCCTCAATCCATTGTTTTTCTAACTGCGACTGGTAGTCGTTTATCACCAAACCTTTTGCATCGGCAAAATTTCTTTGCTGCCCCTGCGGATAAATTTTGATGATGTAGGCCATTGAAACCGTGCCATCGGCTTTGTTGGTTTGTGGTGTAGTGAGGCCAGTTGTAAGCGGATGTTTTTTGTGCACGCCGGGTATTTGCGAAAATTCAAACCGACCCGAGTCGGCTGAAATTTTTTCACCCATATTGCTTACTAAAGTTTGCCAGGCCGTGGGCTTCTTTTTTAACTGCGCCAAAAATATCCTGGCCGATGCGGTATCGGCGGCATAAAAAATTACGGCTTCGGCGCTTTGCTGCCACTTGTAGTTTGCTTTATTTTTTTCGAAATAATTTTCCAGTGCAGCACTATCAGTTTGCGCCGGCCCCCAAATTTGTTTTTGCATGATTTCAAAAAACAAATTGCCTTCTTTAAACTCATTCACCTGCTGCCGAAAATCCTCATTAAAATCTTCCAAATGGTGTTGATAATAATCCATCGCCTGCGCTTCCACAAATTCATCCCACAACTGCGGGTAATTTTTTATGCCGCTGCCATCGGGTTTAAATCTAAAAGTTTGGGCATAGCCAATCCAGTCGGCCGAGGTAATTGTTTTATTGTTGAGCGATAGTAATGTTGTTTCGGGTTTTATTGAATTGGTATTATTGGCTGTCCGGTTGTTTAACACACTGTCGCTGTAGTCCCATAGTTCGGCATCTTTCGTCAACAGTTTTTTGTATTGTACCTGTTGCATCACCGTTTTAACCAATGCAGTTTTTATGGTTGCATTTCTATCGCTTTGGTCAACCCTATCCTGCAGCTCGTGTCGCTGCTCATCCTTCATTAGGGCAATAACCGGTGTGCGGCCCAAACGTTTTACAATATGGTAACCATGCTCCGTGGCAAATGGCGGTGATACGGCCCCGTTTTTTGCGAGCGCAAAGGCTTTGCTTTCAAAAATCACATCGTACTGCCCTACTCCAAACTCCGGCATCAGTCCATTGGCGGCTGAGGAAATAACATCGTTGCTAAACTGTGTGGCCAGTTTTCCAAAATCATCTCCTTTTAAAATGCGGTTGTAAATCGAGTCGGCTCTTTTTTTCAGTATTAATTTTTCGGCTTCCGTATCGCCAGGTGAAAAAGCCAATAAAATTTGCGCTGCCTTCATGCGGCCTGCGGCTTTTCTTTCTCCCAAATTTTTAAAAAGATGGTAGCCTGCTTTTGAGCGATGCGTGGCAGATGTTTTACCTACCGGTGTTGTATAGGCCAGGTTTTCTAATTGGTAAGGCAAACTGAAAACGGTAATCCAACCCAGGTTGCCGGCGTTTGTTGCCGCAGCCGGATCGTCGGAATATTTTTTTGCTAATGCCCCAAAATTTTCACCCGATTTTATTGCAGCAGCAACATCAATTGATTTTTTCGTAGCGGCTGCCAGTTCATCAGCAGTATTGCTTTTTGTTGAAATAAAAATGTGTGCAAGCCGTATATCTTTTTGCGATCGGGCAAATGCCTCGTTCACTAATTTATTCAGGCTTTCTTTATCCGATAGATAGTTTGGTAAAATTTGCTGGCGCAGATTATCGAGGTCGGCCACCATTTGCGGCAGTGTATCATACCCAAGCCTTTTTGCCTCGGCAATTTTTAACCGAGATGCAATGTATAAATTAAGATACCCGGAAATACTGCTGGCGTCCTTGGTGGCCGTATTATTTTTTTGATAAGCCCTCAAAAATTCTTTAGCACTAATCGAATCGTTGGCATAATAAAACAGTGTTTGGGCATTGGCGGAAAAGCTCACAACCAGGGTGAGTAGGGCAGTTAATTTCTTCATTGTGGCTTACTTATTTTGAAGCTTGTGGTTTAGTATTTCATCAACCTGCTCAAAGGTTACTTTTTTAGCAATGATGCGTTTGTCTTTATCAAGCAGGTACAAAGTAGGAAAACTTTGAACGTCGTACAACTGAGAGTAACCTGGCATGCCTGCTTTTATTCTGGCTGTTTCGGCCTCTTTTGAATAATACACATGTTGCCAGTTGCCAAGGTTATGTTTTTGTATAAAGGACGTCCAGTCGGTTTTTTTGCCGTCGGTTTCTTTAGCCAATGCATAAATCTTTAGTCCATAATTTTTCCATTTGGCCTGGTACATGGAGTCTAATTTTGGCAACACCTCTTTGCAATGCCCGCAGGTGGGGTCCCAAATAGCAACTACTGTAAACGCCGCATCCACACCATACAAATTGCGCATTTTACCTGTGCTGTCGGGCAGTTCTATTTCGGCCGCAGGTGTGCCCATTAAATTGGCCATCAGGTTATAGGCCCGGTCGGTAATCATTTTGCGTCCTTTATCGGTAAGCCACGGATAATTTTTTTGTGCGAAATATTTTTCAAACAGGTGTACAAATACCGCATCCTCCCACATGTATTTTTGGTTGAGGTAGCGGTTGATGAATTTAAGCAGCATAAACTTCTGCATGTCGTCCCGCACATTGGCGTAACTCATCATCCAGTCAATTTCTTTTATTACCGAATCGGATGAAGGATACACCAGTTGCTCAAAATATTTATCAACCCTCGATTCAAAAAATGGTGTGCGGCTCAAGCGGTCGTCGGCAAAACTCACCCCATCCCAAAAATGTTTTTTAAAAAATTTATAGGCAAACAGTGAATCGGTTTTAGCTGCCGCATCATTGTATGGCACCTCCGGTTCCTTCATAGCCAGCATTAACGCGGCCAGCAGGCTCGATGGTTCTTTGGCAATAAGATCGGTGCGGTATTTTTTAATTTTTGCATTCAATGCGTCAATCTCCCCTGCAAGTTTTATCGAATCTTCTTTAGCCAGGCCCGTACGTTTTTTATACAAAACATCTAAGGCCAGCCCATTGGTACTCATGTATTGCTGATAGGCTTTAAAACCATCGTTCTCCGGGGAGTTAAGGAAGGAAATTTTTTGCGGAGTCAGTGTATCGGCAAAAACAGAAAAATGTTGGTTCTTATCAACAAGCATTTCAAAGTTGCGGGCCCGGTCGGGGTAGCCAACCAAATAAATACCGCCACCTAATTTTTGCGCTCCTTTAAAAATACCTTCGCTATTGGCGTTCAATTTTACCGAGTCAATAATGGGCATTTGTTTGCCATAATAATGGCCTAAGTATATGTACTGATTTTTAAAAGGCTTGAGTGTAACCTTTATTTCGTAGCCGTTTTGCGCAAAAGAAAAAAGGCAGAGCAGCAGGGAGGTAAGCGTGGCTGTAATTTTCATGGATGAAAACGATTGGGGTTAAAAATAATAGAAAAGAGGGCAATTGTGGTTAAGGAGTTGCAAATAAGAAAGTTGGTCAGTAGGTCAAATGGGTCAGTGGGTCAATAACTCGATTAGCTGATTACATTTGCTGCGTGAAAAAAAAGAAAAGCATTGTATTAGAAAAGGTGTTGGTTGAAAATTATGCGGCAGGTGGCAAAAGCCTGGCACGCCGGGATGGCAAAGTAATTTTTATTGAAAGTGTCGTTCCGGGAGATGTGGTGGATGTACGGCTTTCAAAAAATAAAAAAGATTTTGCCGAAGGGTATCCAACTTTATTTCATTCTTATTCAGCCGAACGGGTTACTCCCTTTTGTAAACATTTTGGCGTATGTGGCGGTTGCCAGTGGCAAATGCTTCCGTACCAAAAACAATTGCAATACAAACAGCAGCAGGTTTGGGATAACCTTACACGAATTGGAAAAATACCACTGCCCGAAATGATGCCGATTGCCGGCGCCGCGGAAACAACTTTTTACAGAAACAAATTAGAATACACTTTTAGTACGAAGGAGTTTACAGAAAAGCGGCCCCCTAAATCTCCGCCAGTTGGCGGAGGACTTGGCAATCCACAGCCCTCGCCTGTCATTACTACGGACATGGGAGTGAAGCCGTTGAAAGAGGAAATTGAAACAACGCAACCTGCTGTACAAAACGAACCAAACAACAACAATGACTTTTCGAAAAGCAGTCTCGAAGTTTCGGAATGTGCGATGGAGACCCCCCCGCCGGCTGGCGGGGGCAGGGGGGCCGCTTTAGGTTTCCACGCCAAAGGTTTTTTTGATAAGGTGGTGCAGATTGAAGAATGCTGGCTGCAGCCGGAACCAACGAATGCGTTGCGTAATGCTATTTATGACTATGCGGTAGCAAATAGTTTGAGCTGCTACAATTTTAGAGAACACAAAGGTTTGCTGCGCAATCTGCAGGTGCGCATTTGCACCACTGGTGAGGTAATGGTAAACCTTGTGGTTGGCGAAGCCGATGAAAAGAAACTCAAAAAAACGCTGGCTTTTATTGATGAAAGCTTTCCGCAAATTACCACGCTGCTTTACACCATCAACTTAAAATGGAACGACTCGCTGCACGACCAGCAGCCAATAGTTTACAAAGGCAAGGGTTATGTAATTGAAAAACTGGAAGATTTTAGTTTTAAAATCGGCCCAAAATCTTTTTTTCAAACCAATACCAATCAAGCCGAAAAGCTGTACCAGGTAACACGGGACTTTGCGGAATTGGCTGGCAACCAGGTGGTGTACGACTTGTACTGCGGCACGGGGAGCATTGGTATTTTTTGCAGCCGCCACGCCAAAAAAATAATTGGTGTTGATGTGGTGGAAGCCGCCATTGCCGACGCGAACGAAAATGCAACACTCAACAACATCAACCACGCATCGTTTTTTAGTGGCGATGTTATTGATGTGTGCAACAACGACTTTTTTGCACAACATGGCCGCCCCAATGTAATTATTACCGACCCGCCACGGGGAGGCATGCACGAAAAATTAGTGCGCAAAATTTTAGACATGGAAGCACCGGTTGTTGTGTATGTAAGTTGCAACCCGGCCACGCAGGCCCGCGACCTGGCCCTGCTTGATGAAAAGTACGAGGTAACAAAATTGCAGCCGGTTGATATGTTTCCGCATACCCACCATATTGAAAACGTGGTGCAGTTGAAGTTGAAGAATTTATGACGATTAAATTATTGGCTGCCTGATGAAAAGTTTGTGGAGACACACACTTTGGCTGCATGCCATTGAAAACAGTTTCTGGAGACACACACTTTGGCTGCCATTGCGGCCAATAATTGTATCTCCGCAATCATGGCAGGTTTATGATGACGAGCGTACAATCATCCTACACCAACCCAAAATATTTTAAGCTACCATTTGTGTTTTGGCAACCATCTTTGCAGGCAGCAACATCAACCCTACTCAAATAAACCGATGAGCAATTTCAAATTCACGAGGCCCGAATCATTTCCCCCCATTGTAAAAAACCTGATTATTATAAATGTGCTGGTGTTTGTGGCACAGCTAACCCTTACTCAATTTAATCTCACAGAAAGAATTTCTCTCTACCCTTTTATGCCCGAACGACTGCACCAGATTTTAGCGGAGAATGGGGTTTATAAAGAATTTCAGCAGTTTTATCCCTCCCAGATTGCCACGCACATGTTTGCCCATTCGCCATCAACTATTTTCCACATTGTGTTCAATATGTTTGGCCTGTGGATGTTTGGGCGGGTGCTGGAAAATGTGTGGGGGCCAAAAAGATTTTTGACCTTCTACCTCGTTTGCGGTATAGGTGCAGCAGCCGTTCATTTGGTCATGCAATATTTTCGTTGCCAGGAGCTATTGCAGGCCATTGAAACTAACAGTCCATCGGTTAGCAATTTAATCGGCGCCGTTGCTCCAGCCGTGGGCGCCTCCGGTGCCATCATGGGTATTTTTGCTGCGTTTGGCTACCTGTTCCCCAACACGCCATTGTACATTATGCTTATTCCTATTCCGGTAAAAGCCAAGTATGCAATGATTGGTATGGCGGCCATTGATTTGTTTGGAGGCGTAGCCAACATAAGCGGCGATAATATTGCGCATTTTGCCCACCTCGGTGGTGCGGTTACCGGATTTATTTTAGTGTTAATTTGGAACAAAAGAAGCCGCCGAACGTTTTATTAAGTGGCAGATAAATTGCAGATTGCAGATTGAACTATGCGTTACTATCAACAACAAAAAGGACAGAAGCTTTCCATTGGCCAGGATGGAAATGCACTAACACTGCTGCTTGCCATTAACCTTATTGTGTTTACCATACTGGCATTTATAAAAGTTATCTACTACTTCAACGCCGGCGATGCAGGCACGGCAGCTTTTGAAAATGAAATTTTTAAATGGGTAACCCTGCCCGTAGAAATGGATGTTTTTATTACCCGCCCATGGACGCTTTTTACACACATGTTTGTGCACGACACAAAAAGCATCTGGCATATTGTAGGCAACATGATCTGGCTTTGGGTGTTTGGTTCCATTTTGCAGGACCTGGCCGGCAACCGTAAAATTTTTCCCGTGTTTTTATATGGTGCTTTTGCAGGAGCAATTGCTTTTGTGGCTGCCATTAATTTTATCCCCGGCTTAAAAAATCATTTGCCCGGGGGGCATGGCTTTGGTGCTTCAGCAGGTGTAATGGCTATTGCCATTGCCACAACTACGTTGGCCCCGGGTTACCGCCTGTTTCAAATGCTCAATGGTGGCATTCCACTTTGGGTGATCACAGTACTCTACCTGATTATAGATTTGGCTACCATTCCTTACAATAATGCAGGGGGCCACATTGCACATATTGCCGGTGGCGCCATTGGTTTTGCATTTATGCGTGGTATGCAAAACGGCCACGACTGGGGTGCATGGATGAATAATTTTTTCGACTGGGCAGGCAACTTATTTAATCCCGAGCGACCAAAAAAAGGTAAGGTGGTAAAGTCGGCGTTATTTTATAAAAGCAAAGTGCAGCCTTACACAAAAACCCACCTGGTAACTCAGCAAAAAGTTGATGAAATTTTAGAGAAGATCCATCAAAAAGGGTACAATTCTTTATCCGAGGACGAGAAGGAAGTATTGAAAAAGGCGAGTAAGGATGAATGACCTCACCCCCAACCCCTCTCCATCCGCCGGCTGGCAGGTGGAGAGGGGGTAATATGCTTACCGCTTTTGTGGAGGAATGCAGTAGATCTTTTCGGAACCAACCATAATTACACTTCAATCACGAACGAATGTTTTGAAGTGGACAAAATCAGTCCGGTTTGAAAAAGAATATGGGCACTAAAAGGTTTTAGAGCTTCACCCTTCTACTCAACAAAACTTACAATGAAACTGCCAACCATACACGGATACATTGACCGGCGCATGCTGGTAAATTTTATAGCTGATGCCGATGTTGTTCAAAAAATTGTTCCCCCTCCTTTTCGTCCAAAAATTTATAAAGGCAAAGCAGTTGTTGGCATTTGTTTAATAAGATTGAAAAGCATAAAGCCAAAAGGCTTCCCGGATTTTCTCGGTATCAATTCCGAAAACGGTGCCCATCGCATTGCAGTGGAATGGAATGAAGACGGACAAAAGAAAGAAGGCGTTTACATTCCGCGTCGCGATACATCATTACCACTTAATGCACTTGCCGGCGGCAGGTTGTTTCCCGGCAAACACCACCTGGCAAAATTTGATGTACAAGAACAAGACGGCAATTACAAAATTGCTTTTAACAGCGCCGATGGAACAAGCGTTGCTGTTGAAGCCAAAGAAACCGCATCATTAAATTCAAATTCTATTTTCGAAAATTTAGAAAATGTCTCTGCTTTTTTTGAAGCCGGTGCCGTGGGTTTTTCACCATACGGTAAAAAATTTCAGGGCATAAAATTAGAAACATACACATGGATGATGAAGCCCCTTGAAGTAGAAAATGTGCACTCCTCATTCTTTAAGAATGAAAACAATTTCCCAAAAGGTTCTATTCAGTTTGATAATGCAATGCTTATGACAAAGGTGGAGCATGAGTGGGTAAGCGTGAATGAAAAGGAGCAGTTAAACTCCCAACTATTGTAGTGAGGCTCTAACTACCCCCCTCTCAAGCTATGCTGGAGAGGGGCCGGGGGTGAGGTGCTTTTTCTTCAAAATACTCCAACCAATCGGGTCCGTTTCCTCCGCCACAATCGTATTTTCCAAAACACCCAGCGCATCAATCTCCATTTCTACTACATCGCCGGGCTGTAACCATTGTTCAACAAAATTTGCATCGTTTAATTTGCCCGTTCCATTCAATTCTAAAAAACAACCAGTACCCACCGTGCCGCTGCCAATAACATCGCCGGGGTACAAATCAACACCGTACGATGCCCGCTCAATAATTTCGGCAAACGTCCAGTCCATATCACCTAAGCTACCGGCACTTACCTGCACGCCATTGACCTTGCAAATCATTTTTAAATTCCAGTTTTTACCAACATGGTTTTCTTTTGCCGCTATTTCAAATTCTTCCAGCTCATCTAACGTAACCAACCACGGGCCGGTAGTGGTAGCAAAATCTTTTCCTTTGGCCGGGCCTAAATTCAACAGCATTTCTTCCATTTGCAAACGCCTTGCACTGAGGTCGTTCATTATCATCAGGCCGCCAATGTATTCATCGGCTTCTTCGGCTTTTATATTGCGGCCATGTTTGCAAATAACAATGGCGGCTTCCAACTCAAAATCTAATTTCTCAAAATGGTCGGGCATGCAGGCCACAGGGCCCGGGCCTTTTACCGAGTGGTGATTGGTAAAATAAAAAATGGGGTATTGGTCAAACTCCGCAATCATCTCCACCTTTCGGTTACGGCGTGCGGCCGCAACGTGTTGCCTAAAAGCATAACCATCCCTGCACGATGTAGGAAACGGCACCGGTGCCAGCATCGTAACCGACCCGACTGGCACTCCTTTGTTCTGTGCAATTTTTCCTTCTTCAATCATCAGTACACCTTCCTGCGCCACAACAACACTTTCTTCCCAATAATTTAAAAACATACCCATGCTATTGGGCAGGTCGGGGTGCAGGTATTCCATATTGTACAACAGGCCGTTTACTAAAACGGCTAACTGGTCGTGTTCATCTTTGAGGTAGGAAACTAATTTCATGTGGGCAAAAGTAGGTGAAGTTCAAAGTCGAAAGTTCAAAGCCAAAAGTTCATTCAGCACCTCGGCATGCTTAGCATTTTTTTGTACCTAGCTGTACTGCTACTATCACCGCCTGTTGTGTCACTCACTTGTACTTCCTGTAATTCTATTCAACCTAATGCCATACTCCGCACATCATTGCCAATTCTGTTCACTTCTAAAATCATCATTCCCCCGCCTTCACTCATTTATCCGCCAAGGTTTTAACGGCGGCGGAAGTTATGGCGGGCAAGCTTTTTCTCCCCAGGCGTGGGGCAATGTAATTAGGTTAGTCAATTGCCCGGCTCTTCAGAGCCGGGCTGAAGGATGTTTTGTAATGGGCTTTAGCCCAAGATGAAACTTTTTATTTAGCTAAAGCCAACATCCCTGACCATTCCATCCCTGCCATAAATGGCAGGGCAATTCAAAAACCAATTCCTCAACTAACGACCTTGGGCTTCGGGGTGTACCTCTGTTCTTTTCTTCTTCCTACATTAGTGTTATGCGACTGATCCATTTTTTTATTTTATTCATCACACTGAGTTGTATTTCTTCTTTTCAAAAAAAAGAAAATGAAAACACCGCCTGGATACGCATCAATCTTTTAGGTTACAAACCCTCTTCACCAAAAGTTGCCGTATGGTGTTCAAAAGAAAATGAGGTTATAAAAACATTTCAGTTGGTTGATGCTGCAACAAATAAAACCGTGTACACGGCAACTGCAGGAAAAGCATTCGGTGCATACGGCCCGTTTACACAAACGCACCGCCTCAATTTTTCGGCGTTCAAAAAAACAGGCAAATATTTTTTGCGGGCAGGCGGCACCACATCGCCTCAATTTATTATTGCCGATACGGCTTACAAAGGCGGGGCCGATTTTTGCCTGCGTTACATGCGGCAGCAACGCAGCGGCTTCAATCCGTTTTTAAAAGACAGTTGCCACACGCAGGATGGTTATGTATTATACGGTGAAAAAGCAGGCATAAAAGACAGTACAAAAGTTGACGTTGTTGGCGGCTGGCACGATGCTTCTGACTACCTGCAATATGCAACAACATCGGCCAACGCTACTTATCATTTGCTGATGGCCTACCGCGATTTTCCAAATGTTTTTACTGATGAAAAATTAGCCAATGGGCTTGACGGAAAAAATGGAATGGCCGATGTACTCGATGAAGCAAAATGGGGGTTAGACTGGTTGCTGAAAATGCATCCCTCGGAAAATATTATGTACAACCAAATTGCCGACGACCGAGACCACCAGGGCATGCGTATTCCAAAAGAAGATTCGTTTTATGGCAGAGGCATTGAGCGGCCAGTTTATTTTTTAAGTGGCGAGCCGCAGCAGAGGGGAAAGTTTATGAATAACACGTCTGGTACTTCTTCTACAGCGGCGAAGTTTACGAGTGCGTTTGCGTTGGCATCAATCATTTTTGCGGAGGAAGCAGAGTACCGTGAAGAACTAATGGATCGTGCCATTACTGCGATTGATTACGCAAATAAGAAACCAGGTGTAACGCAAACCGCATCAGTACGATCTCCCTACATTTATGCAGAAGAAAATTGGACGGATGACTTAGAGCTGGCTTATGCAACTTCGAGCGCCACAATAAATAGTTTTTTAAAGAAGCTAAACACTTCTATGGAAGAAGGTCCCGATGGTAATTTACCGCTTGACTCGTCGTATAGTTATGCCCGTCAAGAACCCATCACTCCCTGGCTGGGCGCCGACACAGCAAAACATTACCAGTGGTATCCATTCATAAACATCGGGCACTATGAACTAGCAAAACAATTAAGAGACAAACGCCGTGATACAATTGTTGGTTACTACAAAACCGGCATTCAAAAAGTTTGGAACAAAGCAAAACAAAATGCTTTCTACCGCGGTGTTCCATTTATTTGGTGTAGCAACAACCTTGCAACATCATTTGCCATTCAATGTTACTGGTACAAACAACTTACCGCCGATAATCAGTTTGAAGAATTAGAACAAGCCAACTTCGATTGGCTCTTTGGTTGCAACCCCTGGGGTACATCAATGGTTTATGGCTTGCCTGCCAATGGCGATACGCCAACCGATCCACATTCGGCTTTCACACACCTGAAAAATTATCCAATAGATGGCGGCCTTGTTGACGGCCCGGTTTATACAAGCATTTACAAAAATCTAATTGGCATTACGCTGTATCAGCCCGATGAGTATGAACCATTTCAAAGTGATTTAGCAGTTTATCACGACGACTACGGTGATTACAGCACCAACGAACCAACAATGGATGGAACGGCATCACTTATTTATTTGCTTGGCGCAAAAGAGGCCCATCCCGACCCTTCCAAAGGGAAGGCCATCACCGCACAGAACCAGCCCATGTTGAACTATAGCTACGGGGCTATTAATAGAGGCGATTCAACCCAAAAAAAACTGGCACTTGTTTTTACCGGCCACGAATTTGGTGAAGGCGCAAAATTTATCACGACTGAATTAAAAAAAGCAAACGCCAAAGCTTCGTTCTTTTTTACTGGAAAGTTTTACAACAATCCATCGTTTGCAAAAAATATTCAACGCCTTAAAAACGGCGGTCATTATTTAGGTGCACACAGCCATGATCATTTGTTGTATGCCGATTGGAAAAACAGGGATAGTCTTTTAGTTAGTGCAGATTCGTTTTCTACCGATTTGCAAATGAATTTTAAGGCCATGAAACAATTCGGCATCACAAAAAAACAAGCCGCATGGTTTCTGCCACCGTACGAATGGTACAACGATTCTATTGCCGCATGGACAAAAAACATGGGCTTGCAATTAATTAATTACACACCAGGTACACTCAGTCATGCCGACTATACCACTCCCTCACAAAAAAATTACAGGAGCTCCAATACAATCTATCAATCCATTACTGATTTTGAAAAACAAAATGCCACGGGCCTTAACGGTTTTATTTTGCTGATGCACATTGGTGCAGGCGCGGAAAGAAAGGATAAATTTTACTACCGGCTGCCGGAGTTGATTGCTTTTTTAAAAATGAAAAATTACCGGTTGGTGCGGGTTGATGAGCTTTTGAAGTAAGCAACTGCTTTCTTGTTGGTACTCCAGAATTTTTTAAGAAATGCAGAAGTCAAATGCCAAAGCCTGATTACACACCCTTTTTCTTAGCATTGACTAACTCCTTTTTCTTGTTTTTAAGTTTCTGCCGGCCTTTTGCTTCCAGCACTGCGGTGCTTTCAATATCCAGTTGCTCCTCATGTTTTAGTTCGGCCCCTCTTGCAGCTTTTGGCACCAGCTTTTCCATTTGTTTTTCCGAGGTAATAACATCTTCTTTTGTTGCGCTTCTTCGGCTGGCGGCGCGGGAGGCCGAACGGGAGGCGGCGGGTTGAAAACTTGCAGCCTGCACTCCCTGTATCACCGTAGTCCAATCGAAGGCCGGGCCAATATCCCATTTGCCGGTGTCGCGGTAATTAACGTGCGACACTATGCCTTTAAAACCAAGCACTTCATCGGTGGCAATGTATCGTTTGTTCTCCGGTAAAAACTGGCGGGGAATATTATACGT
Source organism: Chitinophagales bacterium (assembly GCA_031425835.1). Taxonomy (GTDB): domain Bacteria; phylum Bacteroidota; class Bacteroidia; order Chitinophagales; family Chitinophagaceae; genus Flavisolibacter. The sequence goes on from JANPKD010000053.1 coordinate 69,107, forward strand.
GGCAGTTAAATAACGCAACAAAATAATGAGGCTTTGGTACTGCTCTTTCGTGTAGGTAGGATAATAGGATTGGCCCCTGAACGGTGTAGTTATTTTTTGATACGCCGCTGTTTCGGATAGCGAACAATAAACATCCACCGGACCGACACGACCCTGGCTATCTTTTAATCTTGAATAAATAGTTTCGAGGTTGCCCTCCTTTTCGGTAACAAAGCCGTAGTTGGAAATTTCTATTCCAATGGTTTTTTTGTCTTCGGCATTGTTGGTATTGCCGCGGCCTTTACCAATGTTGCCCGACCAGAATTTGGACGAGTACAATTGATAGATGGTGCCGTTGCGGCCAATTACAAAAGGAACCGACACATGAAAATCCTGCCGGGTAAGAGCACTCATGTCGGAGCGTATTTGACCAGCCGTAAAATGTAAAAGAATTCTTTCTTTAGGATGAGCGACAGCGTGGTAATAACCCGAGCGGCTTTTGGGTGTGCAGAACATTCCGTTCAGGGTTAGATTTTCTCCCGGAACGGGAACGGCAATTTTTTTAAGTTCGTACTCGCCATTATTTCCAGTGGCAAGAAAGTTGGCTTCGAGCTTTGGCAATGCAGAATAACGCATGGGAGAGCGGTTTAAGTATAAGCAATTGGTTGACTGTTGAGGAATACGAAGTAATAGTGTTCTGCAGAGTAGGAATGAAGACAGCAAAAGCATTCAGTAGGCGTACAACTGCCAACAACATGCGGTGGCCTTATACGAAAATGTAAATGCACCGGAAATTGGTTAAGCTTTGTGTTGGCCCAAAGGAGCATCACATTTCAATACAAAAACCAAACACCTTCGGGCTGCGGATTGTTATATCTAAAATATCCAATTTCTGTCGCAATGCAATTTTTTTGTTGTTGATATGGGTTGTAGCAAAGGTGCCGGCGTACATCGCATTGTAATGATTCGGTGTAAAAAATTGTGGTTGAGTGTTACGTGGTGTAACAGAACAAACACAGGGGCCGGCAGAAATAGTTGTGTACTTTTAAGAAGCGATGCATTTATTACGCAGAATTATTCATTGGCTAAAAAAACTAAAACATTGGCTTATGGCAGGCGGTTATCCCTTATCGAAATATCATTTCATCGTTCAATGGGGCGGTGCTGAAACTGGTTTTTCCGAAGTGTCCGGTTTGTCGCTCGAGTTTGCAGTAATTGAGCACCGCAGCGGTAACATGCCGGAGCACAGCAGTATAAAAATGCCGGGACTGAGAAAGTACACCAACATCGTTTTAAAAAGAGCCCTTCAAAAAAATGATAAAGAATTTTTCGAGTGGGTGAATACCGTGCAAATGAACACCGTGCAACGAAGAGACATCACAATTTCTTTGTTGGATGAAACACATCAGCCACTAATTACCTGGAGAGTAAAAAATGCCTGGCCATGTAAATACGAAATCACACCACTGCATGCCTCCGCCAACGAGGTGTTGATAGAAACCTTAGAATTGGCGCATGAAGGACTGTCCATCGTTTCGTAGTTTCATTCCTTCGCCAGTATAACCCTCTTCCTCGCACGGTAGGGAAAATTTCTAAAGCCAAATGACAGTTATGAGTAAAGGACGATTGGAAGCATTCAGCGATGGTGTGTTAGCCATCATTATTACCATCATGGTTTTGGAATTAAAAATTCCGCATGGCGATTCGCTTGCTGATTTAAAGCCATTGTTACCTGTATTGGTCAGCTATCTTCTTAGCTTTATCTACATCGCTATTTACTGGAACAATCATCACCACATGTTGCATGCCGTTACTAAAGTAAATGGCGGTGTATTGTGGATGAATGCCCATTTATTATTCTGGCTTTCGCTGGTGCCTTTTGTAACCGGGTGGATGGGCGAAAATAATTTTACTACCATACCTGTTGCTTTGTATGGTTTTGTTTTAATGATGGCAGGTGTAGCCTATTATTTTTTAGCGCATTGCCTTACCAATCTTCATGGCAAGGATTCCACGTTTACCAAAGCATTGGGCAGCGACCATAAAGGAAAGGCATCAATTATTATTTATGCTGCAGGTATTGGGTTGTGTTTCATTCATCCGCTCATTGGCTTTTTGCTTTATGTACTGGTGGCGGTTATTTGGGTGGTACCCGATAAAAGGTTCGAGTATAAAGGGTAGCAACCTGCTCCAAGGGTAGAAAAAATTGAACTCCCGAATTTGTAGGGAATGGAAAACAAAAACTACTTGCATCCAGGTGGGGTAGCAGGTAGCGGCACACGGTCGAAGGCACCCAACGCCGCACATAAAGCCGCGGTTACACTACCATCGGCCATCGCCAAAAATGTATGGGCATTGCCAGGGCTTTACAACACCATTTGACGTTATTGATTTCTTTCTTACCAATGATGGCCCACGGTTTTATTTTGAACTAACCCTAGGCCCGGATCAACTATTTTGAACGGAAAACCGGTCAGCCGATTGAAAAAATGCGGGTGGGGTATTGGTGCAGCAAGGAACGATGAGCCTGAAGATTCCTCATTTCGCCAACTAACTAAAACATCCCGGTTTTTAAACCGGGAATGCACTTTGTCTGAACCTGCCTTTGCCTTGTTGGCCCAAAAGTTTTTGATGAATCGCCAGTTATTTCTTCAGTCCCCTGCACTTTCAAAAAGTTAAAATACAAAGCCCAAAATCATGCTTTAGCCTTACAGCGTAAGGGATAAAAAAGTTTTATTTTCGTTTACCTGCAGAATGGGTGGGGCAAACGGTACAGTGCTTAAATTTGCGGCACCAACCACAAACAGTACAACGCATGAAGTTTGATAAAATTCATAATAAAGGCCAGGCCAGGTTGTTTGAAAACCCGTCGCTGGAAATATTTACCAAAGCAAACCCCATTGTCATTTGGAGCATGTACCTGCCCTTTATGATAGGCATGCCCATTTATGCGGCCACTACCTTGGAATTTGGCGGTGGCTCCATTGCCCTTTATTTTTTGAGCGGCATGGCTTCATGGACTTTGTTTGAATACCTGGCCCACCGTTTTGCCTTTCACTGGATTGCCGAAAGCAAGAAAGCGCAAAAGTTTATTTACATCATGCATGGCAATCACCATCATTATCCCCGCGACAGGGAAAGACTTTTTATGCCGCCATTACCCAGCATTATTTTGGCGACTGTAATTTTTGGCATTCAATATTTGTTCCTGGGTGCAAAAGCGTTTATGTTTTTTCCAGGGTTTATGCTCGGCTATCTTTTGTATGCATCTATGCACTACGCTATTCATGCCTGGAACCCACCTTTTAAATGGATGAAGCCCCTGTGGCGCAACCACCACCTGCATCATTATAAAGACGAGGCAAAAGGTTTTGGTGTAAGCTCCACTATTTGGGATCATGTGTTTGGTACTATGTTCGATTTAAAGAAAGAAAAAGAGGATAAAGAGAAAGTGCAGGAGTTGATGTTTGAAAAGAAGTAGCCATCAGCCGTGAGCCGCAAGCCAATAGCGATCATAATTACAAACCGGTTTTCTAAAAAATATAGTCAATTCAGCGCTGCACAAACCAATAGCACACTCATTAGTTTAGCTCTCGCAGCTCGTAGCTAAAAACTCACAGCTCTCTCACCCATGGGTCAAAAAAAATTAGTTCGCTTTGCCGAGTTGCTCACTTTCCCAAACGTTTTTCAGTACCCCGAAAACGCTGCCGGCAAATGGAATCATGTTTTCAACAACAACAATCCTATTGTATTGGAACTGGCTTGCGGTAAAGGCGAATATTCCATTGGCTTAGCCGAAATGTATCCCACAAAAAACTTTATTGGTATTGATCAAAAAGGAAACCGCTTATGGGTGGGTGCTAAAAAAGCACTGGCCCAACCTTTGAAAAATGTTTCCTTTCTCCGCATACAAATCGATCGCATTGCTGAGTTTTTTGCACCGCAGGAAGTAGATGAAATCTGGATTACTTTTCCCGATCCGCAATTGCGCATTTCAAAATCAAACAAGCGGTTGACGCACCCAAAATACTTGCGCCTGTATCAAACCATTATGAAAACAGGTGGCCGCATCAATCTAAAAACCGACAGCCCCGATTTGTATTCATTCACAAAAAAGGTGATTGAAATGTATGGCTGTCATGTACATGTTGATATGGACAACGTGTACAATACCCCCGACACACCTAAAGAACTGCACATAAAAACCCACTACGAAGGTTTGGATATAGCGGGTAGTAACCGCGTGCATTACTTATGTTTTTCGTTGCCTGAAGCAATAGACAAAAATCTGGACGAAAAACTTCATCAGGTTTTAAGGGATGAGGCGGGATTAAATGCTATTTAGGAACGTACCACCCAGTTTCCAATTGATGTAGGAAATGGTTATCTCCACTTATTAAGGGCATCGAACATTATCAACTGTAACAGGGCATCTTCACCTATTTGCCTTAGTCCATCTATACCCTTCAAGGCATAATCAATCCTCATTTTATCATTCTATACCGTAAAAGGTATAATTCACTTTCTTTCGCTACCGTTATACTCAAAGGGCATAAAAAGGATTATTGAGAATATGGATGAACAGGCAAAAAATTTTTGAGTAAAAGATTGATTTATTAATGCTGCAAAAAATTACAGCCACTACATAACCTAACTTTAACCCTATGAAATACTTCTCCATTCTAATCACCATACTCACCAAGCAGCGATTGTGTCTCCACAATCGCAACATGAAATACTTCTCCATTTTCCTAGTCATCTTCACCACTACAGCCAACTCACAGCAAACCCAGAAGCCTGTACTCCACGGCAAAAACTGGATGGCCATTACCGGCAAACCGCTGGCAGCAACCGCGGGTGCCATCATCTTTCAAAAAGGCGGTAACGCTGTTGATGCTGCCTGCGCCATGCTGGCCGCTACCTGCACCATGTGGGATGTGTTGAGTTGGGGTGGCGAAACACAAGCACTCATCTACAATCCAAAAACAAAAAAAGTTATTGCCATAAATGCAATGGGCTTTGCACCCACCGGTGCCACACCCGAATTTTTTAAAAACAAAGGCTACAATTTTCCGCCCGAGTATGGCCCGCTTGCAGCAACAACACCCGGCACACCCGGCGGCATTTGCCACATGCTGGCCAACTACGGCACAATGAGTTTGCAGCAGGTGCTGGAACCTTCTATGCAATTAGCCGCAGGTTACCCCATTGATGCACAAACCGCCAACAGTGTGGAAAGGGGGAAGACAAGAATTAAAGAATGGCCTTACAGCAAAAAAGTTTTTCTGCCACATGAAGGAGAAAAAAGGGAAGCCCCGGTAGCGGGAGAAATTTTTGTGCAAAAAGATTTGTTGGCCACACTTACAAAAATGGTGGAAGCGGAGAAGGCAGCATTGAAAAAAGGTGCAAGTCGTAAAGATGCAATCATGGCTGCCTACAACCGTTTTTACAAAGGTGATATTGCCGAAGAATTTGTACGCGGCAGTAAAGAACAGGGCGGCCTTATTACCATGAACGACCTGGCAAAGTGGAAGCCCATTGAAGAAGAACCCATGAAAGTGAATTACAAAGGAATTGATGTGTACAAACTGCAGCAATGGACGCAGGGCCCAATGCTTTTGCAATCGCTTAACATACTCGAAAACTTCGACCTGAAGGCGATGGGTTACAACAGCACCAAATACATACACACCATTTACCAAACCATGAACCTGGCATTTGCCGACCGCGATTTTTATTATGGTGATCCCTACTTTCCACCGGCCGAACCTATGAAAGGTTTGCTGAGTAAAGACTATGCAAAGAGCCGTGCCTCGTTAATTCAATGGGATAAAAACAATCCATCAATTGGACCGGGCAACCCCTATTCTTTCGAAGGAAAAATAAATCCCTACATCAATCTTTTAAAAAGTCGCGGCTTTGAAATGGACACAACAAAAAGAAATTTTGCGCCGGCGCATGATATACGCAGCAGTTCGCTCAACAGCACTGAATACAACGAACGCCTGTGGTTAGGCACTACCAGTGTGGAAGCTGCGGACAAAGAAGGTTGGGTAGTTTCTATTACGCCAAGTGGTGGCTGGTTGCCCGCATGTATTGCAGGCAACACCGGCGTAGGTATGAGCCAGCGCATGCAAAGTTTTGTGCTGGATTCTACCATCAATCCTTTCAACGTGGTAGCACCGGGCAAGCGGCCACGGGTTACACTAACGCCAACGCTTGCGCTAAAAGATGGCAAACCGTTTTTATCATTTGCCGTGCAGGGTGGCGACACACAGGAGCAAAACCTGTTGCAGTTTTTTTTAAATGTTGTGGAGTTTAACATGAACGTGCAACAAGCAGCCGAAGCGGCCAACATCAACACTAACCAGTTGTGGTTATCATTAGGCGGCAGTAAAACCGACGATAGAAAACCACGCCCCGGAAGTATTTTATTGCACGATAAAACGCCGGAAGCCGTACGAGATGAATTAAAAAAGATGGGCTACACGTTAAGTTTTGATGACCGCACCAGCGGCCCAATCAACGCCATTTATTTTGATTGGAAGAACGGAAGTTTTTGGGGCGGTAGCAGTAACCATGGCGAGGATTATGGTATTGGGTGGTAGCTGCTCACAATGAATTGAACCATTGAACCACAGAGACAGGGGGTCATAGAGTTTCACGGGGGTTTCTTTGTGCTGCTTTGTGTCCATTGTGTCCGAGGCTTCGGACTTAGTGGTTTAAAATTGGAAGTAGTAAACTTCAAATCTGCTCATCCATTTCGGCTGCATCTACCGCATCGGGCAGGTCTTCAATGTTCCCACTTTCCCGTAAATACTCTTCCGCTTCTTTTGGTAATAGTTGATTGGGAGGTGCAGGTGCAACATCATCATTTTGCGGCGAAGGGTTGGATGCATTGCCTGTGTTGGCGATAGGCATTTGATCTTCGGCGGGTTGGGCGGGGTTGGTATTTTTTGGAGTCATGACTTTGTTTGTTTAGTAGAAGAAGTAAAAAATTGTGCCGGGTGTATGCCTGCCAAGCACCTCTTATTTTTCCTTTTAACTTTCGTAAGCCAACTTATTATGGTTGGATTTGCGAAAATGAGGTTCGTATGCTATGAGTTGGGCGCAATCTGAACCACTGAAGACTACAAGTGGTTGTTAAACGTTTACGGTGTGATTTTTATCTTATGATAAAGACTTGAACACGCATATTTCGCCTTCTTTCCTCATCACTTTTTGGAGAAATAATGACAGGCTGAGAATTTCCTACTCCTTTGTAGGACATTCTATTTGCTGGGATGCCGAAATCAATCAAATATTGATACACTGCTTTTGCACGAAATCTCGACAGTTCATATAGGTCTCGAAGATGAGTAGAATCGAAACGGCTTTGATAGCTAATATGCCCGACAATATGAAAGAAACCAACGGAAAAAGCTTTCAAGTGTTTTGACACCTCTTCGATGTAGGGATGTGACTCTTGAGAAAGTATGGGTTTGTCAGGGAGGAAGTAAAGATTATCTAATTCAATTTTAAGTATCGTATCTCCAAATTTAGCGGACGTATTTGGCGTTATAGACAGTGATTCAGGTTTATTAGCGCATATTTGAACACGTCGGTTCATCCAAAGTTCCGACAAGTCCTGACTTTCTCCATAATATGATACAATTTTAGAATCAACCGTATTAAAAGCAGCTTTCACAACATCATGTACAGTAAACGCTCTTTGTTGAGATAATACCAGATTGTACTTTGCTGTTCCAGTTGTATCGGCAAAGCCGATTATTTGCGTGACGTCAGCGTAAAGGCTAATAAAAGTTCTTATTTTATTGGATTGCTGAGTTTCCAATTTATACCTATTGATATTGAAGACAACGTCAATACAGGTATCTCGACTTTGCTGGGAGACACAACAAAAGGGCAAAACGAAAAACGATGTGAGTAAACAAATCTGCTTAACCATATTTCCCACAAAATAACAAAACTGAGGCCAGCATTCAGTTTGCCGTTTAGCTGGTAGACCTGCAAGCCATCGGTTTTTTATTGCGCCAAACTCTAGTCCGTTTCCCCTCTAAACAAACCCTGTCCCCATTTCCACTAACTTGTATCATGCAAAACATTCTTTCCGGTCTGCAAAGCCAACGTACTTACTTTAACAGCGGCGCAACAAAGTCTTACACCTTTCGCAAAGCGCAATTAGAGAAATTAAAATCGGTTGTGCTCTCGTATCAAAATGAAATTGCCGCGGCGCTTTATACCGATTTGAAAAAAAACCCCGAAGAATGTTGGGTGACCGAAACAGGTTTTTTAATTGCCGAAATCAGTCACACCATCAAACATTTAAAAAAATGGATGGAGCCAAAAACCGTGGGCACCAATTTGCTTAACCTGCCCGGCCGTAGTTTTATTTACAAAGAACCACTTGGTGTGGTACTCATTATTGGGCCCTGGAATTACCCGCTGCAATTATTATTTAATCCATTGGTTGGTGCCATAGCCGCAGGCAACTGTGCTGTTTTAAAAGCCAGCGAATTTGCGCCGGCAACTGCGGCGGTAATGAAAAAAATGATTGAAGAAAACTTTAGCCCTGAATATATTTTGTACACCGATGGCGATGGGGCAACGGTTATCCCGGAAATGATGAATGAGTTTCGGTTCGACCATATTTTTTACACCGGCGGCACCGCGGTTGGAAAAATGATTTACGAAATGGCGGCAAAAAAATTGTCGCCTGTTACGTTAGAGTTGGGTGGCAAAAGCCCCTGCGTAGTAGAAGCCGATGCCAATATAAAAGTAGCTGCCCGCCGCATTGCCATGCCCAAATTTTCTAACGCCGGGCAAATGTGTGTGGCGCCGGATTATGTGTTGGTACATCAGTCGGTAAAAGATCAACTGGTTGAAGAATTGAAAAAAGCCATCACCGGATTTTTTAACGGCGATGCCGCTAACAATTATGGCTATGGAAAAATTATCAACGAAAAACAGTTCAATCGCCTTGTAAGTTATTTGCAGCATGGCAAAATTGTTTTCGGAGGAAAGTATAATGCCGCCACCAATTTTATTGAGCCTACGTTGCTGGAAGATGTTGATGTGAACAGTGCCATTATGAGTGAAGAAATTTTTGGGCCGTTGCTTCCCATTATTTCTTTCAACAGTTTTGAAGAAGCAAAAAATATTATTGAGCGCAACGCCAACCCATTGGCGTTTTATGTTTTTACCCAAAGCGCCGAAAAAGAAAAATTGTGGCTCAACGGAATTGCATTTGGTGGGGGCTGTGTAAATAATGCAAGCTGGCATCTTACCAATCTTAATTTGCCATTTGGCGGCCGCGGCAACAGTGGCATTGGGGCTTACCACGGTAAGTTTTCGTTTAATGTTTTCAGTCATCAAAAGTCGGTTATGAAAACACCCACCTGGTTCGACCCAAAAATAAAATACCCGCCGCTGGAGGGTAAGTTGAATTTGTTTAAGAAGATGATCAAATAGATATTCCATATCTACGGAGATATGGAATATCTTATCGTTCTTCACAACACCTTCTTCATCAGCCAATCTCTTTGCAAATCGTTACCCAATAAAAAATCAGTTTCATCAAATTTTTCAAACCCCCAGGCGGTGTAAAAATCAATGGCGCGTTGGTTTTTTTCCCACACGCCCAGCCATATAATTTGTTTATCGTTTTCTTTAGCTGCGTCAATACTTGTTTGCATCAGTAGCTTGCCAATTCCTTTTCCAATCATTTCTTTTTTTGCATAAAGCCGGGCAATTTCCATTGCGTTTTTTGTGCGCAGAAATACAGGCGGCCTGCCATTACGCAACTTTACGTATCCCGCTAACACATCATCGGAGTAAGCCAGGAAAAAATCATTTTCCGTCTGGCCCGGTTCCATCATCAGCTTTGCAGTCGTAAACTGTTCGTTCAAAAATTTATCCATGTCGGCTTTTGAATTTTGCGCCGCAAACGTGTCGTAAAATGTTTGCCTGCTGACGTCGGCAATCAGGGCTGCATCTTCAATAGTGGCTTTGCGCACAAATTGATTCATACCTGAAAATTAGTACCCTCTAATTATTTGCACACAATTTTTTTATAGTTTAGAAGGAGCATACGGTAAAAGAAATTGTTACCCTGCCAATTGTAATGGAATAAAAACAACCCTACCTTTCTGTTGCACTAAACCACAACCACCATGTGTGCATACAAACGCAAAACCTGGCAGGAAAAATTGAACGCTGAAGTGCAACCGCACATTGAAAAAACCACCAAAGATTTTGCGGGCATAAAAGCAGGCCAGATCATGCTGATACCCACACCGAAATTGGTTGACGCCTATGTAAGGCAAATACCAAAAGGAAAAAAAATTACCACGGAAACACTACGTAAAGATTTGGCTGCTGAGTACCACGCCGAGGCTACCTGCCCACTGACCACAGGTATTTTTTTACGCATTGTTGCCGAGGCGGCACACGAGGAATTTGCAAATGGCAAGTCGCTTAAAACCATTACTCCCTTTTGGCGGGTGATTGATGTAAACTCGGCCACTGCAAAAAAATTAAGTTTTGGCACTGCGTTTTTACAGCAACAACAAACGGCCGAGGGCATTAAGTAAACGCAACTAACCTGGTTCTGAAAACTTCGAGGGGCGTAACATCATCATTAAAATTGCAGTAAGCATTTTCCGGTAACTACACTTCGGCGAACAGGATTTGCTTAAGCGACCCGTTACCAACGCTGCCCATCACATACCATACTTTAATTAAATTGCCTCATGGACGACGAACATTTTATGCGGCAGGCATTGGTGCAGGCACAAAAAGCTTTTGATGAAGATGAAGTACCGGTAGGTGCCGTTGTTGTCATTAACAATAAAATAATTGCAAGAGGATACAACCAGGTAGAGCAATTAAACGATGCAACGGCACATGCCGAGATGATTGCACTTACATCGGCGTTCAATTTAATTGGTGCAAAATATTTGCCCGAAGCAACATTGTATGTAACTGTTGAACCCTGCCTGATGTGTGCAGGCGCTTTATATTGGAGCAAGATTGCCCGGGTTGTTTATGGCACTGCTGATGAAAAAAACGGCTATAGGCATGTAACAAAAGAGGTGTCGCCCTTTCATCCAAAAACGGTAGTTGCAAAAGGCGTTTTAAAAGAGGATTGTGCCGCGTTGATGAAATTTTTCTTTCAACAAAAAAGATAATTATGGCAACAGCATCCCAACCACAAAAGGTTGAACTCATGAATTCCAACACGGGCCGTAAAATGAACATTGACAAAAACATTTACGACCTGGTTTCGAAAGCCATTTATCATGTGCTGAAAAAAGAAGGTGCTATCACATTTACAGAATTAGTGGATGGAGTGCAGGATTGTTTTAAACAACAAAAAACAAAGTTTGAGGGCAACGTTGGCTGGTACACGGTGTCGGTAAAAAACGATATGCACGCAAGAGGTGTAATTGAAGTATCTACCGAAAAAGGAAAAAAACTGCACCGGCTAAAAAAATAAGAGCCGCTTTTTTAGGCGGCTCTTATAAGTTTTGGTGAATAGTTATTTACTCAGTTCTATGGTTTATCCCACCACAGTTTTTCCGTTACATCAGCTACTGCCGGCACGTTCGTTCCATTGCGGCTAATTTCAACGGATGGATAAACCAATCTTCTTACGAATGTGGTTGTCTTAACATTCAAGGGCAATTGAAAAAACGGGTATTGGTAATCAAATCTCCTTGCATCATCCCATGTAACAGGCATTAAAAAAAGAGCACGGTATTTTTCACGAAAAATATTTTGCAGGGTTAACGCTGCAGCGCCTACTGATACCGAAGCATGATTTACATAAGCATCGCGACTGGCCGCCTGAACCCCAAGCTTATTCATATTGGCTCTTATACCTTCTAAATAAGCGGCGTAAGCCCGTGGCTTATCATTGGTGCGAAATGCCACTTCGGCCTCGATAAATTTTACTTCTTCATAGGTGATAATAAAAAGCGGAGAGCTGGTGCTTGAATAGTAACCTGTTGTACTTAAATAAGATTCATCCATAGTTGTACCAGTGCCCACACGGCCTTTTCCATTGCGGGTGCCTATGTAGGGGTATCCGGCATTTGCGAACGCAGGTTTGGTTCTGCTGGCAATAAGCGGAAGCCGTGGATCCGGGTTAACAAACGTTGCAGTGTCCCGCATTTGATTTACCCAATATTCCGAAAGCCACACATCCAATGACTGAGCGGCATTATTTACTGCAGCCTGTGCCCAAGGATTACGAATATTAAAAGTGGTTACAGCAGCATCCTGGCCGGCAGCAGTATAAGCCGACGCCAATGCGGTAAAAATATTTGCGGTGTTGTATTGCGAAGTTTTGCTTAACTGGTTTAGTAATCTTGCTTTTAATGCATGTGCGGTTCTTAACCATGCAGCAGTAGAACCTTTATGAATAAGATCGGGGTTAATGCCTGTTGCAGTAGGTATGGTTATTTTGCTGCCTGGCTGTTGTAATAATGCTATGCCTTCATCAAGCAGCGAAATACATTTTTGAAAAATGGAGGTTGCATCATCATACTTTGGCGTAAATGTTTCGAGCGAAAATGCTTCGGTATATGGCGCGGCTCCCCATAAATTATGCACTAAATGTAAATCCATAGCCATTAAAACTTTTGCCACACCCTGGTATTGCGTTGCACCAAGCCCCCTTGCCATTTTCTCCAGGTCGTATATGTCGGTCATGTTATCGTATAAAGAAGTCCAGGTTCCGCTGGCATCAATTCTATCGTACGTATCTGTAGGTGAATCGGGGTTTGGAGATGCTAAATACTGAACATAATACGAGGTTATATTGCCTACCCTGTACACATTGAGTGCAACATTTTGTGTAACCCTGGTAAGCAAACCATTGATAGGCGGCGAAGTTGGCAAATTAGGATTGGTATTTACATCGAGAAACTTTTTGCACGAATTAATTTGAGCAAAGGCTAGGAACAAAAGCAAATATTTAGAAAGTATTTTCATGGTGTTTAGTTTAAAAGTTAACATTGATGCTGAATAAATAACTGCGCATTGCGGGGTAAGAGAATCCTGTAAAACCATCCGCATTACTACCTGCGGGTGAACTGCTTGTTTCCGGATCGAAGCCCGAATAGTTTGTCCATAAGACAAGGTTATTACCAGTAAATGTTAGCGTAGCTTCTTTAATTAAATTTGTTTTTAGCCACCTAGCTGGTAGCGTATAACTCAGGCTTAGGTTTCTTAATCGTGTCCACGACGCGTCTTCCACAAAATTTTCTGAAACTGTACGGTAAATGTTACGATAGTATCCATTACCATAATCTCTTGTATCGGGTGCCGGGGCCCTACCCATTCCTAAATAAACGAGTTGAGTATTTGGGGTACCATTTGCCAACACGCCGTCAAAAACTTTCGAGGTGGTTCTGTCTTCCGTATATTTTGCAATACCAAATGCAGCCATAAAATTGGCTAATTGGTTATGCTTATACTGTCCTTGTTGTGTTTCTAATAAAAATGAAAGACGTAAACTTTTATAGGTGAAAGTGTTGGTGAATCCACCCATCCACTTTGGTTGCGAATTTCCTAAAATTCTCTGCGCAAGATCCGGTACCGGGAAACCTGCATTGGTGCCGGTGCTGGCAATTACCAATGGCAGACCGGGTTGAAAGGTTACTTTATCATCGGTTTTGGTTCCGTAATATCTCTGCAATGTTGTTCCATAAAGATTGCCTACAGGAAAGCCGGGAACATACTTAAGGGTTACACCGGAATTGATGTAGCCAAAGTTTGAAGCCACCACTATTTCTTTCAGGCCCTCAATAATTTTTACCACCTCATTTCTGTTACGTGAAAAATTCAGCGTAGCATCCCAGGTAAAATCTTTTGTTTTTACAGGACTGCCATTTAGTACAATTTCAATTCCTTTATTTTCAACTTCACCTGCATTGGTTATGATACTGGTGAAACCAGCAGTTGGAGAAATAAATACCGGGATTATCTGGTTACGGCTATTTAGTTTGTACCAGGTAAAGTCAATGCCGACGCGGTTTTTCAAAAAACGCAATTCGGTTCCCAATTCAATTGTTGAAGTGCGTTCGGGTTTTAATAACCTATCGCCCCTTGCATCACCCCGTGTCCATGCTATTTGGCTGGTTGTAGTAATTACACTTGAACCATAATAAGAGTTGTTATCATAGGGGCTTGCATCTTTTCCTATCTCGGCATAGGAAGCTCGTAGCTTACCAAAGCTAAACCAGTCGGGCCTTTTCAAATGATCGGTAAACACGTACGATAAACTTACAGATGGGTAGAAAAAAGAATTGAACTCCGGGTCCAAAGTTGAGGACCAGTCATTTCTACCTGTTACATTCAGGAACAAAAAATTATCATATTCCAATGTAAGATCCCCGAATGCACTTACTATCCGGTAATCCTCCAGGTATTGGCTGGTGGTTCTAACTTTTGCGTTGTTTAGTGATAGAAGAGTTGGTACATCCAGCTCCGATCCACTTGCTGTTAACCTGTTATACTTTGCCATACGAACGTCGTTGCCTACACGAAGCACGGTATTGAATTTAGTTCCCCAGTCCTTTTTGAAAGTGCCAATCAGGTTCGAATTAATTATCCTGTTGCTAATCCTAAATTCATCAACAAATCCAAGTCCGTTGTCTGCAAAATGTAATTCACCAACCAATCCCAGGGGCCCACGTCCGGTGTGCCGCCTAAAGTCGGCGGTGTAATCCATTCCCAATTTATAATCCAAATCAAACCATTTTATGGGAGAGAAGGTAACGCCTACATTACCAATCAAACGATTCACATTATCTCTGAAGTTATTAATGGACGTTCCATAAATGGGATTATCACGGTAGCCTTTCATTGTTCCATCGGGTTTAATATAATCCCTAACATCTAACCGAGGCGACCAATAGGACAACTGCTCATTAAAGCGGTCGGCATTAACGCGTAGTCCTCCCGAATTAATAAAATTAAAAGACGGGCTTATCCGCAGTTTATTCCCAAACTTAAACTGTCCACCAAACCTTGCCGAAATATTTTGATAATCTGAATTAGGTATCGTTCCATTTTGTTTGAAGTACGAAAACGATGAGGTAAGCAACGCATTCTCTGTACCGCCGGAAAGATTAAGGCTTGCACGAAATTGATCTCCCCGCTTGTATCCTCTTCCATAATGATTGTACAAAAAATCATTTTGTGTGGGGTCTATACGTTTTACTTCTTCAACCGTTGGCCCCCAACCGCTAAATATTGTATTGGGGTCGTACTCAGGTACTCTTGAGGTGGCCCCTACAAAACCCTGAGAGAATTTATTTTGCACTTCAGGAAATTTATTCACTTCGTCAATACCATAACTCGTAGTAAATCCAACCCTCATTTTACCTGCTTTTGCAGTTTTGGTTGTAATAATAACCACACCGTTCGATCCGGCCTGGCCGTACAGAGCCGTGGCAGCTCCACCCCGTAAAACAGAAATACTCTCAACATCATCGGGGTTTATGTCGGCAGCACGATTGGATAAGCCGCGAAGGGCACCGGAAGTAGAAACGGTGGAAGTGGAATTGTCCATGATCACTCCATCAATAACAAATAATGGCTGATTGTCTTTGCCGGGATCGAGCGATTTTATTCCGCGAATGATTATTCTTGTGCCTTGCCCCGGTGCCCCACCACCGCTGTTAATTTGCACACCAGCCACCTGGCCGCGCAAAGCATTAACTATGTTTGTTTGTTTTGTTTGCGTTAATGCAGCACCGGAAACTTCCTGGGCCGAGTAACCTAAGGAACGTTTTTCTCTTGTAATACCTAACGCTGTTACCACCACCTCCGACATATCTCCCGCTGTGCGCAAACTCACATTGTAATTGTTTGCCGCACCAACAACCACCTCCTGAGTTTGCCTGCCGGCATAAGAAAAAACAAGCACTGGTCTTGCACCATTCACGGTGATTGAATAGGCACCTTCTTCGTTGGTAACCGTTCCGTTATTCGTGCCTTTTTGAATAACAGTAACAGCCGGTAATGCAGCACCGTTTTCATCTTTTATTGTTCCTGAAATTGTTCTCGACTGGCTGTGAGCCATGTAAGGCATTGCCGCAATAATTATTGCCAGCAAGCAAAGCAGATGTTTTCTCATACAAGAGTTTAAAAAATTTAATGATGGAATTCAGTGAGCAGTTAACAAGGAGGACAGATTTTTGATGCGGAATGCTGCAAAAAAATACGGAGAATTCTGCAATCAATTGGCAGCACATAAGTTTTCTGTGTAGAAACAAAAAAAATGTATGGTGGCAGAAAACCGCAAAGCCGTAAAAAATAAAACTCTGCTGAAGTATAATTTATTTACCCCGCTTCAATTCATATCCTATCTAAATTTGCAGCGCAAGCCGGAGGTCAGAAGTCAAAAGTTAGAGATAGGAAATCAGAAATTGCATTTGTTTTTTCATACTTCTACATCTTACATCCCACCTCCTGCTTCGTAACTCGTAATTCTTAAATCATAAATCTTAAATCAACAGTTATGGCATTTACACTTCCCCCTTTACCTTTTGCACCCGAAGCACTTGAGCCGCACATTGATGCGGAAACAATGAAAATTCATCATGGCAAACACCACCAGGCATACGTAGATAATTTAAACAAAGCCATTGCCGGCACCGAACATGAAAATAAAAGTTTGGAAGAACTGGTAAAAAACGCCGGCGCAATTTCTCCTGCTGTGCGCAACAATGGCGGTGGACATTGGAACCATTCGTTTTTCTGGGAAATTTTAGGAGCCGATGGTGGGCAGCCCTCAGGAAAATTGGCCGAGGCCATCAACACAACCTTTGGTTCGTTAGATGCCTTGAAAGAAAAAGTAAATACAGCCGGCACTACCCGTTTTGGCAGCGGCTGGGCCTGGCTTACTGTAAATAATGGTAAGCTCGAGGTGAGTTCTACTCCTAACCAGGATAATCCTTTAATGGAAGTTGCCGAAGTTAAAGGACAGCCCATTTTAGGTATTGATGTTTGGGAACATGCTTATTACCTGAAGTACCAAAACAAACGCCCCGATTATTTAAAGGCCGTATGGAGTGTGATTAACTGGAAAAAAGTTGGAGAACATTATGACAATGCCACGAAATAAATAATCAACATTTTGTCAAAAGGAGCCTTCACCAGGAGGCTCTTTTTTTTGTGCGGTTTAAAAAATTATTTTTACGCAATGCACCAGCGCATTATTGAAAATGTAACACAAAAGATTGCTTTGACTGACGAAGAGAAAAGTTTTTTTATTTCTCAGTTACAAACAAAAACCGTTCGGCGCAGGCAGTATCTTCTGCAGGAAGGCGATGTGTGCCGAAACCAGTATTTCATCAACAAAGGCTGTTTGCGTACTTACCAGGTTGATGAAAAAGGTATAGAACATGTGATCCAGTTTGCCGCCGAAAACTGGTGGACGAGCGATATGTATTCTTTTCTTACACAAACCCCGGCGCGGTATAATATTGATGCTATAGAGGACACGGAAGTTTTTTATATGGACAAAGCCCGGTGGGAAAATCTTTTTATTGCTATTCCAAAATTCGAACGTTTTTTTCGCCTGCTGTTGCAAGGCGCTTTTGTTTCTATGCAGGATAGAATTATTGCCAGCATGAGCCAACCTGCCGAAGAACGCTACAAAAACTTTCTGCAAAAATTTCAGCAGTTGGAAAACCGCGTGCCGCAACACCAGATAGCATCGTACCTTGGCATTACCCCCGAATCGCTCAGCCGCGTACGCAAACAACTGGCAGAGAAAAAATAAATGGTTTTCGTTTATGCTAAATAAAGCCGCCAACTGCTCACTGCTGACGGCTGACGACTGACGACTCACACTTCTTACCATACATCAACCAAATTTCATCGCATACATCAATGGCGCAGGCCTCACTCTGCCTCCATCTTTGTTCTTCAAAAAAAATACACACTATGCAAAATGTAAAACACAATGTTGAACAACTGAACAACATGATACTGGAGGGCAAAGCACTTGATGCTTTTGAATTGTATTACGATGATGAAGTGGTGATGCAGGAAAATAGCGAGGAACCTACTGTCGGTAAAAATGCCAACCGCTTAAAGGAAATTGATTTTTTTGGCAGCATCACAGCGTTCCGCGGCGCTTCGGTTGAAAGTGTAGCTGTAGGCGAAGATGTTTCTATGGTTGTGTGGCACTACGACTATACACACAAACTGTGGGGCGACAGGAAGTACACACAGGTTGCTGTTCAAAACTGGAAAGAAGGCAAAATAATTAAAGAACAATTTTTTTACGGCAACTAAAAAACAAAGGATATGAAATCTATTATCACAACAAATAACAACACGGGCATTGCCATACTGCGCATTTTTTTAGGGATTGTTTTATTTCCGCACGGCGCTCAAAAACTATTCGGCTGGTTTGGGGGTTATGGTTTTGAGGGCACAATGGGCTTTTTAACCAATGGCGCCGGCTTGCCCTACCCAATTGCCTTACTGGTAGTTCTCATTGAATTTTTTGGAGCGTTGATGTTGATATTTGGTGCAGGTGCAAGAATGGCCGCCCTGGGTGTAGTTGCCTTATTCACCGGCATACTTTTTACCTCGCATTCGGCTCACGGGTTTTTTATGAACTGGTCGGGCACACAAAAAGGCGAAGGTTTTGAATACCATTTGCTCATCATTGGAATGGCCATAGCGGTTTTGATAAATGGCGCGGGCCGCTGGTCGGTTGATGGTGTAATTGCAAACGCACCAGCCAAAGAAAAAGCTGCACAGAAAAATTATCCGGTGGCCGCATAAAGGAATGCATCACCTAAAACAAAACCATTAAAAAGCCGGGCGATAAAGCCTGGCTTTTTTGCGCCATTTTTGTGTACTTCATTTCAACCTAAAAATGGAACAACTAAAACTATACATGCTCCTCCTGGGGTGCAAACCAAATGGCCGCAACACCGAGCAGCACGATGTATTATTTGCAATTGGGACATCCCTGACCGAACTAAAACCACAGATCTATGAGTTTTGGACAGAAGCAAAAGAAAAGATTCATGTTGATGCATGGAGAGAAGTGACGAATGTTAGCGGCTATAAAATTTCTGTTGTTTTGAAAAGTGAATCAACAGAAAACAATTTATCCACCAAAAAACCAAAACTGTTTTTTATTAATCTTGGTGGATACAAACAAAACGAATTTGAAGAGTTTCATTACAAAATAATTGTTGCCTGCACAGATAAAGGCCAGGCTATTCATCAGGCGAAACAAACTGCTTTTTACAAACACACTGGTTTTAAAAATGCGTCATCGCACATTGATGATAGATACGGGATTGATGTAGATGACATTTATGAAATTGACGAGATGTTGCCAGCCCACATCAAAGAAAAATATGCCATCGTAGTTACTCCATCAACCAATGAACCCGAGGATGAGTTGCACTTGGGATATTTTAAGATGAGCAGTTTGTGAAGTGGAGCATTCAGCGGTCAGCTATCAGCCGTCCGCCGGTTGCGGACACCAAAGTGAATGGGTCAATAATTATGATTCGACCAGGTAAAAGAATTTTGAACCAACGCACATCCTTAAAGTTTCAAACTCCATAGTCCACCGCTGATAGCTGACGTCTGATGGCTGATACCTCACGGCTCACCACTCACCACTCAAGGCACAGGATCATGCCCACTCCCTCCCCAGGGGTGGCATTTACTGATTCTTTTTATGCCCAACCAAAAACCTTTAAACAATCCGTGTTTTTGAAATGCTTCTAAAGCGTACTGTGAGCAGGTGGGAGTAAAACGGCACTGCGGCCCAAGCCACGGCGAAATAATCAGCTGATACAAACGTATCAAAGCAATAAAAGGCAGAGCTAATATTTTATAAAGGTTGTTCATTGAGGAGCCGGGCTTTCTTTTCTAAATGGGTCAGGCATAATTTCATGGACTCTTTTATGGTGGCAAAGTCAGGTAAGGTTTTGTCAGTAAAAACAAAAAACAGGTAGCAATGCAAACTTTTTTCTTCAATTAAAGTTTTGAGCGGGCCTTTTTGCAACCGGTATGCTTCCCGCATTAATCGTTTAATACGGTTACGGTCCACTGCCTTTTTAAAGTGTTTTTTACTTGCCGTTACCCCGGCTTGTAAAATAGGTAATGTGCCATTTTCAAAATGATACATCACCCGTAATGGGTGGCGTGCAAAACTTTCCCTTTGGGCAAACAAGCTGTCAATCAGTTTGCGGCTTTTTAATTTTTCCTGCTTGGGAAAAGCAAATTGTTTAGGCATTAGTGTAAAGGTAAAGGCAATGTAAACCTGCTACAATTGAAACCTGCTTGGCGTGTGCGTTTTACAAATGGCTTGTTGTAATTATGAAGACACAATTGCCGGCAACCCGCACCCATCATAAGGATCCTACATTTCAAAGCAATTATCGTCAATCATTTTTTTACAGCTAATGAATTTCAGCAACCTCATAAAAAAGCCTTCAACATAAAATGTCAAAGGCTTTGAGTATCGTTAAAAAACCGCCGCAATAAATTGTGTCGGGCCTGGCTGTTTCCCCGCCAGCTGGCGGATCCCGATGTTGCCCGGGATGAGGGGGCCTTACTTCAACTTGCGCTCATCGCTAACACTTAGCTTGTGGCGGCCTTTAGCCCTGCGGCTGGCAAGCACTTTACGGCCGTTAGCGGTTTGCATGCGTTTGCGAAAGCCATGTACTGTTTTACGACGTTTGTTATGCGGTTGGAATGTACGTTTCATTTTAAATTAGTTTTTTCACTTTTTACGAAATAACCCCGGGAGAACGGGATAGGTTTCAGCTACAACCACAGGTCACCACACCCGCTGGTTTTTGTGAAAGGAGGGCAAAGGTAAGGGTTGACACCCTAAATCCTTCATGTGACTTTGAAGAGTTTTTGGAGGCAATATTTCTTAACGCTTTGTAGTGTTTCGGGGCCAAAATTAACCAATGCAGGAAGTTCCATCTTACAAATCCAGGTGCGCAGCCTTCACCGATTCACCAAAAAAAATGGAAGCTTTGCTATCAAAATCACCAGCGGCATCGGTAGTGTAAAACGTTCGGCTGCTGTTTTTCGAAATCTGCTTTTCCAGCTCATCATGCCGCAGCAGATAATCTTGCAAACTATCCGCAACTATGTCGGGCTGCGATAAAAGTTTTACATGCGCCGGTAAATGTTTTTCAATCCTTTCTTTCAGCAAAGGGTAATGCGTGCAGGCGAGCAGAAGGGTATCAATGTTGTCATCCTTCGCTAAAATATTGTCGATGTGCTTTTGAATAAAATAATCTGCACCCGCTGTTTCGTGCTCATTGTTTTCAACCAGTGGCACCCACATGTTACAGGCTTCCTGCTGTATTTTTAAATGAGGAAAAAACTTTTCAATTTCAATTGGGTAGGAATTGGATTGCACCGTGCCGTTGGTGGCTAATATGCCAATGCTATTGGTTTTGGTCTGATGGCCAATGATTTCTGTCGTGGGCCGTATTACGCCTAATATTCTTGCGTGAGGATTTATGGCGTTCAAATCTTTCTGCTGAATGGTTCGGAGGGCCTTTGCAGATGCAGTGTTGCAGGCAATGATTACCAGCGGACAGTTTTGTGCCAGCAACCATTTTACACATTGCAAAGTGTAGCGGTAAACAGTTTCAAAACTGCGGGTGCCATAGGGCGAACGGGCATTATCGCCGAGGTATAAATAATCGTACTGCGGCAGTTTGTCAACCAACGAGCGTAGAACGGTTAACCCGCCAAAGCCCGAATCGAAAACACCAATGGGAGACATAATTAGGTTTGAGTGGCGAAGGTAGAAGTTTGAAGTACACCGGAAGGTTTTAGGAGTATGCACACACCGAGGAAGTTTTGATAGTTGGCCTCCTACAAAAAAAAATCCCGCCTCATTATGAAGCGGGAAATTTTATTCAATCAAAAAATTTATTGCTTTTTAGTTGGTGCATTTACCGGTACGCCTGCCGTTGTTTTTGCGGCACCCGGAATGGTAAGGTTCAATTTTTTTGCAACCAGTGGCAGAATATCATCGGCTGGTGGTGCTACTAACAATGCGTCTTTAGTGTAAACATAACTGTAACCGCTTTCTTTGGCTACGGCCTGTATTGCGTTGATGGCTTTGCGGTAGATTGGTTCCAGCAACTGATCTTGCTTTTGCTGCGTTAACTGCTGCGAAAGTTGCTGCCAGTTTTGTAATTCATACATATCCTGCTGCATCTCTTCACGCATTTTATTGCGGGCGGCGGCTGGTGTTTTTAAAGAGTCTTTCCCGTTAACCATACTGTCCTTACGCTGAAACTCAGAGAGGGTATAATTAAAACGCGGCTGCAGCGAATCGGCCTGGTATTTTTCAATAGCGCCTTTTAACGTTCCCGTTTCAGGCATGAGTGCAACTACATCATCTACACGTATGTAACCAGTTTTTTGAGCCGAGGCACTGCCCGCAGTTACGAAAATTACGGCTGCAACTAAAAATAATTTGATCTTGTTCATTAAAATTGTTTTGTGGTATTTTTTCTATGATTTGTGTTTCTGAATGAAGGTTGCCAGCTAGCCCGGCTTTTATCAATCTTTTATTATTTAACGCCCAGTTCTTTTAGCACGTCATCGCTTTTTTCCAGTTTTGGGTCGGCAAATATAACCGTAATTCCCTCACTTTTATCAAGGATAAAGTCGTAGCCACGGGCCACGGCCAATTTTTGCACGGCGTTATAAACTTTGTCCTGAACGGGCTTGATCAACTCCTGCCTTTTCTTGAATAAATCGCCTTCAAAACCAAAACGCTGGCGTTGCATATCACGCAAAGTTTTTTCTTTCACAAACAACTGGTCTTCTCTTTTCTTTTTTAAATCCTCGCTCAGCATTACCTGCTCGGCTTCAAAATCTTTATACATTTTGTCGAGCTCCTGCTGCATGCCATCAATATCTTTTTGCCACACAGCTGCCGCATCATCTAATTGTTTTTGCGCCGTTCTGTACTCAGGCATTTTGTCTAAAATGTATTTGGTATCAATAATGGCGTAGCGTTGTGCATAGGTTGCAGCAACAAATAATAAGCTACAAGCGGCAAGCAAAAACAGTTTTTTCATTTCAAAAATTTTATTTTCAGTTGTGAATGACCGATAGTAACAACAGACTTTGAACTTTCAACTTCTGACTTTGAACTCCTTCTTACTCCGGCTCGTACCCAAGCATAAACGTAAACCTTGTGGCGTTTTTCAAACCGCCTTCTCCCGGCCGCAACCTGTCTAAACCAACACCGTAATCAAAGCCAAGCAAACCAAACATGGGTAAAAAGAAACGCATACCCACACCCACACTGCGGCGCAATTTAAATGGATTGTAATCTTTAAAAGAGTACCAGCCATTTGCTGCATCAAAGAAGGTTAAGGCGTAAATGGTGCTACCCGGGTTTGTTACCAATGGGTAGCGCAGCTCTAATGAGTACTTATTAAAAATGGTAAAAAACCGGCCCGCACTCGACTGATCGGGGTTGTTGATGGTTGGGTCAGAGGTTTCAAAAACGGGATAACCGCGGAGCGATACCACATCGAAACCTAAGAGGCCGAACTGGTTGGTTAAACCATCGCCACCCAACTGAAACCTTTCAAAGGGTGACACAGATAATTTACTGTTGTACCGACCCATGAAGCCATATTTAGCGGCGATCTTTAAAACAAACTGGCGGTTTTTATCAGCACCGCCTGGTTTACCAAGTGGAACAAACCACTCCGCGTTAAAACGCCATTTGTGGTACTCAGGATTTTTGTATGGATTAGCGGATGAAGCCACGTCTTTATTAAAAGAAGAGTAAGGGGGTGTAAACTGAACGCTTGCTACAAAGTTGGAGCCACTGCGTGGAAAAGTAGGATCGAAAACCGATGACCGCTGCAGGGCTAATTTAAAACTAAAGTTTGTCGAGGTGCCATTGTCTAACCCTTCGAACAAACGATAATTACGAATGCTGTACCTGGTGTAGCTAAGCGAGTAGGCCAGGGTAAAAAAGTCGTCGGGCCATTTTAATTGTTTGGCAAGCGAAAGAGTAACACCTAAGGTTTTAAGATAGTTGCTATCGCTCTGCTTATTGTCGTACCGGCCCGTAAGTGGGTCGTACAAACTGGAGAACTTACTGCTAAACACCGAAGTGGTAAGCGAGTTTCTTTTTTTGCCACCTAACCAGGGTTCGGTAAATGAAAAGTTCATAGACCTGAATGCACTACCGTTCGACTGGTAGCGAACACTCAGCTTTTGCCCATCGCCCTGCGGCAAGGGATCCCATGCTTCTTTTTTAAAAATATTTTTGATAGAGAAGTTGTTGAAGGTTACACCCAGCGTACCGGTTAAACCAATACCACCACCCCAGCCGGCCGAAAGTTCCAACTGGTCGGATGATTTTTCTTCCAACTCCCAGTTGATGTCAACCGTACCATCACTTTGATCGGGTACCACGTTTGGATTTATTTTTTCCTGGTTGAAGTAATTCAAATTAGAGAGCTCCCTTTGTGTACGAATTAGATCGGCGCGGCTGAATAACTCACCTGGCTGTGTTCTCAATTCGCGGCGAATGACATGGTCTTTCGTTTTTTCGTTTCCGCTAATGGTAATGTTGCGGTAACGTGCTTGTGGACCTTCAACAATTCTTATTTCGTAATCAATGGTATCGTTGTACACAGCGGTTTCAACCGGCTCCACTCTAAAAAACAGGTAACCGTCATCCATGTACAAACCGCTGATGTCGCCGCCTTCCTGACTTAGTTGTTTACCCAATCTTTTATTAAGGAGGTCAATGTTGTAGGTATCGCCTTTTTTAATGCCCATGATGGCGGTGAGCAGTGAGTCGGGGTATTTTGTATTTCCTCTCCAGGCAATATTGCCAAATGAGTATTTAGCCCCTTCGCTGATTTTTACATCAACCTGCAGGTTGCCATCGCTGTCGTAGTGAATAGACGTATCAACCAACTGTGCATCGCGGTAGCCAAGTGAGTTGTAATGATTTAATACGCTCTGCAAATCATCGTTAAACTTGTTGCGGTCGAATTTTGCACTGCTGAATAATTTAAAACGGAAGTAGGGATCAATAAGCGCTTTGGTTTTTGATACCGACAAATAACCGTAGTCTTTCAGGTACTCCGAAAAACTAAGCGACTGGTTTTCACCAAAAGGGCTTGATGCTTTTGAAGGATTGAGGGTGAATTTGGACCGTTCCTTTGTACCCTTCATTTGCTTTTTTAACTGCAGATCGCCAACGGTTTCGTTACCAAAAAAGTTGATTTCATTAACCTTAACCTTGTTGTTTTTGTTTACGTAAATAGTTAGGAAATTTGAATTGACAAAGGTGGGGTCAGGTTTTTCATCCAGCCGAACCTCCACATTCATAAATCCTTTTTCAGCGTAAAATTTACGGATGGTTTCCACCGCGTTGCGGCGGGTGTTCTCGGTAATGATGGTTTGTTTTGCCAATCCGATTTTTCCCTGCAGCTCCTCGGCTTCCGATTTCTTTATGCCAATAAATTTGAAGTTGCCCAGCTTAGGTCGTTCCTGCACATTTATTTCGATGCTAATGGCATCGGCCTGTACACCGGTAATAAAAATTTGCACATTGCTAAAAAAGCGCTGGCGCCAAAGGTTGGCAATGGCTTTGGAAAACATATCGCCGCCAGGCAGTGTTACTTTATCGCCAACACGAATGCCGGAGATAGATGAAACGATGGCGGAATCGAGCGTAGTTAAGCCCGTTATTTTTATTGAGGAGATAGAATATTCTTTTGGAATTCTTGCATTCTGCAAAGCCAGCAAATCCGGGTCAACAGATGTAACGGTTGTATCCTGCGCATAAGTTGAAGTAGAAAAAAGGGCGAAAAAGCATAGCGAAAAGATGCCGGTAAGGTAACGTTGCATGTTGATTAATTCAGTCAGATTGCCAATAAGCGTAACGCAGTTGGCTGGCAAATTAAATGTAAATTCTAAATTGGTTTTGTTAAAAGAGGGGGTGTTCTAAGTTCACAAGTTTACATGTTTACAAGTTTACAACTTGGGTCGTTTACATCGATGAGGTTACTGAAGAAATGTTGCAACCAAAACACTTAACTGTGGAAGGTTGACGGATTTAAGAACTTTCGACTTTGAACTTTCGACTTTGAACTTGTGATCAACCCACCTTCACCTGCTCGCCCGTTTTTCCAAATCTTCTTTCCCGGTTTTGATAATCAATGAGGGCTTCGTACAAATTTTGTTTGCGAAAGTCGGGCCAGCGAACGTTGGTGAAATATAGTTCGGCGTAAGCCAGTTGATACAACAGGAAATTTGAAATGCGGTACTCGCCACTGGTGCGTATCATTAATTCGGGGTCGGGGAAGCCGGAGGTACACAAATATTTTTGCAAGGTATCGTGGTCAATTTGTTCAATAGGCAGGTGGTTGTTCTTTACTTCCCAGGCAATGCTTTTTACCGCGTTAATCAGCTCCCATCTACCGCTGTAACTCAATGCCATCACTAAATTAAGGCCGGTATTCTTTTGCGTGATGTCGAGTGCCTCGGCCAATTCCTTCCTGGCATATTCAGGCAGCATCGTCATATCGCCAATTACATGGAGGCGAATGTTGTTTTTGTTTAGGCTCTCCACTTCGTTGCGAATGGTGGTTACCAAAAGCTCCATCAGGCCTACTACTTCGTATTGTGGCCGGTCCCAGTTTTCGGTTGAAAAAGCGTAGAGGGTTAGGTATTCAATTTGCAATTCAGCGCAGCCTTCTACAATGTTGCGTACGCTTTCCACTCCGTGAAAATGGCCGAAGAGCCGATCCTGCCCCTGCTCGGTTGCCCACCGGCCGTTGCCATCCATGATGATGGCAATGTGGCGCGGAAGCCTGGATGTATCAATTTGTCGCAAAAGATCTGACATAAATAAACTGATGCCTGTTGAAAAATGAGACGGCAAAAGTAAAGAGAGATTTTTGGTGGGAAGGAAAGAATAAAAAGGAAGTTAGAATGGCCAGTAAAATCTATTAATTGCAGTTGGCTTCAGCCAACTGAAAAAGGTATTTTATTTAGTGTCTTTAGCCACATAAAACAAATGTGGCTAAAGCCACTTTACATTTGGCCCTATTAATTCAGTCAGCTAAAGCCGACTGCAAGTGATGGTGATTACACAATCATCTTTATTATTTGGTGGCGAAATCTTTTTGCTGTTAACAGCTTTTCATTCAAAAAAGTGAACAATGAAGTTTTAAGGAAAGTATTTGATGTCGACGTATGGGTGAGCCCCCGAGGAAGGCAGAACAAGCATTGCCACAAAAAAAGCACGGCAAAAAACCGTGCTTTCAAAAATTTATTTTTTCTACAACTCAATTTACTGTGGGGCACCTGTACGATTGCAGGTTGAAGCTCACATAAAACATTGCTGTTACAAACTGGTCTTTATTCTGGCTTACGCCTCGCTGCACACCTTTCGAACCAATGGGCGTGCCTGTTTCGTAAGAGCGATCGGATAATAAAAAAGCCGGATTGGGTGAACCATCGGGGTTTGGCGGAAACGAACTAACGCCGGGGTAAGTGGTGCTCACGTCGTCTAAATAATCGGTGCGGGTAAAGCGGTGAATAATTTCAAAACCGATATTGATTCGTTCGTTTAGTGCATATTTTACACCCACACCAAAAGGAATGGCAAAGGCCATTGAGCTGTAAGGCCGGCGGTCGCGGAAGGCAGTATCGTTCTGACCTTCGGTACCTAATTGGCGCAGGTTATATTTTTGGCCACCTAAATAAGCATAGGGATCGTAATTGAAAACGCTGGCACCAAGGGCAATGTAAGGTGTAAATCTAAAATCGGGTTCGCCGGGTAAAAAGCGGAAGAAATTAAATTCGCCCATCAGGCCTAGCTCCCAAATATTTGTGTTGAAGCTTAGGTTGCGGCGCTGCATTACCGCATTGTGTGTATTGTAAATATCGGAGTAGCCCAGTTGTGCAAAGGTACCAGCCACCCGAAGCGCTATGTAGTTACCGAAATTTTTTCTAAAAAAAAGACTTGCGGCCGGTTTTGGCCGGTTGAGCGCCGCACGGGTATTTAAATCGCCAAAGTAGTGTGCCGCACCTAGGGCAATTCCAAATTCACCTTCCTGCACAATTGAATTTTGCGCAAACAAAGACAGAGGCAAACAAAAAATGAAGGGTGCCAGTAATTTTCTCATAACCGTTTTTCCAAATTGGGTGTAGAATGAAACGCAAAATAGGTTGATTTGGTATGAATGACAAGAGAGAAGTTGCTGAGCTCAAAGTTTAAGTTCAAAGTGGGTCGTTTTTGCTGGATGGGTCTTGTGAAGTTCATGACTTTACGGGTTTACTAATTTGCGGGTTTAAAAGTCTATCGTTTCACTAATGACTGTGCAATGTGGTAATTGGCGTTGAGGTAGTGGGTTTAAAGCCCTCAAACTCGTGACTATGTACTTGCGACTTTACTGTTTGAACTTTGACTCCCAACCTCCCTAATTCCTCTTATCCAACCCCCACGACAACTTATTACGGAGTGTTTGCAGAAAATTATTTTCATTAAGCCGCACAAGGTTCAGCATAAAATTTTCTTTGCGTACGGCGAGTAAAACGTTTTTATCTACCAACTCGCGGCGGCTGTCGAGTGCGCAAATAATTTCATCGGAGCGGCTTTCTATTTCAAAAGAAACAATGGTGTTATCGGGTATAACAATTGGGCGCACATTTAAATTATGCGGCGCAATAGGCGTTAATACCAAACTACAGGCATCAGGAAAAACAACGGGCCCGCCGCAGCTAAGTGAGTAGCCGGTAGAACCTGTGGGAGTGGCTAGTATCAGGCCATCGGCCCAATAAGTATTGAGCAGTTCGCCATTTAAATAAGTATGCACTTTTATCATGGGCGCCGTGTCGCGTTTGTGAATGGCAAACTCGTTCAGCGCATAGGGTACGTCGTTAAAAAGCGGCACGTTCGAGTCGAGGTGAATCAGGCTTCTCCGATCAATGATGTACGAGCGGCGGCCTAATGCTTTTACAGCCTCTACCAGTTCATCTTTACCAATGCTTGCTAAAAAACCCAGGCGGCCAAAATTGATGCCTACTACCGGAATATTTTTATCCCGCACCAGTGTTACGGTATCTAGCAAAGTACCATCACCACCCAGGCTAATGAGGAAGTCAATGTCGTCTACCAGGTCGGTATGCTCAGTAAAAGTGTGGGTTTCCGGCGGTAAAGAAATGTGTGTTTTTATCTCTTCAAAATAGGGCTTAAAGATTACCGGAATGATTGCTTCTTTCTGAAGTTCATCAAAAAACAATTGCACGTGCTGCTGCTGGGTACTGTCAAGCACTCGGCTGTAAATGGCTACCTTCAAAACTTATAATTTGGAAAAATGTTTTGGTTCAAAAGCTATTGTGCGGATGTAAATATAGCCCGTTTTGACCTAAGAGATTTAGGCTCCATTCAATTTTTATCACCCAGTCGGCAAAGGCTACAACATCGAGTGCAATGCCAGCGGAACAGAGTGCTTTATTACTAAGCGAGGCAATTGCCGGCTGCGGATCGTACACATAACCGGTATTGATAAAACCGCGTACATACAATTGAAAAGGCAATGCCCGAAAACGTTGCAGCTTTTGAGGCAGCATAGATTTAGGCGCATAAATGGTTCGGGCCAGCAGCGGCCTTGCGATAGATACTTTTGTATAACCGCCGGCTACACCATCAATCAGATAATCTTCGTAGCCCTGCATAAATAGTCCTTCGTGTCCAATAAATGTTTTTGTAAAACGTGGCTGATCGAATGGGAGCTTAACCATTGCCGCGGTGCGCAAATTAAAAATGTAATTTTTGCCAATTGACCAGGTGAGGGAATTTTTTGCACTTACCTGCCATAGAGAAACGTTGTGGCTGTATCCTTTTTTTACTGCGGTTAGTTCGGTAAGCCGCCCTTTGGTTGGGTAGGCGATTATATCCACATCGGCATACGACAGCCGGTAGTAAAAATTTACAAAACGGAGGTTTTTTGATGTCTTGTCGTAATCGGCATTTATTTTGAAAACGGTATCGGCAACATTTTCGGCCGTGTAACTGAACCCAAAACTATGTGCTGTTTTTATTGCACGGCGGTAACTAACATCGATGGAGCCATGATAAAAGTTGTACACAAAATCGTGGTTGGCCGTATGCAGGGCAAGCCGTTTGTTATCGGCCGTGGTAAAATCAACCGCCCGTTTTTTACCATGCTGGATATTAAAACCCGCCGTCCATTTAAGCGCCTTATCTAAATTGATGCCCCCGTACTGTAAACCTACCTGGCGGGTAAATCCGTTTACAAAATTCAAATGAAGTTTATCGTTGCGGCCCGTAAAGTTTCGGTGCGTAAGCCGCAGGCCATAATTAATTCGGTTAAAACTCCGGTTGCCATCACCCACCCACTCCATAAAACTATAGTCAACGGGTTTGGCAAATGGCATGGGAAAAATATACCAGCGTTCTTCAACATTTATGGAAACAGATACCTCATTGTTTTTATTACGCAACAGCGTTAAAGAAACCCGGCGAAACAAGCCGGTGCGCATGAGTGCATTTTTGGACGACAACAGGTGTTCGGTTAAAATGGAGAGATAATAATTTACTCCTTTTGCAAACTGTAGTTCGCGGTAAATGGTGGTGGGTTTAGTTTTATGATTGCCCTCAATAAAAATTTCGGAAACCGCCACACTGGTAGAAGAATCAGAAACCGTGGCATCAACATCAGTACTAAAAATAATAGAAGAGGATAACAACTCCCCCTGTGCCGAAAGATTTGTACTCAAAAAAAACATGATGGCTAAACAACCGCAAATCCTACGCATATTGGGCAAAATCGTTTGTAATACTACTTACAAAATGATACCTACTTTGCCTGATGGGGAAAGAAACTATAAAAAAGGATGGACAGGCACTACACGTTCAGGTAGCTCATTAAATTATCAAAGTTGGTTTTAAGCTCATTTTCAAAGAGCTCTTCGCCAAAATAATATTTTACGTTGTACTCGTAGCGTTGAAAAGTGGAGATGATGTCGCTCACTTCGAGTTTGTTTATCCTGATGGTTACCTGGCTTATGCCCGTTTCGGGATCGGTAAAAGTGTTGAGTTGGGTAATCTGTGCATCATTCGACTCTACAATGCGGTTGATTTCGTTAAAGGAGTAGTTCTTACTATCCATTTCCAACACTATCAATCCGCCGGGTTCATTAAGGCTCATAAACTCCGAGGCATTACGCAGCAGGTCGTTGTACGTTACAATACCCAATAATTTTTTTTCTTCCACCACAGGTACAATGCTCAATTTATTGACAACCGCTATCTGGATGGCTTTTAAAAAATGGTCTTTGCCTTGTACGGTTGTTGCGCCATCGGCTACGGCTAAGGCCTGCACCTGGTTCTCTTCATCGCTTTGCAACAGTTGCTCTTCGCTAATAATACCCAGGTAGGTTTCCTTATCAACCACTGGCAAATGCGCCACATGGTAATCGTTCATCAGTTGCAGTGCATGATGAACTTTATCTTCTTTATGGAGATAGGGAATTGAGGTTGAAATGAGATCGCGGGTTAACATAGTTGACGGTTTGCAATAAAAGACAACCGGCGTTATGCAACTGTTGCAGGCCGGCTAAGCTTTTTCAAAAATTTATCTAAGATGATGTTGAACTCAGTTGGTTGTTCCATCATTGGCGCATGGCCACATTTATCTACAAAATGCAATTCGCTGTTGGGTATTAGCTTCTGAAACTCACGGGCCACAAAGGGTGGCGTAACCATATCATTATTGCCCCAGATAAGCAGTGTTGGCAAATCAATGTTATTCAGTTCTTCGCCCAGGTTATTGCGAATGGCACTTTTAGCAAGAGCTATTATCTTAATTACTTTTATTCGGTTGCGGGTAATTTCAAACACTTCATCTACCAACTCCTTTGTTGCCATTGCCGGGTCGTAAAACGTAAATTCTGTTTTTTTTCTTATGTACTCGTAGTCGCCGCGGCGGGGGTAGGTGTCGCCCATTCCATTTTCAAAAAGACCCGAACTGCCTGTGAGCACCAGCGATTTTATTCTTTCCGGATGTTTAAGTACATGCACCAACCCTACATGACCACCCAGGGAATTGCCCAGCAGGTGTATGTTTTTATAATCCCTTAATTCTAAAAACTTGTGTACGTGTTTTGCCAGTCCGCCCACGGTTGTGTGTAAAATATCCAGTTCAAAAAGAGGGAGCAATGGCACTACCACTTTGTACTGATGCCTGAAGTGTTCAATGAGGTCTTTAAAATTACTTAATGCCCCAAACAGGCCATGCAACAGCACAAGAGGTTCGCCTTCGCCTTCTTCAATGTATTTGAACTTACCCTGTTCTTTTACGGAATACTGCATCAGTAAATAATTCTGATTTTTTGCTAAAATAGTCGTTTTCGTTCAAAAGGTTTAGTAACCCAAACAAGCCATACAGTAATATTATGCCGCCGGTTTTGACTGCGATGCGTTGTCGAAAAATTGAAGCAATTCGTTAAACATATCTCTGAAGAAGGGTATCACCGAACCAATTGCATTCATTAGGTACGGGCCAATTGGTTGAATGTAGGAGTAGGTAAATGAAGATTCTGTTGTTGCGGGTTTTATTAAATGCAGTTGGCCGGCGTAAAAAAGCAGTATGCTGAAAATGAAAAAATAAATAAGCATGAATAATAAAATGCCACCCAGCTTATTGAGCCACCCAAGCATTACAAGGTTTAACGCACCCTCAATAAGTTTAGCGCCAAGCCGAATGAGCAGCACAACCAACACAAACACCGCCACAAAAGCAATTACAGGCAACCACCGTTGCGATATGTTTACGGCCTCGCCTAAATAATTGGCGGCCACCACCGATAGTTTTAAGGCCGCGGCCATGCCCACCACAAATGCCACAAACGAAAAAAGGGCCACAATTAAACCCTTTTGCCAGCCTTTAAAAATGGCCATACAAATCAAAATGAAAGCAATGATATCAACCAGCATAAGTTTATTGCGCAAGCAGTTCTTTCACCATTGCCGAAATGGTTTTGCCATCGGTACGACCAGCTAATTTTTTTGTGGCGATGCCCATTACTTTTCCCATGTCAGCAGGTGAGGCGGCACCTGTTTCGTTGATGATGGTTTGCAATTCCGTTTTTAGTTCTTCAGTACTCATTTGTTTTGGCAAAAACTTTTCAATCACTGCAATTTCCTCTTCTTCTTTTTGTGCAAGGTCGGCCCGCTTTTGCTCCTGGTAAATTTGCAGCGAATCCTTCCGTTGCTTCATCATTTTTTGCAGCAGGGCAGTTTCTTTTTCGGCACTCACTTCACCACCGGCGCCGGGCTCTGTTTTTGCTTTGATTATTTCGGCCTTAATGCCACGCAAAGCACGGAGTGCTGCTTCGTTTTTCAGCTTCATGGCATCTTTCATTTCGGTCATTATCTGTTGTTCGAGGGACATGAGGTTCAGGTTTAAAAGTTAAGTTGGGTAGTTTACGGGTTCACCGGGTCACAAGTTCACGAGTTCACGAGTTGTTTCAATGCATACTTCATTTTGGGTAGGGGTCGTCCGACTTCTGACGTCTGACTTCTGACTTCAGACGTCTGACATTCTCACTGCTCCAACTTATTCTCCTTCATTTGTTCTTTCTGAAATTTTTCATAAAAGCTTTCGGCAAAGTTTTTCATATCGGTTACCAATGCCTGTTGCTTAGTGGCACGGCCCAATGTATCGGCCATTGTGACCAGGGTTTGATAATAAAAGTCAGCCATTTCGTCTATCATCATTTTTTCGGTCCACAGGTCAATACGCAGTGCGGTTTTATCAGCTCCATCCCACAACGACAGGATAAATGCTTTTGCCTTCTGTGGTTTTTCTACGGTGCTATCGGTGGCCTTCCATTCAATGTTGGTGGGTACCTTTTGCTCACTCAACTCAACGTCAATTACAATACTTGATTTTGCCATTTTTAAAATTAAGAGGCGAAGGTAGCAAATGAGATAATGAGATAATTAGCCAATGTGCTAATTTAAAAACGGTATTTATGCTGCTCTTTATTCCTCATCATTAAATACTGAACTGGCTGCCTTTAAAATACATGCCCATAACAAATCGGCCGTTTGCTGCCAGCTATATTTTTTTGCAACTGCAAAACCTTTTTCAATCAGTTGGCTGCGCAGGGTTTCATCTTTATAAATCAGCATCATTTGTTCCGCTATTTCGGCTGGTTCTTTTGCATTAAAATACAATGAAGCATCTCCACCAATTTCCTGCATGGATGTGTTGGCTGCGGTTAACACCGGCACACCACATTGCATGGCTTCCAAAACAGGCACGCCAAATCCTTCAAACAATGACGGATATACCAATGCATAAGCACTGGCTGTTAACCGGGCCAATTCGTCCTCGGGCAAATAACCGGTTAACAAAACATCATCGCGGTATTTATAAGTTTTCAGCAGGGTTAAAAATTCATTGTTCTTCCAAGCAAGCCGCCCTGCCAGCAGCAGCTTCATACCACTTTGTTGCCTTTTTTTAAAAATAGAAAACGCTTTAAGTAGGTTAACTAAATTTTTGCGGGGATGAATGGCGCCGGTGTACAAAAAATATTCTCTGCCATCGGTGTATTTTTCTTTTACCGTTGTTTGTATCTCAAAAGAAAGCGGTTGAAAAATTGGTTTACCCGCACTATACACCACACCAATTTTTGCCTCATCAATTTTATATTGTGCTACAATATCATTTTTTGAAAATTGAGAAACAGTGGCTATGCCTTTTGCCTTCTGTAAAAATTTTGGCGTGTATCGTTTATAAAAAAGGAGATGCGATTTTGGAATGGATTGGGGAAAGTGCAAAAACGCCAAATCGTGTACCACCAAACATTGAGGAACGCTTGTGGTGAGTGAACAAAAACCATCGGGTGAAACAAATACATCGGCCCTGATTTTCTTTAAAACAACCGGCACCCGCACATCGTACCAAAATTTCCAAAGCAAGGGGTGGCGGGCCGGCGGTGAAATAACGATAGGAGTAACGTTGTTGCTAAAAAAAAACTCATTGCTATAAGGTCTGTCAAACAAAAAATAAAACTGGTGTTGGGGGTTTTGCCGGGAAATAACCGAAAAAATTTCCTTGATAAAATATCCGTAGCCTTCTAACTCACCGCTCAATAAAAATCGTGTGTTAACCGCAACTATCATCAGTGCCAAAGATATTTGGGTTTATGGTTTTGAATACGGGCAGTTTCCCGCGGCCAAATTGCGTTCCTGTTTGTTCATAATAATTTGTGTTGTTGTCCCCCACCAAGTCCTTGCTCCCCCCACAATAAAACTGTGGTTTCAACCCAGGATTGTGGAATGTGGTGTAAAATGTCAACAGTTTTGCAGCAGATAGCCCAGCTGCATGGGGCAGCTAAAAGGAAAAACGAATTGGTACCATGTTTGTATCAATTTATTTGAAGCAGTGCTTCACCCCTAACCCTAAAGAAATCAAACTTATTCTAAACGACCTCTTAGGTGGAAGAGGATGGTGGCTTGTAAAAGGGACCTTGGTTCGGGGTCCCTTCTTCTATTTTGCGCTTTGCAAAATCCTTTCCTTACCCATCCTTAGAGCTTTTCTCCCTTTCATCTTTTCAACTTTACCCCTACATTTGCCCTAATGGAATACAACACAACCCGCAATTACCTAACAATGAAAGAATATGGCCGCCATATTCAAAAAATGGTAGAGCAATTGGTAAAAATTGAAGAGAAGGAACGTAGGCAGCAACAAGCTTATGTTATCATTGAACTGATGGGTTTTTTAAATCCGCACTTGAAAAATGTGGAAGACTTCCGCCATAAACTTTGGGACCATTTGTTTTTTATGGCCGATTTTAATTTGGATGTTGACAGCCCCTACCCCATACCAAAAAGAGAAACCTACAAAGCCAAACCGGGCCCCTTGCCGTATCCAAAACGTTACCCCCGTTACTCGCACCTCGGTAAAAACCTGGAACTGGTAATTAATAAAGCCCTGAAAGAAGAAAGCACCGAAAAACGTCAGGGTTTTGCTAACGCCATTGCCTACTACATGAAATTGGCCTACAACAACTGGCATAAAGATGTTGTGCACGACGATGCTATACAAAGTGAGCTCACCAACATTACACAGGGACAGTTGGAGTTTACCAATACGCCTTATGTAAAAGCCTACCGCCCATCGCAGGACAGGGAACGTGAACGCGGAGGTTATGGCCGCCAGCAACAACGCGGCAAGTATGGCAACAACAGGGGCGGCAGCACAGGTGGTGGCGGTGGCCGAAACGATAAAAGGGGTGGCGGAAAAAATTTCGGGAAGAAGCGGTATTAAATTACAGCGGCCAACCGGTAGCACTTTTTCTTAATCCTGTTTTTACGCTTTCTCTTGCTAACAGAAAATTGCTGTTACCAATTAACCAACCAACAGCATTACTATTGATCGTTCCTTGCGTCGCACCAGATAGCTATCGGGTCTTGTACAACAACAATTCTACTGTGCACATGACAAGCATCTGTATCCCTTAGTTACTTTCCTTTTATTGATTTTTTTACAAACCATTTACATTATGATTGCGGGTACAAATGCAGAAAATGCGGCTACAGATCCGGCAGCTAAAAATAGCGAAACGCAAAAGCACACAGGTACTTCATTCAGGGTAACCGGTGGTAAAAAACTGAAAGGAGAAATTACACCGCAGGGTGCCAAAAACGAAGCATTGCAAATTATCAGCGCTGTGTTGCTTACCTCCGAAAAAGTTACCATCAGCAACATCCCCGATATTACAGATGTAAACAACCTGATAGAGTTATTGCAGGAAATGAACGTAACCGTAGAAAGAACCGACCGGCACACCTGTACTTTCCAGGCGCATGATGTAAACCTCAATTACCTGCGCAGCAGCGATTTTAAAAGTAAAAGCGGCAGGCTACGTGGTTCGGTAATGCTGGCAGGGCCCATGCTGGCCCGTTTTAAAAAAGCCTTCATACCTAAACCCGGCGGCGATAAAATTGGCCGCCGCAGGCTCGATACACACCTGCTTGGTTTTGTGCAACTGGGTGCCACCTATCAGTACTTTGCCGAGGATGGTTTTTTTTATTTTTCTACCGACTGCCTCAAGGGAAAATACATCATGCTTGATGAACCATCGGTTACCGGTACAGCCAATGTGCTGATGGCGGCGGTAATGGCAAAAGGCAGTACGGTAATTTACAACGCGGCCTGCGAGCCATACATTCAGCAGCTTTGCAAAATGCTCAACCGTATGGGTGCCGACATCACCGGCATTGGTAGTAACCTGCTGATTATTGAAGGGGTTGACAACCTGGGCGGCACCACGCACCGCATACTCCCCGACATGATTGAAATTGGTTCCTTTATTGGCCTTGCCGCAATGACGCAAAGTGAAATAACAATCAAAAATGCTGCGGTAGAACACCTGGGTGTTATTCCCGAAAAATTCAGGCAGTTGGGTATTCAAATAAATATTGTGGGCGACGACATTCACATTCCCGCACAGGAGCTTTACCAGATACAAACGTATATGGATGGTGGTGTACTAACCATTTACGATCATCCATGGCCGGGCTTTACCCCCGATTTGTTGAGTATTGTTTTAGTAGTAGCCACACAGGCAAAGGGTTCGGTGCTCATTCACCAAAAAATGTTTGAAAGCCGTTTGTTTTTTGTTGACAAATTAATTGACATGGGTGCGCAGATTATTTTGTGCGACCCGCACCGTGCCACGGTAATTGGGCTGGAAAGAAAATACAAACTACGTGGCGTTACCATGAGCTCTCCCGACATACGTGCCGGCGTTGCCCTGCTGATTGCGGCATTGAGTGCCGAAGGCACCAGCATCATTCAAAACATTGACCAGATTGACCGCGGCTACCAGTACATTGATGAAAGGTTGAGAAAGTTGGGAGCCGAGATTGAAAGGGTGTAATGGAACTGGTTGAGAACGCACCAGGTTTTATTAGGTTTTGTCAATGAACACTCAATTGATAAGGATACCGGCAGCAACCAATCTCAGAGCTAAACAAATCAATCTTCAAGGATGATGATTTTTCCGTTGCCGCTACTTGAGGAAGCAGCATCTTCTTTTCCGGCGCCGCGGTTAATAATATTTCCATTGCCACTTACATTACCCGAAAAAGTATTGCTGGTATTAATAAACACAGTGCCATTGCCGCTGGCCACTGCGGTAATTTTTTGAGCCTGTAATCTCTCTGCCCTTACCGCACCATTGCTTTTACAAATAATTTCTAAGGTATCTGCCGTGCCTTTGGCCAGGATATTTCCGTTGCCAAAGTTTTCAATGCGCAAATAGTTTGCAACTATACCCGTAACATTTAAGGTGGTATTGCCTTTGTGCTGCAGTGCGGTAAGTTCGGGTATGGATATTTTGACAACGATACTGGTTTCTTCAATGTACATCCTATTATCACGGTTACCCTTTAGTGATAACTTAAGTGTTCGCTCCTCTTCTATTACACTCAGCAATGGTTGCAGGTTATCGTCAATAGTCACCGAAATGGAAAAAGGTTTACCTACTTCTACTTCAATCTTTCCATCTAAATCATTAAAATCTATTTTAGTAAAATTGCTGTAAACAAAGGTTTGTGTTACCGTTTTGCCCGAACCTTTTAAAGGTTTGTTTTGTGCAAACGCACCCAAACCTATTAATAGAAACGAAGCTGCCAAAGCGGGTTTTACTGCAGGTGTAATTTTTATTTTTTTACGGTTCATGATTAACCGGTCCACTGCAAACTTGCCGCTGCCGCCAAAAGCTATCAATACAAATCCCCAAAAAATTAATTGCTGGTAATACATACCAAACATGGGGAACGGATCATCATACCACAGAAAAGAAATCACAAAAAACTGAAATGCTAATTGAATTGCGGAGAACCGTGTAAAAAAACCAATGGCAATACAAATACCACCAACAAACTCGCCCCAGGCCGCAGCCGCGGCCCAAAAAGCGGGCGATGGGAAAGTAAACCCTAAACCACTAACCTGTTTTACAAACCAGCCGGGTGCGGATAGTTCGTTCATTTTTGGCCAGCCGGCACCAATGGCAATTGTAATGCCGCAATAAAAGCGAAATAAAAGCCAGGCTATGCTAAATGATTTGCTGCCGGTAAAACTGCTGCCAAACAAAAACTGTTTCATATCTAAATATTTTTTGGTTATTGATTAATGTTGAAGGATTTATTGTTGTCTTCTTTTTTTACAATAAGAAATGGAATTTGATCCGAAATTTTATTACCACTCATTACCGTGTTCACCTGATTGCTATCAGCCAAATAAATTTTGGTACCTGCAGGAAAGCGGAATTTTTTAGTGCCAAAGGGAATCATCAAAAAAGAATTTGTTCCATTGCCTGTTTCGTTGGGCCTGTAAGAAACAACGGTAACTTTTGCAGGCAGCAAACTGTTGTTTTTTAAAGAAAACGAGAAATATTCCCGTGCCTCTTCATGTACAGGTTCTATAGTTTCATTGTTAGTGTTATACCGGTTTACTACTGCCGTATTACCACTCACTTTTTCTTTTACCAGCTCCCTTGCATGAACTACTATTTTTGAATTGCCCGAAGCACTTAGTAATATTTTCTGTGCCGCCAGTGTGCCGGCATCTATAACACTGTTGCCTGTATTTTGTAACCGCAATTCATCCAACGTTCCGGATAAAAAAATATCTGGGTTGCCCGAACTGATGAGGCTTAATGTTTTTTGATTGACATTTTTCAACTCAATTTTGGCGTTGCCACTGTTCCTCAGGCAGTCAAGCATGGGTACTTTAATGGTAACCACGGTGTTGTTGGTAGAAAGCCAGCGGGGATATTTACCACCCGTTAAATCAAACGAAAGTTGAAGTGTTTTCCCTTCCAGTTTGTAACGAAAAAAATCTTTAAGGTTATCATCAATAGAAACGTTCAGGGAGTAATCTTTCTGCCCGGCTTCAATAACTATCCGGGCGTTCATGTGGTTTATTTCCACAGTAGTAAAGGCTTCAATTGCAGGATTGAGCTGCACCAGTTTACCATTGCCACTTAACTGTTCCCATTTTTTGCCGTTGTACTGAGAATAGGTGCTTTGCGCCGAACCAATACTAACGAGGCTAAGTAGAGGAATGATGGTGATAAATAATTGCTTCATAATTAAAATGTTGGTGTGAATGATTTGTTTCCACAAAGATTCATGCACACACAACCGCCAGTCGCCTCAAATCTTGTTTTGAGTCGAAGTAAACATGTATCAAATTATAGAACAGCGCCTCAAATGATATGGAAAGAGGGGCAAAAACACCTTGGGGCCGACTTGCTAAACAGCAACACAACCTTGCCGTAGCACTGAGCTATGCTGGAAAGTGGTGAAAACCCGAAACGAAGAGCCTGAATTTTTCACGGGTGAATGCGAGCGGGGATGATATAAGCTGTTTCTAAAAATGTTTACGCGTTTTGTTCTATCCACTCTTTTGGGCTTAAGCCGGTTTGCTTTTTAAAAGCCCTGTTGAATGTAGCCTTTGAGTTAAAGCCACAGTCGAATGCAAGGCCCAAAAGCGTTTGCTTTTTTTGTTCGCCTGCTACTAATTTTTCCATCATGGCATTAACCCGGTACTCATTTACAAAATCGTTGAAGTTCATTTTAAAACCGGTGTTGATGATTTTGCTGAGCAGAGAAGTATTTATGGAAAGTTTTTTCGCCAGTTGTGAAAGCGTAAGTTCGGCATCCTCGTACAACTTTTCATTTTGCATGAGTGTAGTGATGGTTTGCATCCATTCTTCCAAACCCGAACTGGTTTGCGAACCCAGGATCTCAAACTCAGCTTCTTCGGTTTTCACCTGGGGTGCCGTTAATAATTTTGGCTGGTAATATTGCAGCAGCAGCTCGGGTTCAAATAACAACTTTCGCAGCGGAACCAGCACAGCACTAAAGCCATTGATGGCAATGTAATAAACCACAATGGCAAATGAAAAGAAGTAGTACCAGGAGCCCACATAATTTAAATTGCTGAAGGCCGGCACAAGCTGCAGCAATCCTTGCAACAGTGGAAGTACCGTAATAATGCCGAAAGCAATAATAAAGTTACGCAGCCAGCTAAGGTTAGCCAGGTCGGCAAAGGAAAACTCGTAGAATGCATATTGTTTGTACTTTTTGTAAAAACTAATGGACAGCAGCAGGTAAATAATAATGCTGATGTTTTGCAGCCATTGGTACCAGTCATCAAAGTCGGGATCGGAATTTCCATCCATTAAATAATATCGCTTTAAAACAACTTTATCAACCACCACAATTACCCCACAAAGAAGTAAGTAGGCAAAGCCGGGAACAAAATGCAGCCAGTCTTTTTTCTGAAACTGAAACCGATAGTTGGTTAGTGATTTTACATAGAAATACACAAGAGGCCCTATAAACAAGCCATGAATAAACGGCGTATAAAAAAGTATTTCGCGGTAAATAGTGTTGGGCCTGTACCAGCCTGCAAACCCCGTCATCCAGGGTACTACATATAAGGCGGCCAGGAATAAAAATGTTCCCAACAATTTATCGCTGAAACGTTCCTGTTTAATACCTCTGCGCCAGAGCATAAATGCGTACACCATAATGTGTACAAAAAATACCAGCAGGAACGAACTGTAAATATTAAAATCGAATTTCATCAAAATTGTACAGCAAGGTTACACGAAAATATTTTTGGTTGCAGTGTTTATGAACACGTTGAGCTGCGGCTGCAGTAACAACATTACGAGGTAAATAGTTGAGGCCGACAGGTGATTATTTTTTTACAGTTCCGCCCAGGTTCAATAGGGGTGAAAATTATCGGGTTGAAGAAAGCTCACAGCGGGCATTTAATATCATGAATATCACCAACTGAAATGGATGACCGGAATTGTTAAGCTCGAAAATGGATTATTTCCAAACCTGGAAAAATGTGTAAGTAGAGTTCGAACGGTAAAAGGCAGGTAAAGTGAAATTGCTGGATTGAAGTGTGTGCTTATCCCAATCATCCACAGCCATCATAAGCCATCGCCTCCATATTAATCTTCCGTGGTTCAAATTCGTAGCCATCATAAACACGTATCACTTCATCAAGCACGGCGTCAATTTCGTCAATCCAATCAAGCGTTACCAATTTGGTGCGGTACTCTTTTATGTTGGGCAGGCCGCGCAGGTAGTTGGTGTAATGCCGGCGCATTTCAGCAATACCAACCTTCGGTCCCTTCCATTCAACTGAGCGGTGCAGGTGCAAACGAATAACATCTACCCGTTGCTCAATAGTTGGCGGCGTAAGGTGCTCACCCGTTTTTACAAAATGTTTTATCTCAGCAAATATCCACGGGTAGCCAATGGCGGCACGGCCAATCATAATTCCATCAACCCCATATTTATTTTTATAGTGCAGGGCTTTTTCGGGTGAGTCAATATCGCCGTTACCAAAAATGGGAATATGTATGCGTGGGTTGTTTTTTACTTTACCAATGTGCGTCCAGTCGGCACTGCCTTTATACAACTGGCAACGGGTGCGCCCATGAATGGCTAAGGCTTTTACACCAACATCCTGCAATCGTTCCGCCACTTCTTCAATATTAATCGTTGCATCATCCCAACCCAACCTGGTTTTTACCGTTACCGGTAACGAGGTAGAATTGACCACTGCCTTTGTAAGCCGTATCATCAAATCAACATCTTTCAACACCGCTGCACCGGCGCCTTTTGTAACTACTTTTTTTACAGGACAGCCAAAATTTATATCCAATAAATCGGGGTTTACCGCTTCTACAATTTTTGCACTCATGGCCATAGCTTCTTCATCGCCTCCAAAAATTTGAATGCCCACGGGTCGCTCACTTTCAAAAATGTCGAGCTTCTTACGGCTTTTAATTGCGTCGCGTATCAGTCCTTCGCTGCTGATAAATTCGGTGTACATTAAATCGGCTCCTGCGGTTTTGCATACGGCACGGAACGGCGGATCGCTCACATCTTCCATTGGCGCCAGCAAAAGCGGGAAGGGCGGCAGCACTATGTTTTCAATTTTTATCAATGGAGTGGTGAATGTTTTACAGGCTTATCTTGCAGCCTTCTGAAAATTTAAAACCTATGAAGTTTTATACCTCATAGGTTTGATTAATAAGGCTGTAAATGTACACAGCTAAAAGAAGAAGCAATGCAAACATATCTTAAAACCAAACCGCCAATTGTGCAACTGCTCATATTTGCCGGGTTGACGTTTGGTGTTTTTTTGGCGGTGAGCTTAATTGGCGTAATGGTACTTACAAACATTACCGGTATAGCTTTATTGGACATGGGCGATGTTGCTAAATGGGATGCGCAAAATCCCAACACCATTCTTTTTATCAGGGGCATGATGGTGATTCAGTTCCTGGGTTTGTTTTTTATACCATCGTTATTATTTGCTTATTTCTCCGACCCAAAACCCGCCGTTTACCTCTGCCTAAAAGATCCACATCATTACAGTTACTGGGTACTGGGCATAGCGTTATTACTGTTTTCCATTCCATTGGTTGAAGCCATCGGGTTGCTCAATCAAAAAATAAATTTAGGCGGCAGCATTCAGCAATGGATGAAGACGATGGAAGAGGATGCAACGCGGCAATTAAAATTTATGCTCGACAGGCACAGCATCAAAGATTTACTTGCCAACCTGTTTTTTATAGCTGTGCTGGCCGGCGTTGGCGAAGAGATATTTTTTAGAGGTGTGCTGCAACGGTTGTTTATTCGCATCACCAAGAATCCCTGGGTGGGCATTATCATCACGGCCATTTTATTTTCTGGTTTTCATTTTCAATTTTTTGGATTTTTTCCCCGCCTGCTGCTGGGTATATTACTTGGCGCTTTGTATTGGTACAGTGGCAGTTTGTGGACGGCGATACTGGCGCATTTTTTTTACGATGCGCTGCTGGTAACACTCATTTACATTTACCCACACATGCTGAACGACCCCGCGGCAGGCATTATTGACTCGTCGCGAATTACGGTGATGGCTGCAATTAGTTTTGCGCTCACATCGCTGCTGGTGTGGCAGTTGATAAAAAAATCAAAGTCGGGTTATGAGCAGGTTTATAAAGACGATCACTTACCACCCAATCCATTTAGTTTTTAGTTATGGCAATGAACTGGCAAGTTTTTAAAACCCGTGCACTTACCGCAATCATTTTTGTTGTGGTGATGATGGGTGGTTTATTATGGAATGAATGGTCGTTTGTTATTTTATTTACCATTGTACATTTTGGCGCATGGATGGAATACCAAAAAATTGTTTGCCTGATAAATCCCGACTACAAAGAGATAACCGCCGCACATAAATATGCCGTACAAATTGGTGGCTGGTGCCTGCTGTTGTTTTTTACCAACCGGGTTTTGCAAATAGGCAATTTATCATTGGCCGATGTGGGGCTTTGGCTGGGCATAGCGGTGATGATTTTTTTGCCCTTCGTTATGTTCATGGAAAGGAAGTACATTTTTTTCAAGAACATTTTCTACTCCATTTTTGGTTTGCTCTACATTTCGTTGCCGCTGGCTTTATTGGTTGATTTGCGCACCACCTGGAGCGAGGAAAACTATCGCCTGTCAATGACCATTCCGCTGCTGATTATTTTTTCGTTGTGGATTAATGATACCATGGCTTACGTGGTT
This sequence comes from Chitinophagales bacterium, assembly GCA_031425835.1. GTDB lineage: Bacteria > Bacteroidota > Bacteroidia > Chitinophagales > Chitinophagaceae > Flavisolibacter. The sequence continues at coordinate 113,808 of JANPKD010000053.1, forward strand.
GGTTCTTTTATTGGCAAAACACCACTCACTAAAATATCACCAAAAAAAACCTGGGAAGGAACGATCGGCGGAGTGATTCTAACAGTAATCGTCATTTGCCTGTTGGCGCATTTTACGAAACGAATTGATGTAATGCACGCAGGTGTTATGGCCGCCATTGCAGCCATTGCCGGCACCTTTGGCGATTTGTTTGAAAGCAAACTAAAACGTATGGCGGGTATAAAAGACAGTGGAAATATTATGCCCGGGCATGGGGGTTTTTTAGATCGTTTTGATTCGTTGTTGTTTGCAGTAGTTGCAGTTTGGTTTTATGCTAAGTGGTTTTTTGGTGAGGAATGAGTGTGAATGGTGAATGGTCAGTGGTGAATTGTGATTCTAACCCCACTGATTCAGGGGGTTTGATGAAGAAGAAAATTGACTTTTGAGAACCATAGTGAGCATCTATTTTTACTGAAAACTGTTTATGGAAAAAATTTCAATTGAGCAGGTGAAGGAGCTGTTACTCTCTGGGACTTTGAAATTGCAGCCAACCCAACAAAAGTTATGCGTTCAAATCCTTCAAAGAATACATCATAAGATGAAGCTAGGAGTATCCTTTGAGAATATTAATGTTCATGAGGGCTTACTAATAAACGGACACCATCGTTACATCTGTGCTCAATTATTAAATCTCCATTTAAACATAAATCCCTGGTCATCATCTTCACAGACTACGGTTTACAAATGGTCCGAAATTCAAATCGAGATGACCGATTGGGAATCTTTAGAAATAATAAAACGTCACAACTTACGAGACGCCTTTACGAGTGGAATTGACATCAAGGCTTTTGAGATTTAAGTTTGACAACTGCTTATTCCATTTTAAATTGCACTATGCTTATACTGTTAGACATAGATGGTGTTATGATCCCTGCTGCTAGTTGGAAAGCTCCTGAATTATTAAATGATGACTTCCCGAATTTTAGCAGCAAAGCAGTTAGCAGCCTTAATAAGATTCTCGCAAAAACCAATGCATCAATATTAATTACCTCTTCTCATAAATCAAGATTTACAAACGAGGCGTGGAAAAAAATTTTCGCCCGACGAGGCATTAAAGCTAAAGTATCAAAACTTGATGTTGCACCGACATCGGTAAGTAGGAAGGATGAAATTGTTGGATGGTTTCAATCTTACCCTACCCATAATTTCGTCATTATTGATGATGACAAATCACTTAATGATCTGCCGGCAAAACTTAAAGATAGATTAGTGTTGACAAGTCCACTAATTGGTTTAACCGAAGAATTGGCTGATAAAGCAATAGGAGCCTTAAATCAAACCGCAGTACTTCCTTCCTGAGTTACTAAACCTACTGCCAGCGATGTGGGTTTCTAAAATTGTGCCTGGACGTTAAGCATTCAGCTTTCAATCACTATTTTGCGTCTGTTAATGGAAACTGACGTTTTTCAATTGCTATAGCCTCATAAACACTTTAACGTTGGCTTCAATAACAACCTCTAACATGAAAGGAATTTTTATTTTTTTAATTTTTGCATTGATTATGAATCGAGACATGGGATTTGATAGTAGAGATTTCCCGCCTATCAATGTTGTTATTCATTTTCCACAATCATCGGCTTCAAAAGACTTGGTATGGACTGAGAGTTTGTCGGACTTTAGAAAAGCTCTACTAAATGTGGATATCGAAACAGTAAAGCAATTTTTCGAGTTCCCTATTTTCAATCCTGGAAATGATATTTGGTTGGTGGCAGATATGAAGAATGCAACTCGAATTACACCAAATAAAATTGTTCCTTTCAAAGAATCTGATTTTGACAAACACTTTAGCGACATTCTCGCAACTGACTTCAGAAAGACTTTTGAAAAAGTTGACATAGAAAAACTTTCCAAAGAGAAGAAAGCAGAATCTCCAGAATTGAAAATAGTTAGTCCAGCTACCAGTAAAATGAATGCTGTTTATTCAGAGTCTAAAAAGACAATCGCCTTAAGTCTTATTACCAAAAGTCCAGACTTTGGGCAATACACAATCGACTATCATTTTAAGATATTACCAAGCGGTGCGATTAGATTTACACACGTTAAGTTCAACATGTAGCAATACTGGAACCAACAGTACATTGGCAAAAGCAAGGTTGACGGAAAAGCAATCGGCATACTGTCTAGTCCTGAAATAGTTTGCGTGCAAAACGAATTACAAATACCCAGCCTTCGCCACAACTAAAACCTTCACCTCACCCCCTTCAACCAATCACCAATCCCCTCATAAATTTTTTTCGCAACCCTCTCTTGAAACTTTTCATCCAAAATTTTTTGTTCGTCTTCCGCATTGCTGAGGAATGCAACTTCCACCAAACAGTTGGGGAATTCAGTTGGGCCGCTCAGCGAAAAATTGAAGGCGCCTATGTTGCCGAAGTTGTTTAATTCTAATTGCAGCATACGGTCGAGTATGTATTGCGTTAAGGGCCTGAAGCCAATGTAGCGGTAGTAAGTGCTAACACCTTTCACCTCTTTATTGCCTGCAGAATTTAGATGAATGCTGATGAGCAAATCAGGTTCTTCTTTTCGCAGCAGCAAGGTTCTATCCACCATGCTCATGTCAACATCTTCGGTACGGGTCATAAAAACAGTTACTCCCTTTTTTTCTAAAACCTTTTGTAGCTGCTGCGCAATTTTAAGCGTGTAGTCCTTCTCTTTAATTTTTGTAACTAACCCTGTGGCGCCGGTGTTGGCACCTCCATGTCCGGCATCAATGGCAATTTTTAAATTTTTTACTTTCAGCTTTCCTGGTTGCTGTTTAATTTTTATTTGCAAGGCATTGTTCCTGTAAAAAATGGCATAACCCCAGTGCTGCTGATGCGTTAATTGTATATGCACACGCAGCACATCATCTTCCACTTGCTCGTACCAAACGTTGGCTATTTCTTTTGCTGTTTTTAATTGTGTAATCCAGTTGGTGTTGCTTGTTACACCAAATACATCTACCACAATTTTAGCCGGGCATATTTGCTGGATGCTTTTGTATGGCAACTTTTCGGTGAGGGCAATGGATACATAATCGTACTTATCATCGCCCCAAACCCGCCAACTGCTGCTTAAATAGTGCGGCTGACTTTTAATTGAATCATCAGCTATGAAATTTGTTTTCGGCAACCAGGCGAAGTGATTTTTAGACAGCTGCACTTTGTAATCGTTGACCAAACTATCAACAGCGGTAATTTTTATCCCGCTATCCAGGTAGGTCATTTTAGCGCCGCCCAATCTATCGTCGCCGGTGCCGTATTCAAGGTAAGGAAGCTGGCCCGTTGTGCGGCCGGTGATCTGTGCATTTACTCTGGTAATAAAAAGTAGAAATAGCAGTAACGCTAGGGGTTTCATCGTACAAATAACGCCATAGAAATCCGTATTAATACCAATGGCGTTTTTAGTGGTACTACTCCATTTTTGCCGGCGTGTATGAAATGATGCAACAGCATTATAGTTTAGCCGTTTGAAGTGTGTAGAATTCGTGTGAAATCCAAAATCCAATCCTATGAACTGGAATACTATCCTTGGTATTGCCGCTACATTATCTTTATTACTACCCGCAATTGTAATAGTGCTGTTCAGGCTTTATCGAAGCTATCCCATCATTGCTTTACTTTTCGCATACGTCAGTACCATTGGCTACAATCTTATGGAGCGCAACCTACTTCCGGCATCCACTTCGTTCACCAGAATTTATGGCGTTGTCAATAATTACCTTGATGTGCCGTTGATGCTGGTGACGCTTTTATTTTTCTGCCCTTTAAAGCAACAAAGAAAAAAACTACACGTGATTTTTGCCTTGTACCTGGTTTATGAAATTATAATAGCCTCAATTTACAAGTTAGACACCACCGCTGTTATTTATATTATGGGGCCAGGGCTGCTGCTCATTATTGTTTACGCTTTTTACTTTTTTACCCGGTACATTAAAACGGCTGTTGAAAGTGGCAAAGGCACGGGCAAAACATTAATGCTTGTGGCTATTTTATTTGCCTACACCTGTTACCTGATCGTGTACATTTTTTATTACGTACTTAAAACGCCACATACGGAAGATGCATTCTTGATGTACTTTATCGGCACCATCATTTCATCTGGTATCATGACGCTTGGGTTGGTGCTTACCCGTAAACGAGTGCAAGAATTACACGAAGCAAAAAATACCCGGCGAGAACTGTCGCTGTTCTTTAACACCTGACAGCAATAGCTTTTGATTACACATAAAAAAACCGGCTGTTGTACACAACCGGTTTTTTTTGTTGATGGATCTTGCATTTACAACCCGTATTTTCTTTCGGCAATTAAATGATCGGCAATTCTTCTTTTAGCGTCTTTACTATTAAACGGCTGTCCTTTTGTAAACCGTTTTAAGCCCATTAAAATCATCCGCTGCTCATCGCCATCTGAAAAAGCATTCACTGCATCTTTTCCGTTTTTATGTATGCGGTCGGCGGCATCGTACAAAAAACAATTCAGTATGTCTTTGTGAATGCCGGTGGCCTGGCCGTTCTCTTCTAATTTCATTACCCGCAGCAATAAACTTTCGGCAATAAAAGTATCAATGGCCATATCGGCAATGTACATCAGCACCTCCTGTTCTTTCTCCAACTGCATCATTAATTTTTGCGAGGCAGCACCTGCAGTAAGCAATACAGTTTTTTTGAAATTGGCTACCGTCTTTTTTTCCTGCGCAAATGCTGCTTCATCTTCTTCGCCAAAGTCGGGGATGCTCATTAATTCCTGTGATACTTTCATTGCCGCACCCATAATATTAAGGCGGCCTTGCATGGCACGTTTCAACGTCATGTCAACTGTAAGCAAACGATTAATTTCATTGGTGCCTTCGTAAATGCGGTTAATGCGGCTGTCGCGGTAAGCTCTCGAAATATTGTACTCGGCACTAAATCCATTTCCCCCGTGTATCTGCACACCTTCGTCAACCACGTAGTCGAGCACCTCGCTGCCGTGTACTTTTAATATGGCGCATTCAATGGCATATTCTTCAGCCGCACCAAGCAGGGCTTCGTTAAACGGTTTGCCCGCTGCAGTTAATTGTTCTTCTTTTTCATCAATCATTTTAGCCGTGCGGTACAATGCACTTTCGTTAGCATAAATGCCAATAGCCATTTGAGCCAATTTGTTTTTTATTGCACCGAAGTTGGAAATGGAGGTTTTGAATTGCTCTCTTGTAATGGCGTATTCAACCGAGTTGGTTGCTGCTCTTTTCGATCCGCCAATGGCTGCGGCGCAAAGTTTCAGTCTTCCTAAATTTAAAATGTTGAAAGCTATCTTATGCCCTTTGCCTATTTCGCCCAATACATTTTCAACCGGCACTTTACAATCCTGGAAATACAATTGCACGGTTGATGACCCTTTTATGCCCATCTTATGTTCTTCGGGGCCTTGCGTAAAACCTTCAAAACCTTTTTCAATAATAAAACCGGTGAACTTATCGCCATCCACTTTTGCAAAAACAGTAAACACATCGGCAAAACCACCGTTGGTGATCCAGCATTTTTGTCCGTTGAGCAGGTAATGTTTTCCATCATCGCTCAACTTAGCCGAAGTTTTTGCACCCAGCGCATCGCTGCCGCTGTTTGGTTCCGTTAGTCCGTATGCACCTGACCATTCGCCATTGATCAATTTGGGTATGTACTTGCTTTTTTGTTCCTCGGTTCCAAAATATAAAATGGGCAAAGTGCCAATACCGGTGTGCGCCGAAATGGCCACGGAAAAAGAATGACCTGCACCGAGGTATTCGTTAACAATGGTGGAGGTGACAAAATCCTTTCCGAGCCCGCCATACTCCTCGGGGAAAGAGGTTGCCAGCAAACCCTGCTCACCCGCTTTTTGTACAAGGCTTTGCATAAGGCCCGGCTCCATTGCATCAATGGCTTCGAGGCGGGGCATTACTTCGGTTTCTAAAAATTGGTTACACATGTCGCGAATCATTTTCTGCTCTTCCGAAAATTGTTCGGGCATAAAAATGTCGGTTGGGTTGGTTTCTTTTACCAACCACTCGCCACCATTAATTAGTTGTTGTGTTACGGCTTCCATTATTTAAAGTTTAAGATGAGTTTGTTTTGTTCTTGCGGCTTGCTTCTTACTTTTTAATTGTTACTTTTTTCTACCTACTTCGTAATTCCTACTTCATATTTCCTAATTCTTGATTCTTGATTCTTAGTTCTTTAACACTGGCTTCTTACTTCCGACTTCTGCACTCACTTGCTCAAATTATCGTACACCTTCTGCAGTACTTCCTTGCAAATTTCAATTTGATTGGAGGGCACACCCTCCAGGGCTTCGTCTAAAGTTTCAGCGGCAAGCTGCATGGCTTCTTCCTGGAGCTTTTGTGCCTGCCTGGTTAAAAATATTTTGTTGATACGCCGGTCGTTGTCGTCTGAAACCCGCTTTACCAGGTTGAGCTTTTCGAGGTTATCAACCAGGCGGGTAATGCTGGGTTTATCCCGAAAACTGGCATTGCATAATTCCTGCTGACTGGCGCCATCTTCTTTCCATAAATGGTAGAGTACACTCCATTGTTCTATCGTAAGATTAATGGATGATCCGTTGAACTTTTTTTGCAACCGCCGGGCAATGGCTGTAGACGCCTTGCCAGTGATAAAACTGTACAATTCTCCTTTCCTAAATTGGTTGTTTGACATACGGTTGTTTATGCAACTAAGTAAAAGTAACCAACTCCATGTATGACTCCAAATAAAATGTTTTGAAGTTATTCAGAGAGGTTAATTTTGAATTCTGCCACCATCCTCTGCTTTTGCCGACACCCCTGACCCGACACTCTTTTTATCAAAATGCTTTTATGAAAAATACTTTTTTAGCTTTTGGCATCATTGCTATTCATGGATTATTACAGTCAGCTTCGGCACAAAAAATTGTGGTAGCTCTTGGGTCATCAACAACATTAGGCGCCGCCTCATCAGACAATCGCTTTAGCTGGGTGGGCAGGCTACAATCCTCGTACAGAAAAAACGTGAATGATGGGGCAGATACCGTGGTGTATGCGCTTGGGGGCTATGGCTATTCTACTTACAAGGAATTGCCCACAGGATATATTGCTCCCATACAAAGAGAAACGATTGATGTGAATAATAATGTTACGGCAGCGCTGAACCTAAACCCCGATATCGTTATTGTTAACCTGCCCAGCAACGATGTAAAAGGATTTGCCTGGGACTTTGTTTCGCCGCCCTACAACACCCGGGAAACAATGGACAACTTCAGGCTTATTTATCAAACCGTAATTGCAGCAGGCAAAACTTGTTTTATAGCTACCACTCAACCGCGCAACGACCTTGACCCGGCCCAACGCCAGCTGCAAAAAAACCTGCGTGATTCAATAACAAATACGTTTGGTGTTTACTCCATTAATTTTTGGGATGACCTGGTAACGGGTGATGGATTTTTTAGTCTGCGGGATGAACTTCGCCACTTGGGTTTTCCCGATGCGGATTACCATTTAAATGATGAAGGCCACAGGTTACTTTTCGACAGGGTGATTGCAAAAAATATTTTCGGTGGCAGTCCACCGCCGCCGCCTCCACCGCCACCTGCGGGTTCAAAAATAGAAGCGGAAAATTATACAGCCATGAATGGCATACGCACCGAAACTACCAGCGATGCCGGTGGTGGATTAAACGTTGCGTGGCAGGATAACGGCGATTGGATGGACTACTCCGTTAACGTTACTACCGCGGGCACGTTCACTATTAATTTTCGCGTGGCAACAATGTTTGCAACACCACAATTTCAATTACGTAAGGCCGATGGAGCGGTGCTGGCAACAGTGAACGTACCTAACACAGGTGGCTTTCAAAGCTGGACGACTGTTTCGGCTGTTGCTACCCTGGATGCAGGACAGCAAACCTTGCGCATTCATACCACAAACGCCGCGGGTGGATGGAATATAAACTGGTGGGAGATTGCTGGTGCAACAACCCCGCCTCCACCTCCGCCACCGCCACCCCCACCATCCGGATCAAAAATAGAAGCCGAAAATTATACCGCCATGAATGGCATACGTACTGAAAATACAAGTGATGCCGGTGGGGGATTAAACGTTGCCTGGCAGGATACCGGTGATTGGATGGACTATTCTGTAAACGTTGCTACCGCCGGAACGTTCACCGTCAATTTTCGTGTAGCAACCATGTTTGCCACACCACAGTTTCAACTGCGCAAAGCCGATGGCTCGGTGCTGGCCACAGTGAACGTGCCTAATACGGGTGGCTTTCAAAACTGGACGACTGTTTCGGCTGTTGCTACCCTGGATGCAGGACAGCAAACCTTACGCATTCATACCACAAACGCTGCAGGCGGATGGAACATAAACTGGTGGGAGATTGCCAGTGCAACAACACCACCACCTCCACCTCCACCTCCGCCGCCCCCACCATCAGGTTCAATAAAAATAGAAGCCGAAAATTATACAGCCATGAATGGCATACGTACAGAAAACACCAGCGATGTTGGTGGTGGATTAAACGTTGCCTGGCAAGACACCGGCGACTGGATGGATTACTCAGTAAATGTTGCCACTGCAGGTACGTACACAGTAAACTTTAGAGTTGCTACCATGTTTGCAACACCACAATTTCAATTGCGCAAAGCCGATGGTGCTGTGTTGGCTACAGTGAGTGTACCCAACACGGGTGGCTTTCAAAACTGGACAACTGTTTCAGCATCGGCTACACTTGCGGCAGGCACACAAACACTGCGCATTCATACCACAATAGCAGCAGGTGGATGGAACATTAATTGGTGGGAAATTGCTGGCGCAACAACACCGCCGCCACCACCAACTACGTCAACAAAAATTGAAGCTGAAAACTATACGGCCATGAATGGTATTCGCACGGAAAATACAAGCGATGTCGGTGGTGGATTGAATGTTGCCTGGCAAGATACCGGCGACTGGATGGACTACTCTGTAAACGTTGCCAACGCCGGTACTTACACTATTAATTTTCGGGTAGCCACTATGTTTGCCACGCCGCAGTTTCAATTGCGCAGAGCCGATGGTGCGGTACTGGCTACAGTGAATGTACCCAACACGGGAGGGTTTCAAAACTGGACTACTATTTCAGCTTCCGCAACACTTGCAGCAGGTACGCAAACACTGCGCATACATACCACAAACGCTGCCGGTGGATGGAACATAAAATGGTTGGAAATAAACAGTACATCAACTGGTGCAACTGTGTCGGCAGATAAAACATTTTCGGTTGATGCAGCAGTAACTGCACCAACCATTTCAATGCAGGCGTTTCCAAACCCCGTTAGCAACAGGTTCACATTGGTTGTAGATAACGACCACACCGGTAGTATTTTGTTGGAAATAATTAACCTGCAGGGTGCTGTAACAAAACGTTCAACACTAACCAAGCCGGCAAAAGGAGTTGCGCAATTTACTTTGCCCACAAACGGGATGGCTTCTGGTGGTTATCTTATTAGAGCATCCATGAATGGTTGGGCTGAATCGATTCAAATAACAAAAAACTAAAAAATCTATTGGCATCATTCAGCAGAAAGATGACGGGGTAGAAATCAAAATAAAATTGGGCGCCAGCCAGTAGATTTGTGTACTGCATGGCGCTAATTTTTATCACTGCTATCTTCCTTGCTCTTTACGCAGCACTCATTGCGTTTTATTATAAAAACTGGCGGTTGCTCAAGCCCTTCATTGCCACCCAAAAAACTTCGGAAACCTTTATAAGCGTTGTTGTAGCTGCCCGAAACGAAGAAGCGCAGGTTGATCAATTGCTTACGTCATTTAAAAACCAGGTTTATTCCTTATCAAAATTTGAAGTAATTATCGTTGACGATTTTTCCACCGATGCAACCGCGGAAAAAGTAAAAGCCTTTCAGTTGCAAAATATAATGCTTTTGCAACCGCAGGGAACCGCCGGTTCATCCTCCAAGAAAAAAGCAATAGAAACAGGTGTAGGTTTTGCTAAGGGAGAATTAATAGTAGCTACCGACGCCGACTGCCTCCATCACCCGCATTGGCTGCAAACAATCAATTTGTTTTATCAGGAAAATAGAGCCGCATTTATAGCTGGCCCGGTAAAACTGCAGCATGATGGTTCGCTGTTTCAAATATTCCAGTCGCTCGATTTTTTAGTGCTGCAAGGCATAACAGCGGCGAGCGTTGGTGCAGGGGTGCACAGTATGTGCAATGGCGCTAATCTTGCCTATGCAAAAATAACTTTTGAAGAAGTGAACGGCTTTGCCGGCATTGATAAAATTGCAACCGGCGATGATATGCTGCTGATGCACAAAATAAAAAAGCAGCACCCCAACAAAGTTTTTTATTTAAAAAGTAAGGAGGCAATTGTAGTGGCAGAACCAATGAAAAGCTTAGCCACTTTTGTGATGCAGCGAAAAAGATGGGCCAGTAAAACTTTGGTGTATGATGACTGGCGCATTATTGCGGTTTTATTTTTTGTGTATTGCTTCAACCTGCTGTTTTTTATTTTGCTGGCCGCTTCTTTTTTCGATGCCAGATTTTTACTTGCCTCTGTAACATTCATTCTCTTCAAAACTTTTATCGAGTGGCGTTTTGTTTCATCGGTCACTGATTTTTTTGATGAAAGAAAATTAATGAAATGGTTTTTACTTTTTCAGCCCCTCCATGTTTTCTATACGGTACTTATTGGGCCAATTAGCCAAATGGGGAAATATGAATGGAAAGGAAGGAGGACGAAGTAGGCGGCCCCCTAAATCCACCGGAGAGGGACTTGCCAACGCACAGCAAAGGCTTATTCAAAGATGTTTTATTTGTTCGAAGTTTCAGTATTTTTTGAGATCGTAGTTCTATAGCTGTGTCACAGTCTGTGTACTTCCCCCCTCTCCAACTTTGTGGAGAGAGCCTGTCCCGTTTCGCGGGAGGTTGGGGGTGAGGTCCCTATCTTTATCGCATGAACCCGGCTCCATCATTCAGGCAGGCTGCCTGGCAGCGATTAAAAAAAAATAAAGGAGCCGTTGCGGGTCTGGTTATTATTGTTGTGGCATTACTGGTTGCTATTTTTTGTTACCTCATCTCCCCCGATCCCTCCCCGTTTGCCAATAGAATTATCCTTGAAATTGGCGGCGAAAAACCAGGCTTCACACAAACATTTTTGTTGGTAAAAAAACAAAATGTTACCCAATCCGGCCTGGGTGAAAAAATTATCAGTGGCCGGCCCGACAGCTACGATTTTCTTCCCATCAATAACTGGCGAAAAGTAGCCGACAGCATTGTTGTTGACAAGTATATTGATGAAGGTGTAAGCGAGCAAATGACATTTGCGGCAACCAGTGTAGCGGCGGAACCAGTACTCAAACAAAAATTTTATTTAGGTACCGATAAATATGGCCGCGATATTTTGAGCAGGCTGCTCATTGGCACAAGAGTAAGTTTGAGTGTAGGCCTGATCACTGTGCTTATTTCATTGCTCGTTGGCACTACGCTGGGCGCCATTGCCGGTTACTTTCGCGGCGCTACCGATGAAACAATTATGTGGTTGATCAACGTTATTTGGAGCATACCAACATTGCTGCTGGTTTTTGCCATAACACTTTTGCTGGGCAAGGGCTTTTGGCAAATATTCATTGCCGTTGGGTTGACTATGTGGGTGAACGTTGCAAGGCTTGTACGTGGCCAGGTACTTGCCGCACGTGAGTTGCAATATGTAGAGGCTGGAAAAGTGTTGGGGTTTTCGCACACAAGAATTATTACCCGGCATATACTGCCCAACATTATGGGCCCTATATTGGTTATTGCCGCATCAAACTTTGCATCGGCAATTGTTATCGAGGCAGGTCTGAGTTTTTTGGGCATTGGTGTGCAACCGCCGCAACCAAGTTGGGGACTCATGATAAAAGAAAACTACAATTTCATTATCACTCAAAACCCCATGCTGGCATTAGCACCGGGGTTTGCCATTATGTTGCTGGTGCTTGCTTTTAATTTATTGGGCAATGGGTTAAGAGATGCATTGAATGTGCGGGGGAAATTATAAGTCAATCAAAAAATTACGACACCTTTTTTATAAAAGTTTTTTGGGCGTACCCCCGTCTGTGCAAAAACAACGGCTCGTGCCTCGCCTTGTTTTGCTACAGCCGTCGGCCGGGCTATCCACTGCAATCTTTTTTGCGTGAGGCGGAGCAAAAAAGGATTTCCGTTCCTATCCCTTACGCAAACACAATTTCAAAAAAAAACTCCGGCTTTACTCAGTTTTCAATTGCAGTTGGCTTTAGCCAACTGCAAAATAAAGTGTGTTATTAAGCGGCTCCAGCCACATTGTTTGAATGTGGCTAAAGCCGCTTCACATCAATGCAATCATACAGTCGGCTAAAGCCAACTGCAAGTAATAGCAAAGGAAAAAATTTAGTTCTTTTTATACGGCAAAAATCTCGTTGCAACAATAACTACCGCCACACACAAATAAAACACACTGCCAATTTTGTCGGTTTCAATTAAATCGCTTAAAAAATTAAGCACACAAACCATGGTTAGCACCACGGCTGCAACCCCCATTGCCCGCTTCCAAAAATCATCGGTTAATTGATGATATAGTTTTTGCACCCACCAAAATAAACTACCAAGCAGCGTAAGAAATAACAGCAAACCAACAACACCCTGTTCCACCAACAGCAATAAAAAATAATTGTGCACGGTCGATTTTTCAGGATTGCTGCTTACCCAGGTTTTAAATGCAGGCACCGTGTACGGTTTGTAATTTTCATAAAATGTGTTGGGGCCAAAGCCGGTTTGCCAACTATCACCCGACATACGAACGGCGGCTATCCACCGATGATATCGTTCGGCGGTTGATACATCTTTCATTTGGTAAGTGGCAGTAAGGTGTTGGCTAAAATCGGAGTGAAAGATTGTGGTGTTGTAGTTATGCGCAAATCTGAGGTAGTTATTATTTATGGCCATCCAGCAAAATGCGCCGATCGCAATGGTTGCCGCCACAAGAAATGAAAAGAACAAAAATCTCTTTTTCAAGAGCCAGTAGGCAACCGCACCTGCCGCAACAGCCACCCAGGCACCTCTTGCATACGAAAGAAAAACAGCAGTCAATGCCAACACCAATAAAATGGAAAAGAAAACTTTCAGCCATCGCTTCTCTGCACTGTGCAAAAAAGCAATCAACAATGGAATGATGCAAACAAGCAGGGCCGAATAATTTACATGGTTGCGGTAAAAGGGTTCAAGCGCCGTATTTATTTTTTCGAAACTAAAATCAAATGTTGCATGGCGCATCAATGCATACATTACAAACAGCATCATGGAACACACCAATAAAACCGCTGACTTTTTTACAACCTCCTTATCTCTAAACAAAAAAACCGGCAGCACTACAAATGCCAGTAAGTACCAAAGCTTGGCTAATAAATATTTCGCGGAAATGATGGTATGCGTGGAGAAGGGAATAACCAGGGCAATCCAAATAACCTGCAATAGCAACAGCACAAATAGCGGATGCAGTAATTTGAATTGAATAGACCGGCTCCGGTAAACCAAAATTATAAGTGCCGCAAAAGATGCCAGCCACATGAACGGCTCATCGGGTAAATCGGTGCCAAGTGCAGGTGTAATTTGGTATTCAATTGACCAGGGCAGCGATACTATGAGCAAATAAAAAAGATGTGCAGGGTATTGCAAAAGATAATAGCCCGCAAGCATTGCAATAGGAATAGCAAGCACCAATGGTTGTTGCAGATAAGCGGCAGTTGCCACGCAAACAGAGAGCAACGATAAAAAATAGAAACCAATTTTGTGGTGTAGAAGGCTCACGCATTTGTTCTTTTGCCATTAATAAAAAGGCTCAATAAAAATGTACACGCAAGTGCCGCTACAAAACTAAACAGAACCATTTGCGCCGTTCGGGGTTTGTCAGGTTTTGCAGAAGGCCGGGCCGTTTCCACTGTTAGTAAAATCTTCGGTGAGGCATTTACCACCAGCTGGTATTCGTTAATCAGTTGTCTGTATTGTTTCAGTTGTTCGTTATCTGTACCAAATTCATTGTTTGCCGAATCCTGTGTAGCCTGATCATTTATTTTATCAACCTGGGCTTGTTGGTTATAGGCTGCCGTTAGCTTTGACAGAATCATTTTGTTATTCTCCTGGTGCAAATGCTGATGCAGATTTTGTAGTTGTTGCAATAAACTATTCGCCAGGGTGGCGGCCATATTTTTATTTTCGTCCCACACTTTTACCTGCAATTCCCCGTAGGCACTTTTTACAATTTTGGTATTCCTCTGCAACTGCTCAACGGCGTTATACACCGGGTCGGCTTTATCCTCAAACCCATAATGTGCGGCCATTTTATTTTCGTGCACCACAGCAATAAAAATGGTATCCAATTTTGCTGTGCCTTCAATTCTATCCAAATCATCGGGGGTGCCAAGTGCCGGGTAAAGACCCTCGATGTTATTATTGAAAATGCGGGCTTTGTCGGATAATGCGGTGTTAACAGGCAATGCGGTTGCTACAGACAAATATTGTTTTGTACTCAGCAGCGATGCAATCAAAGCAATTAAAGCAACCAGTACACTGGTACCAATAATAAATTTCCACTGGCGGGTAAAAGCAAAAATCAAATCGGGCATACGCTGCTATTCAATGAGTGTAAAAAATTTCTTTATCGGGCTTCGAAAAATAAATGAAGATGCAAGTACCAAAATAACTGCAAACAAAAGAGTAAGCCAAACATTGATGGACAGCGCATCTCCAAAATAAAAAATGGCATAAAAAAGAGCGGCTGCCAAAATGGTAAGGAAAATAGAAAGGGCATTGATTTTTATACCCAGCTTTTGATGCACCAGCACCATACAGCCAATTGCACAAATGTATTGGCTAACCAATGCCGCGGTGGCCGCACCGCTTGCTCCATAAATTGGAATAAGCCATAAGTTAACCAATACATTTATAGCCACAGAAAATACAAGTAAATAAATGAATGAGGAAAACTTTGATGTAGCCGTAAGTGCCGAGCCATAAATGTGTGTAAGCAAATATGCCGGCAATGCCGCCACGCATAAACGTAGCACACTGGCGGCACCGCTATTGTTTTCAACATACAAAAGCTGTTGCAGCCATTTTGCGTTTACCCACACAAAACAAGCAAGCGTAACCCCGAAAAACAAAAGGCAATGGCGGGTAAACAATATAGTTTGCGCCACAACATTCTTATTGTCAAAATTGCGGGCAATGAATGGAACCAAAAAACCAGCGGCAAGATAACCAACCATATTTCCTGCATCAAGCAAACGATAACCCGCCGCGTACAAGCCGGCTTCATAAGCTCCATTGATATGCAGCCGCTCAAGTAAAAATCCATCAAGCCTATAATGCGCCGACATCAATAAAATAATAACGGTGAAGGGCAGTATTTGCGCCAGCACCGCAGTTGTTTTTTGCGGCAGGCTGTTGATGTTTATTTTTGTTGAAAGAACAAACGATAGTGCCGTTACAACCGAAATGCCGGTTGCTACCAATTGTAATTGCAAAAAAAGCAACAAACTTATTGAACCGAAACTGGCGCCATATAAAAAGGGTGCACAAAAAATAATTACCAGTGTTTTGTCCATAACCGAAAACCACGCATCGGTTTTAAAAAACTGTTGCGCCGTAATTATGCTTCTTAAAAAAGTAAAGAGCGAATTGAGCGTTTGAATACTGATGATGTAACCGAAAATTTGCCACTGATCAATTTGTGTAAGCAACCCTGTAGCCATGCAGGCGAGTAAGTACAGCAGTAGAAGAAAAACTTTTCCAAAAAAAAGCTGACGAATATTTACTGCCTGGTTGCGGGCAAGTTTTTGATTAAGCATATTGCTCAGGCCCGCATCGGCAATAAAGAGCAGCACATAACTCAGGTTCAGCAGTGCAAAATATCTTCCATAAACCTGGTAACCCAACTGGTTTTGTACCACCCTGTCAATTAAAAAAATCCACACGGGTTTTACCAGCATGTTCAGTGCTAACAGCACCGAAAGATTTTTGAAAAAAGAATGGGGCTTCATTGATGAGGCAATAATACCGAATAGCAGATGCAAAATAGTCCCCCGTACTTGCTGTCACGGGCCGACAATCGGTTTTCTGTTGGCATAATAGCACCTTAGATTTACCGTAGCCGTTGGAGCTACAGCAAATCAGGATGCAATAACTTTTACGTTGCGGTTGAGGCTTTCTTCCAGCGAAATAAAAGTTTCGGTTCGTTCAATGCCCTTAATTTTTTGCAGCTCATCGTGTAAAATGTTGCGCAATTGCGAAATGTCTTTACAAACAATTTCAGCAAAAATGCTGTAGTTGCCCGTGGTGTAATTCATGCGAACGATCTCCGGAATTTTTTTCAAGTCCTTCGCCACCGCATCGTACAACGAACTTTTTTCCAGAAAAATACCAATGAAGGCAATAACATCGTATCCCAATTTTTTAAGGTCAACGCCAAACTTCATTTGGTTAATGATGCCGGCATCCTGCATTTTTTTGATGCGCACATGAATGGTGCCTGCCGAAACGAATAATTTTTTGCCTATCTCGGCGTAAGAAATACCTGCATCGTGCATAATCTGCTGCAGAATTTGCAAATCCAATTTGTCAATATTCAAAGTAAGAGGGTTTTTAAGGGAGCAAATTAAAATATTTTCAACAATCGGCCACTATTTTGGATGAGTTCTAAATATTTACCGGGGTGATTGAATATTATCTACAACACTTTAGTTTTGACTTATCAAGTTCATTGAAAGGCAGTTCAAAGTCGGAAGTCAAAAGTTCAAAGTCTTGTTCCGTGTCTTAACCTTCGAACTTTCAACTATGAACTGTTTAACTATAACAATGTGGGGTGATGAAACCCGGCAGACATGCCCTCTCGTCTCGAGGGTGGGGATAACAGGACAAACGAAGTGTAGAGCCGACGTGATTTTGGCGAAAGCCGGAAGTCAGGCCGACCAGGGTTGACCACTAATCTTTGCACTTTGGCTAACTGCCCCGTGGAGGTTCGACTCCTCCCCCTACAGCTTTTTCATGTGTGTTTGTGCCCTGTGCTTCGAAGTGCGGGGCTTTTTTTTGGGGTAAGAGAAAGGCAGGCTAATAGAAACACAAAGGAGAAAAAAAGGAAAAGAGAAATACAGGGAAACATCCCTTTTGCAACACGATTTTGAATGAACGGTAAGCTTTTTCTCCTTCACCTCTTTGTAAAGCAATCTTGTGCAATAAAAAATATTCCGCTTCGCTCTTTTCCTCCTTCACCTCATGGTAAAGAAAGCAAGGTGCAATAATGAATATTCTCTCCTAGCTTGCCACCGGCCTTGCCAACTTTAAAATTTCACGCAGCGCATCAACCAGGTCCTGCGCGGTTTGTCCTTTTTCGTAACAGGCCGATACACCAATGTCGTTAAGCTTTTCCTTAGTTTCATTAGTTAAGGTTCCTGAAAAAATAACAATTGGAATTTCCTGCGTGTGTGGTTTCGATTTTAAATAATTGACAACTGCCTTACCATTCATGTAGGGCATTTTGTAATCGAGAATAATGAGTGCAGGGTGTACATTAAGGCTACTGATTAATTCTGCGTACTTAATAAACTGAAGGGCGTCGCCAAAAAATTTTACGTTTTCATCAAGCCCCAACTCAGTAAACGAACAATTTAAGAGGTAGCGGTCTTCATCATCATCATCTACCACAATAATAAAAGGCTTGAGTTGATTCATGCAGTTGAGTTTATAAGCAGTATAAATGTTGGTGAAATGGGAGCATTGGAAGTGGTGTACAAATTACAGTATTTTTTGTTTGCAGCTTTTCAAAAAAAATGAAGCCGCTATCATATAGCGGCTTACTGAAAATTTTAAACGCATGCCAAACAAATACTCCTTTTTATTTTTCCAACACTTCCTGCAGCGAAATTTTGTGCAAAGCCTTGCGGGCCGGGCCGGTGAGCACTTCTCCATCAATTGCATACCGGGCACCGTGGCAGGGACAGTCCCAGGTTTTTTCGGTTGCATTCCAATTTACAATACACTTTACATGCGTGCATACAGGGCTTAGGGCATGTGCCACTCCACTCTCATCTTTATAAATCGCCAGTTTTTCACCTTCATAATTTACAATTTTACCTTCGCCCGGGGCCAGCCCGGAAAGTCCATCAATTTTTTCGGCAGCAAAACGGCCGCTTACAAATTCCGACACCACATCAGCAGCTTCTTTCACAAAATTTGCAAAGCCCGCTACTGGTTTTACGCGGTTAGGATTGAACAGGGCCGCAAACGCATTTTCTTTTTGCATGATTAAATCGGTAAGCAACGGCGCGGCGATATGGCTATAAGTCATTCCATTTCCGCCATAGCCAGTGGCTACTAAAATATTTCCCGAGCTACCCGGCAACAAGCCAATGTAGGCCAGGCCATCGGCAGGCTCAAAATATTGCGACGACCATTTGAAAGCTACTTTTTCCACCTCGTATAAATTACGCATGTGTGCTTCCAATTTTGTAAAACAAGCTTCTGTATTTTCAACATGAGCTGTTTTATGGTCCTCGCCACCCGCAATTAAATACTTAACGCCGTCCACATCCTGCATGCGGTAATAGTGGTAGGGATCGTACATATCGTAACAAAGGCCATCGGGATAGTCATCACCTTTCAACTGCAATGCCATTGCATAACTGCGGTAAGGCGCACATCTAAAATGCAGGAGGTTTACACCCGGGGGAATATGTGTGGCCCAAACCAAATAGCCACCTTGCAATGCGCCCAAACTTGTTTCAACGGCTACACTTTCCTGCGCTTCCACCACATGGTTAACTGCGCAGTTTTGTATGATGATACCGCCACCTTTTTCAAACTGTGCAGCAAGTGCGTGCACATATTTTACAGGATGAATCTGCGCCTGCTTTTGATACACCATTGCCCGGATAAAATCATCGGGTACCGGAATGCGGTCTGTATAACTTACATCCACACCCGCTTTTTCGGCGGCTTCAAACATTTTTGTCAACTCTTTTACCTGCTTTGTATCCCGGGCATACACATAGCCATCGTGCTGGCTGTAACCACAGTTTATTTGGTATTGCTCTACATTGGAGTGGTATAATTTTAAAGCTTTGTTGGTAGCGCTTGCTACCAGTTGTGCAGCATTTTCCCCAAAATCATTTTCAATTTTATCGTACGGGGTATCAAGAAAAGAATTAAGGTGGGCCGTGGTGCCGCCACTGGTTCCAAAACATAAGGAATAACTTTCTACTACTACGCATTTTTTGCCCGCCTTTTGTAATTGCAATGCCGTTGTAATTCCGGTAATGCCGCCGCCAACAATTACCACATCAAAGGTTTGTGTGGGCCATTGTACGGGTGCGGCCGCGTAATCTTTTATATTGTATTGCCACAGGCTTTCATTTGCTCCGTCTCTTTTCATAACATGGTTTTTACAAGTTGCAAAAAAATAGTGCCTGACTGAGGGGGTGCATGTTTTTTACCAGGCTTCATCATTGCCCGGCCTATTTCCTGGCGATGAGCTTTGCCGGGTTTTAATTTTTTCTTCCTGCCTTTGTAAAAGCATTTGGGCAATGAGTAACGCTGCATCGGTAGAAGCATGTTGTTGCAACAAACCCCTGAGTTTTTTTTCGGAAACATCGGCCCTGTAAAGTAATTGAACCAGCAGTGGAAAGTTATGCTGCAGCAAGTTGTTGATGTGCTCCTGTAATTGCGCTAATAAATTTTGCTTCTCTAACAGGCTTAGTGGCCGGTCAATCTTTTGCAGCAAATCAAATCCATTTTCTTGCATCCTGCAAAACTCGGCAACAAAAAACAAGGGCTAAAATTTTTCTATTGCGCCTAAACTAAACAAAGCAAAATCATATGTCACCGGGTCGGCTTTATCCCATTTTTTCAACACGGCAGTTAGTTCAAGTGCGGTAAGCCAATCGGTTTGTTTTCGTTTGATCAATTGTAACTGCCGCGCCACTCTTGCTACATGCACATCAACAGGACAAATTAATTGCGCCGGCGAAATGGTTTTCCAAATGCCAAAATCAACACCGCAATTATCGTTGCGCACCATCCAGCGTAAAAACATGTTCAGCCTTTTACAGGTTGAGTTTCTAACCGGTGTGGCTATATGCTTTTTGGTACGTACCGGAGCATCCTGCAACGAAAAAAAATAATCGTGAAAACCAACGAGTGCATTTTCTACCGTGGTATCTTTTTTATTCATCCATTTTGCAAACGCATTTTCCAGGGAAGCGTTATTGGTGTAGTGATGTTTCAGAAAAAGTAAAAAGTAAAGAAGATCAGTTGTATTAAAAGTGCGGTGTTTGAAAGCCAGCAGCTTTTGCAATTCTGTGTCTGAATGTTGAATGATAAACTGATGCGGCGCATCGTCCATCAGTTTCAACAGCTCCGTTGTTTTATTAATGATAGTGGTACGGTTGCCCCAGGCAAAAACGGAGGCAAAAAAAGCGGCGATCTCTATGTCTTGTTTTTTGCTGTAGCGATGAGGAATGCAAATTGGATCGGCAGAAATAAACGAAGGCTGGTTATACTCTTTTACTTTCCCTTCTAAAAATAATTTCAGCTTTTTCTCGTACATACTCATCATTCATTAGTCATCTAACTCACACCCCAAACTGCCGCAAATGATGATCTACATGCTTCCAACCGGCAAGGCCCCACTGTTTAGTTGTTAATCCTCCAAAATAAGGATGGTGTAATGTTAAAGGGGAGGGATGATTTGGAAAACGATTAATGATTGCAATAAAATTTTGTTTTTCCTTTTCAAAATCAAACTCATTCACCAGCCCTTTGGTTACAACTTTTTTTGGCGCCTGCGCACCCTTTGGATAGCCGGGCATTATATACAGCACTATCCACCTGGCTAAATATTGTTTAACTGTGGTAGGTTTTTTCTGCGGCTGTGTGGTCAGCAGGTATTCATTTACCCGGTTACAATGCAGTAGCATTTCAGTGGCTGTCATGCTGCCCCATTGCGGTTTTGTTTGAGGTGTCAAATTTTGTATGCGGTTGACTAATTTTTCCGCCGCTTCTGTATGTAGCAAATTTCTTTTCATCAGTAAGTATTGTTGTTCTGCAACCTGGTTATTCAAGCGATAGTTGCTGGCACCTCACTCCCAGCCCCTGCCTCATCCGCCCGCCGGTTGGCGGGCACCCTGTCCTTGCCTGAAATACGTTGACCGTTTTTGAGTTTACAAAACTTCAAAAACCGTTGATTATGGCAACAAGAGCAAATTTAGTAGGTAAACCTTTACTACGGACGACGAGGTATTTCAGTGAAGATTTCAAGCGCAAA